>OZ251568.1:0-1792209 GCA_965243525.1 Spirochaetia bacterium | reverse complement strand
ATTTTCCCGGCATCATAGAAAATATCGCCCTTCAATGCTCCCGACTCGATATTCAATAATTCTGCAACTCGATGCAATAGCTCTTTGATCTCATCCAGTCCTTGGACATCCATATACGAGGGCAGTTCATGCCCCAATTCTATTCGATTGGGAGCCAGGGCAATATGTCTATTTGCAATACCAAGGATGACTACTTTCTTATTCAGAACAAATGCATCCACGCTGTATTCAGGCATAGATACCATTTGCTCGATGATCATGCATCCATTTGTTGCATATTGAGCGGTATGCTTAACCATTCGCTTAATGTCTTTCACTGAACGTATAATGCAGACTCCGCGCGCACCCATACTGGTTGTTGGTTTCAGAACACAGGGAAGAGATTCCTTTTTTTCAAAAAAATCTATCGCACCATCCAAGTCCTCTTTATCTGTTGTGAATACGTGAAAATCAGGAATGGGAAGGTCATGGGAACGACAAAAGGTCCTAAAGGCAGCCTTGTCCTTTAAGGTCGTTGCAGCAGCATAATTCATTCCAGGCAGACCTAATTCTTCTGCAATACGTGCAACTGTCGTGGAACAATCAGTTCCCATGGTCATCACCCCCATCGAAGGCATGATTTTCATGCAAAGATTTTGCGTACTCTACTGCAGCTGCCTCGTTGTAGATGTCAATAGGAAAAAAAACACTCGATTCGCGACTTCCCAATGCCTTCTGATTTTTATCAAATACAGTGGTATGTATATGCAATCCGCGTGCCGCCCGAATTGCAGGAAGTTGTTGAATCCCTCCCCCCAAAATTAATATTCGTTTCATTGCCACCCTCTATCAAAGATTTCTCAAAATCTGTCTTCTTATCGTATAGATTGTCCTCTACCTCTGCAAACATCTCAAAGCTCTACAAATTCTTCAACTAAGTATTCCAAGACAGCTTACATTCTTCCTGAAGAACCCAACGATATCGAAGCCAGTTCTTTGCCATAATTCTCACACCACCGCGACAACAAATGTCCCTAATTTTTTATAAAATAGGCTTCAAACGTATCGCCCAATCGTGCCGTTTTGCTGACCAATTCTATGATGGATCGTAGCGTCTGAGTGCTGTCAACGGATTCATAGATACGTTCAGGATGATGCCCCGTGGAATACCAACAGACAAGTTTCAATGGTAATTCTGCGAAGATCATCCGCAAATGCCATGGATTAAAATGCGTATAATGATCCTTTGGGCTTTCATGAAAATACTGTTTAACGTTCTTGCGAGCAGAAATACCGGCAATGCTGGGAGCCGAAAAGGCAAATATCCCGCCGGGACGTAAATGAGGGAGAATCATTTCCAAAATACTGTGTGGAGAGTGAAAATGTTCGAGAACATACCACATGGTGATGACATCAAATCCTTTAAGAGGAGCAATGTTTTCCAACCCTTCATGGCTAACATCGAGGTGGGTTACTCGCAACCCTGCAGTATCTCGTGCATACTGCACTGCGTCTTCTGAAACTTCCACCCCCTGTGCCTGAAATCCCGAATCGCATGCTGCTTTAAGAAAATGTCCATATGCACAACCAACATCCAACAAAGACCCCTGAGCTACATATTTTTGAATGACCGCCAGTCGTTGTTTTCCCAAGGCATAAATATGTTCAAAATCATCTACATAGGTCTTTCCATACTGTTTTTTGTATTCTTCATTGAAATAACTAGTGTCGTAGCGTATCGTTGGATCAGAAAAACTCTTCACATGGAACATTCCTTTTTGTTTTTCAACAACCGATTGATCGGACAGGCGAGTATGGATGGGAGTCGATGACTGTATCTCCGGAAAGCTCAGAGATTCAAGCAATGCGGACAAAGATTTAGAATTGGTTGGTGCAGCTGCCATGCAGCGAGAAACAGCATTGTCCAGGCTATCTAAAAATTTCTTAAACACGGCGATAACTACCTTGTGATTGGATTGCTCTGGACTCCAATGTATTCCGGTCAGCATTTTTTTTCTCGTCAATTTTTGATGGTATCGCGTAGGATTAATCAACAAGACTGGCACACGCGCCCATAATGCTTCGTGCATGGTGATGCCGTAATGAGTGATAATCAAATCATAATTATAATAATACTCCGAAGTGTTCCATCCAGCTTTTTTATCACTCGTCTCCTCAAGTGCACTGTAAAACGTGATGTCCGAAAAATGTTGCGATAATAATTTTTGTAAATATAATGCTTTCCTACTTCGATCTTTGCTGCCAAAAATAATGAGCACTCGTCGAATCTGTTTTGGCCAACTCCCTCGCCTTGCAGATGGCAAGAATAGATATGATGAATCTGCTATATTTGCATCAGAACTCCCTGCATGCAACATATCAATTGTGTAATCAAGATATTTTCTTCCTGTCCCTGCAATATCAAGGCCGATCTTTAGTTCAGCCTCCCATTCCATAAGTTCAGATTCGCTTAATTCCATCATGTCAAATATCAGTTTTTCGATAGCTACCTTTTTAAACTGCGTTTGACGCCATGCAAATTGAACATCAGGTAATGTGACTTGCAGCCCTTTCTGCACTGCATTATGTATGGATTCATGGATGGCTTGATCATCTGCATCGTCAAACTCGACGCTAAAATAATGGCGCATGAAACCAGGAGTCACATATATACAACCTCCCAGCACCTTTGCCAGACGGACACAACGTATGAAATGCCCACTTCCTCTTGTGTTTTCAGGAATAAAAACATAGCGACACGCAGAAGCGCGTCCGTTACTGTAGTTGAATGAGTTCTTCAAGTTCAATACTCTGTCCTCTTTTTGATTTTCGGCGTTTTGAAAACAAAAATTGCAAATTCTCCAAATCGTTTTGAGTGTCTAGACTCACTGAAAATTGCATTTTTTTAGGGTCGATTACGGGAGATAATTCAGCAGGTTGTATCAAAAGATTATACTGTTCGGGGTGGTTATAGATATATGGACACACATGTTCTCTGTCGTATTGTGAAACTGCACGTTCACAGGCTTCATGGAGCGCATGACCGCGAACACATTCAACCCCGGTCCCCAGAGGAAGGTTCGTGTATCGAGCATAATCAACATCCATGTTTCGTACCGTGGTTAACAGTTTTTCTGCATAGTATGCGGAAACACAAGGATTATCTGCAGTAGCGCGAATGACCCAATCTAGCGAAAAAACTCGCGCAAATCGAGCAAAGCGACTGAGTACATGATCTGTATTGCCTGCGCACGCTAAAAATCCACCAGCTTGTATAATATCAACAAGCACATCGGCACTTTTGACATCGGTCAAGACCGCATGTACATCGGCATCTATCTTTGATAGCGCTCGCATGCACCAGGTTAGCACCGCATCTCCAGCAATGGGCTCAATTACTTTGTTCGACAGACGTGTTGAATGGATGCGCGCTTGCAAAAAAACACCTGCTCTCACGGTGCATTATCCATTAAATGTGTAGTATTCATCGCAATTTGCGCACAAGCGGGAATACTCCCCATCCAGGTGCTCTTTGTAGAGCGAATCGAGTGCTTGCCATGTTTTTTGCAATCCATCAGAAAATACATTCCCAACGACATTGGCAGCATCGACATCCTGTGTACATTGCAAGACATGTCCCGAACAAGTTATCGTCATTTCTCGTTCAAGCTGCCAACATACGTGGCGTTGCAATGGACTCAGATCGGCGCTTTTACGTTGCGCAAGTCGATTGTTAAAATTGTTGTATTTTCTAATGTTTATCTTTGTCCCTAATCCAGTCCAATAGGTGTACCATTTCAAAAGATCATGCTCGTGTTCTGCCATGCGAACTGTTTCTACGTACGTGTTGTTTGGATATGCTGCATGGAAGGCAAGCAAACAAGTCCGCGCCTCTAAAAACGATGCGTTTCTATGGATCTTATAACTCTGCTCATCATATCCTTCAATAGTGATCGCAAACGAAACGTATTCGTATCCTGCAGCACCGATATATTGCAAGGATTCCTCAGACCATCCCAATCCAGAACTCACAAGAATGGTGGTCAACCTGTTTTCTTCCAACAAATCAAGCAGCTGGCATATGTTGGGATGTTTGCTTGGTTCGCCATAGCTTCCTATTTCTATAATCGCATCCTCGTTAACTCTTCGTATATGATCAAGTAATGATGCAAAATCATCATATGCGATGTAGGGAATGTCCCCTTTATGCTGAGGATCATCGACAATCGCATTAGGATAAAGCGGCGCATACGAAGGAAGATAATCAAAAGACTGAGTGACTTCAATACGTAGATAATTTGGAATTGTGCGAAGTATCCCTCGGTCAGCATCAAGCAATTGCAAAACTGAATTCACATCATCCTCAGCTCCCTGCATCGCAAGTTTTTTGCAAACGCTATACCCATGCATCGTTTCAGTTGTGAAACAGGCGTGCATCGCACGATAATCCTTGGGAGAAACAATCGTCTCAATATCAAATGCATTGATGTCTCGTGAGATAATCGTAAAGAGAGTATCCCAAGTCAGCGGAACATCCTTGGCGAGTCGTTCAAGCCCTGCAAGCGCACGAGCATGCAAACATTCAGTTGTAAGACCAATGGGATACCCATCTGCAAACGTATAATCGCTATTTGTTTCTGCATGCAATTGCCGAAGCTCTCTCATCAATGATTTTTGCACATAGGGAAACCCTGCGTATACGATCTGCAATTGCAAAGGACCCACTTCCCTTGGTGATTCCTCTGTTGTTTCTGAGGTGCTCTCTGATGCGGCAATGCCTTGCAAAATTTTAACGAAATCTAGTTCAGTGCGCAGATCTGCGGTGATCGTCTTTGTTTGAATACTCTCCAGAGGAAAGGCGCCCTCTTGCGGAGAAACAACATAGACACATTGTTCACCATCAAGAAACTCTGCAAGCAAATGCGTGGCTGTTTTTCGATGGAGAATCATCGATGAGTACTTGCTGCAGAGATGCGTACATACGACTACAATTTCCTGATTACCGGCCATTGTCTCCTTGGTTCTCCAACGGTGAAAATACGATAGCATCGCCAATTTGAATACCCTTTTCGGTGAGCACTCCCTGCCCCACCTCAAGCGCATATTGCGCAGGGAAGCGTGAAACATGCTCAGTTAATGTATTTGCCTGCATAGATTGTATATCCACAATAAAAAACGAACTGTCAATAAAGGCTATCTGTAGGTCTATGAGGGTATCCTTCATCCAAAACCGACGAACGGTTTCATTCTCAAAGATAAACAGCATGCCCGCATCGTTTCCTAAGGATTTTCTGTTCATCAATCCATATCTATGTTGTTCAGGAGTACGAGCTATATCTACTGCAAACACATGACCATTGATGTGAACGATTCCTTGCTCAAATGAAGGTCTTGCCTCGCAACTGAAAAGCAAGACCATCCCACACCAAACTATACAACCATATCGCATATTCTATACTAAAAAAGATTTAAAAATCGTTCCACACGCAGCGTTTCTTCTTCATTCGAAGGAGGGGGAGTATTATCCTTTTGGATATATTGAATACGTATTTCTTTGCCAATCCGAATGCGCACATTTTCATTTTCCCATATCATATACTGCGGATGTACGATATCGGGATCTCCATATTTCGTGGAGAATGTCGTGTGAAGTGAGTAGTAGTCTATTTCGGTTTGATTAAAATAAAAATCCATGCTCACCAATACCATATCCTTAAACTGAAAAAGGGCTCGATCAACATAGCCCCTTCCCACCACATCAAAAACATATTCTTGATCAGGAGCACGAAAACTCACCTGTGGCTCTCCAGTGTAGAAAAAATAGTCATTTGTTAACAGCAATTGATCGATTTCAGCTTCTGTGAGACCTAATTGCAGACCTAAATATGTTTCAGGAAGAAAACGGGTGATTGGATTCAAAGAAGGCAATGGTTCTTCTGACAATAAACTTCCATCTTCAAAGGGCTCTATTACTGAAAATGTATTCGGTGTGTTTGAGGTTTGTTCTTCCGGTGAGGAATTATCCCTGACAGTTTCTTGCGCAAAGATATTTCCTGCAAAAAATATTGCTACACCAATGACAGATAGACGCCCATATCCCTTCATCATTACATTAACCGAAAATATATATATCCAAGCAAAACTGAAAGCCCCAGAAAAAAAGCTATCGCTGCCCAGAACACCTTCCTCGATATCTCAAATACAGAGGTCCTTTTCTTTTTTGTCCTTCCATCTTGGACATACCCACACCGTGGACATCCTGTAACAAAGAGATCCATGGTTCCACTATAGTTACAACTCGGGCATTTAACCCCTGAAAAGATTGCGCCGCAGTGCGGACACATGGCCTCACTCGTCGAAACGGGTTTTCTGCAGTTTTCACAAAAAAATTCTGCATTGCTTTCGTTGGAACGACCAGATTTATAAACTTCAGCCACAGTTGAATTTCGGCAAATTTCTATGTAGGTGTTGCTATTTTTTTGAGTTGATCGATGAGGACCACAAGTGGAAGATCCGCATCAGCACCGGTAAAAATATGCTTAAACAGTTTTCTGTTTTTACGTCTCTGAACACGAAATTCTGCAGATTCACTATACGCGGTGAGAAGAGTCTCCAGAAAACCTGCATCCTCTGCAGAAATCATACTCAACCGAGGATCTTTCTTTTTTTTCAATGCCTGCAAAGCCACCGCATCGAGCATATCGTATTCATAGAGCACATTTTCAACGTTCTTGACCGTTGCATTGATCGTTAAACGTAACGAAGAGATACGCGGGATAATCTGTTCATCTATTGTGTTTAGGCCAAGTCGAATACGCATGCGACGTCGTACAAAAAAATAAATTCCGATTGAAGCAGCCGTTGAAACAAGTAATTCATCAATAACGGGAATAGGATCTCGAATAACGATTGACATAAAGAAAAACAGCAAAAAAAATGCACCTGATGCAGCAATGAAGCTATATATGAATATCTTTTCTCCAAATCGCTGTTTTAGGGTGTTCTTACCTATTTTAACGAGGGTATTGCGGATATCAGTTATCTGCTCTGCACCCAGATGATTGGCCAAAAGCCCATAGAGAGTAGTATCTATGTTTCCAAACACATACTCAAAAAATAGTTTGTGTACCAATATGACCATAGTCCCAGAATAGCGCTTCAAACAAACAAACGCACTCGTATATTTTTCTATATCCATGAATGGTCAAATTATGGCATTTGCTTTCTTTTTAGATCAAGTATCGCAAGGTCTATATCTCGAATAAGTTTGTTCCTCAAATTAACAACCGTCACAATTTCGTTCGATAGTTGTTTCTCTTCTGAGACTGGTGCAGATTCACTATCGCGTTCAAAAAATAAGTCTGCAGGACGAACCCCAAGTGCATCTGCTATCTTTTGCAAGGTATAGGCAGAGGGAAACTTACGGCATATTTCAATTTCACCTATAAAACTCGTTGAAACATTACAAAATTCAGCAAGTTGCATCTGTGTTAATCTAAGTTTTGCTCTTAAATCTTTGATATTTTTGGCGAGCAACCGTTGTACATCTGTCGGAGATCTAGCTTTCATTATACATAAAAATTGCAGGAATCTAACATTTCTTCAATCTACTAAGGGCTGTACAGCTTATCACCATTATACATCGTGTAATGTTACTGGTATACTACACAAAATAGACATACTGAATTTCTAAGCGTATAATCATATACATTTGTGTATCCATCACAGCAATACACTTGCTGCTTTCAACAATCGATCGTGAATTCCGAAATCAATCTCTGATACCAGTGGAGCAAAAATATACGAGGTTGTTCGAAGTTCATAGAGAATGCGGTATAATTTTTTGCTGTAGTCGTGAATATCTTTAACATGGACAATCCTGCACGTTCTTGGCAATAAAAACTGCTCCAAGATCTGTGCATCTGATTCAAAGGCAATAATTCCTGCATCTTCATGTAATCTTCCTCGCAGATCTTCAATATTTCTATACAGATGCAGCGGTGTTTCAGGTTTATAATGGGAATATCCACTCCCTGGCGTTCCCTTGCCAGCTGACTGCACTGCAACTGGTATGCCTGTTTTCTGGATGATCTCTTCAGCAGAAATATATCCAGTCCGCACTATCTCTGGAGCACTCCCTATAAATGACAGAATCGTCGATTCAATACCAATCTCACAATCACCTCCATCAAGAATCGGGATGGATGTATGTGAAAAATTATACGTTGCCATTTCATAAGTGCTCGCACTAATCCTCCCCGATATATTTGCACTAGGGGCTGCAATTGGAATGGAAATCTCTTCCAATAACACACGCGCAATCGGATGCGCCGGCATGCGTAATGCTACGGTATCCTGATGTGCACAGGGAGTATCAGCTATGAGTGCTTGTATTTTTTTATTTGCTCTGTTCTGCAAGGGATGCTTTTTTCGTTGTACTATTATCGTCAACGGTCCTGGAGAAAAAACGGAAAGTATTTTCTCTGCCTCTTGCGGAAGATATGCATAGCGATGCATTGCGTCGATATCTTTGCAGTGTACTATCAATGGATTGTCGATAGGTCGTTTTTTGAGTTCGTATATCTTCTTGCAAGCAGCATCAGAAAGTGCATTTGCACCAAGCCCATACACCGTTTCAGTAGGAAATATAACCACTTCTCCTTGGCAAAGGAGGTGTGCTGCTTGATCGATGCTCACCAACATGGCTAGGCTATATGTTTACGAATATCCACCCATCTTCAATTTTAACTTCGTATGTTCGAATGGGTCTTGTCGCCGGCAGGTTCAATACCGCACCGGTTTTGATGTTAAATCGAGAGCCATGCATCGGGCAATACACACAATCTTCAACGACCATGCCCTCGCACAATGGAGAATACTCATGGCTACACGAGTTGTCTGTTGCATAGATGCCATCTTCAAGGCGAAACAGAGCGATTTCTTTACGGCGATGCCGCACAAGCGCTGTTCTCACCAAGCTTGCTTCTTCTATACATTGTTTCCACATAGGTGTTAAAACAGTAATCTCTGGCGCACGTCATCAGCGATGGATTCGGGAAAGAGCGAAATAATCTCTTCAAAATGCCCCTCTGCCAACATGGATGTTGCATCATCTGGGTTGATTCCCCGAGTGCAAAGGTAAGTCAACTGTTCTTCATCAAGCATTCCAATGGTAGCTCCATGGCTACAACGTAGATCATTGGTTTCGATTTGCAAAGTTGGAATTGAATCAGCACGTGCATGCTCAGAAAGCACGAGGTTGTTGTTCGTAAGATATGCATCAGTGTCATTTGCACCAGGATCAACATGAATCAGCCCCTGAAACACCGAATGCGCTTCATCCGCAACTGCCCCTTTGAACAAGGCTCGACTATAGCTTTTTCCTACGCGGTGCCGCTGAACACTTCGAACATCCACCTGTTCATCGTTATGCGGATAGAAGATCCCGTCCATCAATGCCTCAGATCCTTTTCCTTGTATGTCAGAATACACCGTATACTTTGAGAGCATGGCTCCCTTGTTCATACCAACAAATTTCATCCGTGCATCGTTGTGCACTTGGGTGTAGAAACTTCCTATGCTTGAGACATCGATATTATCTTCTTGAATAACAAATAAATCCAAGGTTGCATTGTCAGCAAGATAGGTCGCAATGCTGGCATTGTGTACTAACTCGCCACCTTCTCTGCTGCTAACACGCACAATAACAGAGGCTTGAGCCCCACGATCAACAATAATAGAAGTTTGAGAATTCAGGAGCACCTGTTCAGCAGAAAGGTCGATGTGGATATAGATAGGCTTTGCAGATTTTGTGTCAGGATGAACATACACCGTAGGCGCAAAACTCGCCCAGGTCAGATTCCAAGCAGAGAACTTATGTTCTATACAATCGATGTAGCCCTTGCGCAACTGATCAAACTGTGGAGAATGCGACATGTTGAGACGTGCATCGTAGATGTCTATTTTTGGATCTGTACTTCCAATGCTAATCTCACCATCAGAGGACAACAAATATTCTCCTGCATGGGAATCTGATACAGTGTGCTGTTTTGTCTGTTCTGAAGCATTCCAAGGTGTAAAAGATTCCAAATCAAGATAACTGATATCAGTTCGGTGCCATTGTTCATCGTGTATCGTTGGCCATTTCATTGATCGAAACGTTTCTAGTGCTTGCTTGCAGTATTCTTGAAACACCGCACTTTTATACGTGCGATGCAAATTATCAGTTTTCACATCCATCGATTATCCTACCGAGCCTTCCATCTCTAATTCAATGAGTTTATTCAATTCAACCGCATATTCCATGGGAAGTTGTTTAACCAAGGGGTCAAGAAATCCATTCACAATCATAGAGGAGGCCTCAGCTTCATCGAGCCCTCTGCTCATGAGATAGAACAATTGATCTTCGCTGATCTTGCTCACCCGCGCTTCGTGTTCTATGGACACCATATTGCTTTTAATATCCATATAAGGATACGTGTTGCTCACCGAATCACCATCGATCAACAAGGCATCACACACAACATTAGCACGTGCATTTTTTATCCCCTCTTCTACCTTGATTTGCCCTCGATAGGTACTTGTTCCCCCATCCTTTGAAATCGACTTCGAAGTAATCACCGAACTGGTGCTATCAGCAACATGGACGATCTTTCCGCCCGAATCCTGCTCTTGCCCAGAGCCTGCAAAGGCAATCGAAAGCACTTCACCGTGAGCTCCCTCGCCCATGAGGTATACTGATGGATATTTCATCGTTCTCTTGCTGCCAAGATTTCCATCAATCCATTCAACAGTTGCATTCTTGTGAGCCACCGCTCGCTTAGTAACCAGATTATACACATCGCTCGACCAGTTTTGAATCGTGCTATACCGCACGCGTGCGCCTTCAAGAGCAATAATCTCTACCACTGCAGAATGCAGTGAATTACTGGTGTATACCGGTGCGGTACACCCCTCAACGTAGTGAACAAAACTGCCCTCTTCTGCAATGATCAAGGTTCGCTCGAACTGTCCAAAATTTTGAAGGTTGATGCGAAAATAGGCCTGCAGGGGAATATCAACCTGTACTCCCTTTGGAATATAGACAAAGCTGCCTCCACTCCACACCGCAGTATTCAAAGCGGCAAACTTATTATCATTATAGGGAATCACCGTTCCAAAATACTTTTGCACAATATCAGGGTGTTCCCGAACAGCTGTTTCAGGATCGCTGAAAATGACCCCTTTTTCTTCCAGTTCATCTTTCAAATTATGATAGACCACCTCTGAATCATATTGCGCGCCTACCCCTGCAAGAAAACGTTGCTCTGCTTCAGGAATACCCAAGCGCTCATAAGTCTCACGAATATTTTCAGGCAGGTCATCCCATGTTTTTTGCTGTTTTTCCACCGGCTTGGCGTAATAATGAAAACTATCAAAATCAATATCGCTCAGATCGGCACCCCACTGCGGCATCGGTTTCTGTTGAAACACCTCCAAAGCCTGCAATCGATACGAAAGCATCCATTCTGGTTCATCCTTCTGTTGTGAAATATATCGAACAACATCTTCGTTCAGTCCCGGCGCAGTTTTATACACCGATTCATCCGGATAATAAAATCCAAATTTGTATTCGCCAATATCAGCTTGTTGCATGTGATGCTCCAAATTTACGTTCTATCCATTCATATCCATCGCGTTCGAGTTGGTCCACCAGTTCTGGGCCACCACTGTGCACGACTCGCCCCTTGTACATAAGATGTACTTTTTGCGGATTGATATAGGTGAGAATTCTTTGATAATGCGTTATAACCAAGGCTCCAAAAGTATCACCATAGAGGGCATTTATCCCCTTTGCTACCACTTTTAACGCATCGATATCTAGACCGGAATCGGTCTCATCAAGAACTGCAAATCGGGGATTGAGAACAAGCATCTGCAGAATTTCCATTCGCTTCTTTTCTCCCCCAGAAAATCCATCGTTTAGATAACGGTTGATGAATTGCTGATCAATCCCCATGAAATCCATGGAGTCGCGTAGGTGTTTAACAAATCCTCTTTTCCGCTTTTCATCGTTTGGATAGAGGGTGTCGTGCACTCGCTTTAAAAACCGCCCCACCGTAATACCCGGAATTGCAACAGGATATTGAAACGCCAAGAACAGTCCCTTCGCTGCACGCTCATGAGGCTCCAATTCAATAATTTCTTCACCATCAACAAGAATGCTTCCTCTTGCCTCATAGCTTGGATTTCCAAACAAGACATTGGCAAAGGTTGACTTACCTGAGCCATTTTTCCCCATCATTGCATGAATCTCTCCCGATTGCAGCGCTATATCAACGCCATGAAGAATCTGCTTGTCCCCTATCCATGCTTGTATATTTTTACAAATAATATTCACGAGAATTTCTCACTTTCTAAATAATTAAATTGGATACCCTAATTCTAGTCGCGCAGACTCACTCATAAAATCAATTGACCACGGTGGCGTCCAGACCAGCTTTAAGGCTACCTCTTCTATATTCCAGTCTTCTTTTAAGATTGATCGAATATCATTTTCAATAACATCGGCAAGCGGGCATCCCGGTGTCGTTAACGTATATTCAACCTCAACTGAGGTATCACTTTTCACTTTAACGTGATAAATGAGTCCTACATCGACAATGTTTAGTCCAATCTCAGGATCACTGACCTTGCTCAAAGAATCGATAATATCGCTATCAGTCATTGCTCAAAATAGCATAGCAATGATTTGCAAGTCAACAATCATCATTCTGCCTAGGTAGCCAGCCCATAACAATTGATTGAGATGTCCTTTCCTTTTAGTTGGAGTGCTCCAATATCTTTGAACATCTTGTACTTGCTTGCTATCTTTTCGTGGATATTTTCAGATATGACGATCCCCATCTTCACTTCTTTTGTTGCACTTTCCAATCGCGAAGCAGTATTCACCGTATCGCCAATAACCGTGAATTCCAATCGCTCCGGCGAACCAATAAGTCCTGCTGTGACTAATCCGGTGTGGATGCCGACCCCTATGGAAAATTTCGGAAATTTCTTTTTTACAATCTCTTGCATTTCTAAAGCCGCCTTTGTTGCAGCAAGTGCAGCACCCTCTTTGCTTTCAATACCAAAAATAGCCATGATACCATCTCCCATAAACTTGTCCACAATGCCACCATTTTGATTTATCACCCCGACAACTGCAGTGAAATACTCATTCAAAACAGCAACGACCTCAGCGGGCTTCCTTGTCTCAGAAAACGTCGTAAAACTTCGAATATCTGAAAACAGAATCACTAGTTCATCTTCAAACCCTTGCCTTGTGTCATCCTGTGAATCTAACAACCTGCGAGCAATAACAGGGCTCATAATCTTTCCAAAAATACTTTTTATCTTCTTTTTTTCTGCAAGCTCCGTGCTGATCGAATTGACATGGTTGGAAAGAACCGCAAATTCATCGAAGGTAGTAATAGGAATACGCTCAGAGAATTTTTCAGCAGCTATATCGTCCAATGTCGACGTGATAATCAGAAAATACAATGAAAGGTTTTGTGAATAACTGACAATAAGCTTTACCACTAATCCAAGAAATATGCCGATAACAAATAACGTCTCTTTAAAAACAGACAGCAATATTTCACGGTTAGAATACATATCGATGTTGTTAATCGTCCAAAGGAAATTTTTATAGGTGGTGAGGGTTATTGTTATCCCAACTAATCCAATCGAGAGGATGCCAAAGAGCAAAATCTTCTTTCGCAATGAAAAATACTTATTGCGATAGAGCACATATTTTCCTTCTTGTTTCCCCAGGTAAATGAAATATCTTTCACGCGCATTGAGCATTTCAATACTAAAAAAGAAACCAGGAATAATGGTTCCTAGGAGCATTTTTAATACCCCTTCCATATGAAATCCTTCAAACCTTAGTCCCCAAATCACACCAAGAATTCCCCACAGCACAAAAAACAGTGTTTCAATAAAGAGGTACGTTTTGCTGGAAGAACGCAGGAACAAGGGTTTGAATATTGTAAAAAACAAAACACGAAGACAATAGACGCTACCAATAGTGACCCCCAACCCAATGAAGGCAGAAGTCAGAGTCACCCCTGTTACAAATGGACAAGCCCTTCCTCCATAGATTGCCAGCAATATCCAAGCAACAGCGTAATGAATAATACTATCACCTATAAGGCCATATCTCTTCTTTTCACGGGGCTTGAACAGTGTTCGCAAAGAGCGTTTTCTCTCATGAGAGTATTCTTTCTTATAGAACGTACCCTTTTTTTCTAAAGATACTGAATTGTTTGGGGTATTTGTTGCTGCCATATTGTATTGTACTATATACTTATTATGCAGAACAAGGTATAGCGCGTATAAGCCTAGCCTTCTCACTATACAGCACCACCTCTTATGTCTGAAAATGCAACAATTGTCTTAGCACATCCCGATGAAAAAAGCACCTGTGCATGCCTTGCTCATGCATTAAAAAAAGAATTGGAACAACTAGCACCCACGCATTTGTTAGATCTGTATGAAGAGCGATTCAACCCACTGCTTTCGTATACCGAGCTTCGCAGAAAATTTTCATTTGATCCCAATATTCAGCGACATCAGTCAATGCTCCATGCCACAAAACGACTCTTCCTCGTCTTTCCACTGTGGTGGGCAATGCTGCCTGCCATTCTGAAAGGATGGTTTGATCGTGTTTTCAACGTTGAATTTGCCTATACGCTAACAAACGGGAAGATGGAAGGGTTGCTTACCTATATCCATGTGTATGCATGTATTACCCATTCTGAACAAGATAAGACACCGCTCGGTGTTCTTACCAATCAACTACATCTCACCTGTAATAAGGCTGGGATGCAACTCCATCACTGTGAATATGTAACGGTACAGCGACCATGGGGAATGCATCGCATCACCCAATTGGCAAAAAAGCTTTCTTGCTTTGATTGAAGAATGACTATCCAAACACCTTGATATGACAAGATTGCCAGACCTGCTAAATAGATATTCTTTTGTTTCAGGTCAGCATCTAAGAAATTAGCGGGACTTGTATCAACGTTTTTAGTTCTCGCGTCGGCACATCACCAGGTGCGTTGAGATAATACTCAGTTGTTTCAGGTTTCAGAGCGAGGTCGTTCTTCAAGGCATCTGCTATGTAGGCTTTATACGTTTTTCCAAGCTTCATATAAGATCCGATATGCTCAAACTCAAGATAGCGTCCCGAAGGAAATGAAAACGATTCAATGCCATCAGCCGATTCTGTCAGCCTATCCACTGGAATTCCCGCACAAATATCGTATACTGCGTTAAAGTTCTTCAATGTATAGAGCAATAGACTCTTTTTTGAGAACTCTTCCCAGTTCATAGCGAAATACTGCACAAACGGCGTTCCACGTGTCGTTAGACCCTTGTCTTTGATATATGTACTGACAGATGTATAGACTGAGGTGAGAACTTTTGCCAGTTCAGTCATCTTAGTTTGAACACGAATGGCTACCACCGGCTGTTCTTCTAATGATTTAATTACACCTTTCATAATGAATTAGTGTAATACGCTGGAAGATCAAACACAAGCATCCGAAAATCATCGGTTGATTCCTTTGGATCTTGCCCTTGTTTAACAACATTTGCAGTATGCAATTTTGGGTTGAAGATAGGTTTAAACGCGAGTGTTACGTAGTTAATTTTCGTTGTGACGATACGTAACGTGCCAAATCATGGATATTGTGCACGTATATCTTGTCTCGTTGCACTTCAAGTCTTCGTTGTTTTGCAAACTGATTGATCGCAGATCGGCACTCTTCCTTTGAAATACCCGCCCAATGCGCGATATCTTCAATAGTAGTTTGAAAGGTACGGCTCTTTTCCTCTTCATCAGTATGTGGCAGCCCCTCATCAAGCATGAGAAACACATCAGCAACACGCACATGCACATTCGGCAGGCGCAAAATCATAAAACGCCTACGTTGATCATAAATTCTTTTTGAAAACAACTTCATCAATCGCAACGCAATCTGTGGATTTCCTTCAAGCAGCAGCTCAAAGTTTTGCTTTGTAAATTCAAGCAGGGTTACCGCATCAAGCGCAGTGGCACTTGCAGACCGTGGCGCTTCTTCAAGAATGGCCATCTCGCCGAACAATTCTCCAGGATTGAGAACATCCAGCGTCTTTTCAATGGAACCAATAATCTTGGTAATTTGTATCCGGCCATGCTGAATAAGATAGAATGTGTCACCGCGCTCGGATTCACAAAATATCATCGCTCCCTTTGGATATGAAATGGCAAATCTATCAAGTGATTGCATGCTCATTGGAGTTCCTCCAAGATTTCTTTAATCCGTTGACTCAGTTGTGCATCAATTCCAGGAAATTGCAGCGCCCGTTGCAAAAACAACCGCGCACGCTCATGTTCGTGCAGATATCGATACGCATCACCAATATAAAATATCGCCTCAAACACACGTGAATGAGTGGAATTGTTCTTTGCAAATTCCGACAACACCTGCACTGTTTCTTGATAATTCTGTAATCGATAGAGACACCTTCCATAATACAACAGAACATCCGGCCACAAATCGTTGTTTGATGCTCCCTTTAATTCGACAATCTCTTTTAGAAGCTGATAAGCCTCTTGAATAGCCCCTGCAGAAAATTTATCCTTTGCAGCCGTAAACTTTGGCTCGAATGACGCGATATCTCCACCAGCATCTGTATCAAACAAAGACATCACCGATGAATCATCGTCAGTAGTCGCCTCAGACTGTGAAGCTTCTTCTCCAGTAGCACTTACAATCTGTAGTTGGTATTTTTTTACAGCCTCTGCCCGTACCCCTGTAGGATATTCCGCCAGGTATTTTTTGAACGCATACTTTGCAAAATCATAATTTTCATGCGCAAAATAATACTCACCGCTATGAAACAAGCCCTCTGAAGCATCACTCTGTGCTTCATCCTCGTTGAGCAAGGACTGCACCTTCGCGTGAATACGACGCAATTGTGTGGAGAAAACCCGCAGCATCTTCAGCATAATTCGAGGATTGCTCTGAATTAATTGCTCAAACTCAGCAACAGTCATGACAACTATCTGAGAATCCTTCACCACCTTTGCATTCTCACTCCGAGGGAAATTACTCAGTGCAGATCCAACACCGAAAAACTCACCAATTTGTACCGAGCTACGCACCGGTTCTCCAGTTTCGATATCTGTAGTAGCCAAGACCACATGTCCTGACTTCAAGATGTATACCTTTTCAGATTTATCGCCTTCAAAATAAATAATGGATTGTGCTCTATATTGAGTAACTTTTGGCATAATAACGTCTAGCTCGTACGACAATCTATATTATACGAACACCCAGAGTTATTCAACGATTCACCTATAAATTGACACAGGCAAATCATCAAACTACCATTTCACATGGTTAGTATCGACAAAAAACAACGAATACTTTGGCGTGCCCGCATGAAAAAGCAATCTGTTACGTGGTTTCGATCCCTACTTCTCATTCCAAGCATAGTATTATTCATTATTTTGTTGAGTCTGAGCATCACTCTTCCTATTTGGGGCATGTATACTCTCAGTAATACCATCTTTTCATATGGAGTACTTTGCCTCTTTTCGGGGTTGATGCTGAGATCACTGATTAAACGAGCGAAACATCTTTCACGTGCGAGAAAAATCCTTCTCGTATGCATCTATGCGATCATTGCTGCTGCAATACTCTATGCCATCATTGCAAAACGCGTGGAGTTACAACTGTTGTTTGCAATCGTATTCGTAATTGCCTATAGTATAAGCACTACTGTTATTATTCCATCGAGTGAATAACATCAAAATCCGTGATATGGCATAAAAAACAAATATACAGCGTAGCGCTTCTCTTAATAGCCGCCTATATCTCTGCATATCCTCAGATGCAAGCATTAGATCTCAATGATTTACTCTTTGTGCAACAACAAAACAGTGTCGCAACGTATTACCAAAATCGTCTTCAAAACGTCGAACATCCCCCGCTGCAGCTATATGAATACGCAGTTAATCCACGGGATACCTTGTTGCGCGTCTCTTCTCGGTTGATGCTCCCCTATGCAACAATCGCCACTTTCAACGATGTTTCTCAAATGCAAGAACCACTGGAGGGCAAAATCATCGTCATTCCTGATAGACCGGGTATATTCATTCCAGAAACCAACCGCACAGTCTTGCATCAACTTATTGTGCGTAGGCTAGACAACAACAATGCGATAGGTCAAAAAATCGCGATTACGACGGATGATGCACCCAAGCTAGGGATTTTTTACGAGGGAATCGATCTGACTGCATACGAACGATCACAATTTTTGCGCTCCCTGTTTGAATTTCCATTGACCATCATGCGCCTGACCTCTCCTTTTGGGATACGAAATCACCCAATTCAAGGGTATATGCACCACCATAATGGTATTGATCTTGGTGCTCCGCATGGAACCCCGGTGTACAGTGCGCGCAGCGGTGTTATCAGCTCCATAGAAGATGACAGTCAGCTTGGCCTGGTGATTACCATTGAACATGATTTCGGGTATATATCTCGATATGGACATCTTTCTGCAACGTACAGCAAAATTGGCGACAATGTTGACCCTAACTCCGTCATTGGCGCAGTAGGAAATTCAGGAGTTTCAACCGGTCCACACCTTCATTTTGAGATCCAAAAGGGCGATACCTTCATCAATCCTCTGTTGCTATTGCCAAAATATGGCATCATTCAATAACCATTCTCCAAGCAATCATATACTGCACCGCAGCCTTTCTAATCAGATAGCCGATGTGATTATCGCCCATCATGACAGCTCATCGACTTGACAAAGCATAGGAAGATCATAGACTTTGAGTATGTACACCATAGTGCGCAAAAATCTTGTGATTTTCTTTGCAAGCCTAGCTATAATTTGTATATTTCTGGTTGCAATTGGCCTTGGCGTTGCGTATGCAAGTACGCAAAATATTGCCATATCAACACAATTCACCAAATTAACGCAGCATCTTCCTTCACAATTATTGGACAGAAAAGGCCGCATTATCACCGAGTTCTTTTCGTCTGAAAAACGCGAATTGGCGCCCATCGACGAACTGCCCCGGCATTTGATCGATGCCTTGATCACCCGCGAGGATCAGAACTTTTTTCACCATTATGGATTTAGCATTCGGGGATTTTCACGAGCTATCTGGAAGCTATTAACCGGACAGTATATCTCTGGAGGGAGCACCCTCACCCAACAGTTGGCAGGCACCTTGTATGCTGATCGTTCTGAATTTTCGATTTCTCGAAAAATACGCGAGCTGTGGTGGGCTTTTCAACTTGAAAGAAACTACACAAAAAAAGAAATTCTTGAACAATATGTGAACACGATGGCCTTTGGGCATGGAACATATGGCGTGGAAACCGCAAGTGAATTTTATTTTGGACATGGCGCCCGAGAACTCAGCCCGGCAGAATCAGCACTACTGGTTATTCAACTTGCAAATCCATCGCTCTACTCACCCATTCGACGACCTAATCGGGCCAGAACGATGCAAGAGACTATCTTAGATCAAATGGTTGCAAATAATCTCCTCACCCACCGAGAGGCAGTCTTATCTTTAAATGCGTATTGGGACAATTACGATTTTTCACGTTCTAACACATCAACTGCATTCTTTGACAGGAAGGACAAGGTTCCGTTTTACAGCGAATACATCCGATATCAACTTGAATCTGAATTATTGCTAGGGAGTTGGGATATAAACAAGGATGGGCTCCGCATTTATAGTTCGCTTGACCTTGATTATCAAGCCGAAGCAGAACGCTTGATGCAAGAAGGTCTCGAAAAAGCAAATCGTATTTATAAACAAAACGCATCCCGCTATAATGCCTCCGCAAGAAATGTGACCCAGGTTGTGAATCTCCTATCCTTGTTGTACAACATCGATGAGCTCTATGTTGGAACAAAAACGCAAGAGAAAGCTGCAAAAGATTATTTTCAAACCGAACTTGCTGGGATTGTTGATCTTGTGAGCCTGGTTTCTGGTGTTTCAGAAGAAAGTAATGTGCGCCTTGTTGTCGATGAAACCTATCAGAACATTCAATCTATTGAAAGAAGAACCGATGTTGAGGGGGCACTCATCACACTTGATAACGATAATGGATATATTCTCGCGATGGTTGGAGGCAGTAATTTTGAAACACGAAACCAATTCAACCGCGCCACAGATGCGCTCGTTGAGCCAGGATCATCGTTTAAACCGCTCTACTATGCTGCTGCTGTTGAAAAAGAAATCATAACACCAGCAACGCTGATCTATGATAGTCCCGTCGTCTTTTGGAATGGAGATGGCACCCCCTATGTTCCTAACAACTACAAGAACGAATGGGCCGGCCCAGTGCTTGTTCGATATGCCCTGTCGAGGTCGATGAATGTTCCCTCGCTTAAAATACTTGAACGAGTTGGCTTTCACGATGCTTTAGACATCGCCTCACGATTACTCTCTGTTTCACAATCGGATTTTGAAAAGCGGAATTTCACCTATCATTATCCTGTGGGACTCGGCGTAGTTGCCGTCGCTCCTATTGAAATGGCTTCTGCATATTCGGCATTTGCTCGTGGCGGCAAGCCGGTCATGCCAATTTCAGTTCGATATGTGGAAGATCGAAGAAGAAACATTGTTATCAACCCAGAAAAAGATATTCTTCAAAAGCAACAAGGTATCAAAAATATCATATCACCCCAGACTGCCTATATCATGACGAGCATGCTCAGAACCACTGTAGAATCAGGAACACTTTCCTATGCCAACCGATTGGTGGATGGATTTGATCATCCCATTGCTGGAAAAACCGGCACTACGCAAAACTGGTCAGATGCATGGACGGTGGGATTTTCTCCGTATATGACGACCGCTGTTTGGATTGGATTCGACAAGGGAGGAAGCAATTCTCTTGGCACAAATCAAACTGGAGCAATAACCACTGGTCCTGTTTGGAGTCAGCTGATGGATTATATGCACGCAGAGCTCCCGCATCGTGATTTCATACGGCCTGAAGGTATTGTGAATACCTGGGTAACCGCAGAAGGTGGCTTGCTTCCTCCAGAAAATTATGACAAACGTATTATCAACGAAATTTTTGTCAGCGGTACCGAACCAACTGTATTTGCGCAGACCGCCACAGAGAGCATCGCAGAGGAAGACGAACTAATCTATCGCCTACGCGATCAATTGGAAAACGATTTTGATCTAGATGATCCTCTCTTATTCAACAGTGATTTTTTTGAAACAGTCGGTGAACAATCTGTGCAGAGCATTCCTACCGATCTCACCGAAAATAATCCAATCACCGATTCATCGTTGAACGATGGAGAAGAAGAATCAGCAGATAGCTTTCGCGATGTAAATCTCAACCTGATTCTTTCCGACGATGAGAATCCATTACTAGAGTAGATCCATGAAAGAAATTCATCAAGTTGCAGTAAGCGATATTCAAATTAACCAGCGAGTGCGAAGAGATCTTGGAAATATCGCTGAGCTGAAAGAAAGCATCCGAAAATTTGGCTTAATAAATCCCATCATTGTTGATCAACATTTCAACCTCATTGCAGGACATCGCAGGCTTGAGGCAGTTCGCGCCTTGGGCTTCGACTATATCGAGGTGAGAATCCTGCATAGTTCAAAACGAAATCTTTTGTTGAAAATTGAACTCGAAGAAAACCTACACCGGAAAGATTTCACCGAGCGGGAACTCCAAGAAGGCAAAGATACCCTAAAAAAACTTGAACATCCTTCTATTTTTATTCGTATATTTCGCTTGATTAAACGCCTCTTGGGCATCACCGGATGATTCACAAAAGCTCAGACATGACTGAATAACCAGAATAGGTTATACAATACGCAAAATAGCTATTCGTTTCTTCCCCACCTGCAAGTGTACTTTTCCATCAACAACAGCGGTCTCATCTAACACCGTCGTATGTGAAGAAACCTTGTTGCCGTTGAGGTATAACCCACCCTGTGCGATAAAGCGTCGCGCTTCGCTTGTGGATTTGCAGAGTCCCACCTCTACATACACCGAGACCAAGGGCAGGTGCTTCTGAACATAGGCAAGACTGACCTCTTTTGAAGGAATCTGAGATACCGACGATCCATCACCTGTGTAGATGGAATCAATCGATTGCAGCAATTCTTGCGTTTTTTCTTCGCCATGGACATATGCAGTAACCGCACTGGCGAGCTGCTTCTTTGCCTCGTTGATCGCTGATCCTGTAACATTTGTCAGTGATTGTATTTCTTCAACAGAATAATCGGTATAGATGCGCATCAATTTTTCTACGTCGCTATCTGCTACATTTCGCCAATATTGAAAAAATTCAAACACAGAGGTCATGTCCGCATCAAGATAGACACTTCCACGTTCGGTTTTGCCCATCTTGCTACCGCTTGCAGTTGTCAACAATGGCACTGTCATGGCGTATACCTGATCGCTTGTTTTTCGTCGAATGAGATCAATCCCCGCAACGATATTCCCCCATTGATCGTCCCCGCCAACCTGAAGGTTTACCCCATGTTTTTGATGCAGCACATAGTAATCATAGGCCTGCAAAAGTTGATAGTTGAATTCAATAAAAGACAACCCCTTTTCCATGCGCTGGCGATAACTTTCAAAACTCAGCATGCGATTGACGGAAAAATGTGACCCTATCTCCCGCAAAAAATCAATATACTGCAGATCCAACAACCAGTCTGCATTGTTCGCAAAGCTAACCTCACAGTTCCAAGCCTTCATTAATGCGCGTATCTGTGATTCAAGCCGTTTTCTATTTTTGGCAATCTGTTCTTTCTGCAACAATTTTCGCGTTTCAGTCTTTCCGGAAGGATCTCCAATATGCGTCGTCCCCTCACCCAACAAGAGGATGCATTGCTGTCCATTCTCAACAAGCACCTTGATCTGGCGCAGGGGAACCAAATTTCCTATGTGCAAACTGCCCGCTGTCGGATCGATGCCATGATATATGACAAGTTTATTCTTTGAAAAAAGTTCTTCGATCCCTGCCATGTCTGAATATTGTGCACAGAGATGTCTGTCTTGGAGGTGTTTTATAAGGTTTTTCATTGCAGGTTCTTATTCAACTCTCGTATAGGATTTGTCTTCTTGATTAAGCACGTGGACAATTTCATGGTGCTTTATTCTCCGCTGCTCCATGCTATCTCTAAATCGCAGCGTCACTGTGTCATCGTCCATAGTCTGATAATCAATCGTGATACAATACGGCGTGCCAATTTCATCTTGTCGGCGATATCGTCTGCCAATTGCTCCACCAACATCGAAAACAACCGCAAAATGTTCTTGCAAGGATTTGAATAGCGTATATGCCTTTTCCCTCAACCCATCTTTCTTAACCAAGGGGAGAACCGCAAGCTTTATCGGAGCAATCTGTGGGTGAAATCGAAGCACCACTCGTTTTTCATTCTGTACTTCTTGCTCGTCATAGGCATCACATAGCGCCATCAAGAGAGATCGAGTCAGTCCCACCGACGTTTCAATGATAAAGGGGGTGTATTTCTCATTCTTTTCTTGATCAAAATAGCTAAGTTCAGTTCCTGAATACTGCGTATGTTGTTGTAAATCATAATCACTGCGGTTATGAATACCCTCTAACTCCTGCCATCCAAAAGGAAAATTGTATTGGATATCGACCGCCTGTTTTGCATAATGCGCAAGTTCATCATCACCATGTGGTTGTATACGTAGATGCCCTGGCCGAATTCCAAGTGATGCATAATAAGCAAAGCGCTGTTCCTTCCAATACGAAAACCACTGCGCACCCTCTTCGGGAGAAACAAAAAACTGCATCTCCATCTGTTCAAATTCACAAGTGCGAAAAATAAAGCTCTTTGTGACAATTTCGTTTCTGAATGCCTTTCCAATTTGCGCTATACCAAACGGAATCTTTTGACGAGTTGTCTGCATCACATTCCTAAAATTTACATAGATACCCTGTGCAGTTTCCGGGCGCAAATAAATCTTTTGCGAACTGTCCTTCATCGCCCCGATTGCAGTTTCAAACATGAGATTAAATGGTTTTTTCTCTGAAAGTGGGTTTCCCTTTGGACTGATGTTTTTTTTCTGACATTCTGCAGGAAGATGATCAAATCGATAACGTTCGTTGGTAACCGTATCCTCGACCATGACATCGATGAAATTCTCCACATGTCCTGAAGCCTCCCAGACACGCGGATGCATGAGTATAGCACTATCTAACCCAACGATATCTTCGCGCAGCTGTGTCATTGCGCGCCACCAGCGGTTCTGAATATTGTTTTTCAACTGTACACCCATGGGACCATAATCCCAAGCTGAAGAAAGCCCTCCATAGATTTCAGAAGAAGGAAACACAAACCCCTTTCTCTTTGCTAGAGCAACAATTGTATCAAAACTAAACTCCATTATCTTTTCTCCTCTCTTCTAGCCGGGCTATCGCCTCTTCAAGTCCAATTGCAAGAATCACCCTTGCTACCGGCAATGCTTTTTTTTGCCCAGTGATCGATTCTTGCACACACATAAAAAATACCTTGTTTGTAACGCCAAGCTTTGTCGCTGCGTCTTTCATCGTATTTACAATGTGTTCACTTTCTTGCTGATGGTTTAATTCTATGTCGTTATCTTGGGAAAATGGAATAGCCTTTTTTGTTTTTTTATCAGACAATTTGTTCAAGATAGGTATCATTGCATCAAGAATACGTCTGCAGCCCTCATCACAGGAAGAGAGGTGGGCAAACCGTTTTCCGTCATCGTTTTTTATTGCATAGCCAACATAGTACCAATGCTCACGAATATCTGCAAAACAAGAACAGCGTTCTTGCAACAAGGATGCAAGAGACCAGAATCGATGAGACTCCATTTGGATTGTGCCATCTGATTCAGATTGTAATGCCTGCTGACAATATGCAAAAAACTCCTCCCTCGATAAAGCGCGGATATGTTCAGCATTCAAAGAATAGAGCCGTTGTTGATCAAACATCGCTTGTGATTTGTTTATTCCCTGCACTGAAAACAGTTTCAACAGATCTTGTTGAGAAAAAAAATGCTCTTTGTCATCATATGACCATCCCAATAACACCAAAAAATTCCACATCGCTTGTGGCAGCACGCCCGCATCGCGATAGGTGAGCACCGAGGTTGCACCATGCCGCTTGGAGAGCTTTTTTCCATCATTACCAATAATCAGAGGAAGATGATAAAACGCAGGCTTCTTCCATTGTAATGATTCATACAAATACCAATGAATAGGCAGCGATGACACCCATTCTTGCGAACGCAACACATGGGTAATCTTCATAAGATAATCATCCACAACACTTGCAAAATGGTAGGTAGGAAAGCCATCTGATTTCAATAAGACAGGGTCCCTCGGAATAGCATCAAATTGAAACTCCAAATCACCAAGCAGATTATCTCTCACCTTGATCGAACCTGTTTCAGGTAGCCTCAGTCGAACAACGGTGGAGATTTCAGCTTTGCCATCGACAGAACGTTCTTCTTCACTGCGATATGCAATGTTCTTCTGAATGAGTTTCTCAATATATTCATGGTATAGTTCAATCCTGCTTGATTGCAGATATGGTCCATAATCTCCTTCTCGATTGGGGCCCTCATCCCACGAAATGCCAAGCCATGATAGCGTAGCGTACAAATCTTGCAATGCATCGGGATGGTATCGAGATCTGTCAGTGTCTTCAATACGCAAGATGAAGCGCCCACCCTGCGTTTTCGCGGTCAAATAGCAAAACAATGCTGTCCGAATTCCTCCCAAATGTTGGAGTCCTGTTGGAGATGGCGCATAGCGCAGTCGAATATCCATTATGATTGCCGGTAATCTGATAAGAAAGATTTTAGTTTTTCAAAGCCTTGCGTTAACTCGGCGGTATGCGGAAGAAAGGTGATGCGAAAATGATCTGGAGCATTCCACGTAAATCCACGACCATGAACTACGAGTATATGTGCATCTTCCAACAAATCAAACGCGAACTGTTCATCGTCGGTAATAGCAAACTGTTCAACATTAATTTTTGGAAAAGCATACAATGCACCCGTCGGCGTCACACAACTAAGTCCATCAATTGCGGCAAATGCACGCACGCATGCATCGCGCTGTTCACGAAGTCGCCCGCCCGGCTGCGTATAAGATTCAATGCCAGAACCACGTTCCAATATCGCCGGAACGCCATGGAGTATAGGATGTACTGGTGACAATCGTAAGGAACACAACAAATAGAGTGCATCTAGATAATCCTTGTTTTTCGGCGTAACCCCAGAGATGCAAGCCCAAGCAGTGCGAAACCCCGGTGCAAAAAATTCCTTCGACAATCCAGAAAATGAACTGTCAACGTTTCATCTCCAAGCGAAGAAATCGCTGTATAGGGAATTTCACCATAGGTGATATGTTCATAGATCGCATCAGAAAAAAGAACAAGTTGATGCTTAACTGCAATGGAATATAGTTGTTGCAATACTTCTTTTCTGTAGACAGTTCCCGTTGGATTGTTCGGAGAAATCACAACAACCGCCTTTGTTCGAGAACTAAGCAATGATTCGATGTGTTCACCGTCAGGTTCCCAGTTTTGTTCTTCTTTGCAGTAATAGAAGACAGGAATTCCACCTGCTAAACGAACAGCAGCGGCCCATAAGGGATATGCAGGAGATGGGAGCAATACTTCATCCCCTTCATTCAATAAGCAATCCAAACACAGGCGCACTAATTCACTCACTCCATTGCCAAAAAAACAATGCTCTGCTTTGAATTGGAGTCCTCGTCGCTGATAATATGCAACCAAAGATTCACGCACCGCTTCAGGCCCCTGTGAATGCGTATATCCATGCGATGCACCACTTTGCAACCCTTCTACACAGGCATCAACCAAAACTTCAGGAGCATGAAATCCAAAAGGTTGCGTATTGCCAATATGCAGCTTTAGTATATCGACACCTTGCTTTTCAAGTTCCAATGCGCGCAATAATAGCGGGCCGCGGATTGCGTATTCAACCTGAGAAATTCGTTTTGCTCGGTGCATGGCATATATAGTAGGACTATTTCTGGTTTCTCTCAAGTAGGATAGATTTTTTAAGCGTATTGTGCTCTCTGCAATTCCTCTATAATATTAAGTATAATTTATATATATTTTTGTGTAGCGCATAGGAGGAGTATATGGAAAACAAAACCCAAAAAATACGCAACATCCGTAAAAAGGAAATAGAGCAACGTGCGTCCGACGAGTTGGTTGGAGCGGCTCGGGGAGTTATTGCGGACGATTTAGTGAATTCGAAAGAAACAAAATTCCTAAAAAAATGGCTAACTGCAAATCGGGCTTATTTAGAGAACGACCCGCTTGCCAACAAGCTAGCAAAGCGAGTAGAAGACGCCCTGAAAGATGGGGTGGTTGATAAAAAAGAAAGCAAGTCTTTGTTAAAAAATCTTAGAGAGTATGTAAGCTCCCCCTCTCAGTTATTCACCCAAAAGAGCACAGAGCTAGCACTTGATGATCCTGCTCCTGAGATTATCTTTCCAGACAAAACTTTTTGTTTAACTGGGGGGTTTGTTTTGATGGGAGGATCAAGAGGAGGAATAGAAAAATACATTGAAAGGCTCGGCGGGGCAATAAAAAGAAATGTAACAGCGCAGCTTGATTATTTGTTAGTTGGGGAGTACGCAACATACACCTGGATACACTCTAACTGCGGGACTAAGATAGTAAAAGCAATGAACTACCGAGATAAAGGGCACCCGATTAAGATAATCAGCGAGGAGCATTTTTCAAAGTTCATGCGGTAGTTATTGGTACTGTGATATCACATAGTCTAATACTTTTTGCATGTCTTCTCGGATGAGTTCTTCGGTAAATCCGGCGTTTAACTCATATATTCCATGTCTATCTTCCTCCAGCAAATCCGAGTATGACAATTCGTGGATCGCCCCAAAGAAAATAACTTTGATTAATGTGGTTTTGTGCTTGGGATCTCCCGGGTGGAACTCAATCTTATAGTAGGAGTCAGGACCGTCAAAAACCCATCTTTTGTTGTGAAGTGGAGCACGGACAGTCAGTTCGAAAGGCCCTCGCTTTGGAATGTAGACCCGAAAAGAGAATTTTCATTCTGATCGTAGTCATCTAAATAGCGAGATACCTGCAGTGCATATTTAACGCTGTACTCTGTGTCTATCTTTTTCTCAAGGGGAGGGATGTCGAAATGCCCCCATTCTGCCTCTTGAGCAAAAACCCCACCTGCAATAAAAGTCACCAATGCTATGAAAATAAAATATGTACGTCTCATAATTCCTCCTTATTACCTTATGGGCAACTACCAAAATTACAGTATATGTATATCTAGTATATATTCATGTCCTAGAAAGACGCAAGAATTTCCTCCCGCAGAAAAATAATTACGTAATTCATACATCTACTCCACCAATAAACCGTTCTAAAAAGGCATGATACAGAATATACATCTTGTTTAATTAAAATATTTTATCAAATGTTAGATATATTAGACAAAGGGACGGGTGCACTAGGAATATGATATCATTTTCAACCTTGCTTTTTGACTTTGTTTGTACTATACTCCATCTACGTAAGGACCTCGCAAGGTGAGTTACATATTTTTAGACGATGAATACCTCATCATCTCCAAAGGCGTTCCAGAAACAGATGAAATGCTACAGTTGTTCAAACGGTATGATTTGAAGCTCAAAAACAAGTTAACTGACAAGGAGTTTGATGAACGTTTCACTATAGAAAAAGCTACCTCCATTGATACACCGGTACAATACACCATAAAAGGATCAGCTCCTCCAAAGCCAGAAGGCCCGGAAAGAGATCCAAAGATCCTTCAGGCGATGAAAAAATACTATTCGTGGTCGCATGAAATTATCCGCATCTTAGGGGTTTTGAAAACTCTCCAAGGCTTCTCTCTCGATGATATTGCAGGATTATCCCATAGCATTATTTCTGAAGTAAAATCAGACTCAAAACATATTTTGTATCTTGAACATATGATCACGCCGACAACGGAAAACAGAGTATTTTCACACATCACTGAAACTGCCTTAAAAACAACAATCCTAGTGATATCCTATGCAGTTCAGTTGAAACTCCCCTATCATCATTTTGTGGATCTTGCTATGGGAGCAATGCTTCATAATATTGGCATACTAAATCTTCCTGAATCAGTCATCTTCAACGAGGGTGATCTGAGCATGAATGAGAAGAAACAAATCGCCTTGATCCCGGTGTACGGCTATAAGATTGCAAAATCACTCAATTGTTCTCCCATAGTCTGCAATGCTATTTTGCAAAGTCGTGAATTTGTAAATGGTGCCGGGTATCCTTTAGGATTGTCTGAGAATGAAATATTGCAGAATGCAAAAATCATTTCGGTATGTAGTGTATTTGCTTCGATGATTTCTGATCGCACCTACAGAAAACGATATACGGCACATCAATCAATGGTTGCTGTTATAAAACAAGCTAACAAAAAGCTCTCGGCACCTGTCGTTCAAGACTTTATCCGCACTAATTCTATGTATCCACTAGGAAGCATAGTAGCGGTCACCGGTAATCGATACGGCATTGTAGTTGAGATTGATCACCACTCACCGAAATCACCTTTTGTCGCTATTCATCTTGATAATAATACTCAACCGCAAAGTCCTGCTGTCATTTCAACAAAGGCAGAGATTAACAAAATAACGGGGATTGCTCCAGAAGAGATTTACAAATTACTCACCAAAAAACTTTTTCCCACCGTAAAAGAATTTACAGCGTAGCCGGATTGTATATTTCCTGTAACAGTTTGATATATTTTCTTCGAGGGATTTCAACAGCACCAAAACGTGTAAGATAGTCAGACGTAACTTGACAGTCAATCAAGACAAACTGTTTTCCTAACAATGATTCTATCAAATAGGCAAAGGCATAATTTGATGCACAATCTGCCACAGAAAACATAGACTCTCCGAAAAAGACTTGCTCCAACACCAATCCAAATAATCCACCGATAAGCAAATTATGATTCCATACCTCAACAGAAAGAACATAGCCAAAATCAATCAACTCATCGTAGTGCCGAATAAATCGTTCGGTTATCCATGATGTCTTAGAGAATTTACGAGGAACTTGGCTACATTGGTATATCACCATATTCGGACATTCATTCACCGTGATCCTATACTGCTTTGTACGTAGATATCGTTTTATCCGCCGAGGAACATGTGCAGACTCTCTGGTGATGACGGGTCGTGTAACAGGAGAATACCATCCAACAATGTCCCCATCATCGGTCCAGGGAAAGACTCCCTTCATATAGGCAGTAAGTGTTAATGCCGGATCAAATCCCTCACTGACAAACAGCAATCCACTTGGGTCCGCAAGATTTGGATCTGGAAGTTCATTCTTATATAGTTCTTTAAGCTCCATATTCAAATGAAAGAGCGTCGTTTTGAATATGGATCGTAACCTGTCCCCCATCAGCAAGAGAGCCAAACAATAGTTCGTCAATTAATACATCATTTATCTCAGCGTGTATCGTTCTGTCTATGTTTCTTGCTCCAAATTCAATTGAATACGCTTTTTCACCAATCCAATCAATAACAGCATCATCCCATTGTAACTGAACATTTTTTTTAGCAAGATTTTGCGAAACCTTCTGCATGTGCATGTCTACAATTGCCCTGATCGATTCCTTGTTCAAATGCTCGAATAGCACAATCTTGTCCAAGCGATTTCTAAACTCCGGAGAAAACATCTTCTCAATCTCTTTGTAGACGATGTTCGACTGTTCGACACGTTCACCAAATCCAATTAAAGACTTGCCTATATTGCTGACGCCAATGTTGGAAGTCATAATAATTGTACAATGTTTGAAACTTATTTTTCTTCCTGCGCTATCAGTTATCGTTGCATAATCCATTACTTGCAGAAGCACGTTGAATATATCTGAATGAGCTTTTTCAATTTCATCGAGTAATAGCACAGAATGTGGCTGCTTTCGAACCGAATCTGTTAATAATCCGCTCTCCTCATATCCAACATATCCAGGGGGAGCACCCAATAAACGTGAAACAGTATGCTTTTCTTGGTATTCGCTCATGTCAAACCGATGAAATGCAATGCCCAGATCAGAGGCAAGACATTTGCTCAATTCAGTTTTTCCCACTCCAGTTGGCCCCACAAACAAAAACGATGCAACTGGCTTTGTGTCTTCTTTGAATCCCGCACGAGAACGCTTGATCGACGCAACAACTGTCTCGACTGCTGTTTTTTGGCCAAATATCTGTGATTCGAGGTTTTGCTGCAGATTCTGCAGTGATTTTTTCTCTTTTTCTTGGATAGTAAACACAGGGATGTTCGCCATTCTTGCAATAACTCGCTCGATATCCTGCGTGTCTACGTTATTTTCTTGGCTTCCGGAATCTTTGACATCCATACCTTGTTTCTCAAGAATGAGTACCTCACCTTCATTCGTATCTTTGTGATACGCAAAGGTTTTCGTTGTACGGGCTGAAGAATCATATTCATAGGATTCAAGATCTGTTTTTAGATAGATTGATTGAGCCGCTCCAGCTTCGTCTATGACGTCGATAGCTTTATCTGGAAGGAAACGATCATGCAAATGCCGAACAGAAAGTTCAATAGCCATTTGCAATGCCTGTTCAGTGTATTGCACCCGGTGGAACTTCTCAAAGCGGGGAATAATTCCTTGAAGGATTGTGAGTGTTTCGTCTGAACTAGGTTCCTTCACATCTATTTTCTGAAAGCGCCTCAGCAAAGATTTATCTTTCTCAACAAATTTTTTGTATTCATCATAGGTAGTTGCGCCAATACAACGGAGCAGCCCGTTCGCAAGTGCCGGCTTGAACAGGTTCGATGCATCAAGATTTCCGCCGGTGACTGCTCCTGCACCGATCAATGTATGTAGTTCATCGATGAACAAAATGACATTTCCCAATTTCTCGATTTCTGAAAGTATTTGCTTTATTCGCTTCTCAAAATCTCCTCGATAGCGTGTCCCGGCAAGCAAGGATCCTAAATCTAGCGCAAATACGCGCTTATCCAATAATTTTTCAGGCACCTCTTTTTGAGCAATTCGCTGCGCAAGACCATGGGTGATCGCTGTTTTTCCAACACCTGGCTCGCCCACATGCAGAGGATTATTTTTAGTACGTCGACAAAGCACCAGAATAGAACGTTCTATCTCCTGCTCCCTTCCAACAACAGGATCAAGCTTTCCATCTTCTGCTGCTTCAACAAGATCAACCGCATGCTCATAGAGCAAAAAACGTTTTTTTCTTACTCGTTTTGAAGATTGAGTCTCAGCATCTTGGTCGTACTGCTTATACGAATCCTGTTCTAGCGAATCTTCTTCCATCGTATGTTCAGAATCTTCAAACCTTCCAGAATCAGTAAAAATTTCCTGTGAAATAGCGTTGATCAGATCAATGCGATGCACCCCTGCTTTTCGCAAAATGTCAGAACTATAGCAACGTTCTTCATCAAAAATAGCAACAATAAAGTCACCAATATCAACATTTTGCTTATCGGCGCTACGAGATCGAATAATTGCGCGTTCAAAAATATTCTGAAAACTGATTGATTGCTCCGGGCGAGGATTCTCAGTGATTGGAACATTCTTTGATAAATAGATCAGCACATTTCTTCGCAAATCCTCAGAAGAAACAGAACATAACTCAAACAAGTCTATGACATATTCAAAATCAAGAAGCTTGTAGAGCAGATGCTCAGGAGTCAGATACTCATGGTTTTGAGTTCTCGCCTCGTCTAACGCTGCATTCAACGCAGAATGTAAATCCCTATCAAGATTCATAAGATTCCTCCACAGTGCACCGCAATGGAAATCCATTCTCCTGTGCAATATCATGCACCTGCTTAACCTTTGTTACTGCGATATCGTAGGCATATGCACCGACAGCGGTCGCGCCACCAGTATGAATGCAATCCATAAGTCGTGTTGCTTCATCAAGCGCATGGTGAAAAATGGTATGGAGAATAGCAACTACAAATTCCATCGTTGTGTAATCATCGTTATGCATCACAACAGTGTATTGAGGAATATTATGTTGTAGTTCTAAAACTGATTCCTGTGAATTGGGATGCATCGTACCTATAGTATATCACAGGAATAACAAATTCAACTGATTTTAATAGCTAGGGAACAAGAAAAAAGCCGCTCTCCGCACGAGATGATCGCACAAAATATTCTATTTCTGTGGTAATCGGTACGTACTGAATTGGCTCTCGTTGCACAACATCACTTGTATAGCGAAGGATGTACAGTCCTGTTGGAGCATTCTTTTGCGCCTCTGCAATATCGCGTATCCCTTCAGAGATTGGTGGTCTGGTTAGAATCGTTCCGCCAGTTTCATTTGCAATATAATACAGTTCTCTGCTTAGTGGCGCATCGCCTAAATGTAATAGATGGAGTTGAATACCATTATTCTGCAAAAACTGCACGGTTACGGTAAGGTTTATACTTTGAAAATGTTCTCCAGTACCAATGTCCCCCTGAGTTACGAGCAGTATTCCTCGCCGAATCCTTCCTGCCTGAACAAGGGTATTCCCCGCTATACGTATGGTCTGGTCTAATTTCCATTGGGACAGCGTATTATTTCCTGAAAACGTATCATCATTTTTCACAGTCATAGGAAGAACTGTCTCTGCTCCCCATGCAATCTGTTCAACGTTGATATCAAGATCATTGATAAGATAGGCTCGGATGCCTTGCGCAAGCTGACGCTCTATCGACGTTGCATAATCATCTGCTTGGATCACTACGACAAAATCAGTCGTAGTATTCAGATAGGATGCCGAATCAATGGTGAAATGGGGAATCTGCTTTCCCTCTTCAAACAAGAATATATTTTCCTGAGAGAGCCCCATTATAGGATTTCCCAAGGCATTTTCAAGGCGCATCGAGACACTCACTCTTGGAAATTCTGCATGGCGTATTTGTTCAATGCGGGTGAATATACCCCCAACAGAACTAGAAAATGGTGCATAGGCGACAAGTTCATTACGCTCAACATCAGTTGCAATGATATGATCATTCACATCAGTGACAGCTGAACTCAGTCCAAATGCCGTCGCTTCGCCAACTGTATTGAGAATACGTCTTGTTTCAATATCTACCAAAAAAATTCTGTTGTTTTGAATCAACAACAATGTCTCAGGGAGGACCATTTCAACGGATTCGACGTCAGCAATATCAAGATCAATAAACTCAATATAGTTTCCACTTCTGTCAAACGTATGCAAACCTGTGCTCTTTCGATCAGCAACGTAGACTCTCTGGTTATGGTACATGACGCCGGTCGGTTCTTGTAATCCTAAAAAACCTCGTTGCGGTTCATCACCAAATGAAAACAAAAAATTTCCATCAAGATCGTATTTACAGATACGCTTATTTCCCCAATCACTGATGTATACACTGCCCTCATCATCAGAACTGATATACTGTGGCCCATGGAACTCCCCCGGACCACTGCCTGAAGATCCAAACCGAATGCTCTGTCGCGTATCGAGATCAATACGCATCACCGTATCTTGTGCTATCTCTGTGACGAAAAGGTAGTTTTTGTACGTAGTAAGATCAAATGGAGTTTTAACACTGTTGATAGTTCCACTGTATTCCTGCAGAATCGTTCCATCTGCAGATAGTTGCAAGACTCGGTTGCTTCCCATAGAACTCACATAGATACTGCCATCCGAATTTGCATGAACTGCCGTAGGGCGATGAATACGTTGTTCGATGTTTCCCTCTATATGTGCAACATCAATATACTCTGTTCCTTGTTCAACAGGCAGAACTTGTTGTTTTCTGCTCGTGAGTATTGCGATAAGACTTGTAATCAACGCACTGCGCTGATCGGTGTTGACGATATTCCATTGCTCAATAGCAGCATCGTTGTATCCACTTGCATAATATGCATGACCCAACCATTTTTGTATTGTTGCATTATTTGTCAAAAATCCCAGTGAGCGCGTAAAAGAAACAATCGCTTCGGTATACTGCCCTGCATTAATGCTCCCAACACCCCATCGAAATTCCTGATTTGCAAGTGCCTCGCGTTGAATCGCTGTCATTTGTCCTGCAACTGCACCAGAGAACAAACACAAGAGTATTGCGAGAAGAATATACTTTATCTTAACGATTGAGTTTTTCATGAACCTGCTGGAGCCTTTGCTCAATATCGATTCTACTTTTTTTGCTAAGGGCAGATGCACGTTCAAGGATTGCCCGTGCCTGTTCATAATCATTCACATTCATCAAGGCCGCCGCAAGCGAATCAAGATATGCAGGGTTACTTGGGTTTTGCTTCACTGCAAGCTTGCAATACTGCACTGCAAGTTTGTCATCAATGCCTTCTGCTGCATAGATATAGCCCAATGTGTTGAGTGCATTTGCATTCAAAGGATCAATCGACAGGGCTTTTTTAAGCTCCTCAATACTGCGGTCAACCTGCTTTTGTTGATAGAGTGCGTAAGCAAGTGCAGAGCGAATTTTTGCAGAATCGTATCTATTGTTGAGTAACTCCTGAAATTCCTGCTCAGCTTCTTTGTACTTGCCCAACTGCGCATAGATATACCCACTGATCATATGACATTGATAATCATACAAAAACCCCTTGTCCAACAACACCACCTGTTGAAAACAAAGCAGTGCATCCCGGTATTCATGCAAATTGGTATAACATAACCCCAGATAATAGAAAACCTGCACCGTTTCATTTTCATCGGCCTTGATCGAATACAAGACCTGAATAGCGCGTTGGTATTCCTTCTGATTATAGAGTTGAATCGCAGTTTGAACAGTTTGTTCTTTTGATACGCTAGTTTTCTGCATAGGCTTTCAACAATTCATTAGATACAAGACTCACCGAGACAGCTCCTGCAGCGACCGCAGCTCTATCAGATTCCTTTTCATATGCATCAGCAAGCGATGAATCACTCACAACAAAATAATCTGAATGCTCCTTTGGCCAAATAGCATATTTGCTATTTGTTCCAGAAGTCATTTGAAATGTTTCAATCTCAGCTTCATTCGGGATATTGATGTTAAGAAATACACCTGGTTCCAAATATGTCAAAAATTCTTGCAGATGCGTTGCCACAAATCGTGCTGCTGCATCAAAATAAAAAGGTGCCCGTATTGCACAGAGGGATAGTGCGATGCTTGGAATTGAAAACTTTGTCGCTTGGATTGCTGCAGCCACTGTTCCTGAATACTGCAGGTCACACCCAAAATTCGGCCCTCGATTCATCCCAGAGATGACAAGATCAGGCTTTTTTGGAAGCAGACCCAGACAAGCAAGGTTTACACAATCAATCGGAAACCCAGCAGCCCCGAATATCCTCTCCGAGAATTTTTTATAATACAAGCGGGTGTCTAGTTTTGCTGATGAACAAGCACTTCTGTTTTTCAGCGGTGCAATACAGTACACATCGTGTTCGTTCGACAACATATCAAACAACGTATACAAACCGCCGCTGAACACACCATCATCGTTCGTAAAAAGAATAGTCACGTATGCCCTCCCCGCATAGTTTCGATATACCAGTAAGAACAAAGGCTATCAAAAACAGAGTAATCAACGCCTCAACCCCTGGCAACTCTTTTATATTCAGAAATGGGGAATAGAATAAATACTTCTATTGCCATTCGTTCTAATCTATATTTTAGCAATGCCCAACAATAAAGACAACACTCCATCAGATGGGCGCCCTCGACGACGATAGCAAACTTGTCGTTCTTCCTAATTGAAGTTCAGTCAGTGTGAAACATATGTTTTGTTCCAGATGGAAGTATTAAAGCCATTTGCCCTCGTATTATTGAAATCCTTCATTGGTCTATACTATAGTGACACGTGCTTACGAACATCACCCTTCTTGTCCTAGCTGCCTTATCGCTAACCCTTGCAAATCCAAATGAATTATCTGTATCTGGAAGTTTATTGCTGGGATTTATTGCCTTGGTGCCGTTGTTTCTCCTCATTGCGAGATCAAAGAATTCACGCCACGACATCCTCTATGGAACGCTCTATGCAATAATAGTTAACCCTCTTCTTTACTTTTGGCTGTCTGCCTTTCAAAATTTTTCTGTTTGGGCCCTTCTCGGCATTGTAATTGTCTATATCCTGTATTATATTCCCCTATTCATACTCTTAGGTTCAACAAGACATGTTCCGGTGCACATCAAACTTCCCATACAAATCCTCACATGGACAAGTTTTGAATTTTTAAAATCTATTGGCCCGCTAGGATTCCCCTGGGGTATGCTTGCGAATACCAGATCGAGCAACCTTGCGCTCATTCAAATAGCAGATTTCATGGGTATGTGGGGAGTCAGCTTCGTCATCGCTACTGCAAATGTATGCATTGCGCATAGTATTTTTTCTTACGCTACTCAGAATATCCGGCAACGCTCTCTGAAATATGCCCTGAATAATCAACTACCCACCTTCTCAATAACACAAAAACCACGAACTCCTCTCCATACTCAGCTTCTTCATCATATTCCCGTTCTTCTTCTGCCCGTTCTGATCACATTACTCAGCCTGGGATACGGCCTGTGGCGCCTTTCACAACCCTTGCAAGAACGCAGTCGATTCAACGTTCAACTCATGCAAATCAATACAGACCCCTGGGAGTCCAACAATTTCATCCCTGCATTAACAAACATTCAACGCCTCTCACAAACCAGCATTGAGCAAAACTCGAAACCTGATTTACTCGTTTGGCCTGAGACCTTCTTACGCTTTCCCTATACTTCTGATTTTCGTGAATTTTATCAGAACACCCCAACAGAGCAGCCCTTTGTTTCCTTTTTACGTGATATAGACACCCCCCTGCTCACCGGCATCACCGATTATGAAGAGAAAGAATTCAAGCATTATTTCTATAATGCGATGACCCTGTTCACTCCAGATGCAAAGATGCATAAAACCTATCGGAAACAACATCTTGTACCCATGGGTGAGTTTCTGCCCTGGTGGAACACCGTTCTTTTTCGCTGGTTCTATCAGGCGATATTAGGCCTTGCTCCGGCTTGGACACCAGGAGAACGCTCAACTCTCATAGATTTCGATTTCAATGGAAACCCCATATACCTTGGTCCTCTTATTTGCTTCGAAGATAGCTTTTCTGATATTGCAAGAGACATGCATCATCTTGGAGCAGATGTATTAATCAATATAACCAATAACAGTTGGGCAGGAGTGCAGAGCACCCTTGAACAACAATTCTCTGCCGCACGATATCGCAGTGTTGAAACTCGCCTTTCACTCGTTCGTCTCGGCAATAATGGATTAACTCAGGTGATTGATCCCCATGGTCGCGTGCTTGCGCAAGCAGAACCACTGACGCAGGCTACATTGCATGCAGAAGTTCCGGTCTATCAACAACAGACAACCTTCTACACTCGTTTTGGAAACCTCATTCCATGGATGCTTTATGGATTATGTATGCTCTATGTGTGTTTATTTCCAATACAAGTAAAACGCCGCGTGCAGTGACTAACGGTCACCCTTGATTCCATAGCGCTTCTTGAACCGATCAATACGCCCTGCAGTGTCAACAAGCTGTTGCGTACCCGTATAGAAAGGGTGTGATGCACTTGAATGCTCGATGTTAAAACAGGGGTATTCATTGCCATCGGTATAGGCGATGGTCTCCTTGGTTGAAACGGTAGAATAAGTCAAAAACAGCGTCCCATTTGATGTATCTTTAAACACAACTGGCCTGTAATTTGGGTGTATATCTTTTTTCATGGGTACTCCTCTTACGTATTCATTGATCGTAAAAACATGTTATTATCGTCTGTTTTGTTCATCTTATCAAGTATCAGCTCAACAATTTCAATATCATCCATCGGGTTGATCACCTTACGTAAAACCCAAATCTTTTGAAGTTCTTCATTGCTTAACAAGAGATCTTCACGTCGAGTGCCTGATTTCTTCACATTTATCGCCGGAAAGAGTCGCCGATCAGAAATTCTCCTGTCCAGATTTACTTCCATATTTCCAGTACCTTTGAATTCCTCGAATATCACTTCGTCCATACGACTGCCTGTATCGATAAGTGCCGTGGCAACGATGGTCAAGCTACCACCCTTTTCGATGTTTCTCGCAGCTCCAAAAAACCGTTTTGGTTTGTGCAATGCATTTGAATCAACTCCTCCAGAAAGGATTTTTCCCGAAGTAGGAACCGTCTGGTTATACGCACGAGCCAGTCGAGTAATCGAATCAAGCAAGATGACCACGTCTCGTCCATGTTCAACCAGTCTTCGTGATTTTTCAAGAACCATCTCTGCAACCTGCACGTGCCGAGTGGCCTGTTCATCGAAGGTTGAAGAAACGACTTCCGCTACAACATTCCGTTGCATATCGGTTACTTCCTCAGGACGTTCATCGATAAGCAAAACAATAAGATAGACCTCAGGATGATTTTGAGTAATTGAGTTCGCAATCTTCTGAAGCAATACTGTTTTTCCTGTTCGAGGTGGAGAAACAATCAGTCCGCGTTGGCCCTTGCCAATGGGGCTAAATAGGTTGATCATCCTTGTTGCAACATCGCCGTTTTCTGCCTCAAGATTCAATCGCTGATTGGGGTATAATGGCGTTAAATTATCAAAAGGAACACGTGCCTGTGCCTCAGTAGGATCAAAAAAATTGATTTTCTCAATTCTCAGCATTGCAAAAAAGCGTTCTTTATCTTTCGGTGGACGTATCTGTCCAAAAATCGTATCCCCCGTTTTTAGATTTAACAGCCTGATTTGAGACGGAGAAACATATATATCGTCAGTTCCCGAATAATACGAATTATGCGTAAAGCGCAGAAACCCATAGCCATCTGAAATAACATCAAGCACCCCGGTCGCATAGATTGCAACATTGCGCTTAATGCTCACATTGAGGATTTCAATAACCAAATCTTGCTTCCGCATGGCAGCTAATTCTTCTTCAGAAAGTTCAACCAAATCACGAAGCATTTTGCGTAATTCACGAACACTTTTTAAAGTGAGGGTGTTTATACTGAGCTTAGAATCATCATGTGCATCGAATCCCAGTTTGTTTCTGCTATTATTATTGGCATGAACTTGAGACACATCAGGTCTATCAGGAGCATTCTCAATGGCAGCTCTTGCTGTTCCTCCATTGGTGGAATAATTGTTTTTCTTTGCAATTGTAATTTTTTTTGCGCGTGTTTTCTTCTTTTCGTTATTAGTTTGTTCAAGTATGCCTTCTGATCCTTGAACTTCATCTGATTTAGCGGTGCTGCTTGTCTGATCCAGCAAGTCAGCAGATTCCAAATGTTCATTGTTATTCATATAGTATTCACCTTTTAATTGGTTGTACGAAACAGCTCGGAAGAACCTTCCTTCGTTTCATCTTGTTAGCCTTTGTCAATTTAAGATTCGTATAACTACGTCCCACTTTTTGTGAGTGTTATCATTTCACAGTTACCTTCTACCACCGCACCATCACAAATACGGATTTTCATTGCGCGGATACTGCCATACAATTTCGCAGAAGGAAGAAGGTCTAGGTATTCATTTGCGGTAATATTCCCCTCAATAGTGCCTGCAACCACTATTGTATTCGCTTCAATATCCGCTGTCAATCGTGCAGACTCTAAAACATAGAGCAGCCCTTGGGTGCGGATCGAACCTTCAAATAACCCCTGAATGGCAACCGAACTTGAAAAGGTCAATTCACCATGAAGTCGCGTTTTTAAGCCTATATACGACTTAATCGGCGGAAGCGTTTCCCCAGTATCTGTTACAAATACATATCCCTCGTTATATTGTTGTTGCACAATAGACTGTCCCATATTCTTTAATCAGTAGTGTTCAGTAATTTACCAAAATCGCTTGATTGCTTTTTGTAATGTGCGACAATAGTTGCACTCGTAATCTCGTCCGCACGTAAAGCATCTTCTTTTTCAAGAATTTGTTCAAGATCTTTTTCAAATTGCTCAATTGCATCAAGAATCAAATACGTACGTTCCTGATATTTTTTCAACAATGCTGTGTCGTCTGCCACTCCAGATTCCGACAATTTTTTGAGATCGCTGAGCGGTTCCTTCACATGGGTAGATATATTCGTCAAGGATTCATGCAAAGAATCCTTCACTGCAATCCTGTGTTCTCGTTGCAGCAATTGCTCAATCGCAAGTTTATGTCGCAATATTGCATTAATCCGTGCGAGTACCTCAGTGAAATTGAAGGGCTTTTCTATATAGTCTTCAACTCCTAATTCGTAGGCACGAACCTTGTCCTCAACAGAAGTCATAGCAGATAACATAATAATAGGAATTGGCATCAAATGCTCAGGGTGAGCATCCTCACGAAGGCGCAGCATTTTCACGAGATCCCAACCCAATATCTTGGGAAGAATATTGTCTAGGATTATAAGATCAACAGACGTATTCTTCACAATTTCCAAAGCTCTGTTTCCATCAGCTGCATCGCTTACTGAAAAACCAAGTTTGCTCAACATAACGGAAAAGAATTCTCGCGTCACTGTGTCGTCATCAACAACGAGAATATGTCTATTTTTTACATGTAATTCACTCATGTTTTAGATCCCGAACAAGTTCTTTTAAATCTCTCCCCGGTTTAAAAATCACAACAGAATGATCTGGTGATTTTCCCATTTTCTTTTGCGTAAAAGGATTAATTCCCTCTGCGCGCCCCTTTCTATGCTTAATTACAAAGGACCCAAACCCACGAAGTTCAATGCGTTGTCCTGCTGCTAAGGAATGCTTCATAGCCTCAAACATAACGTGTACAACGCTTTTTATCTCTTCCAGGTTGGTATCCACTTTTTCTTGCACCAACCGAGCAAGTTCTGCCCTTGTAATGGTCTGCTTAGGCAGCATTCTTTGCGGAATTTAATGTGTTTTGAACAGCTCTCCAAAGTCTTGCTTTTGTTCTTGCTGCGGTATTTTTATGGTACACGCCCTTCTGAACTGCCCTATCAAGCAATGAATTGACCTCAGAAACACTCTTTGCGTCAACTGTCTCTGGTTCCTTCACAAGCAGATTTTGAATTGCCTTTATTTTTGTTCGTACAGCACTTCGTACTGATTTATTTCTCAAGCGTCTTTTTTCACTTTGTTTGTGGCGCTTATTTGCAGAACGCGAATTTCCCATGAGTACTCCTATATCTCATTTGCATGATATCTTATGCACCTCTGTCCGTCAATGCGATATGATACCAGAGCATAAAAACTATTTTACATATACTTAGATTCTGGCACAATACACTATGCATGCCTATCAAACGCACACCGTAGAATCAGTGCGTAATCTCAGTGATTCAGTATACGTTTTACGTGTAAGTCGTGAAAACATGCAATTTTCCCCGGGACAATTTCTCACTATTGGGTTGCCTCAGGATATTAACATGCGCGAATATTCGATTTATTCAGGCGTTCACGATGAATACCTTGAAATTTTGGTGAAGGACATCCCTGAAGGATATCTTAGCCCAAAACTGCACAAGCTAAATCCAGGGGATTCTGTTCGCATAGAGGGTCCCTTTGGTTATTTTCTGTTGACTCCAGAGCATCTTGCAAAAAGACTGCATTTCATCGCAACAGGAACTGGGATCGCCCCATTTCATTGTTTTGTTCGTTCCTATACGCTCACCAACTATACACTCTGGCATGGAGTGTCTTATGGCCATGAACAATACGAATACGAAGACTATCAGCGACAAAACATCGTTCAATGCACTACAAAAGATACCCGTGGCAATAAGCATATGCGAGTGACAACCTATCTTCAAGATTATACCATGGATGCAGCAACTGAAATATTTCTGTGTGGAAACAGTGCAATGATATACGAAGTATACGACATATTAACTACACGAGAGCAATCACCAGAAAGCATTCACGCTGAAGTATATTTTTAAGCGTTATGAAATATTTTTTATTACACCTTGGCTGCCAAATGAATCAATCTGATGCGGAACGCGTACGTAGCGTGCTCGAATCACTTGGCTATGAATCCACCGATACCGAAGAAGAGGCAGAACTGCTTGGAATCATGGCATGCTCAGTTCGCCAAAAGGCAATAGACCGAGTATATGCAAGGATTCACAAATGGAACAGCTGGAAAAAAAACCGCGCTATCATCACCTTTGTGTCCGGATGCATTCTTCCGGCAGATAAAGAGGTATTTTTAAAACTTTTTGACATCTTGTTCAGCATTGAGGAACTTCCAAAACTTTCTGAAATACTTCGGCAATACGGCGTTCCCACCAAGTTTTCACAATCATTTTCTCCACAGCAATCGAACAATAGTCATGCATATTGGAACATCAAACCACAATACACTTCTCATTTTGAGGCCTATGTTTCAATCCAGAATGGATGTGACAAATTTTGCACGTTTTGTGCCGTTCCTTATACGCGTGGGAGGGAGGTGTCTCGCCCTTCGCAGGATATCTTGCAAGAAATCGAATTGCTCGTAGAACAAGATTACAAATCGATCACCATTCTTGGACAAAATGTGAACAGTTATGGGTTTGACAAACGCAGTGAAGAAATACGTTTTGCTGAATTGCTCCGAAGAATCGGTGAAATAGGAAAAAAATCACAAAAATCGTTCTGGGTATATTTTACCTCTCCACATCCTCACGACATGCACCGCGAGGTGCTCGAAGTTGTCGCAGAATATCCGGTACTTGCAAACAATATCCATCTGCCCATTCAATCGGGAGATGATAAAATCCTGATAAAAATGAATCGTAATTACCGAATCGAAACGTATGAAAAGATCGTTACCGATATTCACAATCTGTTGCCAAAGGCAACGTTATTTACCGATATCATCGTTGGATTTACTGGTGAAAGTGATGATCAATTCAACCACACCCTCGAAGCCATCCGGCGATATCGCTATCACATGGCCTATATCGCACAGTATTCACCGCGCCCTGGTGCGGCAAGCTATCGCTGGGAAGATGACATCCCCCACGATGTAAAATCCTATCGATATCACAAGGCAACTGAAGTGCTCAGAGAAGTTGCTATTGTTGAAAATAAAAAATACCTCGAATCAACGCAAAAGGTTCTGGTCTATAAAAAGGCCCGAAAAGATGGCTATCTGGAAGGGAAGACAGAAGGACGCATACCGGTTCACTTTGCATCGACAGATGAATCACTTATTGGCAATTTTGTCGATGTACAAATTACACAAGCAAATACTTTTTCGCTGGCTGGTGAATACAATGGATAATCAACATAACACAGACCTCAATAAGCAAGAACAACCTAGCAACGCTCCTTCCTTGGAACAATCCGGGGGCCTTTCTGTTGCCTTTCATACACTTGGCTGTCGTTTGAACCAGTATGAAATTGATGCAATTGCTTCTGATCTCGTAAAGCGAGGGCATAGCATCGTTGAAAATACCGATCACGCAGATGTTCATATTGTGAATACATGCACTGTGACACAAAAGGCAGCGCGAAAAAGCAGAAACACTATAAACCGCGCAAGGCAGCTGTCAACTAAGTTTACAATACTCACTGGATGCCTTGCGACAGAAGAAAAAGAGGACTTTAAAACAAGATATGATGCGGTGATTGTTGATAATGATCGAAAAAGTCATATTCCAGATATTGTGAGTGCCTATCTGCAAGGTGAACTCGTTGATCCGGATAATTTGGATCCTGAACTTTTTGCATATCAACCACAGACGCAAATCTTTCACACGCGTTCTCTGATAAAAATTCAAGATGGATGTGATAATTTTTGTACGTTTTGCATCATTCCTAGTGTACGAGGACGTGCGAGCAGTCGACCTCCAAAAGATGTTCTTGAACATGTTCGAACTGCAATTCGCACCGGAAGCAAGGAATTGGTCATCACTGGTGTGAATATAACTCGATATCGCTATGAAGATTGGGATTTTTATCGATTGATCGAAGCAATGTTGGAAATTCCTGGTGATTTTCAGGTACGTCTGTCATCGGTCGAACCAGAAATTGATATCAATCGTTTTCGGACCCTCATCACGCACGAGAAACTCTGTCCACATCTCCATCTATGTTTGCAAAGCGGCAGCACCAAAATACTTCTACAGATGCGCCGTGAATATACTATTCGTGATTTCATGCAAATTGTTGAAACTACTCGTTCCGTTGATCCTGATTACAACATAACTACTGATATCATCGTTGGGTTTCCTGGAGAATCAGATCAAGATTTTTCAGATAGCCTACGTATTGCGCGAGAAATTCACTTTGGACATATCCATGTCTTCCCCTATTCAAAACGATCGGGGACTCGGGCTGAACGTTTTTCACATTCCATTGATCAGGGGCAAAAAAAAGAACGCGTTGCACAACTAATCAACCTCAGCAAAACGCTCACCCAAGAATATCGACAACGCTTTATCCCCAAGGATATGCTCGTGCTCACCGAAGAAACGAAGCACCGCGATGCGACCATCTCCACCTATGGACTCAATAAATACTATGTTCCTGTTCTCATGGATGGAATGCACCCAGTGAACTCCATCTTACCGGTACGAGCACAGCGGATATTAAGCACTGGTGAGCTCCTGGCAATCCCTATCTCTAGCAATAACGCTCAGTAGACATATGCCAAGTACCGCCCACATTACACAGCATCCTCCAGGCAGCACACTTGTGTTTTCGTTCTGTCCAAAACAGCATGCATTGATAAAACGAACACAACGATGGAGGGCCTTTCCTTTTTCACACGCCCAAGTCTGTATAGCAGACAACAACGTTGTCCTTGCATATTGTTCAAAGCAAAGAACAGAACAGCTCATCTATGTTCTTACGACACTTGTCGAACAATGCTTAGCCCACTCAGTCATCATCTTATATCCAACGAAGAGCGATTTCTCAAAAAAAACACAGAACAATCAGATTGATCAGAACAGCCCACCTCCCTCAAGCGAGGAAGGTGACGAACACAGCAAGGATTATGCTGGTGCAACAAATGGCGAAGTTTCAAGTTCACATTCGCTCCCTTCTTGCATCAGGCTTGCATACAAGCTTACACACAACACTGATTCCATCTATTTGGATATTCCCCCATCGCATATATTCCCAGATGGACTCGTTGAAAATGTTTGCATGCACCCTGCCTGTCTTGAACTCTGCCGAGCGCTCCTTGTGCATTTCTCCCATGCAGAGCTGTTTTTTGCCCATTGCACCTATACCGCAGAGCTGAACCAATGTTTTCAATTTTTGCTGACCCATATTGCAAAAAAGAACCCTTCACTCCATTCCAAACTACTTTCTCAATGCGCACAGAAATTCCACTGCACACAAACTGAACTTGCTCAGATCGACAGTTTTTTGCAAACAGTGCACATCTATGAAGATGTGCATTTTTTGAATACCTTGCAAGGCATTCTGACAGATGCAAATACATCCAAAGCCATGAAAGAAAAATTAGAACTCATTGCATTACTCCAAAAAAGAATCCAGGAATACCATGCTCCCTGCTAGAATCTATTGCGAGAAACAAGCCTTCGATCATACCATCAGCCAAGCCATCCTTGCAAAATTCCCGAACGTTTCGATTATTTTGATTGATCACTATAAAGATGTCTTTAATCGAAGCCAGCAATCCTTTGCGCATCAGAAAAACAATCAAGCATTGATATTGGCAAAAAAGGAGAGGAATTTTTTCTACAGAGCAGCCGAACGAATTATCAGCTTTGGTGAAGCACAATTAGTCTATACCGATCAGATTAGGAATTGCATATACGACTGCGATTATTGCTTTTTGCAAGGTATGCATAGGAGTGCGCATCTGCTTATCTTTGTCAATGAAGAAGATTTTCTACAGGCAATACAAACTGAACTCACTACTACTGATGCCATTGCGCTCAGCATTTCCTATTTGACGGATTTGCTAGCATTTGAAGAACTCTATCCCTGGCACCAAAAATGGCTTGAACTTGCAAAACAACATCCACATCTGAGCATCGAATCGCGTACAAAGAGCAACAATGCGCATATTCTTTTTGCTGCCAATCCCGTTCCTAATTTTATTCTCACGTGGTCGCTCAATCCAAAGCAGATAATACGAACGTACGAATTAGGATGCGCCTCATTTGAGAATCGTATATTCCAACTCCAACAGGCACTCCAACTAGGATGGACAGTGCGTATTTCAATTGACCCAATTATTCTTATTCCTCAATGGAAGCAAGTGTATCATGACTTCATAGACCTTCTTGCTCAGCGCATTGATCTGAAAAAAATAGATGCAATCTCCTATGGTTTTTTTCGCATGCATCCGGCACAACTCGATTATATGAAAAAAGATAGAAAAACTCCCTTGTTGCATTACGACTACAAAAAAAAGAACAAGAATTATGTTGGTTATGAAGATGCAATGAAACGCGATGCACAAGTATTTATCCAAGAACTCCTCTCGCAATACTACGCACCAACGTCTCTCTATTTCGTGGATGGCTAATCTGTACGAACGATTGTTGGCAGTTACCTTAGACAAATATCGCTGCTCAATCGACTACGGATTTTCTACATCCTCGCGGAAGGCTAGCTATTCCATTAGTTGTATGATCTGCTTTACAGCCTCAGCAGAGGAAGAATAAGAAAGTTTATCATGGTCATATGAAATTGGATTATCGATCCACTCTTTAATAGTGCTTAAGTGAGCTCGATTAAATTTTTTTAATACAGGAACGCCAAGTCTTTTCAATGCAACAGCATTACATTTCTGCTCGTACTGGTCCATGGGAATCACCATAAGCTTTTTATGCATAAACATCGCTTCAGTAGGAGTTGTGAATCCAGAATTACAAATGATTCCCTCACAACTTGCAAGACTAGCGGTAAACAATTTTGGATCAATACGTCTCATCACGATATTCGCAACAGTGTAATCTTTGCGAGTGTACTTTGAAAATACCTCCCAATCTATAGCTGGGAAGTTGGATAGCATCTCAATAATTTTTTTATCACTATATGCAGGCAGGTAAATTGTGTAATGCCCATCATTTGTGATCTTTGCCTTACGGATATCACTTCTAACTGTCGGTGGATAGATAGAAGCATCATATCTATCAAAACAAAACGCTATATGGTTTGGTGCAGGTGCATAGTATTTGAGAACTAATTCTGCAAAAAATTCCTTACGTCTCGGTCTCGGTGTTTTTGGAGATAATAAGGCTGGTTGATTCCCTATGGCGATACTAGGAGTATTTGTTCTTTTTGCTGCCCAAGCACTTATTGGTTCAAAATCAGAAATAATCAGATCATACTCCGAGGTATCTATAGATCGAATGTCTTTAAAAAAATTGCGTATTTTAAGGCTTCTCACTGATTTTAAATAATCAATGCCGCCATTTCTTCCAAAGAGAAACCCTAGCCCCTTACACGTATATTTTATATCGAAAGGAAACTGCAAATCATAATCAAGGCCACTTAATAGCACATCCACTTCAGCATGTTTTGATAATTCCGGAATGAAATCAATTGCACGTGCAATGTGTCCATTCCCTGTTCCTTGTACGCCGTACAGTATCTTTCTTGTTTTTCTACTAGTTTCCATAGAAAATTAAGCATCCAATGTTATCACTGTTGTGATTTCTTTGTACTTTATAATAAATACCGTAGCACGCTAAAGTGTTCACCGCAATATGGTAAGAATTACAGTGTATCGAACCTGATCAGGAAATTCGCATAACTAAAGTCTTTAAATTGCAATTTTGAAAAGTGCTGTGATCATTCTTGTTTGTAATCCATACAGCCCCACAAGGCAAAAAGATATGAGCAAATCAAAAAGTAAAGAAGGTACTAGCTAATCAAGCACGAAGATATATAAGGAGGAGAAGAGCAACAGAAAATAACTTAAGAATAGAAGTGTATGCAAGTCTCACAGACGATTAGTACTACTCAGCTCAACAGGTTACCCTGCGTATACTTGTAGCCTATCAACCAGATCATCTCTCTGGGTCCTTTAGTCTTCTTGCGAAGATGGGATGGCTCATCTTGAGGCTGGCTTCCCACTTAGATGCTTTCAGCGGTTATCCATTCCGAACGTAGCTACTCAGCAATTACTGTTGGCACAATAACTGATACACCAGCGGTTCGTCCACATAGGTCCTCTCGTACTATATGCAGCTCCTCGCAACCATCCAACGCCTGTGGCAGATAGGGACCGAACTGTCTCGCGACGTTCTGAACCCAACTCACGTACCGCTTTCATTGGCGAACAGCCAAACCCTTGGGACCTGCTTCAGCCCCAGGATGCGATGAGTCGACATCGAGGTGCCAAACCCTGCCGTCGATGTGAACTCTTGGGCAGGATCAGCCTGTTATCCCCGGAGTACCTTTTATCCGTTAAGTGACGGCGCTTCCACTCGCTACCGCCAGATCACTAAGACCTAGTTTCCTACCTGCTCGAGGTGTCTCTCTCGCAGTCAAGCTACCTTCTGCCTTTATACATACACGCTGATTTCCACCCAGCGCAAGGTAACCTTCGCACGCCTCCGTTACTCTTTAGGAGGCGACCGCCCCAGCCAAACCGCCCACCTGACACCGTCCGATTATCCAGTTTCATGGACATCGTTAGAAATCCTGCCAAACAAGGGTGGTATTTCACTTTGCGACTCCACACTCACTAACGCTCGTGCTTCTTCGTCTCCCACCTATTCTACTCATGCAGGGCAACATCTCTATGTCAAGCTACAGTAAAGGTTCACGGGGTCTATCCGTCTAACCACAGGTAATCGGTATTTTCACCGATACTCCAATTTCACCGAGTCTCGCGTTGAGACAGCGCTCAAGTCGTTACACCATTCGTGCGGGTCGGAACTTACCCGACAAGGAATTTCGCTACCTTAGGACCGTTATAGTTACGGCCGCCGTTTACCGGGGCTTCATTTCTTAGCTCTCACCATTCCACTTAACCTTCCGGCACCGGGCAGGTGTCAGTCCCTATACTTCATGTTACCATTTCGCAGAGACCTGTGTTTTTGGTAAACAGTCGCTCAAGCTCTTTCACTGCAACCTATCGCTAGGCCATGCTTCTCCCGAAGTTACGCATGCTTTTTGCCGAGTTCCTTAACGCGAGTTCTCTCGTCCACCTGAGAATCCTCTTCTTGCCCACCTGTGTCGGTTTTCGGTACGGTCATAAATGTCTCTTCGTTTAGAGGTTCTTTCTTGGCACCTTGACTCCGTATCCTTCGTCTACTCTCATAGACTCCGCTTCACGACTCATCTCAGATAGGGGATTTGCCTCCTACCCTCATCAACTTATCGCTTGCACGGGGACTTCCATCACCCCGCGTCACTTCGCCTCATGCGTCACCCCATTCACTCCTCATTCATGGTACAGGAATATGAACCTGTTTCCCATCGACTACGCTCTTCAGCCTCGCCTTAGGAACCGACTCACCCTGGGTAGATTGCCTTTACCCAGGAACCCTCGGGCTTCCGGTGGAGGGGTATCTCACCCCTCTTTTCGTTATTCATGCCTGCATTCTCTCTTCTGTTGACTCCAGCATACCTCACAGTATACCTTCTTTGTCTTCCAGAATGTTTGTCTACCAGTGGTCTCCCACTCCAAAGCTTCGGTGCAATGCTTAGCTCCGTTACATTCTCGGCGCATGCTTACTTGACCAGTGAGCTGTTACGCACTCTTTCAAGGCGTGGCTGCTTCTAAGCCAACCTCCTGGCTGTCTTCGCATTCATACCACCTTCTCCACTTAGCATCGCTTCGGAACCTTAGCTGTTGGTCCGGGCTCTTCCCCTCTCGACCACGAACCTTGTCGCCCGTAGTCTGACTCCTTACTTCCATGTATAGCCATTCGGAGTTTGATTGGGTTTGGTACCCCGCGAAGGGCCCTAGTCCATCCAGTGCTCTACCTCCTATACACTCTCGTAAAGGCTAGCCCTAAAGCTATTTCGACAAATACCAGCTATCTCTGAGTTTGGTTAGCCTTTCACTCCTATTCACAGCTCATCACTGCTGTTTTTAACCAACTAGTGTTCGGCCCTCCACTGCGTCTTACCGCAGCTTCAGCCTGGCCATAAATAGATCACTCAGTTTCGGGTCTACTGCATACAACTATTCGCCCTATTCAGACTCGGTTTCCCTCCGGCTCCAGGACTCCCATCCCTTAACCTCGCTCTACACAGTAACTCGCAGGCCCATTATGCAAAAGGTACGCCATCACACCATATCACTACAGTGCTCTGACCGCTTGTACGCTAGCAGTTTCAGTTTCTATTTCACTCCCCTCCCGGGGTTCTTTTCATCGTTCCCTCTCGGTACTCTTCACTATCGGTAGCCATAGTATATTTAGCCTTGGAAGGTGGTCCTCCCTAATTCAGTCAGGATTTCTCGTGTCCCAACCTACTCAGGATGCTATACCCCAGCCGTCCATATTTCGTATACGGGACTTTCACCCTCTCCGGTCGCTGTTCCCACAGTCGTTCTCCTATATGTTCGGTTTCTTACTGGGTCATGAGTAGTACACCTCATGCCTATAGCCCCTACTACCCCGCCTATACATCACTGTACTGTTATACCATATACACGGTTTGGGCTCTTACCCTTTCGCTCGCCGCTACTCAGGTAATCTCTCTTGATTTCTTCTCCTCTTGGTACTAAGATGGTTCAGTTCCCAAGGTACCCCACATAACCCTATCTTTTTCAGATTATGCCTAGAACGCTCCCGCTCTAAGGTTACCCCATTCGGTCATCCCCGGATCATAAAATGTGTGCTTCTCCCCGAGACTTTTCGCAGCTTACCACGACCTTCTTCGCCTATCGCTCCTAGCCATCCCCTCCTAGCGCTTCTCTTCTTGCTTTCTCTTCAGATTCTCAAGTCACTCTCTTTCTCTTTGTTGCTCCTTCTCTCTCCTGTCATATATCGTGCTTATTAGCTGAAACAAATTGTAGCAAATTAGAAACTTCTCAGTCAAGCATTTTTAACGGTGCATGATTATATTTTATTGGTTTATCTTAAAATAGTTGGCTACTCTAAAAAATTTATTGAAGCAGCAACTCATCCGAGTGCATGAAATCTTTTTCTTTTGAAAACATATCTACAAGACTTGCACTACTTTGTTGTTTCTTTTCAGATGGACTAAGGCTATATAGAATTCTTCCTTTGTGCATCATAAATAGGCGATTACCTATTTGCAGAGCCTGCTTCATGTTATGCGTAACCATAATTGCATTCATGTTGTGCTCTTGAATAAATTGCTCTGTCAACGAAAGGATTTTTTCAGAATAATATGGATCTAATGCGGCCGTATGTTCGTCTAAAAGAAGTAGTTTTGGGTTTTTCAAGATAACCATCAACAGGCTTAGAGCCTGACGTTCTCCTCCAGAAAGCACCGCAACTTTTGCCTGCAATCTATCCTCAAGCCCCATATCAAGGGTCAGGAGTTGATCTTGAATATATCGCCGTAATCTTTTGCGGATTGCCCAAACAAGACCATAGGATGATTTGCTCAATGCCATGGCTATGTTTTCTTCAATGCTGAGATTTTCTGCCGTTCCTAGCAGAGGATTTTGAAACAACCTTCCGATGACACGAGCTCGTCGATATTCTTTGCTTGCAGTTATATCAACTCCTTCAAAAACGATGCTCCCTTCAGTAGGAGCTAATGAACCTGCTATGATGTTTAAAAGGGTGCTTTTCCCTGCACCATTGCTTCCTATGACCGTAATCACATCGCCTTCTTGCATAGAAAATCCAACAGATGAAAGTGATGTTATGTTATGTTGTGTGCCTTCATAAAAGACCTTTTTGATATTCGTTAACGTAAGCATTTATTTTCGTCTTTCTTTAAGGTGTTGCACACTCAGCAACAGAATAATGGTTATCCCGGTGAGTAACTGCAAATCGGTGGGCAACAATTGAATTGAATATCCATATACCCGTCCGAAATACAAAACTACTCGAAACAACAAAGCGCCAAGAAAAACTCGAAGCACCTGCAAGGATATGAAATTAGTTTTGTATAAAAATTCTCCGATCAACAAAGAAACCAACCCAACGATAACAATTCCACGTCCCATCCCGACATCAGCGAATCCTTGATTTTGCGCGATGAGAGATCCAGAGAATGCCGCAAGCCCATTAGCAATGCCCACACCTATTACTTTCAATAGTTTCTTGTTGTATCCATACGATACGCTCATCTGTTCATTGTCTCCCATCGCTCGCAGGGCTAAGCCAAGCTTTGTATGGAGTAGATAAATAATGACCAGCGTTGTACTGAGTACGGCTAAGGCAATATATATTACTATGCTGCCATTTTGCGAAAATTCTGACAGCATGTTTGAAAACCTCGATAAGGACGTCTCAACGCGTAGCAATGGGAGGTTTGACCGATTGCCCAAAATACGTATATTTATCGACCACAACATGGTCATTGTGATGATTCCAGCAAGCAGCGGGGGTACCGAAAATCGATTGTGAATACTCGCTGAGATAACTCCTGCGAGGATACCGCCTAAAAACACCACAGCGTATACCCCAACGGTGGGAAATCCTTGCGCGAACAAACTTGCAGCAATGGCTGCCCCAAGTGGAAAGCTTCCATCAACGGTCAAATCAGGAAAATCAAGAAGCCGAAACGTAATATATACCGAAAGACTCAACATACCATAGATGAGTCCTTCGGTTAGGAGTGAGAATACCATCTTATTCCGAAATAATCGTTGTTGCTGCAGTAATTATTTCGTCTGGGATGGATATCCCTAGTTCATCAGCAACGGTTGTATCGATCAAAAGTTCTATATCCTTTGGATCAACCATGTACTGTGTTGGAATAGATTCCGGAGAAACTCCGTCTAACACCTGTATAACAACCCTCCCGGTTGCACGCCCCATCTTATAGTAATCAAAGCCCCATGCAACAAGTATTCCTCCATCTTTTGCCGAAGTTGGGTCTGCAGAGAGAATTGGAAAAGCATTGTTTCTGGCCACAGCAACAAGGGAAGGAATTGCTGAAACAACGGTGTTGTCTGTACTCACATAAAGCGCATCAATGCGTGATGCAATTGATTCAATCGCAGATCGAACCTCAGCAGAGTTTGTAACAGTTGTCGCAACAAAATCAAGACCTAGTTCAGTTGCTATTTCTTCAGCTTCTTTTGCAAGTAAGACTGCATTTTCTTCACTTCCTGTGTAGACATGTCCAAGGGTGCGTATTGTTGGAACAAGTTGTTGGAGCAATTCAATCTGTGCTCGAATCGGCGTTTTGTCCGAAACACCGGTTACCGTCTCATCGCCCTTATCATAGCTCTGCACTATGCCTGCCGCTACTGGGTCGGTAACACCAGTATACACAACTGGAATCGTATCAAGAACTTGCACCAAGGCCTGAGCTGTCGGTGTTGCGATACCTACTGCTAGAGTGATCTTATCTGATTTGAATTTCTGTGCAATACTGTTTGCTGCGGTGATGTCACCATTTGCATTTTGCGAATCATATCGTGCAGTAATTCCTTGCTCTGCCAGTTCATCACGAACTCCTTGTTCAAGTGCATCAAGTGCCGGATGTGCTACAATTTTTGAAAATCCAATAACTATTTCGTCGCTCTCCGATGATTCATTTGCTCCACTGGCAAATGCCACAGATACTAGTAGTCCCATCAAGATTGTTGTAAAGAGATACTTCATGTTTCCTCCAATTAATTTAACTATAGTATACGCCGCATTATATTTTATGAAAACTAAAAAGTTTTAACTTGACCAAAAAAGAATTACAAATTATTATTTTAACAATGTCAATGAAGTCGTTTGCGGCTATGCCGCCTACAGCATTTTGTTTTTTCATGTGTCCCCCACGGGGACAATAATATACTTCTAGCCACAGATACATTCATAAGATACAGTTTAACAAAAAGAAAGGATATTCAATAAAATGAAAAAATTTATAACAGCATTAGTATTTGTTTCAATTCTATTCAGCCTAGGGGCTGCTGGAGTTGATGAAGATGCTCAGGGAGATAAAGAATTCACCTGGGCATATCGAGGAACATTTTCAAGTTTTGAACCCCATAACCTTGCATCAACAGTGGTTTTGGGTTTCTTGCAGAATGTGTATGAAGGACTTACTATCCGAGATACCGAATCATTCGAAATCGTTCCTGCATTGGCAACTGAATGGAAACCTATTTCTGACTCAGAATGGGAATTCACCCTTCGTAAAGGAGTAACTTTTCAGAAGGGACACCCATTCACCGCAAGTGATGTCGTGTTCAGTTGGAAGCGCGCACAAAAAGCAGATGATCCTGCTTCTGTTGTTGCCCGCATAAAAAACGTTGTTGCGAAAGATGATTACACAGTCATTGTCGACACAGGTACTCCAGATCCAATTTTGCCAGCGACGATTGCAAGTCTTCTCATTGTAGATGAAGAATGGGCAAATGAGGTGGATGTAGTTGAACCAGCTTCAGCTACCGATACCGGAACGTCCTATATCGTCCGCAACGTAAATGGTACTGGTCCATTCACTCTTGCAGAGTTTGATGCATCCGGACAAATTGTTCTTGAACGATACGAAGGTTATTGGGGTGCAGACTCTTTGAAGACCAACGTGAATCGTGCTCGATTTGTTACAATTGCTCAAGAAAACACCCGAATTGCAGCATTACTCGCTGGAGATGTCGATCTTATCTATCCCTTTCCGGTGAGTGATTGGCCTCAATTTCAGGATCATCAAGATATCGAAGTTTTGACCGGTCTTGAAGCACGTACTATTTTCCTGGGACTTGATCAAATTCGAGACAACCTCATTGGAGGTGGATCTGGCGAAGGCAATCCGTTCAAAGATGTTCGCGTACGCGAAGCAGTAAACATTGCAATTGATCGAGATACCATCGGAGAAAAAATCTTTTTCAATTCGATACAACCAGCGGGAACCCTTCTTGCTCCTGGAACTACTGGATACGATGAAACAGTCAACCAGCCTTATCCATACAACCCAGAGCGTGCAAAACAATTGCTCGTTGAGGCAGGATACCCGAATGGATTTTCAGTCATTCTTGATGTACCAAATGATCGATATGTGAAAGACGAAGAAGTTGGAAAGGTTGTTGCAAACTACCTTGGACAAATCGGCATTGACGTCACGGTAAGCGCACGAACTCGTTCGCAGCATTTCTCAAAGATATTTAGGCAAGGTGATTATGACACTAGCTTTTATATGTTGGGGTGGAGCCCGGCCGCATTGGATGGATACAGCGTCCTTTCAGACCTCATATCAGCACGTACCATCGGAGATGATCTTGGCGTATACAATGTTGGCGCCTATGAGAATCCAAAGATCAACGCTATTACCAAGCAAGTGCAATCTGAGCTCGATTCTGAAAAACGAAATGCATTGATTCGTGAGGCTTTGCAAATTGCAAAAGACGACTATGCATACATCCCTCTCTATACGCAACCTTTGTTGTGGGGTGTTAGAAAAAACATAGATGTGATTCTGCGAGCAGACGATATTCTCGATTTGCGCTATGTTATAGTGAAATAACCATATGAATTTTGCAGTGTTTTTAGGAAAGAGACTTTTTCAGGCACTTTTTGTAGTCCTGATTGTTGGTCTTATTTCCTTCACACTGTTTCAATACATAGGAGACCCCCTTTCAGTCCTGACTTCAGTTGAAATGACCGTTGAGCAGCGAGAAAAACTACGTGATGATCTTGGGCTCAACGACCCTGCAGTCGTGCAATACGCAACATATCTTGTAAATGCATTAAAGGGTGAATGGGGGGTCTCATTTTTTTATAAAACCGAGGTATTTAGCCTCATTGCAGATAGACTCCCGGCAACAATCGAACTGACATTCATTGCAATGCTGATTGCATTGGCAATTGGTATCCCAATCGGCATCTATACAACTCTCCACAACAACACAAAACGATCGTCTGCATTGATGCTCCTTTCCCTTGTGGGAATGTCTACGCCCACATTTGTTACTGGCGCATGTTTAATCTTGGTTTTTGCGGTAGTAATTCCTCTCGTTCCTTCCTTTGGAAGGGGTGCAGTTGTTGATCTTGTATTTTGGAAAACAGGATTGTTAAGTCTTTCTGGACTTCGTTCATTGATCTTGCCTGCATTGACACTAGGATTCTTTCAGTCAGGAATTATAGTACGTCTTACCCGCAGCGAAGCAATGGAAGTACTCCAAAAAGACTATATCCTCTTTGCTCGTGCACGAGGTATTCCTCAAAAGATTATCCATCGACGATATATACTCAAAAACACGTTAATTCCATTGATCAACGTGTTGGGGGTGCAATTTGGCGGGTTGTTAGCCTTTTCTGTGGTAACAGAAAGCGTGTTTCAATGGCCTGGGCTTGGGTTGCTCTTCATTGAAGCAGTGCAAAATGTAGACATCCCTATTATGTCAACCTATCTCATGCTTATTGCTTTTTTCTTTGTGATAGTGACCCTTGTCGTTGACGTAGCAAGCTATTTTGTGGATCCTCGATTCTCAGCAAAGATGTTTCAGACAAAATCATGAATACCCTCAAGAAAACACAGAAAAACGTACCGTATATCATTTCACGTCTTTTACAAATTCCAATAATAATTTGGTTATCTCTGCTTTTGCAGTGTGGATTCTTGGTTATTTCCCTGTTTACACCACTTCTGGCAAAGCATGACGTGACATCAAAGACAGAATACAGCCTCGCTGATGCGAACCTTCCGCCATTTTGGGCAGAACAATCCGACAAGCGATTTTTTCTTGGCACCGATAGCATAGGACGCGATATCGCATCCATGCTGCTCTATGGGATACGTCTTTCGATAATTGTTGGCATTCTCAGTGTGATTGCAGCGCTGCTTTTTGGATGCCTCATCGGATTTCTCGCAGGTTATCTTGGCGGATTTGTAGATACGTTCTTAATGCGCATCGTTGACATAAAACTCGCACTTCCAGCCATTCTTATTGCCTTGATGGCCGATGGTGTGGCACGAGCACTCATTTCTCCATCGCACCACGAAGCAATCGCATTTCCCGTGCTTATCTTTTCTATCGCATTTGCCTCTTGGGTACTATACGCCCGCACTGTGCGATCAACAACGATGATTGAAACTCAAAAGGAATACGTCCAAGCTGCGCATTTGTTGGGTATTCGTCACCCAGTCATCATCATCCGTCATGTGCTTCCAAACGTAGCAAGTCCAATATTTGTTATTTCAACAGTTGAATTCGCAACCGCAATCTTATTGGAATCCACGCTTTCATTTCTTGGCGTCGGCCTGCCACCCCATGTGCCATCACTCGGAGCCATGGTGCGAGAAGGCGTTCAATTTATCTATTCAGGACAGTGGTGGCTCATTTTCTTTCCCGCATTAATTCTCTCCCTGTTTATCATCAGCCTAAACCTCGTTGCAGACTGGCTTTCACATCAATTGAGCATTGGAGAATTATTACGGTAATGTCTCTTCTTTCTGTAAATAACCTCAGCGTTAGCTACACCAGCGGCATACACACCACTGCTGCAGTACAAGATATATCTTTCTCTCTGGAATCAGGAAAAATACTGGGAATCGTAGGAGAATCTGGTGCTGGAAAATCAACAATTGGGCTTGCTATTTCTGGATTACTTGCAAAGAATGCGCGCATCACACAGGGAAACATCTTCTTAAACAAGGACCCTCTGCACAGTTTTAACGAAAAAAATTGGCGCGCCCTTCGCGGAAAACAAATAGGAAGCATATTTCAGGAACATGGCTCATCTCTTAACCCCTTACTCAATATAGAGGCACATCTACGCGAAACATTGCAGGCAAGCAACCCGGGTCTAGGCATCACCGAAATAGAAGAACGGATAGATTCCTTGCTCAATGAAGTGGGTATCAAAAACATTTCTCGTATACGCAATTCCTATCCTCACCAACTCTCTGGTGGACAGCGACAACGCGTTGTGATCGCTCTTGCTCTGTCTGGAAATCCAAAACTGCTTATTGCAGACGAACCAGTGACCGCACTTGATGTTTCAATCCAATATCAAATTCTGTTGCTCCTCGATCATCTTCGAAGATCGCAGAATTTGGCTATTTTGGTTATTACGCACAACATTGGGGTTGTTTCACAAATTGCCGACACCGCCATGGTTATGAAAGATGGATCAATCGTTGAATATGGTGATGCCCTGGAGGTTTTAACGAACCCAAAAGAGGCGTATTCAAAAATGCTTCTTAATTCAGTTCCAAAGATTCTTGTTTCAAAATCTTCTTTCAATTATTCCACTTCCCCCTATATATCATTAGAGAACATATCTCATACATACAAAGGAAATGTGTTCTCAGCCCATGAAAACAAAAAAACACTTGATAGCCTCAATTTCCATATTCACCGAGGAGAGTCAGTTGGTATTTTGGGAGAGTCTGGGTCAGGAAAGACAACTATTGCACGACTCCTCACTGGGATTCAACGCGTGCAGATGGGAGACATTCGTATCGCAGATACTGTCATCCCTGCAGGAAAGAGGTTTCCAAAAAATCTTCGGGTTTTCGTGCAAATGGTTTTTCAGGATCCCTATTCTTCATTGAATCCAAAATTATCTATTAAGAGCCATCTTGCAGAAGCTATCCGTGCTGGAGACAAAGGATTGCCTCGAAAAATTGTCCACTCCAAGGTAAAAAATCTCCTTGAGATGGTGGAATTACCCCTTCAATCAATAGATAAATATCCTCGGGAGTTTTCTGGTGGGCAAAAGCAACGTATCGCGATTGCACGCGCCCTCGCTGTGGAGCCAAAACTATTAATTTGTGACGAACCAACATCTGCCTTGGATGTTTCCGTGCAAAAAGTAATCCTTGATCTGCTGAAATCTCTGCAACAGAGCATTGGATTTACATTGATTTTTATCAGTCATGACTTGCCTGTTGTGCAGTATATGTGTGATAGCATCGCTGTTTTATATAATGGTTGCTTTGTTGAACACACTAATGCAATTGACCTCTTTCATGAACCACAGCACGCATATACCCAAGAGCTCGTGAAAATGATTCCACAAATCCACTGGCAAACCAACTAAAATATCTTATTACTCGAACAAAGAAGGCTCTTCAACCGAGGCTGTTTGCATCTCAACCTCAGATATGTCTTTCAAAACTTCGCTTTCTTCAGGAATTTCTTTGTTGAGCAGAACTCCCATTTCCTTGATCTTCTTTGCTGATTGCACGAGGTTCCCCCTCCCTGAGGCCAATTTTTTCATAGCAGCCGTATGAAAATCCTGTGCAGATGAGAGACGCTTGCCTAGTTGCATCAGATCATCAACGAAGCCAGAAAATTTATCAAGCAATTTTCCTGCAGCTTTTGCAATATACTTTGCATTTTCCGATTGTTTTTCTTGGCGCCACATCTGTTCAACAATGCGCAAAGCGGGAATCAAAGTTGAAGGGCTGAGCAAAACAATATTTTTTGCCAACGAATACGTATAGAGATCACGATCCTGTTGCACCGCAAGAACCACCGCCGCATCTATTGGCACAAACATAAACACCGTATCAACACTTGAATCCTGTAATTTGTGGTATTCTTTTTCTGCCAATTGTTCTATATGCCTACGAAGCGATGTGATATGTAATGATAATTGCATGCCCTGTTCTTCGGTGTTATCTGCTGAGATATACCGTTCATATGCAGTTAATGAAACCTTGGAGTCTATAACAATTTTTCTGTTCTGCGGAAGAAAAATAATCACATCTGGTCGAAGCGTTGTTCCAATATCTGTTTTGAGGCTTACCTGTGTTTGATACTCCCGGTTCTTTGTCAGTCCAGAAACCTCAAGAATGCGTTCAAGCTGAATCTCTCCCCATGTTCCCTGTGTTTTCGATGAACTCGTGAGAGCTTCAGTGAGGTTTGCTGCATCTTTGCTCAGGCGCTGGTTCAACTCAAGCAAGCGTGATAATTCTTGCTTTAATTGCCCTCGTTCACCGGCATCGCTCCGTGTATTCATCTGCACAAAATTTTGAAAATCACGCAACTGCGTGTGGAAAGGTTTCAATACTTCTGCGAATGTATTTTTGCTTACTGACTCAAGTTGTTGCGATTTTTTCTCATAGAGCTTCATAGTTAGTAATTCAAACTGCTTTGCAAGACTTTCTTGAGCGTAATTCAACAATTCACCGTATGCTTTGTATTGGGTTGTGGTATCACTTTGGGCTGTTTCAGATTGTACTAATTTTGCCCTAAGTTCTGCTTCCTTTTGCACAAAGACAGCCCGCCGTATAAAGAAATAGATAATCCCCACCAATACTCCCAAAAAAAATCCCATAATTCCTATAAAAACACTTATTCCGTTTATAACCATATATCCTATTTCTTCCCCTCTGTTAGCTTATATGTAGAAAATGACAACGCTGTTTCAACTTCAGTTTCTGAAACCGATAATTTTTTTGCAATAGCAGCAGTATCATAACCTCCCTCGTTGTGCAATCGCAGTATCTCCTGCCCAATCTGATGCGGCTCCACCGGGCGCATATCCTGTGCACGATCACCAACCGCTGATTGATCACCTTCATCCCGGCGATTAGAAACCTCATGAAAATCATGCCCCTGTTCTTTTTGAACGTGGGAAGCAGTGGTATCCTGATGCAAAGTTTCAAGATCACGCAAAAGATCTCGCATATAATCGTGCGTTTCTTTTGAGCGAGCAATAAGTTTCTCAGACTTTTGCATCAGAAGACGAACCTGTTTTACTCGATCATCCACAATCGTGATATTTCTATCAGTAACCGCATTAATTTCACTAACTAGCTCAGTTACTTCATTTTGAACAATCTGAAGCATTTTTTCTATATACTGCGAAGATTGCAATTTTCGATTAATGATTATATACACCCCAATTGCAGAAAGTGCTGAGCAGAGGACTATTATGATAAATACAAAAAAGGTCACTTATTTATATCTATACGTTTTCCAAGCTGTTTGTCTACAATTGTGGGATGAGTTTCATGTGATATATGTTTTCCATGATGCCCAACAGAAGATGCTTGCTGTTTTTTCTGATCAATTTGGACATCTGTTGCTTGTGCTTCGTCAATCGTATCAACGTGTTCTTTTGAACGCTGACTTTTCTTAATGACCTTATCTCCGTATCGAAGCTCTCTGTTTTTTAAGGTGTGTTTTTGTGCATTTACCCCATTTGCTGCTTGTTGTAATTGCATAAATAAAGCCTGTAAATCAATGGGACGAAATGACATTAGTGTTTTGTTGGAATATCCACTCGTGGCTCTTCATAGGTTTGCGGAATGACCACTCCATCTTTAGAGACATATGTTTTATACTGTTGTTCACGCTGTATCTGCAGTCGTTCACCTCCAACAATAACCTGTACTCCAGGATATATCTTCCGATAAACACTAATACTGCCTTCTGCCTTGTGTGAACTCAATTCTTCTTTGATACTTTCAAGTTCATATTCTTCTTCCCTACGTTTAGAGATCAATTCATTGAGTCGTTCTTGCCCTTCACGAAACTCGTCACTATCCCTCGAGGATACGTTTTTCTCGCCACCTGATACCTTCTTGAGACGAATACGTCGCTCTAATACATCCATGTGGTTTTTCAACTGTTGAATCTCCTTAGTTATTCCAGCAATATTCCTTGTTAATTCTATCTCTCGCATACGAACTTCTGGGTCGACCCCTACTTCAATATGTGTCTTTGCTCCTGTTTTTGATCCAAGATTCTTTGTCTCAACAAGTTTTGTTGCTGTGATACTTCCTCCAACGATTGAAGCTCGACGTCCTCGACTAATGACGCTGTTCATGGAAATAACCTCAGAATTAATAATACCGTCACTTACTACCAGAAATTCTTTCACCCTAACAGAACAGTTTTCTGCAAACCGCGCAATAATACTTGCGCCAGAGGTGATCTTACAATCGGTTCCTCCAGAAATACCCCGCAACACATAGATATTTCCAGATGCCTTTAAAATCGCATTCCCCACCGTACCAAGCACATTGATATCCCCTTCTGCGATAATCTCAACATTATCCTCAACATTTCCCTTTATTATCACCGAACCAACAAAATCAATGCTTCCTGTTTTTATTCCAGCGTTTCCATTAACCGTATAAACAGGATCTATCACAACGCATTCAGCACGAATCCTCACCACCCCACTTGTATTAGCGATAGCTTGTTTCTTATCTTCAGAAAGAGACACATTTGCGCCAATAGGTATATCCCGGTCAATTCCATCAGGGGCTGAAATATGCTCTCCAGTCACTGCTCTTCCATCTTTTCCCAGCTTCAGTGGAATTTTTTCAGCAACCACATCGCCCTTTCTGACGTTCTGTAAGTCAACAAACTCACTCATCGTGAATGCATCCTTGTGGGCTCTCAACACATATTCAGAAGGAGATGCCTCAAAATTATACTGAATAATCGCATTCTCACCCTTAATTGGCGGTTTTCCAAAGGCAACATCAACTGGTTCATAATATTCAGGATATTCAATCACCTGCTTTATCTTCGCATTATCAACCCCTTCAAGTACCTCCGCTTCGTATAAGATATCCCTAATATCTTTCTCAGTGAGATCTGCTCCATTTAATCCAGGCGGAAACAAAATAATCGAAGCAGTCAACTGATCCGGTGCAATAGTACACTTGGCTATTCCGTTCTCTAAAGCATTATTTTCAAAATATCCAATAGACTCATACACATCTTTTGCTCTTTCAACAACAGCCTCAACCTTGTTCTTGTCAATTTTGCCATCGGTTCGTTCGCGAAGCATCTCAAGAATACCATGCGACAAAACAGGTGCTCCACCTTGCTTTGGAGGGGTAACCTTGAGCAGTATTCTGCCCCCATACGTCCTGATATAGAACTGTCCGTCCTTGGCTACTGCCTCAAGCCTCTCTCCTTCTTGCGATTCCTTGGCATCTTCATTCACTCTGGCAAGTATTCGATACTGCAGAGATCCAATGCCGGCAATGCCTTTTGAACCACGATCCACAATTTCATACTCTAATGTGTTAGGAGAAACTCCAGCTTTTTTTGCAGCATTCATCAATGCATCTTCTAAAGTATCTCCTCTTGCTTCTATAGGCTGACTATTCATCTCAATCAGCGCAATATTACGCATTTTCTCTTTTACCTGTTGCAAGGTAAATTGCTTCATAGAATACCTTTTTTAAGATTGCTTAATTTACTTCGCAAGCGCATAACCGCTTTTGTGTGCAATTGAGACACTCTCGATTCGGTTACTCCAAGCACTGCGCCTATTTCTTTCAAAGTAAGGTCTTCGTAATAATAGAGAATGAGGACCTTTTTCTCTTTATCTGGTAATTCCTTAATAGAGGCAATAATCAATTGCTTTATTTCATCTTTTTCGACAATAAATTCAGGGTTCAGACTTTTTGGAGCCTCAATATTGTCCATAATTGCAATTTTCTCACCAGATTCCTGACCTTGCCACATTTCATTCAGCGACAATACCGTTGTTCCACTGAGTTTCAAAACCAATTTTTGAAAATCCTTGAGTTCTAACCCCATGCTGCGTGCAATCTCATTATCAGAAGAAGGTCTTCCCTTCTGTGCCTCTAATCGTGCAATTGCGTCTTCCATTTCGCGAGCTTTTTGGCGAACCGATCTCGGAACCCAATCAAGCGTGCGTAATTCATCAAAAATAGCACCGCGGATGCGCGTTACCGCATAGGTTTTAAACTTCACATGTTTTTCTGGATCAAATTTTTCAATAGCATCAATCAACCCAAAAACCCCATACCCCACAAGATCGTCAAATTCAATATTTCCTGGCATCCCTGCGATAACTTTTCCCGCAACATATTTCACCAGTGGAGCATATTGCCGAATAATCGCATCACGAATCGTAGGATTTCCTGTTCGTTTGTATTCTAACCAACGTTCAATTTCTTTATCCGTATCAATTACCTGCTGTGCTTGTTTCTTTTGCATGTTATTCTTTTTCAGATTCTAAAATCGTCTGTATACCCTTTGCAAGATTTATAGGATCTTCCTGACTTAAACCGGCAAGCGATGCACCAGAAAATTCATCATCATTTCGTAAATCAGTTTCAATAGAATCAGTGGAAAATTTGGAAGGTTCCTGCTGATCAAGATTTGTTGGATTTATTCCCTCGTCTTCATAGGCATCGAAAAATGCACCGTCATCCTCATCGACCAAATCAACCTTCGTTCCAACATGAGAATCATGGGAATCATCCCTTGCTTCGTTCTTTACAGCTTTGTTAGAAATAGTAGATTTCAAAAATCGTTCTCCAACAAAGCCTATTCCCAGAAAAACAAGTCCACTAACAAGAGAACGTACCACCACACTCCAAAACCCTACCCCTCCAAAAATACCGCTCACTACGGCAACAAACATTGCCAGCGCACCAAGGAAAAAGCCAAGTGTCATCTGCATAGCAATATTCTCCAAATACTAAAATCACGATACATTGCTCTATTAATCCGTGTCAACAACCTTATTTTTACTCAAACGTTTCAAAAATCCTTTGATACCTTTTCGATTTACCTGATCAACATTGTCAATTATCTGAGCAGTTTGCAAAATACATTGCGATGCTTTTGAGCGAGGTGTATGCACAAAAAATGGTTTTTGTTTTTGCACCGATTCGCTAATTTTTGGATCATCATAAACATATCCAAGATAGTCAATTTTGGTGTTCAAAAACGTTGCCGCAATCGAAGACATGCGTTCAGCAACTTTTTTTCCCTGTATCGCTGTCTGCACACGATTCACCAACAGATGTATTTTTGGAGGCCAGTGATCTGTTTCAGTAGCGATGATTTTTATAATCCCATAGGCATCGGTTATCGAGGTCGGTTCAGGGGTTGTAACAATGATTGACTCATCAGCAGCGTTCACAAAAGAAAGAACATTGTTCGAAACTCCCGCTCCTGCATCGATAATAATGTAATCTGCCTCTGAAAGGGCAAGCAATCCACTCACCACGGCGTATCGTTCCGCATCCGAAAGGTTTGCGATGCGGGAAAATCCAGAAGCTCCTGCAATGACCTTCACCCCATACTGCGTGTGCACGATTATTTCATTTAATGTTTTTTGTTTTCGAATCAAATGATAGAGATTGTATTTCGGAATAAATCCAAGGAGAACATTGATATTCGCCAATCCAAGATCTGCATCGATCAAGACAACCTTTTTGTTAAAACTTGCAAGGGCAATCCCCAAATTAGTGGCAATGTTTGTCTTGCCTACTCCACCCTTCCCACTTGCAAATGTTATAATTCGCGTCTTGGAAGAAGATTCAACCACCTGTTGTTGCACTGGTTTCTTCTTCGTTCCAATCTCTTTTGATTTCATCAACTCTCGAAGTACTTCTGCTTGGTCACTCATACTATTCTCATTACACCTTAATATCCGCCTCTTCAATTATCGACTGGATTTCTTCTCGCTGAAGCGAAAAGCCGTGCAGACGTTCAAGCAGTTTTATTTTACCCCCTTCGAGAATATCTGAGGGAACCTTTTGACCAACTGTTATATGACTCAGTGGTTTTTGCGATTCAATCAAAAGCGATATAACCGCACCTATATTTTTTGTTTCATCAATTTTTGTAAAAATAACCGAAGCAATATTGAAAATATCGTATTGTCTGATGATTTCTCTTGCATCACTGATTTTCGTTGTAGCCGATACACAGATTATCACCTGAGCCTGGGCCATACAAGGCTCAAGTACCGCCCGCATACTGCCAAGATGTTGAAAATCATTAGGGCTCTTCCCAATAGTATCAATAAACATAATGCTATCGGCATCCTGCAAGGCAAGAGTTTTCTGTACCCCTTCCCTACTGTCTGCCGTAAAAACCGGAATATTCATGATCTTTCCATAGGTTTTGATTTGTTCGACAGCACCAATGCGATAATTATCTATTGTGATCAGGCGAAGTTGCTCTAATTGTTTATACTTCATCCCATAGAGTGCAGCAAGTTTGGCTATCGTTGTCGTTTTTCCAACTCCGGTAGGACCGATCAAGATAACAATCTGTTTTTGTGTTGCATAGTCAGTTGTGGTTTCAACAATGTTATCCGCAATCCACCGCAGAACACAGAGGTCTATCATGCGGGGATTCTCAAGATCGTCTAGCGAGAATTGTTGCATGAGTTTTGCTTCTATTTCTGCAATTACAGAAGGAGTGAATTCGTTATCCTCTAATATCTTTCTGATTCGTTGAATACTAGGATGGATATCAGTTTGCGCTTGAGTGTTCGCGGAATTCTGTTTGATCTCATCACGCAATGTCTTTACCTCGTCCAAGATCTCTTGATACGGCGTATGTTGGGGTTGCTTTTTCATTGTTTGCAGCAATTCTTCCTTGTTTGCTTGAAAGGCCTCAGTATCATTCTTCTTGCTTTTAGAAAACACCGTCTGTTGCGCATATCCTGAAATCTCAACCATACGTCGAGCAAACATCCCCAAAAAGCCACCTTCCTTGTATTCCCGACGAGACATGATGCGTGCTTGGTCACCGTATTTTTGACGTATGAGTCTGTGCACTTCCTCATCACTTTGTCCGCGTTCTACAAATACATTCATACATTCACCTCAGCAGTCAGACGAATTTGCCATTCTGCATTGACAGTATATCCTGAAACAATTTCACGTGTTGAGAGAATTGTTAATTGGTTTACATCGAATTGGAGTAATTTTCGTAACAGTGGACGTGCTGCCTCTGAACAAAGAACAATGGGATGCATCCCTGCTTGCATCATTTCCTGCATGCTCTTCTGCACCTGTTGCACAAGTTCTTGATATTGCGGTGGTTGTAATACTGCTATTGGTCCAGAGCTGCTGTCCACTCGCGAGTCAACGATGTGTTTTTCTAGACTTGGGTCAATTGTCATGACATTGATTTCATTTTTTTCATTTGAATATTGCGAACAAAGTTGTCTTGCCAACCCCTGCCGTGCTTTTTCCGTTAAGAACGTCGCCTCTTTGCTTACCCCCGCATAGTCAGCAAGCGATTCCAAAATTGAAACAAGGTTGCGAATCGAAACGCGTTCTATCAAAAGTTGCTGAAGCACTTTGTGAATTTCTCCAGTAGACAGATGCTTGTTGACATCCTCAACAACGGCTGAATACTGCTCGTTGAGGGCATTAATCATTTGCTTCACATCTTGTCTGCCCAAAATTTCACTTGCATGCCTACGAATAACCTCAGTGAGGTGGGTTGTAATAATCGATGGAGCATCGACAACGGTATACCCCTTTCGTTCAGCCTTATGCCGTTCTGATTCTTGAATCCACAAAGCATCAAGTCCAAACGTAGGCTCCTTTGCGGCCTCTCCTTCTATATCAGATTCAGCATTTCCTGGATTTATCGCCAAGTATTTTCCAATACGTAATGAAGCCTTGCTTATTTCAACACCACGTATTTTTATTGAATATTCAGAAGGTTGAAGACGCATATTGTCAACGATACGAATCCGTGGCAAGACTAATCCAAGCTCAATAGCTATTTCTCGTCGAATGCCCGTTATTCGATCCAACAATTCTGCTCCCTTGCTCTTGTCGACAAGCGGCACCAATGCATAGCCAATCTCCAAAGACATGGGGTCCAACGGTGCAACAATAGGAGATTCTGCTTCTTCAGGCTTTTGCTGCGCTACTTCTTGCTCTGACAATTCTTTTTTCTTTTTTCGAGAAAGCATCACCGAAAAGAATATAACTAATGCAGAGAGAGGAATCAAGATATACCAAGGAAAACCTGGCAATATGGCCAAGACGCCCAAAAAAATACCTGTAATTGTGTATACGCGCCCTTGACGAGAAAACTGCGTGCTTACATCATTTCCAAAACTGCTATCAGAAACAGCACGAGTTACAATCAAACCTGTTGCAGTTGAGATGAGCAAGGTCGGGATTTGAGTCACCAGGCCATCCCCTATGGTAAGCGATATATATGTATTGGCAGCAAGCTCAAAGCTTTCACCGTGCAGCGTCATCCCCACGATAAGCCCGCCTATGATATTCACCAAGGTTATGAGAATCCCAACGCGAACATTTCCAGAAACGAATTTTGAAGCTCCGTCCATCGCTCCATAAAAATCAACCTCGCGTTCAAGTTCACGTTTTTTCTTGGTCATTTCTTCTTCAGTCAAAGCCCCGGTATTGTATTCTGCTTCAATCGCCATCTGCTTTCCTGGCAAAGAATCCAATGTAAACCGTGCTGCGACTTCAGCGACACGCGTTGAACCTTTTGTGATAACAAGAAATTGCACCGCTACGAGGATAATAAAGATGATAATCCCAATAACCAATCCAGATGCACCACTTGAACCGACCACAAATTTCCCAAATGCCTGCACAATGCGTCCGTCAAATGCACTCCCCTTTGCGAGAATCAACCGCGTTGAAGAGACATTCAGCGCAAGTCCAAATACAGTGGTCACCAAGAGCATAGTCGGAAAAATGGTGAACTCAAGGGATTCTTTTGTGTAGAGGACAACCAGGATAATAACAAGGCTCAAGGTGATGTTAATTATCATCAAAAGGTCGAGCAATACCGCTGGAAGGGGTACGATGAGCATCATAACAATAAATACGACGCTGAGTGCAACAAAAAAATCACTGCGTTTCCCAATATCAATTCCTCCAAATAATGAAGATTTTGCCATTAGATCTCTCCTCTCATACGATATACCTCACGCAATACTACTACCATAGCTTCATAATATTTTTCTGGAATAATATCCCCAATATCAACATCATGATACAGTCCTCGTGCGAGGGGTTTGTGTTCAAAAATCGGCACATTATGCTCCTTTGCTATTTCACGAATACGCAGGGCAAGCATATCGACCCCCTTTGCACAAACCGTTGGGGCATTCATTCGCGTATTATCGTATTCCAATGCGACGGAATAATGCGTAGGGTTTGTGACAACCACATCTGCGTGCGGCACTCGTTCCAACGAGCTCCGGTTGAGAATTTCCTGCATACGCTGGCGCAATCGCGAACGTACTTGCGGATCTCCCTCTTCACTTTTGCGTTCCTCTTTTATCTCTTCGCGAGTCATCCGCAATTGTTCAGTATGTTGATAGCGCTGAAACGCATAATCTGCTATTGATAATATGAATAAGGCAACAGCTGCTTCGATGAGGGTTATAAATGTTATTGAAGCAGTTCGATAGAAAGCAGCTTGAAAAGGTTGTAACATAAACTGTTCGAATAAGCCGATGTTTGATCGAATATTGATAAAGCATATAAACCCAATGATCAACACCTTAAAGACGAGGCGAAACTGGTTGTATACACCTTCGCGAGAAAACAAAATACGCTTCAAATAGGTGCCAAACTTTGGAATTATTTTTTGAAAGCTCGGTGTTATCGGTTTGACGCTGAATAGGAATCCTACCTGGATGATGTTTCCAAACAATGCGGCTAGTACCGCAACGATTCCAAGTGGCACTGTAATACTTAAAAAATAACTGAGTGCTCGCTGAGCAATTTGTGTGGTGTTCAATATATCGATTTCTGTTGCACGTCCATAAAAAAACCGGAACATATCTAAAAACGTAGAGAGTATCTGCTCTCCCAAAATTCCCAACAATACTAGAACAAAGATAAACACTATTGCAGCAGGAAGATCGGCAGATCGCGCCACCTTTCCTTCTTCGCGCGCCTTTCGTAATTTCCGCTCTGTCGGTGCTTCGGTTCTTCCCTCATCTTCTGCAGCAAACCACTGCAAATCCATAGCGCGTACTGCGTGAATAAAGTTATTGGTCTTTGCTTCTGCTGCGGGGAAGTGTGATTGTTGGCTCTGTCTATCCTCTACACTTGCTGCCGAATGGATGATATCTTCGGTTGGTGAAATTGACTCTCTAGCAATACTATGGTTAGTTCGCATATATCTGATAAAAAACACCTAATTGATCAACGATCCACGACATGATGTTTGCAAACATCGCCATCAATGTTCCTGCAAATAAGAACAACAAAACATAGCTGATACTTATTGAGATGGGAAAGCCAAGAATGAGCAAATTCATCTGCGGTGCTGCCTTTGTCAACAATCCCATTGAAAGGCTCGTTAAAAACAGCACTGCGAGGAAGGGCAGAGCAAGCGTCAATGAATACACAAACAGTTTAAAAAATCCTGTTAACAAAAATTCAAGAGCATCACCCCGATAGAGTGCAAGATCGATGGCCCGTAGGGAATTCACCGAATTTATGATACTCACAAAAAAAACCTGACGTAGCCCGTCAGAAACGATAAAGATATAGATGGCAATCGTGTTAAACAGTTGCCCAACGAGGGGAATTTCAATTTCCCCCAACGGATCGAAAACTTGAGACGCGCTGAATCCCATTGGTAATGACAGAAATCCACCCACTAACAAAAATATTGAAAAAAGAATATAGACAAAGAACCCTCCTATGAGTCCGATGAGTATTTCTCCTGTCATGATAAGGATGTATCCAAGTCCATCAGTGGGAAGTGGATAGGGTTCCAAAATGGGAAATAAAACCACTGCTGTAGTTGCTGCCAATACAATACGCACGAGAGTTGGCATTGCGCCTGATGAATATATTGGAACAACGGCAAGAAATGCAAAGATGCGTGCAACGATGAGAAAATAAAGGGGGGCGTTTTCTGCAAGTCGTGCAATAAACATGCCTAGCGAACCGCCTCTGGAATATAATCAAAAATAACTCGAGTAAATTCAATGAGTGTTGTTGCCATCCACGGCCCTAAAAAATAGAGAACTGCTATTATTGCTGCGATTTTTGGCACAAAGGTGAGCGTTTGTTCCTGTATCGATGTTGTTGCCTGAAAAATCGAAACAATTAAACCGATGACAATGCTTGCTCCAAGAATTGGCAATGTCAAAATCATTAACTGCACAATTGCACTGCGTGCCACACTGATTGCAAATCCTAAATCCACTATAACCCTCCAAAACTAGCGATTAATTGTCGCACTAAAAGATTCCACCCATCGACCATGATGAACAAGACCAATTTAAACGGCAGCGAAATGATGATGGGCGGCACCATTATCATTCCCATTGACATGAGTGTAGAAGCAATTGTCATATCTATGATAATAAACGGGATAAATAACAATATTCCAATTTTAAACGCAACGGATAATTCGTGAATGATAAACGATGGGATAAGCACATAGGTGGGAACATCCGATAGATTTTGTGGTTGTTCCAGATTGGCCATACGCATAAACAACTCAATCGAAGAATAGTCAGTTCTCATTTGGTTGTACATAAAGATCCGGATTGGTCGCTCAAAGCGCTCAAATGCTTCTGCTACCCCGATTTCTCCTTCGGATAACGGGAGATAGGCATTTTCATACACATTGGTTACCACCGGCCACATAATGAACAAAGTCATAAATAGAGCAATTCCAAGTAGTATTTGAGTAGGCGGCACTTGTTGCAGCGACATCGCACGTTTCACAAAATCAAGCACAATTGAAATACGCACGAAAGAAGTCATTAAAATAAAGAATGACGGAGCGAGCGTTAAGGCAGCAAGCAACAAAAGCAACTGCAGGGAGAGAGCCACTTCCTCTCCTCCGCTTGGTTCTCGAATTTGGATATCCACAAAGGGGATTTGAAGACTATCTTCTCCGGTTACTGGATTGAGCGGGTCGAGGGGAGATTGCGCAAAGATGCTTGTTGCTGTTATGCCTAGTAAAATTACCAGAAAACCAAATCTATTCATATTGTTTTAGCTTTTCAGATCGTTTTCTTAATCCCTCCAGTTGGGTGTGCATCGTTGCTTTCTTCTGCTGATCAGGAAAATACTTGGCAAGCAAGGTCGCAAAGGGGCTTCCTCTTTCTGATTGCGCATTTGTCCGAATGAAATTCTTTGTGTCTTCGTCGGTGATCTCGGTGATTAGCTGAATACCGGCTTCGGAAGAGGACATAACGTACAGAGATTCAGCAATGCTTACAATAAGAATATTTCGGTTGTTCTGAATGGTCTGCACGCTTAGCACCGATATAATTGAGCTCGATTCTTTTTTTCTCCAGAAACGTTTCAACATGTACAGAACGCCAAGAATCAGCCCCAGAACCACGACAAGCGAAACGACAGCTCGCAACAAGCTTCGTATTGAGGTTGGTGAATCAGCCGTTAGGTCTCCGTTTGGATCAGTAAATGTGAGTGTAGATTCTTCTTGCAAAAGAAGGGAATCAGTTTGCTCATCTTTTGGAGCAGCTTCATCAGCAAGTGGAATAGTTGTATCTTCAGCGGTATCACCTGTTTCGAGAGGAGTCGACTCACCACCAGTGTTTAGTGTAGTGTTATCTTCTGCAGGAATACTTTGTACAGCATCGGACGCTCCATCAGGAGAAATATTTCCCTGATCAGATTCTTGCGCGAAAATTACTGTGCAAACTATTCCTAATGCTATGCTTACTAAATAATGTAGCTTCCATTTATGTATTACAAATGAAACCAATGTGCTCTCCTCCCATGCAGAACACAGATGTCAACGTATATTGTACGTATTAAGTCTGAAATTTTTCAAATGGAGTAACGATTTCTGTGACTCGCACCCCAAAGTTCTCATCTATAACAACAACTTCACCTTTTGCGATAAGCTTGTGATTCACCAGTATATCAACCGGTTCACCCGCAAGTTTATCAAGTTCAATAATAGTTCCTTCACCAATGCTTAATATCTCACGAATAAGCTTTTTGGTACGACCAAGTTCAACGGTCATCTCCATGCTGACATCCATCAGCAAGCCTAGATTCCCGGCATCAGTTCCACTATCGATCTGCTGAAGTTGAGGGAATTGCACCGACTGTATGGTTGTTCCTTCTGCCTGTACTCCAGCGCCACTACTCAATCCCATGCCTGCACCTGCACGCGAAGACCCTCGTGTAGAAGTATCTTCGTTTTGATTCATTCCTTCAACGATGTTTTCATCAAAAATTTCGTAAAGCATTCCTGCACCACCGGTAAGTTCAAACGAATAAGCAGCTTGAAAATACGATCCCGGCGGGAGTGCACTTGCACGATTCATTTTAGACACTTGGATGCGGTTTAATGTAACTCTTCCGAATTGAAAACTCAGGGCAGCACTCAAAACCTTTCCTAGTTGTTCAAAATTTTCCTGAATAGCAGTAAGAGCAGCCTCGTTCAATTCTTTGACATTGGCACCAAGAAGCGGAGATAACAAGCGTAATGCGTCTGACTCTGTGAGAACAAACGAATGGATACCAGATATGGGACCACGAAGGTCAGCAGCTATAACTACTACATCTTCTTGAACACTGAGTGAATCAATGCGTGATATTGAATCCAATGAAAGTTGGAAAGAATCTGCTACTGTAGAAACAAAGTGTTGTTGCACTTCATTTTTATTTTGTTCAAGAAAGGTCCGAAGTATCGACTCTCCGGGCAATGTTCCACCTACTCCCCCAAGTCCCTGTCCTAGGTTACCCAATCCTCCGGATTCCATTCCGGTTTCTCCAGGAACAGAGGCTTCACTGCCACCTAACAGAGCATCTATTTCATCTTGAGAAAGCGTTCCCTCACTCACTTAGCACCTCTGTATTCTGTTCTTCTGAAAAAAACTGTGATTCAAGCATTTCAACATCCTCCCCTTTGATATGCTCAACAATTTGTACGCCAACCCTGTTACCTACACATCCTGGCCTACAAAGAAATTTCATCTGATCACCAACACGTAGCGTAATCGACTCGCTAATCTTATTATCTAATAAACGAAAGACATCGCCAACCTTCATGGTGAGAATATCTGACATATGAATGTTCATTCGACCAATTTCCGCGATAATAGGTATTTCAATCGATTGTAACCTATTTCGCAATGAGTTGATATACTCAGAGCCCGTTCCTCGGCGCGATGATGCATACCAATACTGCGCTGAAAGCTTTGATGCAATCGGTTCAATCGTAAGATAGGGTATACAGACAATCATCATGCCTTCGATGTCTTTGACACGTGCCTCTAAAGTAACAACAACTGCCATTTCGGTAGGAGGAACAATCTGTGCAAACTGCGGATTTGTTTCTATCTGTCCTAAACGCGGGCGCAAATCAAGCACCTGTCCCCATGCCTCGCGTATATTGCTCAGCATACGAATAATAATCCCTTCCATAACCGTTTTTTCAATCTCTGTTAACTCACGAATAACCTTGGCTGCAGTTCCCTGTCCGCCAAACAATCGATCAATAATTGAAAACGTAACCGCTGAATCAATACCCAGGACAATGGATCCTTTGAGTGGATTCATATTGATGACTGCAAGTGTTGTTGGGTTGGGCATAGATCGTATAAATTCTTCATAGGTAAGCTGATCAACCGACGCAACATGTACCTGCGCCAAGCTCCGCAACTGACCACTCAAGGAGGTAGTTATTAGCCGTGCCAAGACCTCATGTAACATCGAAAAAGTTCGAATTTGTTCTTTTGAAAACTTATCAGGTCGCTTAAAATCATAGATTTTAATCTGCTGTGTTTCCTGCAAATGTGAGACAGCAGTATCAAGTTCAGTATCACCAGAAGAAATAGCAGACAATAATTGATTTATTTCATCTTGAGCAAGAATTTCAGTCATAGAATAACACTCATCTATGAATACCACACTTTTGAAAGAAATACAAGCGAGCCACTTGAACAGCCGGCTCACTTCTATTGCGAGAAAGCAACGGCAAGGCTAAAAATCTAAGACCTGGTATTGATTAAATGCTACCTCGCGTATTTTATTACGCATAATTCGATTGATCTGCTCGCGGAGTTCATTCTTGATGCGGATTTGGTTGTCGATTCCTTCCAATTCACTTGCACTGCTTGATGTGAAATACAATCGAATTCGTTCCTTAATCTGCGGTGCACGACTGATAATCTCCTGCAACACGATCTCTGCCCCTTGTTCGTATCCTATATATGGTTCGATAATATACGATTTTCTTGGCTCGTCGGTTGTTGATCCACGAATTTCACCAAGCAACTCATACCAATCAAGAACGTCCGGAATCCCTTCATCAATCTCAGAAACAACCGGAAGGTTTCTAGCAACATTTTGTCCAGATCCCATGATATACATGGTGATCAAGACAACTCCCACAATGAATGCTGTTGCCGCTATGAATATGACCATCCATTTGAGAATAGATAAAATCAGTCCTGATCGCTGTCCACGCTTGGTAGATTGTGGCGCCCCTTCCTCAAGTTCATCTTCAAGTATATCGTTTTCTGCCATTTGCTTACTCCTTATAAATGTCCATCTGAAAGAACGACGATATCAACTCGCCTATTATATGCTCGACCTTCTGGGGTGTCGTTGTTATAAAAAGGTTGTGTATCAGACAATCCCATTACCTGCATCTTCTTCTCAGAAACTCCTAGTTCGATGAGATAGCTCAAAACCGTTAACCCACGCCCAGAAGAAAGATGCCAATTGCTTGGCCAGGCCCCACTTGGATCGGTTGGAACGCTGTCAGTATGTCCTTCTATGCGAAAAGTATTGTTTTCCAAATCCGGCAACCCCAATACTTGGGCAAGTTTTTGCAGAATGACACGCGATGCCTCTATGTTTAGTTCAGCACTCGACGATTCAAAATACACGTCACCTGCAAGACTAATGACTAACCCGCGCTCATCATAGGTGAGTCGCACTTGATCAGATGCTATTTCAGGTTCAAAAATTGATCGCGCTGTACGCACTGCATTATCCAATGCACGTCCATATTCTTGCGACGGCAGGGCTTCAATCGTGTTTCCCAGTTCGGCAAGACGCCCTCTTTCCAGTGTATTTCCTCCATACAACTGCCCAAGCCCAGGAAATGCAGCAAGAATCAACCGAAGCTCTTCTACATTCACCGAAGAAGAAGACAGGAGAATCACAAAAAAGGTAAGCAAAAGGGTCACCACGTCGCCATAGGTAACCATGTAATCCGGAGCACCTTCTCGCCTTCTCTTTTTTCGTTTTGGTGGGCCTTGAATTTTAGCCGGCATAAGAAAATTCTCGATCAACAATCTTACGTACTTCATTACGCTTGGGATCAGGCAAGAAGGCAAGCAGTTTCTCCAGAAGTATGCGTGGATTATCACCCGATTGGATTGCCAACACTCCCTCGATCATAATTTCTAGCAACAATGATTCTTCTAGATCATGATCTTCAAGCTTTGATCGAATGGGAATAATCAAAAAGTTCGCCATGATTGCCCCATACAATGTAGTAACAAGTGCTGTCTGCAAACCACGACCAATGATAGCAATATCCCCTCCAATGCTCCCTAACATCGCAATAAGTCCAATAACCGTTCCAATAAGCCCAAACGCAGGTGCATATTTTCCCCAATCGTCAAAGAGCTTGTGCACCTGTCCGTGCCTATCGTTCATCTTTTCAAGATTGGCGTATAATATCGTACGAATGATATCAGGATCGGTGCCATCCACAACTAATTGCACACCTTGTCGCATAAAGAAACTCTGCAAACCATCAATGCTATCCTCAAGTGCCAAAATTCCTTCTTTACGTGCACGATCAGCAAGATTCACCAGTGAAACTATCGTCTGTGGCATCTTTAGATCTTGAACGGTATACACGATACGCAAAAATTTTGGAATCGAGGTAACACGTCTTATGGGGTTTGAAATCATAACCGCTGCAATGGACCCTCCAATCGTGATAAGCACCGACGCGATGCTTAAATAAGGTATCAACCCTATCCCCGCTAAAAGAACTCCCAATGCAAGAACAACAACACCAACTATTGTGCCAATTGTAGTAGATACATCCATAATGCTACTTCCTTTTTTTCACCATTAATCATGGACAAACTGCCTCTGAACCTGACTACGGTATTCAACAATACGATCAAGCACATCAGAAAGGCTAGTTGCAACCACCAACCGTTTTCCGTTCATCATAACCAGCGTTGTATCAGGGTTCTCAGTGATATGCTCAATCTGGTGTGGATTCACATAATATGGTTTCCCATCCAATCTGGTTACTTCAATCACCTATCCTACCTCTTCAAAGTGAGAATCTCTTGGAGCATCTGATCAGATGTCTGAATAGTTCTGCTGTTTGCCTGGAATCCACGTTGCGTCACAATCATATCAGTAAATTGTTCAGCAAGATCAACGTTGCTCATTTCAAGCGTGCCCGCTATGATGCTTCCCTTTCCTGCGCTCCCTGCATGCCCGATGTTTGGGATGCTGCTGTTGATCGTTTGTCTATAGTTATTTTCACCTTCTTTTTCAAGGCCGCCTGGGTTTACAAAGCTTGCCAATGCAACCTGCCCAAGTTCGCGAATATTTCCGTTTGAAAAAATACCTGTGATAATACCACTTCGATCAATACGATAATCATTCATATAGCCCATGCCATATCCGTTTTGCTCATATACCTTGGTTGATGACTCACTATCAAACTGGGTCATACTGTCCAGAACCGATCCCACGGTTCCAAGATTAAGGTTAAAGTTTTGAATAACCGGTCCGGTGGGCAACCCCGTTGCAGGGTCAACAGGAATAGAGGTTTCAGGAACTTCAAATCCAATTTGCACTGCAAGATCACCGGTATTCGCCAATCCACCTTCTGGATTTGAAATAGAAAGAAGCGTTCCGTTGTTGTCAAACTCAAGAACAAATGTTTGTGCATCAGCACTTGCAATGCCACCTACAGAAATAGTTTGTGTAACCGGAATATCAGCTTCCTCATCAATACTAACCGTGCCCAACCACTGGTTCGCCAACCCGGCTATACGAGTAAAATCAATACGCAAGGCATGCGTACTTCCAAATGCATCGTAGACATCATATTCAACACTCCAGGTGCCATTGATAATCTCAGCTTGTGTCGCCCCTGGTGGAATGACTGGAGTCACCTTGCTTAAATTGGATGCGAGGTGTACCTCAGTCGTCTCAGCAGCAGGATCCTTGCTTCCAATAGGAATAAACAAATCCTCCTGGCGTGCAGAGGTATTGATGATTGTCAGACCATCTACTTCTTGGGCCTGCCATCCTTGCACATAGAATCCATTTGCTGGATTCACCAGATAGCCTTCTTGATCAACACTAAAAACACCATCACGCGTATAGAATTCTTCATCTCCGTCACGTAGCACAAAAAACCCCTCTCCCTGGAGAGCAAGATCACTTTTCACGCCAGTAGTCTGCAATGACCCCTGCGTGTGGATGGTATCGATGCTTGCTATTGCCACACCAAGGCCAACCTGTTTTGGATTTACTCCTCCTACCTCTTCAGTAGGGCGAGCAGCTCCTTGGATAGTTTGCGAAAGTAAGTCATGAAAATTCACCCTCCCTTTTTTAAATCCCGTCGTATTAACATTCGATATGTTGTTTCCGATGACATCCATTCGTATTTGATGATTCTGAAGTCCTGAGACACCAGAATAAAGTGATCGCATCATTGTGCAACTACCCCCTTATGTACCATTGTAATATTGCTAGCTTCATAAAAATGTCCGTTGATCTGCACCTGGGGAATGCCACCAGTGCTCACGGCGTTGACCACCCCTTCTACAAGGGCGTTGCCAGTATCAACGGTCACGCGCTGCCCCAATAAACCCAATGCGTTTTGAGATTGCAGCATGCCAGAAAGCTCTTGAAAGTCACCACTCATCTGCGTCATCTGCTCTAGAGCACTGAATTGCGCCATTTGAGCAATAAACTCCCTATCTTCCATGGGAGCTGTTGGATCCTGATTTTGCAACTGGGTAATAAGAATCTTCAAAAAATCGTCTCTTCCCAGACTTGTTTGTGGTGCACGAGTGTTCTCAACATTCGTAATAAGTGGCGTTTGTATAATGCCTAGTTCATCCATATATATCCTTCCTTATTCATCATTTACACAAAAATATTCACAAGTTCACTACCAAGAATATCCACCTCATATACATCCTGAGCTGTCTCTGATCCCAAATATCCATTGGTAGTACCTGTATACGCGAACAACTGTTCAAAATTATCCCGTTGTTGTTGATCATCGCGTATATACACTTCAAGCGATTGCACATCAATTCCGACGTCGGTAAATGAATGCTCAAGGCTTGAAATTTGATCTTCAATTATTTTCTTCACATCTGAGTTATCGACCCAAATTTTTCCAACTACACGTTTTTCTTCCATTGCAAGTGCAATATGCACCTGTCCAAGTTCTTTCGGATGTAAGACAAGTTTTATATCTCCTCGCTTCAATTCTGCTAGCTGAATATTTGCACTGCGCACAATTGCATTTCCGAGTTCGCCCTGAAACAAACTTCGTAACTGCGTTAGAGTCGTAAGAGATTGCATCGAAGGCCCACGTGATGCCTGCATCATTTCTAGCTTTGGCAAAACTACGTGAATGCTTTTCTCACCTTGAATCTCACCATCTTGCTCAAAGAAATAAGGAGCTTTTTCTTGCGATGATTGTGAAAAATCATTTCCAGATTCTTGTCGTCGCGCATCGAATTCTAACCCTTTTTGCAGACTATGATGCTTTGGCGCATCCATTCCTTTTTCAAGTTCCTTGCCTTCGGATTTTTCTTCCGGTTTGAGTGTTTCAAGATCCTTGCTATCCAGTCGATCCACTCCGGTTTTTATATCATTTGCATTATCAAGGGATATGCGAACAGCCTCACCTGCTTCCTTTTGCACCTGCCCATTCATAGCAGAACCTCCCTCAAAAGAAACCGTCTGTTTCGAAGAAATTTCCAACTGCTGTGTGGACATCTCTTGTTCAAGAGATAGAGCGGAGACTTCCCTCACATGAGATGATTTTTGAAGAATCTTTTTCTCGACCTTATCTCCATCAGCAATAGCTGTCTGTACCTTCTTTTTTGGATCGTCTTTCAGAGATTCTGTTTGGGAATCCTGCGCAGGTCTTGCGTCGTGAACCTCTTGTTTTGATTGCTCTTCAGTGTTGTTGCGAACACCTTCTTGCGTGGCTGAATCGCTGCTTTTTTCAGTTCTCTGATCTGTCCGCGAATCAGCCGCATCCAGCGTATTGCTCTTCTCTTGATCCAGTTCTTTCTTAAGGAGATCTTCGAAACGTTGTACAGAAGTATCTTCTGTAAGGCCTAGGTTGGCATAATCATCGTTTGCTGGAATCTGATATAAAGGAGTTTGTTCTCTTGGTGTCGCGGGGAATAATTCGCCTAGGCTACTCAATTGTTGGTTTCACGGTCATCTTGCGCTGTACTTGCGCAGCTCTGTCAGGTGGAAGCAGTGAAAGCCAAAATGGTACTATTGATGCTCTGCCTGACTCTACAGAAATTTGATCAGTCATTCGTAATACATCGATTAATTGCTGATCATCATAATTACTGAGAATTTGCACCGCATCTTCCGGTGGCATGTTTTGAAGTGTTAGTGAATTTTGTCGTATCACTGCATCCTTATCTTCGTAGCGATTCAATACCTGATTAAGTGTTTTTTTCTGTTCCTCCAACGAAATAGCTGTTTGTTCCAACGAGTTTTCACGCGCATCAAGCTCGGTAGCTCGTGCATCCAGATCGGATTCTTGTTGTGCAAGATTTTCTGCCTCAGAGAGAATCGCCTCGCGTTCCTTTTCTATACGTATCCGTTCGACAACCCATGGCGACTCAAGATCAATCAATGCTTCCTCTTGATTCACCACCTCAGTTTGCAATCCAAAAAATCCCAAAACCGGCTGCAAAAATCGCGGTGTTTCGATGAACTCAAGATAATCAAACCATATCACCAATCCAATGATGATCCCTACACTGAGTACAATATATAACAAACCCTCAAGAATTTTTTTCATGTTTTTTCCTTTGCACTACCAAGGCGATTTCTTCAAGTTGTATTTGCTGCTTCTTGATCCTTTCTCTGTCATCCATACGTTTCCGCGCATCAATCACATTGGTGATAACTGTTTCTTCGTTCTTCGCCTGTAAATAGATTGACCGTTTTTCTTCCATCTCTTCTTGCTTTCTATGCAGCATAGGCTCCACCGATTGTTTGGTTTCTTCCAGATAAGCAGCCACCTTGATCTGTGCAGCATCAAGTTTTTTTGATTGCATAATCTGATTTCTTGATCGCTCTTGTTCCTCAATTTGCATAGTATATCCATGGATCGATTGCACTATTTGTGACAACGCACGTTCATGTTCTTTTCTGTTATGTCTACGTAGTGAGGCTATCAATGCTAGGGTATGTGTATTCTTCATCGCATCAGTATCTGCTTCATGTGTTCTTGAACAGCATCAATTGCCGTCTCTTCATCTGTTGTTTGCTGCAAAAACGGCATAAGACGTTCATACATATCAATCGCAGCATCTAAATTCTTGTTGCTTCCTGGTTTATAAACTCCCGCTTGAATAAGCTCTTCTGATTCATCATAGACTGCCATATACCTTCGAATGTGCTTTATCAACTCTTTGTGTTCCTCACTACAGATAGCAGGTGCCAATCGAGAAACCGAACCAAGCACATCGATGGCGGGATACTGCTCCCTTCTTGCTAACTTTCGAGAAAGAACAATATGTCCATCGAGTGTACCGCGAAGCATATCAGATACTGGCTCGTCGAGATCATCTCCTTCAACCAATACACTAAACAAGCCTGTGATTGACCCCTTTACGGTACGTCCACAGCGCTCCAAAAGTTTTGGAATCGTCGCATCAACTGAGGGCGGAAACCCTCGATAGGCGGGAACTTCACCCCGTGCAAGAGCAACCTCTCGCATTGCTCGTGCAAACCGCGTTATTGAATCGAAGATCAACAACACATCCCTCTGCGTGTCTCGGAAATATTCAGCAACCCGGATCGCCATGGATGCAGCACGCAATCGCATAATTGGATGCTCATCAGAACTTGCAACAATGACCACCGAATTCTGCATCCCCGTGGGGCCAAGAATATCTGTGACGAATTCTCGCACTTCTCTGCCTCGCTCACCAATGAGTGCAATAACATTTATATCAGCTTGTGAATTTCGCGCAACCATCCCCAACAGGGTTGATTTCCCAACCCCACTGCCAGAAAAAATTCCCATGCGCTGCCCCTTGCCTATGGGTATTAATCCATCAATAGCACGAATTCCAGTAAAAAATTGCTCATCAATTGCGGCACGTTCATCAATATGCGGTGGTGTATTATGAATCGATACCTCAGTCTCACCACCTCCAAACTGCAAAACATCGCTTAAAAAGATAGTGCGCCCAAGGATCCCATCGCCAACCGGAACACGGAGGCTTTTCCCCATGCTGTATACACGCGCACCAATAGGAATATTCTCTGCATGCGTGAAGAGCATTAGCTGTACAACAGCGTTCTGCAATCCAATGACCTCTGCTAGAACGGGATCCCCATCGATACGTTCGATCTCGCATAGCTCACCCAAAACAGCGTCCGGCCCTTTGCTCTCTATTATAAATTCCCCCACGCTAAGCACATATCCAAAGCAACGTACTGGATCAATTTCGCTAATGGCCTCTATGTACTTATCCAGAATTGGCATCTTATTTTTCAACCTTGATCGGATTTAAATGCTGCATCTGCCGCTCAAGCTCCTCCAATTGAGTAGTTATACGCGCATCGATTTTTCCATAATCTGTTTCAACAATGCATCCGCCAGGATCCACCGTTGTATCTTCAACAATGGTCACGCGTTCTATCTGTGGAGCGATTTTGAGTATCTTTTCTTTATTTACTTCAGAGATTTTTTTGTCACTAATGTTTACTCGAATCAGAACATCAACCTGGCGCTTTAGTTTTCTCAAAGAATGTATGATGTTTTGTATAACAACTGTCCTCTGTTTTTCGCTAATTGTTTTTACTATTTTTTGTACCATCATCATAATGATGCGGACAAGTTGCCCTTCAAGCTCATCAATCATATCATTCCGTCGCTCGATGACTTTGTTCAGCATCATGTGTAACTGATCACTGATATACACGATATCAGCCTTCCCTTTCTCTAATCCCTTGGCTAACCCTTCTTGATATGCCTCTCCACGAGCATTTGCACGAATTGTTTCTGCTTCCCTGTTAGCCTCTTCAACTATTGCCTTTGCCTGTATTTTTGCATCTTCAATAGTTTTATTAGCAGTTCCATCAATTTCATCACGAATTGCATCAGATTCATTGATTTTCGTCTCAAGCAGCGCATCTCCTCGCTTTCCCGCTTCTTCGATAATCTTTGCAGCCTCATCCTTTGCCTGTGCAATCAAAGTCTCTCGATAGATTTGATTCCTTCGAAGAATACTCTCTGCCTCTTCGCGTAATTCCTTAATTCGCTCAGTCAAAGAATGGAGAGAATCTTCCCCTTCTCTGCTTTCTATTTCCGTAGAAAAGGGATTGGGGATGACCTTTGTTCCTGCTAGTTTTACAACTTCTTGTGTTTGTATGATATTTTTAGGCATTTATACTACCAATTCATCTTCTCCTGGACGTGCAACCACAATTTCACCCTGTTCCTCAAGGCGTCGAATCAAGGACACGATGTGTTGCTGACATTCTTCGACCTCTTTTATGCGTACCGGACCGATAAACTCCATGTCTTCTTTGAGAAGACCTGCAGCACGCTTCGATAGGTTTCTGAATATCTTGTCCTGTACTTCAGTATCAACTGCCTTGAGCGCCTTCACTAATTCAGAGTTGTCAACTTCACGCAAGACCTTCTGCAGTGAACGATCATCAAGCAGCACGATATCTTCAAAGACAAACATGCGCTTCTTAATTTCTTCAGCTAATTCCGGATCTTCTTCTTCTAGTGATTCGATAATAAGTTTCTCTGTAGATCGATCAACGAGGTTGAGTATCTCTACAATGCTATCAATACCGCCTGCCAATGTGTAATCTTCTGAAGAAAGCACCGCCAATTTCTTCTCAAGAACCACTTCTATCTCTCGCAAGACCTCCGGAGATGTTCGATCCATTGTTGCAATTCGCTTTGCAATATCTGATTGAATATCCGGTGACAAGTTTGCAAGAATTTGCGATGCCTTTTGTGGCTCGAGATAAGCAAGGATAAGCGCAATCGTTTGCGGGTGCTCTTGCTGGATGAAGTTGAATAAATGCGAGGGATCGGTTCTTCGAATAAAATCAAAGGGACGCACTTGAAGGTTCGACGTAAGTCGACTGATGATATCGCCCGCCTGTTGTGATCCAACTGCTTTTTCAAGCAATTCTCGCGCATAGTCAATGCCACCAAGGGTAATAAAATCCTTGGCGGTCATCATCTCTTGAAATTCTTTGAGGATAGCTTCTTTTTCCTCTGAATCAATGCGCTCGATTTGTGAAATTTCAAACGTCAACATTTCAATTTCACTCTCACGAAGATGCTTGAACACCTCTGCAGAGATTTCAGCCCCAATAGTAATCAACAGGATCGCGCATTTCTGTCGCCCAGTAAGCACCCTTCCACCCTTTTTTGATCCTGCTGATACAGTGTTTCTTCCCTTTGGTATGCTCAACGATTCAGCCATTATTCCTCCATGATCCACGTACGCAATAACTGTGCAGAGTCAGCAGGCCTTTCGCGTATCAAGGCAATGATCTCCTCTTCAAATGACGGCCCTGTCTCAGGCTGTTCTCGCCGTAGGGCTGCTTCTCGCATCGCTTGATATTGTCGAGCAAGACGTTCTTCGCGTAATCTACGCCTTCTTTCAATTTCTTTTGTAATGAGGCGGACAACCAAAAAGGACAACAACATTGCCGCAAGACCTATTGCGACGTAGATTGCAATCAACCGCGCTTGTTGTTGTCGGCGAAACTCCTCGTCCTCGTCTGCAAATTGTACCCGTCGATCAAATGCGATGTTCTCCACACTCACCTGATCATTACGGTTGACATCATACCCGATAGCGTTCTGAACAAGCTCAGTGGCTTTCGCCAATTCTTCTGCACTCACAGGAACATATTCTCGCTGGATGCTGCCGTCAGGATTTACCACCACAATTCCCTGCTCATCGTATATCCAGTTCCAGATGCCATCAATCGCAACAGAAGCGGTGATCCTAGTGATTGTTGGGCTTCGTTCTTCGATAGTAGTTCTTGAATTCAGTTCATTGTTAATACGATTTTCACTATTCGACCAACGGCCAATAATGCCTTCCAAATCTTTATAGGCAGGGGGCGTTTGTCCCTCGAGTCCTGGTGGTCCTTCAGGGTTGAATCCAGTTCCTTCGTATTGTTCATCAACTATTTCGTTAGATCGGGGAACGGTAAGTACGAACTCGCGTTCTGAATATGGAGTCAGCGGATTGTCAGGAACGGTTTCAATCGGAAATATCTCCTGTGTCTCTTGTGAAATTCTGCTCATATCCATATCAACAGTGATATTAATCATCTCCACTCGATCCTCAGAAAAAATTCCCGACAAGGAATTCACTATTGCATCTTCAAGTTTTTCTTCTTCTGTCTGGATGAGAGCACGCTCCCGTTTGGTAAGTTCAAGACGGTCAAAATCTTCAAGACTTTCAAAATCGTTGAGGACTATTCCATACTGATCAGTAATAGAAAGGTTTTCCTCCGCCAATCCCTCAACGGCAAACAGAATAAGTTTTTCAATACCCTCGATCTTTGAGCGATTTTCTCGTAGGTCTGAACTTGGTTTTGGTGTAATAATAACCGATGCAGTCACCGGATTTTGTTGTTCCTGAAAGAGAACTTGCTCAGGAAGCACAATTGATATACTAACCGCATCAACATCGTTTAAAGCGTGAATATGTTGCTCAAGCTCTCTAATGATGCTTCTTCGAAGATTTACGTTTCGTTCAAAATCAGTCTGTGTCCACCTCTGAATGTCGAACAGCTCCCATGGATCCACTCCAGCGGGAACCAAATCCTCACGTGTGAGAATGGCGCGCATCCGTAGTGCATCAGATTGATTAGAGAGGTAGATTACATTATCAGCATTCACTGTATATTCTACATTCTCTTGATCTAGGCGCAACGTAACCTGAGCTAACAGTGTTTCGTCTTGAATACCGCGGGTAAACAGCGGATAACTCGCTGGACTAGAGCTAAAAACTGCCACCAGAACGAGTCCAAGTACGACAACACCTATAATACTAAAAAGAATTATGCGTTGAACCGTGCTCCATTTGGCCCACGATTCTTTGATTTGCGAAAATAGATTTCTCAACCACTCCATACGCTCACCTCCCACTGAACGTTTGGCCTATGCCAAATTAACGAATACTAATAATTGATCGGTATGCCTGTATAACCTGGTCTACGATCACCTTTGTCAATTGTAAGCTCATTTGCGCTTTTGCTGAAGCGATAGATACATCATGTGCATCAACAGAATCTGGATCAACAATCGCCTGTATCGCGAGTGCATCACTTTCCAATTGAAACTGATTCACATCCTGCAAATTTCCGATAACTGAATCCTTGAGTGAAATAGAATTGGATTCAACGGCATCTTGGAGAAGTGTATTAAACTCGCTTATAACCGCACTGCGCTGTGGTTCTGCGCCGCTCACTAAACTATCGATATCATTTCTTCCCGTAAAATGCGATGAATGCGTACGGTTAAGAACAAATATATCTCCTAGTGCTTGATTTGGTTCAAATAATGACATGTAGCCTCCCAACGTAAGTCAATGTTATCTTCCTATTTGTAATGCTTGCTGATACATCGACTTTGATCCATCAATGACCGCAATATTCGCCTCATATGATCGTGCAGCAGAGATCAAATCAACCATCTCTGTCACAACATCGACATTCGGCATTTCAACATATCCTGCACGTGGACCCGATATAATCGCATCGGGATGTGTAGGATCGTATACAAGACGCACTTTTGCATCGTAATCTTTTTGCACTTCAACAACACGAACGCCTTTTCCAACTCCGTGGTCAAGTGGTCGTGGCAAAAACGGGCTCTTCCAATATGGCTGATCAACCCGAGGACGAAGAATGATTCTGCTCCGACGGAATGGTCCTCCCTCAGTGGTGCGGGTTGTTGTCGCGTTTGCAATATTATTTGCAATAACATCTTGTCGCAATCGTTGAGCAGTGAGCCCAGATGAAGCAGTGTTTATTGCACTAAACAATCCCATTTAATTAACCTCCGCTCCCAATGACAAGATTAATGCGATTAAATGAATTTGACGTTGCCTGCACCATCAACTCATAACTCAGTTGATTTTGCATAGCAAGAACACTTTCTTGTTCGATATCGACGTTGTTTCCGTTGTTTTTCGTTGAATTTGCGAAATCAAGTATTCTTCGCGGCCGAACCCCACGATAATCAAGTGGACGATGGAAGGGAATATGTCTTTCACTCGTCAATGCAGCACGAAATCGCGGAGATCGTTCCGTTGACAGGGCATAACCAAGCATCGTTTCAAAATTGACGACACTCCGTTTGAACTCCGGTGTATCTGCATTTGCAATATTATCAGAGATAACCATTCGACGATATGCATTTGCATCCATACTCCGGTGCAGAATATCAGTAAATTTTCCAAAGGTAGTCGATTCAAACATATCTTCTCCTAATAGCTCTTCGGCAATCCCCAATCTTTATTAAGCAATTTATAAGATGTAATACGATAAATCATGATCCTCCACAATTTTGTCGAGACGTTCCTTGACATAGGGAACCGTAATGCGGATGATCTGCCCATGGAGTTCATCAGCAGAGAAAGAAACTTCCTCAAGCAATTGCTCCAAAACTGAATGCAGACGTCGAGCACCGATGTTTTCTGTTTTTGTATTCACCTTTACCGCAAGCTGTGACAGGTATTCAATTGCTTCCTTGCTAAAATCAAGGGTTACCCCTTCGACTGAAAGCAGGGCAATATACTGCGTTATCAATGCGTTTTGCGGAAGAGTCAAAATGTTCACAAAGTCTTCTTGCGTGAGTGGATTTAATTCAACGCGAATTGGAAAACGACCCTGGAGTTCAGGAATCAAATCACTGGGCTTGCAGGTTGAAAACGCTCCTGCCGCAATGAACAGAATGTGCGCAGTATCAATCATGCCATGTTTTGTGTTCACGCGAGAACCTTCAACAATAGGAAGGATATCTCGTTGCACCCCTTCTCTGCTCACATCAGGGCCAGCTCCTCCGCCTCCGCCTTTATTTGCTATTTTATCGATTTCATCAATAAATATAATTCCATTGTTTTCAACACGCTCGCGCGCAAGGTCAGCAACTTGATCTTGATCTATCAATTTTTCAATTTCCTGCTGAAACAAAATATCTCGCGCATTCTTAACCGTTGATTTTTTCTTCTTGCTAGCTCCACCAAATATATTTCCCAATCCTCCCAGCTTAAAATCTATCTCCTCGATATTGGCTCCCGAAAACACTTCGATAGAGGGGGATTTTCCATGCACATCTACTTCAACTTGTTTTGAGTCAAGTTTTCCATCACGCAACTGTTTTCGAATGAATTCACGGGCGTCATTCTCTTGGATCTTGCCCTCAGTCGCTGGTTCAATCTTGGTTGGCGCTCCCCTTGAAGGAAGCAAGAGATCTATAAGTGATTCTTCTGTTCTCTGCTCCGCCTCTTCTTGGATATTCTCGCGTAGCTCATCCTTAACCATGTTGACCGCAACGGTCATCAGATCACGAATCATCGACTCAACATCACGGCCGACATACCCAACTTCAGTAAACTTTGTGGCCTCAACCTTTATAAAAGGTGCACGTGTAATCTTTGACAATCGACGTGCGATTTCTGTTTTGCCCACCCCAGTTGGCCCAATCATTATGATATTTTTTGGCGTCACCTCATCGCGCAATTCATCCGGAAGACTCTTTCTTCGATATCTATTACGTATTGCTATAGCCACAGCGCGTTTTGCGCTCTGCTGTCCAATAATATACCCATCAAGCAGGGTAACCATTTCTTTTGGCGTAAGTGTTTTTAAATCCACTAGTCTATTACCTCAATTCTAATAGCGTCATTTGTATACACGCAGATTTCCGCTGCAATCTGCAATGATTTCTCAACGATATCGCGTGCATCCAACTGTTCATGATCATAGTATGCTCGGGCAGCTGCATATGCATAATTTCCCCCTGATCCAATCGCACAGATATTGTAATCCGGCTCCAAAACATCCCCCATACCAGAGAGCAAGAGAATGCGGTTATGCGCTGCTACAATCATAAACGCCTCTAGTTTTCTTAAAATTCTATCAGTACGCCATTGTTTGGCAAGCTCAACTGCTGCTCGACTGAGTTCACCTGAGTACTCTTTTAGCTTTCCTTCAAACAGTTCAAACAAGGTCAGAGCATCCGCGGTTGATCCTGCAAAACCAGCAAGAACCTTCCCATCATAGAGCTTTCGTAGCTTGTTTGCCTGATGCTTCAACACCGTAGAGCCCAGTGATACCTGACCATCAGCAGCAATCGCTGTTTTTCCTTCTTTCGTGACAGCCAATACTGTCGTTCCTTCAATATTCATGATGTTTTTTCTCTCTCCTATGTGGATGTATAGTATTACAGATTTCTTTTAAATAGCGAATATTCACATGGGTATATTGCTGCGTAGTAGAAAGGTTTGTATGTCCAAGGAATTCTTGCACGCTCCTCAAATCTGCTCCCTCTTCAAGCAGATGGGTGGCAAAGCTATGTCGCATCATATGCGGATGAATATGTTTGATCAACCCTCTCTTTTTTGCCATGCTTGCAAAAATCTTTTGCATTCCTCGCACCTGCAATGCGGTTCCTTGCTTATTCAAAAACAGCGCCCCACAGTCAGGCAAGGTATGTTCACGCAAATAGCGATTACGTGATCGAAGATAGATTGGAATCAACCTGCGAACATTGGAAGAAAGAAATATGTACCGGTGTTTTGATCCCTTTCCTCGAATCAACAACGATTTTGGCACCCCCTTCAATTCCTCAACAGTCCGAGCAGCTAGCTCACTGACTCGCATTCCCGTTGCATAAGCAAGCTCAATTAACAATGTATTACGTAACTCGGTATACGAATCTTCTTGGTGAACTTCGTCATGCGTTCTGAATTGATGCATCTCAGATTGAAACAAAACATGGGGAATTCGTTTAGATATCGGTTTTGTACGGAGTAATACTGCAGGGTTCGCTTGTATATACCCTTCCTCGTGCAAATACCGATAAAACCCCCGAAGAACTGAAATGGTCCGGTTAACACTCCGTTTTGAAAGCCCCTGTGCAGAAAGATGGGTGATAAACCTACGTAGCACTCGCGTCTCGTGTTTCAGAGACATCGTCGATTTAGGTGTTGGTAACTGCTTCGTTTGCCTCGCTTGTTCCATGAACTGATCATGCTGTTTGTCTGCTGAACCCGGCACCATAACAAGCGGCTGATCTCTATCCTGTGTGTTTTGATCCGCTTGTTGTTCTTGATACCACTGTGCAAATCGCTCCAATTCATAGGCATACGCATGAACAGTAGCATCACTCAACCGTATGTGCTGAGCGATATGTTCGAGGTATTGTTTAATATTTGTAAGTAATTCATTCATAGTATATCAAATATGTATAGGGAGTGGATGCCCAACATCGGAAAATCGCAACAAATGCGATTGATCTTCGATGATCAATCGTTGTATATCTTCTATCGTTGAAACCACCGGTGCCCCTTGCTCAGCCAATTCCTGGATTCCCGCACTGTGCATTCCTGACTGATGCACAAAAACTTCTTTTCCTTGTTCCAGGGCAAGTCGTGCAGTAATCATTGCACCTGAACGTTTTGGTGCTTCAATCAGCACGATAATCTCAGATATACCACTGACAATTCTGTTTCGGACCGGAAAATGAAACTTCAGTGGTGGTGTCCCCAGAGGGTATTCACTGCAGATCACATTATCTGCGGCCAACATATCATGCGCCAACCGTCTATGAGTTTGCGGATAGATTTTGTCGACTCCACAACCAAGAACAGCGGTTGTTCTGCCAGAAGCAGCAAGCGCTCCCTCGTGTGTGCTTTTATCAATCCCAATGGCCAGACCTGAAACAACGGTATACCCGATAGCTGCCGCAGATTGCGCAAGCTCAAATCCAGCTGTTTGACTTTCTGATGATGGATTACGCGTCCCCACAATGGATATACATTTTTCATGTGGAAGAAAACTCCCACGATAAAGCAGCATAATTGGTGGATCATATATTTCACGCAACAATCGAGGATAATGATCTTCATCTATTGTCACCATTTTTATTCCGTACGTATCCATCCATTGAAAATCAGTAACACAACGCCGCACCAATCTATCTGTAGTCAGTGCGGAACGGATTCTACGTGAAAACAAGGCCTCAAGGTCTTCTTTTCTTAGATTAAAAAGATCCGCATCGCTGTGTATCTTTTGGAATAACAGAAATTTTTCTATTGGTTTTAGAAATTCCATTTGAAGTATGCAATATGCACGTTCTTGTTTGGTCATCTTGCCCTCCGTATTTGTTCGCTATTACGTCGTGCTTGTTCTTTTTGTTCCTCGCTTGCAGCAGCTAGCCCCGATATCCGGTCATATGCTTCCAGAGCAGCAGGTATATCACCAAGTGCATACTCTATTTGCCCCAGCAAGAAATATCCACGTGGATCATTCGAGTTAACTGCAATTAATTGCCTACACACATCCAATGCAGCACCATAATCTACTTCTTCATAGATAAGATAGATCGCATAGGCATATCCATAGGAATAGTTTGACGGTTCCAATACAACCGCTTGTTCATAATGAAATCGAATCGTTTGCGCATCAAATTGCGTTTCTGAGTTATGCTGTTCAATCGTTGCCATCACCAGAGCATAGAGATAATGCAATCGGGCATCCTTTGGAGACTGCAGCAATAGCTCTTCAATATGTACCAACGCATCACCATAAAGCTCATTACGTATAAGTTGATTGACAAGTTCCTCATGTAATGTTTTCTTTTCACGAATCATTGTGATTGCCTTCGAGACCTCCCGGGATACCGCAAGAAATTCCTCTTCTACGGCAATGTCTGTGCGCGCTGGTTGCAAATTTCGCGTTCCATATGCCACCAATCTGTCCCAGCTATTCTGTATCGCCGTGCAACTATTACTCATCATAAAAAAAGCACCAAGCACTCCCCATACCGCCGCCCGCGATATCCTCTTAAGATTGCATAGATTGCTCAAGTATTTTTACTCCAGAGGATGAACCAATTCTATCTGCGCCTGCATTGATGCAAGCCTGCAAATACGATACATCACGAATTCCACCAGATGCCTTTATCGCAGCAACATCACCAACCACCTCGCGCAAAAGTCTAATATCTTCTAACTTTGCTCCTCCGCTTGCAAAACCAGTTGAGGTCTTTACAAAATCTGCCCCTGCAAGAACCGATAGAACAGCCGCTTGGATCATCTGTGTATCAGTAAGTTCGCTGCATTCAAGAATCACCTTTAGGCAATGATTTCGACAGGCTTCACGCACCTTCTGTATATCTTCAAACACTGCAGAAAATGCTTCTGAATGCACATCGCCGACACAGACAACCATATCTAATTCCTCAGCACCCGCTGCACAGGCATAGCGTGCCTCATCGACCTTACCCTTTGTTGGAAGATATCCAAAAGGAAATCCAATCACGGTGCACACTTGCACAGAACTTGTTTCGAGCAGTTTTTTTGCAAGAGGAACAAATTTAAGTGGTACACATACAGAAAAAAACGAATGCTTTTTTGCTTCCTCACAGAGCTGCTCTATGTGTGTATCGCTAGTTTCAAGTTTTAGCACCGTATGATCGATGCACCCAGCAATACTACCCTTCGATATCCGGTATGTGCTTGGTTTCTTCGGCCATGTGGCTCCAGTTTTTTGCATTAGTTTTTGTTTTATTGCTTCAATAGACGATTTCACTTTTTTCTTTCTCACTAGGATGATATTTTTGATAAGTTGCCTCTAAATCCTTTTTTGCAACATGGGTATAAATTTCTGTCGTAGCGATGCTTGCATGTCCCAACAGGGCCTGCACCGCGCGGATATCAGCTCCATTCTGCACCAAATGGGTCGCATACGAATGACGAAGCGTATGTACGTGAGCAGTAATATCATTGCGCTGACATAATTGATGGAAGCGTTTCCACACCCCTTTTCTAGACAAACCCTTTCCTCGTCTCCCAAGAAAGAGTGCTTCACAGGGCTCACTCGCTAATTGCGGGCGAATATTGTGGATATACTGCTTTAACCAGTATTTTGTTTCGGCAACAATTGGAATAAGACGTTCTCGATCGCGTTTTCCGTGAACCTGAATAATGTCATCATCAAGAAACACATGAAACATATTCAATGAAATTACTTCAGAAACACGCAATCCGCATGAATAAATCAACTCAAATAATGCCCTGTCCCGCTGATCAAGAATATTGTTCGTTTCAAGCGAACGTAGTAATTTTTCAATATCCTCTTCTGCAAGAACTTGCGGAAAACTATCAGGAAGCTTTGGTCGCTTTATCGCTTCAACAGGGTTCTCCTCCACCACTTGTTCATCCTGGAGATACCGAAAATAATTGTTCAAACTTGAAATAATCCGGTGCATAGTTCTGCCCTCAAGATCTTGGTCAGCATTGCGATGGTCAAGATAATCGTAAATCATCGAAGCGGTTATATCCTGCACCTTTTTTTGGGCAAAATAGGCATGAAACCGTTTTGACTCCTCGATATATACCTGAACGGTATTATCAGCTACCCGGAGGTCATAGCACAGATACTCTTTGTATCCTTCCGTATCCACTAGTGTAAACTCCCTTTTTCTCGATGCCCCATCCGATAGAGCGCCGGCTTTGAATGTTCAAGTTCCTCATGCGTTTCAAGGGGGTTTTTTATTGCCTGCGGTGAACCCTTGGTTAACTCAGTCCACTTGCTCAACGAAAAAACATCATCGGCATTCTGTTCAGATTGTTCTTCGCGTTCTGTAGCTTTTTTCGTGAATCCCGTTGCAATTACCGTAACGGTGACCGCATCCTTCAAGGATTCATCCGACTGCCATCCTGAAATAACCAAGGCATCGTCATCAGCATTGGCAGTTATAATCTCCAAAATTTCTTGATATTCAGATAAAAGAAAATCACGCCCTCCGGTCACATTAACCAAGAGTCCCGTTGCACCCTTTATTTCAATGTCTTCAATCATCGGATTGTTGATCGCTTCAATGGCCGCATCGACAGCACGACTGGATCCCACTCCTATTCCGATTCCCATGAGGGCATCTCCTTGAGAAACCATGATGGTACTCACATCTGCAAAGTCAATGTTTATCGTTCCCTCTTTCGTAATAAGGTCCGAAATACCCTGCACACCTTGGCGCAAGACATCATCAGCGATCACAAAAGCGTCCTGTATCGATGTTGCTTTATCAACAACCTGAAATAACCGCTGATTAGATATCGTGATAAGCGTGTCTACCGATTGCCGTAGTTTCTGAATGCCCTCTTCAGCGATTTGTTTTTTCTTCCTTCCTTCAAAATCAAAAGGACGAGTAACGACTGCCACACAGAGAATACCCAATTCTCTTGCAATTGATGCAACCACTGGGGCTGCCCCGGTTCCGGTGCCTCCTCCCATGCCTGCAGTAAGAAACACCATATCTGTGTCCTTCAACATCGCTTGGATATTCTCCCGATCTTCGAGCGCCGCCTCTTCACCTATTTTTGGATTACCTCCGGCACCTAATCCGCCAGTAACCTTGCTTCCCAAGGGAAACCTTGTCCCGGCATCTGCGCTCATAAGTGATTGCAAGTCCGTATTCATTACTATAAATTCAACCGATGAAACACCGCTGTGAATCATGCGATTAATAGCATTACTTCCTCCGCCTCCAATTCCAATTACCTTTATCGTTGTGCCCCTTGGTTCCATTGAACCCTCAGGCTGAACTACTGAAATTTGCATTATACCTCCCACATTGCATAATTATTCGAAAAAATTTCTTATCCATGAAACAAAACCACCGGAACGTCTTTGTTTGGAAGCAAGTTCGCCGGTATACACCGGAGCTTCTCCAATAAGACCAAGGGTGGTACTCCATAAGGGCGTGCGCCTGCTGGCGTCGAGCCCTTCCATACGACGCGGAATACCGATGCGAGCAGGTATATTGTATTCTGCATAGATCAACTCGGTAATTCCAAGATGCAGCGCACCTCCTCCGCTGAGAACCATTGTGTGAAAATCCTGTAGTTTATACTGAGATCGTTCTAATATTGTTCGCATTACATCAAAAATTTCAAAAAGACGGGCTTCAATAATGCGACAAAGATCTTTTGGGGCACATAAGCGGGGGCGATGTCCCCCGATTCCCTGTATAAGAATTTCATCGTGCTCATCGATGATATCTGCGTAACAAACTCCGTGGTGCAGTTTAATCCGCTCTGCTTCTTGCAAAGATGTTTGCAGCACTACGGCAATATCATTCGTAATGTGTCGCCCCCCAATGGGAATGACAAAACTACAACAGACTCCCCCATCCTTTATGCAGATAACTGAAGTAGTATCATGTCCAATGACAACATGGATCGCTCCTAATTCTTGTTCATCTGCAGCCAATACAATTTTTGATGATGCATAGGCATCGTATACCAACTTTGAAACCACCAACCCGGCACGGTTTGCTGCTAAGACAAGTCCCTGCGCACCAGTTGAGGACACTGCAATAATATGCACATTCAATTCGAGGCGAACCCCCAACATGTTGATTGGATTTGCAACTTGTTGCATGCCATCAATAGTGTATTCATTGGGGATGCGGTGGATGATTTCAGAATCCAATGAAAGCGGAACCGCACTGGCTGCTTCCATAACTCGCTGAAGATCATCTGGGGTAACCCCTTTTTGTCGCTCTTCAATAGCAACAACACCCTTGCTATTTTTGCTCTCGATGTGCGTTCCACCCAGGGCCAAAACCACTTCTTGTATTTGAAGATCATGCTTCTCCAAAAATTGGTATACCGCATTGCGAATGGATTGCGTCACTGTTTCGAGGTTTACAACAATGCCTTTTTTCATTCCCTGAGAGGGCACCTGCACAATATCGATAAGTTGTGTGGTTCCGTCTTGAACCTCAGCAACCGCCAACCGAATTGCGTAACTACCTACATCCAAGCCTGCAACAATCACAATCTCCTCCTCCGGAGCACTGCGTGCTCACCATGCACATCAACCTCAAAGAATGCATTTGCATCAACGGTATTGTATAGATAGGGCGTCTGCGAAATAACGGTATGAAGGGTTGATACTGCAATAGTTGCTGAAAGACGAATTGGAACAAATTGTGACATTGTATAGATGTACATCAACTGATCAGGCAACAATACAATTTCAGAAATATGCGTATACGAGTTCAGATAGTTTTCTTGAAGATTTTTCAAAAGCGCAGCAAGCATTTGTAACTGTTGCTCTGCACTATCGCTCTCCATCGGATAATCGTTATAGAAGGAGACAATGGGCAATGAAGATGAAGGAAGCGCTGCTATACGTGAATAGATCACCCCTGCATCATCAAGTAAGAGCAAGTTCGCATCTGCTGCATCATCTAATGCCACATAGGCAACTGGCGTTCTTCCATAGAGGGTAATATGCAGCGTATCCGGAAACTGCTTTTCCACATCAGCTGAGATGATTTCCGGATGCCCTGTGAGTGAATGCGTAAGAACCTCTTCATCAACTTGAAAAAAGAGCAGAGGATCTGCAAGCCCTAAAAATTGAAACAGTTCTTTTTGACTCACCGACAAATCTGTCTGGAGTACGATGGTTTTTATCTTCACCAGTGGCACCAACACGAGGATATAGATGATTTCACACACTATAACCCCTCCCAAGGAAATAGCAAGCACTGTAACAATGGTATTGATACTCCTATGCATGAACAATTTCCTGGTTTAAATTTTGGGCCTGCTGATAGAGCGAAACCTTGATAAGATAGGCTCCCAAGATAATGGAGTTGATCATCGACGATCCTCCGGCCGAAAAAAACGGCAAGGGCAACCCCGTCGTCGGCAAAACGTTAACCACGACCGCAAGGTTAATGCACGCTTGCAGGGCAATAAAGGTGGTAACCCCAAATGCAGAGAGCGCAATAAAACTATCCTTTGCTTGGAGCGTAATGGCATACCCACAATAGGTGAACACACCGAATAATGCACAAAGCCATACAATCCCCACCAATCCATGCTCTTCGGCAAAAACGGCCGCCAAAAAGTCAGAATGCGCTTCTGGCAGAACCCCATGCTTGCTCAGACTTTGCCCTATTCCCAGCCCGAAAAATTCCCCTCGTGCAATTGCACTGCGTGAGATATGCGCTTGGTATCCTGTGCCAGTTAGGTCAACATCGGGAAAAAAATACGTCAACAGACGTCTGACACGATATTCTTGGGTAAACAAAAAAACAACGATAGGTGGTATGCTCGCAACAAAAAATGCGGCGATATGCTGTATGCGTAATCCTGCGACACAGAGCATTGCAAATGACACGACAAAGATGAACATCGCTGTCGAAAAATCGTTTTGTACATAGATGATGATAGTGACCAAAGCGATCACGCAAGACAGAGGAAGCACCCCGTTGAAAAAATCATCCATACGTTTTTCTTTTTTTGCAATCATGTGCGCGAGGTATATGACTATGGGAAATCGAATAAACTCTGAGGGCTGAAACGTAAATGAAAACACTGATATCCATCGGCGTGCACCAAGAATGGATACTCCTATTCCAGGAATCAAAGGCAAACAGAGGAGTATAATCCCCCCAAACATCAAAACAGGCGCTATCTTTCGAAGAAATCCAAAAGGAACAAACAATATCACAACCCCAAGAAGAAGTCCTGAGGCAACCCAGAACAATTGCCGTTTCACAAAATAGAATGGATCGTCAAATAACACTTCTGCTCGTGGGTATGATGCCGAAAACAGCACAATCACCCCTATTGAGACCAATAGGCAAAAAGCAAGAATAAGAGGTATGTGCAATCTAGACATCTGCGGTTTCATCGTGTTTTTAGTATCAATAAACTCAAAATCGAACACACCCCTCCCAGGATCCAAAAACGCTGCACCACCTGTGTCTCTGACCATCCCTTCAACTCAAAATGGTGATGGATAGGAGACATTAAGAACACACGTTTCTTGAAAAATTTGTACGAAATAACTTGAATAATAATTGATAAGGTTTCAATAACGAAGACGCCACCACAGATAATCAGCACCATTTCTTTTTTGATCAAAATTGCAAGAATACCGATGAGACCACCAAGAGCCATACTTCCCGAATCGCCCATCATAATTTGCGCAGGATGTGCGTTAAACCAAAGAAATCCTACTGAGGCACCTGCCAAGGCCATAGAGATAACCGTTAATTCTCCGCTGCTCGCGATAAACGGTATTTGAAGGTATTGTGCAAATTCTACGTGCCCACTTAAATAGGCAAGGATCGCAAATGTCGCAGAAACCATCAACACCAATCCAATTGCAAGCCCATCAAGTCCGTCGGTAACATTTACTGCATTGCAGGTCGCCACTAATAATAGAGTGGTAAACGGTATATACAGAAGAGAAAGGTCAACAGATACGTTTTTCAAAAACGGAATATACAACAAGCTCGCTGATTCATCGCCCTGAAAATAGATGAATACACTGACTAAAAGGCTGATGGCAAACTGGCTGTATAACTTGAACTTTGCCTCAAGCCCCTTGGTTCCCTTTTGGCGTTGCTTTAGCGCATCATCCAAGAATCCTATGAGCCCAAATCCCAACATGGTAATTATGGCGATCCAACTCGACTGGTTTTCAAAATTCATCCACAACAAAGACGAAAAAATTACCGCAAAAATAATGAGTATGCCACCCATCGTGGGAGTTCCACTTTTTTTCTTATGCGACTGCGGCCCATCGTCTCGGATTTGTTGCGAAAGTCGATATGCGGTGAGACGTTTTATGAGAAATGGCCCAAGCAATAAACTAACAATAAGTGCAGTCAATGCCGCCATAAAAGAACGAAATGTAATATACCGAAATATATTAAAGCCAGTAATATAACTAGTCAGCGGTACCAACAATGCACGAATCATAAATTATTCCTTTTTTTACCAAAATATGCCTGAGAGAAAATATTACTGACACATACCGAATCCAAGATTTGGAGTGGTGTTTGGGAGATGTTCTCTACTCTCGAACACTGGTGAATCTCAAAATCGCGATCTCGATAATGATCTGTCTCTGCTGTTTTTTTGACATGTCCTTTATCAGGATTATTCTGTAGCGTTAACCCATCAAGCAGTTGCTCAAGCGCATAGGAGCGACTTCCCTTCAGCAATACAACTTGGTTTTCTTGAACAATGGTATTGTAGATTGCTAATGCCTCATCACAGGTATCGACAAAATGATAGGCTGCGTAGTCTGCAATAAACGGCTTCCAGGCTGCTCCTATCAAAATAACATCTTGGATAGAAGAATCAGCTAAATATCGAAGCACCTTGGCGTGATAGAAATCAGCATGATCACCGAGCTCATTCATCGGGGCAAGGATGGCAATACTATGGTTGCGATGGCTTCTTTTTGCAAGATCGATCAAGGCACCCATCATCGACTCATAAGAGGCGTTGTATGCGCTGTGGATGACAATCCCTTTTGGAATGGTAATGATGTTTCCCCGCCCGGATAATTCAATTCCCTGCGAAATGGCTTCCTGAATCACCCTTGGCAAAACGCCAATGGATTGTGCAACCGCTATAGCAATGGTGAGAGGGTAGATGTCCAATTGGGTATTCAAGACAACAATATATTTATGATTTTCGATATCGCCTTGAAATTGCATTTTTCCCGTCTGTGCATCAGTCGAGTCATTATCCCAACAAGCAGTATCCAAATGTTGTGAAACAGAAACATCCTGTGCAACGGTTTTAAATAGATTCATATAGGCATCTTGTCGGGGCACCCAAGCAGTTGGGAGATTTGCCCGTACACGTAATTTTGGTATCTCACGCGCCGTTTCTGCCAATCGAGAAAGGATCTGCGTCTTTTCATAGGCAAGCTCCTCTTGCGATGCAAAATTTCCAATATGAGCACTGCCAATAGTTGTAATAATAGCAAGATGAGGAAGCACAAGATCAACCAATGTTTGCATCTCACCTGGGATATCAATGCCAAGCTCACAGATGAAGATATCCGTCTCTTCTGATAAAGACAGGATTCTCGCTGCAATTGCTATGGGGGTATTCAAATTTCCCTGAGTGGCCACAACATTGTACTGCATGCCTGTGATCGTTTTTATCCACTCTTTCACGCTTGTTTTTCCGACGCTCCCCGTTATTCCGATTCTCAAGGCCTGCAGCGAGGCGCGATGCTGTTTTGCCGCCCAAAAAAGAGATGCTCGCACATCATTCACAACAATGCACAAAGCAGATTTCATGAGCTTCTTAAAAAACGCGAAATGCGCTTTCACCCAGTTCTGTTGCACCAAAAACGCCCTACATCCCTGGCCATATGCCTGGTCGATAAAAGTATGTCCGTCGGCATGCATACCACGCAATGCAACAAAAAGCGACTGCTTATCGCAAACACGAGAATCCCATTGCACAACAAAGGATTCATCAAGATTTTTTACTCCAGGTTCAGCTAATATCTCTGGCCCATCTTCAAAAGAGGAAAGATGGTGAATGAATTGAGCATAGCTAATCACGAGCTGAGCCATCCTTGAGCGGTAGTTGATCAAGAATAGAGTGAAAAGAACGCTCTTCTGATAGTATCCGCTGATATAACAGCGTTCTTGTGTTGTGCTTTTTTTCAGCGAGTGAAAGGAATTTTTCATTGTATAACAAATGGCTGCGCTCAAGTTCTGATTCAAGGTGAGAAATTTGTTCTTGCTGTTCCTGATATTTCCAGGAGACATAGACATGCGTCGCAAACAGAACAAGTACCGCTACAATGCTTCCAACCCAAACCATGTTCATTGATTTATTCATGCATAACCCTCTGTGCAACTCTCATTTTTGCACTACGCGAGGCTGGGTTTGTCGCAATTTCTTTTTCATCAGCACGCATAACCTTTTTTGTAAGTATCCGCAGACGAGGTGTTCCATCGACATCGTCGGGGTTTCCATTTTGAATGTCGTGCGATTTAAAAAAATGCTTAACTATTCTGTCTTCTAATGAGTGAAATGAGATAACAAGAATCACTCCTAAATGCGCCAATGCCGCAATCGCAGCAGAAAGTGTCTTTTTTAGCCGTTCAAGTTCATTGTTGACAACAATTCGCAAGGCTTGGAACACCTTCGTTGCGGGATGTGGAAAGCGATAACGTCGTTCCTTTGCAAAACATCCTTTCACAACATATGCTAGATCCTTGCAGGTTATTGGGTGGACACGGGGAACAATCAAATGCTTATGAATAGCGCGGGCGATTTTTTGTGCACGATGCTCTTCTCCATATGTATAGAGTATATCTGCTAATTCCCGCTCGCTGTTTTCATACAACACGTCTTCTGCGCTGCGTGTTTGTTCTCTCGCTATGCGCATATCTAGAGGATCTTCACTATCGAAGCTAAACCCTCGATCCTTTGCTGTATAATGATACGTAGAAATGCCCAAATCAAAGAGTATCGCCGAAGCGGCATTTTTCGGTGCATGTTGCGCAAAGTATTCATCAAACCACATGGTATGTAAGCGAGTTCTCTCTTCGAATCCTGCTAGCCGCTCTTGAGCACGAGATATCATGCGATCATCTGCATCAATGCCCTCACAAAAAATATGCGGAAATGTTTCCAATATATGTGCTGAATGACCGCCCTCACCAAGAGTAGCATCGATAAACATCTTTGGTTCATCGAGTTTTCCGATAAACGATGCCACCTCTTGAAACATTACCGGAGTATGGTAGGTTTCACTCATATGACGACGGTCCCTCCCAACTCTTCAGCAGCTTTTTGAAATCACTTTCATTGGCTTCGAGGTATGCCTCGTACATTTCCGCATCCCAAATTTCAATAAATTTTTTCAACCCATGGAGAATACAATTTTTCTTAACCAAGGCGATGTCCTGCAAGTTTTGTGGAATAAGAATGCGTCCCATTTTATCAAGGTCAAGTTCCATCGCTGGAGCAACAATTCTTCGCTGCAGCAATCGCGCCTTTTGTGAAAACAATGAAGTTTCCATTATCTTATCTGACAATTCCTGCCAGGTGTTCGGTAAAAAAACCCACAGACAAGAATCAATGCCTGCAGTGACAATCACTTGAGAACCAAGAATCGCATTGCGCAATCGATTAGGGATGAGGATCCGCCCCTTCTCATCAAGGCTTGTCTTGTATTGTCCTGTTAGCATAACTCCACAATTTTCTACAATTCCCCACTTTTCCCCACAAAAATAGTTTAGTGATGAAATTCTGTTTTGGCAACAATTAAAAAGAATTATTTCACGATTCTGAAAAAAAACGCTTGAGAATTTGAATTTGTTTCCGAGTAGAACGGCCGAATGGAGATGTCACCACGCACGCCAAAATCTTCTGTTACTTGAATGGTGATTGCCGTATCTGGAAACAGATCTTTTGATCCTAACAAAACATGAGTAAAATAGTTGGTTTTTATAAGAATCTCATTTAAAAAGACTTGTTCTGCAATGGGAAGAATGGTTTCTTGATCGGGTTGTTGATAGATTTGCAATTTGGCATCTTGGGTAACGATACTTCGATCAAACAACGATTCATGTGTATTTTTGAGAACGGCATTGTAGCGAATATGATTGCTGCGGGCAACCTCTGGCATGAATACAAAATATGGATTGATCCAAGCATGGCGTTCAACATCGTACAAAGCAAACAAGAATGCAGCCTCATTTTGGAGGATTGCAATGGGTTGTGATTCCGAAATAATTGGTTCGCGGTGAAGAACGATAAAATTTCCCATATAGATACTCGCATAACCATTGTCGTGTAAGATCAACACCCTTTGATAGCGCTCTTGTTCTGGTGAGGCAGTATTAGTAACCGCGGAAATAACAGTTTCGCTATCAATCGTATGTACTAATCGTCCTGATGCAATGGGGTAGATATATCTGTTTTCAGATTGGTTACTTTCTATCGTGGTTAAATATCTATCCGGCGAAAATGCAGTACGTAGCAGCGGTTGTTCAATGGGCATACGCCATTGCGCATGGCCTGATACGGCAGATATACAAAAAATTAGAACACTGATAATTTTGCAACGCATTACAACGAAACCAAGAGCAAGGTATACTGCGTTCCAAAAAGTATGCTGTTGTCAAACACTGATATGACCTCATCTGTTGCACTCAGGGACAACCCCGCAATAAACTGCGCATCTGCTGAATATATAGAAATCTGTGATTGGCCTTTTGAGTTACGCACAAGGATTGCAAAGATTTCATCACTTGCGAACACCTTCTCCACCATTCCATTGTACGTATACTCTTGCGCTACCACATCACCCAAATAAAACTGAGCAATATTGGCAAAGGCAATCAAGCTATGTGAATCGTTTGTCTCAATATGGACTGGTGAAGACGCGATAACGCGCGAGAGCTTCAGTTGTTGTTCTTCCTGTCTATTTATTGCATAGATCTCAACCACGCTAGATGATATATCCTCTTCGTAGATGCGGAGCACCGTGGTCATCGCGCCGCTATTTTTATAATCAATGACCATCGAATCTGGAGTGAATAGTACTTGATCAGAAGAAAGATCCACAAGTCCCAAAGAAAACAAGTATGCTACAATATTTTCTGAGCTAAAAATCGAAGAAACAACTGCATTTCCAAATTCTGTTTTCACAATTACTCTGTCGTGTATCTGATATATGCTGTGATAATCTTCGCTCACAAGGGCAACCTCATCGTTGTGGATGATAAGCTCCCCTTTTATTGGAATCGCTTGTATAAAAGCTCCGGTTGAATCAAATAACAAATACGTATTTTCGGTTGTTTCTTTTTGGGCAAAAAGTTGATCCGATTGTGCGACAAGGTTCTGGGTGGATAATGAGAAGCCTCTTCCTGTTTCTGGATGAATATACCCAAACCGATTCCTGTATTGAAATGCACGTAGGTTTGCAGTCCGATTAACACTATTTTTGCCTAGTTCAGATACAGTTGTTGCCCACTGCAGATTGACAGCATGTTCTTCATTTTGCTTATACGGGAGCAAGAGTAGAGCGAAAAATACAAGAGCAAAAAAGAATACGTAGAGAAAAACCACCCGTAAAATGGTCATTTTCGTTTTACTTCAAATTCCAGTTTTTGTTTCCAAACGCTGAGTTTTCGCTTCAGCTCATCAGCAAGTTCTCGATCAGCAGTCAACATCGCCAATTGTCGAGTAGCATTTAACAATTTCATGGCAAATTGCATATCGATTAACTGCTTTCCAGCTAATTCATATTTTGAACGATATTCACCTGCTGCAAACTGCAATTTTTCAATAACTAGTTTCAAATGAACTCGACACTCTTTATACCCCGGTTGTTCTGGCCATAACCCTGCGCTGATTCGCTTCAAATGGAGAAGATTTTTACTGATCACTGAGGCTCTTCCCACAAGTTCTGTGAATGTCCACTTCCATTTTGTGTTATCCCCATAGGCAATTTTTATATGATCCAGTGCAATAAAGAGTTTACGTATTAAAGAAGACCGCATAGTATCATCTACTGCTTCTATTTTTTTTTGATAGACCAATAAATCACTCAGCGGAACATCAATGAGATTGCTAACAAGTCCTTCAAGACGAATCAATACTTCATAGATAAGCTTACGCCCCGCATTTAAAACTCGCTGATTGCGCAGTTTAAATTCATACAGAGATGTTTCTGATTCAGCGATTTTATACGAGAGCGCATTCAATAGCATATCGCTATACTGCAATATCTGCTGGGACTCATGAGAATCAGGTGTTATCAACTGTTGTTCTGCGGATTTTTCATATCTTACAGATAGCGAGCGGAGCATTTTCATTCGCTCGATATATTCTGAGCTTTCAAGAATACTGGTGTTCATGCGTGTACCTTTTCCAAGAGTGATTTTGCATGGTTGCGGGATTCAGAGGCATCGCTGTTACCTGAGAGCATGCGAGCAACCTCAGTGATGCGTTCCTCGTGCTCAATCAACCTTGCTTCGGTAAATGTTTCATTGTTCTGCACTGTTTTTGAAACCTTGAAATGATGATCTGCATACGTAGCGAGTGAGCCAAGATGTGTGATACAGAGCACTTGTTTTGTCTCTGCAAGTTTCTTGAGATGTTCTGCTACACGAAGCGCAATCTCACCCCCAATACCTGCATCAACCTCATCAAAAATAAGCGTCGGAATGGTGTCCTCATAGGCAAACACCGATTTAATAGCAAGCATAATGCGCGACAATTCCCCACCAGATGCAGCACGTTTTAGCTGCGTTTGTTGCGCGCCAGCGTTAGCGGTAAACAAAAATGTTATCTCATCAATGCCATACGGACCGCATTGTGCTGTTCCGTTTGCATTTTTTAATATATCTGCCTGCACTGTTAACTGCGCATGCGGCATCCCAAGTAATCGCAAATGTTCGGTAATTTCACCGGTGAGTTTCTTCGCAACCTGCATTCGCTTCAAAGAAACCTGCTTTGACAATTGGAATAATTTTTTCTCTTCATCACGTAATTTTCGGGTAAGCAGAGCAATCTCTTCATCAGACTGGTCAAGGTGCTCAAGTTTCTTCTGTGCGTCCACTTTAAATGTCAAAATAGCATCAATAGTTTTCCCGTACTTTGACTTAAGAAGGTCGATCAATCCCAGTCTCTTTTCAACTCGAACCAGATGTGCAGGATCAAATATCAACCGCCCAACCTTATCTGAAAAATCTGAATGAATGTCTCGTAGTTCAATATCCGCTGCTGTTATACGTTCTTCCAATGCGGCAAATGTAGTGCTTTTTCTGCTCAGCAATTGAATCAAGCGTAGCACCTGCCCAAGTCCTGCAGTGACACCCTTTTCTCCTTCAAACAACTGACCTATCTGTCCACAGAGTTCTTCTATATCCTTGCTATTCGCAAGAACGTTCAATTCCTCTTCAAGACCACGATCCTCATCCGATTGCAGCCCTGCTTGTTCAATTTCTTCCATCGCATGTTGGAGATATTCTTTTTCAGCAACAATCTTGTTCAACACCTCGTGATGTTCTTGCAAATCTTGATGCAATTTCTGCACCGCGTGATAGGAACGGGTTATCGCACCCACTGCATCGACACACCCCGCATAGGTATCAAGAAGCGTTCGCTGCACCTGCGAAACAAACAAGGACTGATGTTCATGTTGCGAATGCTGATCAACGAGCAACGCAGACAGTGTTTCAAGATCCTTTTGCGTAACTTGCTGTGATTGAATATAGGACGAAGGCCTTCCGCCGACACGAATTGTTCTCCGCACGATCAATTGTTCATCGTCGCAAGATAATCCACGATCTTGCAAAAAGGCATGCACTGCTCTACGGTTTTTTATATTCCACACCGCAGTAAAACTCGCCTCATCTTTTCCGGGGCGAATATATGCATCAGAAAGTTTTTCTCCTGCGAGAATCTTCAGAGCTCCAACAAGTATCGATTTTCCTGCCCCTGTCTCACCAGTTAACACCGTAAACCCAGAATCAAACGTTATGACGATATGATCTACAAGGATATAATTATAAATCTCTAGTGACTCAATCATTGGCTTCCCCCTCCCCATCCTAATTTTTTACATAGGACCTCATAATAGCTCCGCTTAGGTGAACGGATGATGTGCGCACGTTCATTATATGAAGAAATCGTAATAATATCACCTGGTTCAAGGGGAATCGCCTTTTGTCCATCCACGGTAATAATAATATCAGTTCGTTGACTTTCCCCAATATAAATATGTAGTAATTCTCTTGCTGGAAGTACCAAGGGGCGATGCGAAAGGGTAAAAGGGCAAATGGGATTCACAATAATCGCCTCCATCTCAGGATGCAAGACGGGACCTCCTGCAGCAACTGAATACGCCGTTGATCCCGTAGGTGTAGCAACGATCAAACCATCTGCGCGATATCTTCCAAGCTCTTGCTGCTGTACTTCAAGACGTAAATTCACTAGCTTCGCAACTCCCGATGACGATATAACCGCTTCATTGAGTCCCACACTCGTAATGAGTTTCTTTCCATCGCGGAGAATCACTATTTCTAATAATATTCGCTGCCCGGCAATGAGATCTCCCTGTTCATACTGCTCTATCGCCTCTTGCCACTCGCTAGCCTCTATTTCAGTAATAAATCCAAAATTTCCCAAGTTTATCGGAAGAATCGGTGTGCTATGTGGAGAAAGAATACGCGAAGCACATAGTACCGTTCCATCACCACCCAAGGTGACTGCAAGATCATAATGTCGTGTAGTATCCGCGTGATCAAGTTCGCGCAACGGCAAAATATCACAGTGGATGTCTCTGTATTTAAAATACGAGTATATCCTCTCTGCATAGATTTTTGCTTTTTTCCGCACAATTGATGCAACAATAAGCACGGATTTTATTAGAATCATCTATACTAGTGTAGTAGTACACGTTAACAGAGTAAAGTTGCCCTTTCGGCAAACAGAGGCTTCTGCGCAGATTTCTCGTTAGAAAACAGCAGAAATAGAATTTGATTTTAAAAAATAGTTCCAATGAATAAAACAAGAAAGCTCTTCCCTATTTCTCTTCTTAATAATCTTTTATTTTGCTTATATAGAAAGGGTCTTGGGCCTGAGTGGATTTGAACCACTGACCCCTTCCTTATCAGAGAAGTGCTCTAACCGGCTGAGCTACAGGCCCTCGAAAGAATAGGATATCATATCCTATCACAAGAATCCTTTCAAGGCATGTTGCAGTCCTTTTGTTCAAGTTTTTCATAATCCACCCCTTGTTGGGAGTAACCACCCTGCTGATGATCTCAAATTGCCTCTTGCAGACAGCATATAGAGAACCCTAAAGCATACATCTACAGACCTCACAAAAAGGGATATATAGTGTATATACACTAGTGAAACTATCTATTGATTCTATGGGAATTATGATAAAAAAACTAAGAGTAGAAGAATAAGCAGGAAACAAGCAGGTACTCGGTATTGTTATATGAAGTATCGTCGTACAATACTTCCTCATACCTTTCTCATTGAGAAAGGAGGTGATCCAGCCACACTTTCCAGTACGGCTACCTTGTTACGACTTCACCCCCCTTACCAAGCATACCTTCGGCGTCGCCTCCTCTCGGTTCAGCTAACGACTTCGGGTATCCCCAACTCGGGTGGTGTGACGGGCGGTGTGTACAAGGCCCGAGAACGTATTCACCGCAGCATGCTGATCTGCGATTACTAGCGATTCCAACTTCATGGAGTCGAGTTGCAGACTCCAATCCGAACTGAGACAAGCTTTTTGCGATTCGCTTAGCTTCACAGCTTCGCAGCGCTCTGTACTTGCCATTGTAGCACGTGTGTAGCCCAGGATATAAGGGCCATGATGACTTGACCTCGTCCCCACCTTCCTCCGGTTTGTCACCGGCAGTCCTGCCTGAGTCCTCAGCATTACCTGTTAGCAACAGACAGTAAGGGTTGCGCTCGTTGCGGGACTTAACCCAACACCTCACGGCACGAGCTGACGACAGCCATGCAGCACCTGTTTTCCGTCTCCGTAGAGCAGCACAATCTCTTGCACTTCCCAGAAAATGTCAAACCCTGGTAAGGTTTCTCGCGTATCATCGAATTAAACCACATGCTCCACCGCTTGTGCGGGCCCCCGTCAATTCCTTTGAGTTTCACCCTTGCGGGCATACTCCCCAGGCGGTGTACTTATCACGTTTGCTTCGATACTCAGCATTACTGCCAAACATCTAGTACACATCGTTTACTGCGTGGACTACCAGGGTATCTAATCCTGTTCGCTCCCCACGCTTTCGCTTCTCAGCGTCAGTCTGCACCCAGAAAATCGCCTTCGCCTCTGGTGTTCTTCTTGATTTCTACAGATTTCACCCCTCCACCAAAAATTCCATTTTCCCCTGCGCGACTCTAGTCTTATAGTTCCTTGCACGCTCCCACCGTTAAGCGGTGGTCTTTCACACAAGGCTTGTAAAACCGCCTACTAGCCCTTTACGCCCAATGATTCCGAACAACGCTCGCCCCTTACGTGTTACCGCGGCTGCTGGCACGTAATTTGCCGGGGCTTATTCCTATGCTACCGTCATCAGATGCGCATTACCTCGCACCCTTATTCCTCACATAGAAAAGTACTTTACAACCTCACGACCTTCATCGTACACGCGGTGTCGCTCCGTCAGACTTTCGTCCATTGCGGAAGATTCTTAGCTGCTGCCTTCCGTAGAAGTCTGGGCCGTATCTCAGTCCCAATGTGGCCGTACACCCTCTCAGGCCGGCTCCCTATCATCGCCTCGGTAGGCTCTTACCCCACCAACTAGCTAATAGGCCGCAAGTTCATCATGTGGCGCTGCTCTCACAGCTTTCATTATGGCGCTCATCACCATAACTCCATGCGGTATTACCCACTGTTTCCAGTGGCTATCCCCCTCCTCATGGTAGATCCCTCACGTGTCACTCACCAGTCCGCTACTCTCACATTGCTAATGCAATGCTACCGTTCAACTTGCATGCTTGATACGCACCGCTAGCGTTCGTTCTGAGCCAGGATCAAACTCTTCATTATTTTTTCCCCTCCACTTTCATGGAGGTTCTCTTTTCTTTTTCCTAGCCCGCTTGCTTCCCTTCCCTTATTCTTCCATTGATCTCTCAGTCTTGTGTTGAAGGATGGCACATAGCAAAAACTATGTCAATCCTTCTCTGGAGGTAAAGGGACTCGAACCCTCGACCCCTAGAATGCAAATCTAGTGCTCTAGCCAACTGAGCTATACCCCCATGAACGTAGAATATATACCACATCGTAAAGCACGGTCAAGACATACAGGAAAATTCTCCAATATACTCACTGCTTATTCACTGGGTATTTCTACATTAAATGTTCTATATACGCGGCGCACACTTTCGGGATCAAATAGTTCGGCATCCAACAAGGCTTTCAAACGCTCAACAGCATCATATCCTAGTTGCAGAGCTCTTTCTAAATGGTTGATTCCCTCTTCGTATGCAATTCCATTAACAATTTGAATATACGCCTTTTCAAACAGATACTCAGCATTTTCTCCGCCTAGCTCAAGCAAGTCGTCATAAACCGCGAGCAACTCAGAATAATCCCCAATCTCATAGAAAAAATCCGCTGCAATCAGTAGTTTTTGTTCGTCATCCTGCACGATCTGCATGTATTCTTTGTATAGAATTGTTGCCTCATCAAGGTTTCCCAACTTCGCATGGGCATCAGCAAGTCCCACAAGATATTCTTCCTCATTCAACGCTTCATTTTCTTGAACACTTTCTACAAAGGCTACGTTGTCTTGCAGATCAGTATATATCAAGGCCATATTCTGAATTATTCGTACATCTGTCATACCCTTATTTCGCAATGAAACAAAGGTTTTTAAGGCGGCAAGATAATATCCTTTTTGATAAAACAACAGAGCCTCAAGCTCTTGAACCAACAGATTATCGGGATCCGCTTCTTTGAGCGTCACTATAATCTCTTCTGCCTGGGATAGGTTTCCTTCAATCAGTTCAATAACCGCGATATTATACGAGACATCTCGATTTCTATCAGGAAAATACGTTTCTGCTTGCTGAAAATATTCAAGTGCACGCGCATAATTTTTTTCAGCGAAATAGTCCTGCGCTATGGAAAAATACTCTCTTGCAAGATCAACCCGCGATACCGATTGGCATCCACTGAGTATCACCACTGCAAGCACCCAAAGAAAACCAATGGGGTATGTTCTATTAACCTTTAAATACACATTTTTCAATTGCTTTCACCTGCGCCCTATATAGATTATTTATTGTTAATCCATAATCTGCAATAAGCTGAATAATATTTCTTGGTTCAGTTTCATTATCTTGTCCATTTATACGATCTCCGGCATCACCAAGTCCTGGCATGATATAAGATCGCTCGTTGAGCATGGGATCCATCCACAATGTATAAATCTGAATTCCTTCAATGTTTCGGAGTATATGCATAACACCTCGCAGCGCAGAAATAACCGTAAACAATCGAATTGAACGTGGTTTGATCTGTTGCTGCTCTAGGTAGCGTATTATCGTAATAAGACTTCCTCCCGTTGCATTCATAGGATCCGCGACAATGAGATGTCTGTCATGCAAATCAGCAGCTTTAAAAAAACTGGATTCCAGATTTACTGTATAGGCAAGAGCATCATTCTCACGCTCATCTCGCTGAATCTTAAACAATGAAAAAGGAGTTACATAGGACGTTGAGCTATACTCTTGAATTGCCTTCGACATAATCATCGATGGCAGCAAGGCACCACGCAACATCACGCACATGGCGGTATCGCGAATTTCATCATCCACATCGGGGACCTTGTGCACCGCAAGGTTTTGCACGGGGCTATCTACGGGAGTGGGAACTATAAAATAGTTTTTTTTGCTCTGTGCTGGATGCAAAAAAGAAAAATTAAACAAGAGTTCGTATGCCCGTTGAGTAAAATACACAAATTCCTCGTTGTTCGTAGCATGGTTTCTCATTTTTGAAATAAGATATGAGGCTTCTGCATGCAGATCTCTTGGAGTTTTAAACGAGTATACGTGAATACGGCTGTCATCAGATACAAATTGTTGCATCTGCTTGCCGATTTCACCGTATAGATCAATAAGTTCTTGTTTATTTTTTTCGGTATTCTTTGAAGAGGTGTTCATTTGGGCCATGCATTGCATCGCCCGCGTATAGAGTGATTCAATTGAGTCGATGAAAACCTGATCTGAATCACGTAGACTCATATCAATATCTGAAAACCGAACACAAAAAGATGTATGGTCCATATATCTCCTAGGGGAGTCGAACCCCTGTTGCTGGACTGAAAACCCAGAGTCCTGACCACTAGACGAAGGAGACAAATACTATAGTCTGTTACTGGTCTTTCAAACTACTTGAGCCGCACAGGGTTCGAACCTGTGACCTTCGCCTTAAAAGGGCGTCGCTCTACCAACTGAGCTAGCGGCCCGCACGGCAACAGTATACCGTTGTCGACGTCCTGCTGTCAATATTAATTTCTCTGCACTTGCAGTCTTGCAAGTGCCTCTTGGGCTATACCCCTTGTTCCATCCAAGGATAAGGATTGCTCAAATGCTTCTATTGCACCAGTATCATCGTCAAGCAATTCTCGCAAGAGTCCTAACTGTTCCCACCACGATGCTGCAGAATCATTGTAATACGTTGCTGCACTAAGGCTGATCTCTGCTTTTTTGGTATATCCTAATTCACGATAGCTGATCCCCATGAAATAATGAATCTGATCAATATAGCTCCCGTTGGGAGTTAATCGCAGATAGCGGATCCCTTCTTCAATCATCTGTGCAAAATTAGACAAAGCATACTGTGCCTCTGCAAGGATATACACTATTCGGCTGTCAAAACCATTGACGTTGCGAGCCTTCTGCATCCATTCAATGGCTTGGTCGTATCGCCGGAGCGCGAGCAAGCTCCACCCCATAACCGTATAGGCATCCATATTTTGTGGGTCAGCAGTCACTTCTTGTTCGGTTACCCTGATTGCAGCTGCATACTGCCTGTTACGGTATAATTGCAAGGCATCTTGGCGCTCTTCCTGATTCTGTTCAGGAGGATTCTGATCTTGAGCATCGTTCTGAGCAAAAATCTGCATTCCGAATATGAGCAATACCCATGCCATACTACGAGAGAACCGTATCATGTCGAACTAACACCTCCTATGCTGTAACTACCCTGTAGCTCAGCGCCTTTTTGGATTGTAATAACATTGGCTTGTACGTCGCCGATTGTTTTCGCCGATTTGTATATTTCAATTGCATCTCGTGCGTGCACCTTGCCTCGAATGGTTCCATAGGTGATGACACTTTTTGCGCTAATATCGGCTTCTATGTCTGCATGCTTGCTTACATATACTTCAACCGATGAATCAATCGTTCCTTCAATCGCGCCCTGCACAAGAACAACTTCCTCACTATGCACGCTGCCCTTGAATACAAAATCTGATGCAAAGAGTGTTTCAATCGTATTGTTATCTTGTTTTTTTTGTTTCGCCATCTTGTAATTGCAGTATACTTTTCTGTTTGATGTCAATCAATTGGATAATATCAGCTGTCGCTTGTAAAAATTGTTTTCGCACGTTAGTAGTATATGGATTATACATATGCATATCAAAAAACAACTCCTCAGTATCGTTGTCTGTTTGTTGTACGAGTTCAAGCAATGCGTGATATCCCTTGGTCGTGTGGTCATTTTTCGGAAGCAGTTGCTTTCCAAGAATTCTTCCCACCAGATGTGTTATGCACTGTGTATGCGCCATGAGGGTGTCGTGTTCATTGGGGCTCATTTCATCTAATACAAACGAAAACATATCGAGGCAAGATTTAAAGATTCTGAATTCAGTATCGGTCGCACGATAGCGACACAACACGATGTGCAATGCGTGGTCACTTGCATATGAATCAGGACCAAAAAGTGGATGCGTTCCAATAATCGCTGTGGATGCAGGGAGCAGCTCCTCTAACCGACGCAAGGGGTATTCTTTCACTGAACACGTATCAGCCACGATGCATCTTGGTCCTATATGTGCGTGTATCTCCTGAACAGCTCTTCCAATTGCGGATATTGGCACACATAAGAAGACAAGCTCACAAGAAGATAATGCATTCACTGGTTGCAGAGGTGGTTCCTGCTCTTCTCCGCCGGTGTTTTTATATGGATCAACCGCAATGACCTCGTGACGTTCAGAAAGAATACGTGCCCAAAGGCTACCAAATCTGCCACATCCATATACGCCAACGACCATGCACCTATTGTATGCAACCTATCTCATTTTGAATACCAGAGCACACACAGCACTTGACAGATACAGAGTATATATCCATCGTTATTTATGAATATCATCCTTTGTGGTTATGGTCGTATGGGAAAGGCGATTGCTTCTCTTGTTGCAGGAGAAGACAGCATTGTCCAGAGCATCGACCCCCGTGATCCTGAGGCAAGTGCACAAAAACTGCTCCCAGAACACCGGGCCCAAGCCGATGTCGTTATTGAATTTTCTCATCCGGATGCGGTGAAGCAACACCTTGCCTATTACAGTGAGCATGGAATTCCAGCAGTAGTTGGAACAACAGGATGGAATCCTGCCGAGAGACTTCAAGAAATGCAAACGCTTTCAGCACCCTATATCTGGGCAAGCAACTATTCTATCGGAGCCTATATCCTTTCCTCACTTGCGACCCATCTCGCTCAATGTATCAACAACGTTCCGGATTATGATATTATGCTGCACGAATACCACCACCGATTGAAGCAAGATAGCCCTTCAGGAACCGCTTTGAGTATTGCACAGGCAATGCTCGCTGCACTTGATCGAAAAACAAACATTTCTTCTGAATCCCTGCAGGCGGCTATTTCTCCGGAAACACTCCATGTAACTGCAACTCGGGGTGGAACAATTCCTGGCACGCATACGATAACCGCCGATAGTTCCGTTGATAGCATTGCAATCACCCATACTGCGCGCAATCGCAATGGTTTTGCATTGGGAGCTCTCTATGCGGCACGATGGATTTGCACGAAAGAGCCCGGATTTTACACGATTGATGACTGTATGCGTGATATTCTGTCTATCTAATTGATATAAATTAAGGAGGATGTATACTTATGATTTCAGGAACCTATACAGCAATTGTTACGCCATTCAACGAGGATGGCTCTCTAGATTATAATACGCTTACTGCCCTGGTGCATGATCAAATTGAACAGGGCATCGATGGAATAGTTGCGGTTGGCACAACTGGCGAAAGCCCAACAGTCACCCACAAAGAAAACATAGATATTGTTAAGCAAGTGGTTGATGCTGCTCGTGGACAGATCTCTGTCATTGCGGGAACCGGGTCAAACTCAACGGCTGAGGCAGTTGAGATGACCAAACATGCTGCCGATATCGGCGCTTCGTATAGCCTTCAGGTGTGTCCCTATTACAACAAACCAAACCAGGAAGGGTTGTACAGACATTTTGTCACCATTGCAGATTCCTGCACATTACCTATTATTCTCTACAATGTACCGGGGCGTACTGGTGGATCTATAGACAACGAGACCATCCTTCGCTTGGCAGATCATGACAACATCGTTGCGGTGAAAGAAGCAAGCGGTGATCTTATAAAGATATCAGATTTAATCATGAGAAGGCCTGAAGGGTTTTCAGTGTTAAGTGGAAACGACGATTCTGCATTTATGCTCTGTGCATTAGGAGGAAATGGGGTGATTTCAGTTGCCAGCAATGTTGTCCCCAAGCTGATGTCACAAATGATCAACGCAATACTACACGGCCATCTTGAAAAAGCACGGACTCTGCACCATCGACTTTTTCCACTCTTTTCCATTTTGTTTTGTGATTCAAACCCAATACCTGTGAAATATGCCCTGGCAGAGATGAACTGCTGCAAAGAATCCTATCGCCTGCCCCTCAGTGAACTTTCAAAAGAAAAAAAGCAGGCAGTAAAAGCAGTGCTAACATCACTATCACTCGTATAGACTTTTGATTCTGTTAGCTGATAAAGGCCGTCGCTTTTCTCGCACTCACATCGCAGAGTTTTCGAAAAGCATCGTTTTGCAGATCGTCTTCCACTGGTCAAGATTCAACTCTTCTGCTCGCTTCAGAGCAATAGGCCGATCAATAGGAAAATCTGATACATAACATGGTTCTGCCTTGTCTTGTCTAAAATTATTACGTAATGTCTTTCTTCTTTTGGAAAACCCTGTCTTGAGAATTGTTAAGACCTCTGCCCGGTAATCAAACAATTCGGCATGTTCATATGGCAGCAAGGACAGGCTGGCACAGCGCACACGTGGAGGTGGAGAAAATGCTCCAGGGGGTATGGCCATCCTACGTGTTGTGCGATAAAACATCTGAAGATATACCGAAACAGCGCTATAATCCTTGGTATGTGGGGATGCACAGATGCGATCTACCAATTCTTTTTGAAGTATCGCATGTATTGGCATCAGTTTTTCCGCCTGTTCAGTAAACTGCATAATAAAGGGAATACCCACATCAAAAGGAAAATTACCCACAATGCAATCGGGTATGCTCATACCCCGCCATGTCTTGCACATATCCCCTGGAATGATGCTACATCGGTTGTCCTTGATTGCTCCTGCAAACTGCTCACGTAAATATGCACACCACCGATGATCATATTCAAACAAATGGACGACATGCCCCTGCTCCAAGAGTTCAGAGGAGATCAGTCCCGATCCTGCGCCCATATCCCAAATACGCAAAGATTTCTGACTATGCTTCGTCGTTGAATCAATGCCGCCGAGAAATACCCTGCGATAATGTGTATCGCTCAAAAAATGTTGTCCAAGATGGCTACGCTTATGAAGCTGCATTATTCCTCGCAAACAGTATACTAGATATCTGCTATTAGGTTTTGGGATAGAGCATCACTTGAGCAAACCGCTGTGATTTTTTGTGAAATGCCCAGCGATCACACCCATAGACCACCGCACCACCAACCAGACACCCGATGAACCATTTCCAATTGATGGCCGGAAATAACTGACCAATGCCGATGATGTCCAACGAAAGAAAGTATAACCATTCAAGAAGAATTGGAAGCAATGGCATCGAGGGGAATAAAATATAGACGATACCAACAACCAAGAACACGCTGATAACCCCTCCTAATACAACGCTCACTACTATGCCGCCAGTATAGATATGACCAAAACTGTATAAGACAATTGGCGCAGACGCGACAATAGGAGCTATGCTCGCACTGAATGCTGTTGCAATCACCTGCGGAAGATATCGTTTTAGCAATGATGCAACAGGCTTTAAGAATACGACAAAACCTAGAATCGCAAGGCTCGAGAGCATGAACGATATTTCATAGATCAGGCGTGGATAGACTATCGCACAGAGCGCAAAGGATATGAAAAACACCATCGATAAGCGCGGAACAACCCTCCCCAATCGTGCAAGGCAAAACACAAAGATCATGCTGTATGCGCGTACCAATGATGGGATCGGTCCAACCAAAATGCAATATCCAGTCAACACACATAACACGATGCACAACGAAGTTCGTTGATTAAAAAAGAGTTGAAACAGCAAGGTAAGCACTAGCGACAACAACGAAAGATGCATCCCCGAGAGAGCAAGAACGTGCGCATTGCCTGATTTTCGAAATCGATCTGCGATGATTGGATCAAGATAGGATCTGTCTCCGAGAAAAAGAGATTGCAATAATCCCGAAATACGCGGTGGCAATGCAGAAATACGCTGCGAAATCGCAAGAAACAACCGCCTGCGATATTTTACAATACCTCGTGTTACCGGATGAATCTCGATGTCATCTACTCGAAACCGCCAATGGGATGCATCGTCTGAAGTATTTCCTGTGTTCAGCGTGTATTCCCGAGAATTTTCACCTGTGCTTCCGGTGTTATCATAAAAATATCCATGCAGAATAACTCTGTCTCCTCGGTATCCGCTGTCAGTGATCTGCGCAAAGACTTCTAAAAATCCAGTCGCCTCTGCGTGCACCTCGTGATGCGTGTGCATGTCTTCTATCCAAACAACATGGCGAACATATCTGTTTCCACTGTATATGGCATCATTCTTTAACACCCCTTCGAGCATAACCACATCAGCCGGATGAACAGGAAAACGCAATTGATGCGCATATGTATACACGCGCACATATGTTGCGATGATCATGCCAAGCAGCACAAAGACAAGGATAGATGTGCGTGAACGTGGTTTCGAACCTTGCGAGCTCCAAATAATCCACGCAATCGATAGCACAACACAAAAGAGCAAACAAGCTGCTATGGCGAAGTTGCCATACACAACCACCGCAATAACCAGTACACTGTAGAACGATGGAGGAATCGCCGGTATTGTTTTGAAAATCCAGGCCTTCATCGTGCAATACATTCGTATGAACAAATCAAACATGCTCGCATATACCTTTGCAGGGTTTCTACTCATCTTTTTGCTCCCCCTTCCACAATTCATTATGCTTCTCTCACCAACGCAGCCCGAAATATCTCTGTTTGGTGGTACCTTGATCCGCCTTATCCTCTTTGCTTTGATAATACGCATCGCTACGCGGCATCTTCACAAAAAACTCATCCAATGGAAACAGTTCACCCACAAACCATATCGAGCAATTATCCTTGGATGTATCGCAGGAGGCCTCTGTTTTTTTGCACAGATATACCTTTTTGCACCCCCTGAAAATCCAACGATTCACAATCACTTGCTTCTGTTTAGTAGTACGCTTGTCTTAGCAGCATTGCTTGAGGAACTCGTGTTTCGAGGAATAAGTGCAACTATTTTCGCGTATTATGGGTATACAGCACTGAGCACCGCCTTCCTTTCATCCCTCTTGTTCGCTCTATTGCATAGCGCCAATTCCTTCCCTCAAAGCATCTTCGCATTCTTTGCTGGATTACTCTTTTTTGGTATAAACGCATATTCAAAAAACTTGCTCAGTTCGCTGACTGCACATGTTTTTTATAATATAGTATTACTTGTGAGGTATACGCTGTGATCGTTTCTCCATTTTTAGCCTTGTTTGCAGGACTGGTATCATTCCTTTCCCCCTGTGTTCTTCCCTTGATTCCGTCTTATCTTTCCTTTTTGATGGATTCGTCGCTCATGAAAGAACCATGGTCAAAGAAAATTCGTTCTACTTTAATCATACGAAGCCTTGGATTTATTGCTGGGTTCACCGTGATTTTCATCGCGCTGAGTATAGTATTCACGCTAGGGCTCTCCTTTCTTCCGATTAGCATTTTGAACATCATCTCCGGAAGCATCATCATCCTATTGGCGCTCCACATCTTGTTTAATATTTTTCCATTTCTAAATTACGAAAAACGCCCCACTGCCGGCACTCCGCCGCGGTCCTTTTTCTCTGCATTCCCTATCGGCATGGCATTTTCAGCCGGATGGACTCCTTGCATTGGGCCAATTCTCGCAAGCATCCTCCTGCTCGCTGCACAAGAAGGATCTCTGTCGTGGTCAATATTGTTGTTGTTGTTGTACAGCATCGGATTAGGCATTCCCTTTCTCTTGCTATCTTTCTTCTATCCAAAGGTGCATACATTCGTGCATCGTTCCAAAAAACATCTCTTGACACTCAAAATTATCACTGGGACTATTCTTTTGGTTCTTGGTCTTGTAATTCTGTTCGATCGTATAAAATTATTGAATGGATTGCTTATCAGGGCCTCTTCGCAGATACTTCAATTGTATACTGAGCATACTTTGATTGTTTCAATAATTCTTGCAGCAATCTATAGTGTTGGGATTGTATTCACTCTGATCTCAAAGCGATTGACGCACTGGTATATCAAACTAGGCATAAGTGCAGTCTTGGCAACTCTGATTTTCCTGGAATTTTTTGCTTCTATCTCAATTATTCACGGGTTATCTTGGTATCTTCGCTTTCAAGGCATCTAGCTGCACCAAACGTAAAAAGAACATCACAACGCTGTGTATACATATTGAAGAAAATGTGCAATCATACGTGCTATGGTGTGTAAAAATACGTTTCTTTCTGTATTAGTTCTTGCCTTTTTTATTACAGCAGCACTGCCTGTTTCCGCCTTCGGGAACAGCGAAGAAAAAAAGCAAGAAATTCAATCAGCATTTAATCATATTCCGGATACTTCACAGAATTCTTACGTAGACATCGAAGTATTGCGAGAATCAGGCGCCTATGCATCGGTTTTTGAAGACAATGGCAAATTTTGGTTGATTGCCTTCGGCGCATCGTGGTGCCCAGCCTGCCAAAAGGAACTGCCAAAATTAGAATCCATCAAACGTAGTTTCCCCAAAGACTTAAACATGGTTTTTATATTCGTACAAGAAGATCAAGCGCACATCAAAAGCTTCATCGAAGAGAACAAGTACACAATTCCATATGCGCTAGATCTGAGTGGTCTCTCAGCAAGTAAAAACAAAATCGAAGCATACCCAACTGCCTATCTCCTCTATCCAGATGGATCAACGGTGTTTAGGAGTGTTGGACTCCTCGATTGGACGAGTGCACGCAATATAAATGCGATCAAAGGCGCGATTAGTCTGTGGAAAGAATAATACCACAAATATTGCTTAAATAAGCTATCTGAAATATATATTAGAGGTATGTTTCTAAGATAAAGGATGATTACTATGCGAAAAATTACTATAACAATTTGTCTTCTGTTTTATATTTATTGTGCTCAAAGTGTTATTGCACAAGAAACCACACAACCTGCAAAGGTTCTTACCAGTGAGTTCAAGCGTATCTTCAAAAATATTGGAATGAACACAAGAAATTCAGGCAGTTTTGTCGATGGTGAATTCTTAACCGTAGCGGGGAAATCAAAACAATTATCAGAGCGATATAGCGATGCATTTCAGCTGATAAGCTTCGGAGCTACTTGGTGTCCTCCCTGTCGCGAAGAACTCCCCACCCTCCAGGTGCTTAGTGATAGATTAAATGAAGAAGATGCTTTTATCTATCATATGGTTTACGTGCAAGAAGACATGAAGACTGTTGCATTATTTGTCAATGAAAATGAATACACATTCTCAAATCTGTTGGATGAATCTGGAACAATTGCAGTAAGTAATAATGTTCGCGGTATTCCAACTACGTTTCTTATTGATCCCTATGGCAACATCGTATTCCAGCACATTGGCGGACTTGATTGGAGTCAACAACAGATAATTTCCGCGATTAAAAACGCAATCTCGACCTGGCGGGCTATGAACTAAATCTGTACGTCTATTTTCCCAGACGTTGGATGAACCATTTAAAACTACTCGATGAGGATTCGTCCGTGTTCGTGATCTTTCCATAGGAAAGAAGTTTTTCAGAGCGTTCACGAAGCAAGGTATCTGTTCGTTTTTTCTGTAGATCATCAATTGCCAAGAGAATCGTTGATTTTATATTCTGTGCAGTTTGTTCTGGATCGGCATGTGCGCCTTCCTCTGGTTCAGGAACAATGCCATCAATGAGACCAAATCGAAGCAGATCATGAGATGTTAAGCGCAAGAGCTGAGCGGCCTCTTCAGAACGTGCAGGATCGCGTAACAAAATCGATGCAAACCCCTCAGGTGAAATAACTGAATATATCGAATTTTCGAGCATATACGTTCGATCTGAGACGGCAATTCCCAAGGCACCACCAGAACCACCCTCACCAATAATAATCGTGATAATCGGCACCTGTGCAATAGAAAATAGCTGAATGCTCTCTGCAATGGCTGCTGAAATACCTCGCTCTTCTGATGCGATGCCTGGATATGCTCCTGAAGTGTCAACAAACGTAATAATAGGTCTATCAAATTTTTCTGCTTGCTTAATCAAGCGAACAGCTTTTCGATACCCTTCTGGATGGGGCATGCCATAGTTACGCTCGATGTTTTCGCGCATGTTTTTGCCCTTTTGATGTCCCAAAAACGTAAACCAAATTCCCTCAATAGCACAAATTCCACCAATGAGCGCCCTATCATCTCCAAACACACGATCACCGTGAAACTCGATAAATTCTGAGCAGATCATCTCTAGATAGGATAAACATGTTGGACGATTGATGTTGCGTGCAAGTTGGACGGTATCCCACGAAGATCTTCGAAGGTTTGGGCTCTGAATAAGTTGTTGTGCCCGTTGTGCACTGGAGGGGATTTTTTTTGTGCGTTTTACAGTACTATCCAATATCTTGGACAAAACCGTGCGAAGTTGTTTACGCTCCACAACCACATCAACAAATCCATGTGATTGCAAAAATTCTGATCGCTGAAAGCCTGGAGGGAGTTTCTGTCTGATCGTGCCTTCAATCACTCGCGGACCTGCAAATCCAATAAGAGCATTTGGTTCAGCAAGGATTACATCACCAAGCATTGCAAACGAAGCGGTGACTCCGCCGGTTGTTGGATCAGTGAGCACAACGATGAGTGAAAGATTAGCATCGTGCAGCATTGTAATCGCATGGGATGTCTTAGCCATTTGAAACAATGAAAAGATTCCTTCATGCATGCGCGCACCACCGCTCGCTGAAAAAAGCACACAGGGTAATTTTTCTTCCACGGCAAGCAATATCGATCGCGTAATCTTTTCTCCCACAACCGATCCCATACTTCCACCAAGAAAATGGAAGGACATCGCCGTGACAACGACACGCTTTCCCTCAATCTTTCCAATAGCAGTGCTCGCAGCCTCACGCAATCCAGATTTTATCTGTGCGCTTTCGACTTTCTGACTATAGTTGGGAAAATCAATTGGATTGAGAGGTTGTAGTCCTTGAAACAGTTCGGTATATCCCTCTTCTCTATCAAACAAAAACTGAAAGCGTTCTTTCGCATTGATTCTAAAATGATAGGAACAATGTGGGCAGACCAGAAGCTCTTTCCAGAGTTCTTCGTAATGCACTGTTTCCTTGCAGTCAGGGCAAAGGTGGTTTTGCTTGAGAAAAAACTGATCATCACTTTCAATAGATTGTCCAGAATCAGGCCGATAGATCGAAAATGCCTTGATAATCTTTGAAAGAAACTGTTTCACTGCTTTGCTTCCTTAAATTCATCAATAAACTTTGTGCTGTAAACGCCACTCCTGAACTTCTTGCTGTTGATAATACTCATCTGTTCTTCTTTATTCGTTTGAATACCCTCGATCTTCATCTCACCAAGGGTTCGCAACATTCTATCGATACCTTCTGCACGCGATTTACCATAACAAAGCACCTTTGCGACAAGTGAATCATAGAACGGCGGAACAAAACAACCCGTATACAAAGCGGTATCTATTCGCACACCAAATCCTCCAGAGGCATGAAAAAACTGCACTTTCCCTGGAGTCCGCGCATTGATGCGCGTTTCCAAAGCATACCCATCTAGGCGGATATCTTTCTGACTAATCGGTAATGGCTCACCAGTATGCACCATCAATTGCATTTTCACAAGATCGATGCCTGATCGTAATTCACTTACGGGATGCTCAACCTGCAATCGTGCATTGACCTCCATAAAGAAATACTCATCACCGTCGACCAAAAACTCCACCGTTCCAGCTCCGACATAGCCTATCGACTGAAACAACCGCACCGCATCAGCATACATGCGTTCAAGCATATCAGAATTGCTCTGCGGGGCTGGGCTCTCTTCGAGGAGTTTTTGATGATTTTCTTGAACTGTACAGTCCCGCTCTCCAAGATGAACAACGTTTCCGTGCGCATCAGCAATCAACTGCACCTCCACATGCCGCGGATTTTCAAGGTATCGCTCCATATACATCCGGTTATCGTTAAAGGCTTTTTCCGCCTCAAGTTGCGCAGTTTCAAAAGTTCCCTGCAATTCATCCGGATTTCGAACAATTCGCATTCCCTTTCCCCCACCGCCGGCTGCAGCCTTAAGGATAACAGGAAATCCAATACGCTGTGCTTCCGAAACACATTCTTCAATATCCTTCAATCCTTGTTTGGTACCAGGAACCAAGGGAATTTTACTTTTTTCTGCAACAAGTTTTGCTTGAATCTTATCACCAAGCAGGGCAATGGTTTCTGAGGCAGCTCCAATAAATATAAGATCTGCCTTGCTGACAAACTCTGAAAACTCTGCATTTTCACTGAGGAATCCAATGCCTGGGTGTATTGCCTCACATCGCGCACCAAGGGCAGCCGAAACAATTGCTTGCATATTTAAATAGCTCTTTTGTGAAATAGAGGGTCCAATACACACTGTCTGATCAGCGAGTTGACTCGCAAGTGAATCTTTATCCGCCTCAGAACAGGCAAGCACACTGCGGATGCCAAGCTCTTTACAGGTCCTGATAATACGCACCGCAATTTCTCCTCTATTTGCAATAAGCAAAGAAGAGATCATACGCGCCGAACCTCAAATAACTTTGCCCCAAATTCAACGAGATCGCCATTCTCTGCAAATATTCGAACAACTTCCATGTCGTAATCAGCTTCCAAATGGTTCATAATTTTCATCGCTTCAATGATAGCTAAGGATTTTCCCTTTTTGATAATGCTTCCCTCTGAGGCAAAGGGCGGGGAATCCGGAGAAGGAGATCGATAAAACGTCCCCACCAATGGTGAGGTGATCGCTTCTGTCGGTCCAGTGTTGGTGCTTGGGCCTGATTGTTTTTGCTTTTTCCCTTTTGTTAACATCTGCGGTTCTGGTGCATCTTCTTGCTCAATTGGCGGAGCCTCTTTTTGCGGAATAGAGCTTATCGTATTCGAAGGTGCTGCCGGTTGACTTGTTTCCTTCTTCAACAAGAGCTCGGTGTCTCCACTTTTTAACATCAGTTCGTGAATTGGAGCATTCGCAAAATTATCCATTAGTTTTGTGATATCTTTCAGTTCAAGTTTCATTATTCCTCCGCGTAACTAATAGTATTATTTTATACCCTTGTGATTGTATATGCTAGCATCGAATTATCAAACAAGGCATAATAAGACATCGCAAAAAGGAGTACATATGCACTATGCTGACCTGACTGAACTTTTACCTCATAGGGATCCCTTTTTATTCGTAGATTCGATAGAGACTGCAACTCGTGAACGTATCATTGGATATAAATCGTTTACAAAGGATGAATATTTCTTCAAAGGTCATTTTCCAAGCTATCCCGTTGTACCTGGCGTAATTCTGGTTGAGACAATGGCACAGTGCGGCGGTGCTGGCATGAAAATCATCTTAGAAAACAACGCTGATATGCTGTTCTTCCTTGCAGGCATAGAAAAGGCAAAATTTAGAAAGCAGATCAGACCAGGTGATACTGTAAAGATTGTTATTGAAAATATTCGACTTCCTGAAAACCCATCTATGATAAAGCAAAAAGGTGTTTGCTATCTTGATGAAGCCGTTGCAGCTGAAGCCGAATGGACTTGTATAGTCAGTAGAAAGGAGTAACTATGACCTCATTTAAATCGTTAACTATTCCACAATTGTTGTATGCTCGCCATGAGAGCAACAAAGATCTTGTTGCACAGCTAGAAAAAGATGCTGAAGGAGCATTTCACCCCATTACGTTTGGGCAGATGTGGCAATCGATTCAGTCCATTGCCGGAGGGTTTATTGCCCTTGGTGTCGAACCACAAGACCGCATCATGCATGTCAGCGATAATCGCTCTGATTGGTTGCATATCTGTTTAGCAGCTGGTGCTATTAATGCTGTCGATGTTCCTAACGGTGCTGATAGCACAAAAAACGAATTGACCTATGTCCTTGGGCACGCCGAACCAAAACTCTGCGTCCTTGAACATGCCAAATTATACGATATGGTTGCTGGGAAAGCACCAGAGGGGATGGTTTTTGTATTCACTGATAATACAAAGGAATCCATCAAAAAAACAAAAAAGCATACATTATACAACCTTGATGAAGTAAAAAAGCTTAGCACCTTATCAGACGATGCATTTGCCAAAAGGATCGCAGAGGGAAATCCACAAGACCTTTCAACGCTGATTTATACCTCAGGAACAACAGGAGTGCCTCGCGGAGTTATGCTTACCCACAGAAACTTTACGTTTCAGCTTGAAATCTTGACCACGTATGGCTTGATAACACAAGTCGACACCGTTTTATGTGTGTTACCGGTCTGGCATAGTTTCGAACGTATCGCTAATATTCTAGGCACGCATGCCCTAGCTTCTCTTGCCTATTCAAAACCAATTGCAGCAATACTCGTTGCGGACATGGCAAAAGTAAGACCAACAATCATGGCATCGGTGCCACGTATTTGGGAAGCAATCCGCTTAGGGGTGTTGCGCAATGTACGCTCTTCATCTGCTATACGGCGAGGCTTATTTCACTTTTTTCTTTCAGTTGGATATGCTACTGCTCGACTGAGAAATGTGCAGTATGATTTAATCGCACGTATTGGAAAAAACGCCCCAAACATCATCACACGTTTTGGAGCCTTGTTAGGAAGGATCCTTCTTGCGCCTTTTAATGGCCTGGGAAAAATCCTCGTGTTCAAAAAATTAAAAACTAGACTTGGTGGACGTTTTCGATTGGGAGTCTCCGGTGCAGGAGCTCTGCATCCTATTACGTTTTCATTCTTTCAAGCCATAGGCATCACTCTCTGCGAAGGATATGGGCTTACTGAAACAGCACCTGTTGTGGCAATAAACACCCTTGAAAAAAACAGAGGAGGGACTGTTGGACAGGTGATACCAAAAGTCGCTTACAAAGTAATTGCTAAGGATGGAACAACCTGCAGCCCCGGTGAACAGGGCGAGCTTGCTATCAACAGCGAACAGGTGATGCGTGGATATTTTAAAGACGAAAAGAGTACTAAAAAGATTCTTTCAGATGATGGATGGTTTAAAACAGGCGACCTCGTCGTAGAAACTGATCAAAAAGATATTAAAATTCTTGGACGTCTCAAGGATACAATCGTTTTGAGTAGTGGGAAAAACGTTGAACCTGCTCCCATCGAGGATGTGTTATGCAGTTCTCAATTTATCGACAGTGCATTTGTCGTCGGACAGGATAAAAACAGACTTGCTGCACTGTTATTTGTAAACAAGGATGCCATCACAGAATATGCAAAGGAAGAAAACATAGCACATGCATCACCAGAAAAACTCTGTGCCGATGCAAAGGTATTCGCAATGCTTAGCAAGGTGGTGAACTCCTTGGTGAATACCCAGAGTGGATTTCATCCTTATGAACTCATATCGCGATTTCACATCATTACCGACGAGCTTAAACCAGGTGATGAGTTGAGCAAAACGATGAAGCTAAAACGTTTTGTTATTGCGAAAAAATATAAAGATAAAATAGAAAGTCTTTTCTAAGGTTTAAAACTCAGATGCATTTTTAATAAATGCGTCTGGGTATCCTATATTTCTCAAGGTATACAACAACACACCCTTTTCGTCATCTAATACTGGACCGACAACAACCAATTTGATGCTGTCTTTGTCTACAATTGAAGTATCGTACAGAGAAGAAAGCGACGAACGTATTTCTTGTGCAGAAAGAAGGTCGCTGAATGCTCCTACTTGGATATAGTCTGCGTCCACTTCGATAGTTGAAGAACTCGCGATTGAATCAGGAGGAGAATCTTCCTCATCAACAACGACATTATCAATTTCCGGCAGAACACTATCAGGAGTATCATCAAAAATCTCTTCTTGCTCTTCTCTATCTGGAGCCACAGCAAGTTCCTCTGGCGGCAAGATGAAATCAGTTGAATCTGGTTCTGGCAATGAATCTTCCAATGGGAGCTCTTCTGGCAATTCTAAATCTGTAGCCAAGATGGCTTCTTCTGGCAACTCTAAATCCGCAGCCAAGATGACCTCATCAGATACATCAGCTTCCAAAATATCAGGAACAATCTCCTCTAGGGTGGGTTCGAGTAACTCCACGAAATCAGGTATGCTTTCTTCAAATAACTCTGGCCGTAGGGATGGTTCTTCGATAATTTCTTCTACTACAGGTACCTCAGCCAACAGATCATCCTCCAGAGGTTGTGGTTGAGGAAGGCTAAACAATTCCGCCTGCTCTTCACTTCCTAATTCTTGAATGTTAAATTCAGGCTCTTCCTCTTCTGGAATTTCTGGAAGAGCGAGGAGATTCGCCGGAGTATCACTTTCGTTCCCATCGAAAAACCCTTCTGAGGGAAGTTCAGCTATCAAAGATTCTTCTTCTGGTGGCAGTATCGGATCTTCAGGAACAGAAGGCGGAGGATCGATGTCATCAGGAACAGAAAGAGGGGGATCAGTGTCAACAGAAACTTCAACATCAGAAGGAGGTTCAGGATCAGTGATCGGCTGATCTTCTTCTGAAGGAAGTGAATTTTGAAATGAGAGTGCTGGATTTAGATCAGGATTTTGAACGAGCGCTCTTTCGAGAGCAGCAACAGAACTCGTATCGTCTTGCTCTACTTGAATGATAGAAGGGCTAATAATGCCGAGTGTAACGGCAGCCTCAGGAGAAACAAGCATCGCTCCTCCAGTGGAGCCTATTGGAGATAGAATAGTCACCGTAGTTTTTGCATTTGTGTCGGGATTTCGAAGAATTAAACGTGTTCCCTCTGGAAATGCATTTGAATAAGCGAAAAACCCTCGCTGAGGAAAATCGCTTTGTCTTCCGTTTGCTACGATTGTAGTATACGACTGTGCAAAAATTCCAATAGAAACGAGACATAATAGCACTAATACACTGGTCAATTTCATACCTTTTCACATATAATTTCGGCACGATTAAAGTTACAATTACATTTTTTCGTGCATTTCTATCCAAATCAGTCTATACTCGGTTTATGAAGTCTTTGCATATCCTTGGCATGGGTTCAGCCGGCCAATCTATTTTGGCGTGCATTGATCAATTTTTCCCTACCGTTGAAACGGTATACTGTTATGACGATGATCCAAAAAAAATAGGATCTACTGCACATGGGACTGTAGTACAAGGCCCCATTGAAACTGCATTAAACCGCTATACGTTTAAAACAATCGATACTGTTCTCATAGCAATGCCAAGCGTTTCAAAATCGAGAATCGCTCAATTGTACAGATTTTTGAGAAAAAAATACTGTGATTCAATACAGATAATTCCAGGATCAACGCCTATTATTGAAGGAGAAGTATATCTGCATAATATAAGACCGATCAAACCGGAAGATGTTATTGGTCGCTCATACCAATCTTTGCAGCTACATTCTCATAAACAAGAGGCAGAGACCAAACATATTTTGATTGCCGGTGCCGGTGGCAGTCTTGGGCAAGAACTCGCTCTGCAATGTCTCTGGCTCTCCTTCTCTACGATTTATCTCATGGGACACGGAGAAACAAGTATTATACGCATCTATAGAAAACTCAAGCAATTGCAAAAGGACGGGCTGTCACCACATACAAACATCATACCGGTCATCCTTGATCTGCAAGACAAGGCTGCTCTCAAACAAACAATTGCAGCACTCCAAATAGATTTTGTAATCAATACCATTGCACACAAGCATGTTTTGTTGATGGAAGATCATGCCTATGCAGCGTTTGCGAATAATGTCGTTGGCCTAATCAACCTCTACGACGTGTTGCAAGAATATCCGGTGGGACGCATTTTACAGGTTTCAACGGACAAGGCAGTAAACCCTCATTCAACCTATGGGCTGACCAAGATGATCGGTGAAGCATTGAGCCTGCATGGCTCCCTTCCTGCGACCGTGGTTCGGTTTGGAAACATACTTTCATCACGGGGAAGTATTGCCGAAGTTATCAAAAACCATGCCCTGACCCAACCATTGCAGTTAACAGATCCGGATTCCGAACGGTATTATATGTCGGTTTCCGAGGCTGCATCCTTGATTTTGCGTCTCTTGTTCGATGGAAAGGATCATGCCATCTATGGGTTTGATATGGGTGCTCCGATGAAACTTAAAGATATGGTAGATGCGCTGCTGCAATTTTATTTTCCTCATGTACACGATGCGATTCAACTTAATTATACTGGACTCGCAGATTCAGAAAAAATTTCTGAAGAGCTGATCGCTTCAAATGAACAGATTCGAAAGACAAATATCCCACAAGTGTTTTCTATTCATACACAATCAAGTGTGTCTACTCCAAATAAGACATATTATCAAACACTACGAAGGACCATGCTCGACTTGCTTGATCCAAGTATTTCCCATGCTAAGATACGAAAGCAGTTTTTTGAGCTACAAGAAACATATCTGCACGAAACAAAAACTCATGCTTCCTCGGTATCAACATCCAATGCCCGCACTTCGATTACCAATGAATGATCTCGAGACAGCATGCCACAGTTCCCTATGAGTTCAAGAGATTCTATTATCGAAAAAGATTCCAGTTCACCATCTTCACAGATTCGTATTCCGTTTCACCGCATCGCATATGATCACGAAGAAGAACAAGCGATAACACGGGCCTTATCGAGTGGTTGGATTACCACCGGTGAGGAATGTCGAATGTTGGAAGATGAATTCGCACAGACAGTCAATGCGGCTCAGGCCGGTGCAGTATCAAGTGCAACTGCGGGGTTACACCTAGCAATACTATTAGGTAGCCTAGCTCCCAAAAGTTGCATTGCAGTATCACCGCTCACCTTTGCCTCCTGTGCACAGGTGATCATCCAATCAGGACATCGTCCCTTCTTCATTGACATCGCTCCAAATTCCTTCCATATGGATCCTCAGGCGTTAGAAGCTTCTATTCTCGATGCACGAAATACCAATCATCCCATAACCGCAATCATGTGCGTACATTATGCAGGGGAACCGCGATTCATCGAAGATTATGTTGCATTGGCAAAAAAATACGATCTATGGCTCATCGAAGATGCAGCACATTGTTCTCCTATCGTTGGTGAACACCATGGTTATCCTGCAAAAGATGTCGCGGTGTTTTCATTCTATGCAACCAAACCTCTGAGTTCTGCTGAGGGAGGAATGATTTGCATGCAAGACGCGACTGTTGCTCGTACAATGCAGGTATTACGTTCTCATGGCATTTCAACCCAATCATGGCAACGGTATAAAAATCAATCAGCGACGTATGAGGTGATATCAGATGGATTCAAATACAATCTATCAGATATTCAAGCTGCTCTTGCCCGGGTGCAGCTAAAAAAACAAATAGTGCTACAAAATCGACGAAAAGAGATCGCACAACTCTATCACAAACTGCTAAAAGACAATGCGTCAATCATCCTCCCAAATCAAATCCATCCGCTGCATTCGTGGCATCTGTTTGTCATTCAAGTATGTGGTGATGCGGTCAATCGAGAGGCCATGGTCCAAAAATTGCAAAAGGCAGGCATTCAAACATCGATCCATTTTACACCATTGCATCACCAACGCTATTTTAAGTCATTCGCCAAAACACCACTGCCTCATGTTGACTCCATTGCAAAGAACATCCTCAGCCTACCTATATACCCTGCATTAAGCTCCGAAGACATCGAGTACATTAGCGCACAGATTAATGCAGTCTGCGCATAGGAAATAATTGCACCCTTCTCTACTCCAATATCATAAATGAGGTTCTAGTATTATTGTCGAGCGCAACCTCATGACATATGTCACTTGACGATTGAAATACCTGCAGGTAGGGTAAATTACATGTTCATACCTCTCCATGTGCACTCTGATTATAGCCTTCTGCGTTCTTTGATTCGCGTTGAAGACATCGTTCTGCATGCAATAGCACAAGGCAATACGCATGCTGCCATCTGTGATGAAGGAAATCTTTTTGGTGTCATTCCCTTTGTACGGGCCTGCAAGCAACATAACGTCACCCCGGTCATTGGATGTGAATTTGCGATTGCTCCACGTGGAAGACATGAAAAATCGAAACAAGAAGCAAAAACTCCCCAACATACTATTCACCTTATCGCGAAAACAAATGAAGGATTCAAAAACCTCTCCCTGCTTTCTTCCTATGCCTATATCGAAGGATTCTATTATCATCCACGCATAGACGATGCATTGATCAAAAAATACAACCATGGTCTTTTCTGTATTCAAGGAGCAACAAGGAGTGACATTGGAATCGCACTCCGCAACAACCAACACGCATATGCAAAAGAACGCCTGCAATTTTATATTGATACCTATGGAAAAGACAGTGTATATCTCGCTCTTTCAAACAATGGAACTGCTGAACGAATAGCGCTCAACAACCACTTGGAGAAACTAGCGGATGAATATGAAGTACAAACAACTATCTGCAACGAGGCGTATTATGCGAAAGAGGAAGATGCAGATGCACACGATATTCTGATACGTATTGGGCAAAACAGAAAAAAAGAAGACCGAAGTATCTTGTTTCCCTCTCGCGAGTTTTATTTAAAACCAAGGGAGGTGATCGAAGAAGAGTTCTCTGAGAGTCTCCAGGCAATGCACACCACTGTGCACATTGCACAGCAATGCAAAACCACATTTGAACCGCTTCCCCCACAGCTTCCCGAATATGAAATTCCAGAGGGGTTTTCAGACGCCGGGGCGTATTTGCGGCACCTCACCTATGAAGGGCTGGAAAAAAAATATCCCGATATAACACCGAATCTGCAAAAGCGTGCAGATTTTGAGCTTGATACCATTATTTCGATGGGATTTGTTGGCTATTTTTTGATTATTTGGGATTTCGTGCATTTTGCTATAGAACATGATATTCCCGTGGGACCAGGCCGTGGTTCTGGTGCAGGTTCTCTTGTTGCCTATGCCCTAAGCATAACCAATATCGATCCAATTCGATACGGCCTCCTTTTTGAACGATTTCTCAATCCTGACAGAGTCTCAATGCCTGATTTTGACATCGATTTTTGTATAGATGGACGTCCAGAAATCATTCAATACATCACAGAGCGATATGGCACAGAAAACGTAGGACAGATTATCACCTTTGGCACCATGAAAGCACGCGCAGCTTTAAAGGATGTTGCACGAGTTTTGAATCTCCCCTTCAGCGAAGTAAACACCTTGGCGGGACATATCCCCTATTTTCTTGATACAAGCCTAGTCGAGTTGTTTCAAGAGCATTCGGTGTTACAGAAATACTACAACGAAGATACGACCTATCGAGAATGTGTGGACATCGCGCAAAAACTCATTGGACTCAACCGTCATGCTTCAACCCATCCGGCAGGAATCATCATCGGGAAAAAACCCATTATTGAATACCTTCCCCTATACCGAGAGCCGCGATCCGGATCAATTGCAACGCAGTATTCTATGGATGCGCTTGAGGAATTTGGACTGATCAAAATGGATATCCTAGGGTTGAAAACACTCACAGTCATCCATAATGCAGAACAAACAATCCGACATTATCACCCCACGTTTTCCATGGAATCCATTGACCTGACCGATACGGCGACGTTTGCGATGCTTCAAGAGGGAAACAGTCAAGCAATATTTCAACTGGAAAGCGCTGGCATGCAGCAGATTCTTCGACGAACATTACCTGAGCGCATCGAAGACATCACAGCTATAAACGCGCTCTATCGCCCCGGCCCCATGCAGTTTATAGACCTTTATATTACCAACAAGAAAAAAGGGCACTCGTTGGAATACTTGTTGCCCGAGGTGCAGAGTATCCTTGAAGAAACTTACGGCATTATTGTATACCAAGAACAGGTCATACAGATTGTGCAGCATATTGGTGGATTTTCGCTTGGTGAAGCGGACATCATGCGAAGGGTTATGGGAAAAAAGAAGCGCGAAGAGCTTGAAGAAATTCGCCAAAAATTTGTTGATGGCGCGCACAAGCAAGGGTATACCAAGGACAGGGCTGAGCGCATTTTCGACATCATAGAACCTTTTGCGGGGTATGGATTCAACAAATCACACGCTGCTGCCTATGCCCTGCTTGCATTCCAAACCGCCTATCTGAAGACGCATTACCCTGCTCCGTTTTTTGCTGCCTATCTGAACTGCGAATACAAATTTCCAGACAGTTTTATGTCGTTTATAGAAACAATTCAAAACATGAAGATCACCTTGATTCCACCGGATATAAACAAATCAAAAGTGTACTTCACCGTCAAGGATCAAAAAGAAATTCTTTTCGGGTTGATTGGAATAAAAACAGTTGCCGAGGCAGTTTCAGAAGCAATTGTCACGGCTAGGGCAGATCATCCATTTACATCGATAAACGATTTTTTGACCCGTGTTAATTTGACCATCGTGCGAAAGACAAGCATTGCAAGTCTTATTCGCGCAGGTGTTTTTGATTCGATCCACACAAACCGGAAGATGCTCTTTTTGCAGCTTGAAACTTTGTATGCACACGCTCAACAACAAAAGAAACTTCAGGAAGCCGGGCAGTTTACGTTGTTCGATCCACAAGAAACGGAATTTGCCTCTTTCAACGAAGACCTTCCCGACTGGTCGCTTGAAGAAAGGCTTCACGATGAAAAACAATTTCTGCAGTTCTACGCAAGCGGGAATCCCTTGTCTAATTATTCTGTTTCAGAATCACGCATCAATCAACGCCAATACTCTTCTTCTCAGCGGGAATTTATTGGGGTATACCAAGAGAAATCTCGATATACGACGAGAAGAAAAGAAGAAATAGTAAGCGCAAGTCTTGAAACCTCACTAGGGCACAAACAATTGCGCATTTTTGCGCAGGAACATAAGAAATATGCGGCACACCTCGTTGATGGCAAGGTAATCCACGTGAGTGTTACTCAGGATAGCCGCGATGCGCACCTGTATAACGTAGGGTCTATCCAGCGAGCAATACCAAATGAAGAATTGGCAATTGAGAAAATCCATGTACGTATTTCTGATGTACATAACCCAAAACATTCTGCGATGCAGTTGCGTACGTTTATCAAAAATAATCCTGGATTTAGCAGCGTCTACGTCCATCCCTCTCATACCGACGAAGAGGAATTGTTGGTATGCTCACCACAATTGCAGTTGAGCCCACGTAGCACTGTGTTGGAAGAATTGAAAAAATTTCCTTTTATTACCGATGTGTGGTGTTCATAAGTGCTTGCACATGAATTGAAATCCATCGATATTTCTGTTCTTTCCTTTCTCACGAAGCACCAAAAATCAATCTTTACCCGATTAGACTGCAACTCTGCCTGGGACATTCTTTCGTATTTTCCAAAACGTTATGAAGACAGGACAAAGTTGGGAACAATTCAGCTCCAATGCACTGAAAAGGCAAGTTCCCGGGTAATCGTCCAAAAGCATGCCTATATTCCGTTTCGAAATACTCGCGTGCTGCAGATCACTGTTTCAGATGCAACGATGCAGGCCTATCTCATGTGTTATGGCAGAAATTTTATCGCTAAACAGTTGCCAGTTGGCCAAACAGTGTTGTTGTATACGCAATTTTCAAAATCATATGGAAAATGGACCAGTAGTCAATTTGAATATGCGCTTGAAAAAAACGCCGATGCATTCTTAACTATCCAACCAATTTACCACCTCAAAAAGGGCATTCGCCAAGTGAGCCTTCAAAATCTCCTGAAAAAATCTGTTCTTTGCATCACCGATCAGCTTGAAGATGACATTGATTCACATGATTTGATCACCAGCGGCATCGAGGGAGCTAATCAGTTCACCTATTCACCTTCCTATCTTGCTGCTTTGTATAGAGCAATCCACATTCCACCGAACATGCCATCGACCAAGGTTGCGCACATGCTCATCGCATTTCGAAATCTCATTCACATTCAAGTGCGGTTTTCCATAGGGAGCATAGCTCAGTCATATCCACTTGAAAAAACATTGCATCTTGATCCAGCCCTATTTGAGAATCTCCCCTTTCAACTCACTGAAGGACAGCTCACTGCAGTATCAGATATTCTTTCTCACATGCAGAAGATGCGTACCGGAAGGCGTATTATTCAAGGAGATGTGGGATGCGGAAAGACAATTGTAGCCCTACTTGTTGCGATAGTGCTTGCTCAACAAGGATACCAAACGATTTTTCTTGCACCAACATATTTGCTTGCGCTCCAACATTTTGAGAACAATCAAGCCTTATTGCAGAAATATTCAATTCGATCTGCTTTTCTGCACAGAAACCTTGCCGCAGATGCTGTGCATGCCCTGCAAGAGGATTTTCTTCAAGGGTCCATCGATATATTGTTTGGAACCCACAAACTCCTGCATGAAACCATAGAAGGAAAAAATCTCGCACTACTGATTATCGACGAGCAACAACGTTTTGGTGTGGCACAGCGACAAGCACTCACAAAATCTCAATTTCCCCCACCCTATGTCCTTATGCTGAGCGCCACCCCGATTCCACGAAGCGTTGCACAGATTATCAGCGGATATATAACGGTCAGCACGATCACCGAAAAACCGCTAGACAGAAAGCCGATACGTACGCATTTGTCTACCCAAAAAAACATAGAACAGGCATATCGCCTGATCGAGTCAGAACTTGATAAGGGACATCAAGCCTATATCGTATACCCCAGAATTGCAGAATCAAACCATATACGCAGCATAGAATCCATGTTACAGAGTGTTCAATCACGCTTTGCGGCGTATAATTGTGGAGTGGTGCATTCCCAACTGGATGCAAAAATGATCTCAACTACCATGCGGAAATTCAAAGAAAGAAGTATCCATGTCTTGCTTGCAAGTAGCATCATCGAGGTTGGTATCGACGTGAAAAATGCAAGCATATTGCTTATTGAACACGCTGAATTGTTTGGGCTTTCCACACTGCATCAACTGAGAGGGCGTATCGGACGAAGTGATCTACAATCGTATTGTTGCCTTGCCTATGCTGAGGATCTGACTGATATTGCAAAAGAACGTCTAAAAATTATGTATGAAACGAGTGATGGATTTCTCATAGCAGAAAAAGATCTTCTGTTGCGAGGACCGGGAGATTTGGCAGGCACCCATCAATCCGGATTCAATGCTCAGGAATTCATGTTGGTTTTGCGACGAAAAGACTTGCTTGAATCATCGCAAAAAATCGCATCAAAAATTTTGACATCTGCAACAGAACGTGACCGCATGGGTATCGACCATATTGATTCAATGGAATCACCGCTATGATGAGAATTATCCAAGGACAGCTCAAAGGATTGCCCCTGCCATATATAAAAGGTGATCACCGCCCACTTACCGCAAAGGCCCGCGAGTGGCTGTTTCAATACCTTGGTTCAATTGAGAACAAAACCTTTCTTGATTTGTTCGCAGGAACCGGCATCGTCTCTCTTGAGGCGATCTCATCCGGGGCTAGTCCCACCGCCGTAGAGCGCGACGCAAAAACAGTCCTGCAAGTGAGAAATTTTCTAAAAAAACAAGAGATATCCATTCACTACATAGTCAAGCCCGTTGAAGCATTTATAAAGCAAGAAAAGCAATCATTTGATATTGTGTTTTTAGATCCTCCCTTTGCGTACAAATACAAGTCGGATCTCCTAAGGAGGGTATTTTCCTCATCGATTGTTGTTCCAACTACCACGGTCATCATCCATACTCCCAAAAAAGAAGACTTCGTTCTCAACCCATCAATAAGCTGCGTGAAAGAAAAATTGTTTGGATTTTCTTATCTCAGAGCCTTTGCCATCAAAGACACTGCACAATAAAAACATCAGCCTGCTACTTCATCTGACCATATCGTTTGCCTGCCTTTCTTGGCAGAATATTCCACACACAATATACTTTCGCATGGAAACAATTGAATCAATTATCAAGCTAAAAGGTGCACAATGTACATCTTGCAGTATCGCGATATCCCATATGGCAAGAAAGCTCCCTGGCGTTGAGGATGTCATTCACAACCGCAAGGACAACACCCTTCTCGTTTATCATTCTGGAGATCAGGAAAACATCAAAAAGATTTGTGAATATGTGCACCGCATAGGATACGAAGCAACCCCGCAATCGTAACACAGCGTTTAGTTACTTCTAGTTCTAGATAGGTGCTGATATGCAAGAAGGCAGAGTGTAACATGGTGAAAATCACCCATCTCTGCCTCTAAAGCTGATTAAAAAGCTGTTCTTGAATACTAGATTCTACTTTGAGTAATACTCAACAACTAACTGCACTTCTGCAATAACGGGTATGGCTTCCTTTGAAGGTAGTTTGTTAACAACTATCGTCAAATCATCCGGCGACACTTGCAACCAATCAGGAACTTCACGAGTAGAATTTTCAGCGAGCAATCTTCGAGACAACTCAACTACATTCTTTTTAGGGCGAACCTTCAACACATCACCCGGACGTACCTGAATGGATGGAATATCGATTCGTCTATCGTTTAAGAGAAACTGCCCATGGGTCACCAATTGACGTGCTTGATTCTTGCTGCATGCAAATCCTGAGCGATAGACAACGCTATCGAGTCTTTGCTCCAACATGACGAGCATGGTCTCTCCCGTTACTCCATCTTTTGCTTTTGCCTTAAAAAACAAATTTCTAAACTGTCGCTCAGACAAACCATATGCAAATTTCAGTTTTTGCTTTTCCAGAAGCTGCTTTCCAAATTCACTAATTCTCTTTCGACCACGACGTATTTGTGAGCCAGGCGGTTTTGATTTTTTCTTCAGTAATCTATCATATTTTGGATTTCCGAAGATGTTCTGACCAAACTTCCGCACAAGTTTTCCGCGTTTTGTACTATTTCTTGCCATAATTAATAATCACTCTAACACATACACTGCATAGCGTCAATTTATCCTTTGACTGAACCAAGTGTCAGTCCGGAGATCAACCATCGAGATGAAAGCAAAAATAACACCATGACTGGCACCGAAACCATTAGGGCTCCTGCAGCAAATTGTCCCCACTGCGTCTGAAACTGTTCTTGTAATCGAGCCAATCCAAGCGGCCATGTTGCCATAGCATGATCTTGCAAGAATATTCTCGCCAGCAAATAATCATTCCACACCTGCGTGAAATTAAACAATAAGGCAATCGCAAGTGCCGGAGTTGAAAGGGGCAGCATTATCTTAAAAAAGACTTGCAATCGGTTCAATCCATCCACCAATCCCGCCTGTTCGAGTTCACGAGGAATCGTGTCATAATATCCTTTTAGAATCCAAATTGAAAACGGAGCTGCTGTAACTGAATAGGCTATAATTGTTCCATACCAGGTGCTAATCAGACCTAACCGGGTTGCAATGATGTAGATAGGGAGAAGCAGCATGGCTCCCGGAATCATCTGTGTTGCCAATAGGGTGATAACCATGAATTTTCTGCCAAAAAAGCTCCACCGCGATATCGCATAGGCAGAGGTTGCGGCGATTGATACCCCAATGATCGATGTCGATATCGTCAATAACAAGCTATTCCACAACCATTGCAAAAAATCACGCTCAAAAAGAACGACACGATAATTTTCAAAGCTTGCGTCTTCTGGAATAACTGCCAAATCGGTGGATAACAATCGATTTGAAGGTCGCAACGAAACCGATGCTATGCGTAAAACAGGATAGACGGTGATCACACACATACAGATCAAAGCTATATGAATGAGGATTCGCTTAAACGGCGAATCAGAACGTCTGGAAAAGAAAAAATTTCGAGTAGTCATACTATTCACCTTCCTTTAATCGTTTACGTTTCGATTGAAATTGTATGTCGGGTTTCGTCACTGCAAGCATGACCAAGCTCAACCCCAAAAGTATGAAAAATACTATCAAGGCAAGTGCTGCTGCGAACCCAAAGCGAAACTCAAGAAATGCAGCACGAAACAAGGCCGTTACGAGTATATCCGACGTTTCAAGTTCGTTTTGATTCAAGAGAAAGGGCACATTAAAATTGTTAAAAGTCCACACAATGCCCAAGATAATTGCTGGAATCATAACTGGTTTTAGAAGCGGTAATGTGATGTTAGAAAATCGTTGAGGCTTTGATGCACCATCAATTTCAGCAGCATCATAATATGTCTGATCGATTGATTGCAAACCACCAAGAAGAATAATCGCCATAAAGGGAACTCCTAACCAGATATTGGTGATATTAATCGCGATAAAATTCCAAAGTCCATCGGTGAGCCATCGGATTTTTTCAATATTAAAATATCCTAAAACGGTATTGATGTATCCGTATTCATAGTTGAACTCTCCACGAAAAGAAAGCACCGCAATGACCTGTGGAATCGCCCAAGGGAAGAGAAGTAATGCTCGATAGACTCCCCGCATACGCATAGGACGATTGAGTAATACTGCTATACAATAGCCACAAGTCACATGAAAGGTCACTTGTATGGCTGTCCACAACATCGTTCTAAGCAGAATGGAGAAAAAATATTGCTGTTTTAGAACAGGTGCTGTGAAGATACGAGCGATATTGGAAAAAAAATGTTCAAAGCCAAAGACAAGTCCTCTTTCAACAGTCAACTTTGAGATACTCATATTACTGAAGGCAAGGATAAAATTATAGGTGATTGGATAGAGAATGAGTAGTGAAATGCCAATAACAGCAGGAGAAATAAGTATATAGGGAAAGGCGGTTTTTAAGTGCAGTCCCCTGTGTAAGATCAGATAGAGGATTACTTCTACGACAACAATAAAAAGCACCACAAGAAATACTGTGGTGCTTATTGAAAATAGACTACTTAGCATGCATGTTATTGCAGATTTTGAATGCCCGCTTCAGCTGCTTCTTGCATGGCCTGTGCTGCCTCTCGAGGAGATTTTCCTGCAAAGAGAACTGCATTCATTTCTGGCTTCATTGCATCCCAAATTGCCCGCATCTCAATAACTGAGGGCATCGGTGTTCCAACTGCAACCTGTGCTGCCGAACTAGCGAGTACTGGATCATCTGCCACAACCGGTGAATTTAAGACCGATAGCCGCGAAGGTAATCGCTTCAAACTGTTGAGCATTTCAATTTGAACTTCTTCAGAAACAACAAACTGAATAAACTGCTTTATCGCTTCTCTCTTGCCTTCATCAAGACCAACACTAATCATGAAATATTTTCCACTGGTATATGGTGCCGGATACTGATTGGTTTTTGAAACACGCGGCAATGGTGCGATGCCGAGATCATCACCAAGAACGCCTAAATAGTCACTGAGAGACCAGTCACCATTGATGATAAAAGCAGCCTTGCCTTCTTTGAACAAGGTGTCTGCAGTGCCATAATCAGATTCTTCTGGAACAACTCCATGCCTAGTTTTAAGGTCAAGCAGAAATTGCAGAGTATCAACCATTGCAGCTGTATTGAGCGTAGGTGTTACCCCATCTTCGGCAAATACGCGACCATCGAAACCGCCAAGCCAAGGGACCAGCCAAAATGGCTCGATTTGATTGTACACCAGTCCATACGTATCACCGCCGGTAATCGCTGACGCAACTTTTACGAATGCATCGCTATCTTCAGGAGCAGAGGCAACTAATTTTTTGTTGTATAGCAACATGAGATGGTTTCCCGTAGAAATTGGGACCGCATAAACTTCACCGTCAAAGGTCACTGATTCCACAAAGTCAGTAGCATCATAGATGTCATCAACTGTGTCGAGAAGGCCCGCTGTCTTAAATGGCCCTGCGTGATCGTTTACTGTCCACAAAACGTCAGGTGAAGCACCTGCGATGCTTGCGCTGATAAAATCTTCACGTAATGCCTCTGTGTCTTTTGACACAACTTCAACCGCTATTCCCGAGGAGGTTTCAAATCGGGTTGCAAGATCGTTTATCCAATCAAGTGTCCCCTCAGATTCGCCTTCATTTGTCCAAAGAGTAATAGAGCTAGACTCTTCTGCATCGCCTCCTGCAAAAACAGGAAGAACAAGAGCAATACACAAAATAATAAATATTTTTTTCATATTCCCTCCAATAATTTGTATATTCTATGCTAATCCTCTGCGTAAATTCTGTAAACCTTTGCATATACGTACATATAGGGGCCTCCTGTCTACCTAAGACAATCACTGTGAAACAGAAAACAAACAAGCCTAGATCAACCATATAGGGTCTCTATATCAATACGTTCTGAAGTGCTAGGATAACAGCATGATATCCGCGCGCATTCCAAAAGGCTTTCGTGACAGTCTGCCTCTGGACGAATTTCATCGACAATCAATGATTGATACTATTCGCCACACCTGTTTTCTTATGGGATATCTGCCCATCGATACGCCGACGCTTGAATATTCTGAAATACTACTTGGAAAAAGTGGCGGCGAAACTGATAAACAAGTCTACTCTTTTGTAGATCCGGGAGGACGTAACCTATCATTGCGCTATGATCTCACTGTTCCGCTCGCACGATTTGTTGCACAACATATGCACGAGTTGGCGTTTCCCTTTCGGCGCTTTCATGTGGGAAAGGTGTTTCGTGGTGAAAACCCACAGAAGGGACGCTATCGCGAGTTTTATCAATGCGATTGGGATTTGATCGCAGAACCTTCACTCCTTGGCGATTGGGAAATTCTGCATTCAATTTGGGCCATATTCGAACAACTTGGTGTAGAAAACATACACATTCATTTTTCACATCGAGCTGTGCTCCCTTCCTTGCTAGGGCATCTGCATGTAACAGAAAACATTGCTGAGATAATGCGTGTTATAGACAAGCGTACTAAGATTGGCATGGATGCCTGCAGACATCAGCTCGCCTCATATTTGGAGACTCCGCAGATCGAACAGATGCTCTCCTTGCTCATCGCAGAAGGAGCAAATGCAGATCGATTGGATCAGTTTCATGGCATTCTCGCTGCAGAGCAGTATGATCAAATTAAAGCTATCTTGGATCTAAGTGCAGAAAGCAGATTGAACACACATCTTGTCTTTGATCCAAGCATCACTCGAGGACTCGATTACTATACCGGCATTGTGTTTGAAACATTTTTAGATGATCTTCCCCATATTGGATCGGTTTGTTCGGGTGGGCGATACGACAACCTCACATCCCTTTATTCCAAACAAGCTATTTCGGGAATCGGCGCATCCATAGGGCTCGACCGGCTCATCGCCGGGCTGACAGAGCAGTCAAAAATTCATTCACCTCGGTTGCTACGGCGCGTACTTATTTGCAATGAACATGATTCACACCTGTCGTTCTATCACTCACTCTTACAAGAACTTCGAACGAATACCATCGCTTCGGAACTATTTCCTGATAGAAAGCCTATAAAAAAACAGTTTGCCTATGCAGAAAAGGCAACTATTCCATTTGTAATACGCATAGCAGATGAACAGAGCATTTCCATAAAACATATTGACTCATCCGCCAGCATCACCACAGATCAACCATCAAGACTCATACAATTCATCGAACAACATGCTTCAGCAATCTAAACTTCCAGTATACGCACAGCGAAAGAAAATCATTACAGCTTTAAAGAAGAATCAAGTAATCGTAGTCGAGAGCCCAACAGGATCGGGGAAGACAACGCAGCTACCGATTATTCTATACAAGGCTGGATACACCAGACAAGGCATCCTTGGAATTACCCAACCGCGCCGCATTGCGGTGCTGAGTGTTTTTCACTATATCAAACAAAGCGTCGCAAAACGCGAACGAAGCCTCGTTGGGTATAAAATGCGTTTTGAAGATGCAACGACCTCTGCCACCCATATCAAAGTGATGACTGATGGAACCCTCTTGCAAGAAATAAAGGGTGATCCCATGCTCTCGCAATACAAAACAATCATCATCGATGAGGCCCATGAGCGAAGTCTCACCATCGATTTCATCCTTGGCCTTTTAAAGCGAGCATTGCGCCAGCGCAAGGATCTCAAGGTGATCATATCATCGGCGACAATAAATGCGCGAGCTTTCTCAAAATATTTTAATCGCTGTCCGATTATTTCAATTCCAGCAAGATCATATAACGTAGAGAATGTTTTTCTCGATACGATGCCTCAAAAAGAAGATTTGATTGATGTCATTGTCGAAAGAACAAAAGCCTTTATAGATGATCCTCACCACAAAGATGTTCTGATTTTTCTCCCAGGCGAAGAAATGATAAAACGCTGTCAGGCCGGCATTCTCGCACAGCCATGGCGAAAGAAAGTCATCATACGCGTGCTCTATGCACGAATTAGCTCAGAACTGCAGGAACTGACTCTCGAAGCGACCCCAAAGGGATACAAGAAAATCGTTATTGCAACTAATATTGCAGAAACAAGCATAACGATTGATGGCATTACAGCAGTGATCGATTCTGGACTAGCAAAGATAAACTCGTACAATCCGGTGAAACGTACGTCTGCACTTGAATTGACGCGCATATCACGTTCCTCAGCGATGCAGCGCAAAGGACGCGCAGGAAGAACTGCACCTGGGACATGCTTGTTCCTATATCCTGAAAAGGACCTGTTGCGGCGTCCAATGTATCCTCTGGAAGAGATAATGCGTACCGATCTTGCTGAGGTCGTGCTTCGTATGGCAGATCTTGGCATTGAAGATTTTGAGCGGTTTGAATTTCTTTTGCCTCCAAAACGAACCGACCTTAGCGGTGCTATTGGAAACCTGATTGAACTCAAGGCGCTGACAAAACAACATGCCTTGACTCCTATTGGAAAGACGATGCTCCACTATCCGCTCGCTCCTCGACATTCTCGCATCATTGTGGAAGCGATCAATCGATATCCTGAGGCATTGCTCGATGCACTCACCATTGTTGCGTTTCTGACCACCTCAACGCCATTCCTTCTGCCCTTTGGAGAAGAAGCAAAATCACGTGCAGCACACGCGCGGTTTGCCCATGGATATGGAGATTTTCACGCATTATTACACCTCTATACTACCTATACGGCGAGTCAGAATAAAAAAGAATTTTGCGATACTCATTTTTTTGATAATCAAGTACTCCATGAAATAGTGAACATTCGCACTCAACTAATTGAAATTACCGAAGATCTTGGCATCTTCATCAGTGATACACCATCAAAATACGATGAGATAATGCTCTGCCTGAGTGCTGGTCTATCAAGCACCCTCTCTTTTCGAAATAATCGGAGCTATATGAACAAGGTTGTCACCGATATTGCAATACATCCTGGTTGCCTTTTGAAACACAAACACCCTGAATGGATCATGGCCTCCGAAATCGTTACGACCTCTCGAACATTTGCCCGCACTGTTGGAGTGCTCACCGATGCTTTGGTGAAACTTATTGATCCAGAACTTTATGCAAAGAAAAGAAAAACTGTAAAATCGATCACCACCGGTCCACGCTCATCGGCTAAAAAGAAAAAACCACAACGAACAGCATTCCGTGGTCGAAAAAAACCTCCGAAGAAAACATAGAACAAACCATGGTTGCCTCACCTATTCACGTAAACAGCTTTTTCGGAGAGTTAGGTTCGCGGTTAAAGCATTTCAGTACGTTCACTCTTGACAATTCGATGCTCTGATGCAATAAAGAATTGATATAGAATATAGTGTTATGCAAAGGGTAGTAATAGGAATAGATGTCGGCACCACATCAATCTCAGTTGTGGCAGTTGATGGAGATAGCGGAAAAAATATCTTTGTTTCATCCCGCAGACATCAAGCAGATCTACCCCCCGATCAAGCAGGAGCCTTTCTACAAGATCCCAAAAAATTAATCCGCTGTCTAGAACAAGAATTGGCAAATGCATGCAAAATCTGTACAGATCCAATCGCTATCGGGATTACCGGACAGATGCACAGCATGCTTCTTTTGGATGATGCAGGCGATCCTGTTTCTCCCGTATACACTTGGATGGATAATCGGTTGTCCTGGCATGATGAACATAGTGCAAAGACCTATGGAGCCCTCATGCACGATGAATTCAAGGCCACCGTTCCCGCTGGGTATGCATTCGGAAGCTTCTATGTCTTGCAGCGGCAGGCCGCAATTCCTCAGAAGGCAAGATTTCTGACTAGCCTTCCTGATTACATCGCTGGACATATCATCGAACAGAAATCTCACTCCATCAGTGCAAGCCTCGCTCATAGTTTTGGTTTCTTTGATAGTGATCGCTGTATTTTTTTGGCTCCTTGGGAGATTGCGAAAAAATCCAAGATAGCGTTACCGATCATCACATCTTGTGGGCATTGCATAGGAAAAACCTCAACGGGAATTCCTGTCTTTCTCCCTGAGGGCGACAATCAAATGAGTTTCATCGCCAGTGTGCGCGATCCTAATCATGCAATATCTGTCAATATTGGAACCAGCGGACAGGTATCCTTCCTCGCCCCATCCACAGCATCATCAGATAGTTTCAAAGATTCACCCCTAGAGATACGTCCCTTTCCAAATAATCGTATGCTTCTTGTCGGAGCTAGTCTCAGTGGCGGCAAATCCTTTGAGCTTCTCACGCATCTTATTTCTGAGACCCTTGAAAAGGCCGCTTGTCCCTCCAAGGATGCATATGGCATCCTCAACGAGCTCAAACGACCTTCTTCGGATATTCCTCTGGTGATATCCACTCTTTTCAACGGCACAAGAAAAAATCCACACCAGACAGGGTCTATATCAAATATAACACTCAACAATTTCACCCTTTCTGATATTTTCTGGGGAATGTCTTCTGGTGTCATTGAAGAATTACTTGCTATGATCGGTGATCACATCCACATGCTTGATGCACCACAAAGCTATGCTGCTATTTCGGGGAACGCCTTCACAAAGAATGCATCACTCAGAACAACGCTCGCTGAACGCATACAACGCCCACTCCGCATGCCCCTTGAAACAGAATCAGCCGCCCGCGGTGCAGCAATACTCGCACTTGCTGGTTTAGAAAAAAATATTCCGATTTTGCCTCACCTACAACAGCAACTTATACAATACAAAGAGGCATAGTTTTTTCTCGTTGATCAAGAAATTATTTCAAGCCATATTCTAAGGCTTTATGTTTTAAGAAACTAAGCCCTTTTTTCACAAGTGCCTCAGAATCATCAACGATGTTACGCCACATGCACGTTGCCTTTGCAATATCAGGATTCAGCTTCACGAAAGACTCCATCGTGAGTGCACCTCGAAACGAGATATCCCGTAACCCCGCAAAGACATCATCCCAGTTCACGGTTCCCTCACCGGGAGTACCACGATGGCTTTCAGACAAATGGATATATTCCATGCGAGCCCCCGCTGTTTGTATCGCTTTTCTAAACGATTCCTCTTCTATGTTGAGATGATAGGTGTCCAAATGGATGAAAATATTGTTTGAATCAACACGATTGAGCAGATCCACAGCCTGTTCTGCAGTATTCACAAGAAATGTTTCATACCGGTTAACCGGCTCAATGCCGAGGCGGATTCCCGCCGATTCTGCATATTCTGCAACAGTGTTGAGAGTTTTAGCAATCACTGCATAATCAGCATCCGTTGGAGGGCGTCCTTCAAATCCTCCAAGCGTGCCGTATAATACTCCAGTAAGAGTGTTTCCACCGGCTTCAGCGACGGAGTCCACTGCGCTCATAAGAAACTCCTCAGCTCCCTTTGGGTTTTCCGGAAGGCTTTTATTCACCGGCAGCCCCAGCGAATACGTCGCGTAGATACCATGATCTGCTAATTGTTGCTTCGTCTCCTTGCTCTGAAAATCGTCTGGCCGCAGCAACGGAATCTCGACGAAATCCAACCCTAGCCGCGATGCCTCAGAGATAACCCGCAACCCATTTGCACTATTCCACTCTCCTTCCCAGATAAATGCATGTGCTCCAAAATTCATTTCTTCCTCCTCAATAAAATTTAGTTCATACAGAAGTATACCAATTTGTTGTGTTTATGGGTTAGTTCCTAACAAGCGTCCCTCTAATCGCTTGTTCTGAATATATCGATATATCATGACCGCTATGAGCATCGCTCCCCAAATCGCCACTGTCGCAAACGAAGGTATTCCCAAGAGGTTTAATCCACTGGTCAGCATCTGCAAAATGGCCAGGGCCATGATAAGTCCACTCACCTTTCCAAATCCACCAAAGGGATCAACTCCCCCCAACATACAAATCAATACCGTTGAAAGAAGCAGCGAGCTTCCTTGGCGTGCATTCGCAGAGTTAAAACGTGATACCATAACAATAGCCGCAGCGCCAGAAAGCAGACCGGACAATATGTAAGTCTGCAGGAGAACCCTTCGCGTATTAATGCCGGAAAATCTCGTCGCAATTACATTGGATCCAATAAAATAGAGATAGCTTCCATAAGGACGTCGCTGCAAAAGTACAGAGACACATAATACGACTACGCAAAAAATGATCATTGGAAAGGGAATGCCAAAAAAACGAGCGGTTCCAATAAATAAAAATGGTTCAGCAAGGTCAGAGATAACTGATCCCTGCGTAATAACCAGGGTGATGCCCTCATAGAGAATCATCGTTCCCATCGTTGCTAGCACTGCTGGTACTTCTATATACCCAATGAGATATCCATTCACGGCACCAAGGAGTATGGATACGAGTATTCCCAAAAGAAGCGCAACACCGATGAAGACAAATGCTGGGACCGTTCCTGCCTTTATCCCGGGGAGAGTCAAAAAAACAGCCATAACAACCGCTGTGAGATTCGCCGAACTGATAATCGATAGGTTGATGCCTCCAGAAATCATCGCAAGCATCATGGCCAGCGACAAAAGTCCCAATTCTGGCATCTGCAAGAGAATGTTGGATACGTTGTGTATACGCAAAAACTTTCCCTGCGTTGTAATGGTCATGAGCAACAATACCCCGACGAATAACCATGGAAGGATCGCAATATCTATGTTTTTGTCATTCCAAGTTTGAAATCGCTTAATTATCTTCATGAATGGCGATACTCCGTTCTTTCTTCTTTGCTCGCATGATACGTAGCGATGTTATGCCTATACTGCTAAGTACGAGCGCCCCAATAAAAACCTGATGCCAATAGGCGGGAACTTTTAATATTGTAAGAGCATTGGTGATCACTGTGATGAGCAGCACTCCAAGAAAGGTTCCAATAACCGTGCCGGTGCCTCCAAAGATACTTGCTCCCCCGAGCACCACCGCTGCTACAACATCAAATTCACGTCCTATCAAGGCATTCGGGGCAACGGTTTGCGTATTCAACGCCTGGATAAGTCCGGCTATTCCCGCAGAAAATCCAAGAAAAGAATAGGCAAACAGACGCAATCGAAAAATATTCAATCCTGCTCGACGAGCCGCTTCATAATTTCCCCCCAATGCATAGAGCTTTCTTCCCAATTTCATGTAGCGAAGAATTCCCACCGCTGCGATTGCCACCGCAACCCAGATAATAGTGATATAGGCTATCCCATAAGCAGCGCCGTTCTCGTCGAAAAAGCGAAACAAAAAACCCTTTCCAAACTTCTGAAACCATTGCGGAAAATCATATATCCAAGTGCCCCCACTGATAATCTGCAAGAGCCCATAATACACATTGAGATTCGCGATCGCAATGATGATTGATGGCGCATTCAATACGTGAATCAAAAATGCGTTCAGAGCACCGAGACAGGTTCCCACAAGCAGTGGGATGCATATCACAAAGAGGATGGGCATATCAGGATTTCCTATTAAAACAAGTGCCATCAGGTATTGTGCAACCGTGGCAGTCGCCGTAAAAGAAATATCCAACCCACCGGCGATTAACACGAAAAGAAATCCTATTGAAAGAATGCCGGTAAATGAAGCACTCCGTAAGACCTGTAATAGGTTGCGCCCAGTGAAAAATCGAGGGTTGACCAAGGATATGACGCTTACGAGAATGATTAACATCAGAAAGAGATATATTTCGTTTTGTGAAAATAGTTTAGAAAGATAATTATGTTTTTTCATATACACTATGCCAAATTAAACCGTTCGAATAATTGTGTTTCAGCTTCTGGGCCAGGAAACACCTCATCAACGATACGCCCTCCATCCATAACAAGCACCCGATGACAATTTGAAAGCACTTCTTGTACTTCATCTGAAATGAGTAGGATGCTCATACCGCCGGCTGCAAGGTCCTTGATGAAGGTATGCACGCTGTTCTTCGCAAAAACATCGATTCCCACGGTGGGTTCGTCCAGAATAAGTATCTTAGGGTTCCGCGCTAACCATTTTGAAAGCACCACTTTTTGCTGATTGCCACCCGACAGAGTTTTCACAGCCGCCATAAGATTCGATATTTTTATCGAGAATTTCTCCACCCATGTCCTGCCAAGTTTCTCTGTTTTGTCTGCATCGAGCAGGCCAACTTTATTCAGGAGTTGTGGCAACACCGTAATACTCATGTTTGAAGAAATGGATTGAGACATCACCAATCCCTGCAATAACCTATTTTCCGGGACATAGGCGATCCCTGCCTTGATCGCAGTTGCATTGTTTTTGATTTTTAAAGGCGATCCAGACAAAAAAATTGCACCAGACTCAGCCGGATGCATACCAAACAAACTGAGTGCAAGCTCCGTTCGTCCAGAACCAAGGCGACCTGTTATACCAAGTATTTCACCTTCTTTCAGTACAAAAGAGACATCTTTGTAATTTCTCTCCAGTGAAAGATGCTCAACACGCAACATTTCTTTTGTACTCATCGAAAGAGGGTCCGGTGGATGTGAAGAAAAACTCTCTCCAGTCATCAAATAGATGAGTTTCTCATGGCTTAGCTCAGCAGGAGAAAAAATCCCTATGTTCTTTCCATCCCTCAACACCGTTACTCGTTCTGCTATTTCAAAAATCTCATTCAATTTATGACTTACAAACAGGGTGGTGATGCCCTTCTTTTGCAGGATTCGTATCGTAGAAAAAAGCTTTTCAACCTCTGAGCGCGTAAGCGAGGCCGTAGGTTCATCCAAGATCAACAGCTGCAGATTTCCGGTGAGCGCCCGGGCAATTTCAACCTGTTGTTGTTCAGCAATCGAAAGACTTGAAATATTCCGTTCTATGTCGAGTTCAAGCCCAATGAGTTGCATCGCCTCACGTGCCCGGTCAGCAAGCATGGCCCAATTTACAAAGGACCCTGGTGAATCGCTGTGGATTCCAAAAGCTATGTTTTCTTTTACAGTTAAGTTTGGAAAGAGTGCCAGGTCTTGATAGATAACCCGCACACCGGCTTGCAGTAATGCATGCGTATCCATAGTGTACATATCCTGTCCCGCAAGCCGCATTTTAGCCCCCGGCTCAGGCAAGACAACTCCTGAAATAATTTTGATCAGTGTCGATTTGCCTGAACCGTTTTCCCCTACAAGGCAGTGAATTTCCCCCTTCTCTAGAGAAAAATCCACCGCATCAAGTGCGCATACCCCTTGATACAGCTTGGTAATCGTTCGAAAACAAAGAAGATGAGAATCTTGCGCTGTATTAGGTGTATGCACGATTAGCTGCTCTATCTAAAATCCAAAGTCATCAGCATTTTCTGCTGTTACTTCAGAGGGTGCATGAAAGGTGATAACAGACCCATCAATTTGTGGAACGCCGTATTCTGGAAGATCACCAACATTAGCAAAGCTTCCTCCATCGAGAAAATGTTTCACGATATACGCAGAATCACGACCAATCCTATATGGATTACTGATGTAATTTGCGTTGATGGTTCCCTCTGCAAGATAGGATTTTGCCTGACTGGGAACAGATCCACCTACGATAGCAATGTCGTCTCTGTTCAGGGATGTAATTGCTTGAGCTCCACCAATAGCACCAAGACTACCAATGTAGATAAGACCTACAAGATCATCATATGCCGTAATGAGCTCCAGGGTGCGATCCTGTGCTTCTTCGACACTTTCTGACCCTTCAAGTCGACTGGTGACTTGATACAGATCTGGGTAATTCGCCTCCTGGTGCACAACACCCATATCAGCGCGCTGATTATGTGAAGTTACCGTGAGTCCCCCGACCATGATAGCATAACCACCCTTTGTGCCTGCCTCACGAACAAAAAGTTCCATCATGTCAGCGCCATAGCGCTCTGCAATGAGAAACTCAATATCGAGATCAACATTCTGCACATTCGGAGCTTCTTGCGTTGCCATAAAGATGCCTGCTTCTCGTCCACGTGCAAGGATTGGTTCAAGCACCTTTGTATCGTTGGGAACAACGACAATAGCATCTGGTTCCTGAGCTATCGCATCTTCAAGTATTCTCGCCTGAGCAGCAGGATCGGTATCAGGAGCTCCGACTACTGATATCTTCAGACCGCCATCTTCAGATGCAAAATCCTTAAACCCATTTTCCATTGCAGTAAACCATGGAATTCCTACAAGTTTGGGGATGAACACCACTTCGTACGTATCATCCTTTTCCTCAGCAGTTCCCACAGCAAAGACGGAAAAACTGGAAACAAGGACAAAAAGCATCACGTAAGAAAAAATTTTCTTCATTGAAATACCTCCTAGTATGCTTCAGTATAGCTAGTATCAATTTATTGATCAAATTAATCTGAAGAATAGTCCATAATTATGTGCCGGGTCCAGTTCATTGTTCATTTTCCGCAGGTATCCTGTAGAGATCAAACAATACCCTCAAAAACTAGATCATACGAATGAGAATCTTATCTTCTGATAAATATCATACGTAGAAATAACAATACTCTCCCCAGCAAGATACAATCTTACTCGCCCTGCCTTTTTAGGAGAATATCTAAATTTCTTTCCGCTCGAAATTAATAGTATTCATCACATCGATCTCCCATACCCCGCGCCTGTGGTTTCATACCCGCTGCAATCAAATGTGAAACATCAGAAACATGCAACGCTCTTGGAACTGCCCATTGTGGTGATCGCTCATCAAAATAAATGTCGGTGAGGGAACTTGGCCAACAGAAAAAACCAGACCAAGCCAACGAAGGAGGAATTTCCAAAAGATGAGCTAGCAAAAAAAGTAAGGTCCCATTATGACAAAATATGGCTATACGGTCATCGTTAGAACGATCTATGCGATATCGTCCATCAACACGTGTATAGCCATGTGCCGAGATAAACATATCAGCTTGGGCACGGAATTCTTCCCATAAGACCTCTATCTTCGTTTTATCAAAAGGATCGCGTTTGAACCAGTCACTGTGGTCAGGAAGTGGTATCGTATTTCGCACTGTTTCGCCATAGGTATCCCAAATAGCATAACTTTTGTTATCCTGCTGAATTTGCACATGTGATAACTCTTTTAACCAAGGCTTCTCAATGATTTCAAGATCCTGCAATTCTGCAGTATAGTTTGCCGTTTGCTTTGCCCGAGTCATCGGCGAAGAATAAACATAGTTTACGTTGAGATTTTTCAACCTCTTTGCAAGGACTTTAGCCTCTTGATGTCCAATTTCAGTTAGACTATCAGGGTCATAACAAGGGTCTGCGTGACGAAGAATGTATAAATGCATATTTCACAATAATCCCAATTTTCTAAAAATCTGTCAATAAAAATTTTAGTTTTACGTAAACACTGTCATATTATATGAAATTCTTATTATAGAAATTCTTAAAGGTGGAGATTCTATTTTGTAAAAACTTTATCGACAAGACCTATTAACGTGGGTCAATGATAGCTTGCTTGTTTACATACATGCTCTTTTGAAATTAAATTTATTACCCTTGCAGTTCTTCCCTGAATCAGCAGTTCTCAAGTTTCTATCTTTTAAGAATGGCCCCCTTGTAAGCTAATTACAAGAGGGCCTGGTCTAGTTTAGGTAATCACCTTCTTCGTCTTTAGAGTTCGGCCTTATTCAAGATACTCGAAAGATTCAAACATGGTGTTATACCAATCCGATAGAGGGAAATCTACAGCAGGAAAATTTGGTAAGTCCCAACTGGAACGCTCTCTATTCGATTCGCCAAATTTCCAATCTCGTATGACTAATCCATACCTGTTTCGAAGATCTATCAGCTTCTCAGGAATAGTATTATCTGTATTGATTGCATCAAGGCCTCCATTATCAAGACTCATACTTGCAAAAAATCTGGCATACGTATGCAGGTGGGGTCGTAAGGATCCATGTATCTCTTCTGGAGGAAACAGACCCAATATGTCTTTGTTTTTCTGTGCTTCAACAAAAGCAACTTGCGCATTAGTTATTGGAACACGCCAGATCTCTTGCCCTCCCAAAAGTCCCATACTCCTCTTATACATCAACTGTCCACCCTGAGAAAATACATAAAAAACTCCGTATTCCGATCTTGGTGCTTGTTTATTAAGTACGATAGAACCCAGGTTCTCTAAAGAATCACTGTTCTCATCAGTTGAAGCCTCAAAAACCATAGCAACTGTCTCAGCAGGTTCTCTCGGTAGATCATAAGATGCATATAGATTCGTTCCATCAAGGGTTTCAAAATAAAGAGAAAGAGGAATAACTCCCGTGGAATCACTAACTAAATACGCTGAATCGAAATCAATACTACGTCCATCACTAGCTAATCTTCCGGGTCGAGCATAGAATGCTGACTGCTTATACCCTGCCACAACAAGTCCTGCATCATTCAATCCAATTCTGGGATAACTCGCATCCGTAAGGTATTCTATATCTTCTGTTTGCCACACAAGTCTCAGGTCATCTTCCAATTGTCCAATTCGATAATAAAGATTGCCATCGCTCTCATGTGTTGCTACAACAACTCCTCTATTGTTGAGCGATATAGAAGGATTAGCCCCAGAGCCATATCTTGCTCGTTCTATAAATATTACTGTTCCATCTTCTCTTTTTTGTCCCGTCCAATAGTGCAGGCTATTTCCATTTTCATATACCATAATAACCCTACCACTATCATCAATCGTGCCATATGGCTGTTCTCCCGTCACAGTATTCACGTATTCTACGCGTGTGCCTTCGTGGCCACTCAGTACTATAATGATCTTTCCTTTAAGGTCTTCTGCTTTTGGCCAAGGATTTGCAACTCCCGCTGGAGGAACAAAAGGAACATAGAGTTTTTCTCCAAAAGCCTTATACAGTTGATAGTTCAGAAATGTGAGATCACCATGTGCAAAGTCTCCATTATCAGTCAGATTGTCTCTCAAATCCAACAACAAGGTGATGGGGGCATGTTCAGGATTAGCATCTGACCAAGTGTCTATGAGACTAAGCCAAGGAAACAGATCGTTAGATCCCGGATTCCCATCATTATGGTGTACTTTCTGCCCTGGCCAGTCATATCCGAGACTATAATCATGATTGTTTTCAATGTCATTATCATGGATATCATATTCAATGAACCGAACACCCGCATCAAGTTGTGCAGGTATTGGCTTGCTATACGAATCACGCGTCGCCTTAAATGCTAACTCATCATAGGTCCTAGTATGCCATAATGATGAATTTGCAAAATCAACCGGACCGACAGGATCAATTTGCCCCACAAAATCAGGCCATTGTCCATTCCCAACCCAATGCCATACAGCAGATTGAGAATCAAAAGTCCAATCGCGAAAATGATCCCTTCTAATCCGCTCCCCACCAGAAGAATCAGAACTACGCACAATTTCATCTATAGTGTAATAAGCAACTACATCTGCTGTTCCTATCTCTCTTGCTATTGCAGGATGATGCCCGCGACTTCCGTCAAAATAACTGCTTAGTATGGTTCCATTGCTATCATTTCTTCCAACAAAACTACCAACCCTAAACACTCCCCCTACTGCACTGTCTGCATAACTATACTTAATGGTTCCATTGTTGTATCCAACCATCCCACCAACATATGCTGTTCCCTCATTTGACAGCACATAGCTATTGTACGTATAACTAGAATCTATGGTCCCATAATTCGTTCCAGCAAGCCCGCCCGCAGCAGCTGAGGCTCCAACTCCTAAAACGCCTACCCTGACATAACTAGCTGAAATCGTTCCATGGTTTTCTCCAACTAGTCCTCCTACTATATTCGATCCCCTAACTACTCCACCCTCCACTGCAATTTTTCTAAGAGTTCCATAGTTTACTCCTGCAAGCGTTCCTATATAGTTGCTTCCTTCTATACTTGGATTTTCTTCCGTTCCTGTTGCAGGGATAAGAATAAGATCATTCACGCTTCCATTTGTTCCTATTGTTCCAAATAACCCCGCATAAGGTGTCGTCGATATCTTTAAATTACTAATTATGTGACCATCTCCTGAAAAAGATCCCTCAAAGGGAGCACTTGCATCTCCTATAGGAACGAAGTCTTCTTCTAATCTTATGTCAGCCGATAATACGAAATGCCCATCAAGATCATCACGTATTAGTTGAAAATCATCCGCATTCGCAATTGCAACGTACCCATCGTCTGAGTGACTACTCCGCGTAAATACAGATACATCAGATTTGATTCCTGAAGTAACCAAAAACTGAGATTTACACCCTATAAGAGCGATACCCAGCACTACACCGACGAGCACATACATCGATTTTTTTAATGTTTTTAACATATAACCTCCTAGACATCCAAGATAAATCTTGAATACCTCCTTCTCCTCAAGGAACTCCTTAATGAATAAGGGTCCTTAATTCTCAATTAACTATACAATGAATACTGCAAAAGTTATTTTTTATAGTACTCTTTAGTTCTCATCACTACTTTTATCAGAATAATCATCTTGCGTCCAGGATCATACCAGGCAACATGTATTCATCTTCTTTAGGTTTTTGCTTTTGTAGGCTTCTCTTTCAAAATACATAACCGTGCAAGGCTATTTATCCAGAGCAAAGCTTCTCACTGACGATTTCTATCTGTATTGTGTATCTTTTGAATATTGACGATTCCGTCGTCGAAAAAGCGACCCTCCTGTAAGTTAATTACAAGAGGGCCTGATTTAGTTTAGGTAGTCACTTTCTTCACCTATAGAATTCAATCTTATTCAATATATCCTATGTCGCTAAACATCTCTTCATACCAATCTGGGGCAGGATAATTCACCGCAGGAAAATTCGGCAACAGGTCTCTGGCTTCCTCTACATTCGAGGCACCAAACCTCCAATCTCGTATTACTAACCCCTCATGACTTGCTCGGAGGGCCAATAACTCCCCAGGAACAGCATTATCCCTATTGTTGTCACCATCGCGCCCATTATGATAACTCTCACTTGCAAAAAATCTGGCGTAAGTATGCAGGTGAGGTTCTAAGGAACTATGTATCATCGTTCCAGATGCCTGTGCCTCAACAAAAAGAAATGGTGTTTTACGCAATGGAATAATCCAGCTTCTTCCCGGGTCATCTAAAACATGTCTTTCGTAGCTAAGATTACCTCCCTCCTCCGAGCGGAATATTCGGAACATTCCTTTGTCCGAAAGCGCTCCTCGTACATCATGTGTGGGGCTTCCCCAACCATTGATTGGTCTTCGTAGATTAGATCCAAAGACAATATCTTCGTTGTAACGAGCAACATTATCAGTAACCGTTAGAGATAGTTCAAATCCCTGGTCAGGATATTCAGGCTCCCTATAATAAGCACTAAGATCGAATCGACCTGCAGTATAGCTTCCAAAGAGTTTATTTCCGTTTCCATCAATATCTTTAAAATAAAGAGTATGAGGAAGCATAGAAGAGTGCTTGTAAAAATTGATCTTCTGTGATTGCCACTCAATGCTAGATGGCTCACCATCAGGAGCAAAACGTAATCTTCCTATTTTAAGATCATTTTCGCCTCCATTTGGTCTCGCCGGATCCTGAGGAACTCCTTGGCCAGAATGATTACTATAATAAGTGCCAGTGTTCTTCCTATATATTAATACAATTATCCCTGTATCATTCAATGCAACTCTGGGATAATCCACATCATTACCACTAGAGCTTTCTCTAGCAAGATCGATCTCTATTTCTTGTGTCACCCATCTGATACTATGCTTATCGTTTAGTTCTCCAATACGATAATAAAGATTGCCACCCCTACTGTATGTAACAACAACATTTCCGTTATTATTCAGAGATATAGAAGGATGAGACCCGCTTGCAAAGATCTCTGATTTAAAAAAAGTTATTATTTTTCCATTTTCTTTCTTTTGTCCTCTCAAATAGTATAGGCTGCCCCCACTTTTATAGGCAATGATAACCTTACCGCTATCATCCATTGTACCATAGGGATTTAGCCCATCTATAGATGCAGTGCTTAGACGACTCTTCTTATTTCCACTCAGTACTACAATGATCTTTCCTTGAAGTTCTCCTAGTCTTGGCCAGGGATTTTCCTCTCCCTCTGGAGAAGGAACGGGATCATAGAGCTTTTCTTCAAAAGTCTTATACACTTGATGGTTCAGGAATATGAGATCACCATTTGCAAAGCCTTCATTATCAGTTAAATCATTCTTTAGATCCAACGTGAGGGTAATAGGAGTATGCCCAGGATGAGCATCTGACCAAGTATCTATGACCTTGAGCCAAGGGAACAGTAATTTAGATTTAGGATTTCCCTCGGTCCAGCGTATCTCACCTACTCCATATAATTCATCTGATGTCTCTGGAACGTTATGTCCAAGTATATAGTCCTGATTATCTCCAAAGTCATTATCATAGATATCATATTCAATACCTCGAGCTCCTGCATCAAGTTGTGCAATCACTGATATTGCATAACCATTGTCCCCATAATGATGCGCATACGAATTATGTGACGTCTTGAACATCATTTGGTTATATCTTAAATTCCATAGTGGATCATTTCCATACACTAGTTCACGAGGCTCCTCTTCTTCTCCAGGGAAAACGTAAACTAAATCCGGATTAGGTGGTACTCTCCAAGAAAAATTCGGCTGTGGCCAATACCCTACACCTAGCCAACTCCAAGAATCAACTCCAAAGTTCCAAACGGCAAAATCATCTTGTCTAATCCGATTAACATCTGTCATACCTATGCGGCTAAATCCAAAGCTATTGTATACAAAACTATCAGTCATGTAGAACAATGTGATATTTCTGTTAAGATCGAGATTAGAGTTTTCATTAAGTCCCACTCCTTGGTTTTGTCGAGCAGAGTTCCTAGCAAAATAACTTGCCCTAATGTCACCAAATTCAGAATTCTTGCCCACTAGTACTCCTATTTGAGTAGCCGGATCACCTACACCCATCACTTTTCCAATCGCATAAGTATCCTCAATTGAACCACTATTCTTTCCCACCAATCCACCAACAATTTTCATTCCTTTGACCGTCCCACTTGCAGCACTATTGATAATATGCCCAGAATTCATTCCCACTAGTCCACCACCCTCATCTCCATAACTAATTACTTCCGCAGTTGAATAACTACGCTCAATTCTTCCTTTATTAGAACCTACTAATCCTCCAACATATATATTCCCCACAACTCTTCCTCCATCAACATAAACACCTGTTATGCTCCCTGAGTTCTCTCCTGCCAACGCTCCTATATAAGTATGTCCTGATATACTAGAATCCTCCTCGTTTCCAGGTGCAAATTGTAACCTAAGATCCCGTACTACCCCTCCTACACCTATCTTATTAAAAAGCCCTACATACACATTATCTTGTCTAGCATTTTCATTGACTAATCCAACTAGCTTATTAACTCGTATATTGCTGATTGTTTTCCCATTACCATCAAAAATGCCAGTAAAAGGAAGCTGTCGATATCCAGCATCATTCCCTATATTAGAACGAACAGGTTCGATGGGCCCATAACTATGATCAATCTCAGTGAAATCAATATCGTTCATAAGTCTATAATTTTTATTAAGGCGATAACGAATCAACTGAAACTCAGCTGCTGTGGTAATTTCTGTGTACTCATCTGTCTCAGATTCAGGTTCCACTTCAGGTTCAGGTTCCATTTCAGGTTCAGGTTCCACTTCAGATTCAGGTTCCACTTCAGATTCAGGTTCCACTTCAGATTCAAGTTCCACCTCTTCCTGTATTGGATCAACTCCTCGCAATCTTGGCCAAGCTCCATCTACCCATTCCCAAACCTCTTCAAAGTCCCAGGTAGCAAAATTATTTTCTGTTATGGCACTATCATTTGAACTACCCCCTGTTCGTACAACACCATCAACCGTATAGTAAGGGATTCCAGGTTCATCAAGATCAGTATTCTCATTAAATCCAATTCCGGTCGACCCTTGTGAAGTAAGCTTTCCATCAAAATAACTTGCACTAATACTACCAAATTCAAGATTCCAACCCACCAACCCGCCTGTAGTGGTGCCCATATATTTCACAATTGTTCCGATTACATAACTAGTTTCTATTCTACCAAAATTAGCTCCCACCAACCCTCCTACATAGGGCCTAGCTGCTCCATCTACGTTTCCAGACGCATAGCTGTTTTTAATAATACCACCAACATCGTTATGTCCCACCAATCCACCATTCCAGGTCCAACCAAAACCAGACACCCATACAGCTGCACCACTCATGTTAATAGTGCCTTTGTTTCTCCCCACTAACCCTCCAACAGCCCCTGTTCCCGCAGTCCCTCTTCCCACAATCTTTCCTCTTCCCCCAACATAAACACGCTCTATAGTACCAAGATTTTCTCCTGCCAATATTCCTGCAAGACGCGCCCCCTGTATCTTAACGTTTGCAACCTGAAGATTAAGATTACGTACTTTTCCTCCTACACCTATCTTGCTAAAAAATCCTATATAGCCACTATCTGGTTTGTTAATTCTTAGACCACTTATCGTTTTTCCATTGCCGTCAAAAATGCCAGTGAAAGGAGTACCTTGATAGGCATAACCAGGCAATAGATTAGGTGCAATAGGTTCATGATCACCAGTAAGTTCAATATCATTGACAAGCCTAAACTTCCCACCAAGGTCATCACGTATCTTTTGAAAATCTTCCTCACTAGTAATTTCTATGTATTCCTCTTCCTCCGCCGTAAAAACTCTCAATGTTGGCCATTGCCCATTCCCTACCCATTCCCAAACCTCTTCAAAGTTCCAGGTAACAAAACTGTCTTCTGTGATGGAATTATCAGTTGAACTATTTCCTATTCGTACAACACCATCAACCGTATAGTAAGGTGCTCCAGTTTCGCCAAGATTATCATTTACATTCTCTCCAATTCCTGAGAGCGGATTTGGTTCACTCCCCGTTGTGAATACCTTATCAAAATCAAAATAACTCGCACTAACACTACCAGATTCAAAATTCCAACCCACTAGTCCCCCTCCATATGACCGACCTCTAACTTCTCCGGTCGCATAACTAGTTTGCACGCTACCATAATTTTCTCCCACCAATCCACCCCCAAAATTACCACTTACTGATCCAATCTTATAATAGCTATTTTGAATATTATCATGATTCTCTCCCGCTAATCCGCCAGTGATCTCACCAATCACCGATACAATTGTATAACTGCTTTCAATAGTTCCATGATTTTTTCCTACTAACCCTCCGGCTACGTTTCTTCCCTTCAAAAATCCTTCACCAACAACATAAACATTTCTTACTATGCCTCGGTTCGACCCCGCTAATACGCCTACATAATTGTATCCCTCTACACTGGGATCTTCTGCACTTCCAGATTCAACTTGAATCTCAAGATCGTATACTTCCCCTCCTACACCTATCTCGCCAAAAAAACCCACAAAATTATCACCTTGCTTGGCTATTTGTAGTTTGCTTATCGTTTTTCCATTGCCGTCAAAAATGCCAGTGAAAGGAGTACCTTGATGGGCATAACCAAACGCTAGACTAGGTGCAATAGGCTCATGATCACCAGTAAGTTCAATATCATTGACAAGCCTAAACTTCCCATCAAGATCATCACGTATCTTTTGAAAATCTTCCTTGCTGGTAATTTCTATGTATTCCTCTTCCTCCGCCGTAAAAACTCTCAATGTTGGCCATTGCCCATTCCCTACCCATTCCCAAACCTCTTCAAAGTTCCAGGTAACAAAACTGTCTTCTGTGATGGAATTATCAGTTGAACTATTTCCTATTCGTACGAGATCATCAACCGTATAGTAAGGGATTCCAGGTTCATCAAGATCAGTATTCTCATTAAATCCAATTCCGATCGGCCCTTGTGAAGTAAGCTTTCCATCAAAATAACTCGCACTAACACTACCAGATTCAAAATTCCAACCCACTAGTCCCCCTCCATATGACCGACCTCTAACTTCTCCGGTCGCATAACTAGTTTGCACGCTACCATAATTTTCTCCCACCAATCCACCCCCAAAATTACCACTTACTGATCCAATCTTATAATAGCTATTTTGAATATTATCATGATTCTCTCCCGCTAATCCGCCAGTGATCTCACCAATCACCGATACAATTGTATAACTGCTTTCAATAGTTCCATGATTTTTTCCTACTAACCCTCCGGCTACGTTTCTTCCCTTCAAAAATCCTTCACCAACAACATAAACATTTCTTACTATGCCTCGGTTCGACCCCGCTAATACGCCTACATAATTGTATCCCTCTACACTGGGATCTTCTGCACTTCCAGATTCAACTTGAATCTCAAGATCGTATACTTCCCCTCCTACACCTATCTCGCCAAAAAAACCCACAAAATTATCACCTTGCTTGGCTATTTGTAGTTTGCTTATCGTTTTTCCATTGCCGTCAAAAATGCCAGTGAAAGGAGTACCTTGATGGGCATAACCAAACGCTAGACTAGGTGCAATAGGCTCATGATCACCAGTAAGTTCAATATCATTGACAAGCCTAAACTTCCCATCAAGATCATCACGTATCTTTTGAAAATCTTCCTTGCTGGTAATTTCTATGTATCCATTGTTCGATTGGAAACTCCGCGTGGACAGAGATACATCGGATCGGATCTCTGAATGAACCAAAAATTGAGATTTACACCCTATAAGGATGCTACTCAGTACTACACTGACAAGTACATACATCGATTTTTTTAATATTTTTAACATATAACCTCCTAGGTATCTAAGATATCTATTATTTTTCTCTTTCTTACTCAAAAAAACTTGAGTGATAAGCCTCTTTAATTAAGGCTGCACAATTAATACTACAAAAGCTATTTTTTATAGTACTCTTTACTTTTTATTACTACTTGTTATCAGAACAATGACACTGCTGCCCAAAATTATGTTGAGTCAACATATATCACCTCCTTTAGCACCTTCTCTTTTGCGTATTTTCTTAAAAACATATAACAATACAAAATCCTCATTCATAAGCAGCATTCCCTATTCATTGACGATCTCCGTCCGTATTATGCACTTTTTGAATATTGACGATTCCATCTTTATTGAGCAAAATTTGGAAACATTGCAGATTTACAAAATCTCCTTGAGAATTTTTCAATTCTAATAAGAAAGGAATGTGATACATCTTAGGAAGGATTTTCTGAGAAAATCCCTCCCCAGAAAACAGATAGATATCAGTTCTATCATCCATTTCTTTGCGCCATTCATTTGTTTTCATACGGGTTATCTCAGACACTCCATGCACCCGGCTGTGTTGCTTTAATATTTTTTTTGAATCTATGCAAACTTTCTTTTTTATTCTCAAAACATTTTCCTGTCGCTCAGAATCCGAAAGAGGATGATGAAACACACGCCACGCTGCTTGTATGTTTTTGGGCAATTCTTCAATCGTCAAATGTTCAACGGTTGTTTGTGAATTCCCTACCTTTTTCCCCACTCCCGGATCTACAAGCCGCACCGTGCGATCAGTCAAAACCCTAGGGAAGAACTTCAACAATGCATTTCTCAAAATCTCTTTTATTCGATCTTTAAAAATATATGAAATAACAATGATCAAGATCCAAGGAATACTATAGCTTTGAAAAAATTGAATTGCGAAGGCCGCTGCCGCAACTGAGAAAATCATGGCAATTGCAGCCGCTAGACCCGCCACAACATGCACAGAACCAATTGACGGAAGGTGTCGTTGAATTTCAAGATACAATGCTGATTGAGACCAGCGTTTTAGCTCGCCACAGCGGTACACATAATTATTGCTGACATGAAACCCCTCAGACGTTAATCGTATATATCCCAATTCTTGCAGATACTGCTGCTGTTCCAGGAGGAGCGAACGAAACAGGTCTCGTATAGTGGATTGTTCGTCTTGTAGTTTTTTGTGTTGCACGAGGATACTTATGTATTTTATACACACGATGCTAAGCGCTTCAGTTGTCCATTGGATTATCGTAGCAGCACTTGGGAGCAATTGGCTCAGTTCAGATAGGAGCCTATGCACAGAACTAAAAAATTGAATCAATACCGTTTCATATTCCCTGGAAAGATCAATCCTTTCAGATGGAATAGCTTTTCTAATTTCCCGATTTTTTCGACTCATCGCAGTACGAAAGGTATTCACCAAGGTCTTGCACTCATGCTCCAAGCCAGGAAGAACAATCTCCCTCCCTCGTATGACTTCATTCAAATATCCTTGTATTCTCACGAAAGGACTCGTTGGATACTCCTCGTTTAACATGTCTTCAATGCGCATAGAGGGTGATGAAAATCGAGTAAAGGTCGTAAGATCCTGCAATATATGCTGAATGTTGTATTGCCTTTTATTTATGTTTAACTTTTGAGGGAAAAAATAATACAATACTACGATGTAGGTATTTTTTCTATCTTTTGTAAACGGATAATAGGTCTTGCATTCAATTTGATGACTTCCGTGTTTTCTAACTTTAGACTGAAAAGCACTCATAGAGTATCTTTTTTGTATACCCTGAAAAATTCCTTTTTAAAATCAATATACACAGCATACCCCATGGACATCTTGGAAGAACCCTTCTCGTCAGAATTGCTATGTACAGCCGTAAGTATACTAGATTCAAATTCCACTTTATACTCCGTTACCGTTCCCAAAAAACTATCAATAAGCAATTGCCCCTTGAATCCTGTATTTTCTGTTGTGATGCTGATTGCTTCAGGCCTAATGCTTAATATGACTTCCTCTCCCTCCGCAAAGTCCTCCTGCTCTGTGATAGGAACCCTGATAACCTGATTTTGCAGATTTACACTGATAGTAGTCTTTGTTGTTTTCGATATTGTTGCAGGGATAAAATTCACATGTCCTATAAAATCTGCCACAAAACACGTTGCAGGTGTATTATAGATTTTTTCCGGATCTCCAATTTGTACAATTTTTCCGTTCTGCATGATGACAATCTTGTCTGACATACTCAATGCCTCTGCCTGATCATGCGTCACGTAGATTGCTGTTATTCCCAACATCTTTTGCATACGTTTGATTTCAGTACGCGTCTCCACCCTTAGTTTTGCATCAAGATTTGAAAGTGGTTCGTCAAAGAGGATGATCTCTGGCTTAAGAACCAAGGCACGTGCAAGTGCCACTCGCTGCTGCTGCCCTCCTGAGAGTTCTCCAGGATATCGCTGTTCTAACCCTGTCAAATTCACCATCTGACAGGCCATCGCAACTTCATTCTTGACATCAGCCTTGTCCATGTTTCTTACCCGCAGACCATAGGCTATATTTTCGAAAATGCTGAGATGTGGAAATAAAGCATAACTTTGAAAGACCATCGGCATGTTTCGATTAAAGGCGATCATATTATTTATATTCTTTCCATTTACGAAGATATTACCTGAATTCTGGCGTTCAAAACCAGCTATCATTCTCAATGTTGTCGTCTTACCACAACCAGACGGTCCTAACAAGGTAACAAATTCTCCTTTTTTGACATTAAGCGAAATATCATCAACAGCACATTTGGCATTTCCATGCCGATCATAAAAATTCTTCACTAGGTTTTCGAGTACTAGATACGTGTCACTCATTTTATTTCTTCTCCTATTTCGATGTTCCAAATATTTCTGATCTTTTCAGACCGACAACTCTCATGATAATTAGTATAAATACTACAATCACCAAAATTAACACAAATGACAACACAGAAGCAGCGCCAAGCCGCAATGTGTCAGTTTGTGCAAGGATAAGCACAGTAAGGTGTTTCCACCGTGCAGAGACCAAGAAAATGATCGCACTGATCGCAGTCATGCTTCGAATAAAAGCATACGTGGCACTGGCGAAAAAACTGGATCGTATAAGGGGAAGTGTTATCCTTCGAAACGTATATGTAGAAGTAGCGCCAAGATTTCGTGAAGATTCCTCGATGTCTTTTGATATCTGCTTGAGTGCTGCAATACCACCCTCCACCCCTATGGGTACATTCCGAAAAACATAGCAGGTAACAAGGATAAAAGCAGTTCCCGAAAGCTTAAATGGCGCCCCGTTAAATGCTAACACATACCCTATCCCTACTACTGTTCCTGGTACGGCATAACTTAACATAGAAAGGAATTCCAAAAAATGCTTTCCTGGAAATGACTTTCTAACAACAAGAAATGCAATGAGCATACCCAATAACGCAGTAATTGGTGTGGAAACAAGGGCAAGAAATAACGTAGACACGAGTGTATCAACTCCCACATCCAACGCATATTTAATGTGGTACAGCGATGGCGTCCAATCAATTCCCCAAAGCCTCACGAATCCACCTAAGATAATGGTGCCATAGAGCAACAATGAAAACGCAGAAACAAGACTGCAAAATATAAGCATTGTTCGTCGCGCAAGTTTCGAAACCGATGTGGCTGCTCTTCGTGAGGATTTACCAGTAATAGTATGGTATGTTTTGTTCTTCATGATGTATTTTTGGATAAAAAACACCGTAACGGTTGGCACAAGAAGAAATAGAGATAATGCTGCTCCTCGTGGCAGATCACCCATCCCTGTAAATTCTAAATAGGCCTGCACCGAAAGAACTGTAAAATCCCCTCCGATAATAATTGGATTACCGAAATCAGTAAGCGACAAGACAAAAACTAACAACCATGCAGCAAGAATTCCCGGCAGAGCAAGAGGAAGTGTGATACGAAAAAAAGTTCTTATTCGGTTGAGGCCAAGATTCATAGATCCAGTTTCTAAATCAGGATCAATTCCCTGGAGGATTCCAGAAAGTGTCATATATGCAATAGGAAATAACCCTACAGTCTGCACAATAATGAGTCCTCCTAGTCCATAAATGCCTTCCGTATCAAGCCCTAAAAGTTCATCTGTAATGAGGCCACTTCTTCCGAATAACAGGATTACAGATAGACCAAACATGAAGGGTGGCGATATCATAGGAAAAATTGCCATACTTTGAAAGAATTTTCCCCCAGAAATTTTTGCTTTTGTCAGAGCATAGGCAAATACAAACCCTATAGCAGTAGACAAGGTTGCTACAATGCACCCAAGCAAGATGCTGTTTTGTATCGCTCTAATATTCTGTCTCTGTGTGAGGACATGGAAAAAGACCTTTCCTGACAGTTTTCCATCAACAATTATCACCTTGCCCAAGGTAACAAAAAGCGGATAGAGAACAAACAGAACTAACACCGCAAGAACGAGTAATACCCCAACCATCAATACCGGTTCTCTTGTCAATTCGTAAAACGGATTTCTTGTACCTGATTTTTTTTCTATTGCGTTTTCCATCATTATCGTCCTTATTAAAAAGGCGAAGGGTGATCCCTTCGCCTATCTGTTCAAAAACTATTGTTCTGTTTTTGCTTCTCCGCCAATGACTTCATTCCATTTTGCAACAAGCCTTTGTTTGTTGGCTGCTGCCCATTCATCATCTTGAACAATGGTATTGACCTCAGCGAGAGATGGAGCACCTTCAGAGAGCGGAACATCAACAAAAGGCACTGCAAACCACTTTGCGTACCATGTTGCAGCCGTTTCTCCAAGAGCCCAATCATACAATGTCTTTGCTGCTTCTTGCTCTTCCTCTGGTCCGTTCTTAATAAGTGATATCGATGCTATTTCATATCCCGTTCCCTCTTCAGGAAAAGTAACTTCTATAGGATATCCTTGATCACGCACTTTTAGTGCATCATGAGCAAAAACAATGGCAATTGTTCCCTCACCAATACCAGCACTTCGAACCGGAGCAGAACCAGACCGAGTGTATTGTGTGATGTTATTATCAAGTTTTTTCAAAAGCTCAAATGCCTCATCTTCTCCAAAACGCTGAACAAGTGTTGCAAGCACCTGATACGCCGTTCCTGAAGAACCTGGGTTTGCCATTTGCACATGTCCCTCATAACGTGGATGAGTGATGTCTTCCCAAGATTGTGGTACTTCTAATCCATACTTTGCAAGCCTTTCGGTATTACTGGCAAATGCCAACAACCCTACATAGATTCCGGTCCAATAATTCTCGCTGTCTTTAAACTGCGCAGGCATTGTTGCAGCCGGTGAAGCATAGACGGTGGTCAGCCCCTTTTGCTTTCCCTCGACATGTCCAAGTCCGACCCCTCCATACCAAACACTGGCTTGGGGATTTTCTCGCTCAGCCTCTATACGAGCACCTGCTTCCCCAGAAGAAAGACGAATCCAGTCTACCTTGATTCCTGTTTCTTCGGTGAATGCATTAAATAGTTCACGCATTAACTCCTCATCAGCTGAGGCATAGGCCGTAACTCGTTGTTCTTGCTCACCTTCTCCTCCTGCAAAGAGTACCGATGTAGCGAACACCAATGATATACAAGAAAATATTATTTTATTTCTCATGCTTCTCTCCTTAAGCTTTTATTTAGGTAATTGTAGGCTTTTAAAAAACAGTGCGAAAGAGACAAAAAGGGAACAAAATAGTTACAAATTAGTAACATTCCGCTGGAATCGATATCCTCTTCCCCATTCATTGATGATATATTGTGGATGTTTTGGATCTGGTTCTAGTTTTTTTCTCAACCGACGAATATTCACCTTGACTAGCTCATGGCCTCCCACCCAATCTGCGCCTCCCCACACAGTTCTGCAAATTTCTTTCCAAGAAACAGTCCATTTACTGCTAACCAGCAAGCAAGTCAACACGTCAAACTCTATAGCAGTGAGGTGCAATGGCTCTCCATTTTTTGTAACAAGTTTCTTTTCTAAATCAATTTGCAGAATTCCTGAAGAGAACTCCTTTCTCTTGTCTGAACTCGTATTCCGCTCTATGATTTTGTTAACTCGAAGGATCAATTCCTTATGGTTGAATGGTTTCTTTATATAATCTTCAGCTCCAATCTCCAACCCTTCAATCACATCTTGATCACGATCCCTACAGCTCAAAATGATCACCGGAATGATTGTTGTTTTTTTTATATAATTACAAACTGTTAGACCATCCATTCCAGGCAAATTAACATCCAAAATTGCCAGGTCTATTTCTTGCGCTCCAAGGACCTGTAATCCCTCTTCACCTGTAGAAGCCATATGTACTGTGTACCCCTCATCCTTCAATAAGAACGCAAGGATATCTGCAATATGCGCATCATCTTCAATAATAAGAACTCTACCGTTCACGATTCTACACCTTCGGCAATGTGAAGGTAAAAACTGTCCCTACCCCTTCAACACTACTCAAATACATTTTCCCCTTATGCCTTTCAATAACATCCTGTGCAATTGAAAGTCCCAATCCCACCCCTTCTGCATTTTGCTTCCCAGAGAATTCTCCTCTATAGTACTCAGAAAAAACCTTCTTCCTTTCGTCCTGTTTAATACCTAGACCATTATCACTGACAGATACCAAGACATATTGCTCGTTTTCCTTGATTGATACGAGAATTTGTCCGTTTTCTCCCAAATGCTTGCTGGAATTATGGATTAGATTTACCAGCACCTGTTCCACCCAGCGAGTATCGACCATGACATACGATAACAAATTAGGATAAAGATATCGAATATACTGTTTTTTCTCCAGTATGAGCGGTTCCATATTTTTACAAACCTTTCGTACAAGGGAGCGAAGATCACATTTCTTTTTGTCCATTCCAAACCAAATATGCTCAATTCTTACTCTCATCAAAATGTCCTCAATGAGGTCTGTCATTCGTTCTGCATTCTCCTGCGTCGAAAACAAAAATTTTCGTTGCTGTGGATTAATTTTCCCTGTTCGTCCTTCTAACAGAATATGGGTAGCAGTGGTAATCACCGTCAGAGGCGTGCGCAATTCATGCGCAAGTGTAGCAAGGATTTTATCCTTTGCGAGGATATCTTTTTTTAGAGTATCAATCATCTTGTCAGCAGACACATTCGCCATTTGAAGGCGTGTATAAAGCAACCATACCAAAACATGGGTTAGAAATAACACGCTAAGCAAGAGTATATTCGTAAACTGAAATATCAAAATGGGTATGATGCTCAAAACTTGCAGAAGAAGCTTACCGCTATGTTTTTGCATCAACTTATCAGATGACTGAAAAAGAAAAAAGAATATACCCATAAACACGGGGATGCTAAGACCATTTGGAAAGAAAGAAAGGCTCCAAACGAGTAGAATCACACCATAATATAAATAAACCGTTTCAGAAATGGATCGACTGAGTAAGAGCAAAAAATAGATACCTACAAGAATGCAAGAGATTATTTTTATTGTAGCGGATATATCCTCCCATGCGATAGCAAGCGCAAGGATAACCATGATCACAATGCAAATCACGAAAATGCTTTGGTATACCTTCATGGAGAACATCATTATATTAAAATTCTAGAAAAAATGGTACAAGTTGCAAAAGTCTTTGTTGTTAGCCATTTGATACCATTTCAAAGAGGCATCTCACTACAATTCGCAGGCCTGATTAAAATTTTGTTGAAATTCTCTAAAACATCTGCATATGGTTCAGCATATTGCTAGATCTATGAAAACTACCCTAATTGTGGATCAATCATTACCTTCATCACTGGTTCACGAGCTTCTTGGAGCAACTGCAATGCCCCTTCCAAGCCTTCAAGTGCCACAACATGACTCACTAGATCATCCACCTTGATTCGTCCATGCTGTATCATGTCTATCGCCTGTCGTGAATTTCGCAGCGAGGTGAATGAAGAAAGTATACTTAGTTCCCTCTGAAATAACGTAAACGGTGTGATGCTTATCTTTGCATCCTTGGGGGGGACCCCAAAGAAAAGAATCTTTCCGGAAGGTCGCACCATCTGTATTGTTTGCTCCAACACAACAGGAACACCCGTTGCATCTATAACAGCATCGTATTCTCCCCCCGTTACAGCAGCAATATCTCCATGCACTTGTGTTGCTCCACAGCGCTCGGCAAAAGCAGCACGTTCCTGATGTCGTTCTATGACATCAACAGATCCAACTCCGGCAGATTGCAAGGTTCGCAACAACAGTATCCCAATGGGACCGGCTCCAATGAGAGCCACACGATCAGCTAACCTCGGTTGCAGTCGTTCAATTCCATGCAAAACGCAGGAGAGCGGTTCCATGAAGGCAGCCGCTTGAAAATCAAGATCTCCTATCGAAAAGACAGCCTGTTGCGGTACTGATACATGACTTGCCATACCTCCTGACAGGGTCACTCCTATACCTTTCCAGTCTTTGCAAAAATGCTGCCTGTTCTCCATGCACGTTGCACATATTCCACAAGAGATATTCGGTTCTATCGCAACACGATCACCAATCTGCACCGTAGACACATCATCTCCTACTGCTGTGATCGTTCCAGAAAATTCATGCCCTGGAATAAGCGGATAACTCCCGATGTATTCACCTTTGAAGATATGTTGATCGGTTCCACAAATACCGCTAGCGGCTACCTGTACAGTCAACCATCCAGGAGGAGGATTGATTAATCGCTGAGAATAATCCTTATATGATTGGGTGTTGAGGTCAACCGTTTCAACAATTCCAGGTTTTGTTATCTGTGCTGCACGCATGATACATTTCTCCTTTACAAACTATCTGTTATCTAGTGATATCTGAATTTTAACATATTCAGGGGGCTGTGAGGCTGCAAGTTCAAACGCTTCAACTGATTGTTCAAATGGAAATACTTTTGAAATTAATGGCTTAACGTTCAATCTTCCCGATGCCAATAAGGCCAAGGTCTTAGGATACATATGTGCATATCGAAAAATTGGAATGCTTATTGCTTCTTTTGCCTGCGCAGCAGAAATATCAAAATTGGCATCTCCGGTGGGCATTCCAATAAACACCACCTTGCCTCCTGGACAAACATAACTAAAGACAGCATTAATCGCTGAAGGATTACCTGAGGCTTCAAAGACAATATCAGCTCCCCATCCATCTGTTTCAGTCTTGATCACATCTTCTAGGTTTTCCTTCGTGATGTTCACCGCACGCACCGCACCGAATTTTTCAGCTATGTCGAGTTTTGGCTGCAAGACATCCGAAACAATGACCTTGCTACACCCCCCAATCAATGCAGCCATCGTGGTCAACAACCCTATTGTTCCCGCTCCCAAAACAACTGCAACATCACCAAGCCCAATGTTTGCTTTTCTTGCTGCGTGCATGCCTACCGCCATGGGTTCCACCATCGCCGCCTCAGAGAAAGAGACGTGGTCAGGGATCTTAAAAACAAAGGCAGCTGGATGAATGACCGATTCTCGAAGGCAGCCATGCACCGGGGGAGTCGCCCAAAAACGTACAGCCGGGTCAAGATTGTACATACCTAGCTTCGACGCCTTGCTCATCAGATCGGGAATGCCCGGTTCCATACAAACTCTATCTCCTGGCACAAGATGGGTAACTTCAGAACCAGTTTCTGTCACAATTCCAGAAGCCTCGTGTCCAAGAATCATCGGCTCTTTCACGATGTGCGAGCCTATCTTGCCATGAAGATAATAGTGGATATCACTCCCACAAATGCCTACACATTGTATGGCAATCCGCACAGAATGCGGACTTAGCTCTTCTGCAATTGAAACATCTTCCAGAACAATCTTGTTTTTTTCTTGTAATACCAAGGCTTGCATATTAAATTCCTATAAAACAGCGCATGATACTTCTATACACAGGTAAATGCACCATCAACGAGCAAATCAGCCCCAGTAGTGAAAGAACTTGCATCGCTAGAAAGGTATATGAGGGCAGAACGTAGTTCATGCACCCTTCCCATACGATTCAAAACACTTTGATCAGTCCAACTAGATTTCCACGCATTTGAAGCTTTCAGCGTCATCTCTGTTTCAATGTATCCCGGACTAATGCTATTCACTCGCACGCCATGGGAAGCCCATTCGACTGCGAGAGATTTTGTCAGCTGCACCACCCCCGCCTTGGAGGTATTGTAAGCGGATTGTGGCTGCGGTTGATTCACAATATGTGCAGACATCGATGCAGTGTTGATGATAACTCCCTTCTGCTGTGCAATCATAACGCGCCCAACTGCTTGGGCGACAAGAAAAACACCAGTCAGGTTAATATCGATCACTCGCTTCCACGACGCAAAAGACATCGTTTCAGCCGCTTCGTTTACACAAATTCCTGCATTGTTGAACAGAATATCGATGCGTCCGGTTATTGTCTGTGCGGTTTCAACCATATGCTCCACACTTTGTGGATTTGTTACATCGGTCTCGCAAGCAATGCATTTCGGCCCTAGCTCACCTAGGTCTTTTGCAGTTTCTGTCGCCGCTTTTCCGTTGATATCAGCAATGAGGACATGTGCGCCAGATTGCAAGAAGGTTTCTACTGCCATACGACCTATCCCTCTTGCACCACCAGTCACAATTGCTGTTTTTCCTTGGGCATTAAGCGTTAAATCGTTCATATTTTTTCCTATGCAAAGATGTTCACATCGATGAGGCTAGGATACGCCATTCCTTCTGGATTACCCCTTCACTGAGCCCATCGTTAGTCCCGCCACGAGATACTTCTGCGAGATGATTCCCAATACAACTGGAAAGAGAATGCTGATCGTGGAGATGGCACTCAGCTTTGCCCAGAAAAATCCTTCTTGGGTCATGAACGAGGCCATATAGACTGTGAGTGTGTTTGCATTCACTGCGCTGAGGTTTAATGCAAAGAAAAACTCATTCCAGATGAATACAAAACTCAAGAGGGATGCTGACATAATCCCTGTTTTTGTGAGCGGCACGATAATATGGAAAAAACTGTATATCTTTGTGCACCCATCGATGCTCGCTGCTTCCAATATCTCTCGGGGAACATCCTTAAAAAAGGAAGTTACCATCCAAATGATCAGCGGTGTGTGGATTCCTACATAGAGAAGGATGAGTCCAACCCGGGTATCCAATAACCCCATGCTCCGCAGAGCTAAAAAGGCAGGAATCAATACCGCACAGGGAGGCAACAATTGCGTAGAGACAAACCAAAAATAGGTACTATCCGGTTTTTTCATCTTTCCGAATACAATTCGATACGCTGCAGGCACGCCAATGACCACACAGAGCAATACAGATATTCCAGTGATAAGAACTGAATTACCTATATGCGATACTATTTTTCGATCAAGGACGTTTTTATAATTGTCAAGCGTCGGCTCTTCTATTAACAAGGAGGGAACAGCAGCGTTTTCCTCCACCTTGAAACTGGTGGTGATCATATAGTAGATAGGAAAAATCCAAATCAATACTAAAAGATAGGTCAACGCTGTGGTTAAGACCTTTTTTACCTTGGTTTCTGTAAATCTCAGTTTCACGTTTATGTCTCCGCCTTTTGAATACGTTTTCGGATAAATTTAAACAAGAACATAATAACCAAAAGCGTCATGATAACCGTGATGGTAGCATAACTTGCTGCTTGTCCAACATCCCATTTGAGTCGGCTAATCTTATACACATGCAGAGGAAGGTTGGTAGTTACAAATCCTGGACCTCCTGCAGTAGTAACGTGGATGAGTCCAAATACCTTCAATATAAAAATCAACCCCAACATCGCAGCAACTTCAACGTGATAGCGAATTGCAGGAATTTTTATCTGAAAGAGCGTTCTCAAGTGACCAGCTCCGTCGATTTTTGCGCTTTCCATTATCTCTGGATTAATTCCTTGTAATCCTGACAATAGAATCAACACAAAAAACGGCGTCCACCGCCATACAATCATCATTATAACGGTGAGAAAGGCATATTCACCAATAAAGTCTGGAGGAGCAGTGCCTAGAAACTGCGCCAGAGATCCGGAAATGCCAAAGGATGGGTGCAAGAGCAATGTCTTCCATATGATTCCCACAACCACATCCATCATAAAAAAGGGAATCAGAATAAGTGTTCGGCATAGTTTGCGGAGTGGAAAATAACGATTGAGCAAGAGTGCAAATAGCATGCCAAAAACAAGACAAAGTGCAAGGGATATACCCGTCATTGCAATCGTGTTTCCAATAACCTGATAGGTTTCGGGAGCATTAAAAAGCCATAGATAATTGCTGAAACCGGCAAAACCTCTTCCCAAATCTGGCCGTACAACAATCCAACGTATGAAGCTCAGCAATATCGTTGCTAAAAAAAGCCCCTGCGTGACTATAGCAACCATGATAATTGCCGGAAGTGTAAGAAATTTCTCTGATAGTGTATTTGAAGGCTTTTTAAGTTTTAGAGTATATTGTGTTTGCATAAGTCACCAACATAAATTAAACAATGCAGGATAGGCTTTTACCTATCCCACATATTAAAACTCACTAGTTATTCTTGATAATAACCACCAGATTTTGATACTTCAAGGGCTGCTTGTTGTGCTGCCTCAAGTACTGAATCAAGATCTTTTTGTCCTGAAAGATAAGCTGCTAGTTCTTGTCCAACACGCTCACCGAGACCTTGAAATTCTGGTATCGAAACATACTGAACACCCTTATAAGGGACTGGATCAACCGTTGGTGTATCGTAGTCAGCGGCTCTGATTGAATCAAGAGTCATCTCTGCAAATGGAGCAGCTGCCTGGTATGCTGGATTTTCATAGGTTGAAATCCTTGTTCCCGGAGGAGCTTGCTGCCATCCAAGTGTCTCACCGACGAGCTTGATGTATTCCTTGCTGGTTGCCCAAGTCAAGAAGCGAAAGGCTGCCTCTTTGTTCTTTGATGCGCCTTCAATAGCAAGCGACCACGCCCAGAGCCAACCAGTGTTGCCCTTTTTCATGCTTGGTGCACGTGCATAATCAATCTTGCCGTTTACCTTTGAGTCTTTTCCCTCAAGAAAACCAGCTGCAACTGTTGCGTCATACCACATTGCTGAACGACCGCTGGACATCAATGCCAATGCCTCGGTAAACCCTACAGATGTTGGTCCAGGCTCACCTGCATCGGTGATGATCTTCTTGAAAAACTCAAATGCATCGCGCATTTCAGGGCTATCAAACTGAGGATGCCATTTTTCGTCGAACCATCGAGCGCCAAATGCGTTCAGGACCGTTCCAAAAACCGCCATGTTCTGTCCCCATCCTGGCAAACCACGAAGGGTAATTCCATAGAGGTTGTTGTCTGGGTCATGAATTTGACTTGCATACTGGTAAATCTGCTCCCAAGTTGGTTCTTCTGGCATGACTATACCATTTGCTTCGAACAAGTCCTTGCGATAGAATACCATGCTACTTTCAGCATAAAACGGGATAGCATATTGATCACCGTCCAAAGAAAGTGCGCTTACGATGGGAGGCAGAAAATCATCTCTGTCGTAATTTGACAAAGCATCAGCTGACATACCATCGAAATATGGCTCCAACGAAGCGATCCATCCATTTGCCGCCCAGAAAGGGGTATCATAGGTGCCGATAGTTACGATATCATATTGCCCTGCACCAAGTGCGACATCTTCGGTTACCTTTTGACGAAGCTCGTTCTCAGGTAATACCACAAAACGTAGTGAAATTCCAGTCTCCTCGGTAAACTGAGCAGAAAGTTCCTCCATTGTTACCATATCCGGATTGTTAACCGTTGCGATAACTAATTCCGTTGCCTCATCTTGTCCTGCTGCAAAACTCAATGCAGCAATCAGAAAAAGCATTCCAATTGTAAAAAATTGCTTCATCTATTATCCTCCTAGATTTTTATTTTATCTGCAGTATTGTAATCGATTACACAACTACAACAACCGCACTATAACAACTTTTAATTATAGTATCACCTATATGCCATAAAAGGTCAAGAAACACGATGATTTTAATTTTTGTGCCGGCAATTCGCTGCATGGTAGCAGAAATTATCAACCATCGGTGCTATAGAGTCCCTCAAGAAACGTTCCAAAATGCTGATACTGCGCATAGAGGTCACGATACACCGAGCGATGGATATCTTGCGGAACGTAGACTTGTTCCACGCGACTAGCCATACCCTCTTGTGCGGCTTGTACAGAAGGATAGATTCCCGCAGCACAGGCTGCAAAAATTGCAGCTCCTCGTGCACAACATTGATCAGATTCTATCAACAAGCATTCACGTTCAAGGATATCTGCAAGACATTGCATTAATAATCCACTTTTTTTTGCAACCCCCCCAACACCAAGGACACGCTGCACGGGAATATGAAATGTTTCAAACTGATCAAGGATACGTTTTGCGCCAAAACAAGCTCCCTCGATTAGCGCTCGATATACCATGGCAGTCGTTGTGCTCAGATTCAATCCTATGATACCACTCTCAAGCGCTTGGTTGGCATGAGGAGTTCGTCTTCCGTTGAACCAATCCATAGCAAGCAAATGTTTTTGCGGAGCAAGTTGTGCTGCATCTCTTTCTAGTTCGGGGAGCAGGTTTTTCTGGAGTTGATCCGTATCCATGGAAAATCGCCCCATCCAAGAGAGCAACCGGTGGAACCAGGCAAATATATCTCCAAATGCAGATTGCCCTGCTTCAAAACCTATCATATCTGGAAGTACCGATCCGTCGACCTGCCCACAGATACCTGAAACAATCTTGTTTCCGATGTCTTGTTTTGGTGCCGCAAGAATATCACAGGTGCTTGTTCCCATAACGCGGACCAGATCATAGGGTCTGCATCCCGCTCCTACTGCTCCTGCATGTGCATCAAATATCCCGCTGGATACCACGACATCGGTGTGCAATTGTAATTTCTCAGCCCATTCGGCGCATAAGGTGCCGACCGGTGTATCTGCAGAATGGGTTTTGGTATACCGATACACTGACGGGAGATCCGGGTGCAAGACAGCGAGAAAAGCAGGGTCTGGCAATCCTAAGGCAAAATTTTCATTCCACATCGCCTTGTGCCCTGCAGCACAACGAGAACGAAAAATCTGTTCTGGCCTTGTATCACCGACTACGAGTGCACTAATCCAATCACAGTGTTCAACCCAAGCAAACACATGAGTTGCCAGGCGGGAATTTCTTCGAAAAAGATAGAGCATATTCGTCCAATACCACTCAGCAGAATACACACCTCCAGAATATTTCGTGTAATCTTCAAAATCCCCACTATGCGCTAGCTCGTTTATCCGCTCTGCTTCTGCAACCCCACTGTGATCCTTCCACAGATAAAACTGCGCATCGGGGTCCTGCGCATGTTGCGCAAGAAGTCCCAAGGGTATTCCCTCTTTATTTACGGGACAGCTCGTCGATCCAGTGGTGTCAAATCCCATTCCTCTGACCCATTCAGGGCGGATGCCGGTGTCACTCAACAGACGCGGGATGAGGTATTCAAGCCCTTCAATATAGTCGTGGGGAGATTGTCGAAAGATATTAGTAGCAGCATCACAATATTGTCCAGTTGACCATCGTGGATAGGCAAATACTGCCTGTCCCACCTCTTCGCCAGTTCTTGCATTTATCGCGACAGCACGAACGCTATCAGTTCCATAATCTATGCCTATACAAAATGATTCCTGCACGTCCATAACTCCTATATCTAAACAGTGTTAAGTCTAGTCTAGCATACATATTCTGTCTCCTATAGTCTCTCTCGCCGGAATTGATATCGCAGAAAGATGAAAACGGAGCTAGGGAGAATGAGATATTTTGTTAGTATACGGATCTTGTATAAATCGCGGTATCAGCGACGATACGTACGAGCAAGAAGGACAGCGTGGAGATCATCATAGGGAACCGAATGCAAGGCAGTCTGCCCAAGAGCTGATTGTAATACAAACCGCAGTTCTTTTTTGTTCCGCTTTTTGTCAAACTGCATCGCATGCTCCAATGATTGTAAATCAACGCTAACCTTCGATGGATAATCAAATCGATCAAGCAAAGAGTTCACCTGGGTGCAATAATCAGAATCCGCCAAACCAATCTGCTTGCTCAACTCTGCGGCACAACGCAATCCCCAACCCACCGCAAGGCCATGTGAATACTCTGTGGTTGATGCTTCCAATGCATGCGCGAATGTATGCCCTAAATTGAGAAATGCCCGCTTGCCGATTTCTTTAAAATCTTCCTCAACAATCGTATGTTTGACCTTGATGGCACGCCAGACAATTTCTGCTAAATAACCTTCTGATGCGGAAGTCAGCAATCCATCCGCCCGTGCCTCCAACAAGGCAAGAAGCTCTGCATCCCCCAACAAACCCGCCTTTATTACCTCTGCAAACCCTTCTCTGCGTTGATTTTCTTGCAGAAAATTCAGAAACCGCATATCAATACTGACTAGATCTGCAGGATAGAAGGTTCCCACGATATTTTTTATGGCGTTGAAGTTGATCCCTGTTTTTCCACCAATCGCTGCATCCACCATTGCAAGAAGAGTTGTGGGGATCAGCTGAAGGCGCACCCCACGAAGATATATGCTTGCGGCAAAGGCACCCAAATCACAGAGCGTCCCCCCTCCAATGATCGTTACCATGCTATCACGAACAAGGTGATGCTCGTGAAAAAACTGCAAAATGCGCTCGACCTCTGTCCACTGCTTAGCAGATTCTCCCGCAGGAATCCACAGTATGGCATCAGCGTCTTTGTCAGAAAGAATCTCGCTGACCGGCATAGAGAGCTTTTGAAAGATGCTATCGACAAGATAGACATCGCCATCGTTGAGCGCAGAATCCACCGAATGAAAACGTATAGAGCAATGCCGATATCCTGGATACTGGAGTGTTAATTCTTGGTTAATCTTTTGACTTTGTTGCATCTGAGGTTTTTTTAGTATCAGGTTTTGATTTTGTTTCACTCTTTCGGGTATCTGTGGCATAGAAGCCGCTCCCCTTGAAATGTACACCAATCCCTCCGCTAATAAGTCTCCTCATATCCTGCTTTGCGCATGTCTCACAAACAGGATTAATGACCTCATTAATTCCATGAAAAATCTCTGAGATTGTCCCACAGTTATTACATTCATATTCGTATGTTGGCATTCCTTCCTCACTTTTTTAATACAACTAATATAGTATAGCACATATTGCGCCAATTACTGTACGCTCCGGACAGGAATCCTTTGCGTAGAAAGATGATTTTTGATATCTGAAACGGTATGGATGTTGTAATGCACAATGGAGGCCACCAACGCTGCATCTGCATGTGCCAAGACCTCTGCAATATGTTCAAGCTTGCCTGCTCCACCCGATGCAACCGTTGGAATGCGAAGTCGTCGATGTAATAATCCGGTTAGTTCACAGTCATAGCCATCCTGGGTGCCATCAGCATCTATCGAATTCACCACTACTTCACCTGCCCCAAGCTGTTCTGCCTGCTCAACCCATACGAGTGCATCTTTTCCTGTCGCTCGTCGCCCACCATGAGTGAAGACTTCAAAGCCGCTTGCAACCGATGTACTACGCGCAACATCCACTCCAAGCACTACACATTGCGACCCAAACCGCTGTGCTATGTTGCGAATCAGCTCTGGATCCGCCACTGCCGCACTGTTTACACTCACTTTTTCAGCTCCTGCAAGCAATACCTTCCTCGCCATTTCAACAGAGGCAATCCCTCCTCCTGCACAAAAGGGGATGAAAATATTTCGTGTGACGCGTTCGAGGACATCAAGAAACAAGGTTCTTTGCTCATGTGATGCAGTAATATCGTAGAACACGAGTTCATCGACGCCTGCCGCATAGTATTGTTTTGCCATCTCTACCGGATCACCCAGATCCTTGTTCTCTAAAAATTTAACGCCCTTTGTGGTCTTTCCATCTCGAACATCGAGGCAGATGATGATGCGTTTACACAACATAGATTATTTTATACGCCCCACAGCAAAAAATTCTTTAAGATACGCAGTCCAGTCCGTCCCGATTTTTCAGGATGAAACTGTGTTCCAAAAACGTTCTCGTGCAAGAACGATGAAGCAAATCGAATTGTATAGTCTGTTTCGGTAAGCACGTCTTCTTTGCGCTGCGGAACTGGATAATAAGAATGTACGAAATATACTTCGCTGTTGCTTGGTATGTCATTGAGGAGTGGATGATTGTTTCCATGGGAAATCTGATTCCATCCCATGTGGGGAATTTTTCCTACGGTTTCGGGAAATCGGCGTGTTATTCCAGGAATAATACCAAGTCCTTTGGCATCCCGCTCTTCTGAATGATCAAGCAATAGTTGGGCGCCCACACATACCCCCAGCAACGGTTTCCCAGATTTAGCAAAGGATCTGAGGGCATCGTCTAGGCCGATATCCTGGATGGTTTCACTTGCAAAACGCGCGTCTCCTACCCCAGGAAAAATCAATCGATCTACGTGCAAACATTCTTCAGGGCGCGAAACAATTTTTGGTGTAGCCCCATTGTATCGTATTGCAGCGCTCATGCTCTTTATGTTCCCTGCTTGATAATCAAGAATTCCTACTATTTCTGCCATGTTTCAAACAGTCCCGCAATTAATCCAATAAGGTCCTCATCGGGAATTTCTTCGCTCAGCAATGTCAATTCATTTTCTTTTGTAGAAGAAACGCTAAACAAATATTCTGATTCGAGAAAGCTCAACGATACACCATTTGTAAACAAAATATTGGCAGCGCGCACAAAGGCACGACTGCCGCGCATATTGGCAAGCACAATGTCAAATTGTACTCGATTTTGATTGTCACGAAAGATTTTAACCTGATCAATAAAAGAATCTTGGAGCAAGGGAATCGCAATCATTGAGGGTAATTCCTTGAGCAGGGTTAGCATGAATGTGTGTTCCTGTAACTCCATAACTACTTCGGGGCTGACCCCTCGATTAAATTCACCTTGCGAAATCTCAAGAAGATAGCGCTCTCGAAAATACGCATGATAGCCTGATTCAGGGTGATACATTTCAGTTTTACTTATCTTTTGAAATCCACCCTTTTTTAATTCCCCTAACAATGCAAAAGGAGGTACCCGATGTTCAACCAGGATCAGAATCCCCTCGTCCCCCGTTACTGCAAAAAAGCGCGTAAGATAGCGAAAAGCAGCCGGTTTCAAATTGACTCCAATTGCTTGCAAAAGATTTTCCGAAATTTCTTTGTGAACTTGCAAATCGATAAAGCAATACGCCACCTGCTCTGCAGGCATATACTGCGCAAGTTTTTCCGCAACGCCTAGCTTTGAAGGAATACTAACACAGGATACTCCAAGTCCTAGCAATACAATCGTTCCTATAATGAAAAATAATCTCTGTTTCATGTATGTTTTTTTACAGTACAACTCCCAGAAAGCCCTTTAATCGTAAAACGATACATCTCTTGTTGCGTACTGTGGATTATCTCCTTGCATAAGGTTTCTTGTTTAAACAGCTCCGAAAATCGCTGTAATGCCTGTTTCTGTTCTTCCGGCAACTGTATGGATACGACCATCCGATCTGATACTGCCAGTTCTGCGTCCTTCCTTGCAAGCTGCACCTGACGAATAACATCACGCACCTGGCCTTCCATTCTGAGCTCTTCAGTTATAGTTGTGTCCAGTCCAACGGTCATTGCCCCTTCGTTGATAACGCTGAGTCCTTCTTTCTCGTGTCTCCGTATTTCAATATCATCACTGACCAACTCGATATGAAACTGCCCCTTTGAAAGATAGAGTTTTTCACCATCCATCAATGTTCTTACCTCATTTGAGGTTAACTGCGCTATCATCAATGCAGCATCCTTCATACGTTTTCCCAGTTTCTTTCCAATTTTCCTATAATTTGGGTGAGCTGAATAGACAACCAAATCTTCCTCATTGTCCCGAAATTGCACCGTTTTCACGTTGAGTTCATCCCGGATGACATCGGCAAATTCGTGCAGAATGTTTTTTTCTGCATCGTTTGGCGTTACAATATACATCGTAGAGAGCACTTGCCGCGTGTTAATAGTCTGCGATTTTCTCAAAGCATGCCCAAGGCGAACACATTTACGTACAAGTTGCATGCAGTATTCAATTTGCGTATCGCGTAATGTGGTCTTGAATTGAGGATAATCACATAAATGGAGCGAAACAGGATCACTCTCTTGTCGAAGATTTTGATATATCGCTTCGGTTATAAAGGGAATAACTGGTGCAAGAAGAGTGCAGAGTGTTTTTAAACATGCATACAATGTCTCATAGGCAAGCAATTTGTCGTGGTCATTTTCGCTTCGCCAAAATCGCCTGCGAGATCGACGCACATACCAATTACTCAGCATATCGATGTATTCTGTTACCGGATCAAGTGCTTCTCTTACACTGTATGCATCAAGCGCATTGGTCATAACTTGAACGAGCTTCTCTGTTTCAGAAAGTATCCAAACGTCCAGCGGATTTTCAATATTTGAAACATTTCCTGTTGGGTTGACCTTGTCAAGGTTCGCATAGGTGACAAAAAAGCTGTAGGTATTCCACAGAGGGATAATAACCGTCTTCAGCACCTGCACCACCCCATCATCGGTATATTTCAAATCTTCTCCCTGCACTACCGGAGAATGCATCAAGTAAAACCGCAGTGCATCAGCACCATAGGTATTGATGATATTGACCGGATCAGTGTAATTTCTCAAAGATTTGCTCATCTTTTTGGAATCTTTATTGAGAATGAGCCCATTCACGATGACGTTTTTAAATGCTGGTTTTTCGTACAATGCTCCAGCAAGAACCATCAACGTATAAAACCACCCGCGAGTTTGATCAAGCCCCTCACAGATAAAATCTGCCGGAAACCGATCGGTGAAATCTTGCTCCTGTTCAAAAGGATAGTGCACCTGGGCATAGGGCATCGAACCCGATTCAAACCAACAATCAAGCACATCTGGGACCCGGCGCATGGTTGCCTTTCCATTTGGTGCGAGCCATGTGTGTTCATCGGTAATATGTTTGTGGAGATCCGCAATTGGCTTACCCGATCTTTCTTCCAGTTCTGCTGCCGATCCAATAACCTCAATGTGCGATCCATCATCAGCCTTCCAAACCGGAATTGGATTTCCCCAAAATCTATTGCGACTAATCGACCAATCGCGTGCGCCCTCCAACCATTTGCCAAATCTTCCATCACGAATATGCTCTGGGACCCATTGGACAGTGCTGTTTGTCGCGAGCAATAACTCTTTAATTTCTTCTACGTGCACAAAATAGGAGGAAACCGCCCGAAAAATCAGCGGCGTATCGCTTCGATAACAGAATGGATAGCTGTGGAGGTATGACTCCTTCTTGAGTACGACCCCCTTCTTTTCAAGGTATGCAATAATTGGTTTGTCTGCATCTTTTACAAAAAGGCCGGCAAAATCACTCACTTCTGTCGTGAAACAACAATCTACATCAATCGGACACACAACAGGAACCTGCGTATCCTTCAACAAATCAAAATCATCCTCACCAAAACCTGGGGCTGTATGCACGATACCTGTTCCATCACCCGTCGTCACATATGATCCTGCATAAATTGCAAAAGCACCCTGTTCTTTAATATCCTGGAAATAAGGAAAAAGCGGCACATAGGTGCTGCCAACAAGATCCTTCCCTGTCATTGTATGCACCACTTTGTATGCAGATGCATCTGGAAAATACTTTGCAAGCACATCCTCTGACAAAACATATTCATTTTCATCAACTGCAATAACCACATAGGATATGTCCGGACCAACTGCCAGGGCTAGATTTGAAGGAAGTGTCCACGGGGTCGTGGTCCAGGCAAGAAAATATCGGTTTTCGTGTTCCTTGCTCTGAAAGCGCACCGTTATCGCCGGATCGTGAACATCACGATAACCTCCAAGGTTCACTTCAAAATTCGACAGTGGACTTGCTAGTTTGGGACTATAAGGAAGAATCCTATGCCCCTCGTAGATAAGGCCTTTTTCATAGAGGGTCTTAAACACCCACCATGTCGATTCCATATAGTCCTTATCCATTGTCTTGTAATCGTTCTCAAAATCTACCCATCTGCCCATACGTTCAATAATTGTCTGCCATTCCGTCGTATAGCGCAAAACAATACCTCGACAAGCTTCATTGAATTTGTCGATACCATATGCGAGAATCGATTTGTTTCCTTGAAGACCAAGGCTCTTTTGTACTTCATTTTCCACGGGAAGACCATGGCAATCCCACCCAAACCGTCGCGGAACGCGTTTTCCCTTCATCGCATGATAGCGCGGAAAAATATCCTTCAACGTTCCGGGAACAAAATGTCCAAAATGAGGAAGCCCCGTCGCAAAAGGAGGTCCGTCATAAAATATATAAGATTCTTTGCCTGCACGTTGATCGATCGAGCGCTGAAAGATATCATTTTTCTTCCAAAACGCCAGTATTTTTTCTTCAAGCTGTGGAAAATTTGCTTTTGCGTCTACTTTCTGATATCTCATGTCTTACTCGGTGATTGTTTTGCTTAAAATCAACTCGTCTGCTTGAAAAAAACGCAACACCGTTCCTGAAGGAACAAGATAGGGAATGCTCACAGAACCACCGGGGTGCATCATAAAAAATAATTCATTTTCTGCACCATTTTCATCAACAGCAGCGAGTCGAATGGGCAAGGAGCCCGGAAACAACGGCATTTCAACCAAAAGTGTGCCAAACACAAGATCCTGTGTCGTGGGAGGATTCGCTGAGAGGATCACGCGGAGCCCCGGTGTATAGACGCTTCCCGGTGATGGGGATTGTGTAACAACCACTCCATCGGCAACGCCATCCTCGAGCATTTCAAAATGAAACGGAATTTCATTTAACGCCAGACTATCAAGTGCCAAAAATATGTTCATTCCTACGTAATCGCCAACTACCATCTGTCGTAGTTCTTCTCCCTTGCTGACAACAAAGGAAAATTTGATTTCCCCGGTGATTTCTGCCTGTGGCGGTGGATCCTGTGCAAGGATGGTGTCTACTGCCTCTGTACTAAATATATAGCGTATCGATTCAATACTGACGCTGTCTTCATAGATGGCAAACTCGCGCTGAATCTCAGCACGAACATCGTTGATATTACGTCCGGTATAGTTTTTTACCGAATCTATCACAACGCCCTTGCTCACAAAGAGGGTGACGCGCTTTCCAATTTTTACAACAGTCCCAGATCGTGGTTGTTGTGTGAGAACGTGATCTTTGAGTGTTGGATCAGAATGGTATCGCAATTGTACTTGCGGAATCAAACCACGTTCTTGCAATGCTATCACAGCATCCACAATGTGTTGCTCGCGTAGTTCAGGAATATTGACTGTTTCGACGCTCTGCAACGTGGCAAAAAACGCAATAAACCCCGCCAAAACAACACTCGTCGTAAATCCAATAATAGCCCACACAAGAATTCTGGTGTTTTTTCTTCGCTGTTTTACTACCTGTTTTTCATCGAGAGATGGGGTATTCTTATTTTCTGATGCAGTCCCATCATTTTTTGACAGTGCATCATTGTTTTCTGAAAATTGCATATCGTCCTGCACTCACTATCTTTTTGTTCTCATTGATTTATTATGCTCTTCATGTGCATCGTATTTTTTCATTGCTTAACGGTATAGTATATAATGATTAATCTTGTTACACTATCGCCTTATCGCTCAGCTCAAACTGTTTTGAGCAAAATTGAGGATTTCCGTTGAGAAAGCTCTGTGCGTCCAATTCCTTCTTTCCTGCAAGCTGCAGACGTTTGATACCCAAAATTCCATCTCCACAACATACCAATATCTCATCACCTGCCTTTTGCATCGAACCAATGCTTCTCTTTCCTTGCCAGCCAAGATATGCTTCTGCCTGGGTTATTCGAACACGCATGCCTTCCACAAAACTATAACAGCTTGGCCAGGGAGTATAGGCACGTATCATACGTTCAATCTGCACCGCAGAATTGTTCCAATCTATCTTTCCATCTTCTTTCTTAATCTTGTCACAATAGCTAACCCCTTGCTCATCTTGAACATAACTAGAATAACTCTTTGCTATAATGGAATCGAGTGCTGCAACGAGAAGTTTTTTTCCTATTTCTGCACTTGCACAGATCAGATCTTCCAATTTTGAATGAACCTCTATGGGATGTTTTTCTTGAGCCACTATTCGTCCTGCATCCATTTCCTGTGCTATTTCCTGCACACTCACGCCAAATGCATCATCACCGTTGAGTATTGTGGCCTGTAATGGAGAACTTCCTCGATATTTTGGCAGCAAAGATGGATGCAGGTTCAACCCACCCCAAGAGAACAAATCCATGAACTTTGGGCCAAATTTTCTGCCAAATGCAACACTCACAAGAACATCCGGATGATATGCACCAACCACAGATCGTGCCTCACTGCGAAGACTCTCTGTTTGATACACAGGAATACCCTCTTGCTTTGCAAAGGCTGCCAGTTGTGATTCTTGCAGGTGTTTCCCTCTTCCTTGCCGCTTGTCCATCTGAGTAATAAGCAAACTAATCTGGTGATGTGCATGAACGTAGGGAAGCGTCTTCATGCCTAGGAGGTCACTTGCGGCGTAAACAAGGGTCATCGTTCGATAGTGTTGTATTGCTCTATTGTTTTTTGTCGCAACTGTTCTGAGAGATGGTCAATGAATAGAATCCCTTCAAGATGATCGTATTCATGAAAAATAACCCGTCCTAGCAGTTCATCGGCTACCAAGGTAAACTTCTTTCCAAATGCATCTTGCGCTTGCAGCGTTATCGATTCAGATCGAAGAATCGGAGCATAGATATCAGGAATACTCAGACACCCTTCACTGTACTCCCATTGCTCTGCTGATGTTTCCAAAATAACGGGGTTGATGAATACGCGAGCCTGTGCATCTTCCGGAGTTTTCACCACAAACATTCGTTCCGTTCGCCCTACTTGCGGTGCGGCGAGTCCAATGCCATAGTTTGTCTCCATCGTTGCTATCATTTCATTCAAGACAGTACGTAATTCGTTGTCAAATGTATTCACTTCATGCGTTTTTACAAAAAGACGTTCATCAGGATAGTACACAAGATCCATGACCTAATTATGCTATATGAACTGGATCGACGTCCACCTCGGCATAGATGCTGCGATCCTTGTGTAAAATATCCCAATGATTCTGTACATATTCATGTAGTGCTCGAAAGTTTTTTGATAATAAGATGATATGCATGCGGTAGTTTCCGGCAAGCTTTGCAATAGGACAGAATGTTGGACCAAGGATATCAATCCCTGATGCTTGTGGCAAAATCTCAGCAACTGTTTTTGCCGTTGTTCGCACTCGCTGTTCATCTCTCCCGCGAAAAACAATGCGAATCAACCGAGAAAAAGGAGGAAATTCCAATTCCTTTCGAAGTTCTATCTCTTGAGCATAAAACGCATCATAGGCATGCGAGACTGCGTGCTGAATCGCATAATCATTTGCACGATATGTCTGCACGATGACCACTCCATCGGGTGAATTTCTTCCTGCACGGCCTGAAACTTGTACAATCTGGGCAAAGCTACGCTCAGAGGCGCGAAAATCAGGCATGTTCAACCCAATATCTGCGGAAATAATTGCGACAAGCTTCACATTGGGAAAATCCAATCCCTTGGAGATCATCTGTGTTCCAAACAAAACATCGATTTCTCCACTGCGAAATCGGTTGAGCACCGCTAGAGCTGTTCCACGTACCCGTGTCGTATCACTGTCTAATCGAGCGATACGTGCTTGAGGAAATTGTTTTTTCAGTTCTTCTTCAATGTGCTGAGAACCAAAATTTTGATATCGAATATCGAGGGAAGAACAATGTGGACAGGATTGAGGCGCGGGGCATGTATATCCGCAATAATGACAGAGCATGGTCCTCGTATCCTTATGATATACCAATGGAATGCTGCAATGATCACACTGCAAGGTTGACGAACAAGTTTTGCACGTGAACACATGCGCAAATCCGCGTCGATTAATAAAGAGGATGCTCTGTTTTTTGGCACTTAGATTTTCTTGAAGCAACTGTTTTAAATCGTGAGAAAATGGCTGCTCCTCAAAATGCATGTTTATGATGCGAATCTGAGGCAGGCGTGCAGAACCAATTCGATGCGGAAGCACAAGTTTTTGTATCATACCACGTTGCATATGATACCACGACTCTATCGACGGGGTAGCAGATCCCATAAGCAATGTCGCCTGTGATTCTTGCGCCCGATGCATGGCAACTTGTCGTGCGTGATAGCGTGGTGTGGATCCAGACTTATACGAAGAATCTTGTTCCTCATCCAAGACAATCAGGCCTATATTCTTTAGCGGTGCAAATACCGCACTCCTTGTCCCGATGACAATGTCTACTTCATCACGCTGTATCCGTTTCCATTCAGCAAGTCGCTCAGCTCCCGTCAAATGTGAATGGATAACTGCATATCGATGAGAAAATCGTGGCAAAAGGATGTTTTCGAGCTGATAACTCAATGCGATTTCAGGAACTAAATAGAGCACTGTTTTTTTTTGGCGAATGACATGCTCTGCAAATTGCAAATAGACTTCTGTTTTTCCCGATCCTGTAATACCAAAAAGATAAAAATAGCCTGCTTTTTGCTCCATCAATCGATGAAGCACCTTGGTCTGATCAGCGGTTAGCTGCAGCGGTATACATTCTTTTTGCGGTGTTCGCTCTAATGTACGTGGTCGCTTTGTAGTCATGCTTGGTGCCATGCAGGCAAGGCATTCTCCAAACGATGCCAGATAGAATCCTGCAAGCCATTGTCCCAATTGCATAATTTCATCTGAAAACAAAGGATATTCATCAAGCACTGTGTGGATTTGTCTGATTTTTTCCTTTGGAAGATCGGGTTCTGAGTTAGTGTGGATATGTACAATAATGCCATTGCGTTTTCGGGAACCGAACGGCGCGCTGACCCTTCTTCCCACCAAGGATGCTGCTGTTTCAGAATTGCCTCCATGGTTCTCTGGCATTTCATAGGTGAACAGTGTTTTGCCGGGGATGGAGAAGGCTACATCGATATACATCGCATTACAACAGTTTTTGAAGTTTCTGCAGATCCTCCCACACCTGTTTGCGCAAACTAGGATTACGTAACACGGCACTAGGGTGATAACTCACCACCACCGGTATGTCTTTGTAGTTATGCGTGGTCATACGCAGACGCCGAATGCTCTCTTGCGTGTCTAACAGGGTGTGTGCTGCAAAACGTCCCAAGGCGAGAACAGTTTTTGGACGCACCAACGCGATTTGTGTGTGCAGATAGGGCATGCAGGACTGAATTTCCCCTATATGTGGATTGCGATTGTCTGGTGGGCGACATTTTACAACGTTTGAAATAAATACATCTCGGGCACGATCAAGTGATATTGCCGTCAACCATTTATCAAGATAATTTCCTGATGCTCCAACAAAAGGTTTTCCCCGTCTATCTTCTTCAAACCCAGGAGCCTCTCCAACGATAAAAACACGTGCCCCACAGCTGCCACTGCCCGGAACCGCCTGCGTTCGTGTTGTGCAAAGCTGACATTCTTGGCATTGTGCAATGGTTTTGTGCAGCGTAGCTAGTTCTCTGGAACGTTGCGCCTCGACAAGTGATTCTGATTCATGTTCATCCTTCCCTTGTTCGTATACGTCGATTCCGCTACGTTGCGCGACGTAGTCCAATACATTAGCAGCTAGTTCTTGTATTGATTTCTTCATATTCTACTGCATCAAGGCATAATCCACGAGCAGGCGCCGTTTTTCCAACCAGGGAACGGTCCCTTTTGGTGATAACCACATCAATCGGCATCAAAGACAATCCACGTAATCGCTTCATCTCCCATTCACACAGCGTTCCCACAATTGACCGTACCATCTTACGCAAAAACCCATTTGCTGAGATCGTAAACTGCAGATACTCTTCGTCTCGCGTAAATACTGCCTGATATACCGTTCTTACAGTGTGCTCATTTTCACTTCCCTGTGCAAATGCACGAAAATCATGTGTCCCAATCAGTTTTTCTGCATCAGCCTGCATGCGTTCAAAGACATAATCTTGCCGCCATGGAACAACAAAATGCCGAATATGTGGAGGGACAATTCTTCCCTGATAGAGCGTATAGACATAGGTTCTTCGCACGGCATTAATTCTTGCATGAAAGCATGGTGAAACAGCATATGCTCGCACGATGCGTACATCCTCCGGAAGAAAGGTGTTCAGAGCAAGGGGGAGTTTTTCAAGTGGGATGTTCGGTTGAGGAGAATCAAAATGGATGTATTGTGCACGCGCATGAACACCAGCATCGGTACGGCCAGCTGCCTTTAACACAATTGATTCTCGATAGAGCCGCTGCAGGGCAGCCTGCAAGACTGATGCAACAGTGGGAGCATTTACCTGTATTTGAAAACCTGCGTAAGCACTTCCATCATAGGCAACTTGCAAAGCAATGCGTGCCATTACGATGAAACGCTGAGCAGTTGTACCTCATCTGACAATGCCTCGTATAGATCCCGTGCATAATTAAGAATAGCAGAAGGTTTTTCCTTCGATGATCTACCGAATCCGAACATACGTCCAACATTATTTCGTTTTTGCGTCAGTCGTTTCAACCGCAATTTTAGATCTTCCTTTGATCCATAACGATATTCCAACAGACCATCCAAATAGACCACCCCGTCATAAGAATAATCTCGATCAACATCAGGCCCAAGAAAAAAATCAAGAGGAATTATCTGCTTTTTTTTCTGTTCAAGTTCAAGGCTATAGCCATAAAGAAAGGCTGCTTTTCGCATGCAATGCCGATGGAGATAGGCGTATTGTTGCCCTGGAATAGCCTTGTGCACGTAGAGACATAGCCATCCCGCGCGTAACGCACACAGCCCCTGCTTAAACACCGGTGAGGCTGCATCCGGAAAAGAATCATATGAAAACATCGCAAGGAGATAGCTGCCCAACCCCTCAGTCAATCCTCGATACTCTGTGAAATCAACATTTTCAACCAGGTCATTGAGCATTTGTTTTCGTTCAATCGTCTTTTCATTTAATTGCTTCACTGTTTCATCTGAAGGGCGTTCAAAATCCCGTTTAAATGCCGCAAAAAAACAGTTTGGACAAACATGAATCGGATATATCAGGGGATGGATGCTTCCATGTTTAGCAGAGGGAACAAATTGACAATGTAATTCATCAGTCACATCACCTGCGATGATTCGGCCTCTGCCGCTCCTGAGATCCTCATGAAAAGATACATGAGAACAAACCGGACATTCTGATTCCTTTTTAGAAAAAAATGTAAGTGCCTTCTTTTTTGAAGGATCAATGCTTTTTATCATGCTCCTACTCATGTTTCAACCAAGACCACCGCAGTCGCAAGATTACCCTCATGAGTTATCGAAACATGTATTCCATCAACAGAAAATTGTTCTCGCTTTGCCTGTATTTTTTCTATAAGATTCGCCCCCAATAACAAATAGGGAGCTCCACTGCCTCGATTAAGCAATTGTATCTCCTTAAGTGGTAATCCAAAAATACCTATTCCCAACGCTTTTCCAAATGCTTCTTTTGCAGCAAAACAAGCAGCGAGCGAAGCATCCGGATTTGCCTTTTGTTCTGCATTTGTTCTTTCTTCACTGCCAAAAAAACGTCGTCGCATCCCTTCCTGCCACGCTGCAATACGAGAAATGGTCACACTATCGATCCCTATTCCCACAACCATCAGTTTGTCAAATCCACCACGATATCCACTACCTCAGGGTCAACCTGCAATACATTCAATCCTCCGGGAACCTGTGCTTCAGTTTTTAACGTATACGTTCCTGGAGAACGAATCGACGATGCATCAATGATGAGCTGTACATCGCCAGCTGAAATATCCTCAAGATTTTCCACCCGTGCCTGTACACGAACGCTTCCTGTCTCTATCTTCTTCACAATCCGCAATGTTTGAGCAAGATCAATGACTATGATGTCTACCGGCTCAAATGTATTTAATATCGGTGTTTCTTCAATGATAGCGCGAAATTCAACCAGAGCCCCGCTCGGAAAGCTGACCAAGGGGTTTTCATGCATCACTCGAACACGTTGCACGATGCTGGTTCTTCTGTTTGCCATTGCGATTTCACTGGTTGTAACATTCTCAATCCCCTCTATGAGAGATCCAGGACCTTCAATTTGAATAATATCGGGAGTAACTTGCATGCTCACAACCTTAAATCCCGTTGCCGGAAATCCAATAACCGCCAACTCAACCGGGACCGTTTTACGTAGCTTCTTTTCAAGAGAAACGGTAATCTCTTGTGGTTCAATTTGTAACTCGACAGGATCAAGGGTTAATGCATCACCAATACGTTGGATGATAATTCTCTTGCTATACGTCCCTTTCAATTCGATATTTGAAAAATCCACCGTGGCTGTAAAATTTTCATTGCGAATATCCTCACTTCTACGTTGATCAGTTCTCACTCGTATTTGGACACTCGATTGCATGGGCTCAGCAACAACCATTGAATCGTGCAGCAAAACGTTCAGAGGGATATTGTAAATTCTCAACTCCAAGGTAAGTCCACGATTCAGCACGATCAAAACAAGTGCAAGGAGAATCGATCCCATTTTTGCCTGCCAATTACGTAGCAAAAACGCGAATCTTCGTGATTTTTGCTCTTTCATTCTTGAGAAACCCCCATCACCGGAAGGAGCGTGTCCAAATGAATGTGTATTTCTTTGCGATCCAAGGCGTTGTAGAGCACTCCTTGATAAGCAAGGCTTACGCACCCACGTTCTTCTGAGACAATAAGCACGACCGCATCCGAATCTTCTGACATACCAAGTGCCGCCCGATGGCGAGTGCCGAAATCCTGATGAAGATTGTGTTGATCTGACAAAGGCAATAGACAAGCAGCAGCAAGAATACGATTTCCTTCAATAAGTACTGCTCCATCGTGGAGTTTGGTATCATGTGAAAAAACAGAATGCAAAAGCTCAGAACTGAGTTTTGCCTCAAGGAGGATTCCTGAATCACCCACACTTGCAAGACTTGCTTTCCGTTCTATTACCACCAACGCTCCTCGCTTTTGTTCTGCAAGCAAGTAGAGCACATCAAGAATCTTGTCAATTTCAATAAATGTTTCGTTCTTTTTGAACCAAAGGAACTCCCCCTGTCCAATTCGGGTAAATATACGTCGGATTTCAGGTTGAAAGATAATCGCTAAAGCAATAACCAGGCTTGGAGCCAAGAGGTTGAGGAGCCACAACAAGGTTTCGAATTGAAAAAAATATGATCCAGCATAGAGAATGCCGATGTACAACCCACCCCGAATCAACAATGAAGCGCGTGTCTGTGCCAACAATCGATAGAGCACATAGAGCAATGTTGAAAGTAGTATAACTTCTAAAACCGGAGTGATATAAGATTGTAACCATGTGAAAATGCCGTTAAGATCCATGATCAGTCAATGCTGTTAGTACAGCGATACAGTCTCTACATGCTCTTACATCATGTACGCGAAGATAAGAAACCCCTCGCTGAATACACCATACATGACAAGCTATGCTTCCGTAGAGGCGATCCCTTGGATCATCGGCATGTTTCAACAAGGACCCAAGAAAACTTTTTCGAGAAAGTCCGATCAAAACAGGAAAAGAAAGTTCTACAAAGGCATCAAAAAATTGAAGAATCGCAATATTGTCTTCGAAACGTTTTCCAAACCCAATACCCGGATCAATGATAATAGCCGTTTCAGCAATGCCGGCAGCAAGTGCTGCATCGATCCTTCTGCACAGATACTCACAAATCTCTTGAACAACATCTCCATAGGAAGGTTGCAGTTGCATCGTTTCGGGGCGTCCCTGCATATGCATAAGCACAATCTGGACTCCATTCTGAGCAGCAACCGAAAACATTTCTGGATCAGATGTTCCTGCAGAGACATCATTAATCATGGTTGCACCATGCTCAATAGCATCAGCTGCCACCAAAGCCTTCTGTGTATCAATTGATATCGGGATTGAATGACTGTCACGTATATGCTTAATGAGGGGCAAGACCCGCCGCTTTTCTTCGGCACAGTCAACACCAAGACTTCCAGGCCTTGTTGATTCGCCCCCAATATCGATTATATCCACACCATCAGTTATCATCTGCTCAACATAAGAGATCCCAGATTCCATGCCCTGTGCTCTGCTCTGTGCATAAAACGAATCTGGGGTCATGTTTAAGATACCCATTATCGATGGTATCTGATGATTATTTTTTCTTGTGACGGTTTTTTCGTAGTTTTTTCTTACGTTTATGTGTCGCAATCTTATGTCGCTTTCGTTTTCGACCGCAGGGCACTCATTTCTCCTTTTGCTCTATACTGCTCCATCCTATTTCAGAATAGTGTATATTCACTGTAACAATCTATCCATATGCGATAGTAATTTATCTTTTTCAGTCAATTCATACCATGTTACTGATGCAAATTGTTTAAAAAACACTCGTTGCCTTTTTGCAAAACGAATTGTTCGTTGCACAATAGTATCCTTAATGGTATCAAAAGAACTCGAATTATGCGAGGTGTCTTGCAGTTCTTCGCTTGTTAAAAATTCCTTATATCCAATACAATGCATCGCACGATGTTGCAGAGAATATCCTTTATTTTTAAGTGTTTTCACTTCTTCTACAAGCCCTGTTTGAAACATTGTATCGACACGAGAGGCAATACGTTCTGCCAAAACCTGCTTATCGCAATAGAGCCCCACAAACTCGTGAGGGGGAACTTCCCGCTCTTCAGAATACATTGAAAAATCAGAACGTGGCCTTCCCGTTTGTTCGTATATTTCCAATGCTCGCGTAATACGATACGTATCATTTACATGTATTTTCTGAGCAGATGGTGGGTCAACGCGTTGCAGATACGCGTGCAGCTTCTCATTTCCCTCTTCTTCAAGGCGTTGTTGAATACGTTCTCGAATGTTTGGATCCACAGGATCATTATGCGGCAGGCCAAACAAAAAATGTCGAATGTAAAATCCCGTTCCTCCCATGATCATGCAGGGCTGTCCGGAGCCTTGTGCTTCTTCTAGCGCCTCATCTGCCAATTGAATGAACTGAGTCACATCAAACTGTTCGTCTGGGTCGACCACATCTATGCTGATATGTGGATGTTTCTCCTGCATCGCCTTACTTGGCTTTGCTGTTCCAATATCCATTCCTCGATATACCTGTCGGGAATCTGCATTGATAACAACTGTGGAACACGGTATATCCTCTAGCAAGGCAGTTTTTCCTGTTGCCGTTGCTCCCAAGAGAATAGGGATTTTCTTTGTGTTATTGTGCAATAAACTTGTACCGTACTGTATCTGTCAACACTTCTTCCAAAGCTATGACCACGGATTTTTCATGTGCATCGACACGCGTCTGCGCTCCGATATAATCTTTTCCATAAATAGTACGAAGCTGTGTTACCTGCGAGGATCGAACAATGACTGCAGAGGTGAGTTCATAAACATTATCATCAAAATTTATCAGTTTTTCATAGGGAAACTTCATTGCAGCAGTGTATATCTCTATTCCTTGCATTGTCAACACCTAGATACTTGACTCTCTTTTGCATTTTAATGCAACGTCGATACATGAACACTTTGGTTATCGTTGAATCACCCACGAAAGCAAAAACAATCTCTAAATTTCTACCGAAAGATTTCGTTGTAGAAGCATCAATAGGTCATATCCGCGACCTGCCCCAGACAGCAAAAGATGTCCCTGAAACGTTAAAAGGTATATCATGGGCTCGGCTTGGCATCGATGTAGAAAAAGATTTTCAACCACTTTACATTATTCCAAAGAGCAAGAAAAGAGTGATACAAAAATTATCAAGCCAGTTAAAAAATGCACACACGTTACTCCTTGCAACTGATGAAGATCGAGAAGGTGAAAGTATCTGTTGGCATTTGCTTGAAGTGCTAAAGCCAACCATTCCAGTAAAGCGTATGGTTTTTCATGAGATCACAAACACTGCTATTCAAGATGCAATTAAATTTGCGCGCGATATAAATATGAAACTGGTACGAGCGCAGGAAACGCGCCGCTTTCTTGATCGCTTGTTTGGATATACCCTTTCACCGTTAATTTGGAAAAAAATTGCATTCGGTCTTTCAGCAGGGCGCGTGCAATCACCAGCACTACGAATAATCGTCGAACGCGAATTTCAACGGATGCGTTTTACAAAACACACCTATTGGGACCTTGTTGCATCATTTACAAGCCCGGTCGAATTTCAAGCAAAACTCACCCGCTATACCGGAAAACCAATCGCACAAAGTCGCCATTTTGATTCTATTACCGGTAAATACATCGGCAAAGATGGTGCAATCCATATCGATGAAGCATTGGCCAAGAAAATTGTTCAAGAGCTTCCCAAGGAATGGACGATCACCGCACAAGAATCAAAAAATACGACGCAACGACCAAGCCCACCCTATATCACTGCAAGTCTTCAACAAGATGCAAACCGCAAACTGTTTATGAGCACAAAAGAATGTATGCGCACAGCACAATCCCTCTATGAACAGGGCTATATCACGTATATGCGTACTGATTCACCAATCCTTTCGCAAGAAGCCTTGAATGCATCGCGTGAGATGATTCAAAGACAGTTTGGCAATGATTACCTTCCGGAATCCCCTCGCTATTATCGTTCTCGATCACAGATCAGTCAGGAAGCTCACGAGGCTATTCGCCCTGCCGGAGCTCAATTCCGACTTCCTTCTGAAACACCCTTAACAGGAACTGAATTAAAACTCTATACTATGATTTTCAACAGAACGCTCGCCTCACAGATGACCGATGCTCGAAAAAGAACCTTGAGTATTCGCATAGGTGCAGGAGATTGCATTTTCTCAGCCTCTGCAACTATGGTGCTGTTTCCAGGATTTCTCGCTGCATTCGGCATCGAAAAAACACAGATTCCGCTTATTGAATCATTGCAAGAAGGAGAACGAGTCACCCCGGAGCAAGTACTTCCCACATCACACGAAACAAAACCACCACCCCGGTATACCGAGGCTTCGATCATTCAGATGCTCGAAGAAAAAGGTATCGGTCGTCCCTCTACTTATGCAAACATCATAACAACACTGTACGAACGCAAATACGTCCTTCGAAAGGACAGCGCCTTGGCACCAACGTTCACTGGTGTTGTCGTTGCAAATCTTCTTCAAAAACATTTTCCTGAATTAGTCACCGATGGATTCACCCGCACGATGGAAGAAAGTCTCGATCATATTGCAGAAGGGGAAATGAATCATTTGGATTATCTCAGAGATTTTTATCTTGGTGATTCAGGGTTAAAGGAATGGATTGCGCGCGTTGAACCATCAATTCAAGCAGATCAAGCACGACAAGTTGAGATTCCCACCCTTCCTGACACAATCAAAGTCAGCCGATATGGCGCATATATTGACCCCACTGATGATGAAAATCAAAAGATAAACTTCCCCTCAGACCTCCCCCCTGCAGATATCACAAAAGATGTAATCAAAGAAATAATGTCAGTATCCAACGAGCCTCCCAGCGAAATTGGCATAGATCCAGAGACAGGGCAAACAATCTATTACCTAATCGGACCTTATGGCCCCTATTTGCAACTTGGTGAACGAGATAAAAAACCAAAGAGACAGCGGGTCAACCTGCCGAAAGAAGAGATAACCCTCGCATACGCAGTGCAATTGTTGTCGTTACCGCGTAAGCTAGGCAAACACCCTGAACAGAAAAAGGATGTTTTTGCCACTATTGGCCCCTATGGACCCTATGTGGGATGTGTCAAGGAATATCGCCCTCTTGAAGAGCAAGACGATGTATACACCATTACTCTTTCTCGCGCATTGGAATTATTGGCACAACCCAAAAAACGCAGGCGTAGAGCAAAAAAGGCCGCGAGTAGCTAAAACACCCCGCAAGATCGCTTGAAATTTTTCTGCTTTCTTGAAGTATAGGCGCCGATCATCGGCGAGAATTCCTATTCACCGGGCGTATGTTCAGAAGCATCCTTGTCTTTTGTATCTGAGCCTTCTTCATCTAATGATTGCTTTTTCTGAAATATCCCGCCTTTTGCTATACCAATGATAATCAAAATTCCTCCAGCAACAAACAAGGGAATTCCTGCAGGAAGGTCCTCAAAGGTATAGAATCCTCCAACGAAAAGGCCCATACCCACATAGAATAGCGAGGTCAGATCCCAGTTCTTTCTTTGATAGGCCTGTATCGCCCATCCTCCTAGTGCAAGGCCGCCAGCAATCATAAGAGAAATACCAACCGATACTATCCCAAGGGATGATAATCCACCCAAAATAAGTGCTCCTCCTACAATCATGTAGGTATTTTTTTGGCGACATTTACGTGCGCTTTTATCTTTCTTCATTGTCACATACTAGCAAGCGATCATTTGCCTGCCTAGGGGAGGTTTAGATTTTAGAACAAGGGTTTGGAATATTGGCTAGAGTGTGAAACCACAGATATTCACACTGCTCACTTCGCTATTGGCAGCTTTCACATTCCTCTGGATCACCCGTGTATTGGCACACTCCGCTGAGAAAATCTTCTTCATCAGGTTGTTCGTCGGCATCTGATATATCGATGTCATTTTGTACCGCATTGACAGCATGCTTAGCGTCTAATTCATTCATCGTTTTTCTACCTTTCTTGTTACGATCTTTCTATAATATTGAGCCTGTTTTTTTAACTCTTCAATACTCGAAATATGTAGTTTCCCATCTATAATAGATATAGTCCTGTCATTGAGCAATTCGCGCATCAAAATATTTCCTTCTCCATGCGGAATCCCTGTCCAACTGATCAATTCTTGCGGGCCAAACGTCAATGTATACGGAGTATTTTGATCGAGGTTTACATGGTTCTTTTCAAGCTGGACCACAATTGCATCATAGAGACGCCCAAGTTTGTGTGGAATTGCCGTATTGGCAAGCTGTCGATAGAGAACCCAAATTCGCTCAGCAAGTAGTGTGGTTAAACGCGTTACAATTTGTGACTGGGTGTTTACAATACGTTCAAAGTTTTCCCTGCTCACCGACAACAAAACCGAATCTTCAAAGGCAATCGCCGAAGCAGATCGTGGCTTATGTTCGAGTAATGCCATCTCACCAAAAATATCACCCGGACGAAGCAAGGCAAGCATAATTTCATTACCATTTGAAATCTTAGTAATCTTAACGCTACCACTCTGAATGATGTATAAAGATTGCCCCGGCATGTCTTCAAGAAAAATCGCAGTATCCTTTGGAAAACGATGCGTAAACCCCTCTCCAGGTTTCGCCAAAGAAGGAACGTTAACACCTTCCTTTGAAAGTGTCTCCAAGGCATTTTCTGCCTCCCTCACGCGATAATCATTTGGGCAAAGGCGTATAAATTCAGCATACGCTTGAGTTGCTGTAATCGGCATTTGATGGCGCATATAGTATTCGGCTATTTCAAAAATATTCGAAGGATCTGCATTCGATGAAGAATGTCCGCTCAGTTTTGCCAATGCAGTATCTAAAAACCGCATACGACGAGAAAAACTTTCAATAATTTTCATCGCGATATGGGTGTTGTGAACGATAAGTCTGCCGTATTCTTCACGCGGAACGACAATCAACGTGCTTTCAGTCAAGGATCGAGCCGTTTCAATACGGCGCTGTGACGCCATAGCAGAAATAACCCCAAAGAAATCACCTGGACCAAGGATATTACTGCTTTCTTCTTGCACAATCTCAGTAGATTTATTTATTTGAATTCGACCTTCTTTGATGATGTAGAAATAGAAATTGTCAGCCTTGCCCTCAACCGAAATATATGCTCCCCGATTGAACCGGATCATGCGTAATTTCGTCTGTTTTTGTTTCTCAGGTTGCATTCTCTTCCTCACCTAGATCAAAAAATAAGGGAAATCCAGATGCAAATTCTTGCACTTTCTGAGATATCTTTTCTTGACCATCTCCTTGCAGTGCCTCCCAAATAAAATTTGCAACGGTATGCATATCGCCCTCTTTCATTCCTCGCGATGTAAGCGCCGGCGTGCCGAGGCGAATACCTGAGGTAGTCAGTGGGCCTCTTGTATCATAGGGTATCATGTTTTTGTTTACCGTGATACCTACTTCACCAAGAATAATTTCTGCATCTTTTCCTGATACTCCCATATTTTGTAAATCAACAAGCACAATATGATTATCGGTTCCTCCCGTTACAATATGCATTCCCTTGTTTTGGCAAGCTTCCGCAAGTGCTCGTGCATTGGCACATACCTGCTTTTGATATTGCTTAAATGACAACGTATGCGCTTCTTTTGCACATTGGCCTTTTGCAGCAATGATATGAAGCAAGGGTCCACCTTGTATTCCGGGAATGATTGAGCTATCAACAAGCTCCGACATCTTTTTGGTTCTTCCAGACTTCGCTGCAACAACGCCATATGGATTTGGAAAATCAGTCCCCATAAGAATCAATCCCCCCCTGGGGCCACGCAAAGTCTTGTGGGTAGTACTCGTTACAATATGTGCATGCGGAATCGGTGAATCATGCAATCCTGCAGCAACAATGCCGGCAATGTGCGCCATATCAACCATCAACAGGGCATCGCATTCATCGGCAATAGCTCGAAAATGCGCAAAATCAATCGCTCTCGCATACGAAGAAGCACCCGCGATAATTATCTTTGGACGGTGTTTTTTCGCTTTACTACGCACATCATCAAAATTTATTAACTGCGTATCCCTGTGAACATCATAACTCACCGCATGAAACCATTTTCCTGAAATGCTCACCGGCGAACCATGTGTTAAATGACCACCATGCGCAAGGTTCATTCCTAGAATGGTGTCGCCGGGGGATAAACACGCAAAAAAGACCGCAAAATTCGCAGTACTTCCTGAATGCGGTTGTACATTTACGTACTCAGCAGAAAAAAGCGATTGAAACTGCTCTATCACATAGGATTCAATTTCATCGACAACTTCACAACCGCCATAGTATCGCTTCCCCGGATACCCTTCTGCGTATTTATGTGTGAGTACCGATCCACATATAGATCGTACCGCAGGAGAAACAAAATTCTCCGAAGCAATAAGCTCCAACCCATTTAACTGTCTTTGTTCTTCTTTATCGATGAGTGCTTGGAGATAATGTGTTCGCACAAGTGTCTTCACTGTCAAATCCTACTTGGTTAGCACGTTCTTGGTCAAGAAACTACGGAAGAAGTTTTTCTGAAACAAAAAAGAACGCTCCATTTGCTGAATAGTTTTGTTCCACTGGTGGAAAAAATTGTGCAAGATGTTCACCCTGTGGATTCAAAACCATGTCTGACATATCATCCTCTGCCAATGCAATATGTGTATTATCAGTATAGAAAATACTCGAAGATGAACCCTCTGTATCCGCTTCGCTTCCACCATATACATAGAGATAAAATGGATCAAAAGGGACCCACCCTACACCAACAACAAAAAATGCTGTCCATGTGTGTGGAATGAGCCTTTCTCGATAGATATATCCATTTACCAATTTTGCAGGAATTGCAAGCCTCCGCAAAAGAGAAAGAAGTATCAAAGAAGCATCCATTGCCGTTAATTCATTTTCTTCAAAAAATGAGGCATCTAATCGCGCATGAAGCGTTGTTAGTGTTGTTATTGATGGAGTAGTGAGGCCTCTCGACAGCGTATCGTGCACCGTGCGCAAATTCTCAGACAAGGGAACTGCCCTAAGGTATCGTTGAGAAAATCCCTCCGCGTAGCGCTGCTCGAGCTCTCTATCTGTGATATCCCACACTGTACGATGGCTCGTAACTTGCACTCCATGGGTTACTCGAAAGGCAGCAGATACGTAATGCAGTGCAGGGAATGGTAATGGTTCTAGAGGTTGTACAACCTGAAGAGGTGCTTCGTTCTGTATTTGCGGAATTATTACCCTTCTGCGTATTCCTTCGAGTTGATCAGCAGTGCTGAGCACCGTTTGTGCAAGAAAATACGTTCGCGGTTTATCGTATTGCAATGCGGATACCAATTCTGTCTCAATCGGTTGTTTTATCACCGTTCGCGACGTGTGAATAACTATAGAGTCTATATCTGAATCAGAAATCTGCACCGATACCACATTATTGGCTAGATAGGTGAGGTATTGCCGGATCACCGGATAAAGGGAATCAGTGGCGTTGCTATAATAAACCTTGATTGTTTCAATATCTACATCAAACGGCAACTCAATACGAATTAATTCACCTAGTTGTGCCTGCAGTGATTCAAGCACAATAATCTCTTGTGGTTTTGGATCAAGCACTATTGTTTCATTGCGCAAAAACAGCATTGCATTACTCCGGCGTGATGCAACTTCAATAGACACCAGCCCTGCCGAAAATTGTTCAGGAATAGCAAATTGCACTTCATGGGAATCCCACGAGAGGATATGCGATTCATCAAGTGCTATTGAATTGAGAAAAACCTTTCCTTGTTTGGTTCCGAAATTTCTTCCTTTTATTACCGCAAGGTCTTGGTTCGCACGAACGACATCAAGCGATCGAACTCGTGGTTTTCGACTGTCAATGATAACCCATCCAACGAGCATAAGCACGCTGATTAATGTGATCGCATATATTCCACGTTTTATCATTGTTTTCCAATGATCACTTGCATCGACAATTGATAATTCTGAGCATCCAGTCTTCCACGCCCTCTCGCGTTCATTGATGACTGTTCTTTAAACAATCGATTAAAAATCATTGATAACAGAGATTCTTTCTCATCTGCAGAAGCGAGATTGCCCAATGGGAAAATTTCAACCGGGATCTTTTCTTTTACCTTGATGCTCTCACTGAAATTTCTATAGATCACTTTACGTCTTTTCTGATCACGCAACCATGTTTGCATATGAACCGTAAGAACGTGCTCATCTTCTCCCTTTAATGCAAACAGTTGTCCATACAATCTTATGTTTTTTCCCTCTACATTCAAATGTACCGGAGTTCCCTCATGCACTAATTCAGATTTCGTATGGCTCCAAACGATATTCTCTTCGCCATCTCGAACATATAATGAAACTTCTACAGAAAGTGCTTCTTCTTCAGAAAGATCGTCTATTTCTTGTGCTTGCACAAGTTGGACTCTGAACAGCGATGGATTCTTGCTTTGAGCATTAGTTGCACCACCATCTGCAGCAAATACACCCGTACCAAACTGCATCAAAACAAGTAAGCTTAGACCAAGATATCTCATTGCGAATACAAAACAGGGCTCCCCTGAATAATAAATTCGGTCTCCTCTGGAAGCTGAAATTGCAAAGAACCATCAGCCACTGGTGCTAATTGAAATTCTTGCATCGATTGCTCAGGAAATTCAATATCTGAAGCAGTTAGTTGTGATGGCACCGCTTGTGGTGGGTATATAAAAAACAAAACCGCCAGCATTGCCATTCCTCCGGCAAATGCAAATCCCAAATTCTTGGTGTATAACCGTATCTTTTTAGCTTCAAATATCCTTCGTGGCTTATCTGGGGACAGTTTTGATTCGATAGCTGTCCACACCTTTTGTTGGGCGATCTCAATCTTATCTGGCTCCTGTGTATGGGAAAGATTTGAACTGCTCAAATGGAGGATATACGAATCATACATTTTGTTGATGTATTCTCCGTTCATGTTGCTAGGAGATACTTTCATATGCTACCTTCTCATCGTTATTTATTAATATTTCTGCAATTTTCTTTCTTGCACGAAACATGTGCACTTTTACATTGTTTTCTGTTGTATTTAATACGCGCGCAATATCCTTATACGACGCGCCACCATACTCTCGCATGATTACAATTTCCCTATAGCGGTTTGGAAGAAGATCAATGGCAGTTTTAACAGTATCAATTGTCTCTTGTTTCATAAGATCGGTATCAGCGGAAGCCTCAGATTTTTTGGATTCGATAAACAAGCGCTGATAACTCTTTTTTTCACGCTCCCTACGTTTAGATACATTAATTGCGAGGTTTTTTGCAACGCGCATGAGCCAATGCTTGACATAATCAGTTTGGGAAAGCCGATCGTGATGATGGGCATATTTTATAAAAACCTCCTGGCAAACATCCTCGGTAAGTTCAGAGTTACGTAACACTCCGTATGCAATACGATACACCGTCGCAAAATGTTCTTTGTAAACCATTGCAATTGCTTGCGATGCATCATGTTCCTTCACCATATAAGTAACAGTTTTTATTGTAGAAATGTTACAATTTTTACGCAATAATACTATGAAAGTGCTGCTCATGCAAGAAACACTCAATTGGTTAGCCCAACATACACCAATACACATCGATACCCAATCTCGGTTGTCAGAACGATCAACACTCAAGATTGGAGGGCGGGCCCCTGTTCTCTTTCACACAGACCGAAATGTCCTCGCACAGGCAATTGCGCATTGTCATGATACTCATTGTTTTTATCGTGTTATCGGTGATGCATCGAATGTCTTGTTTTCAAGCGGGGACCTCAATTTTCCACTCATAACAACAGCAGCCCTGCAAAAATGGTCCATAGAACAGCCTCGGTTATATGCCGAAGCGGGAGTCTCCATTTCCTTGCTTGCAAAAGAGACGGCAAAACGTGGACTAAAGGGGCTTGAAAATTTTTACAAAATGCCCGGAAGTATTGGCGGTGCAATCTACATGAATGCACGATGTTTCGACAACGAAATTGCATCTGTGCTGCGTGAGGTGCTCTATCTTGATACAAATGGAGATTGCAAGACATATTCTGTTGTCGATACCGATTTTTCTTATAAACACTCGCCCTTTCAAGATATGCCTGGCACGTGTATCGTTGCGTGCACCTTGGCATTGGAAGAGGCAGATCCGCAGACCTTGCTGACTTTTTCAGAACAATGTTTTGCGTATCGAAAAAAACGAGGACATTTTGACCATCCATGCGCTGGGTCGATCTTCAAAAATAATCGCTCATTTGGCGCGCCAACTGGTGCGTTGTTGGATTCCCTTGGCATGAAAGAATTATCCGTCGGCGGAGCTTTTGTGTCTTCGCAAAATGCAAACATCATTCAAAACAGAAACAAAGCACAGTTTCGAGATGTCATCGAATTGATGCATTTGCTAGAAGAAATCACCAAGCATCGAACAGGTCATATCTTGGAGCGAGAAATAGAGGTAATCAATGTTCACCGATGACGCCAATACTCTCTTAGTGGATCTTCATGCATATTTTAAAAATCCCACCCAAAAGAAATTAGAAACACTCCTCACCCGCTATCCTATTCCTGAAATCAGCACCGTGTGGTATTCCCTTTCAACCGAAGAACACCGCAGATTGTTTTTGCACTGCACGATGCAACAGCGTGTTGAACTGTTGGAGAATCTTGGCATTGAAGAACAGATAGCACTGATAAAGAGTTTTCCCATTGCAAACATGCAAAATCTTTTCTCGTTGATAGAACCTGAAGACCTCGTTGATATTTTTCAAGCACTACCTGATACGGTGCGATCTGATATTTGGGATTCTCTCGATGATAGCGCAAAACAAGAGATGATTTTTCTGCTTCGATTTGACCATGACGATGCTGCCGGGATCATGACCCCTCGCTACCTCGCTGTACGCAGCAATATCTCTGTTAAACAATGTATGATCTTTGTGCGGAGAACTGCACCCGAACTGCGATCACTCTATTACATCTACGTTGTTGATCAATTACAGAGAATCGTAGGTGTCCTTTCTCTGCGAACACTCCTCGCAAGCGAAGAACATAATCCAAATGCCATAATAACTGATTTCATGGAATCCAAGGTTGTATCGGTGCAAGAAGATACCGATCAAGAAGAAGTTGTACAAATTATGGAACGATACAGTCTTTTGTATATTCCTGTTATCGACAAGCTCAACCGTATTCTTGGCATCGTCACCATTCATGAAGCACTCAATGTTCTGCGTATCGAACAAACCGAGGATGTCTACAAAATGGGCGCGATGGGAGGGACCGCCAATAGATATCTTGGCAGTGGAGTGTGGCATCTTGTTCTTAAGCGAATTCCCTGGTTAATTCTCCTGCTTCTTGCAGGAACACTCACAACCAATCTTTTGAGTGTATTTCAGCCTTTAATGAGCAGTGCCTTGTTTCTTATCTGGTTTCTCCCAGTGATAACCCAAACAGGCGGAAACATCAGCACGCAAAGCTCCACCCTCCTGATTCGGGGGCTTGCGCGAAACGAAGTCTCATACAAAAATATTTTTCAAGTGGTTTGGAAGGAATTACGTGTATCTCTGATACTCGCTATCTTTTTATCTGGCGTAATTCTGCTGCGCGGAATCTACTTCCCACCTGGAATTGAATTTGGAGAAGCACTTATTGTTGCAGCTGCATTATTTTTTGTGTGTATTTTTTCAGCACTCATTGGTGCCCTTTCTCCTTTAATCATTGCGCGGTTTAACCTCGATCCCACCGTTATGACCGGCCCCCTAATGGGAACTATAATCGACCTTGTCGGCATGATGCTCTATTTTTCCACTGCAATAGTAATTCGAAATCTTCTCACTTCGGTATTTTAGTAATCTTTATCGTTCAAAACGTCAGCAGATCAGTCTCTGCGGATTACTAAATAAAGAAAGAGCTGCCTCTCATTAATTTTTGAACGTATAGTGGAGGCTCCAGGTAAGTGCAATATCTTCAGTGAATTGCTCAATTGTTTCCACAGAACGATTTTCGAGAATAGTCAATTTCATCTTTGTTTCAATATTTCCAAGCTTTGCAGCTATCGATACAGCGCATCCCAGCATGATATCTTCTTGAAATTCTATGGTGAAATCAAAGCCATAGGTCATTGGATGCTTCCATGTAAATCCTAATTTTAGTTTTTCTTGGAGCAGTTTCTCTTCTTCTGGAACCACCGCCGTATTCAAAGAAATATAGGTTTCAAACCTCCAATTTTTCACGCGAAAAGCTAGATCAACCGACAAATGGTCAAGCAAGAGCATGCCATTGCCATATAGTTCAAGCTGTACACCAAGATCTTCTTGAAAGAAAATGTCGTTTTTGCTTTGATTCAGTTGATAGCGGATTTCCATATCCATATTCCATCGCGCTGGAAATTCAGCAAATGGATACCTATGGCGAAACAGAACCCGGGCGATTACCAAACCCTCCAAAAAGGAGTTTCGCATTTCGCCAGAAAATTCATGATTCCATTCCGCAACATCCCCCTCGCGATCACGGTATTGTTGCGCATAATAGGAATACAACAATGCGAACCGATTCGTTTGATAAGGAACTGCTGCATAGATTCGCAGGGCTGCTTGAGGTAATTCGCTCGCACTCGTACTCACATATCCATCTATTGCAAATTGAAATGGATCTAAAAAGAAAGTGCTGATTAGTGCATAATGCATCGTTGCCAAAGACTGCGGATAATAATCGATAATCCACGTATCAAATGAAATAGGTTTTCGTTGTGTAGAATATAGTATGGCTGAATATATTCCAACGGTGTCCGTTCCCCATAGCCAGGTATCCAGAGTAGTTGTAATGGTACTATCCGAACGTCGCTGCCATACAGAAAACGATCCCATTCTGAGCCGGGCGCTGCGGGTATTAGTTATCTCATAAATACGATTCCAACCGTTTTTTTGAGTAAAGGTTTGACTCCATGCAGCAACGGCAGCATGCTTTGCAAGACGGGCATAGATTCCCCTTTCTGAAAAAGAACCAAATTGCAAGACAGGAGAATCAATCAGAAATCCCTGCAATTGTTGTTCTTGCCCATTCTGAGGAGATAAAGCCATCCAAAAATGAAGGCCCTTGCTTGCATATCGAATAGAAATGCTCGTTTCACCCGCATACTGCAAGGAACTCTTTATCGTATATTCTGCATGTATCTCTACAACGACGAGAAAGAAAGATAACAACAAAAGCGTTTTCACACTTTTATTACTGAAAAAATGATTATTTTACGTCAATGCTTATTGTTCGACACTTACGAGTTCGAGTTCATAGTACACATAGGCATTCGATTCTATAAACCCTTCTAATCCATCAGTTCCAAAAGATAATTCTGGCGGGCTGATAACGCGTCTTTTTTCACCAATTTGCATTTCGCCTATGGCAAGTTCCCAAGCTGGTAATACCCTATCTTGCAGAAAAACAAATTGCGGCGGCGCTGAACCAGATGAATAGCTTGAATCGATGACTCTTCCCTCTAGGGTTTCAATGGTATACTGTACTGTTATCCGATCACCTCGAACAGGCGCTCTTCCCGTGCCATTCTTTAGGATTTCAAAAAACATACCATCTTTGTTTTCAGTTACACCACTCCATTTTTCTTTAATTGTCGCAATAGCGGCATTCTTTCGTTCAAGAGCAGCCGCACGTTGTGCTTCAAGAATTGTGTTGATCAAAGCGGTAAATTCTTCTTGAGACACATTGAATTTTTTTGCGCCATCGCCAACGCGGATGATATCAACGCTTCGCATACTATCTGATTCTGCAATGGTCTCCACCACTTCCATTCCCACGACAACTTCTCCAAACACCGAATGCTTATCATCAAGCCACGGCGTGTCAGTCAGGGTAATAAAAAACTGACTTCCATTGGTGTTCGGGCCACTATTTGCCATTGACACCATTCCTTTTTTGTCATGGCGCAACTCCGCATGGAATTCGTCAGGAAAATTATATCCCGGGCCACCACTTCCATTTCCTTCCGGATCGCCCCCCTGAATGACAAAATCATCCACCACTCGATGAAATACCAGCCCATTGTAGAACGGTTGTCCATCAACGTGAGAGTTTTCAAGAATTCCCTCTGCAAGGCCAACAAAATTACTCACTGTTAGCGGCGCTCGTTCATAAAAAAGACGTAAAACAATATCTCCTTTGTCAGTCTTTATGTGCCCATAGAGGCCATCCCCCAAATCTTTTACAATTTCTGGAACTGCATTACACGAAGCAATCGTCACCGCAAAGAGGCTTATCAGTGGTAGTTTTTTCATGGTTGATCCTACCATGTTTCTCAAAGAAATACTAGCGATCCCAACAGCGACCATTACCCGCCTCATTGTCCAGCTCCTCGAAATAGCGTATAATAATGTTTCGCGAGCGTCGTATAACGGTATTACATCAGCTTCCCAAGCTGGCTACGCGGGTTCGACTCCCGTCGCTCGCTGCAGGCTACAATGACATGTTTAACAATTAGTATAGGAAACTCTTCTCTCTCTATTGCCCTCTGGGAAGAAGCGCAATGTCAACAAGAATGGCTATTAAGCACCCATGTGCAAAAAACGCTCGATGAACACCGACTGACATTTGAGTCAATTTTTAAGGAATTCAAGAAGGCAATAGATGTGTCCATTGTTTCATCAGTTGTGCCCGGACTTACTGATAAAATCATTCATGTCCTCCGACACCATTTTGATCTCACCCCATTGGTCGTTAGTCTAGACTTGGATCATGGATTAGAGAAGCCGCTCTCAAAAGAATTAGGTGCTGATCTGCTTGCCAATGCGGTTGCTGCCCATACTTGTTATACGGGGCCTTGCATTGTGTTTGATTTTGGAACTGCCTTGTCAATTACCGCGGTATCCGGTGCGGGAAAGGTGCTTGGAATAAATATCTTTCCTGGTATTACCACTGCATTTAATGCCTTACTTAAACACACTGCACTGCTTCATCCTGTTCCCTTAGACACATATGCCAGCGACAAACCACTGGGAACGACAACCGATGAATCCCTACAAATCGGCATTATTCATGGCTACGTTGGTGTAGTATCGCATATTGCTAATACCATAGAAAAAAAATACAACGAACCCTTCCATCGAATTGGTACCGGAGGTGATTCCCGGTATATTATGGACAAAACGAAAGCCTTACATACCATAGACTACCTGCACACTCTGCGTGGACTCCGCATCCTTGCTGAGCGAAATACAGAAACCTAGCCTGTTTTGCCATTAATACAGCAATACAAAGAAAATATGCTTTTCAGACACTACATTTGCAGCATCGAGAAGAGCTGTACACCTAGACCCCGATGAATCTAGTAGGCGCCGGTGTACAGCAGTTCTTCTTGTGCAACGCGGTCTGCTGTTGCGCGATCAGTCAAAACCTCGATGATCTTTAGGGAAAAAGGAGTGGCAGATCCTGGTCCTCGCCCTGTTATTAGATTCTTGTCAACGATGACTTCTTGTTCTTGATCAACAATACCATCACACACAGCACTTTCAGTGCCCGGATAGCAAGTTATTTTTCTTTTTGAAAGAAATGATTTTCCAAGAACAAAACTTGGCGATGCACAAATGGCAGCAAGCATACGCGGTTCCTGAATAAAATGCTCAACCAAACGAATAACATCCTCAGAAGATGCCAAAAGCTCTGCTGCAGGTCCACCAGGAAGCAGCAATACAGAGTGATTGTCCATTATTGATTGCACATCAAGAATCTGATCAGCTGTTATGGTCATCCCGCGTGACGACTCAATCGACAGTGATCCTAATCCATATGTGGTAACAGGAATGCCTGCTCGCTTTAACAAATCATATGGCGTGATCGCCTCTATCTCTTCAAAGCCAGAAGCAAAAATAAGCGCTACTGAATGCATTGCTCCCTCCTAACCTTCTTTCTTTTTTGACTGATTTCTCAAAGTGGCGCGGCCAATCTTAGAAATCATAACCTTATTGCCATCTATTTCGTGCTCAAAAAGTAATTTTACCCCAGTTCTCTTCGTAACTGGGCATACTCCACGAACACCCCCCTCGGCTTTAAACAGCCGCCCTCTTTGTGTTTTACCCATTCCTAGTCTTCTCTCCTTAGTACTCTATTCTTCTGTTGGATCCAGTATAAACTCTACGCGGCGATTCTTCCAGCGATTTTGTACATCAGTATGTGGAACAATTGGATCATCTCCTCCAAATCCTTGCGTACTCATCCTATTTCGATCAACACCGAGTATGATCAACGCTCGCCTCACATTTTCAGCACGCGCACGTGACAAGGGAAGCAGCACCTCTCGCTGTTCAATTCCACGCCTTTGCTCATCGCCATACAAAAGATGTGCAGCATATCCTGCTACTCCAATTGAATACGTGTCGTATTTGTTAAGAATTCTTGCAAGCGTTCGCACCGTTTTGAGATTGGCTTGCAGCTGCTCTTCATTTACGATCAAGAAATCTGAAAGATATCCTCCAAAATAGATGCTGGCAATACGAATACGCAGTCTTCCATCTTCAAGGCGTTCCAAGAAAATACCCGTTTCGAGATCTCGTTCAACGGTTCCAATATTGCCAAAAACATCTGTTGCCAAAAGTTGTACCGTATAAGTATCTGCGGGTTGTAATAACTCGTCTTCCGCGTTGAGGCCATCCCAGGTGATAACGGTATTTGGAGCGTCTTGCCCTTCTTGCGTGTAGAATATTTCACCACGCTGATCAATAATATTGATCGACCAATCACTAATTCCAATGTCCTGTTCCGCAGTAAGTGTAATATTCAGTTCATCATTTTCACCATCACCATCGGGGCTAAACGGTTGAGGTCCAACCTCCATCCCAACTTGCGGTGTCCATCGCTGTGAATTGAGAGATCCAGTATCAACGATGATTGGGAGGATCTTCTCGGCTCTATTGCCTGCAACATCGTATCCCTGCAAAACGTAGAGATAATCACCATCAACAGCACGCCTATCGTTATCATCTCGTCCATCCCACACATATTCTTCTGGCGTAACTCCCAGCGAGAATGTTCGAATCACTGTATTGCCTGCTCCGCGTATTTCTCCTGTCCACTCATTTCCTGTATTTTCAACTGAATGATTAATCGTAATCGTATCTCGGAGGCTATCTCCATTTGGCGAAAATACACGATAGGGTGCACTGAGATCATACACTTCCGGAGGGGTGAGATCCGCGATGATGGGGCCAACGCCCTCAACAACTGGATAATGTCCGTTGAAATATTTCACTTGCAGCGAGACAAAGTATTCACCCTCGTCTACAAGATAATTGCTATTTGTAAATCCAGCCCATTCAAGTATCGAAAACGGATTGCGCTTATAGCTCGAATATACAACATTACCTGCAGCATTTCTGATTTCCAAAAGAAACTCATCTATTGACTCTGGATATTCATACGAGAGTCTAATTGGAACCCGATTTTCTGGTCCACCAACATAGTCTTTTTCAAGTTCAACACCAATTTCTGCCAAACGAGTGTCCTTTTGAACGCGGATAAGTCGCGAGGTGCCCTTGTTTCCTGCTGCATCAGATCCTTCAATACGAACATTGTATATAGAATCGGGTAATAATGTGCCATCTGGGCCCTCACCAAACCAATTCACTTGCAGAATACCATCAGCAAGTCCTAATTCCTGCAGAGAAAATTCATAGGTTGCTTCTTCTTTGCTCGTCAATATAACAGACCAATCAATGTTAGATTCCGCCTGAATATCTGCAACGACATGTGATCGTCGTTCCCCTCCAAACGTAAATGGAACATCTTGGCGTGTCGTTGGCAGCGGTGCTGTCTGCAAGGCCAGGGTTGCTCGCGGTGCGACAGTATCAATGACAACGTCTAGAAAACTCTCAGAAACAATACTTGTTCCATCGTATACCGTGAAAATTGCAACGTATTCGCCATCAGGCAAAATTGCACCTGAGCTATCGCTCCCATCCAAGGCAAGATCTTCTCTGACAGGAAAAACACCTGTCTCAAAATAAAGCGTTTCATCTGGATTATCTTTTGGAGTAAAAACCAGACTCCAATTGTCGCCTTTTTCTTCATCTAATAATTCAGCCCGCAACATCAATGTGTCACGAAGTCCATCGTTGTTTGGTGAAAAAGCCGGCTCTCCTGTTTGTGGAGCAAATAACACCAGGTCAGAATTTTGACTCACTATAATAGAGCGCGGGTGTACCGCTTGAGTTTCGTTTCCTGCGCGGTCACGCCCGACGAGTACGTACTGGTAATATCCATCTGGCACAACTTCTCCCGATGCATCCTTTCCATTCCACTCAAATTCTTCCGGTGGAGTAATGTCCAAGGTGCTGTTTCCAGGGCTTGCATTCTGAAACGAAGTGCTGTACACAAGATCCCTGCTCTCTGAATATATCTGTACATCCCAGAGCAATTCACGGCTTCCCGATTGATAGACAGTCACCGTATCGCGAATACCGTCATCGTTCGGAGAAAACAATGCGTTGCGCGGTCGTGGAAACGCATCAATAACTGGTGCGGTGTTATCAATCTGCAATGCGAACGGTGGTGATTGAATTTTTTGTCCTGCAGAATCATAAAAAACAAGTTGATAGGTGTATTCTCCCTCAGGAAGCAAGGAATCATCATCGCCAACCCCATTCCAGGTTATCGCATCGGGAATTGTTGGCCTGCTCCCGCTATAGCGCACACGCCCAGATTTCGAACGCTTTTCTGTTTGTTTTTCACTTTGTTGATATACCATGGTCCCCGTTATATCGAAAACATTGAACTCATATCCAGAGATATTTAATCCTGAAGGAATATCAATGGCCGAACCAAAGGGAATCGTTATGGTGTCGTTATTGCCATCTGCAATGCCCGGAGAAAGATAGTGCTTTTGCTGCGGATCAACATTCAACAATAACTGTTCTGCCTGTCCTCCAGCAAAGATTCTCACCGGTATAAAAACCAGTATTAGTATTGTTAATTTAAAATACTTTTTTAAAATTTTATCCATATCATCTCCTCATACTTACTTGATAACAAGAGTATAATAGTATAACATATAACTGTTACCTATATCCATGAAAATCATAGTAAGTATAAAAAACTTGTACAAGACGTTTGGCTCCTTCAAAGCAGTAGATGGCATGAATTTTGATGTCGAAGAGGGGAAATGTTATGGTTTGCTTGGCCCAAACGGGGCAGGAAAGACAACGTCTATGTTTTGCCTCTACGGCTTGGTGCAACCAGATAAACATAAAGACACTGAAATCTCTGTTATGGGGTATGATCCCCGCCGAGATGAGATTGCTATCAAGACGCTTACGGGAATCGTGCCGCAAGAAAACAATCTTGATCGCGAACTCAACGTAAAAGAAAATTTGCAGATCTATGCTCGCTTGCATTCCATTCCTTCTAACATTGCATTACAACGCATCGAGGAACAGTTGGAATTTATGGAATTGACAGAAAAGGCCAATGTTCCTGTGCAAGCACTTTCTGGCGGCATGCAGCGACGCCTTGCGTTTGCACGCGCATTGTTGAACAAGCCAAGACTCCTCATCCTCGATGAACCAACCACCGGGCTTGACCCCCAAGTGCGCCAGAACCTTTGGGCAAAACTGCGCAATCTTATGAAAGAAGGAGTTACGATACTGCTTACCACCCATTATATGGAGGAAGCCTATCGCCTTGCTGACCATATATACATAGTGAACAATGGGAAAAACGTCATCGACGGCAATCCGCAATATCTCGTACAAAAGAACATCGAGGGTTTTGTATTGGAATTAAAAGATCCCGAATTGCTCAAAGAGCTTAAGGATATCCCTGATTCTGTGCGCATAGAAAACGCCGATGAGGGAGGGTATCTCTATTCTGATGATGTCGGAACATTGCAAAAACTCGCTGAACATATCACAACCGAGCGACACAGCGTCATTATACGCCAATCGAACCTTGAAGATCTGTTTTTGAAAACAACAGGAAGGGGACTCAATGAGTAAAGCTGCTCAAAAAACTATTAAAACTACGCAATCCCATCCAGTACACACACCAAGCCTTGCGAGGCAATCCTTTGGTGTATGGTTTCGTCACCTCAAGGTATACAGCAAGAACATATTCAGCAATGCACTCCCCCCCTTATTGGAACCCATGATTTTTTTAGTGGGTATTGGGCTTGGTCTAGGACGTTATATCGACACCATGGGAGGAGTTTCTTATATACGCTTTCTCATGACCGGTTTATTGGTTTCTGCAAGCATGTTCACCAGCGCGTTTGAATGTACCTATGGAACATTTATTCGATTGAGATTTGACAAAGTCTATCATGTGATGCTTTGCTCACCGATTAATTCAACAAGTCTCATGTTGGGCGAATTGTTTTGGGCAGCAACCAAGGGATTTTTCTTTTCCTTATCGGTGTTGATTGTTGGGTATATTGGGGGCATTTTCACCATCGGTGAGGGACTTATTGCACCAGTGGTTGGATTTTTCAACGCGTTTATGTTTGCATCGCTCGGATTGGTTATCACCTCTATGGTAAAATCAATCAACCACTTTTCCTTTTTCTTCACCGGATTATTATCTCCTATGTTTTTCTTCGCAGGAGTCGTCTTTCCCCTGGAGGAATTACCCCAATCGCTTCAGATAGTTTCTGAAATCCTTCCCTTAACACATAGCGTGCGTATCATACGTATCTTTGTTGAGAACGATTTCTCTTCTGTGATCACATTCGATATTCTGTATATACTTGTTTTCGTGCTTACCATGGCCACAATTGGTATACGACGCATCCACAAAATATTGATATTATAATTCCAAGCTAGCAAGTGATTATGCCTTGTGCTATACAAGTTTTTTGACAGGCATGGATAATTTTTCTTGTGAGTTTATCAGATCAGGAACAGAATATAGAGCTATTGCCAAGCAAGTCTTGGCCATTCTCCTTCTTGCATTCTCCAAGTCTCTGGGAAACCCCAACCAAGAAAATCACCAAGATCATCGTTTATCAATCTACCACTATCTCTCATGGTATACACGCCTGAGTCACGAGTATAGTAGGCATTAACAATCTGTGGTGCCGTATTGTTGCTTGAAAAACCTATTCCCACTAATTGTTTTGTTAAGTTTACATCAAAATAACTGGAGTCTATGCGACCTTCATGAGGCACAACAGCAATCTCTCCTACCAGACCACCAACCTTATTGGCTCCCGTCACTGCCCCCGCTGCATAACTATTTTCGATATCTCCTGTGTGAAAAATGTATCCCACCAAGCCACCAACATAATCAGCTCCCGTCGCTGCCCCTGTTGCATAGCTATTTTCAATATCATCCGAGCTAAAAATGTATCCCACCAAACCACCAACATAATCAGTTCCTGTCACTGCCCCCACTGCATAGCTAGCAGCAATACTACTATCATACATATACCCTACCAACCCGCCAAATCTATTATTATAGGTCCCGTTTCCCGTCACAATTCCCATTGCATAACTCCCCCCAATACTACCATTACTCATATTTCCCACCAGGCCACCAGTTTCATAGGCTCCCATTACTGCACCTTCCGCATAACTGCTCCCAATACTTCCTGTGTCTATATACCCCACCAATCCGCCAATATGTCTGATTCCTCTCACGGCTCCTATTGCATAACTGTTCTCAACCCTTACTGCTCCCATATATCCCACTAGTCCACCGGTTTTATAGATTCCCATCACTCTCCCTGTTGCATAACTGCCTTCAATATTTCCCATTTCCATGTATCCCATCAGACCGCCAACATTACCACTTCCTGTCACCATTCCCCCTGCATAACTGCCTTTGATACTTCCTCTTTCCATATTCTCTGGTTTCATCTGCCCCACCAGTCCACCGACAAATTTGGATCCTGACACATCTCCCAACGCATAACTGTTTTCAATACTCCCCGTGCTCATGTATCCCACCAGGCCACCAGCATCAAAACTTCCTTTCACATTTCCCATTGCATAACTGTTTTCAATACTCCCCTCTCTCATATCTCCCACCAGACCACCATCAAAACCATCTCCTTTTACATCTCCCAATGCATAACTGTTTTTAATACTTCCCTCTCTCATATCCCCCACCAATCCGCCGGTAGAGCTAACCCCTTCTACATCTCCTGTTGTATAACTGTTTTCAATCCTTCCCTCTCTCATATCCCCCACCAATCCGCCAACTCCTAAACCTGTCCCTTTCACATAACCGCCCTCGACGCTAACATTGCTAATAATTCCTTCACTCTCTCCTGCGAGTGCTCCTACGTCCCAGTCCCCTTCTATGCTAGGATCATTTGAGTTCCCATCTGCAAGGATAAGCTTCAGATCATGTACCACTCCTTTTGGTCCTATGCGCCCAAAAAATCCCACATTCCACTTCTCTAATCCTGCTATCTTTAGATTGCTGATCGTTCTACCGTTCCCATTAAAGGTTCCAGCAAAGGGATTTAAAATGCCCCCTCCTATCGGTTCAAAATCACCGCTCAGGGTGATATCATCTACAAGCACGTAGTACCCTCTAAGATTATTCCGCATCCTCTGAAGATCAGCTTCTGTGGAAACCTCAGCATATCTCCCAAAAAGACCTGCTCCATCACAGCTAACCACTACGATACCAAGCATTATTACTGTTACGATTATTCTATAAAGCTTCTTTGACATGGATTTCCCTCCTTATCAGCTACAAGCTGCACTGTTGAGTGCTGTGTTGCTACTATAATAAAATTATATTAGAAAGACAATATACAAGATTATTCCAAAAGACAATCTCCTTTGTGTTGCAGCTTGCATGTTTCCTTTATCCTGAGAAAACTTAAAGGGGTATAGTATATGCTGCGACGGATTTAGCGTTTCCATATATCGCAGATTTGGTTTCTTTCCGGTGTTCATCAATTCTTCTGTTTCAAATCCCTCTTTTTGTTCTAACACTTGAAGATGCTTGACAAACTTATAGCATTAATGATATTTAAAAGTATGCGTGCCATATCAGTCATAATTTTATACATTTTGGTTAATGCTTTTTTGTTTGCTCAGAACTCGCAATTACCTTTTGAGGAAGATGCATGGATAGAAATGACCCTTTCTGAAGTACAAAAACGTATCGCCGCAGGAGCCAATGTCAACGCACAAAATAAAGAGGGAAAAACACCATTGATGGGAGCCGCATACGTCTCCCAAGATCCAAAAATTGTTCAAGCTCTTATTGCCGCAGGTGCAAAAATCAATGCACAAGATAAAGACGGTAGCACTCCGCTTATGTATGCAATCACTAGAGAGACTCCAGAAATAATGACTATTTTGATTAAGGCAGGTGCAAACGTTAACACACGAGATAAAGATAAAGTTACGCCGTTGATGATAGCAGCCCTGTTGAACTCAAACCCAGCAATAACACGTACCCTAATTGACGCTGGTGCGGATGTCAATGCACAAGATAAAGACGGTAGCACTCCACTTATATATGCAGCCGCCGGAGGGCAAAATCCAGAAGTAATTCTGACATTGATCGATGCTGGAGCAGATATCGATGCAAAAGACAGTGAGGACAGGACCCCTCTGTTAGTGGCGGCCTTGATGAACAGGACTACCGCAATAATGGAGACTCTCATTGCGGCAGGCGCTGAAGTATCAGATCCAGAGGCGTGGAACTTACTAATGCTTATTCGGGAACAAGGCCTTAAAAACGATAGCGAAAACAAATAGTATTCGGTATCTTGATCTATCTAACTCTAAACAAGACCCTTTTCTCAAATAAACAGCATCTTTTGTGAATGCTCCCCACATATCCTAAACACCTATGTATGTTAACAGCACAGCCCCACTGTGCTACACTGTATAGTGACATCCCCGTTTCTAGAAAAACGCATGATTATAACCGGTGCAAGCAAGGGCATCGGTCGAGAGCTCGCCCTTATGGCACTCTCTGAAGGTGCATACGTCACGCTTCACGCACGTACAAAAGAAAAACTAGAAGAAATCACAAACGCCTTTCCTAAAGCACAATCGCTTGTCTTAACCGGAGATATTACCAATCAAAAAGATGTGGAGGCCCTCATCACCACCTCCCAACAACACTGGAAGGGCATCGATATACTAGTCAACAATGCTGGGTTATCAATGCGAGGTAGATTTATCGATCTGAATCCCACTGTTCCATCCAAGGTGTTTAACGTAAACACATTGGGAAGCATACACACGACATTATGTGCACTTCCTTTTCTCTTGGAATCATCGGGTTCGGTAATTTTTGTGAATAGTATTTCTGGCGTTGTCGGGTTTCCCGGCGCTTCGGTGTATTCGGCGTCGAAGATGGCGGTGTCTGCCATTGCTCAGGCTATTGACGCAGAACTATGCCACACTGGCGTACATATCGGTTCGGTGTATTTGCCCTATGTTGAGAATGATCCCGACAAGGTGTTTATTTCAGCAGATGGAGACATCAAACAACACAAACGAAATGCAACGATCTCTCAAATCCAAGCGGCAACGCTGATAAGACAATGCATCGCAAAGCGTAAAAAACGAATTATCTATGGATTCCTTGGGAAATTTGCGTGGTTTATTCAAGGGGTTGCGCCAGGTATCGCCGATTTTATCTTGAGGACAACCAAGGGCTCAATTCACAGCGTCCAAACAAAACCGGCGCAATGAGAACAGCAATGCTCCCATTGCGTTTTTGAAAACTTCTATCCCAGATAAAACAGGACAATCGACATTACCGTATACGTCACAAGGTCAAATCCACGGGAAATAAGCATAAGTGAAAATGACTTGGACTCAAACGGTGCATGAACAAGGCTATTGCTGATGACAAATCCAATGTTTAGAAAAATACCGAGAAGAATTGCCTGCCATAATTGTTCGACCTTAAATACATACAGAAGATATCCAAGTGCACAGGCTATGACCAATCCCCCCAGTGAGCTCAAAATAAAGCTCGTGGCAAACCCCTTTTGATTTTTAAAATCATCCGGCGTTTTTCCAATCGACTTTATCCAAGCGTTTGAAAACAATAAGGGTGAATACCATAGCGCACCCAAAATTTGATGAGCTACCATCGCAATCAAGATACCAAGAATTTTGACATTCATTATCATATAATAAGTATACGTCAGAGCCTTTCAGCCAGTCAAGCGAGAAACTGCATAGCTAGGTTGTTACACACAGACCCGCCCCTGCTTCATGAGCACATGCTCCTCCCCCGAATAGGATTTGCCGATGATTTCTGTTTCAAGACAGCCAATCATCACATCCTCATGCACGTTCGAACGAGACAAACCACAAGCATCTTTTTGCGCATCGCTCATTGCTTCGTTATCCTGGAGATTTGTTTCGTATCCTGCCCCAAATGCAATATGTACCGCAGCATTCTCATCAAGAAGCGTATCGTAGAACAATCGATTTGCTTGAAAAACTGGCGATTCACACCCAACGAGGGCGATTTCTCCCAACCTTCGGCTTCCTTCATCGGTGTTGAAATAGCTATCCAAAACATCCTTTCCCTTTTCAGCATTCCACGACAGAAGCTTGCCCTGTTCAAAACGAAATTCTGCACCGGCAACTTCATTTCCCTGCAGAATAACTGATCGACTAGTTCGCGCAACTCCATTGGTTTTGCGCCAATCCGGTGCAGTAAACACCTCCTCTGTGGGCAAATTCGGTAAGAATGGCGTTCCTCCCGGCACTAGATACGAGTTTCCCCCCGTCCAAATGGCGCGATCAGACAGACCAATGGTGAGATCTGTTCCGCCTCCTCGAATATGCAAGGACTCTAGGTTGTAATCATTAAGAATGGCACTTCGCTTTTCAAGCATTTTAGATTTTGCTTCCCAGTATGGAATGGGGTCGTTGTCTGGGCCAAATAGAATAGGTTGCAGCAACGCGCTCAAGTCATCACGACCAGCTTCATCACCAAGAACAACACGGGCCCATGCTTCACAGGGATACGACGCTACAAGCCATTTATTGTGATCTGCCATGAGATGGCCAAGTAGATAGCAGCGTTGTGCAGAATACGTCTTCATAATCGTTTCCAGGTGTTGCGTATTCACCCCTTTGAACACAAATGGATCAGGCGTTGTGGAAATACGAATAAATGCTGCTCCATCGTCAACCGCCTGTTTATAGCGCGCTTCGTATTCCTGCGGGAGATATGAAAAATGCTCAGGGTCGCCAGTATCGAGGCGTATTCGTGATAGCTCTTCAGATAGCGGCCAAATGTCAACATGTTTTGCCCCCTTCTTATAGGCGTTCTCCGCAAGAACGCAATAAAAGTCCCAAAATGCCACCTCACCTCGGATGATTAATCGTTCACCTGGGCGGAGTGCAAGCACATGCGTAAGTAAATCAGCGTATAATCTGTTGAATTCTTGTTCCTTCATGATCAATGATAGCATAGGATTCCAAATCACAACAGAAGCATCTGGGATATCGATACGTGCAACCCACAGAGCCTTCGTTGTTCTGCACATAGAGCACAGGTATACTGAACCATGACCTATGTGATTGGCGATGTGCATGGTATGTTCGATGAATTTTTGATCCTCCTTGATGCAATTCACCAAGACGCAGCTAGAACTGCCAGCGATCTCTGTAACATTCTCATCGTGGGTGATCTGGTCGATAGAGGCCCTCGCTCTGCTGATCTCATTGCCTATCTTATAGAAAACCAAGATAGACTCAACATCCAAAGTGTTCAGGGAAACCATGACGCTTGGTTTTGCGAAAATGTGCGAGATGCGAAAAACAACACCTTAAACGAAGAAGAACTCTTCAATTGGCTCACCCAAGGAGGCTATGAAACCCTCGCCTCATACGAGAAAGTGCAGCCACCACGACATTCCTTCGCCGCTCTGTCTATAGATGCCCTCCGCGAGAAACTCTGCGCTATTCCAGAAGAACACATCAGGTTCGCTAAAGGGCTTCCCCTCATGATAGAAACTGATCACTGCATTGTGACACATGCCCTCTGTGATCGCCGTTATTACGATTTATTACAAAAATACAAAGGGTCTGCAATCCCTGACTACGTACGATTATTTGTACAGTGGAATCGCGATGAACCCGATCAGGCGATTTCTACAACAAAAATGCATGTCTCTGGACATACGCCAGTTCGAAATGCTCGCTATTTTCGTCGCACGAATGCTGCAAATGTGGATACTGGTGCGGTATTTGGTGGAAGTTTGAGCGCCCTATGTGTTGAAACAGGCCATCTATTTGGTATTGATGTTAAGACCCATCGATTTGTTCAAACACACTTAAAAGATCGATAAGCGCTTGTGCTGCTTCATACCCCTTGTTACCTGCCTTGCTTCCTGCGCGTTCAAACGCTTGCTCAAGCGTTTCAGTGGTCAAAACACCAAATATAACGGGCAGATTGCTCAACAAACTTGTCTGAAGTATTCCAGCAGCGGCCTGGCCTGCAACATAGTCAAAATGCGTGGTAGCCCCACGGATGACACAACCCAGTCCAATAATGCCATCGTATTTCTTTGATTCTGCAATTTTTTTTGCGGTAATTGGAATCTCAAATGCTCCTGGCACATATGTAATTAAAACAGTATCGCTGCGAATGCCTTGCTTTTCCAGAGCTCGGAGCGCACCATCGACTAATCGCTCTACTATGAGTTCGTTGAATTCACTCGCTACAATTGCAATTTTTTTTGATGAATCTAGTTTTTGTGCGCGGATTATCATCCTTTTTGAATCTCCCTTTGATAGACAAGTAGGTCACTGATGCTCACCAGCTGCATTTGAAACGTAGTAGCTATATTCTGCAATTCATTCCATCGAGCCGGGTTTCCTTGCTTGTTCAGAATTTCACAAATAACCCCAGCGGAACTAAATCCTGCCTGGCTCGCAAGAAAAACAGCCGCTTCAGTATGCCCCTGGCGTTTCTGCATGCCATCTGGATGCGCAATTAAGGGAAACACATGACCAGGGCGAACAAAATCTTCGGAATGCGCTTGTGGATTACCAAGCAAACGCATGCAATGGGCGCGCTCTTCTGAAGCAATACCCGTGGTGCTTCCTTTTCGCACATCAATACTCACCGTAAACATGGTTTTATGTAATGCATCATTTTCTTCCACCATCAGTGGAAGTTCCAAGGATTGTGCAATATCGATGGTGATTGGCGCGCAGATGAGACCGCAACCTTCTCGTGCCATGAATGTAACATCGTCGGCACTTACACGCTGTGCAGGAATAAAAAAATCACCCTCGTTCTCTCGATCAACGTTATCAAAAATGATGACCATCTCACCCTGTTGTACTGCGGCAAGACAGTTCTCTACACGCCTAATCGTTGCAGCAAGACCATCTTGTTCGTGAATAGCCTTCTTCGAAAGCATCTGTGTATGATCGCTCTGCATATTCGCATAGCGAGAAAGCACATCACATTCAACGTTCACCTCATCTCCCTCTTGTAAAACAGATAGATTCGTGCGTTCCAATGTCTCTGGAATAAGTTGTACTTCTATGGTTTGCTCTAATTGTCTTGCAATAGTAAGGCTCACCCCGTTTACTGCGATTGAACCACCTTGCACACAGTTTCTGCTGAGTTCAGGAGAAAGAAAAATCTCCATAATCCGTGGACTATGGTTTGATATTCGGCTAACTATTCCTTTGCCATCTACATGTCCCTGCACAATATGTCCCCCCAGACGTTGGTCGCTCCGGAGCGCACGTTCAATGTTTACGCGTTTATCTTTTGAAAGAAGCCCAATAGTTGTTTTCTCAAGCGTTGCAGGAAGAACATCAAAATACGCAAGATCTTTTTGTTTCAGCTGACGTACTGTCATACAGACGCCATCAATCGACAGTGAATCTCCCTGATTGAGCGCCTCGAAAAGGTCGCCCAGGTGCAGAGAAAGTTGCAAATGAGCGCCATTTTGCTGAAGATCGCGCACCGTCGCCTGTGTTTCTACAAGTCCACTAAACATGTTGGATTATACCATTCAACTTTCATACCGTCATCATAGGAAGTCCACTGTGCAGGATAACGTTCGATATCTTGCATTGCTACGTGGTGTTGCGACAGGTTCTGAAAGGGTGAAATGCCATGACCTATGATCATCGGGGATATGAATACTGTCATCTTATGCCAAATCTTCTGTGATAGACATGCGTTCAGTGTTTTCGCTCCTCCCTCGATCAACACGCTATAGACTCCCATCTTGAACAGAGATTCTAATGCAGCGCGGATGAAATATCCCAATGAACCATCTTGATCTTCAGGCAAAACAAGAAATTCCACCCCAAGGTCCTGGCATACTTTCATTCTTTCAGCATGCTGTGCTGCTGCCTGTTCAGAGATGCAGATCAAGGATTTCCCATCCTTTGCCTCTTGTATGACATGCGATTCTGTTGGTATTAAAAATCGTTTATCAAGAATAACACGCAGGGGATTTTGACCTGCCACATGCCGCACTGTTAAATAGGGGTTATCTTGGACAACAGTTCCGGCGCCAACCATAACCGCAGTATGCATGGCACGCAGGCGATGCACCTCAGTTCTTGCAGCAATACCACTGATCCATTTTGATTCCCCATTCATCAATCCAATTTTTCCATCAAGCGACATTGCAAATTTTATCTGCACAAAAATCTCCTTGTTCCGGATATTGGTGATATATGCTTGGTTGAGCTCCAAAGCTGCTTGCTTGCAAATGCCTGTTTCCACCTGTATTCCCTGCACTTGCAATGCCGTGATTCCCTTCCCCATGATCTGAGGGTTTGGATCTCTATGTGCAATAACAACTTTTTTAATACCGGCTTGCATTATTGCATCGACACAGGGAGGATGGTGCTTTCCCTCCCATTGTGTGCAACAGGGTTCGAGGTTTACATACATTGTTGCTCCGCGCGCACGGCTGCCTGCATCATGGATCGCCGCTACTTCTGCATGTTCTTTTCCATAGGCAACGTGGTATCCCCTTCCAACGATTGACCGATTCTTGACAATGATCGCACCTACCAATGGGTTTGGCGCAACTAATGACATTCCACGTGCTGCTAGGGTCAAAGCCTCGATCATGTATGTCTCATGCTGCATAGATAACTATACCATTTGTTCCTATTGTAGCCATCTAAATATAGTCATTGCTGAAAACGGGACTCTCTGCTATCATAAAGTTAATATACAAAAATAAAGGAGATACCCATGAGAACGTATTTAATCATGTTACTCACAATTCTCTTTGCTTTTTCAGCTGTTTTTGCAGGTGGCGAAAGTGAAGGAGGAAGTGAGAGAGCTTATGTAACTATCGGAACCGGTGGTGTGACTGGGGTTTATTATCCAGTAGGTGGTGCCATTAGTCGCATCGTCAACCAACAATCTGATCTCTACAACATCAAGGCGACCGTTGAGTCAACTGGTGGCTCAGTGTTCAATATCAACACCGTATTAAACGGAGGACTTGAGTTTGGAATCGCACAGTCTGATCGTCAGTTTCAAGCCATCAACGGAATGGCCGAATGGGCTGAAGCAGGACCGCAGGAAGATCTTCGTTCAGTGTTTTCATTGCACGCAGAGTCAGTCACATTAGTGGCATCGACAGACAGCGGTATTACTGGAATAACCGACCTTGTTGGAAAACGAGTAAATCTTGGAAATGTAGGATCCGGCCAGCTACAAAATGCACGAGATCTGCTGGAAGTGTATTCAATTGCAGAATCTGATCTTCAGGCTGAATTTGTACGCGCCGCCGATGCTCCATCCTTGCTACAAGATGGTCGGCTTGATGCCTTTTTCTACACCGTTGGACATCCCAGTGGTGCTATAACTGAGGCAACCAACGGACGAATCGCCGTTCGCATTGTGGACATCGTTGGACAAGAAGTTGCCAATTTAGTTGAGGCACTTCCCTATTATTCTGCTTCTGTGATTCCTGCTTCGTATTATCCCAATGCTGCGAACACTGCTGATACTCAAACAGTAGGCGTCGTTGCAACATTGGTAACAAATGCAGAGCTTAGCGATGACATCGTGTATGCAGTAACCAAAGTGGTTATTGAAGATCTTGATAGCTTTCGCGCATTGCACCCTGCATTAAACCTGTGGAGTCCAGAAAGCATGTTTGGCGGATTGTCTGCCCCTTTGCACCCTGGTGCCCTACGCTATTACGACGAAGTCGGCATCGCTGTACCTGCTAATCTACGATAGCTAGCTACTTAATTTTAAAAACCGGCTATTTAGCCGGTTTTTTTCTCATTACAGAGAAACAGAAAGGATATCTATGAACACATTTTTCAAATCAATACGTTCCTACCTCAAAAGTAATTCACTTGCTGCTCACATATCCATTCCACGAAAACTACCAAACAGCATATTAATCATCTTATCAATCGTTGGATGCTCGTGGGTATTGTTTCAGTTACTCATCGCAACTGTCCTCACGTTGAACGACATTATAAGTAAGGCAATCCATCTTTCTTTTGGAATGACTATGCTCTTTATGGTGCTTCCTGTGCGGAAAAAAAAGAAGGAACTTCCCGCAAAAAGAGGCATGCTGCAATGGTTTGCGCATTCATATACAAATATACCGCTCCTGGATGTCGTTTTCATTGTTCTTGCGATCTTCGCTGCATTGTATTTGCCAATAAACCTCGAAGCACTTTCTTTGAAGGCGGGCAACATCGATTTCATTGATATTTTTATGGGGGGGATTTTAGTCATCCTTGTCCTTGAAGCATCCCGTCGAACCGTTGGCCTTCCCATGGTCATTCTTGTTATCGTGCTTGCATTGTGGGCATTTTTTGGTTCTTATATGCCTCGGCCATTTGATTTCAAAAGCGTCGAGCTGAATAAATTCATAGAGAAAGTTGCCGTATCCACTGAGGGAATTTTTGGCATCCCACTCTACGTAGCAACATATACGGTATTCTTGTTCGTCCTGTTCGGCACCCTATTGGAACGATTCGGAGCAGGGCAATTCTTCAACGACCTTGCGATCGCCTTGCTGGGAAAATATCGCGGAGCGCCCGCAAAGGCTTCTGTTATATCTAGTGGTCTTTCTGGGATGATTTCTGGTTCAAGCATAGCAAACGTTGTCACAACCGGAACCATCACCATTCCACTTATGAAAAAGGCAGGATTTCCCGCACGTATTGCCGCGGCCACCGAAGTTGCAGCAAGCACCAATGGACAGCTCATGCCTCCCATCATGGGAGCAGCAGCTTTTATCATGGCTGAATATCTTGGCGTTAGCTATGCCACAGTTATCAAGGCAGCTCTGATTCCTGCCCTCACTTCGTATATTGCTCTATTTTATATCGTACACCTCGAAACCTATAAACTGAATATTTCAAATCTCAAAGATACATACATTCCCAATCTATGGAAAGTATTGAAAACAAATGCCTATCAGCTAATCCCTATTGTGGTGCTCGTCATATGTCTCGCCGGATTTCGATTTTCGCCAAGTTTTTCGGTGGCCATTTCCATTTTTTCACTCCTGATCACCGTTTTCTTCCGGAACATCATTCTGGGAATACTGCAAAAACAAAAGATCGGCACTACCTTGTACACCTATTTTCGGGAGGTCTACTTTTCGCTGGTCCAAGGCGCCATCAACATGCTGCCGGTTACCTTAGCGACTGCTGCTGCAGGAATTATTGTCGGAACTGTAAACATGGGCATTGGAGGATTGTTGATTCAAATCGTCGAACACATCTCCTTTGGTAATATATTTTTACTGCTGTTTTTTATAGCAGTATTCAGCTTGCTCATTGGAATGGGGCTTCCAACTACTGCAACCTATGTGGTGATGGCAACAATCACTGTCCCCATCATCGTAGAACTCGGTGCAAATCTCGGGTTCGCAATTCCATTGATTGCAGCGCACCTATATTGCTTTTATTTTGGCATTATCGCAGATGACACACCTCCAGTTGGCCTCGCTGCATACACCGCAGCGGCAATCGCAAAAACCGACCCCGTCCCTGTTGGAATTACAGGCTTCATCTATGACCTACGCACTGCGGTGATTCCCTTTGTCTTTGTGCTCAATCCGATCTTTATATTAGACGGTGTCAATGGATTCTTGCCTGGGCTTGGGGTATTTATCATCGCCACTGCCGGCGGGTTTGCGTTCACAAATTTTATTCAAGGGTATTTTAGAACTAAGAACACCTGGTATGAAGGCATTTTATTACTTGTTGTATCTGCGGGATTTTATCTATCGCGGGTGCTCGTGTTGCGCTTACAGGAACTCTTCATCATCGAACGTACTGCAGGATCTACTTCAGTTGGTATACTAAAAAACATATTTATTACCCGTCCTTTTGTTCCTGAACTCGGTCTCTATGTCCTTGCGGCGCTGCTCTATGTTGGGGTCTATTTCTTACAAAAACTGCGCTTGCCCAACAAGAACCTTGCCCCTGCTTAGGGGCAAATCTGGGGTATTTCGTAGGGGCGCAATCCCTCTCCGAGGAGAGGGATTATCGTGCCATGTATCGCTTTCTATCATCTGGTGCAAGATGTTCTATGGCATATCGAAGCATTGTTCTCGGCATTTGAAGACAATGGCTGTCTAGGAATGCATGCAAGGCTTCAGGATCAACTTTTCCTGCTTCACGAAGCATCCATCCTACTGCCTTATGAATCAAATCTTCTTTGTCATGCCGCAAAATGTGCGCAAAATGAAAACAAGGTGCAATATCACCATGCTTAATAAACCGATAGGTCGTGACCATTGCGATGCGCCTATCCCATAACGAAGGTGAAGACAGGAGTGCCTCGAGAGGAGCCTTATCACGATACAAGAACCATGGTCCTAAGATTTTATGACAACTGGTGTCGACCAGGTCCCAACCGTTGAATCGGTGTTTTTTATCCATATACAAGTCAACAATATCTTTTTGCCCTTCTTCACTGCTTGCAGCGTATTGCAAAGTCAACATAATGCCCGCAGTCAGACGATGTTCATGGTATGGACTTTCAAGCAATTCAGAGATCACCGATAACGGGGCATGTTTAAATTCCTTTGCAATGCGTCGTTGAATTGGGACCACAATGCCCAAAAACTGATCGCCCTCTCCGTATTCACCTTTTCCTGTTTTAAAAAATCGCAGCGCAAATGCAGCCTTCTCTGGATCTGCATGGGCCTCCATTGCCGTGACAATATGTTCACTGGTTATTGAATCATCGTATTTTAGTTCTTTTTTCATTACACACTCTTTCGTACAAATAAGAGAATTATAGTATAGAGTTCCAATCTACCAAGCAGCATAATCAGCGATAGATAAAATTTTAAAAACGGTGAAAAGTGATGATAATTCATCGATGGACCAACCCCGCCAAACCCTGGGCCGATGTTTCCAATAATGGCAAGTGACCCGGTTATCGAGGTGAGCAAAGAATGCCCATCTGCTGCAATAACCAACACCGTAATCAGCGCAGCTGATGCATACAAAAACATAAACCCAATCACACTTTGCAGAGTCTGATCATCAAACACCGTATTTCCAATGCGAAACTGCGTTACTGAGCGAGGATACAGCATTTTGTGCAGGCTATATCGGGCCTGCCCGCCAACTATCAGCAATCGAATAACCTTGATTCCTCCCCCTGTTGATCCTGCACAGCCACCAACTAACATGAGCAAAAACAAAACACCCTGGGCCAAGAATGGCCAGGCCGTAAAATCCTCTGTAGCATATCCGGTAGTTGTAAGGATTGATGAGGTCTGAAACACCGCTGCAAGGATGTTGCCTCCGATACCTACTCGAGTAATGCTCAGCGATGTGGCAATAATCGCACTTCCTACAAGAAAAATGATGAGATAGGTGCGGAGCTCTACATCTGCAATAATCGATTTTATGTTTCCTCGGATGAGTCGTACGTACAGTGCAAAGTTTATTCCGGCAAGCACCATGAATACCGTCACAACCGATTGAATAAAGGGTGAAGAATAATATCCAATGCTTGCATTCTTTGTTGAAAATCCCCCCGTCGCCAGAGTTCCAAATGTATGGGTCACTGCATCAAGAAATTTCATCCCTCCGACATAGAGCAGAATTATCTCAGCTCCGGTAAGTCCAAGGTAGGCAATCCAAAGGGTTTTTGCAGACCGTCCAACCGTATACGCTGTTTTATCAATGGTTGGTCCAGGGCTTTCTGCTTGCATCAACTTCACGCCATCCACCCCAATCATGGGAAGCACCGCGACGGTGAGAACAACTATCCCCATTCCTCCCAACCAATGGGTCAAGGATCGCCAAAAAAGAATTGAATAGGGTAATGACTCTATATCAGTGAGGATTGAAGCTCCTGTTGTCGTTAACCCAGACATCGATTCAAAAAATGCATCAAAGAAATCAGGAATGGCATTGCTGATAATAAAAGGGATGCACCCAATTAGCGCTGTTCCAACCCAACTTATAGTCACGATTAAAAACGAAGTGCGAATATTCAATGAGCGTTGTGATTTCGGCCCTTTCTTTCGATATCTAAGCAGTAAGAACAAGGTCCCAAACAAGGGAAGTAACGCAACAATTGGAACGAGGAACGGATAGATCACTTCATCAAAATAAAGTGCAACAAACAGTGGAAGCAGTAAAAACAAACACACCATGGCAAACAAGGCACAGAGTACTTGGACAACGGTTCTCACTCTTGTTTTCCCTCAAAGAATCTTCGCACATCTCCTATTGCATTTTTTTCTGCAACAATTGCTAACACATCCCCTGCTTCTATTGTCTCATCACCATCAGGAAGAAGAACTTCTTCAACTCCCAACCTTCGTATTGCAATGATCAGCACGCCCCCTTGCCAGGAATCGATGTTTCGTATTTTTTGCCCGATGGCCTCTGCTTTTTCCTTTGCTTCCAACTCCCAAACCTCGATTTTCCCGTCGAACATCGATTGAAATCCCTTCTGATCACTCCCCCGAATATACCGAAGAATCGAATTAACCACCGCCGCCTTCCTGTTAACACTGACGTCAATCCCAAGGCGATTTGCAATCTTTGCATAGTTATTCTTGATAACCAATGCCATTGTACGCGGTATACCCAATGCCTTTGCGTATTGCGAAACGACGAGGTTTATTTCTTGGTTATCAGTCAGGGAAATAAACAAATCTGAAGTATCTAATTCTTCTTCAACAAACACGTTTTCTTCTGAGATATCAGCATTGATAACCGTTGCACGAGGAAACATTCCCGCAAGAGTCTTGCAGCGCTCGATATCGTTGTCAACAATACGTACTGCCACACCCTTTCTTCTCCGATTCCACCGGAGTCCAGCTACTGTTTCTTGTCCGAGTAGCATCGAAGCTACGCGTTGGCCAATTTTTCCCCCGCCAGCAATCGTTACTCGTTGGATACGTTTCTTTTCTTGTCCAAACCGTTGAATAAGCGAGTCAAAATCAGAACGATGTGTCGCAACAAATAACAAATCTCCTTCGCGTACGAGGTAATTACCTCGCGGAACATAGACCTCGTTATCGCGTTGAACAGCGGCGATGAGAAATTTTTCCCCTTCTAGCTGGGCTATTTCGCGAATTTCTTTGTTGCAGACAAAGGAGGCGTTGGAGACTAAAAAATCACGAATTTGTACATCGGTTTTAAAAAATTCATATACCTCGCTCAAGGCACCATATGCGATGCTCCGCATGATAAGATCACTTGCTTCAACTTCTGGCACAACAATGTAATCAATGTTAAACACCGAGCCAACGTTCATTTCATCGCTGTTGTAATCTTGGTTGCGAATGCGAGCAATTCGTTTTGGTTTTTCAAAAGCAGCAGCAACAATACCACATGAAATGATATTCACCTCATCAGAATTAGTGCATGCAATAAAAAAATCTGCCTGCTCAATACCGCTTTCCTTCAACAAAGAGATTGTGGGAATCCATCCTCGCAGAATAAGACAATCAAGTTTAGTAGATAGATTTCGTATGGTCTCTTGATTGCTCTCAATGAGTGTTATTTCAGCATCCTCCGCTGAAAGACTTTGTGCAATTTGTGCTCCAACCGAGCCTGCACCTAGAATAACACATCGCATAAAACCCCCTACAAGTTCCACCGAAAAAACATTACATCACCATCAGCAACCTTGTAATTTCTGCCCTCTTGGCGAATTTTTCCCAATTCTCGTAACGCTTTTTCTGATTTGTATGTTGCAATATCATTATACGAGAAGACATCAGCCTTTATAAACCCCTTTTGAAAATCAGAATGGATCAACCCGGCCGCCTGATCAGCAGCAATTCCTCGTCGGAAAGCCCATGCACGAACTTCTTTTGGTCCTGCTGTGAAAAACGATGCAAGTCCAAGTCCATCAAACACCCGGTGTGCAACTCGTTCAAGTCCTGATTCTGACATCCCTAACTCCGTTAAAAACGCCCTGCGCTCCTCATATGATTCAATGGACGCGAGTTCTGATTCCAGCTTTCCACACATCACCTCGACCCGATGGGGAAAGGTCCGTTTGAGTTCATCGCACCAGAGCTGTTCTTGTTCCATTGGCTCTTCGCGAACATTGCAAATGATGATGGAGGGTTTTATCGAAAGCAAAAAAAGCGATTGCAACACCTCTTCGACTCGCTCTTGCTGCAATGAATTGTATGTATCACCAAAAGAGAGTGCAGAATTTCCCGATTCAATATGTGCATAAAGATCGGTGAGTATTGTAAACACCTGTTCTTCTTTCTTGTCCCCTCGACGTTTTCGTTGTTTTTCTAATCTCTTTTCAATTTTTTCTAGGTCTGCCAAAATCAATTCATCCTGGATAATACGAAAATCGCGAAGAGGATCAGGATTTTCACATACATGCGAGACATTTGCATCCTCAAAACAACGCAAGACGTGGATAAGCAACGTACATTCTTGGATGGTGGCAAGAAATTTATTTCCCAACCCCTCCCCCTTGCTTGCTCCTTGCACTAACCCGGCAATATCGGTTAGCTCAAAACTCGTATGCACAACATGCTTGGGCTGATACAGTGCCTCCAAGGTCGCCAATCGCTGATCGCGGAGGGCAGCCCTGCCTATGTTTGCTTCAATCGTACAAAAAGGAAAGTTTCCGACATCAGCCTTGCCAGATATCAATGCATTAAAAATCGTAGATTTACCAACATTTGGCAATCCAACCAGTCCAGCCTTCAGCGTCACTACGCACCCTCCCATTTCTTGTGATGGTTTTTCAACAAGGATGCAGGTCCGTGTATTTTCGACGCTGCCAGCAACAATAGCGTATCAAAAAACATACCCTTGGATAGCTGGAGTGGAAAGCAATGCATAGCGTCAACGTGCCCCTTCTTAATCCTGCATCGCTCTGAAGAATATTCTTCTCTTTAAATTGATCATGCGGAATACTTCGTTAGCAATGCTTGCAATTGATTTTTAAAGCCCTGAAGTTCGGCGTTGAATTTTTCTCGGTATTGGTTGATCGTTTGGTTGCGCTGTTGTATGTATTCTGGCATAGCCGCAAAGTCAAGCTTAACTGCATATCCTAGTTTTTGTGCCATCTGCGCTTCGCGTTCTTTCAAAATAGGAGCAAAATGTTCCTCCAGCATAGTGTCAATCTGTTTGATTACCGATAGATATTGTCGAGAAATGCTTTCCAATTGCGAAAATGGCTGTCTGAGTTGGGATGGATTATCCACAAAGAGTTCCGCACAACGCTGCAATTCATCAATGGATTCAAGTTGTTCTTCGCTCTGTGGCAAACTAATTGCCTGCATATAGACCGCTAAAAAACCATCTTGGACATATTCACGCTTCTCTTCTGGGTATGATTCAATCTCTTTGTATACATCGTCTACTTGCTGAGTGCGAACGCGTCCAAACAACCGCTTGCCAATGTCCTCGTATTTCTTTTTTTCCACCAACTGAGGATCCGCTTTTACGTCGCTGAGCTTTTCTAATGCAATTTCTAATGCCGTTTTCATGTGAGCCATGATAGAAGTATAGCATAACTAATCAGAAGAAAAAAATAAACCACATAGTTGTGTTTTTCTGTTTTACAGATCAAAAACCATACCATATCTATAGCCGTAAGAACGACTTTACGCTTGTCTGTTAGACTAATACATAGTAGTATTACTAGTACACTTAATAGTAGAAATTAATATTCATTTTTATGAGTAGTATTAAAGAAGTAGCCCTTCACGCCAAGGTTTCAACAGCAACGGTATCTCGTGTTCTCTCGGGAAAAAATCCGGTAAGCTCCACAATAAAGGCCCGTGTCCTGAAATCTGTTAAGGCACTCTCCTATCGCCCCAACCGCGTTGCCCGAAGCCTCAGGGTTCAAAAATCCAACATCATTGGCCTCATCGTCGCTGACATACAAAACACTTTTTTCACTCGCATTAGTCGGATTATCCAAGACGAAGCGTTTAAACGCGGTTACAACATATTTTTATGTAATACCGATGAAAAGATCGAAAAAGAGAAAACTTATATCGAACTCATGAAGGACGAGCATGTCGCAGGAATTATATTTTCACCGGCAAGCAATGCACCCCATACCACTGAAACATTCGATGTTCTAGAAATTCCCTGTGTATGTATTGATCGTCAAATAGAGTCAACTGCGGTTGATGCAGTGGTCATAGACAATATGCAAGCTGCATATACCCTGACAGAACATCTATTTTCAATAGGGAAAAAACGCCCGATATTTGTAGCTGACGAATATACCTATACAACCAAATTACGTGTGCAAGGCTTCATCCAATCGATGCGAGACCACGGCATCACATCCACAAAATCGCATATCTTTTCTGCTGCACTGCATGGTAATAATGGATACGCCATTACTGATGAGCTTCTTCGCAGCGATTTACATCCAGATGCAATCATTGTAACCAATGGGCTTCTCGCCGGAGGATGCTTTCGAAAACTAAAAGAATTAAACATCTCCATCCCACAAGATATCGCTTTCGCCTGTTTTGACGAAACTATGTGGACCAATATTGTTTCACCCACAATCACCGTTATCAAGCAACCTACATACGATATAGGAAAGAACGCCCTTGAACTCTTGTTACACCGCATTAAAGGGGGCCGCAAACATCCTCCACAACAAATAACTCTTAACTCCAAGCTCATCATTCGAGAATCTACGACATTATCAGCCTGATTGATCATTCAATGAGCATTCTTTGACATTTATCTAAACACTGATCCAGTTATACAGTTCGCAATGAAGCATCCTTTGCTAGCACTGCTGCTGTAGACAAACATGCAAAAAGGACATATTCCTAGCATTTTGAGAGAAAGAAAACGGAATAAGACGAAGAATAAACAAATTTATGAATATACGTCTATGCATTCCAAAAAAACATTTAATAAATTGACATAAATCATCAAAGATTTTGTGGAATTGCCAAATATGTCGAATTATTTCCCGCACCCATCTAGGAAACACTGCCTCTCTTGACTTTCTCCGTAGAAAAGTATAAAATGCCTCTAAATATATCAAAAGGAGTATATATGAAGAAAATTAGTGTAATAGTGTTATTACTGACTGCATCACTCGTTCTGTTTGCAGGTGGCGATGGTGAAAGTACTGGTTCAGGTGAATTAGTAATCAATTCAAACCTTTCGGACCCTGCTCCAAAAGCTGCATTCGAAGCCCTTGTGGACGCGTTTATGGCGGAGTATCCCGACATTGATGTCACGCTAAATGGCTTTGACCACGAAGCATACAAAACCGCAATCCGAAACTTCCTTGGGTCAAACCCACCGGATGTTGCCTTGTGGTTTGCAGGAAACCGCATGCGTTTCTTTGTTGATCAAGGACTTATTCTTGACATCACTGATCTTTGGGAAGACGCAGATTTTAATGATTCCATGGCTTCCAGTAAACCAGCATTTACCGTTGATGACCGTCAATACGGTGTTCCCTTCGGTTATTATCAGTGGGGAGTCTATTATCGAACCGATATTTTTGATCGATTCGGACTCAGCGTTCCAACTACCTGGGATGAATACCTAGAAGTATGTGCAGTACTTGCTTCAAATGGCGTCACCCCTATAACAATTGGAACAAAATTCCTCTGGACTGCGGCCGGATGGTTTGATTATCTCAATTTGCGTATCAATGGATTTGATTATCACATTGCATTGACAAATGGTGATGTCAGTTATCTCGATCCAAAATTGGATGCCGTTTTTGATGCGTGGGCAAAACTTCTTGAAAGTGGTTATTTTCTTGCGGATCATGCCGCCTATTCTTGGCAAGAAGCTCAAGCTCCTCTGATCAACGGTGAAGCTGCAATGTATCTCATTGGAAATTTCATCACTCCGGATCTTAAGAGTGCAGGCGTTTTGGATGATATTGGATTTTTCCAATTCCCCATCATGAATCCATCAATTGGTGTCTATGAAGATGCACCAACCGAAGCATATCTTATTCCTGCTGGCGCAAAGAACCCCGAAGAAGCAAAATTGTTTCTCGAATTTGCATCACGTCCAGAAGTCTTGGCTGATTTTGCATACGCTGTTGGAAATATTCCACCAAACAAATACAGTCGCGAACCAGAAGATCGCTTCGTCTTGCAGGGATTCAACATGTTGAACAATGCAGATGGACTTGCTCAGTTTTACGACAGAGACACTCATCCAGAGATGGCATCAGTAGGCATGGAAGGGTTTCAAGAATTTATGATCTATCCAGAGCGAGAAGCAACTATTCGCGCTCGTTTAGATGAAGAAAGAAAGAAGATATTTAACTAATCTTTTTCTTCCATAAGTTTAACTAAAAGAGCCGATCGTGAAATATATTCCGGTCGGCTTTTTATTAGTTTTATAGTGCTATACACTAGAGGAGCTACTATGCAAAAAAATCCTGAATTAACACCTGCAGCAGCATCATCCTTACCAAAAAAGAAACTGGTCCTATCTGCTCCCCGTCTAACAGAGTATCGATGGATGCAGATAAAATACAATCTTTCACCAATCTTTTTCCTTGCTCCGGCAATGATCTTGTTTCTAGGCTTTGTTATATGGCCGGTTTTGCAAAGCATTTGGATTAGCTTCAACACCTGGAGTGGATTTGGGGAAATGACATGGGTTGGGCTTCAAAATTATCGAGACCTATTTGGTGATAGCGATTTCTATATTTCAATAGGGAACAACTTCACATGGTTGATTTTAATGCTGCTTGCGCCGGTATTTGGGCTCACTCTTGCCTTGTTCTTAAACCAGGAAATCCATGGAATTCGCATTGCAAAATCATTGTTTTTCTTTCCATTTGTTATAAATCTCGTTGTCATCGGGTTGATTTTTTCATGGTTTTACAATCCCGACTTGGGCATTCTTGCAGCAATCGCCCGGGCTATTGGGCAAGAGCCCATACCGATCCTCGCTGACGAGAAATTTGCAACGTATGGGATCATCCTCGCGGCATTGTGGCCACAAACCGCCTATTGCATGATCCTCTATCTCACTGGATTAACCAGTATGGATGGACAAATCGTTGAAGCTGCCCGTATTGATGGTGCATATGGTTTTTCTATGTTGTTTCGAATAATCATTCCGCAACTTCGCTCAGCAAGTTTCATCGCTATTGTGGTTACGGTTATCGGTGCTTTACGAAGTTTCGACCTTATTGCAATCATGACCAATGGGGGCCCTTTTGGAAGAAGCAATGTGCTCGCCTATTTTATGTACGAAGAAGCCCTGTTTAATTTTAAGATGGGCTATGGAGCTGCAATTGCCGTTATACTATTTCTTATCATGGCAATTTTCATCGCTATATTTTTGCGATCAGTGGTTAAAAACGAGAGGTAAAGATGTTTCCAACACCAATCCAACAACAAAATATTTCAATTCGAATAATATACAAGATAGCAATTCCCATATGTCTGTTAATATGGTTGCTGCCAATGGTTGCGATTGTTCTAACCTCCCTACGGAGCAATGCTGATATTATCGCAGGGAATTATTGGGGATGGCCAAGTGAATTTAAATTTGCAGAAAATTATGGCGAGGTGTTCAATCCCGACCGCAGCCCTCTGCTTCAATACTTTCTTAACTCAATCATCATAACAGTCCCTGCGGTTACCTTTGCCATCTTGTTCAGTTCTATGGCGGGCTATGCCCTTGCCATCCATAAATTCCGTGGAAGCATTCTTCTGTATGCTATGTTCATCGCAGGAAATTTCGTACCTTTTCAGATACTCATGATCCCTGTCCGCACCATGTTTCACTCATTTAATCTGCTCGACACCAAATTTGCATTGATCCTCTTCCACACTGCATTTCAAATTGGATTTGCTACGTTTTTCCTACGAAATTTCATCGCTGATCTCCCGATATCTGTAGTTGAATCAGCTCGCATAGAAGGAGCAAGCGAGATACGTATATTTTTTCAAGTCATTCTTCCCCTCATTCGCCCTGCATTGGCATCGTTAGGCGTACTCTTGTTTACATTTATCTGGAATGACTTTTTTTGGGCATTAACACTTGTGCAGAGTGACGCCGCACGTCCTATCACCTTTGGATTGCAGGCCCTCCGAGGAAAATGGTCGATATCCTGGAATCTGATTTCTGCAGGTTCCATCGTTGCAGCCTTGCCATCGATCATCGTGTTTTTCGTGCTCCAAAGGCAATTCGTTGCAGGTCTGACCCTTGGGAGTGTAAAAGGCTAGTCATTCATGGCTTCCACTATTCACGTTTCTTATCCCAGCCCCGATAATCCTCTATTCATCCTCGAAAATCAGTATTTTTCCTATAGTTGCTGCGTATTCGATACTCGCCACCTCTTGCATCTCTATTTTGGCACCCCTTTGCGCGTTGGGATCAACCCCTCTGAAATACTAGACCCTCGTTCCTTGAGTTATATGCCAAAAACTTCTCCCCAGCAACCATTGCATGAATTTCCTCATGCGAATGAAGGGTATGCATTAGGAAGCCTCCCTTTTGAGCGGCCTAGTTGGGGATGCGGTGACCTTCGAGAAACTGTTTTTGAATGCAGATTTCCAGATGGCAGCGAGGCATATTCATTACAGTTCGATGCATACACAATACACGACGAAATTCTCCAACCAGAACACATGCCTCTGGTGCACCTTGATGATGATTCTGTTATACAAAACACCTTGTGGAAAACGCTCTGCATCCGATTGGTCGATCTCCATCGTCCATTACACGTCGCCCTCTTCTATGCCATCCACCCTGATTGTCCTTGCCTGTTTCGATGGACTCGCATTTCCAATAATGGCGCTGAACCATTGTTTATTCGCAATCCAGAATCAGCGACTTTTGATCTTCCTGGAGCAAAAAAGGATTTGCTCTATCTGTTTGGATCATGGGCTCGGGAACGACATGTGCAACGAACCCCATTAAGTGCAGGACTCCATCAGATTTCAGCATCCAATGGCGCGAGCAGTCATAAAACATCCCCATTCATCGCCTTGCTTGATCAACACACCAACGAACACAGTGGTGAAGCTTTGGGATTTGCACTTGGATACAGTGGCAATTTCCAAGCCTCTTGTTCGCTCGATGAGCATGAACAGTGCAGAATAAGCATTGGGATCTATAAATTTCACAAGACCCTGTCAGGACAGGAATCCATCGACACTCCCATGGCAGTGCTCGCACACAGTAGAACAGGAGTCAACGGGCTGAGCCATGCATATCATCAAACTATTCGCACCGTTGTATCTCCTCCTCGATGGAGAGAGACTCCACGAAAGATCATCATCAACAGCTGGGAAGCAATGTATTTCGATATCAGCGAAGAAAAGATTGTGGAGCTCGCAGAGAACGGAAAACGCATCGGTGCAGAACTTTTGGTTCTTGACGATGGTTGGTTCTCACGGAGAAGAGATGACACATCTTCCCTTGGAGACTGGTGGGTCAACACAACGTTGTTTCCAAATGGACTCGATCACCTTGCGAAAAAAGTGCGGGAGGTTGGGCTTGATTTTGGCATCTGGGTTGAACCTGAAATGATATCACCAAATAGCACCTTGTTCACACAGCATCCCGAATGGGCGATTCAGATTGCAGAACGACCACTCACACAGGCTCGGAATCAATATGTCCTTGATCTTTCCAACCCTGCTGTTCAGGAGTATATCCTTGATCGATTGACTGCTATTTTTAGCGAAGTGCGCCCAAATTACGTAAAATGGGATATGAACAGAAACATGACTGAACCAGCATCATCGATACGAAGCCCAGAAGAACAAGGATCTTTCATGCACGCCTATATGTTGGGATTTTATGCTGTATTTGGCACATTGCAAAAACGCTTTCCTGATATTCTCTTTGAATCTTGCGCAGGCGGTGGAGGAAGATTTGATCTTGGACTCGCATATTATTTCCCCCGATTTTGGACGAGCGATCAAACTGATGCAATCGAACGATTACCAATTCAATATGGTACATCAATCGTATTTCCACCAGAAATGATGGGATCCCATGTTTCCCCGATACCTACACATCAAGCCGGAAGAACCCCTTCTATTACTACGCGCGCGCTCACCGCATTGGCGTATTCCTATGGATATGAACTCAATCCAAAAGAACTCTCTGCTGAAGAATCAGACCTATGCCGCCAATTCTCCGAGCAATATGTGCAAGAAAGAAATGATTTTCACAGTGGCATCTGGTATCGACTCCTTGGACCCCTGCAATCATCGCAAAACAATCATTCAACACGTGAAATATCCTCAGAATATGCATGGATGATTTCCGCAAACCAGGGTGAACGGCTCTATATCTTCTATGCACGGCCATTGAAACCCGGAGTTATGTTAACACAGCAACTTGCACTACCGCCAATCAACAATGATCGATGGTCAAGCTATACCGATAGCAAAACAGATAAAACGTACAATGCTGCCTATCTCAAACACCAAGGATTGCGTATTCCCGATGCCGATGGCGATTACCACGTTGTTTTTTGGAAATTGATCGCAAACAAAGCCACATAGGGGTGCCTCCCTAACTCGACATCATACTTACCCGCTGAGAATAGCAGCACTATTTCCATAATCACTATCTGTTTTCAAATCAATTTGAACAGTCAGGACGTTTATATACTATGTTGTACAAAGGAAAATCTTCACAAGATGTAAAAAAAATAAATCCACGAGGGCTTCTCTATGACCGGGGTGCCAATCATCTAAAGGATACCGAACTTTTAGCAGTCATATTGGGAAGTGGGACAAAATCAAAAAACGTTATGAAACTTGCTGAGGATTTGCTTGCCTACCTCGAAAAAAGCAATTACACCGTAGATGTTCAATCATTATTGACCCTCAAGGGACTTGGATTAGCAAAATCAACATCAATTGTGGCGATGCTTGAATTGTGCAAGCGTATTTTGCTTCCTACAACAGAAAAAATCAACGCTCCTCAGGACCTGCTTCCCTTGCTGAAAAACTATGCAAACAAATATCAAGAATATTTCCTGTCGGTTTATCTCAACGGTGCTCATACTATCATTTCCCATTCGATTGTATCGATAGGGTTGATTAATCAGACACTTGTCCATCCGCGCGAGGTGTTCTGTGATGCAATAAAACTACGTGCAACAAGCATTATCGTTGCGCATAATCATCCCAGCGGCTACGTCGACCCCAGCATTGAAGATATTACATCCACCAAGAGAATCAAAGAGGCCAGTGAGATCTTGGGTATTCCCCTTCTTGACCACATTATTTTCAGCACAAAGGGGTATTACAGCTTTAAAGAACACGGTGAACTATAGTGATTTTAATTCAATATAGAAAAATCAATCGATCTAAGAAATAACAACGTTATTGCCAAGTTTTGCTTCAACTCGACTATAACGATGAAAAACAGTATAACTATTTATACATAGACAAAAGGAGATAGATATGAAATTTATGGTTTTTGTTTATCCAGGAGATTTCAAGAAGTATGAGGCCGGTGTGATGCCTGAGCCTGAACATTTTGAGGCGATGCATAGGTACAACGAGGCATTGATCAAAGCAGGGATCATGGTCGACGGCGGTGGATTGCATCCCCCATCACAAGGAAGAAAAATTCATTTTTCGAAAGAGGGAGGGAAGTTGTTCAACGATGGACCTGCTTCAGAAATTGCCGGATTTTGGATATGGCAAACAAAATCTCAGGAAGAGGCGATGGAATGGGTAAAGCGTGCTCCCATGGAAGAAGGTGCTGTTTTGGAACTTCGCAGATTGTTTGAACCAGAGGATTTTGGTCCTGATATAGCGAAAAAGGAACAAGAGTTATCGGAAAAAATAAAGAAGCAAAATCGATAATATTCTATAGTAAATTCAATTTTCACGTTCACTATAACACGCATTGATTAATTGCTTATTGCCAGGCAAAACTTGGTCACTTCGCTGCATCAGGTCAATACCACTGTCTTCGGTTCTATTGTCGACATCGTTCTGTTTGAATAATAGAATCCCCTCTTGAAAAGAGGAGATTCATGTATTTATATTGTTGAGCTTAGAATTGCTGCAATTTTTGTCAACGTAGTGTTGGCCACATCCCTACACCATGCCAATGCCAGATAGGAGCAACATTGTTCGCAGGGTTACCAACAAAATCCCAACCGAAATCAGAGAAATTATTTTTCTCTATCTCACGACCACCAGATTCCATTGTGAACACTTTTTGGTTTGGAGCGGTCCCACGCGTGTAATAGGTAGTGATGTCTATTGTTGTCGGTACTTGATGATTATTCTTAATACTCCCAATTCCGTTCGTTTTGCCAGTAAGAGTTGCATCAAAATAGTTTTTTTCAATTGCAATACCCCCATTGGAGAGAGGTATTTCTATAGTTCCCACCAGGCCACCACCACTTCCTATCACTTCCCCTGTCGCATAGCTGTTTTTAATACTTACAATGTGTCCATTTGTATTTATCAATCCTGCCAGTCCACCGGCATTGTTATTATTAGCTCCTATCACTGTTCCTGTTACGTAGCTGTTTTCAATACGGCTCGGACCATACATGACTCCCACCAGTCCGCCAGCACCAGTAAGTCCTTTCACATATCCTCCCACAACGCCAACCTTGCTAATAAACCCCCCTTTGTTAGCTCCTGCAAGTGCACCTGCGTACCGGCCCCCATCGATACTAGGTTTGTCTGCATTTCCATCTGCAAGGATGAGTTTCAAGTCACGAACTGTTCCTCCTGTTCCAATACTTCCAAAGAACCCTACACCTACTCCAGAATTATACTGTTTTCCTGTTCTAAAATTTCTAATGGTTTTGCCGCCTCCATCAAAAAACCCTTTAAAGCCTGTATTGAAATCCCCTATCGGTTCAAATGCATTTTTTAGGGTGATATCATTCACAAGAATAAAATACTTCTCAAGGTTATTGCGTACATACGCAAAGTTTGCTTCTGCAAAAATAGCCACCGCATATGCAGTGCCGCCACCCCCAATATCAAGAGATTGTTGATCATCGAGTACTGGGTGTAGTGTTGTCAACTTCGTCGGTGTTAGTGAAAGAGAATAGTCATGGGTTCTGCCTGCTTCTTCTATGGTGATTGTTGTAAGCGATGGATCAAATGTAAAAGATACTAGAGGTCCATCGTGTGTTTGATCATCAGCGGTGAGCCTTGCTCCTTGAGCTATCTCTATCTCCACCAGAATAGAATCTACATCTACCCTCGGTATGATTTTATCAAAGCTAATACTCTTTGCGCGCTCATCTATCTCTGCTTCCATCATGAATTTATAATTCATCTGATAATGAGTTGTAAGAAACGGACCAAAAGAAAACTTCGAAATGATCGGAGGTACAAATACCGAAGTTTGATCTCCCGCACCGGCCCCACCACAGCTGATGATCACGATGCTTACAAATACCAACAATATTGTTAATAACAGATATTTCTTCATATCATGTATCTCCTTAGAATAGGACAATTTTTTGTAAATTGGCCTATAGAAGGAATATAGTGCAAACTATGTAAATAACAAGTGATTTCATGCGGAGATTTTTAACATTTTAGCCTAAAAAAAAGAATGTTTACATTTTTATGGTGTATCTCGTAAGTTGGCAACCAGAATTCGATTCCTAGCTTCGCATAGATACAACTTAATTGTGCTGTTCTCAAATTGTCGATGTAGAATTTCCAGCGAAAAGAATTGCTGTAGAAAACACAGTTTTATGCGCTACATCACACAACACGCTTTTTCTGCTTGAATAACAAAATCCCCTCTGGAAAAGAGGAGATTCATGTGGTTCATATATTTGTCATTACTGTTAGGGTTGAATCGAACGTAATGTGGGCCATTCACCTTCTTGCATTATCCAAATAGCCGTGAAATCCCAACCAGGAAACTGAGTTTGTTCTTCTATCTCGTTACCACCGCCAAAAGGCTCCGTGTATACCTTTTGATTTCCTTCTGCATACGTGTAATAGGAAGAAATTCCGTCTAATGTATAAAAATACCAATCACCAACTCCCTGTGTTTGTCCGGTAAGAACTACATCAAAATAACTGGCGGTAGTCCATCCTTCGAACATATATCCTACTAATCCACCAACATCACGAACTCCTGATACGATTCCCGTAGCATAGCTGTTGGTAATTCTACCGGCCATCTCTCCCACTAGTCCACCAACGTCATAGACTCCTGACACAGTTCCCGTAGTATAGCTGTTGGTGATCTTACTTTTGTTTACATCTCCTGCCAGGCCACCAACGTCATGGATTCCTGACACAGTTCCTGTTACATAATAGCTTTTGGTAATACTGCTTTTCCACATATACCCCACCAATCCACCAGCATCACTATGGGTTCCTTTCACATATCCTCCTTCAACACCAACATTGCTAATTACACCCTCACTGCTTCCCGCAAGTGCTCCTACGAAATAAGTTCCCGCTATACTGGGTTTGTCTGCATTTCCATCTGCAAGAACGAGCCTTAGATTTCGGACGATTCCTCCCTTTCCTATCTTCCCAAAGAATCCTACATACTCATCCAATGGTCGTACTATTCTCACCTCACTGATGGTTTTATTATTTCCGTCAAAGGTTCCAGTAAAAGGCTCTCCTTGATAACTAGCTGTTCCAGGTAATCTGTCCGGTGCTATCTGTTTAAAATTTCTATTTAGACCAACGTCTAGGTTGATATTATTCATAAGCCTAAAGTTTCCGGTGAGATTATTCCGTACCATCTGAAGATCAGCTTCACTGTAAATCATAATATACACCTCAGCAGGATTCGCTCCGTCACAACTGATTACTACAATGCTGAATACTACTGCTGCTATTCCACAGAGTAGGAGTTTGGAGTGTTGATTTCTTGTCATACGATGTCCCTTTTATACCTAATAATACCTATATATATGTGTATATAGTAGCATGTTCATGTAGAGAAAGAAAGGCAAATCCTAAGCTTAGAGATTATCTGCCCTTTTCAAAAGAAGAATTTTTCATATAGGTTATAAGTGCTGAGCTTAGAGATGCTGCAATTTTGTCAACGTAGGTGTCGGTCACATCATCTGCACCAGGTCAACATCAAATAACTTCGGTTCCGCTATAGACATCGTCCTGCTTGAATAACAAAATCCCCTCTTGAAAAGAGGGGATTCATGTGGTTTATATATTTGTCATTGCTGTTAGGGTTGAATCGGACGTAGTGTGGGCCATTCACCTTCTTGCATTATCCAAATAGCGGTGAAATCCCAACTAGGAAACTGAGTTTGAGTAACAAGGGCCGCAGTTATAGCATTGGCAATACGCACAGCACGATTCGTTGTATAATAGGCAGCGACTCCTTGATAATTAGCATCATTACCAACCGCCTGATGAACCCCTGCTATCTCAACTGGGGTTGTCATCACTGCATCGAAATAACTCATTGTCACACTGTCAGAACTGTTTGCCCCTATTAACCCACCTACATTACCAGTACCCGTCACCAATCCTGTTGCGTAACTTCTTGATATAGAACCCAAACTATTATACCCCACCAGGCCACCTATACTTCCATCGCCTGTCACTGTTCCAATTGCATAACTATTTGATATCAACCCATCATCGTCATTGTATCCCACCAAACCACCAATAAAGCTAGTCCCACTCACCATTACATCAGCATAACTTTTTGTTACAAGAGCATCGTTGTTTCCTATTAATCCACCCATATAATTGCCACCTATCACTGTTCCGATTGCATAACTCGTTGATACTGAGCTGTTCTGTTGGTTAAATCCCACCAGGCCACCAGCAAAACTGTTACCCCTCACTGTTCCATTTACAGAACTGCCTTCGACAGTACCTACATTGTTGTATCCAACCAATCCTCCGACTACAATCCCTCCTTTCACATAGCCTTCTCTCACATGAACATGCTCCACTCTTCCCTTATTCTCCCCTACTAACGCACCTACTCTGTCTTTTCCTTCTATGCTAGGATTGCTCGCATCCCCTGACGCAAGTTCAAGCACGAGATTACGTACTATCCCTTCTGATATCATTCCAAAGAATCCCACATAATCCCTTCTGCTCATCGATATCTTTAAATTACTAATTGCCTTTCCATTTCCTTCAAAAATTCCCGTAAAGGGAGTTCCTTGATAATTTCCTGCACTTGAATCCGTGTCAGGTGCGATAGGTTCAAAATCTTCAGTCAATACAATATCTTCCACAAGAACAAAACGTTCTCCAAGATTGTTCCGTACATATGAAAAATCACTTTCAACGAAAATAGGAATATACCCCGATACTACATGCACGGTGTATGCTCTTGAATCACGTCCATGCTCAACTATAAGACTAACCTGGTTCGTAGCATCAAGATTAAGCTCTATCGGAGTATTTGAATCTTGGGAAGTATATGTTTGCCCCAAGGGATCTCTCAACGTCACGTTCTTCGGGATAGTAACACTGATTGACAATGCAGTAACATCCGTAACAGGCACAAAGGCCTTAATGTTACGAGTGGGTTCATCAATTTTTGCATCAATCGAAAATTCAGTATCTCCGTACGCTGCATGAGAAAGAGAATCGATAGAAAACCGCCTTATGGTTGGAACTACCATATCTGTCATATTATCTGTGGAAATAGGCCTACACCCAATAACCACCCCTAAGCCCATCACAAACAGCATTGCATAATATTTCATATAAACTCCTTTTAGGACACAGTCCCCTTAGCAATATATCATAGATAATGAATATTTTATATATAAATTAAGTTATAGGCTTATTGTGAGATATGTTCACACATGGCGTTCTTGATTTTTATCTGTATAGTGATGACAAAAAAATTAAGGATACTTCTTTTTCTCTCAAATTTCACAAGAAAAGATAAAAGATATAGACAGGAAGATAAACTTTGAGTAAATCATCCCTTATCGTATATTCCGCATAGGTCTACTACTTTGGATTTATGTCATTGGGCGATTAGTTCCAACAATGTTGTGTCGAAAAGATCAGATTGTTCTTGTCATCTCACAGACAAGCAGCTCATCACATAGGGTTGCAATCTTGTTTAAGAATAAAGTAGCCTAGGATGCATCAACCCATTCGATCACCGATTGAGCAAGTTTGGTGCAGCTGGATGCAATTTCAGCTATATCATTGTCTCCTGGCGAACCGATGAAGGTTACTGGTTCAAGAAATTCCCATTTCATTTTTAATCGTTCATTGATCTCATCAATTTCACTCTGCGATCCGCTTTTCCAGCCATAGGATCCAAAATGAAAGGCCTTCCTGTTCTTTGCTTTCTTCTTTCCTAATTCATCAAGAACATTCACCAATCCTGGGAACAAATTATATTCATACGTAGGCCCAGCGATGACCACACCGCTTGATTTCCACACATCACGAAGGATATACGAAACATGGCTTTCTGGAACCTTGTGCACATACACTGCAGCTCCTGCATCTTCCAAAGCCTTCACTGCAGCAGGAACTGCCTTTCCGGTATTCCCATACATAGACGCCCATATAAGCGTAACTGCCTTTTGTGCCGGACCTGCGCTATACGATGCAAAATCACTGTACATGGAGATAACTCGTTCAGCATTACCGCGCCAGATCAGCCCATGTCCTGGGGCGATGATGTTCACCGGCAACAACGGTTCAACCTTTTTGATTGCTTTTTGCACCGGAACAGAAAATGCCCCCACAATGTTTGCATAATACCGAAGGGTTTCTTCTTCAAATGATTTGATCTCTTCTTCCGAGAGTTCGTCGGTATATGGATTATCCGGCACCGATTTAAACGACCCAAAGGCATCACAAGGAAACAGTGTTTTCGTCTTTGTATCAAATGTCGCAATCGTTTCTGGCCAGTGAACATTGGGAATTTCTTCAAACGCAAGCACATGCCCCTGTCCAAGATCGAGTGTATCACCTGATTTTACCGGAACGATATCCTGGGTGATGCCAAAAAGGTTTTCAAGTAATACCTTGGATTTTGCATGTGTATAGATAGTGAAATCCGAACGAATCGCTGCGAAGCTTTTGATCCATTCGCTGTGATCAGGTTCCATATGGTTAATCACCACATAATCAATGCTCTCCAGAGCAATATCTGCCTTTTTTAACTGAGCAAACAAGGATTCAGGAACACCATCCCATCCACATACGCCGTCAATGATCGCCGCCTTATCGCCCTTCACAATATATGAATTCATCGATACACCCTCGGGAATGGGCCACAGGCTTTCAAACAAAAGGCTATTTGGCTCCGCATTCACTGAAAATCGATATGTATTATCTGTTACTTTTGTTGTTGTCATAATAATCCTCCCGGTAATTTAGCAATCTTAGTTCAAGTATAAAACCATCACGTGCATCTGTAAAGCAAATGCTCAAGGCCACGAGCAAAAGCATGCGAATGTCCTTCCTTCTTTTTACGTGAATGAGACTTTGTAATTCCCAGCTCTGTGTGCACTTGATAGGCCATGTCCCTGCGCAATGTATCATAAGCGATGCTCTGTTCAGTGTATATTTTTCCTCGATCGTTGAGGACATGCGCTCCCTTGGAAAGCAGTCTCTGAGTGAGTGCAATATCACGACACACCACAATATCCCCTGGGCGAGATTCAGCATGGATATAATCATCGGCAGCATCCCTGCCGACGCCACAGAGCACCACTTGAATGCGGTTGTTCTCTCGTATCCTGAGCGGATGATTTGCGACCAGAACGACCTTGATATCTATCCGACGGGTAAGTCGCATAACAATGTTTCGTGCCTCCCTCGAGCACGAATCAGCATCAATCCAAATGCATCGCATGGGTAGCTATAAACAGTTCTCCTGAACCTTCTACAAATATCTCTGAGGATGTGCAAAGCAATGCCCCACCTCTTCCTATCATACAAGAAGCACTTGCATTACGTATGTGCATCCTTCCATCTGTACACAGAACAATACCTATTTCACTCGGCAACTCCCACGACAGCTTGGTCTCCCCATTGACGCGATATAACAAAAAATCATCCACCGGAACTTTGTACTCCTCTATATTTGCTTGTGTCTTGTTTGGGTGAATTATAGATGGCTCACGCGGAACAAAGGAAGCAATGTTACAGAGTTCCTCGATATCACGATGTTTAGTAGTCCAAGCTCCTCGTAACACGTTATCTGAACTTGCCATGAGCTCCACTCCGGCTCCTTGAAGATAAGCATGGAGTTCGCCAGCCTGGTTGAACAACGCCTCGCCGGGGCCTAGGTGCACAAGGTTCAACAAATAGGGCATGATGATTCCAATATCTTCTGGATAGAGTGCAGCAGCTTGCAAGGCCCACCAATGCACATCGTATTTTTCTTGCATATGCATCTCGGCATAGGCCTCTATACGTTTTTCAAGGGATTCATCATGTTCACGCAAGAGCAATGACCGCAGCCATGGAAGAAGATCCTGTTCGTTGATCAGCGTATGGGGGATTTCCAACCCAGTCAAGAATTGGATAATTTCTTCAATCCTACGAAAAGAGGACAAGGCCCAGACATCGGTTAAGGCAACCAATATTTCTGGCTTGTGGTTTGCATCTCGGTAATTTCGCTGTGGCGCGTTCCTCGGTAATTGTGCCTTTTCTTCCTTCTGAAAACCAGTCTCCGCTTCTGCCTTTGTTGGATGCACCTGAATAGACAATGGAATTCTCGCAGAAAGTACCTTTAACAAATAAGGCAGGGGTTTTTGAAGATGGTTCCGAAGCGTTTTTTTCAACGACGGCAGATATGTTTCTCCCTGTTCATGCGTTCCATACCAGAGTTCTGCATATGGTTTTTTCGTCTCCTGTATATTCAGAAAAGCAGGAATAAAATGATAATCACCCCAATCGTATTGCTGAATAGCCGGTTGAAGAACGTGCATATTGCAGACTATGATCATCATCTGTTTCGGTCAAGATGGTGCACTCAGAATGTTTTGACGCTAAAAAGGAAATTTTTTCTGCAAGTCCGCCAACCAAGTAAGTATGGCAGCATTTGCATGCTTTTTTGCTCCTTTATGCACAATGGCAAACTTCTTTTGCAAGACGGCAAAAATCAGATCACGTTGCCATGCTTCTGCTTGCAGGGCATCATTCTGCACTGCCTCAAAAATGCCCGCCAAGCCTCGCAGGCGATGCCATTCCTGCATGGGAACCTGCTCACTGAGGTTGTCTCCCATGTTTGCGTATTTTAACACCAGTGGTTCTTCAACTGGATGGGCAGCCCCACGCAGCAACAACCGAATCCAACACTCGTAATCCTCTGCAAACACAAGGTCTTCCCGAAATCCATGTATCGCACGCAGGGCTTCGGTTTGCACCATGGCTGTCGATGGCCCCATCACGCATTTCTGCAAGGCTGCTGAAAACAAATCCTTTTGATCGCGAATGGGTTGTGGTGCTCGCCGCAATCTTCCCTTCCGCATCCAATATTCCTGTGTAAACACACAGAGCGTATCAGCATGGGCTTGCTCTAATACCTTGCATTGTTGTGCAAGTTTTTCAGACAACCATTGGTCGTCAGAATCAAGAAAAGCAACCCAGGGACTTTGTACCTTGGCAATACCGATGTTCCGCACCTTCCCTGGCATACCAGAATGAGGAATGCGTATCACCTCTATGCGTGGATCTGCATAAGGGGCATTGATCGCTGGAACAGAGCCATCATCGACAACAATGATTGATTCCACCGGATAACTTTGTTGCAGCACCGAGGCAAGGGCCCGATTAAGCAGTTCTTGACGATTATACACCGGTATAACCACACTAACCCGTGGAAATCCATTCTCATACATCATGGTATTGTGCTGACTAAAATCAAATTTAAAGAATACCAGGCGTGTTCACCATCTCAGAGTCTTGTTTTATTGGGTTAGGGCCTCGACTGCCTTTTCAAGAATTGCATCCTTCGTTCCACCTGGTTGAGCAAGAAATCCAGGATCCGGCTCAATCCCAACCCGAAAATAATTTGTCCCATCAACTCGAAAGGTCCTGCTCGAAGTCATCCTAACAACCCACCCGTTGGGAAGATCTCGCTCCACAATTGCTCCAGTGCATCCCTTTGAATTGCTTCCAACAAGAGTCGCATTGTCACGAGCAGCCATAAACAAGGCGAGCATTTCCCCACCGCTACAGGTTCGACGGTTAATCAAAATGGCAATTGGTTTTGTAAAACGAACATTCCCTTCTGGTTCTATGTCCAAGGTTCGGCGTTGGAACCTGTCATCCCGGAGTCGTTCTTCTGCTATGATCGCTGGCCTCCTGTCAGTTGCGAATCGACCTGCAATGTATTTTGCGTTGTACAGGCTGCCCCCCGCATCGCTGCGGATATCAAAAGCAATATGGGTCACTCCGTTGTTCTCAAATATTTCAAGGATGGTCTCTATGTGCTCAAGCCAGGAACTATTGCCCGCCAAACGCGATGACCCTGATAATTCCAACACAAGATTTTTGATGCCGATATACCCTATGACCTCAGTATCATAACTCTGAACACTCAATCCTGTTTTATCAACGATGCCAAAAATAAAATTTTCAAATGCATCAACGGCATACCCAGACACCGCGACAATGGGGGTGGGTGTACTCGGAGAAAATAGCGATTCTTCAAATGTGGGGTAGTATGTCCTCTTATGCGTGTTGTAGTCATGCTGCGAGACACCTGTGCTGGGAAATCCTCCCCTTCCAGTAAGTATCGTAAAATGTGGGTCCAGCAGATTGTTTTCTATCTTGATCAGAGTCGCTGCAATGTCTCGAAAATTTCGTCGTGGTTCTCCATCATATTTCGCCTTCAAGGCCTCGAAGGTTGGGTTTTTGATCTCGTCCTTATAGGCATATATCCTGCGAAAATCTGCCCAAAAACTTTCGTATACCCCATCTGGAGTGTCAGGAAATCCACCAAAGGCGGTGGAACAGGCTGAGCTAAGGACCCCCACCATGAGCATTGCGAACAAAGACAGGCCTAATCTTCTCTGTTCTCGCTGTTTTTTCCTATAGATAGGCATCGAGCTGTTCATGAATCCCCTCTCAATCTAATATCCACCCCAAAAGAAATTCCCTGCCGTAGTTGGTGTGCTTCTGCAGGAATCCGAACAAACCGATAGCCAATTTCATAACGCGTGAGCAGGTCAATGCGTTTTGTTATGGAGTATCGATGGGCAAGTTCAGCGTCGATGCGCACGAGATTATGGTAGGATACAAAAAAAGGATCTGATATCAATGGAACCAAAAATCCATTTCGCTCCAAAGATTCCTCTAGTGAAAAATTATACACCGCATAAAGGGGGCGATTCATCATGCCAAGGACTGGAGTTGAAACCAAAACATCAAACGAGTGCTTTCCAAGATGTGCATAGATTTCTACTGAGGGACCAATTCCAAATTCGCCATTCCACGCATAGCCTAAAAACGAAGGGATGCTGATATCGAGCCCTCCATAGATCATGCCTCCAACAGAGACCTTCACCACATCGGATGTGTACACGCGCGCATGTCCTTGATAGCGCAACAATAGGGCTGCACCGATTTCTCCGAGTTCAAACAATGGATCATAGGAAGTGGCGAGTCCTCCTGCACGACCTATAAATCGCACATGATGTGAATGCCGCTCTAACATAGCGTGATAGCCAAGGACGAGATCACCAAACAATTGGTTGCGTGGGACAGAGGAAACAACGGTATCTCTATTCAAGCCATAACTCAACCCTATGCTTGTTTCGAGGCGGTGGCCATCCATTGCATGCAAGAAAGCCCCTCCAATGAACAGGCATAAGAAAACCAATTTCGGCATAATGCAGTGTATCAAAATAAGAAAAACAACTCCACTATTACGAACCAACCCTGTTATTGGTTATATAGTGGCGTTTCTAGCACAATATTGAATCACGTCTATAATAAAGTGCGCAGAGCAGCGCCGTGCTAGTTTTTCTTATCTTCATAGAGCCAACACGCAGCACGATGTGTTGAGGTAACGTTGATCGTTGACGGATACATCTCTCGACACTTTTTCATAACAAAGGGGCATCGTGATGCAAAAAAACATCCCTTGGGTATCTCTGAGCGCTGGGGAATTTCTCCTTGAACCTTCTGGAGAGATTTGCTTCGTTGCTCTATCGTTGGACTAGGAGATGCATCAAACAGCATCTTTGTATAGGGATGTAACTGCTTCTTCATGATTGCATCTGTATACCCTTCTTCTACGATACGCCCAAGATACAATACGATAATCCGGTCCGATATTAGTTCAATCACCGAAAGATCGTGTGAAATAAACAAATAGGTGAGGTCGTGCTTTTTTCGAAGATCAAGCAATAGGTTGATGATCGAAGCCTGCACAGAAACATCCAAAGCGCTCACTGCTTCATCACATACAACAAAAGAAGGATTCACCGTTAATGCTCGAGCAATAGATATACGCTGTCGTTGGCCGCCAGAGAATTGGTGCGGAAATCGTTTTAAAATAGACTCGTCAAATCCAACCTCTTGCAATAACGATATCACCCGTCGCTCGCGCTCTTCCTTTGTTCCTATCTTTTGGATATTCAAACCCTGGGTCATCAATGATCGAATGTTCTTTCGGCGGTTCAAGCTTGAAAGAGGGTCTTGAAAGATAATCTGCATGTGTCGACGGTGTTCCTTCAATGCTGCATGATTCATCTCATCAATGCGCTTATCTGCTATCGACACCTGTCCTGAAAACGGAATCAACCCAAGAATAGAACGGCCAATACTTGATTTTCCACTGCCTGTTTCTCCGACCAAGCCAAGAATTTCACCCTTCTTAATTGAAAAATTCACAGCATCAACCGCTGTAAATCCCGTCTCTTTTCCCCATGACATCTTCGCCTGGCGGTATCGCACCGATAGATCGCGAATTTCTACCAAGTTTTCAGATTTATTTGCAGTATTTTCTTTGTTCATCTCATATCTCTTGTGGAAAATAGCACCATACCTGATGCAAATCATCTATTTCTGTGCGATCTGGAAATCGTTCAACACAAGAATCTCCTGCATGATTGCACCGCACTGCAAAGGGACATGCATGACTGATCGACTCCAAGGGAGGAACCGTCCCAGGAATTGCATACAGTGGTTTGCCTTGTTTGAGTGTTTCATGTTGCTTGCTTGGCAGCGAAGCCAAGAGCCCCTGTGTATATGGATGGCGAGGCTTTGCTAAAATCGATTCAAGACTTCCCTCTTCAACCTTGCGTCCGGCATACATAACCATCACTCGCTCACTCAATGTTGCAACAACGCCAAGATCGTGGGTGATAAGCAACAGCGTAAGCCCTGTCTCCTTGCGTAATTCATCGAGCAAATGCAGGATCTGTGCCTGGATTGTTACATCCAATGCCGTTGTTGGTTCATCAGCAATGAGCAATTCCAGATCCGGTGACGCCAATGAAAGAGCAATCAAAACTCGCTGTCGCATTCCTCCGGAAAGCTCGTGCGGATATTTATGCATGCATTCTGCAGCAGCAGATATGTGTACTTGCTTGAGCAGGTCTATACCATGCGTCCATGCTTGTTGCTTGCTGTCACCTGCATGGAGTCGACAAACGCTCGTTAACTGCGCTCCCACACTAAAGACAGGATTCAGCGAGGACATCGGTTCTTGAAAAACCATTGCAATCTTTTTCCCACGAATGCCCTGCATTTGTTTTTCTCTCAGATCGAGCAGATTTTGGTCGTGAAAAAAGATACCGCTTCCCTTGATCGCTGACAGCGCTGGATCCATCAACCTCAGAATGCTGTATGCAGTTATCGATTTTCCACATCCGGATTCGCCAACGATGCTCAGCACCTCACCGCGATCTATTGAAAACGATAGGTCACGAACCATGGGCAGAAACCCATGCCTGTTTTTGAATCCAATCGTGATATTCTGAACATCAAGAATACGCATCAATCGTGCAACCTTACATCCAAGATATCTCGTAATCCATCTCCGAAAACATTGAACCCAATGACCGCAAACAGTGTCGCAATGCCTGGAAATGTTACAATCCACCATGCATTGGTGACAAAATCACGCGAGCTTGCAATCATAAGTCCCCATTCTGGCGTCGGTGGCTGTGCTCCCAATCCCAAAAAAGACAAAGCAGCAGCAGAAAGGATCGCATCACCAAATCCCAGCGTTGCCTGCACCAAAACCGGAGCGAACACATTCGGCAAAATTCCCGTGACCATCAGCGATAATGACCCTGCTCCCAAGGAACGTTCTGCCATCACGTAATCACTTTCTTTTTCAGAAAGAACCGCAGCCCGGCAGACTCGCGCATACCGTGGAATATGCGAAATACCAATTGCAATCATCGCATTCAACAAGGATGGTCCAAGCAGCGAGACAATGACTATGGTTAGCAGGACATAGGGAAAGGAAAGCATGATGTCGATAATACGCATAAAAACGGTGTCAACAATGCCGCCAACATATCCTGCAACAAGCCCAACAGTCGTTCCAATAATCAGCGCAATTCCAACAGATACCGCACCAATAAGCATCGAGATACGTGCCCCATAGACAATGCGAGAGAAAAGATCCCTCCCCAGTTCATCAGTTCCGAGAATATGCCCATCTGAAAACGGAGGGAGTTTACGTTGCTCGATGTTCTGTTCAATAGGGTCATGAGTTGCCACGAAAGGTGCAAAAAGGGCACAGAGATAGAACACCAGAATAACAATCAGCCCGATGAATGCTGCCTTGCTCTTCCACAATTGGAAAAGCACCTCTTTTATCGCTTGTTTAACCATGTGTTTTTCTCGTAATTCTGATTCTTGGGTCCACCACTGCATAGATCATATCCACAACAAGATTTATCAATAAGAAAATCCCAACAATCAGGATAACCCCTCCTTGCACCACTGGATAATCACGCGCTGCAATGCCATTGTATATCCATTTTCCAATCCCAGGCCATGCAAATATCGTTTCGGTGAGAATTGCACTCGATAACAGCAAACCAAATTGAATACCTATCACCGTGAGTATCGTCAAGAGTGCATTTTTCAATGCGTATACCCGAACAATGCGTGCATAGCCAATCCCCAAGGCTCGAGCAGTTCGGATGTAGTCTTGTTTTAGAACCTCCAACATGGCGCTACGCGTAGTGCGTGCGATAACTGCCAAAGGAACGGTTGCAAGCACTGCCGCAGGAAGAATGATATGCATAATTGTCGACCCAAGATAACTCCAATCTTCCTCTTGAAACAAAAGGATGATGGAATCAATAACATAAAAATTGGTAATCGGGAAGAAAAAATATCGTGCATTGATCCTCCCACCAGTTGGAAAAATATCCAATATGACTGAAAAGAGCATGATGCACATCAACCCCAACCAAAACACCGGCATCGATACCCCAACCAGCGCTCCGGACATCGAAACATAGTCAAGTGGAGAATTACGTTTGACTGCAGCAAGACATCCCAGAGCGATACCAAATAATGCCGCCAAAAATATCGAAACCAATGACAATTCGATGGTGGCCGGAAAGAGCTCAAGCATTTCTTCTACCACCGGTCGTTGCGTAGAGATAGATTTTCCAAGGTCCAGCTGGACCACATTACCTAAATAAATCAGATAGCGCTGCATCAAGGGCTTGTTTAGTCCAAGCTCTTCACGCAAGATTTCAAGCTGCTCTTTCTGTGCTCGTTCTCCCAACATGATGCGTGCCGGGTCTCCTGGAGCCAAGGCAATCAAGAAAAACACAAGGGTGACTGCCCCAAGAATGGTGGGGATGAATTGGATTAGTCTACGTACAATAAAAGTGAACATAGGTCAGGGTGCGGGAAAACATACCAATGTATTTTAACAAATGTAAAATAAGGAGCCTCCTAGTGGAGACTCCTTGATTGGTTATTGATTAGTCAAACCAAACATCGCGAAATACTCGTTCGCCCGTTGGATACAATTTGAATCCTCGTACGTTTGAGCGAGCTGCAACATAGACAATTGAATGTGCGAGTGGTACCCAAGGAACATCGGCGACAAAGATTTCTTGTGCCTCTTCATATAATCGGGTTCGTTCTGCACGATCACTTGTTGCCTGCGCTGCAAGAATAAGATCGTTAAATTCCTTGTTACGCCAAAAGGCGATGTTCAAGGCTGGTTTCTCAGCTGCTTTTTCAGAAAGCAAAGTGTACAAAAAGTTGTCTGGATCTGCATAATCGCCAGTCCATCCAAGCATCGCCATTCCATGCTCTCCCTCAAAAACCTTGTCGAGATAGGTTCCCCAGTCATAGGTTTTGATTTCAGCATCGATGTTGACTTCTTTCAACTGTGCTTGCAAGATTTCTGCTGCTCGGCGGCCATTTGGCATATAAGGACGCACAACAGGAATGGCCCAAATATCGGTTGAAAATCCGTTTGGATATCCGGCTCTTCGCAGCAATAAACGTGCACGTTCCGGATTATAGTCATAGGTGCGCGTGTTGTCGTTGTATGACCAGAGACTTGGTGGCATTGGATTCTTTGCAGGTACTCCTGAATTTCCATAAACTCCCTTGATAAGGTCTGCCTTGTTAATGGCATAGTTTATTGCCTGCCGAACACGAACATCATCAAATGGTTCTTTTTCAATGTTCATTGCAAGATATCCGATATTGAACCCTTCTTGTTGAATAAGTTGGAGTTCGTCGTTTCGTGAGATATTTGCGATGTCTTCAGGTGAAGGAAAATCGATGATATCAACTTCACCCTTTTGCAATGCAAGCAAACGAGCCGTTGCATCGGGGATCACTCGAAGAATCAAACGATTTACATATGGTGGTTCGCGCCAATAGCGTCGGTTACGAACAAAAACGATTTGAGAATCTTTTTGCCACGAAACAAAAACAAAGGGGCCGGTCCCCACCGGATTGCGGAAAAAATCCGCTCCATACTTGCGAACTGCCGCCGGAGAGACAATTGAAGCAAAATCCATAGCAAGAATCGAGACAAAGGGTGCCAACGGCGTTTTCAAGGTGAATTTCACCGTATAGTTATCAACCGCCTCTACCGATTTGAGCGAGTCTCCAATCGTAGCGTTAAAATAATTCCACGGACCAAATTGATGATATGGATTGTCTTCTTTGAACATTCGTTCAAAAGTAAAGACAACCGCATCTGCATTGAATTCGGTTCTATCGTGAAAGCTGACTCCTCTGCGAAGCTTAAAGGTATACTCTAACCCATCGCGAGATACACTCCATGATTCAGCCAATCCCGGTTGAATGATGGATGTTCCTGGTTCGAAATCAACCAGGCGATCAAAAATCTGTACGGTTGCATAAAAAGACTCTCCATCGGTTTCACGTCCTGGGTCCAAACCGACTGAATCTCCTCCTCTGGCAAAAACCAGTACACCGCCTCGCTTTTGTGCAAATACAAAAACGGAGCTGACTAATAATAATATGAGAACAATTTTTTTCATGATTCCTCCATAAGCAGAGTACACTATAATAGGTATTCCGTAAACGTCGAGCCCAACAATGATGCGGTCATCGTGATAACACCGGACCTGTGCTTCAAAGGTGTAAGACAATTGTTGCAAAATCACCTCTATAGATATGGGGTATATACATCTCGCATGCATACAACCTCAAGATCACCTATGTCAAAATTGCTAATACCCTTGTCTTTATCGCCACATATGCATATAAATATAGTAATAGTATAGTTAGTAATAGAGGAGACAAATTATGAAAAATTCTAATAGAACACAAAAGAAACAATCGAGCCGAGTGCTCTATTGCATAGCAGCCCTAGTCATCAGTATTGCAGTCATCAGCTGTAATGAAGTAGGTCTAAATGAAGCAGTTCCATTTGAGAACTACGTTCCTATTTCCACTGAAGAAGATTTTCAGAAGATGCGCGATAATCTCGCTGGAGACTTTGTTCTTCAGAATGATATCACATTGACTGAAAATTTTGAACCAATAGGAGATTTCGCCACTAGATTTACCGGGACCTTTGTGGGTCGTTACAAAACAATCAGCAATCTGAAGATACTAAAACCAGGGGAGAACTATATAGGATTCTTTGGAGCTATAGGAGAAGGAGGAGGAGGGGTACGTAACCTGCGGCTCATCCTTGCCGATGAAGGCGCAGGCAATCCAAGTATAGAAGGAAACCAAAACGTAGGTGCACTTGCCGGATCGAACAAGGGCCTGATTAGAAATGTTGGTGTTGAAGGAGGATATGTGAAAGGCAACTCTCATAACGTTGGTGGATTGGCGGGGGAAACATCAGGAAACAGCTCAATCATCACCGGCAACTATGCAACAGCAACAGTAGAAGGACCTAATCAGGTTGGTGGCCTAGTAGGGTTTCACAATGGGGGTGTGGTTAGAAACAGTTATGCAACGGGAGCAGTATCGGGAACTGAGCGAGTTGGTGGGCTGATTGGGGCGATTGAGGCTAGTGGGGCTAGTGAGTACGATGGTGGGAATCGGAGAGTTAAAAACACCTATGCAACGGGAGCAGTGTCGGGAGATGACCAAGTTGGTGGATTGATCGGAGAGATATCTATCTTAACTAATCTCTCTGCCGATGAAATAATCGCCAATTATTTTGATGCACAAGGTACAAATCCAGGCGGACCAGAACACCCAGCGTTCAATCTTGCTAATACACAAACAGGCCTAACACTACCAGTTGTTACCGCTTTTCACACGCACACAGACGGTCAAGTGTATAAAGCAGCCGATGGCAGCGGTGGTTTGATACAACAAAGTGATTTTCCTGATGATTGGAGTTTCATTTATTTCTGGCATTGGTCTGGTGACGGAATGTGGCCAAGGCTTGACTGGCAACAATAACCCCAACAATTTGTAAAAACATAAAACAAGCCTTCTCTCTTCCAAGAGGAGGCTTTTAGTATCCAAGCAGAACGACACGTCATTGCATCCTTGTTCCAAATAAGATTGTTAATTTTGTTGTGGAACACTCTTCGTCATGATCTGCCTCTTGCATGCCCTACCCTCGAACTCACCTATGTAAAAATTGCGAATACCCTTGTCTTTATCACCACATATGCATATATGTATAGTTAGTAATAGAGGAGACAAATTATGAAACATTCTAATAGAACACAAAAGAAACAATCGAGCTTAGTGCTCTTTGCAATAGCAGCCCTGGTCATCAGTATTGCAGTCATCAGCTGTAATGGAGTAGGTCTAGTTGATGATTATGTTAAGATTTCCATCGAAGAAGATTTTCAGAAGATACGCGCTGATCTCACTGGAAACTTTGCTCTTGTGAATGATATCACATTGACTGAAAATTTTGAGCCGATAGGAACGGGCTTAACACCTACTCATTCTGGAACTCCCTTTACGGGGACCTTTGAAGGCAATGGGAAGACTATCAGCAATCTTAAAATTATAAAACCAGGGGAGGGTCATATAGGATTCTTTGGAGCTATAGGAGCAGGAGGAGAGGTACGCAACCTGAAGCTCATCCTTGCCGATGGAGATGCAGACAGTCCCAGTATAGAGGGACGTTACTTCGTAGGTGCACTCGTAGGATGGAATCAGGGGGACTCTATTAGCAATGTTGGGGTTGAAGGAGGATATATAGAAGGCACCAATAGTGTTGGTGGACTGGTGGGACGAACGGCCGATGGCAGCATCACCGCAAGCTATGCAACAGGAGATGTCGTGTCATTAACTGGTAGTTCTGGTTCTGCGATTGGTGGACTGGTAGGAATTATGGCTAGTGGCACCCTTGATAACAGCTATGCAACAGGAAAGGTATCGGCACCGAATAGAGATGTCGAGACCGGTGGATTGGTGGGAGAAATGAACTCTGGCAGCATCACCGCAAGCTATGCAACAGGAGATGTTGATAGTGGATATGCTGCCGGCGGACTGATGGGAGACCTGGGCGGTGGCAGCATCACCGCAAGCTATGCAACAGGAAATGTTGATAGTGGATATGCTGCCGGCGGACTGGTAGGACGGACATCGGGCAGAAGCACCATCATCACCGCAAGCTATGCAACAGGAGCAGTAACGGGACGCGGAAATGTTGGTGGTTTAGTGGGATATGTATTGTTAGAGTCCGGTGTCACTGGAAATTTGGAAACTATAAACACCTATTTTGATGCGGCTCTTACCGGACAATCACAAGGAGTTGGGAATATTCCTGATCCAACAGGAATTGATCCTTATTACACGTATGCAGACAATCAAAAAGTGTACACAGCAGCCTCTGGTAATGGTGTTTTGATAGAACAGCGAACTCATTTTCCTGGTTGGGATTTCACAGACACTTGGATAATGCAAGTCGGTGAATGGCCACGACTTGCTTGGCAACAATAATCCAGCGATTTGTAAAAACATAAAACAAGCCTTCTCTCTTCCAAGGGGAGGCTTTTAGTATTCAGGCAGAATGACACGTCATTGCATCCTTGGATTGTTAATTTTGTTGTAGAACACTCTTCGTCATGATCTGTCTCTTGCATGCCCTACCCTCGAACTCACCTATGTCAAAATTGCGAACCCCCCTTGTCTTTATCGCCACATATGCATATATATATATATAGTATAGTTAGTAAATAGAGGAGTAAGACTATGAAACATTCTAACAGAACACAAAAGAAACAATCGAGCCTAGTGCTCTTTGCAATAGCAGCCCTAGTGATCAGTATTGCAGTGATCAGCTGTACTGATGGGGGTATAGCTCCGGATAGGGATATAACTCCGGATAGGGATATAACTCCGGATAGGGATATAGAATCGGATGAGAATATAGAACCGGATGAGAATATAGAACCGGATATAGATTCGGTCATTTATAATTTTTCTTTTGGTCCGTTTGAAACAGCGCCGTATCAAGGCGATTATGCATTCACAATGGAAGCAGAGGTAGATGAACAAACTAAGAGCATTAGCTTTGATAAAAAGCTACCAGATGTAACCGATATTCCGGTGAGAATAGAGATACCTGAAGGAGCGAGACTCACCATTGATGGACAAACATATGATGGACCAATGGTATCTATTACTGATTTTGATACATCGCTTACAGAGATACGTATAGAAGGAACAGGAGATCCGGAATTGTATACCCTTCCTGTGACGATAAGACGAGAATCAGTTGTTGGTGAGGCTCTAGTATTTACGCTGGGTAGCTTTGGTACCTCTGTAGATACAATTTCTATCTTTGCAGAAGCAAATTTTGAATATGTACGCAATAATCTCACTGAAAACTTTGTTCTTGTGAATGATATCACATTGACTGAAAATTTTGAACCAATAGGAGATTTCACCACTAGATTTACCGGAATTTTTGAAGGCAATGGGAAGACTATCAGCAATCTGAAGATAGCTAAGCCAGAGAAGAGTTCTATAGGATTCTTTGGAGCTATAGCAGCAGGGGGAGAGGTACATAACCTGCGGCTCATCCTTGCCGATGGAGATGTAGACAACCCCAGTATAGAGGGACATTACTACGTAGGTGCACTCGCAGGAAAGCATGGGGGTTCTATTAGCAATGTTGGGGTTGAAGGAGGATATATAGAAGGCACCAATAGTGTTGGTGGACTGGTGGGACAAATGGTCGATGGCAGCATCACCGCAAGCTATGCAACAGCAACAGTAGAAGCTAACCAATCTGTTGGTGGCCTAATAGGGGTTTTCAACGATAGTGTGGTTAGAGACAGTTATGCAACGGGAACTGTGTCGGGAACTACCAATGTTGGTGGGCTGATTGGGGATAGTGTTTACGAGTCTGCATCGCGGAGAATTGAAAACACCTATGCAACAGGAGCAGTAACGGGAGCTGACCATGTTGGTGGATTGATTGGAAGTATAGCTATATCCAATGATTCCTCTGTTCGTAGAATAGTCGCCAATTATTTTGATCCAACGGCTACCAAACAACAAACAGGAGACTTTGATGCAAAAATACCGGGAGTTGGAACCACAGGGTATCAAGGATCAGCAACAATAGACATCTCCCCCTATCACACCTATGTGGGCAATCAAAAAGTGTATATAAAAGCCTTCGGTAGCGGTGATTTGATACAACAAAGTAATTTTCTTGGCTGGGACTTCATTGGTAATTCTACTGATGGTAATGAAGATATCTGGCATTGGTCTGGTGACGGAATGTGGCCACGACTTGCTTGGCAACAATAACCCCAACAATTTATAAGATCATGAACCAATCCCCTCTTGGAAAGAGGGGATTTTAGCATCCAAGCAAAACGATACGTCGCTGCATCCTGGTTCAAATAAGATTGTGAATTTTGTTGTAGAACACTCTTCGTCATGATCTGCCTCTTGCCTCTCCCACCCTCGAATTCACCTATGTAAAAATTGCGAATACCCTTGTCTTTATCACCACATATGCATATATATAGTATAGTTAGTAATAGAGGAGACAAATTATGAAACATTCTAACAGAACACAAAAGAAACAATCGAGCCGAGTGCTCTTTGCAATAGCAGCCCTGGTCATCAGTATTGCAGTCATCAGCTGTAATGGAGTAGGTCTATTTGATGATTATGTTAAGATTTCCACCGAAGAAGATTTTCAGAAGATACGCGCTGATCTCACTGGAAACTTTGCTCTTGTGAATGATATCACTTTGACTGAAAATTTTGAACCAATAGGGGATCCTACCACACCGTTTGCGGGAACTTTTGAAGGCAATAGTAAAACAATCAGAGATCTTAAAATTATAAAACCAGGGGAGGATGATATAGGGTTTTTTAGGGCTATAGGAGCAGGAGGAGAGGTACGTAACCTGAAGCTCATCCTTGCCGATGGAGGTGAAACTGTCCCAAGCATAGAGGGAGCATCCTACGTAGGTGCACTTGCTGGACAGGGTGCAGGTGTGATTAGCAATGTTGGTGTTGAAGGAGGAAGACTCAGCGGATTTATCGCCGGCGGATTGGTGGGACGAATGATCGATGGCAGCATCATCGCAAGCTATGCAACAGCAACGATACAAGGCGATGGTGGCGGACTGGTGGGAAATGTAGATATAAGTACTACTGGAAATGTCACCATTGAAAATAGCTATGCAACAGGAGCAGTGATAGGATTCTCTGTATCTACTGGTGGACTGGTGGGAAATGTAGGTATACACACTACTGGAAATGTCACCATTGAAAATAGCTATGCAACAGGAGCAGTATCAGGACCAAGTCCTACTTCTCTTGGTGGATTGGCGGGAGGTGGATCTATACAGCCCGGTGTCACTGGAAATTTGGAAACTATAAACACCTATTTTGATGCGACTCTTACTGGACAATCGCAAGGAACTGGGATCATAATTGACAATCAAGGATCAGTAACAACAGACATCACCCCCTACTACGCCCATACAGACGGTCAAGTGTATAAAGCAGCCGATGGCAGCGGTGGTTTGATACAACAAAGTGATTTTCCTGATTGGGATTTCACTGATTACTGGCATTGGTCTGGTGACGGGATGTGGCCACGACTTGCCTGGCAACAATAACCCCAACAATTTGTAAAAACATAAAACAAGCCTTCTCTCTTTCAAGAGGAGGCTTGTAGTATTCAGGCAGAACGACACCATGCCCTTCTGCGATGAAAATAGAGATTATTAATATAATAGTTGTTTCTGCAGCTGTAGCCTTGTATACTATCCTAATGTAAAGAGGTATAGATGAACAATTATTATACAAAAAAAGAAAAACCATCCTTGAAACTACATTTTTTGTTCTATGGAGCATTAGTAATGGTAATCAGTATTGCAGTCAGCAGTTGTAATAAAATTGATACATCAAGGCAGAGTTTGCCAGGTGTAAATCCAGTCATTTTATCATTTTCTTTTGGTCCATTTGAGACAAGGCATTATCAAGGAAATTATGCATTCACAATGGAAGCAGAGATAGATGAACAAAGGAAACGCATTCATCTGGATAAGATTATACCAAATGTAACCGATGTCTTGGTGGAAGTAGAGATCCCTCAGGCAGCACAACTCACCGTTGGCGGTCAAACATACGATGGACCAGTGGTGTCTTTTACATTTAATCCATCGTTTACAACAATCACCGTGGCAGAAGCAGGCAGATCTCAGGACTATCTTTTACTAACACCAACGAAGCTGTCAACGGCAACATCAGCTACTGACGATACGCAATATATTGATGATGGAAATGGCGGTATTGCAGATGCAATTGCTATTTTTGCCGAGGCAAATTTTGAGTATGTGCGTGTTAATCCTGGGGAGAACTTTGTTCTTGTGAATGACATCACCTTGAAAAACAATTTTGAACCGATAGCACCAGATACGAGCCCTCAAACAGTGGATTATAATGGAACATCTTTTAATAAAATCTTTGAAGGCAGTGGCAAGACCATTAGCAATCTGAGGATAGCAAAAAATCAAGGATATCATAATATAGGGTTCTTTGGGTATATTGGATCAGGAGCTGCGGTGCGCAATCTGAAACTCATTCTTGCATCGGGAGATACAAACAATCCCAGTGTAAATGGAGGATATTTTACAGGAGTGCTCGCAGGACGGAGTGAGGGTGCTATTAGCCATGTTGGTGTTGAAGGTGGATATATAAGAGGTTCAGAGAATACTGGTGGATTGGTGGGAACTATGGATGCTGGCAGCATTACCAATAGCTACACGACAGGAACGATATCAGGAAGACCTGCTGGTGGATTGGTGGGATTTCTATATTTAGGAAGCTCTATTGGAACTATTACTATTGCAAACAGTTATGCAACCGGAGCGATCTCGACAAGGAGTAACACTATTGGTGGACTAGTGGGAGAGATATACATAGGTTCCGGCGCCACTGGAACTGTTGAAGTTATACGTAGTTATTTTGACTCAGCACTCACCGGACAAACACAGGGATTCGGGGGCATAATTGGCAATCAAGGGTCAGTAACAACAGACATCACCCCCTACTACACCCACACAGACGGTCAAGTGTACACAGGGGCTTCTGGTGGTGGTCGGGAGATACAGCAAAGTGATTTTTCTGGTTGGAATTTCACTGATGACTGGCGTTGGCTTGGCGCAGGGATATGGCCAAGGCTTGCCTGGCAACAATAACCCTAACAATTCATAAACACATGAAGCAGCCTCCTCTTGCAAAAGAGGGGCTTTAGTATTCAGGCAGAATGACATCACACTCTTCTGCAATGAAAACAGAGATTATCAATAAATTCTTGTTTTTGCAAATATTACGCTATATATTATACGTGTATGGAGAATTATATGAACAATTATTATACAAGAAAAGAAAAACAATCTCTGAAACTACATTTTTTACTCTATGGAACACTAGCAGTGATACTCAGTATTGTAGTCATCAGCTGTGGGGGAGCCGGTACAGATCCAATATTTGCAAACCCGGTCATTTTGAAATTTTCTTTTGGCCCATTTGAGACAACACATTATCAAGGTGATTATGAATTCACGATGGAAGCGGAGATAGACAAACAAGCAAAGAGCATTAGCTTTGATAAAATCATACCGAATGTAGATTCTATTCCGGTGAGAATAGAGATACCGCGAGGAGCAAGGCTCACCGTGGATGGACAACCTCACGATGGACCAGTGGTGTCTATTTCTCATTTTAATACAACACTTACCGAAATCAACGTAGTAGGAACCGAAGACAGAGAAGAATACACCCTTTCAACAACTCTGACTAAGTTGGAATCACCATCAGATGATATACAAAACATAAAAGACAGAGATGGCGACGATGTGGGTGCGGTTGCTGTTTTTACTGAAGCAAATTTTAAGTATGTACGTGATCATCTTGAGAAAAAATTTGTTCTCATACAAGATATTACCCTCGCTGAAGGCTTTGAACCGATAGCACCAGATACAGATCCTACATCAATAAAGCATAATGGAGAATCTTTTGCTGGGATTTTCGATGGAGCCAGCAAGACCATCAGCAATCTGAAAATAATAAAGCCAGGAGAATCTTACATAGGATTCTTTGGGAAGATAGCCAAGGAAGGAATCGTGCGAAATCTAAGGCTCATCCTTGCATCAGGAGATGTAAATGGCCCCAGCATAGAGGGAAATAGATACGTAGGCGCGCTTGCGGGAGGAAGTGAGGGCTATATTAGTCATGTTGGTGTTGAAGGAGGATATGTGAAAGGCAGCAATACTGTTGGTGGATTGGTAGGAGCTTTTCTTTCTCCTCTTCTCACTTCCTTTGATAACAAAAACAGAATCACTTCTAGCTATGCGACAGGAACAGTGTCCGGAGATGATTTTTATGTTGGTGGACTGGTAGGATATATGTCTAGTGGCACCCTTGATAACAGCTATGCAACAGGCTCAGTGTCTGGAGATAGCGGGGTTGGTGGACTGGTGGGGAGGCTGTCAGCGTTTGGTGATTACACGGGTAGAATCAGCAATACCTATGCAACTGGAGCAATGTCAGGAAATGCTAATGCTGGTGGACTGGTAGGAGAACTGGCCATCTTTAATGGTGCAATTCCCGCTGACGAAAATGTCATTGGGGATATCGAGGTTAAAAACAGCTATTTTGATGCAGTACTTACGAGAGCAAATGGACAAACGCCGGCATACCCAGGAGTCGGTAGTATTGAAGGCAGTAGCATAGTGGCACCTACTATAACTTTTCACACGCGTGATACCGCTCAGGGTCAAAAAGTGTTCACAATGGCTTCTGGTGGTCGTAAGATAGAGCAACGTGATTTTTCTGATTGGGATTTCACTGGGAATTCTGCTGATGGAAATGAAGATATCTGGTATTTTCCTGGTGCAGGGATGTGGCCTAAGCTTGCCTGGCAACAATAACTCTAACAATTCATAAACACATGAACTAAGCCTCCTCTTGCAAAAGAGGGAGATTTAGTATTCAGGCAAAACGACATCGCACTCTTCTGCAATGAAAACAGAGATTATCAATAAATTCTTGTTTTTACAAATATAATAGTATATACTATATTTTATAGGAGTCTCTATGAACAATTACGATACCATAAAAGAAAGACATTCATCAAAGTTGCATTTTTTGCTTCATGGAATACTAGCAGTGATGCTCAGTATTGTAGTCATCAGCTGTAATGGAGCCGACGTGAGAACACTGATTTCAATCTTCGATACGCCATGGCAAACTTCAACAACTGGTGCTGCAACAGGACAAACTTCAACAACTGGTGCTGCGACAGGACAAACTTCAACAACCGGTGCTGCAACAGGACAAACTTCAACAACTGGTGCTGCGACAGGACAAACTTCAACAACTGGTGCTGCGACAGGACAAACTTCAACAACTGGTGCTGCGACAGGACAAACTTCAACAACTGGTGCTGCGACAGGACAAACTTCAACAACTGGTGCTGCGACAGGACAAACTTCAACAACTGGTGCTGCGACAGGACAAACTTCAACAACTGGTGCTGCGACAGGACAAACTTCAACAACGCTACAGCCTCCAACAAGTGTAACGCCGGTCATTTCGAGATTTTCTTTTGGTCCTTTTCTTACAACTCATTACCAGATGAATTATAAATTTGTGATGGAAGCAGAAATAGATGAACAAACAAAAAACATTCACTTTGATAAAGTCATACCAAATACAGACTCTATTTCGGTGGAAATAGAGATTCCTCAAAGAGCAAGCCTCACTGTTGGTGGGCAAATATATGATGGTCCCATAGTCTCTTTTGCATTTGATCCATTACTTACAAGGATCACCGTGGAAGAAGCGGGCAGAAGTCATGACTATACTCTTTCACTAATGCCAACAAGGCTGTCAACAGCAACATCTGACGACACGAAACGCATTGATGATGGAAATGGCAGTCCTGTAGATGCATTAGCTATCTTTACAGAAGCAAATTTTGAATATATGCGCAATCATCTTTATCTTGAAAAAAACTACGTGCTTGTGAATGATATCACATTGACTAAAAATTTTGAGCCGATAGGAAATTTCAATACAGGTCTTGAAAAGCTCTTTGATGGAGGAGGCAAGACCGTTAGCAATCTAAAAATAGTAAATTTGGACAGAGGATATCTAGGCTTTTTTGGAAGTATAAGAACAGGCGGAAGAGTGCGTGATCTGAGACTCGTCCTTGCAGCGGGAGATGCAAGTAACCCCAGCATAAAGGGAGGACGATTTGTAGGTGCACTCGCAGGATCGAATATAGGTACGATTAGCAAAGTTAGTGTTGTAGGAGGATACGTAGAGGGACCTACCGGTGTTGGCGGATTGGTGGGATTCATGTATCCTCCTGGCCATATCGAAAACAGCTACGTAACAGGGGTAGTAAAAGGACCTAGTCAGGGTATTGCCGGCGGATTGGCGGGATATGTAAGTACACATGATGGCGTTGTGCGTATTAAAAATAGTTATGTAGCCGGGACAGTGATGGGAAACGGTGATGTTGGCGGATTGGTGGGACTCATAGAGATAACTGATACTAGTGGCCGTGTTGAAATTGAAAATAGCTATTTTGATGCGGGTCTTATTGGACAAACTCAGGGGGTTGGAGATATTGATAATCGGGGATCAGCAACACTAGACATTACTACCTATTACACGCGTGGCACCACTCCAAATCAAAAAGTGTTCACAATGGCTTCTGGTGGTCGTGAGATACAGCAAAGTGATTTTTCTGGTTGGGATTTCACTGGTGATCCTGCAAACAATGTTGCCCCTGTCTGGTATTTTCCTGGTGCAGGGATGTGGCCAAGGCTTGCCTGGCAACAATAACCCTAACAATTCATAAACACATAAAAAAAGCCTTCTCTCTTGCAAGAGAAGGCTTTTTAGTATTCAGGCAGAACGATACCGTGCTCCTTTATAACAACATTAAAAACTATCAATAAACTCTTGTTTTTACAAATATAATAGTATATCCTATATTTTATAGGAGTCTCTATGAACAATTACAATACCATAAAAGAAAGACCTTCATCAAAGTTGCATTTTTTGCTTCATGGAATACTAGTAGTGATACTCAGTATTGTAGTCATCAGCTGTAATGGAGCCGACGTGAGAACACTGATTTCAATGCTCGATACGACAGAGCAAACTTCAACAAAGCCACAGCTTCCAACCTCAGCAAGTGTAACTTCGGTTATTTCGCGATTTTCTTTTGGTCCTTTTCCTACATTTCATTATGAAGGTAACTATAAATTCACGATGGAAGCGGAGATAGATGAACAAACGAAGAGTATTAGCTTTGATAAAATCATACCAAATGTAGACTCTATTCCGGTGGAAATAGAGATACCTCAAGGAGCGAAGCTTACCGCTAATGGACAAATATATGATGGACCCATAGTATCTTTTGCATTTGATCCATCGCTCACAACGATCAGCATAGAAGAAGCAAGCAGAACCCATGACTATACTCTTTCACTGACACCAACGAAGCTAACAACAACTACTACTAACGATACGCAACGTATCGATGATGGAAACGGCGGCTTTGTAGATGCAGTGGTTATCTTTACAGAAGCAAATTTTGAGTATGTACGCGATCATCTTAGGAAAGAATATGTTCTCGTACAAGATATTACAATTACTGAGAGGTTTAATCCGATAGCACCGGATATAGACCCTATAAGCCTTGATTATGATGGAACACCGTTTACGGGAATTTTTGACGGTAACGAAAAAACTATCCACAATCTGAACATCTCTATAGCGGATAATGACTTCATAGGATTCTTCGGATATATAGGTTCAGAAGGAGAAGTGCGTAATTTGAAGATTGTTCTTGCGCCAGGAGATAAAAACGAACCTAGCATATACGGATATTCCAGCGTAGGTGCGCTTGCCGGAAAAAACAGCGGTCATATTAATAATGTTGGTGTTGAGGGAGGTTTAGTAAGCGGATGGGGCACTGTAGCCGGTGGATTGGTGGGATACAATGAGGGGCTTATCGAAAATAGTTATTCAACAGGAACAATATCGGGACCTGATCATGCTGTTGGCGGGCTAGTAGGGTATAACTCCGAGGGTGTAATTAGAAACAGCTATGCAACGGGAGCAGTATTTGGAACATGGCGGAGTGTTGGTGGACTGGTGGGTTATGCATCGGGAGGCATGATCACTGCTAGTTATGCAACAGGAGCTGTGTCGGGACATGAAAATGTTGGTGGTTTAGTGGGGAAGATGGTCGAAAAAGGAATTATCCAAAATAGTTATGCAACAGGAACAATAACGGGACAATGGTTTACAGCACATGCCTCGAGAATTAGATCTGGAGCTGGTGGACTGGTGGGAGATCTAGTCGAAAGTACTATTAAAAATAGTTATGCAACGGGAATGGTATCGGGAGATAATACTCTTGGTGGACTAGTGGGGTTTGCTGGTGGTCACATAGAATCGAGCTATTTCGACGCAGTACGTAGTGAGGCAAATCAACATGAGACATCACTCCCCATAGTTGGTGATTTTCGGGGACCAATAAAAATGGATGATACTGCCCCTTATTACACCCATACAAACGGTCAAGTGTACACAGAAGCCTTTGGTGCCGGTAATCCGATAGCGAAAGATCAGTTTTCTGGTTGGGATTTTACTGACAGTGATATCGACGGAAATGAAGATATCTGGTATTTTCCTGGTGTAGGGATGTGGCCTAGGCTTGCCTGGCAACAATAATCCTAGCAATTCATAAACACATAAAAAAAGCCTTCTCTCTTGCAAGAGAAGGCTTTTTAGTATTCAAGCGGAACGACACTATCCTAAGCATGTCATGCAAAAGTCATTGCTAGTTACGTCTTAATGCGGGCAGACTTCGTCGTGCGGATATGTAGTCGTTGCCCCTTGCTTTTTACTCCTTTTATTGCAAAATCCTGCACCAAAAACGAGGCGGTTTTTTTTGATCCACGTTTAAGTCCCTTAGGGTCAAACTCTAGCAAGATTTTTCCTTTTTTAGCAAGGCTGCAGGCAAGCAACTTGGTCTGTTCAGGGATGATTGAATAAGCCCGATTGAGGATGAACTGCAAAATTTGACAGCGTTTCACATAGGCTTGCCCTTCTGCATTGGCAAACACCACGGTAAACACATATTCTTGTAGCGAGTCCTTGGCTGCAAGGCCGCAAAACACCAAATTGCCACATACCAGTTTTTCTGGCAGGGGGACAACTGAATAATGCCCATCTGATCGCAGCAAGAGAAGTCTGTCAAAACTTGAGGCAGTCAAAACCTTCTCCCCAGAACGAATCTTGGTGCCAATCGTAAGACGTTTTTCATCATAGAACACCGGAATATTCCGCACCGCAACCGATTTTGCAATTACTCGCTCAAATGAACGAATCCTGCTTTTTCGTTCTGGCAGCAATGACAGATATTTTTTTTCAAGATTATTCAAAAATTCCAAAGCATATTGTGGAATATCACTCAATTGTACGCGAATATCTGCAAGCGCCTTTTGCAAAGCAAGCTCATCCTGTTTTGCCTTCTCGATGTCATACAAAGAAATTCTTCGAATGGGAATCCGCAAGAGATGGTCTATTTCTTCCTTGGAAAGATCAGCGGCATATTCTTTGGGAAAGGCTTGTATGAATGAGTGCATATGCGTTTTAACACAGTCTATGATGGCAGTTGGTGTTTTTTCTTTTTCAATATGGCGATAGATACGTTCCTCAATAAAAATGCGCTCCAAATTGCGTAGGCGTAATTCCTTGAGCCGTTCTTGATATTCTACCTGCAAAATGGTTTTGAGATGTTTGCAGATTTCCTTTGCGTGATGCGCGATGACTTCTGAAACACGCATGCGTCGGGGTTTTCCATCTTGAATAACCAAGAGCTCACACCGAATGCTGACCTCACAATCGGTGAATGCATACAGAGAATCGAGAACCTCTGTTGCAGCGATGCCCCGCGATGTTTTGAGTTCGATCTCAACGGTATCAGTGGTAAAATCGTTGATCTCTGCGATGCTGCATTTCTTTTTTTGAGCCGCCTGTTCAATCGAATGAATCAAGGACTCGGTGGTCTTTCCATAGGGTAATTCAGTTATCAACAACCGTTTATCGTCGATCACTTCGATCTTAGCGCGTACCTTCACCCTTCCCATGCCATCGTCATAATCCTGCACATCGATCACTCCCCCAGTTACAAAATCAGGAAAGAGTTCCGTAGTCCCTCCCTTGATTGCATTGCGCATCGCTGTGATGATCTCGCGAATAGCATGGGGCAAAACCGTTGTTGACATCCCAACGGCAATTCCCTCAACCCCCAGCAACAACACCAAGGGAAGCATCGCCGGATAGATACTTGGTTCTTTGTTCCTTCCATCATACGAATCCACGTAGTCAGTAATTTTTGGATAGTGCAGCATAGATTTTGCAAATGGAGTAATGCGACACTCGATATACCGCGGAGCCGAGGCTTCATCCCCAGTAAATATATTTCCAAAATTCCCCTGCGTTTCGATGAACAATCCCTTTTGTGCAAGATTGACCAATGCCGCTGAAATGCTTTGATCACCGTGTGGATGATATTTCATGCAAGCACCAATCACATTGGAGACCTTGTGAAATCGCCCATCGTCCATCTCCATAAGGGTATGGAGAATACGTCGTTGCACTGGTTTCAATCCATCATCAAGGTGTGGAATAGCACGATCACAGATGACATAGGATGCATAATAGAGAAAATTATCTTTGATGAGTTCGTTAAACTTCGGCATTGATGAGGTGTTCCATGATATACGATTTTCTTTCTGGTGAATTACTTCCCATAAAAAACGAAAGCGTTTCCTGCAGGCCTGTTATGCGGGTCAACTCAACGGGAAGCAATCGCATGTCCTCCCCTATGAAGGATTTAAACTCATGCGGTGAAATTTCCCCCAGGCCCTTGAAGCGGGTTATTTCCGCGTTTTTTGTCGTTCGAACAGCTTCGTTTTTTTCTCGCTCGCTATAGCAATACTGTTGCACCGTTTTATTACGCACGCGAAAAATCGGCGTTTCAAGGATATACACGTGTCCGGCGGCTACCAACCCCTCATAATAACGAAAGAAAAACGTAAGCAGAAGATTGCGAATGTGATATCCATCGTGGTCCGCATCGGTTGCAATGACAATACGTTCATATCGCAGCGATTCGATATCCTGTTCAACTCCCATCGCAACAACAAGGTTGTACAGTTCTTCAACATGATAGATGTCTGCTCTTTTCTTATCGATCATATTTTTTGGCTTTCCACGCAGCGCAAAAACCGCCTGAGTATACACATTGCGCGCACTCATCATCGAACCCGCCGCTGATTGTCCTTCAGTGATAAAAAGCGTTGTATCTTCTCCCTGTTTTTTGTGTTCACGATGATACTTGCAATCGCGCAAATTGCTAATGGTTATCGCGGTCTTTTTTGCAGCCTCCCTAGCCTTTTTGCGAACTTGACTGAGTTCCTTTCGCAATGCTTCGTTATGTTGCAGAATATCTCGCAATCGCTCAGCAGCTCCTGGATTTTTCAGCAAGAATTCCTGCACTGCAACACGCGTTTCTTGGAGTATCCACGGACGAACATCGGTGTTTCCTAGTTTGTTTTTTGTTTGGCTCTCAAAAATAGGATCCTGAAGCCGCACCGATATCACCGCAGCCAGGCCCTCTTTCAAATCAGAACTTATATACGTCTTTTGAAAAAAATCGTTAATACCCCGGAGCATCCCCTCACGAAATGCGTTCTGGTGGGTGCCTCCATCGCTGGTATACTGCCCATTCACAAAAGAAAACATACTCTCTCCATACTGCTCCGAATGGGTAAATGCAAATTCCAGTTGTTTTTTTGTTATATGGCAGATATCGTATTGTGCAGATCCACTGAGTTTATGTTCCAAAAAATCACGTAGGCCATGTTCAGAGCGATACATCTCATCGTTGAACTGCAACGTCATCCCTGGATTCAAAAATGCATAGTTTGCCAGACGTTCTTGCATGATGCTTTCTGAAAATTTGAAAGGCGGAAAAAGTGTGTCATCTGGAAGAAAGGTCACCAGGGTACCCGCCTTCTCCTTGGTTTGTCCCTTAGTTTGCTTTTTTAGCTTTCCCTGTTCAAAAATAGCTTCAACGAATTTTTTGTCACGTACTGATCGAATGGAAAATTGTGCAGACAGGGCATTCACCGCCTTGATGCCAACACCATTGAGTCCAACGCTAAACTGAAACACATCAGTGTTATACTTTGCTCCCGTATTTATCGTGGATGCGCACTCAACAAGTTTGCCAAACGGAATTCCACGACCATAATCGCGCACACTCACCAATCCTTGTTCACTGATGGCAATTTCAATGGTTGATCCATATCCCATGATGAATTCATCCACACTATTATCTATAACCTCTTTCACCATGATGTAAATCCCATCGTGCGGTTGTGAACCATTTCCCAGCCTTCCAACGTACATCCCACTGCGTAATCGAATATGTTCCAGAGATCCAAGCGTTTTTATTGTTGATTCATCGTATTTCTTGTTCATTCATCCCCTCCCATGTCTTAATTATATTACAATAAGAACTTCATAGACAAAACCGTTGTTGTCAAACCGAAACCATCCGCGGATACAACAAAAAATCATATAAGGGACTTCTATCGATATTTCCTTGATAGTATACTGTGGTATGGAGCCGGGTTATATCTCTGCAAACACTCCCGAACGCAATGAATTGCTTTCTCAAAATGAGAACTTTTCAAATGAAGAGCGAGAGTTTTTTCAATGGCTTTGCAATCACTATGAAGAAAAAATCTCCTACAACAAAGCTCTTGATGTTGCCTATGCTCAATTTTCAGATGCAAAGGGAATGTTAACGCTTCTTTTGTCAAGATTGCGAAAATCAGGCTTGGGTATACTGCGTAGTGAAATACAAGATCGCGAACTAACTCCTTCCTACATAGTATTAACCGATAAATTTAATGCAATTTTTAGCCTTAATTTAATTGAAGAGCTAACCCTTGAGTCCATCGTCACCCCCGGAAGGCCCCTGCCTCTGTTTTCAGAATTACGTAAATCTGGTTACACCGAACTTGCCTATACATTAAAAAAAATCCCCTTGCAAACCATTAACGATATCGATCAGGATGATTTTCCCGATCAAGCGGTTATGGTAGAAGTCATGAAAAATGAATATCTCTGTATTTCTACACGAAAATTCTCTTTGTTGATTGATGGGTTACTTTTGAAATTACGTTATTTTTTCAATAATTCTAATTTAGTTGGAATAATTGCGAAAAAACTTGATACAACCTTTTCTGACTTGCAAGAAAAAATAAAGAAAACGAATATCCGAGATTGGCAACAAATAGCAAACTGCATCATCACCTCTCGCTCTGAAATATTTCCAAATATAAGCCGGGAAACCAGCAAAGAGATTTTTATCTATGCAAATGTATTGAAAATATATACACATCGCGTGATAAAAGAAGAAGCAGAGCGGAAAGAAGAACAAGAACAAAAACTAAAACTGGTTGACGATTTGCTTACGAGTATTCGTGAGCATCCACAAAATATCATCAGTAAAGAGTCTTTTTCGCAAATCATACAGCCATTCCAAGAGAGGCTTGGAGACGATTTTTTCACATTCATGGAAGAATTTACCAATGCACATATCCGGCCCCTTTCTGCTACAGAACGAGTAGAAATTTTTAGCCTAGAAAATGGCTATGTTCACAGCCACAAATTCTTTTCCTATTTTTATGATGAGTTTTTGGTGCTTCAGAAAAGATTAAAAAAATGGGTTGAAGAAGAGACCTTTGAAAGTATTCACTCTGGAGTCACCAACCATATGCTGCTTACGTATTCAAATTTCATTACTGCGGTTCAAAAAGAGATCGGACACAAAGCCCCATTTATTGCAACAATACTAAAACACCCCGCTAAACTGGCAGATAGTATTCTCATCCACGCAAAGCATGTTCTGCAAATATCCAACACAAAGGGCATCGAGCGGTTATTGGGAATTTTCTTCAAGCGCGAGACAATGGAACTCAAAAACTATGATGAACTATTTGAGTTGAACATCACTAAGATAGTAACCCATGCCTGTAATTCTCTTCCTTTTTTCAAGAGATTATACTGGATCTTCACGGGGAAGAAAAAGCAGGTTATTCAGCGATTTGAAACGGTGTTCAAGAAACAAGATCAGGACCTCGATGAAGATATCAATTGGATCAATTCTGGGAATATCGACCGAATTGCAGAGACACGATTGGTCTCTGGAAAGAGTCTGCGTGATACAAGAAAACAAGATGCAAATTCCACCTCACAGGAATCTTTGACCGATCGAAGAAAGCGAAGTTCTGAGGCAAAGCAGGAAGCCATTGATCGTGCAAAACAGCCTAAACAGGTAAACAAAGAAGATATGGACGAACTGTGGAAAAATTTTAGAAGTGCAATAAATCGCGATTGATATGGTTATCCTTGGCGGCGGGATTTTTGGATGTATTCTTGCACTATACACTAAGCACCATCTGCCCAACACAGAAATCACAATACTTGATCCTCACGAGCGATTGCTCAACCAATGGAATACACGAAGTGCTGCCTGTGGGATGCAATTTCTACGTTCTCCCGCTTCGCATTGTGTTGGCCATTCTTTTACTGCATTGCTTTCCTATGCAAGGCAACATGCCTATAGTTCACATGATTTTCAAATGCCCTATTGGAGGCCATCATTACGTCTTTTTAATGCTGCCGCCCGGCACATGATTGATCAATACGATCTGGAAGGCCATCACAATAAGGCAGAGGTCAAAACGATAACAAAAAAGAATGATCACTGGATTCTTGAAACCGATCAAGGAAATCTCTTATCTGATGTGGTTATCCTTGCTCCCGGAAGAAAGACTATGCCCATAGCTCATGGAATTTCGGTTTTTGATCATAATTTCTCCTTGCACTCATACACTGATGCCGATGAATGTCTAGTTTTCGGTGCCGGCATGACCGGAGTACAAATAGCATTATCTTTGATATCAGCAGGAGCAATTGTTCACCTTGTATCCCAATATCCCCTATGTACACAACAATTTGACAGCAATCCATGCTATATTGGCCCAAAATGTAAAGATATGTTTTTGCGAGAAAAAGATGTACTGAAACGAAAAGATATACTCAAGGAAGCTCGATATCCCGGATCTATAACACCACATCTTTTTAAAGAACTGCACAATGCATTAAAAAAACATCCAAAGCGTTTCTGTCTACACCAATCTATGGAAGAATATCAAAAATACGTAAGGCTAGCTAAAGAGCTCCCTGCAAAGCAAGTTATCGTTGCGCAAGGATTTGATTCGGCCCCTCCCCTTCCAAATCTTATTCAATCGATTGCACAATCTACGGGTGCTCAAATTACGAAGGATGGGTTTCCTATACCAAATGTCGATCTTGAATGGGAGAATGGGCTTTTTCTGACTGGAATGCTCTCTGAATTGGTTGTCGGTCCAGCTGCCCAGAACATTATCGGTGCTCATTTGGCTGCACGCCGCATTATTTCTAGGCTTTCAAAAAAAATGTATTGTTAATAGTAAAGATATTGACTATTTTTTACTTTATTAATATTATTAGGCATGAATCGAATGAACAAAATAATAAGTATACTTTTTGTAGCTTATCTTTTTTTTGGAAGTCCCTTAAATGTCTTTGCTCAGGACAATTCAAATGGGAATTCTTCTAAAGACAGACTTTCTATCACTTATTCCAGTGAAACCTTTTTTGAAGAAGAATTCAAAAGAGCGTACAAGGGATATAAAAATGGGCTTTCTTTGTTTTGGGTTGGGATTGGCATAACCGCTGCCACAAGTATTGTTGGCAGTATCGCTTCGTCTTTGGTGAGCACAGACATTCTCGACGAAAATACTGGTCATGTCTTGGCAATTTCTAGCTTTGCAGTCACCGGTATCTCCACGATAGTCACAATAGCCGGCGCCACCGCATGGTGGAATGGAAACAGCAGACTTATGTCTCTCATTGAGACTCGCGAAAAATTCTTTTCAGCGCGATGATAATTTGAAGCAATAGTTTTCTCTAAACGGACATCGTCTAGTCAGAGATAAGTTTCAAAAATAGAGCCTCATCAAGAAGCGTGATGCCTAATTCTCGCGCCTTTTCCGCTTTGCTTGACTGTGAGTCTAGGGATGCAAGAACAAGATAATCAAGATCAGCCCCCACACTCGTTTTCACAATTCCCCCCAGCTGAGTAACACTTTGTGCAGCCTGTTTTCGCGATAGCGATGACAACGTACCGGTAAAACAAAAATTCTTTCCTTGTATATCTGATAGATTTGATTCAGCATGATGATCCTTAATGCGTATCGCTTTCATTTCCACCAATTTTTTTATTGCTGGAAGATGCAGATGCAGCTCTTCGACAAATACACGAGCGAGAATATCCCCTATGCCTTGAATCTCACATAATTGCTCATGCGTCAATGTGCCCAATGCTTCAACCGTTACATAGCCTGCGTTCACTATTTTTTGTGCAGTTAACGTGCCTATTCCTGCAATATCAAATCCCGCAATACAGCTTGCAAGATCAATCTCTGATTTTTCTCGCAACTCAGTAAGCAAATTATCAGCAAGCTGTTCTCCAAATCGTTCAATGCGAATCAACGATTCCTTATCCAAGGCGTACAAATCAGGAATATCAGATATAATGCCGAGATCAAAAAGTTGTTCGACTCGTTTTTTTCCAAACCCTTCCAATCCGATAATCTGTATCCACTTGAGCGTTCGATGATGGGCACGTGATCGACAATGCGGATTGATGCAGAGTATTTCCGTTGGCCTCCACAGGAATAATTCATTGCAATCATCACAGCGATAAGGAGGAAGTGGAAGAAAAGCGTTTTTTGGTGTTGCAACCACCGATTCCACCTTTGGGATGATCTCGCCACGCTTTGACACCACTATTTTTGCTCCTAGCGTAATGCCAAGATCGCCAATGCCTTGCAAATTCACAAGACTTGCGCGTTTCACCTGCGTTCCATGGAGGTGAACAGGAGTAAAAAGCGCAATGGGTGTAATGCGATGGCCATTCCTATTCCATTCAATCGATTCTAACGTCGTTTGCGTTTGTTCAACATCAAATTTAAATGCAATCTGCTTTTCCGGGCGATTTTTTTCACTGTCTTTTTCATCGATGGAAACCCCCTTGATTACAAGGCCATCGATATCATAGGGAATGTTTGTGCGTTTTTCGATAAGATGCCTTCGATGGGTGAGCACCTGTTCAATTGAATCTTTCTGTGCTGTTTCAACAACAATAAATCCCTGCAAAGCAAGCCAATCAAGTTTTTCAGGTTCATTTGAAAAGACTCTTGTCTGATTTGTTGATCGCGCATCATAGCAAATGAGTCTCACATGTTCTATACCCTTGCCATCCTTGCGTTTCATAATGCCACTTGTTGTGTTACGCGTGTTCGCAAGGTCTGGAAAATAGCGTCGATGGATCGCTCTCTCCATGATGAGTTCTCCTCGCACAGCTCCGGTGAATCGCTGATCAATGGTGAAGGGAATGTTGGGAATGCGGATGGCATTATGGGTGAGATCATCTCCAACACGTCCATCTCCACGTGAAACACCTGCAACGAATTTTCCTGCATCGTATTGCAATTCAAAACTAATGCCGTCGAGTTTATGCTGTACCAAAAATGGCGGATAAACACTCTTCTCTGCCCATGCCGTGAATTCCTCCTCTGAATTGACCTTGTCTTGTGAGTGCAAAACCATGCGGTGTTCGCGTTTTGCATACATCGCGTTCTCATCTCGCCCAATATTCTGCAAAACGGGATGTTCAGGCGCAAGCCGTCGCAACTCATCCCACAAAGCATCAAAAGCAAGATCTGATATTTCCGAGCTAGCATTGTAATACCTATCCTGGTGATAGATGATCTTGGCTGCTAATGCATCGATTCTTCTGTCTTGTGGAGCATCTGGACGATTCATACACTCTATAATACTATTCTTCAGCTCTATATGGGAGTATTCAGGGAATTCTTTATTTCTGCTTGACACAAAAAAGATGCTCTTGCTACATTCCCCTATGAAACTAACATGGAATACTCCAATATTTCTTGGCATTACGGTGATCTCTGTGGTCGTGTATATCCTTGATATCTATATCACTCCTGGCATAATAGCAGTATATTTTACTTCACCGAGCTCCTTCACCGAGTCATATGCCTTTCTAAAAATCATCAGCTATCCCTTTGGACATAGATCCTGGATACATCTTGCAACTAATTACTCCCTGCTTCTTTTAGTAGGACAAATACTCGAAAAACGCTACAGCGCATTGCAACTCATCTCAGTTATCCTTTTTTCAATAGCGATAACCGGGTGCTTTAATACACTTATCGGTGCCACCCCATTAAGCGGCAGTGATGGATTAACCGTATGTATGATTCTGCTCATTTCGCTCAGCTATGTTCGCAGGGGTGAGTTGCCTCTGAGTATTATTGCTATCATCATTCTGCTTCTCCTTGCCGAAATTGATATAATTCTTAATTCAAATAATTTGTCTCGAATATCAATTATTGTTGGGGCTATCCTCAGCGCAGCCTATGGGTTAACATTGAAACCACAGCACCGATGAAACTTGAAACTGCTTTTCTAGACCGAATTCAAGAAAACAATGCACGCCTTGCAGAACTGAACGAGATATTTGCAAGCAATCCGCCACAACATGGTTCAAAAGAATATATTCAGATGGTCAAAGAAATGACGCATCTCCAGGGGATACATGATGCAGCACAAGAGTTAACCGATGCGGTGCAGGAATTGCAAGATCTCCGGGGACTGCAAGAAGATTCTGAATTTATGGAGATGGCTGCTACTGAAATAGAGCCCTTGGAAAAACGTTGCGAAAAACTCCTTGGAAAACTACGTTTGTTGCTTATTCCACGGGATCCCTTGGACGATAGTGATTGTATTATCGAAATTCGCGCAGGTACCGGTGGGGAGGAGGCTTCTCTATTTGTTGCAGACCTTTACCGCATGTATCTTCGCTATGCTGAAAAAAGATCTTGGAAGCTCGAAACGCTTGAAGCACATGAAACAGAAATCGGTGGTTATCGAGAGATTGTTTTTTCTCTTTCAGGAGAATCGGTCTACGCATGTATGAAATATGAAAAAGGGGTACACCGCGTGCAACGCATCCCTGTAACAGAGAGTTCAGGGCGGATTCACACATCTGCGGTGAGCGTTGCGGTGCTGCCAGAAGTGGATGATCAAGAAATCGAAGTGCGCACCGAGGATCTTCGTATTGATGTGTATCGCTCTTCAGGACCAGGGGGCCAAAGTGTTAACACCACTGATTCTGCAGTTCGCATAACCCATGTGCCAACAGGAACCGTGGTCACTTGCCAAGACGAAAAAAGCCAACACAAAAACAAGGCTAAGGCATTACGCGTGTTAAAGGCTCGCCTCTTTGAAGCTGAACAAGAGAAGCGACAACAAGAAATGGCGGATGAACGCAAAAAGCAAATTGGAACAGGTGACCGAAGCGAGCGAATTCGCACCTATAATTTCCCACAAAATCGCGTGAGTGATCATCGTATCAACGTAACAATTTATCAACTTGATCTTATCATTGCCGGTGAACTTGATAAATTATTTGAACCCCTATTACTTGCTTCACAAGAAAAATTTTGATATGCCTAAGCTGGGAACTTGCATTCAGCAGTCTACGAAGACGCTCAGAAAAACTCCTGGCATAGAATCGCCTCAGCGCGAAGCTCGACTGATCATTGCAACACACCTAGATATGAGTCTTGAGGACACTTTTTTGTGCGAAGATCAATCCATCAGTTCCGAAAAACTAAAAAAAATCACCCACGGAATACAATTGCGTGCACAGGGATATTCACTAGCACATATACGCGGTGAAAAAGAATTCCATGGACATAAATTTCGACTCCTTCCTTCTGTACTAATGCCCCGTCCCGAAACTGAACTGATCCTAGATCATTGCATCGCATACATTCGCGCACAATGTGCTGACCCTACCTTGTTTTCTGCTGCTCACCCACTAACCATACTTGACCTCTGCACGGGAACTGGATGTATTGCAATAACGCTTGCACACGCCTGCGCAGATCTGCAAATTCCAACCCATATTGTTGCCAGCGATATCGACGATGCTGCAATCAAAAATGTCCATCTCAACAATACCCTCCACCAAGGATGCATCGATACCATCATACAGGGTGATTTGTTTTCAGCCCTTTCCCCATCTTGGCGTCATTCTTTTTCTGTTATCACCGCAAACCCTCCCTATATTCCAAGCGCATTGGCTGCCGAGGCTTCAATCCCCTCAGAATCGTCACGAGCAATCGACGGTGGAATCGATGGTTTGTATTTCTATACAAAAATTATCTCCGATATGCACGAATACCTACGTAGCCCCGGATTTATTGCCTTTGAAATCGGACACGATCAGCGAGACGCTGTGTTATCATTATTACATGACAGTGGCATTCAAGACACAACATGGTATCCTGATTTAGCCGGATTTCCACGGCTTGTTTGCGCCAAGGTATAATATGTCAGTTCACACGCTGTTCACATTCAAACAGATCGAAACAAACCTACATCAGTACACCAAAGAGGAACAAGATCAGATCAAATCTGCATTCTTGTTTGCGAAAAAGGTCCATGCAAATCAAACGAGGGTAAGCGGAGAACCCTATATATCACATCCGCTATCGGTTGCAAACATTGTGGTAACTCTGGGGCTTGATTCTCCGTCAGTAGTCAGCGCCCTTTTGCACGATGTCGTTGAGGATTCATCCACAACGATTAATTTGATTGAGGACCGTTTTGGCAAAGAAGTAGCTCAGATCGTGAACGGGTTAACAAAACTATCGGCCCTGCAGTTGATTCCACAGCAACAGATTCATACACAAAATCTCGTGCACCTCTTTGTTAACATGACCCAAGATCACCGAGTTATGATTATAAAACTCGCCGATAGGCTCCATAATGTCTCAACGCTTGATTCAATTCCGCGCGAAAAACAGCTCAGAATCGTTGATGAAACGGTCTCACTTTATATTCCACTGGCAGAGAAACTAGGCATCCATTGGATCGCCCAAAACCTTGAAGAATTTTCGTATAGACATAAAGATCCGCTTCTTTATAGTCAGATAAAATCCTATGTCATACAGCAGCTCGAGACCGGACAACTCCAACGTATTGAACAAGCCACCCACGAATTACTCCAGCAACATCAACTGTATGCTGATGTATACGCTCGCATAAAGAGCATTCCCTCGCTCTATAAAAAAATTATTCAAGATCTAAAACCGGTTGAGGAAATATACGATTTATTTGGATTGCGTATTATCTGTAAATCAGAAAAGGATTGCTATATCGCGCTCGGGATCATCCACAAAAAATGGTCGCCGTTGGACGGACGGTTCAAAGATTATATTGCATTGCCAAAGACAAATGGATACCGAAGCCTCCACAGCACCGTCCTTGGTCCAGATGGAAGAAGCCTTGAGGTACAGATTCGGACACAGGAAATGCACGAAACGGCTGAAAGTGGAGTTGCTGCACATTGGAAATACAAAAAGAAAAATATTGTTACGATTGGTAATTCACCCTTCGGAGATATCTCAGCGCTCAAAGACGCTGGAAAGCAGGACCCTCATTACCTTGATGAGATTCAGCATGAAGCACTCCAAGATCGCCTAACGACATTCACCCCTGTCGGAGATCCAATTAACCTCCCCCTGGGTTCAACAGCATTGGATTTTGCCTTTAAAATCCACACTGAGATTGGATTGCATGCCATGGCTGCGCGAATCAATGGCACCGTGGTGCGGCTAGCAGAACCCTTAACAAATACTGATGTGGTAGAGATCATTACCACAAAAACCAGCCATCCCCATATCAACTGGGTATACCACGTAAAAACTTCGCATGCGCGCAGTCGCATTGCTCATTGGATAAACAACAACGAAAAAAACTCCATTGTCCAAGGGAAAATTATTGCGCATTTTGACTATCCAAAAATATGCAAATACTTCAACAAAACTGTTCTTAGCCTATCGTTGAAGACTGCCCAATGCTGCACGATAAACCCCTCGGTGGTTATCCAAGCAATACTCAAAAAAAACCAGACCATCGAGGTGCATGCGCATGATTGCAAGCAGATTCAAAAAAATCGACGAACCCCCTTTGTCAGTGTTTCATGGATCACCTCGGCATCACTCCACACAGTACAATGCACCATCCACCTGCAAAACACAGACAGCATCTATGCTCGAATAGAAAAAATTGCAACCGGCATAGGCATCCGATTACAGGCCATTTTGATTCGTGACACTGAACGAGGTCAGGTGGATGCACTCTGTACATTTACACATCCTACACATATCAACCTTGAAAAACTCAGGCAAGCATTACGTACTATTCCTAGTTTTGTATCTATGCACTATCTTGGAACCAAAAAAGCCATCACTGATCAGAACCAAGGGAACATTCCTTTATTATAAAATAATTACACATGATCCGGATTAGAAATTTGGCAGCCCTGTCTCCTGCCTGCCTTGCTTGTGTGTTTACATATATCTTTGTATACTAGTGGACTACTCATAATAAAGGAAGGAAAACTATGGCAAATATTACATTTCATGGAAGTCCAGCCAAGACAATTGGCACACTTCCATCAGTGGGAACGCAAGCACCACATTTTTCACTTGTTGCAAACGATCTTAGCGAGGTGAGTCTCAATGACATCACGACAGACTATGTTCTGTTGAACATCACTCCCAGCCTCGATACCCATGTATGTGCAGATTCTGCGGTTCGATTCAACAAAGAAATTGCATCCCGCACGAATGTTACTGTGGTAAACATCAGCAAGGATCTCCCCTTTGCGGCAAGCCGATTTTGTTCCGCAAATCAGATAGAGCACGTACGTAGCCTCTCTGGATTTCGCGACACTCGATTCGGCAAGGATTTCGGTGTTGAGCTCATCGATTCACCAATAAAAGGGTTGTATAGTCGCGCGGTCATCGTTTTGGACAAAAACCGCAAGGTAGTCTATACCGAGCAAGTCCCTGAAATCGTGCAAGAACCAAACTATGCTGCTGCCCTTGCAGCGATTGCATAGTAGAGGTAAACAGGAGTCCCTTCCTCCATTATGGGGCTCCTTTTTTATTAGTATTTCATTGAGGGGATCTTTGTATCGCGGCATCCTTTCAATTCTAGAAAAGACTTACGGAGCACCTCTCAAGAGAAAGTCACTTGATGGTCTGAGAATGCTCTGCCAGCTGAAGAAACTCAATCGTCATGGCTGCGGTCCACGTAAATTCTGATCCACCACAGGCTTGGGCATTTCGTGGATCAAAATACTCAGCGAATTTCTCTTGCTTTATTAACGCAAGGCTATGGTCTGCAATTTGCTGGGCTAATGTTTGATGACCGGCTGATACTAGTCCATCGTACAAAAAGTAATTGGCAATCAACCACACTGGCCCACGCCAATACCGCATTCCCTCAAAACGGGTATCTCGTGGATCATGACTGGGCACCAAATAGTTACCGCGCTCACCGATAGCAATTATCTTCTTTGCGATTTGGTCACCATGTGGCGCATCTGCAAATACCGGAAACAAACCACCAATTGATGGGCTATCAATCAATGCTTGGCGACTAAGATCAAGACAAAGATACTGATTATCTTGTTCGGACCACAGTTGTTCCAATGCTTGGATCCCCTGGTCATATTGCATTTGCGCCTCGCTTGCTATGTCTGCTTCACCAATTGTACGAGCAAGAAAGGCAAGATCAGAGCAGGATCGAAGCAAGATAGCGTTAAACCCTGGGTCGACTACCTGAAACGGCGATGCCTTGAGCAATGTCTTGTTATCCCATTCTAAACTTCGAAAATGTTCAACCAACCAGAGATAGCGATTGTATTGGGCATCAGTTGGACGGTGTTGGGGATTAGCATGTTCTGTGTCACGACGATGATATGAATCGGTGCTTACTTGTGGCACAGGTTCAAGCGCTTGATCCCAATCAATCGAATTATCTCTTCCGGATTCCCATGGGTGCAGAATGGCAACCAGGCCTGTTCGCTGAAGATCACGACAATCGTAAAACCATCGATGCCAATGGGCAATCTTTGGTAAGAGCATAGTCACTTTTTTTAAAGCTAGATCTTTATCCTTAGCGCGCTCAAACAGTCGTCTGACAACAAAGGCGGTCACTGGCGGTTGCGTAATGCCAGATGTTGCCACTGGGCGTCCAACCCGCCAGACATCGGGTCCAGGAAAATAACCATCATCCTGTTTATGGAAAACGATATGTGGCACCATCCCATCGTTCCATTGGTGTTCAAAGAGGGTTTCAATCTCTAACCAGGCCCGCGCCTCATCAAAATAAGAAAATCCAATTGCAGTTAAGCAACTGTCCCAATTCCACTGGAATGGATAGAGGTTGTTGGTTGGCACGGTGTAACTGCCCCGATCATTCTGTTGGAGAATATTCTTTGCATCACTGAATAAATTGTGAGACATGGCTATTATGTATTGGAAACTGCCTGCTTCGTTTGCTGATCAAACCAGCGAATGCGATCCTGATTGGGTGATACCACAATGTTCTCGCCGGGTGATAGTTTAACATCGCTTTCTAAGATGACACGAAAAAGCTTCCCCTCGATAAAGCAGGTTACCAAAAGATGTGCTCCCAAGGGTTCCACCACGTTTGCCTCGATGGTGAATCCAGTTTTAGCAATACTTAAATCTTCGGGGCGAATCGCAAAGTCCAGTGATTGTTGATCAGATTTCGGTCCTTTCAGTTCATGGCCAGCAACATTCCAGTCACCATTGCCAAGATTGCTCGCTGACAAAAAATTCATAGGTGGATTACCAATGAATCCCGCAACAAAGGTCGTAGACGGGTTACGATACACATCAATGGGAGCTGCCGCCTGGACAATCTTCCCACTATCCATCACCGAAATATGATCTGCTAAACTCATGGCCTCAACCTGATCATGGGTAACATAAATCGTAGTTGTTTTACTCTCCGCTAAGACTGATTTTAACTCAGCGCGCATGTCCAACCGCAACAACGCATCGAGGTTTGATAAAGGTTCATCCATCAAAATCACATCAGGTTTCATGGCTAGAGCCCGGGCTACGGCCACTCTTTGGCGCTGTCCACCTGACAATTCACCAGAGTAACGACCTAACAACTGATCAATATGCAGCAATGCAGCAGTCTGATGCACCCGTTGCTGAATTTCTTCGCGAGGCACCTTGTGCATCTTCAATCCAAATCCAATGTTATCGAATACTTTCAAGTGGGGAAATACCGCATAGTTTTGAAATACCATAGCGATGCCACGCCTTCGCGGAGGCAAATGATCGATGCGTTTATCTCCTATCCACACTCCTCCATTATCAGCAGTTTCCAAACCTGCAATAATTCGCAACATAGTAGTCTTGCCGCAACCAGATGCGCCCAAGAGCACCATAAATTCTTGATCAGCAATGGATAGGTTGATATCGTGTAATGCTTGATAAGATCCAAATTTTTTAGCAATGTTTTTTAATTCAATAGTAGCCATAATTTTTCTGTTGTTATCGGTTGGCTATCCCCCACATGGCGAATAGATATTTTCGGACGATAAAAATAAACACTAAAGCAGGCAGAACTAAAATGAATCCACCAGCAAACTTTATATGAAGGGGTGATGTATCTAGATTCTGCAATAAAAATGCAGTTAGGGTTCTGTTTTCAATCGTTAATACTGCAGCAGCAAACACCTCGTTCCATGAAATGACAAAGGCAAAAATCGCCGATGCTGTAATTCCCGGTAAAATCAAGGGCAAAACTACGGTGATAAATGCACTCAGACGTGAGCAGCCAAGTGTCCACGCTGCTTCTTCTAATTCCAGTGGTATGCCAGAAAAAAGAGAAAATGTGATAAGCACCACAAAGGGGATTGCTAATGTAGTGTGCACAAAAGACAACCCAATAATCGTGTCGTCCAAATTGGTGCGGATAAAAAACACCGCCAACGGCAAAGCCAGTAACGGCAAGGGGAAGGCTCGCGTCATCAAGACAAGGACACGAAATAGCGATTTGCCCTTGAAGTCAAAACGAGACAAGGCATAGCCTGCCGGTGCACCAATAGTTATCGAAAATGCCATCGTTAGGCTCGCTACCAACACTGAATTGATCAACGCCGCAATGATTCCTTCGAAGCTAATCAGAAAGGCGATGCTCGAAAAATCAAATTCAGGAAAAAATTTCTTAGGAAATGCATTAATTGTTTCTGGGGTTGAGAGCGAGTTAACCACCAATAGATAGATGGGAACGATAATCCAAGCACATAAGAATACTATGACAAACCAAAACACATAACGTTGAGATTTTGCTTTCATATGCGGGCACCCTTTGGCACTCTCAATGTGTACAAAAAGAACAACGTAAACCCAATGGAAATCAGCAAGATTATCATTGCCAACGCCGATGCCGCAGCATTGTTCGTCAGTTCAAATTGATACTCATAGGTTGCACTCATCAAAACCGGGAACAGGCTACCGCTCAATGTAAGAACCACTCCAAATACCTCAAATGCCAAAATAGTGCGCAAAATAAGAGCAGTTTGCAAACTTGGGCGCAACAAGGGCAGCGTAACAGTAGTAAATTGCTTCCAAGGTGAGGCGCCAAAGACTTCACCGGCTTCGTAGTATTCCTTGGGGATCAGACCCATACCAGCAACCAAGATTACCAACATAATTGCAGTTGCCCGCCAAATTTCAGCTAGGGCGATGGCGACAAACAATAACATCGGATTTTCATAACTCAGCAAGGTTGTAGGTTGTTCGATTAGTCCCAAAAACTGCATCATGGAATTTAAAAATCCAGATTGTTCGAAAATCGCCAGCCATATAATTCCAGCAGCGAGGTCAGAAATCCCGAGGGGGATGGTCCAGACATAGAGGGCCAAATCTCGCCCCTTCCTCATTTTATTCACCAAGACCGCCATAAACAGTGCCAATGCTGTCTGCAGTGGAATGACAACAACAGCCAATAGGAGGGTGTTTGTTAGCGTTGTCGAGAATTTCCAATAGCCAATGACTTCTTTGAAATGTTCAAGCGACAGTGCGCCCTCGTATACAAATGCTTTATAGGCAACTGAAAAGAATGGAAAGAGGAAGAACACCGCCAAAAACAGGGTTACTGGCAAAATGAGGATATACGGTAACGATTTCATAAAAATAGTTATCTAAATATCCTGGATAAACCTTTGTACGAAACAAAGGCCTACCCAGAACTCAATACCTATCTATTCAACAGGGCAGGCACCTTCTGATGGTGCGTCAGGAGCCCAACAGGGTGCACCTGTTTCTTCCATGATCGCTCGTAATTGTCTTTTTTGACTGTTCAAAACCCTTCTGATGTTTTGTCCGCCAAGGATTATTCTTTCAAATGTATCAACAAAGACACGATTGAATTCACCACCCTTACTTCCCAAACCAGCAGGAAGCAATCCTGGGTTTGCATCGGGGGAAGAACTCATCTTAGCAACCGCGTCTCCGGCAGCTTTTACTGCAGGTGGCATATCATCAGGTAATGTGACAGCAACGACTGGAAAAAAGTTGGTTGCTCGCAGGGTTGCAATCTGCGTTTCTGGTGAGAGCATATACTCCACTAGATTAAGCGATTTTGTTCTATCTGGTGTCGTCTTGGGAACGGCTATCCCTGCAATGACCGGCATAAAGCCACGACCAGTTGGACCAGCTGGCGCCGGGAATGCAACAAAATCGTTTGGTCGCTTGTTAAACGCATCAGCTAAGCGAGAAGTGTGATCGAACGCAATCCAAACATCTTCTGATAGTAGTTGTTCTTGAAGGAAGGAATAATTTGTGGAACCAGGATTGGTATACTTCCATAGCTCGCGGAATTTCTCCCAAGCTCCAATTGCTGCTGTAGAAGCAAAGGTTCTTACAACGCCGTCAGTAAAAGAAGGATAGAGATAGCCTTGAAAAAAACGATGCTTCAATCCCTTTGGTCCGGCCGGAAAGCCAAACTTTTTCTGACCAGTAGCATCATAAATATTTTTACTCCACTCAATCAATTGATCATAAGTCAGCGCATCAATGTCAGCTCCAGAAGGAAGATATTGTAATGCCTTTTTGTTAGCCGCCATGATATAGCTAGCCTGCATCCAAGGAACGTATGGCTGTCCGTTTGTTCCCAATTTTGCCAAGTCGACGAATGTCTTACTGATCCCTTGCAGATCAACGCTCGATAAATCCATCAACTCGGATGCATCCAATGCAGCATAATCACCATGCAAGGCCCCAAGAACGCCGATTTGTCCTTTGCCGGCCTGCAGCTCCGCACTTAATCGCGTCAACCATGGACCACCGTCATTGGCTTGATAGTCCACTCCATCTGAAAAACCTCGTAAAACCTGCTCACGCATCGCCTTGGTTTCTTCCACCGGCTTAGCTTGAGTCGACCAAAACAGCACCTCTGCTTGAATAGTTGTGGTAGTAAAAAACACCACCGCCAAAAAAGCAGCTGTTAACATCAGCTTTGAGAACTTCATAGTAACTCCTTAATATTTGAATTTCCATAGTATACACTATCGCAAGGTATATGTCAACGTAAAAATACTGTACCAATACATGCTCTATTGGGTGTAGGGTTTTTAGGAAAGGGGGATAATTTTGTAGGTGTAGGTTACACTTAAATTCCCAACATTTGCTAATTATCATTCCACAATATACTTCCTGTTCTTCAATGGATAGAGATAGTATTATGTGGCGTAGTATGAAAGATGATCCTTATAAGAAGTTGCGAAGTAAGGCAAACGATAAAAGAAAAGAATGGATTAAAAACCTTAGGAACAAAAATCCTTCAAACGAAGTGCTTACCCATGCAACGCAACATTTAACAGATCGTAACAAATTTCTTTTAGAATCTTCAGCAATCCTTGATACAAAAGCAGCTCATTTCATAACAATACTCACCGTTGCACTCCCCATGACGCTTGCACTATACGCTGCAGAACTTTTAGAACTGCTAACATTCTTAACGTTCGCATGCAGTAGTATAGTTGCTATTGTTTTTAATTTTGTTACTTTAAAGGCCCGCCCTTACCAAAGTGGGATGATCACAGAGGAAGATATATCAAAAACAAAAAAGAACTTACACAATCTACCACTAAAAGAGCGCATGTTCTGGGGTCTCAACCTATTAATTTATGCTATAACATTGAATAGCAAACTCAATCAAAAAAAAGCAAAATGGTTTCACGGTAGTTGTTACGTACTTGCTATCGGGACAGGTATAGCTGTTTTAATCTTAGTGTTATCTGAAATAGTTGGTGTTGACTGGGTTTAACTACCTTTGTTTGATGTATTGGGTGGTATAGACTCTATCCTTGCTTCCCTGTCATGATCTCCAGAACGAATTTCATCCAAGGGATTTTCAAAATCTGCTGGAGGCTCATCAAGAGACTCATCTGGAATGCTGCCACCGCTGTCATCTTTATCAAATAACATGAAATTTTTAGTAAGCATACATAATATTACTATATTACGTATAAAAATGCAAAACCCTCATAAAGATAGTATCGTGTGGTGTAGAAATAACGGCATATCTCCTTTCATATCCACAAGTATTATTCAAATTCTCTTCCCGTCTATACATTGACAGTCTAATAAGAACATCACATTATTAACTGATGACAAAAACAAAAAATAATCTGGGGGCTTATGGCATCTACTTGTACGTAGCTCTGTTTACTGGACTTATCATCATAGGGAGCTTTATTCGAGTACCCTTGTTCGTTCCCATCACCTTGCAAACCTTGTTCATCTACATCGCCGGACTATCAATTGGGTGGTATGCGCTACTAAGTGTTGGCGCCTATCTTGCTTTGGGAACCGCTGGCCTTCCTATTTTTGCAAAAGGAAATGCAGGCATCGCGTATTTCATTGGTCCAACAGGAGGGTTTCTTATAGGATTTCTTATAGTCATAGTCATCATAGCCATACTTCGCCGTTCAACCCAACAGATACTCTGGAACGCATTGGTCTTGGTTATTGCCACGATAGCTCTGTATATCATTGGTGCAACGTGGTTTGCTATGGCAACTTCACATGGTTTCTTGAAAACTATGCAATTTGCTGTTCTTCCCTTTCTCGTGGGTGACGCATTAAAAATCGTCGTTGCGGTCGGTGTGCACCGCGCAATTGAACCAGTAATCACACGACAGCTCAATCGATAGAATCTTCTTACTGCAACAGATATCCCTATGACCGTCCACCTTGATCAGATCACCCTTAAGAACGAAACAGCTGTTCCGCTGTTGACAGATGTATCTGCATCGTTTTCATCTGATGAATTTGCTGTATTGGTGGGGAAGAATGGAGCGGGAAAATCCTTGTTACTTCGAACTATTGTAGGACTGGAAAAACCTGATCAAGGCAAGGTATGGTGGAGCGATGACCTTCTTGCTGGGCCTCCCAAAAAAGGTGCACCTATACAGCAAAAGGTAGGCCTCGTTCTCCAAGATGCAGAAAAACAAGTTCTATGTAATATTGTTCGCGATGATCTTTCCTTGAGTCTCGAAATGCAAGGTATAGCAGCATCGGAACACGATGCACGGATTGCTGCACTCGCTCAGATGATCCCCATTGACCATCTGCTTGATCGCAACATCACAACCCTGTCAGGCGGAGAACGTCGATTAATCGCAATAGCCACTGTTGTCATATGCAACCCCTGTATATTGTTTTTAGACGAACCATTTCAATCGCTTGATCATCCCGCCTGCCTTACCTTGCTTCAAGCCTTGTTGACTATTCACAAATCTGGCGTGGGCATCGTCCTTGTCACTCATGCCTATCATATGGTGCTCGCCCATGCGCAGCGTATGCTTGTGATGGATGCAGGCGAACTGAAGCATGCCGCTAATCCTGAGGCAGTGCTCCCCAAGCTTGCAGCGTATGGACTTGAATCCCCTCACCTACCCCTTGATCAGATGAGCATCCTCTTGCAGAAAAATACCCATCACCCATAGGATTACGTAGGAATACCTATGGCAGTTCGACTTCCACTCTTTCAGTTTTCTCAGCAACACATACGCACACCTTTTAATTTTTTCCAAAAGATCATCCTCTTATGCACCGTGCAATGGGCCCTCTATTCAGCCTATCCCATCCCCGCATACATCCTTTGCGGAATGCTATCCATCATAGTATCCATCGCCATCCCTGGCGCATACAGACAAATCGCGAAATCATTGCTCTTATTTTCTCCCATCCTTGGTCTTTCCGCACTGTTTATGGTTATCTCTGGAGAAGTTTCACAAAACAGAATAGTAACCTATCTTCTGCAGTTGACCGCATCGGTATTGAGTGGATCTGTTTTGTTTATCAGCACTTCTCACTACGACTACATGAACTTCATCCGGAAATTAGCTAGGATTCGCATACTCAGCGGATTCGCATTTGTCCTTTCTTTTATTTTTGTGTTTTTGCTCCATATCGGGGAATCCTATTGTACGTTGCGAGATGCCTTGCTCCTGCGAAGAATCCGTCCCATGCGTAATCCCATACGCTATACGTGGTATCTTAGCCTTGGCCTCATGCAAGAACAACTTCGCTATGTCTGCACCCTCCACGATGTTTTGGTGTTGAAGCAATTCACCATGGAGGCCTGGAAGACAGATGTTCGAATTTCACCACGGTATAATTGGGCACTCACCGTATTGCTTGCCTGTCTTCTCATCGCGTATCCTAGTGCATGGCAATTCATATCGTCCTGATTGAACCAGAAATTCCCCAAAATACCGGGAACATCGCACGCACCTGTGCAGCCTTGCAAATTGATCTGCACATCGTTGGCACCATCCCCTTTGTAATTTCAGAACGTAATGTGAAACGAGCAGGACTTGATTATTGGCCCTATGTTCAATTACATCGCCACGAAACGATATCAAGTTTTTTTTCACAATACCCTGCAGAATATTGTGTCTTTACATCTTCACATGCTTCGCAGCACTATGTCGACTATCCCTATCCTGACGATACCAAGGATTGTTTTTTGGTATTTGGCAAAGAAAGTAATGGACTTTCAAAGGAATTTCTCGATCAATACCATACACAGAGTGTGCGCATTCCCATGCGAAAGGAAGTGCGTTCTCTCAATCTTGCAAACAGCGTTGCCATTCTTGCCTATCATGTTGCTGCCCTCCAGGGGTTTAGGTGTATACTTTAAAGGAGGAATTATGGCTATGCAGACTATCAGTATTCTTGGTGGGGGAAATATGGGATTTGCACTTGCTTCGCGTATTGTCGACACGTATTCGGTGACTATTATCGAGGGATCATCACAACGACGAACATATCTTGCAGAAACATTGCCAAAGGCAGATTGTGTTGCATCACCCGATGTATTACATAAATCTCCACCTGACCTCATTGTCCTCGCGATAAAACCCCAAGACTTCTCATCGATTGCCTCCACACTGCCAAAAAATGCACCCTATCTTTCACTATTGGCAGGTATTCCATTGTCTGTCTTAAAGAGCCGTCTGCAGACAAAGAAAATAGCACGCATCATGCCCTCACTCACCGCCACAATCGGAAAGGCTGTGACCGGATATTGCATTGATCCAAGTGATGCTGAAGATTCAGCTTTCGTTGCACTTACTCAATCAGTGGCAAAACGCCTTGGAACGCTCATCGTTGTTCCAGAGGCGCTCATTCCTGTAATAACTGCATTGTCCGGTTCTGGCATTGCCTTTGTCTTTCAGTTCATCCACGATCTTGCGATGGCTGCTGTCAGCGAAGGCCTCCCATATCCTAGCGCGGTGAACATCATTCATGAGATGCTTCTCGGTGCTGCTCTCTATGCGAAAGAACAGCATGAACAGGGAAACAATGCTGTTGACCTGATTACCCGGGTGTGTTCTCCAGCAGGAACGACGATTGCAGGAATCAAAGCTCTCAACGAGGGGCAGAGTGCAACAACACTTCAAAAAGCGGTTCATGCCGTTGTCCAACGCAGCAAAGATATGGAATCGTTGGCAGAATGATTTGCTTCCCAGATTCTCATTATTTTTTTACACTCTGATATGCTCGATATTAGATATATACTTGAAAACAAAACCCGTGTAGAAAAAGATGCACGAAACAAAAACATTCCTATAGATATTGAAATGGTATGTTCTTTGTATGAAGAGTGGCGAACGGTTCGTCAGGAACTCGAACAAGAACAACAACTCCGCAATCAATTGGCGAAGCAATCAAAATCACCTGAGGAAGCCACCCGAAAGAAGGCAATCGAAACCGGCAAACAAATCAAACAAAAGATTCAAGCATTGCAAGGCAAGGAATCTGAGCTACACCACAACTGGAACGAAGCGTTAAAACGTGTTCCGAATATCATCGACCCCGCTGTTCCAATTGGCAAGGGAGAAGAAGACAACACCGTCATAGCCCACCGAGGAGACAAAAAGAACTTTTCATTTTCTCCAAAGAACCATTTGCAGTTGATGCAAGAACGAGATCTTATTGATTTTGATGCAGGAACCAAGACTTCTGGCACAAAGTTTTATTTTTTAAAAAACCAAGCGGTCATTCTCGAACTTGCCCTGATACGTTATGCATTGGATATCGCACAAACGTATGGGTATAGCCTCTATCAAACACCTGATCTTGCAAAACAGGATATTGTAGAAAGCCTTGGCTATTCACCACGGAGTGATAGCCCTGACATCTATCGTATTGAGCAGGAGGACCTCTGTTTGGTGGGGACTGCTGAAATAACCCTTGGTGGGTATTTTGCAGATTCCATCCTTTCTCATGAGCAATTGCCGATTCGAATGGTTGGGTTATCGCATTGTTTTCGAAAAGAAGCAGGAGCTGCAGGAAAATACTCGCGAGGTTTGTACCGCGTACATCAATTCACAAAGGTTGAGCTCTTCTCTTTTACCGATGAGCATAGTTCTGATGACGAACTGGAACGTCTGCGAAGTATTGAAGAATCACTGTTTCAGGGATTAGAAATTCCCTTTCGGGTTGTTGAGGCCTGCACTGGGGAACTTAGCGCACCTACGTATAAAAAATATGACCTTGAAGCTTGGATGCCCGGAAGGGACCCACACGGAGCATGGGGAGAAATCACAAGTACTTCCAATTGTCGTGATTTTCAAAGTCGCCGGTTAAAAATACGATATCGAAATGGTGGAGAGTCAAAATCAACTACCTTTGTACACACCCTTAACGGGACTGCAGTTGCAACGTCCCGAGCAATGATTGCGCTGATCGAAAACCATCAGCAAGAGGATGGCAGTATCGTGATTCCGAAGGCGCTCCAACCCTATACCGGGTTCACATCCATCCCTGCCTAGCTATGGATATTATCGCTGAAGCGGGAAGCGCACATGCCGGTGACATCGTATATGCACGAGAACTTATCGACGCTGCTGCAGAAGCCGGCGCGCAATTTGTCAAGTTTCAATATATCATCGCCGATGAAATTCTTCATAAAAAGACAAAACCCATCGATCTGTTTAACAATGCAGTAAATTTGTACGAACGATTTCTCGCACTTGAGCAAAAACCAGAATTCTATGCGGAATTAGCAAGCTATGCTGCATCGAGAAAGATTAGGTTTCTCTGTACTCCATTTGGGCTAGGCAGTGCCCAAGCCCTCGCTGCTATCGGTGTCCATGCATTCAAAATTGCGTCCCCCGAACTCAACCATATCCCCTTGCTACGATTTGTTAACAAACACCAATTACCGGTATTTGCATCAACAGGACTTGCCCGCCTCGGTGACATCGAAGAGGCACTCACCTATTTAGACGCTTGTCCCACTACCTTGCTGCATTGCGTCACTTCCTATCCCGCCGCCGAAAGCGATTATGCACTTGCTTGCATCCCACCCCTCCGCAAACTTTTTTCGGTGCCTGTTGGCTGTTCTGATCACAGCATCGATCCGCTTTTTATTCCATTATTGGCACAGTATTATCAAGCGACCCATGTTGAAAAACATATAAGGCTTGCAAAACCTTCTGGAGGGCTTGATGATCCCATTTCTATTACCCCAAGGCAATTATCACTCCTCTGTCAGGAAAGTATATTGTTCAGCGAACGATTGAAATCTGACGATGGAGTGTCGGCGTTGAACTACCTTGAAAAACGTTTTACAAAAGAACGTGTTCGCAAAGCAAGTGGTGATGGTCAATACCACCTATCTTCGCAGGAACAGGCAAGCTATTACACCAGTCGACGAAGTATTCTTGCACAAGAGGATATCGATGTTGGACAAAATATCTCAGAGAAAAATTGCGCGATACTACGTGCAGAACAACAGGGAAGTCCTGGGCTGCATCCACGTTGTTTTGAACTTATTTTGGGAAAGCCAGTTAAGAAATATATCCATGCAGGAGAAGGCATCACTTGGAACTGTCTGTTCTAATACGAAGAGCAATCCTTGGAGATGCCCCTTGCAACAGAGCCATACCTTTCCTGCAAATTTGATTTACACCGAATGTCTTTAGAGCAACCTAGGTCTGTACCAATGTCCGCATGACAGTCTGAAGAATTCCTTGATTTCGGTAATACTCAATCTCAACAGCACTATCGATACGACACAGCACCTGAAATTCCTTGATCTGCCCTTCTTCTTCTGCTCTCACCTGCACAATCGATTGTGGTTTAAGAGAATCATCAACAGCAATGGTATATGTCTCCCATCCGGTCAATCCCAATGTTTCTGCAGTATCGCCATCTTGAAATTGCAGAGGCAAGACTCCCATTCCAACAAGATTGCTTCGGTGAATACGCTCATACGATTCAGCGATAATCGCACGAACTCCCAACAAGAAAACGCCTTTGGCCGCCCAGTCTCGACTTGATCCCATGCCATAATCTTTCCCTGCAAGGACAACTGTGGGAATCTTTGCCTGCTTGTACAGCATAGCAGCATCGTAGATGCTTTTTACTTCCTTGGTAGGAAAATAAACAGTTTGTGATCCTTCGGTTCCCTCAGCAAGTTTGTTTCTAAATCGAATATTTGCAAAGGTTCCGCGAGTCATAATGCGATCATTCCCTCGGCGGCTGCCATAGGAATTGAAATCAATGCGGCCTACGCCAATGGACTGCAGATAATGCCCCGCTGGACTTTGCTCTGCAATTGCTCCTGCCGGGCTGATGTGATCAGTCGTAATGCTGTTTCCCGCATGTACCAACACGCGTGCATCGTTAATTGGTTCAATTTTTGGTATACCCGTTCCGAAATCGTCGAAAAACGGAGGCTCTTGGATATAGGTACTCTTGCTGTCCCAACGATAGATATCACCACCCCCTGCATGAATTTTGTTCCACGCATCGTTTGCAGATTCAATATCAGCATATCGGTTCACAAAAGCCTGTACATCCATCGCTCGCCCAAGATAATCATCCACTTCAGCATCATCTGGCCAGAGATCGCTTAGATAGACAGGTTTTCCATCGGTATCAACACCAATTGCATCCTTCGTAAGATCTAGTCGAATGTTTCCCGCCAGGGCATAGGCAAGCACCAACGGCGGTGACATGAGGAAGTTCGCCTTGGTATGTGGGTTTACCCGCCCTTCAAAATTTCTGTTTCCGGAAAGAACACTTGCAACCAGCAGATCCTCTTGTTCAACTGCTTGTGCAATATGATCAGGCAGTGGGCCACTGTTTCCAATGCAGGTGGTGCACCCATACCCCACAAGGTAGAATCCGGTCTTTTCAAACGACCTCAATAGGTCACATCGCTCAAGATAATCAGTAACAACAACGGATCCCGGAGCAAAACTGGTTTTCACCCACGGTTTTCGAGTGAGGCCCCGTTCTGCAGCCTTTTTGGCAAGCAAGCCTGCGGTAACCAAAACCTTGGGATTACTGGTATTCGTACAACTAGTAATTGCTGCTATCACCACATCCCCATTTGAAAGGGTATAATTTTCTCCATTAGGATCTTTGATTGATGCTGATCTATCGTAGGCATCGGCTGCCAGTCCAAAACCGCCATCCTTAACCGCCATGGGTAATAATTTTTTCCACGACGCAGCCACATCACGAAGAACGATACGATCCTGTGGACGCTTTGGACCAGCGATACTGGGTTCTACTGCTGCCAAATCTATCTTCAAAAATTCATCAAATTCAGGAGTTTCTTGGGAAGCGGTCCTAAACACTCCCTGCTCTTGTGTATAGGCTCGCACGAGTTCAATCTGCTCATCACTTCGGCCGGTATTTGTCAGATAACGTAGGGTGTTGTCATCAACGGGAAAAAAGCCCATCGTTGCGCCGTATTCAGGAGCCATATTAGAAATGGTTGCCCGGTCGGGAACTGACATATGCGCAAGACCCTCGCCATAGAATTCCACAAATTTTCCAACAACACCATGTTTTCGCAAAACCTGGGTGATATAGAGCACCAAATCGGTTGCTGTCACCGATTTTTTAAGCGAACCATTAATTTCAACCCCCACAACCGGTGGAAACACCATATAGACTGGTTGTCCAAGCATTGCTGCTTCTGCCTCTATTCCACCAACGCCCCATCCCAAGACTCCCAATCCATTGATCATCGGAGTATGAGAATCAGTACCGATAACACTGTCAAAATAGGCAGTGGAAATTCCATCTGCTCCCTCTTTTGTTCGTACAACTGTTCCAAGATATTCAAGGTTAACCTGGTGACAGATACCACTCGCAGGCGGGATAACTCGAAACTGCTCCAAGGATTCCTGCCCCCAACGTAAAAATTCGTAGCGTTCCTTATTCCGTTTGAATTCTAATGTCGTATTGTTTTCTAATGCATCGCGAGAATCAAAAAAATCAACTTGGATAGAATGATCAATCACGAGGTCAACGGGTAAGAGTGGATTTATTTTTTTTGGATTACCTCCCAGCCGCTTAACCGTGCTCCGCATGGCAGCCAGGTCAACAACACAGGGAACTCCTGTAAAATCTTGCAGCAACACACGCGCGGGAACAAAGGGAATTTCCTTCCCTCTACGTTCTGCGGCGCTCTTGAGAAAGACACTTATATATTCTGCGTTAATACTCGTTTTATTTTCATTGCGCAACACAGATTCCAGCAGTATTCGGATAGAAATTGGTAATTTGGATACTTCGTATCCCTTTTTTTCTAAGTTTTTTAGGCTATGTATGTGAAAACTCTTGCCATGGACATTTAATTTTGCCAAAGTTTCAAATGTATTCATGTTCCCCTCCATCAGGTCTATGCCTCATTATAGACTAGCAAGATAGACTATGCTACAGTAGGGGCGGAGGCTATCATGCAAACACCCACTGCACAGGCAATCTCAAATAAGACGCTGTATGAAATGTATACATTCATGCTTACAGCACGCGAGATGGATCTTATTGAACAAAGTTATACTGGGAGAGGAGAAGCGTTTTTTCATGTGTCCGGTGCAGGCCATGAGGCAAGTGCCGCAATCATTCCGCATCTTAAAGCAGAAGATTATCTGCATTGTCATTATCGTGACAAGGCATTGATGCTTGCTCGCGGGATTTCTCCTTATTCATTTTTTCTTAGCTTATTTAATAAAGATGGGTCACAGTCACGTGGTCGTCAGATGAATGCACATATGTCATCGCGCGAACATAACGTAATTAGTATGGCTGGTCCTGTTGGCAATAGCCTTTTGCAGTCTGTTGGCGTAGCAGAAACATTGAAGCAAGCAAATAAAGGGATCACGCTTTGTTCCATGGGTGAAGGAACTACGCAAGAAGCAGAGGTAATGGAGGGAATTATCTATGCAGGAACTGAATCACTGCCGATTATCTTCTTGATCCAAGACAATGCATACGCTATTTCGACAAAAACGAAGGGAAAGGTCTTCTATAATTACCTGCAAGATCAGCAATTTCTCAATATTCCTGTCCACCACATCGACGGGAGAAATGTCCTGAATGCCTATACATCTTTTGAAAAGATTGTCTCAGATTGTAGGAAGGATGTTCATCCGCAAATAATTGTTTTTTCTGTTGAACGCCTCCACAGCCACACTAATGCTGATGATCACAATCTTTATCGATCAAAAAACAGCATTTCTACTATTCAGAAAAATGATGATCCACTGATCCACGCATACAATGCATTGATCGAGAGAGGATATGATCCAACTGAACTGGAAGATCTACAACAGAGCATTTATAAGGATCTCTATGCACAATCAAAATTAGCACAACAATCCGCAGAACCAGACCCCGTGCAAGTAGTTGCGCGAGACATTGCTCCAAAACTACTTGATCCTGCAAATGAATATCGTGGGGACGCAGCAAAAAAAGAGTTAACGATGCTCGAAGCATTACGCAATGTGCTTGATTATCATTTATCCATTGATGATCACGTAACCCTTTTCGGTGAGGATTTGGAAGATCCAAAGGGAGATGTGTTTGGCGTAACGAAGGGGTTGTCCACAAAATATGGAACTGATCGCGTAACCAATAGCCCTTTGAACGAGGCATTGATCGTTGGTGCATCAATAGGCCGTGCACTCGCTGGCAATCATCCGGTTGCTTTTTTGCAGTTTGCCGATTTCTTACCCGTTGCATTTAATCAACTCTTTTGTGAATTAGGGAGTATCTATTGGCGGGCTGATGGATCTTGGCAAGCTCCGGTAATCGTTATGGTATCCTCAGGAGGATATCGTCCTGGATTGGGGCCCTTTCATGCCGCAAGTATGGAAAGCATCACCGCTCACATTCCTGGTGTTGATGTGTATATGCCATCCACCGCTGGAGATGCTGCTGGAATGCTCAATACAGCGTTTGCTTCAAAAAGACCAACACTTTTTTTCTATCCTAAAACACAATTAAACAACGTAGACATTGCAACTTCTGCTGATGTAGAAAAACATCTGATTCCCATTGGAAAGGCACGATTAGTTCGTGAAGGAAACCACATCAGCTTCATTGCCTATGGAAACACGGTCTCACTCTGCGAAAAAGCAGCGGCTGTGTTGGAAGAACAAGGAATTGAATCAGATATTATCGATCTTCGGTACATTGTTCCCTGGGACAAAGATGCTGTCTTGCGATCTGCACAAAAAACTGGTCGGGCCGTCATTGTACACGAAGATTCACATACCGTGGGATTCGGTGCTGAAATCGCTGCAACAATTGCAGAGCATTCTAATGATTACATCATAGTACGCCGAGTTACTCGTGCAGACACCTTTGTTCCTTGTCACTTTCCAAGCCAATTGGAGGTATTGCCTTCTTTTAAGCGTATTCTCACTGTAGCTGTGGAAACCCTCGACGGAGCGATATCTTGGAAACAGAACGTGCAACATCAAGCACACGAATTTATTATTGAGGCGATTGGCTCAAGTCCTTCAGATGAAAGCATCACCGTTATTAACTGGCTTGTGAAAGAAGGAGACCTTGTCCATGAGGGACAGCATATCGCAGAATTAGAGGCTGATAAGGCAACCGTTGAACTTAAAAGTTCGGTAGAGGGGAAGATTGTACAACTCTATGCAGAAGAAGGTGATACGTTTGGCGTTGGTGATCCATTGGTAAGGGTTGAGCTTAGTGATGCAGTGGCGAAAACAACCTATCAAAAGCCAATTACCCGGGAGAACCCTGGGCAACCCGTTATCCAGATCGATGAGATCCCTCGACCATTCCAATCGACACAGAGCAAGGACGATGTTGATTTGTCTCCAAACATTCTAACAGTCCAAGGAAGAACGGGTAGCCGCAAAGTCACGAATGCTGAAATAGTACAATACCTTTCCGGAGAATGGGACGAACAAGCAATCATCCGCAGAAGTGGTATTGAAGAGCGATACTGGGTTGGGGAAGGTGAATCAGCATTGAGCATGGCCACTCAAGTCGCACAACAGGCATTGGACGATGCAAAATTCAGCCTCCATGAAATAGACGGTATCGTCTGTAGCACCGGCACTCCACTCTATCACACGCCTTCGATGGCGGCACTCATTCAAGCACAACTTGCAAAAGACTTGGATGCTGAATATTTTGGATTTTCTTATGATATCAGTGCAGCATGTTCTGGATACCTCTATGGACTACACGCTGCCTATACTTATCTAACGCATCACCCTGAAGCAAATATACTCTTGGTTACCACTGAGGAGCTCTCTTCGCATATTAACCTCAAAGATAAGTCAACTGCTCCCATATTTGGCGATGCAGCAACTGCAACCATTATTGCAGGAAAGAAATCACCCAGACGAGGACGAATGCGTTTACGTTTGCCTCAACTTTCTGCGGTGGGTGATGTGAACGGCGACCTTTTGAAGGTCCCTGGAAACAACAAGAATACTAGCGGTTATATCACCATGCATGGAGGAAAAGTCTATCAAGCTGCAATAAAGAACATGATTCGTATGCTAAAGCGAGCCTGTGTGCAAGAAAAGATCACCCCAGAAGACCTTGATCTCATCGTGCCCCATCAAGCAAACCAAAGAATCATCGATGCTATTCGAACACGCTTAAAACTCCCCATAGAAAAACTCTATAGTAATGTCAGATTCCTCGGAAACACCTCGTCTAATACCATTCCGCTTTGTCTTATTGATATTTTGAAAAAGAAGACAAAAAAGATGAAACTTGGATTGGTGGCCTTTGGGGGAGGATTCACATTTGGCAGCGCAATTATTGAGTTGAACTAGCAGGTACCTTCATATATAAAAAACCTTGGAACAGTACGTTCCAAGGAGGAGGAATATGAAGGAGTACCTACATTATACTTTTATAACAACTCGTCGTGTGAATGGTTACAGCCCGCACAACATCAATTTCATTAGTATCCTCATCAACAAATCTCATTAAGATAAAAATCTGCCCTATAGTGGTAGAAGATACCAAATAGGGCAGCGGGGATAAAATGAATAAAACTACGAAGTGTTTGCTAACTAAACCACCCTGATAAGATAAGGTTACTACATCTATAAAAATTTTATGAAATTTTGTAAGCCGTATTAAGAGATAATCTAACTAATTTACGTATATTGGTTTATACGTACACCGATTCTGTTATTGTTGCAATTTTTGGATATGTTCCGGTATTTCTTGCCCATCGGGGACAAAATACAGGGATAGTGAATTCATACAGTATCGCAATCCTGTTGGTTGAGGGCCGTCAAAAAACACATGTCCAAGATGTCCCCCACTTTGAGAGTCCAGCACTTCAACACGAGTAGAGAACAAGCTTTTATCAACTACATACACTACGGCATCAAGAGAAATTGGCTCATAGAAACTTGGCCACCCGGTTCCTGATTCATATTTCGTTTCAGTTCGGAATAGAGGTTGTCCTGAGGAAGCTGAATAAAAAGTTCCTTTTTCTTTGATGTTCAACAACCCTCCAGTAAACGGGTGCTCTGTTCCCTTTTCTCGCAACACATAATATTGCTTGTCGCTCATAAGTTTCTTCCACTCGCCCTTTGTTCGAGCAATGGGAAACGTATGATTTTTCTCATCGATAAACTGACCTACAAACAACGAATGTTTGTTCTCAAATGCCTGCAATTCCTTTTTTGAAATCTTTCCCATAGAATCTCCTTGTTGTTGACTACGTTCTTCCTGCAGCATTTCCTGTTCGCCTTCAGCAAACATCGCTACAGGGAAGAATGCTACCATGAATATAAACCCGCAGAATACCGCATACCTGCCTGGTTTTTTATAATTGTGTTGGATTTTCTGCATCTTTGTACATCTCCTTTGGATCAAAAACCTTTTTTTTCTCGGTGAATTCCAATTCACCTATATCGGTGACTTTTCTATAGAAACATGATCGATACCCAACATGACAACTTGCTCCACCCTCGACATGGACACGAAGCCATATTGCATCCTGATCATCGTCTATGCGTATCTCCACCACTTGTTGATATAGCCCACTTGTAGCGCCTTTTTTCCACAATTTTTTTCGACTTCTGCTGTAATAATGAGCCAATTTTGTGAGAACTGTTTGCTCCAATGCTTCAGCGTTCATATAGCCAAGCATAAGAACCTCCCCACTCTCAGCATCTGTTGTTATTACAGGAAGCAGACCATCCTTGTCAAATCGGGGCGCAAGTTCAGTTCCTTCTTCCACCTGAAATATCGATACACGTTTTGTGAACACACCCTATTATAGTATAATCAAACTCTTTTGGTAAAAGGAGGGTATATTCATATAGTTCTTGAATATGCATTTTTTTGTCAGTACTATAGTGTATGCACATTCTCGTGTTGACTGGTGCAGGAATTTCCGCAGAATCCGGTCTTGATACGTTTAGAGATAAAGATGGACTTTGGGAGGGACACGATGTACGCGACGTTGCAACTCCAGAGGGATTTATCAAACAACCAAGTCTGGTGTATGGGTTTTATAATGCGCGAAAACGTCGCCTTGTTCATAAAGAAGTAAAACCAAACGAAGCCCATTATGCCCTTGCGCGATTGCAAGAAGCTATTCCAGAAACAACAATCGTAACGCAAAACGTAGACAACCTCCATGAACGAAGCGGTGCCCAAGACATCATCCATATGCATGGAAATATCTTAGAAACGCAATGTACTTCTTGTAACTATGTGTTTTTTTCAACTGCTGACTTATCACTAACATCGGTCTGTCCAAACTGCAACAGATGTTCCAAACTACGACCCCATGTTGTGTGGTTTGGAGAGGCGCCTTTTTATCTCGACAGAATCTATCACCTTCTTTCGGTTTGCACGTATTTTATTGCTATTGGAACCTCCGGAACAGTCTATCCGGCAGCACAATTCGTTTTGGAGGCACGCAACAACGGCGCACAATGCATTCTCATAAACAAGGAACCAAGCGAAAACAGCGACACCTTTCATGAACATTATTATGGCAATGCTAGCATAGAAGTTCCAAAGGTAATCAATAAGTTAATCTACACCGCCCATGAATCAAACAATTAAGATAACTTCATTGTGGAAAACTGCATTTGAATCAAGTATTATTTCCGTTTCTGGTTGGCGTTTTTGTGTTCAAGATGCTGAAGATGACAGAGCTGGCTCTTGTTCACCGGGAATAACCCAATTGGTATACTGCATTGCCTATGGGTATGCGCAATACGCGCTGCATAAAAATCTAAGAACTATTTGTCTTGGGCGCGATACTCGACCAAGCGGTGAATACATCCAAAAGATTGTGCAATCTGTGCTTTCTGAAATGAATATCGCCATTCATCCACTCGGCATTATTCCTTCACCAGAGTTATCAAACTATGTCCAAGTAAGACAAGAGATCGATGCCTACCTCTATATATCAGCAAGCCATAATCCTATTGGCTACAATGGATTTAAATTTGGCGATAGTTCTGGCGGGGTGAATGATGCACAAAATTTGGAACTCCTTCTGTCACGTATACATGCCGCTGCAGATCATCTGCTTAATCAAACGATTGAATTACGACTGCCTCATTTTCAGGATCTTTGCGATTCTGCATTAAAACAAACAAGTGAACAACTCTATCAAAACCGATTAGAGACATTTTTTCTCACGGCACCGCATGCTAGAGCATCCTTGCACGACAAGCCCTTCTCCAATCACCACCTGCACATGGTGCTCGACTTCAACGGTAGCGCTCGATTTCACAGCATTGATCTTGCTTGGATGAAGCTACTCAACAGTTCTGTACATCCATTAAACGAAAAAGAGATCGTGCACGCAATCATCCCTGAAGGGTCTTCCTTACAAGATGCGGCAATCAAGCTCGACCAGCTACATCAAACTCAGCCGAATGCGCTTTATGCTTATGTCTATGATTGCGACGGTGATCGAGGAAATCTTGTGCTCCACGACGGCACAGAATCTCTGCATATCGATGCTCAAACACATTTTGCTTTGTTGGTAACAGCCATACTTGAACATCGTAATGATGAAAAAAACCTAGCCCTTGTTGTGAATGGCCCCACATCGTTTCGCATTGATGCCATCGCAGATCGATATAACGTAACGGTGTTTCGGACTGAGGTCGGTGAAAAGAACGTTCTTGAAGGAATCGAACAAGCACAAAGGGCCGGAAAAACCGTTGTATTTGCCGGAGAAGGGTCGAATGGAGGAGCAATCCTTCCTGGCGTACGTATCCGAGACCCTCTTGTTGCCATGACAACAATTTCTCTCTATCTCCACCAGAAACTTGAAGAGCAACGAGCACTCGCATCACAGAGCAGATCTGACAACATTATCTCAGATATCCTGCATCAGTTGCCAAACTATCTGACAACTGTTTCAAGCGATGAATCAGCCTGTCTGCGCTTAGCACGCTGCGATGCACTGGCATTGCGCACTGCATTTAAGCGATGTTTTGAAACATGGTGGGAGAAAGAACAGAACACGTTACAACAACACTATACAATCACTCAGTATGCGGCACAGCTCCATGCAGGCTCTGCATCGTATGACACTTGGTTCTGCGATAACAATGCACCATTACGAGGCGGGTTATCTATTATCCTTTCCAATGAACATCAAGAATTTGTTGCTCGTATGTGGTTTCGAGCATCAGGAACAGAACCGCTCTATCGAATACTCATCGATCTTCCGCAAAAAGACGGTCAATCCCATTCTCTATACGAAAAACTATTCACCGCACTTTCTGCATTACTCGGCGAAGCAATCCACCAAGTAGAAACGAAATCATAACCTATTGCGTCGTTATTGCTGTTCTTTCAGAAAAACAGATTGCTTTTCGATCACCTATACGTTGTTTACGATGTGCCGTGTTTTTTTATCCAAAGTGATGTTAGATTTACCATGCTTGCTATCGATTTTTCAAATGCAGCAACCGCAAGCCATTCTCGCGGACCGTGCAAATTATGTGCCCCAGTAAACAGGTTCACCAACGCAATGCCTTGTTGTGCAAAATGTGCTCCATCGGTGCCCCCTCGGATTAGTTGCTTAATCGGGCTCACCCCTGCATCCTGAATTGCTTCTTGTGTTATTTCTAGCAAGACTGGATACTTCCTTACCGTTTCATACATATTTTTATAAGACCACTCATATGAAAAAACAACCGTCGCTCCAGAACAAGACAGAGTTATTGCCTGTGCAATCCGCTCAAGTTTTTGCAGTCGCTGTTCCATGCCTTCTTGTGAAAAATCTCTCACCAGCAAGGCCAAGGTGACCTCCGCCATCGAGCCATCGATGTCTACCGGGCAAACATATCCATCTCGCGCATCGGTTGATTCAGGAAATTCATTCTCTGCCAACAGAGAGATCAATTTGGTGCAGATTTGGATCGCGTTCACCATCTTGTTTTTTGCGCTGCCGGGGTGTACCGCAGTTCCTTCTATACGAAATTTTCCTGTCACCGCATTGAAATTCTCGTATTCATACGATCCCATCTCTTGCCCATCTGCAGTAACACCGCATCGTGCTTCAAGGTGATCGAGCGGGATTCCCTCAATTCCTCGACCTATTTCCTCATCGGTATTGAACACAATCTCCAAGGGACCGTGCTCTAATTTTTTTTCTTGCAAGATCTGCAGAACCGTGCAAATGCCTGCAATACCTGCCTTATCATCAGCACCTAGGAGTGTTGTTCCATCACTGGTGATAATATGCGTATCGATGTATTGCTCCAATTCCGGATTGTCCTTGGGATCAATGGTGATATCATTTTTTAGATGAATACTGTTTCCATCATAGGCATGGACGTGCAGCGGATTGACATCTTTGCCAGAGAAGTCTCCAGCAGTATCCATATGTGCACAAAAAAGCAGAGGGGGAATCTGTTCCAAAGAAGGATCACTCGCAGAAAATTTTGCGACAAGATTTCCGTCTCGTTCAACGATCTCTCTTGGGCCAAAGGATTCTAGCTCGTCCTTAAGTAAGCGAGAAAGAACCAATTGCCGATCTGTGCTTGGTGAAGCATCCGAATGCATATCTGAACTTGTCCAGATGCGAACATAGGTAAGAAACCGCTCGACGGCTCTATCTAAAATAGATTTTGGAAGTTTTTGCATACTTCATGCTATGCTATACCATAGCTACCCGTCAATTTATAATGAGGAATGGAACTACGCTCGGGAGTTGACCGATCTCTTTTACCCACCATAATCCATCGACTCGATGCGCTTTCTGATGGTGTTGCTGAATTTTGCACAAGCAATCTTTTTTTATTTCGTGATGTCTATTCTTTTTCAATCGTTTGGAATCGCCCATTGGAGGTATACGGCATAACAAATGGAAAAAAATTTGTCAGTTTTCCAGAGGATATCCCCTCAGTGTCGCGCCTACAGGAAATCCGTAGCAAGACAGACTATATTCGTGCAATACCCGAACGACTCCACACACATCCCCATTTCAAAGAACTTGGACTATCTTGCACCGAGGATCCCAATGACTTTGAATATCTATATTCACGAGAGGCACTTGCAACGCTTTCAGGGAGAAAATATCACAAGAAAAGAAATCTCATATCTCAGTTTCAACGTCTTTATTCGTATGAACTAGCTCCCATTAACCATGACACATGTTGCGATGCTCTGGAAATTCTCACCAGTTGGCACAAGAATCAAACAGATGATGCCGATTATATACCAGCGCGGAATGCTCTTATGCACTATGAAGAATTGGGATTAGAAGGATGGATTCTCTATATCAACGATGGGAATCCCATTGCCTATACCTTGGGGGAACGTATTCCCAACACTACTACGTGGGCATTGCACTATGAGAAGGCGCTTATTACGTACAAGGGTGCATTTCAAATGATAGACAAGCAAACTGCTGCGATGCTTCCTGAAGAAATAACCCACATCAACAAGGAACAAGATCTGGGAGATCCTGGATTGCGTCATGCAAAAATGAGCTATCACCCTGAATCGTTTTTAAAAAAATTTATCTGTGAATGGTGATGATGGATTCGATACAAGAATACACCCGGTTATTTTCAAAAGAACAGCAACTCGCGCACGAAGAAAAGCTCGCTGCGCTAAGCAAATCTGAGCCTATTGATTTTCTTTACGAGTTTCAGGAAAAAGTAAACACAGAAAGCAGATTCTTATTCGTGCTCTTTCATTTGGACGTAGCAGGAATCGTGTCTTGTCAAACTGGCATAATCGCTTCTTGTGGCTTCCATATTCACAACGGTCTTGTCATATTAAAAACCATTGATCAAGAAGAGCGGGGTATGTCTATCTTTTGGATATATTCACGTGAACCCGATGTGGGCATTCAATTAGAACAATTTTCTTCTTTCTTCATGCAGTTCAAGAATCATATGGTGGAATCTCTTCAGACGAGAGCTACCTTGTTTAACCCCGTGCTTGCTCGTATTGCTGAAAATTTAAACGCTATGGCAGCACAGCAAAAACATACCCAACCTATTTTGCTTACCTGCAAGCAGCTTGATCAGCACACAATTGAACTTGCCATAACTGCCGAAGATACTAATTTCTTTTTGTTTTTCGTCACCTATGGATTGTTTACTCTTGATATTTCGATACAGAAGATACACATAGGCACGCATAAAAACCAGATAAACGACACATTTGTATTATCTGATCCACACCTCACCAATGAAAGTTTTGAGACAAGAAAGAAAACTATTTCTATGGTGGTTTTGCTGACAAAACAGTTGAGTCAAAACCTAAACGCTTCACCAGATCCCGCCAAGGCTCTTGGACGTTTTATGCAGCTCGTAAAAGATATCACCTCGCGCAAGGCGACTCATTTTATGCAAGAGCTCCTCACCGAACAAAAACAGCAACATGATCTCGCTCTTTTGCTTGGATTTAGCGATTTTTTGTGGGAGGATTTTCTTCGTCTTCAATACGAAACCCTGCAAACGGTGCTCCAACATTCTCAAGAACACACCTTATTGAGCGCATCCCCAGAAGAGCTTGCTGATCGAATGGATGATTATCTCATTGGTGCAAAAACCGTTGAAGAGAAACTCCAACGAATTAACGATTTCAAGGATCAAGAAAACTTTCTCATCGATATCGACCACATTCTGCACAAAAATTTGAACTTTTTTTTCCTCAGTGAACGGCTTACTACACTTGCTAACACTGTTCTGGATTATGTTGCTCGCATTCAATGGGATCACTACACCAAAAGATGGGGCAAACCAAAAACTGCTGCAGGAAAAACCGCAGAATGGTGTATCTTTGGATTAGGAAAACTGGGGGGAGCCGCATTGGGCTATGCTTCAGATCTTGAAATTCTCTGCCTCTATAGCGACAGCGGATATTGTCAAAAAAACTCGGAACTTAGCAACCACGAATTTTTTGAACAATTTTTTAAATCAGTTGCTCAATCAATCCGGGCAAAACAAGAAGGGATTTTCAAAATCGACTTACGACTACGCCCCCATGGTGAATCTGGACCTATTGCAGTGAGCTTGGCAAAATTTGTCGCCTATTATCAACCAAATAGCGATGCGCACAGCCTGTATCGCCTTGCTCTGACGCGCCTTCGACCAATCACTGGAAGCAAACACCTTGCTAAACGAGTGCTTGCTATTCGCGACTCGGTTCTCTATGAACAAGATTCAATCAACACCCAAGAAATACAAGAAGCGCGAAATCTACAACTCTCCACCTATGACGATACAACACGACCCAATGCAAAATTTAGCCCTGGTGCCTTGGTCGATACCGAATATACGGTGCAGTTATTGCAAATACAACATGGAAAAACAGAAAAAAAACTACGCACGCCCTCTATCCACGTTGCATTACGCGAATTAGCAACCCTGGGTGTCATCCGGGTGGAAGATTCAGATTATATGCTTGAAGCATACGCCTTCCACCGTAGATTAAATAATTCTCTTCGCATGCTCCGAGGAAACGCTAATGATTTGTTCATTCCTGAATTTTCTTCTCCAGAATTCAAACATCTTGCCCGCCGGATGAACTATCAAGAATCTGAACACAGCACCGAAGAAATGCAGTTATACCTTGATTTTCAGATGCACACTGCACGAGTACGCCAATTTGTTGAAAAACATCTTGGTGAAGCAGCATTGCCAAAAGATACCAAGTTAACCATTAGCGATCTTTTGGTTCGAGAAGAGCTCTATTCTGAGCGCGTAAAGCGGCGCTATTTCCACATTTTCAAAAATCCCTTGCAGGCCTACAACAATCTGAAGTCTCTGGCCTCTTGCCATGCACAATCTCCACAATTCTCAGTGTTGCTCCTTTTGACGTGGGGATATCTCGAACAATCGATTGACCCTGATTTGGTGATAAACAATCTTGCGCTATTCATCACCAGAATTAACAATCCTGAACAATTCTATACCGAGGTGCTTGAGCAACCCTATCGTCTTGAAATGCTGATCACGATTCTATCGATTAGTCCATTTCTCTCAATGGTCCTTGCTTCACATCCGGAACATTTGACTTGGCTTGCTGAACAAGAGCGCATCCACTTATTTTGCCCACTTGAAACATTGCAAAAAGACCTGAGCAATCAATTCATGTTGAACAGTGCAACCGATAAGGCGATCATTATCAGTGAATTTCGTCGCCGCGAACTCTTACGCATTGCGATTCGAGATATGTTGTTGCAGATTCCCTTTAATACCATTGCTCAAGAGATCAGTAACCTTGCGATTGCAATCATTCGCACGTATTTTCATGAACTAGAACAAGAACTGTCTGATCAAGATGCAGCATTATTAAGCAATTGCTGTATTTTTGCCTTTGGAAAACTTGGCGCCCACGAGTTAAACTACAGTTCCGATATCGATATTCTTGCTGTTTATACCCCTTCTGGAGTTGAAGGTGAACAAACAAAGATTTCCACATGGTTTCGCACAATTATTCAAACGCTCAGTAAAATAACCCCTTCGGGGCGATCCTATCGTATTGATCTTCGATTACAACCGCACGGCAATGTTGGTAGCATCGTGCATACCGACAAAAGTATTTTGAATTATTACAAAAAACAAGCGGAGTTTTGGGAGTTACAAGCGGCATTAAAGCTCTCCCCCATCGCTGGAAACCTCACCTTTGGCAAAACATTGGTGGATGCCATCAGAGCCATCATCGATGCACGCCTCGCAACATACCAACCAACCGCTATATGTCAGAAAATCAACACCATGCTCCATGCGATCCACGAAAAAGTAGACTCAGACGATCAAAAAAATAAACATGCATTTGACGTAAAATGTTCATCTGGAGGAATCCGCGATATTGAGTTTCTCGTACAGGCATTACAGCTCATCCACCGTGGTGATTTTATAGCAAACAACTATGGAACTCTCACTTGTCTTGAAGAGCTTGCCGCACAAAACATCATATCGCTGCAAGAACAGCAAATGCTAGCGAAGCATTATATCATTCTTCGAAAAATAGAACATATGCTTCAAATTTTTGAAGACAGACAAACCCATACCATCCCTCCCGATACTTCAATTCAACTAAAAATAGGACGCATTGTCTTTTCAGACAGCATGTCGCACAAGGATGAATTTATAGCGGCACTTGAATCCACACGGAAAACCGTTATCGACACGTGCACACAGATACGAGCTCGCCATCTTTCGTGATTATTTTTTCTAAATCTACAACGTTTCGTGATTAAACATCATAGTAGAGTTCGTATTCAAGCGGAGTAGGTTGCAGCTTCAATGGGGTGATTTCCTCTGAGATTTTGTAGTCAATATATGCATCGATAAAATCTTCTGAAAAAACATCGCCAGCAGTGAGAAACGCCATGTCATTTTTCAATTCTGTGGTTGCAACTTCAAGATTCTCGCAAGTTGATGATATCTTTGCTGCCTCTTGTGCTGGGAGATCATAGATATTTTTATCAAGTGGGTCGCCCGGATGAATTTTATTACGAATGCCGTCAATCATTGCCATCGTTAATGCAGCAAAATTGAGATATGGGCTCCCGGATGCATCACCACAACGAAATTCAATTCTACGTGCTTTTTCACCAATGACATAGGGAATACGCACCGCTGCAGAACGATTTGTTGCGCTGTACGCAAGTTTTACCGGGGCTTCGTATCCTGGAACCAGGCGTCGATAGCTATTTCCGGTCGGATTGGTAAAGACCTGAATCGAGCGACCATGTCGTAACAATCCTCCAATAGCGTAGAGAGCGGTTTCTGAAAGATTTGCATATCCATCACCAGCAAAAAGGTTTTTGCCCTCTCTCCATATTGAAGCGTGTACGTGCATTCCACTACCACTATCCTCAGTCATTGGTTTTGGCATGAATGTTGCTGTCTTTCCGTACGTATAAGCAGTGTTTTTTACCGCATACTTGTATTTATGCACACTATCTCCTGCAGAAACACCAGTACTATGTTGAAAGCCTATTTCCCCTTGTGAGGTTCCGACCTCATGGTGGTGCAAAAAAACTCTCATTCCCATCGCCTGCATATTTGAAGTGATATCACTTCGCAAATCGGCCATAGTATCTTGCGGAGATGCAGGGAAATAACCCTTTTGGTGCTTGATTAAATGGCCAAGGTTTGCTTCTCCTGAATCCGAATTCCACGGTCCTTCAACAGAGTCAATTTCATAATACGAAATATTAGAGCTGTTTTTTACGTTAATCGAATCGAAAATAAAGAATTCCGGCTCAGGTCCAAAAAAGATTTCATCACCAATACCAAGACTTTTTAGAAAATTGATCGCATTGTTGATGATTGTTCGTGGGGCTCGATTGTACAATTCTCCGGTTCTGGGCTCAAGAATATCACCATAGATAACCAAGGTTTTTCGAGAACGAAAGGGATCAATAAATGCAGATGAAAGGTCTGGCAGAAACATCATGTCCGATTTTTCAATTGATTTCCAAGAACGGATCGATGAGCCGTCAAAGGGAATCCCATGTTCAAAATGCGAATCTTCAAAGTTCTTCGCAATAAAAGTTGTGTGATTTAACAATCCAAACATGTCACCAAATTGCAGATCAATGTATTCTATGTTTTCAGTTTGTATCAACTTTACTATTTCTTGCACGGTCATAATTACCTCTCCCTTTCAGCCCATATTATACGTATAAAAGGCATTCAATCAACTTATAACGGGGTTATATTATAAAATATATTCTTTTGACTCATTATTGTAAATAGCCTGTACTCTGCAAAAATTTCGTGCAGAACTCATGGCAAGTTTCGGCAAAAGAACTTCTTCAATTTGAAAAAATCCGGCTGATTCTTTCGTGTATACTGTGATAAGAATAGGAGATTGATCACCTGAACTAATTTCAACATTTCCAATTGCAAGTGCAGAATATTTGTGAATATCGCCACGTTTGCTTGGGGTGTCGATAAGCATGGGAATACGTGCTCTTCCCTGCCCGATGTCACATCCATCAGCAATCAAAATCAGTCCAGATTCATACGAATGCGCTTGAATCGTCCCCATATGTCCAACAATACATTCGTAAACCATCGTCTCGAGGGCAACTTGTTTGTAAAGATTGGAAGCAACATAGGTACGACAGAGTTCTCTGATATTGTCTTGCATCATCCATGCCGAAAAATGTTCATGCATGCTTCGAGTAATCCCCATTCCGATGTCGTGAAATAATCCTGCGATTAATAAAACGAACAAACTATCCTCAAAACTACCAATCCCTTCCTGTTCAAGGTGCAAGGGGATCTCCGCATCGCGCAAGAGCATCGCCATACGAAGTGCATTGAGCACAACAATACGCATATGCACGTCTCCGTGATCATTGAATCCCAAGCGTTTGATCGAGACCGTATTTGCATAATCTTGTCTCGCCTCAATTTCATTGTCATAAAGAAGTTGCTTGCCTGGAGATTGGAGGGATTCCGGAAGCAGTTCAAGGATTTGTTTGTTGAGTGATTCTTTTTTGTGATTTCTCGTAGAACTCATGGTGAAAAATTAAAATGTATAGGAAAGTCCAACTGCAAGTGCAGTTTGGTATACGCCGTCACTGTTTACAAGCATATTCGTATTAAAGGAAAGCAGCAATCCATTGAGATCGTGGGATATTCCGAAAATAAGCATGGCCTTGGGATCAACAAGGTATATTTCAGTGCTCAGCGAAAAAGTCGTCAGCTCATTTAATACATAATGAATGTCAAAAAACAAAAACGCTTCTTCCAACTCGATGCGATACAAGGTTTCCAAGCGAATCCGCAATCCATGGACATAATCAAAGGTATCTGTATAAAACAACCCGGCGCTCAATTCTGTATTGAAATTGCCTGTCTCATCTACCGTGAAGGCATTGGCAATATACCAATCAACGAAAAGATTGCCTTGCAATGAAATAAATGGCTGATGACTCCCCTTTTGCACGGCCAAAGGTTTTGCTCTGTAGGCATATCCGATTTCTGTCTTCACCTGCGCAATGCGAAATTGCGTTCGAAATCCAAGAAAAAAATCGTCTTTGATTCCATTTCCAAGAAACAGAAAATTGGTCTTGTCTGTGCCAGGCGAGGGGGCCTGTGCAGGATAAACCACCCGTATGCCGCGTTCGAGATTGTTTGGCATTGCAAATAAGAGCTCGGCGAAGGCATAGGATGCTATTGGGATAAAGGCCGAACCTGCCCACACACTGCTGTTTCGAATGGAAGTCGATTCAATAATCTGAGTGTTTTGCTGAGTACCCTGAGTACCTCCTGTGCCGTTTCCCGTAGTACGTAACAGGACATCGAGCGATGTTTCATACCGTGATCCGTTAAGCACATCGGCGGCATTGTAAATCCTTCCCTCTCCCCATGAATAAACATCCTTCCCAAGCGAGAAGCGCAAGGTATATGCATCTGTTACCGGAACACGAAAGCGAATATAGGCCTTTGGAAATTCAAGCAGAAGACTGACACTTCCCTGAGAAGAGGCGGAAAAATTGGTAATGAACTCAAATCTTGCGCGCACGATCCTAGACTGCGTAGAATAAAACCGAATATGCGCTGATCCTCCAAACCGTGCTGACAGATAATCATTCTCTGCGGCCCCCGTGAAGAGATCAGTGGATTTCTTCTCATAAAGTCCTGAAATTGACGTCGATACTATTGCATCAACATCCGCAAATACCGGAAAAACAAGGCTTGCAACAATGCATACTAGAATTCTACGCATATTAAAACGTTAATTCTTCAAGGGAGAATATCGCAGGATCAATAGCAACATCAACTTCAAACTCTTCGTATCGCAGAATTGTTTCGGTGTTTTTTTTCAATGCATCGATAATAGAAATTTCGGTAGCCACTGTTTTTCCATCGATAATTTCTGTCTTCAAGGTGGTGATCACCTTGAGCAAGCGATCATTCAATGAATAGAGCTGACTCTTTTCAAGCACAAAAGACTCAGTGTTGATCCATAAATCCTGTTTTGGATAGGCAAGGTTTCTCTTTTTTGCAGTCAGCATAATCTTGAACGTCTCAACATCGTTCACCGTTTCAATGCCTTCATAGCGAATGGTATAACTCTCGGTAAGGCTCCTCCCCCCGGTCAAATCCTCATACGATACATCTGATCCCTGCATGGACTGTCGCAGAGCTGAACCCTGCAAGCGGATTATCTCAGAGGCATCGGGATAATACAGATAAATGTCATCCTTGCTTCGCAAGACCTTTTGCCCCAACTCTGCCCGGGAGGTGAACTCAATTAATGCGTCATGTGCACCGCGTGCATAGACAATCATATCAATCCTACGCGTGCCAAAACGATTTTGCACCTCCATGCTCGCCTTTCCGCGAGATGATTCGTGTACAACATTTTCGAGATATGCATCAATGATCGCATCAACATCCTGCGCAAAGAGCATACCTCCCAAAGATAAGATTATCAAACTAATTATTATTTTCTGCATCACTTATGAACTCCTCTCTCGTAATGTTTCTACTGGTTGTAGTTTTAGTATTTTTCTCGTAGGGATCAATGTCGCAACAGAGCTAACAATCAAGGAATATAAAAATATGCCAATGGAAACAGAAGTGCGTGCCTGAGGATAGAGGAGTGTATTGATTTCAAGTGATACTCCCTCCATTTGAGTTCCCGCATCTATGCCGGTTTGTCCCATAATGAACACAAGCAATGTGCCTATGGATACGCCGATTCCTGCACCCAAAACCGCGATAAGCACCGATTCCAGAAAAAACAACCTTCGTATCTGCTGTTTCTGCATGCCAAGGCTGCCCAACAGTCCGATTTCAAAACTCCGTTCAAATATAGTCATGATAGTTGTGTTGATAATCGCAATGCTGCCAAGAATGAAAAATATCAATGCGATGAACATATATATCAATTGAGCAAATTGGATCATCAAACTCGTGGTGCTCACTTCATCCCATAACTGCACCTCAAGTGCATCATCTGTGATCGATTGACGTATCTGGTGAAGCACCTCGTTGCTATCATAGCCATCTGCAACACGAATAAGCAATTCAGTGGCCCCACCTGCCATCATCGAAAGCCGCTCTGCTGCGAGGATGGGCACGAACAAGGTCGTGCTGTTCACCGGCGGAATTGAAGGTCTCGCCATTCCAACAATGGTAAACGTCATTGCATTCGTGCTGCGAAAAACCGTGGTCGAAAGGGTTGTTAATCTGCTGCCAATACCTACACCTAATTTGGTTGCAAGTCCTTCAGCAATCACTGCAGGAATAATGTCCCCTCTTTCTGTTGGCAAATTGTCGCCGTCAATCATGAGAGAAGAAAAGGTGCGAAATGCCTCGTTTGCATCAGGATCAACGCCTTCAATTATGAAGGTTTCTCGTGTATCTTCAAATGTTGACACAGGGAGCACAATACGCGGAAGTACTGCCGCAACCCCATCGATCGCTTCAATAGCAGATTGTAATGCGAGTCTCTCTGAAACAAAATAGGGAATGGGGTTGAGTTTTTCATTTTCTTGAAATTTCTTGTTGCGGATGCGAATATCTCCACTCACATAGGTTTTTAAATTGTTTTCAAGATCAACCTGCAATCCGGTAATCAACCCAAACAGCAAGCTGATAACAATACAAGCACATGCAATCGAACTAAACGACAAGATGCTGCGTTTTTTATTGCGCCAAATATTGCGCCATGCTAGGTGTATCATATTCATATCAATCCTTTAATGTATCAGTTACCGTGGTTTTCAACGCACGTCTTACGGGAATTGCTGCCATGATGATGGAGATGCCAATGCCGAATAAAAAAGAGATAAAAAATGTTGGGATATTCACCGCTCCATAGATAATACCTGTCGTGCGATAAGGAAAATCGATATCACGCATAATCCACGTATAATCAATCCCCACCTGCACAAGCAAAAGCACAAACAATGCACCAAGCACCATACTAAACAATCCGCCAATGACCCCCAACCCCCCTGCTTCTGCCAGAAAAAGTCGTCTGATCTGCCTCTTGCTCATTCCCAACGCACGCATGATGCCAATTTCCTTTTTACGCTCCTGCACCGCCATGAGAATAGTGTTAGAGATGCCAACAGCAACGATGATAAATACCAAAAACAAGATAAATCCAGTTGAAGATTGCTTGGTTGAAGCAATTGCAACAAAATCTGCTGCTTGATCTCGCCAACTCAATCCATCAAGATGTGGGAATTCAACAGCAAGCGAGGCGCCAATCAAATCGATGTCTTCAATACTCGTGTTTACCGGCAATCCTATGCTGATTTCAGTAACCGCCCCTTCCATGTTCAACACCGCATCCGCATAATCCAATGCGATAAAGGCTGCTCGGTTTGTTATTTGGTTGGGGGTGTACACAATGTCTTTCACGTATAAATCAATCGTTTGATAATACCCATCCCGCGTTCGAGTGAGCAAAGTTATAGGATAGTCGATGCTCGCTCCAATATCCTCGGCAAGCCATCCTCCCAAAATTATTTCGTCGTTTTTGGGAACCTGGAGGTCCTCAAACGTGCGAAAAACACTGCTGTCGGAAGGAGAAATCGCATGCACAATCGCATTGACCGATCCACCAACCGGATATGGATCTTCAAAAAACAACAATTCTGCCAGAAATACCGTCCTCGGGCTGACTGGATACACCTCCTGCAGAGAGGGAATCACCTGCTCAGGATATTCAATGGGCTTGTTTAGCGGAAAAGCCTCGCGTTCTTCTACATAGGCATCGGTATACAATCGCAAGGACGCAGTCTCATACCACACAAGATTTTGAATCGTTTCTTGATCTATACCGGTCAGCATTGAATCAATGAGAATGTACATCGAGAGTCCAATTGCAATGGCAAGTGCGGTGATAATCGTTCTCTTTCGGTGGCGAAAGAGGTTTCTAAATGCCATTTTTATAATCATGATGACTCCGATTCAATCTGTCCATCTCTCAGGTGGATGATGCGTCGAGTATGTTCCATCATCTGAGGGTCATGCGTCAAGATCACAAAGGTGGTGTTGAGTTCTTGATTAAGCGCACGCATGAGTTTTATGATTGCAACTCCTGTCTCAGAATCAAGATTTGCAGTTGGCTCATCAGCAAGAACCATCGCCGGTGATTTCACAAGAGCACGCGCAATGGCAACCCGCTGTCTTTGACCTCCAGAAAGTTTCGATGGAATACGATGCTCCATCCCTTTCAGTCCAACCTTTTCTAAAATTTCATAGGTCTTGGCTCGAACCTCTTTTTCAGGTCTCTTCTGCAGCGTTAACGAAAATGCAACATTTTCATAGGCTGTCAACACCGGAATAAGGTTATAACTTTGAAAGATAAACCCGATTTTATCACGTCGAAGAACGGAGAGCGCCTTCTGGGAATAATGACTCACATCTGTCCCCTCCACTTTGATGCTTCCTTCATCGGGAAGATCAAGACATCCAATAAGGTTCAAGAATGTTGTTTTCCCGGACCCAGATGGACCAACGATGCTGGTGAATTCACCCTTTTCAATGGTGCAGCTGACGCCACGCAATGCCTGAACGGTAATATCACCAACGGTATATGTTTTTTTAATAGTATTCGCTATAATCACAACACATTAGCCTAGCATTTCTTGTTTTTTGGGAAAAGCCTTGTTTTTCGGTTTTTTCAGTGATCAACAATCAGCCTATTAGGGCAATTTTTTGTAAAAATAAAACCGCATTAGCCATATACATGACAACTGCGCATACTACATCTGAAATGCAATTATCCGCTATACTAGGAACAGATGAAACAATCTAGCATTCTTTTTCTCAAAGGAATCTGCATCGGTGTTGCAAATATCATCCCCGGAGTAAGCGGGGGAACCGTTGCGGTGTTATTGCAGATATACTACCCAGTCATACAAAGCATCTCAGATCTAAGCACGCTGAATTTTTCTCGAATGCGTTCATCCTTTGGAATTCTTCTTCCAATAATCCTCGGTGCTGTCATCGGCCTTTTGGCAAGTGCACAACTTTTGCTCCATATGATCGAGATCTATACCACTGAAATAAGTTATGGATTTGCCGGACTTGTTGTTGGCAGCATCCCCTCAGTCTTTCATGCGTTATTTCATAGGTCAGGGGAAGCCAATGAAAAAACCACACCTTCTCTTCTCTCTCGCGTTGTACAGGGAATACTCTGTGGTGTCGGTGTCATCGCCTGCATCCTCCCTCCCCTGCTGTCTCCAGAACCTTCGCTGAGCACGTTCTCGCAGACACAACCACAACTCGCATTGTTCATCGCTGCTGTCATTGGCTCTGCAACCATGATTTTGCCGGGGATTAGTGGGTCATTGGTATTAGTGTTGTTGGGATTATACCCTTTATTCGTCGGCGTCTTGGGAAACATCACCCTCATCACAGCGCTTATCATCTGTGCAGGCCTAGGGATTGGGATATTTGGTATTGCTCGGCTCCTCAACAGCATTCACAATCGATATGAACAAGAGATAAATGCTGTGATATTTGGTCTCGTCTGCGCCTCTCCTGCTGCATTATTGCTCACTACATGGGATGGCCTTTCCCTTGTTCTCAGTGCAATCTTCATCGTTGCAGCAGCATTGAGCCTGGCTCTTGGATTCTTCGCCAAACGAATGAGCAAAAAACCCAAGAAACAAAATCCTATTTCGTAGCTCTGTTAATCAACCTGCTCATCAGAAACAGAAATCTGCTCTATTTCCTGTTTCTCTGTTATATCCGCGTCAAAGCGCTCTGTCAGTTCCTTGAAACATGCAAGAGTATCACTTTCATGCCTTCCGGTAAGACTTATTTTCACCTGCTGGGTTTCTATCGACGGATAGGACCCAATGGCAATATCTGGAAAATCTCTTTGCAATTCATCAAGTGCGGTTGCAAATTCTTGTTCTTGCTGAGAAACCACGATATACCCATAGTAAATCTGGTCTTCTTGTGGAAGCACTGCAACAACGTTTGGAAGTATCGTTTTCAACACCCTCGGAAGTCCTGGAAGAATGAAGATATTCCGAAAGCGGATCGCCGGCCAATTGTTGTTGATATCATGCACTAATGTACTCCCCTGCGGAAGATAGGCCATCTTTGCACGTGCAGGGTTCATCGCAGTGTCCTTCGACAACAGAAACTGCATCATCGCATCGTTTTTTGCTGGCGAAACACCAAAGCCATGCGCGATACTTTCAAGGGTTATATCATCATGGGTCGGACCAACGCCTCCAGAAGTAATGACATAGGTATATTTCTTGCTTAACACACGTACAGCGTCTGCAATTTCCTCCTTGTCATCTTGTACGATACGTACTTCACCAATAACAATACCCTTTTGTAGCACTGCCCGAGCGATAGGAATGTAATTTGCTTCCTTCACCTGTGTGCGGAGTATCTCATTTCCAATTAATAAAACAGCGAGTGTTGTTTTTTGCATATCAGTATATACCTCTCTGTGGTATAATGTACCATGAATCTGCTTCCATACAAGTCAATATATCCAAAAATTGAAAAAACTGCGTTTATTGCACCCAATGCAACGATCGTTGGAGATGTTGTGCTTTCTGCCTATGTGAGCATATGGTATGCAACAACACTACGCGGCGACGTGAACTATATCCGGATCGGCGAAAGCACCAATATTCAAGACAATTCAGTCTTGCATGTTACCCGTGAACGATTTCCCTTGATTCTTGGCGCACGTATAACCGTTGGACACGCAGCAATCCTGCATGGGTGCATCCTCGAAGATGAATGCTTTATTGGTATGGGAGCAACAGTTCTGGATGGTGCTGTTGTTGAAACTCATGCAATGGTAGGTGCTGGAGCACTTGTTCCTCCAGGAATGCGCGTGCCAAGCGGCACGATTGTCGCTGGGATACCAGCAAAACCCCTTCGAAAACTTCGCCCCGAAGAAATCGAAGATATTGCTGCTTCTGCAGATCGCTACAAGCACTGGGCACAAGAGCATAAGGCACTCAACCAGACATCCTCCTAACCCTGCTTAATCACAACAACACCATGCAAAAAGATACGTATCATGCCATCTCTGTGAATGTCAAATCAAAACCTGCTTCTCAGAGATAGCTTAATTCTTCAGCGCTAATCTTCTTCAACAAAGACGTTCTTCGGTGGCGGTCCAGGAACTCTTCGCACAAGCATTTCAACAAAGGAGTATGGATACATTAATTCTGGCTTACTCAATTCATCGAGGCGCGCAATGTCTTGCTCCTCTATACACACAGAAACACTCCCCATATTATCTTCATATTGCTCGCGAGTACGCGCACCAATCAGCACACTGCTTACTTGTTTTTTTGCCAAGAGCCACGATATTGCAATCTGTGTATAACTCACATTGTATTTTTTGGTCAATTTGGTCACCTCGTCGAGAATGCGCCAGTTTTTCTCGGTGTTTCGCCAATCCCAATATTCCTGATGTGACTTAATCGCAGTGCCGATACGCCCATCTGCAGCTTCGGGCCGTTTATCACGTTGGTATTTCCCTGTAAGAAATCCTCCCCCAAGCGGCGCCCAAGGAACAAGTCCAAGACCTGTTTCTTCGCATGCCTCTGTAACTTCAAGTTCGATGTTCCGATCAACCAATGAATATTGAAACTGCGCTGCACAAAAAACATGTAATCCATGTAGCTGACTCACCGCATGGGCCTTCATAAGTTGCCAAGCCTTAAAATTCGATACCCCGATATATCGAACCTTGCCTTCGCTAATAAGATCGTCCAATGCCGTTAATGTTTCTTCAATAGGAGTAAGTCCATCCCAGCAATGGACATAGAGCAAATCAATGTAGTCTGTTTGCAGACGCTTCAACGATGCATCGACTTCCTGGATAATATGCTTTCGCGACAAGCCCCACGCATTTGGCGTTGTTCCCACCGCAAATCGCAGCTTCGTTGCAAGCACAACGTCATCCCGAACCACTTCTTTGAAGCTCTCCCCAATGATTTCTTCAGATAAAAAAGGTCCATACACATTGGCAGTATCAAGATGATTGCCCCCCTTCTCCAAAAAATCTTTCACCATCCAAATCGAATCTTTTTTCGATGTACTTGTTCCAAAAAGCATGGTGCCAAGACCAATACGTGAAACAAAAAGACCAGTATTCCCAAGTCTACTTATACGTCATAATTACCTCCAGCCTTAGATTAGTCTATTCTGAGAAGATTTCATATACACACAAACCAAGATCAAGCATTTTCACCCTGATCACGGTTGTCTACAACAGTTCTCATTAGCTTAGAGATACACCGCTTAATTTCTCCAAAATATACTGTTTAACATTTTTTAATAATCAACCGATGGTAAATATGTAAACGTAATGGTAGACAAATGATTATTTTGATGGATGTATACTTTGATAACAAGGAAGACAAACTGAAGCCTAAACCAAAACAAAGGACCACGTTCAGCCCAATCAGTATGGCCCTTGATGAATTAGTTATCCATTCCCTAATTCGTATCATCCCTCTGGAAAAACAAATCAAAAAGCATAATGCTACTCCCTCAGAGTCCTCTCACACAACGTGAATTAATTTCTACTTATCGATACTATCGTCACATATCTATCCTTTATCGAGTAAATCATATCCAGTAACATACGCAGATAGATGTATGAGATAAAAACATATGTTGCATAGGCACGTACAACAAAACATCTCCACGTAGAAACGCACGAAATGTATACAGTCGCTAGGGTGTGCACCCAAAAAATACTTAGGCACCGATATTAAGATCTATTTGCTAGTTAAGTCGTACATGTAGATATGTATTATGGTATAATTACATATATTTTTATACTCTTGGTTGTTTAGGAGGACCGTATGAAAAAACTAATTATTGTTGGGGCACTTTGTATGCTATCCAGTTATCTCTATGCAGCACCTTCTTTAGGTGCAAATGCATATACACAGCTTCAATCTGAAGGCCCGTTTCTTGTGCCTCATCCAGACTTTGAATCCTATGTTCCGTTTCAAACTACCAAATCTATCAAAACTGCCTTTATCTCTATGGCAGTAGATACAAAACTAGGTGGTATAACCGCCACTTCTGTTGGGCTGGGGCTGTTAATCGGCGGAGCTATATCACTTGGATTAGCCTCTCTTGGCAGCGGCAGCACTGCAGGTTCACTTGCCATTTCTGGAGGCACATTCCTGGGGATTGGCACCCTCATCACTCTTGGTGGAGCTGTTGCCTGGGGTATCGGGGCAAGACAACTGCGGTTGGCATCATTTTATTGATAAGATACGTGCATAAGATACACCACCATACTCCAACAACGACATGTATTTACGTTTTTACTAGATCCGTCTACGTAGAAGTGCACAAACGAATGCAAGTTTTGGATTTGAAAATGCTAGTCATTGACATTAAAATTTATTTGCTATTTATGCTGCATATGTAAATATATGTTATATTATAATCACTAAGATTCTTTATATTTGGTTATTAAGGAGGCCATATGAAAAAATTAATCATTGTCTGCACAATCTGTGCGTTATCCAGCTATATTTATGCAGCACCTTCTTTGAGCACAAATGCGTATACACAGCTTCAATCTGAAGGAACGTTTCTTGCGCCTCAAACAGCCTTTGAACCCTATGTCCCATTTCAAAATAGCAACACTAGTAGGAAGGAAGCCCTTATCTCTAAGGCAGAGAGTACAAGAAGGGCCGGCATGATCACCACCTCTACTGGCTTCAGCATAATGACTGCAGGGGCTACTTTCTTTGGAATGATAGAAGAGTACGATAATGTTGAGTATTCTGATGTTTTAATAATTTCTGGGTTAACAACCATTGGTATTGGTACCCTTGTCGCTATTGCCGGCGCTATCACCTGGGGCGTTGGCGCAAATCAAATGCGTTTTGCGTCGCTTCTTCCATAAGATGTGCGCACAAGATACATCACTCTCTTGTATCAACACAAATTACGTTTTGCAAATCTCTTCACGCAGAACCTGCACGAAATGTATGCACCCTCTGAGTTGTATACGTGAAAAACACTTAGCTACTGACACTAAAATTTATTTGCTATTTATATTGCATATATAGGTATATGTTATGGTATAATTACATATATTTTTTATACTCTTGGTTATTTAGGAGGACCGTATGAAAAAACTAATTATTGTTGGCGCACTCTGCGTGCTATCCAGTTATCTCTATGCATCACCCTCTTTGAATGCAAATACGTATACTCAGCTTCAATCTGAAGGGACATTTCTTGCAACTCAAGCAACTCTTGAATCCTATGTGCCGTTTCAAACCACTAACGCCACTAACAACATGGCCTTTCTCCTGAAGGCAAAGGGAACCAGAGATGTTGGCGCCAGCACCACTTTACTTGGCTTGAGTATGGCACTCGTAGGGAGTACATTACTTGGAGTGGGAATTTCTTACGCTTCTGTGGATGCAGAGGATAGAGCCACTTCAAATACGCTTGCAATTTCTGGAGCGACGATATTGGGTTTTGGAAGCCTCGCCTTAATCGGTGGAGCCATTGCTTGGGGCGTCGGTGCAAATCAAATGCGTTTTGCGTCGTTTCTTCCATAAGATGGTGCACAGAATACACCACTCTGGCGTACCAACTACGTAAACATCCTTGTCAAACTTCTTCACGTAAAAATACACAGAGTTTACGCGATTTTTTCCATGTATTCGAGGAATAGTTGACTATAAATTCAAAATCCACTTGCTAGCTAGGTGCACATGGGAATGTATGTTGTGATATAATTACAAACATTTTTGTACTATTAATTATCAGGAGGACCGTATGAAAAAACTAATTATTATTGGAGCGCTCTGTCTGCTATCCAGTCATCTCTATGCAACACCCTCTTTAAATCCGAATGCATATACACAGCTTCAGTCTGAAGGCTCATTTTTCACAACTCAGGCAGATTTTGAATCCTATGTACCGTTTCAAACCACCAATACTACCAGAAGGAATACTTCTATTTCTAAGACTATACGTACCCAATGGGCCGGCATGATCACCACTTCTGTTGGCCTGGGGCTGATGCTCGGCGGAGGTATATTACTTGGATTAGGAGCTCCTTACAATTATGAATATAGCAGCAGTAGAGCCAGTGCAAATTCACTTGTACTCTTTGGAAGCACGTTCATGGGTATTGGCACTCTTGCCACTATTGCTGGAGCCATTGCTTGGGGCGTCGGTGCAAATCAAATGCGTTCAGCGATGCTCGACCGATAAGATGTGTACATAGAATTGTGCTGTATCAGCATACGATTAAAGCTTTACAAATCTCCCAACGTAAAATCGCACAGAATGTATGTAGTCTCTGTGCCAGAGCACCTGAGAAACACTTGAACATAAATATCAAAATTTATTTGCTATTTATGTTGCACATATAGATGTATTTTATGGTATAATTACGTATATTTTTATACTCTTGGTTATTTAGGAGGACCGTATGAAAAAACTAATTATTGTTGGCGCACTCTGTGTGCTAGCCAGCTATCTCTATGCAACACCCTCTTTGGGTTCGAACACGTATATGCAGCTTCAATCTGAAGGTTCATTTTTCGCAACCCAGACAGGTTTTGAATCCTATGTACCGTTTCAAAGTACCAATGCTGACGTAAACGCTGCTTTGTTTTCTGCACGGCGAACAAGAAACGCTGGAATCATCACCACTTCTGTTGGGCTTGCTCTTGGAATAGTTGGTGGCATACTCGTAGGACTAGGACTATCTCAAACTGCAACATACGATATCGCTACACAAACACTTGTTGCACCTGATCCTGACGTTGGCCTAGCTATTTCTGGTTATTCATTGGCAAGCATCGGTAGCCTTCTGCTCACAGGTGGCGCTATCGCCTGGGGCGTTGGGGCAAGTCAAATGCGTTCAGCCATGCTTCATCAATAAGCCGTATTCTATACGATTAACAGGAGCACAGCGCTGCTGTGCTCCCTCATCACGCCTAGTATTTTTTGCTAGGTCTATCCACACAGGAATCATTAGATTTACGTAGATTCTGCGTTATTTGCTTGAAATACTTAAGCACAGATATCAAATTTATTTGCTGTTTGATTGCATAGGTAGATATATGTTATGGTATAATAACTAAAGATATTTTACATCTTGGTCATTAGGAGGATCATATGAAAAAACTAGTCATTGTTGGAATACTTTGTATGTTATCAAGTTATCTCTACGCAACGCCCTCTTGGGGTGCTAATGCATATACACAACTCCAGTCTGAGGGTTCATTTTTTGTAACTCAGGCAGCCTTTGAATCCTATGTGCCGTTTCAATCCGACAGTGCTGAAAAAAACCCTATTTATATCTCCGCACGACGAACAAGAAATATCGGCATCATAACCACTTCTACTGGACTCGCCCTTGGATTAATTGGATTCATACTCGTGGGAGTAGGAGGAGCCCAGGCTATTACATCTGCTCCTGACACAGACCTACTTATTTCTGGATTTTCAATGGCAGGTCTCGGGGCCCTTGCAATGCTAGGTGGTGGCATCACTTGGGGTATTGGAGCAGGCCAAATGCGCACCGTGATATCATCCTATTAAGGATTCTGCTTGAACCCTTGCGCACATAGAGGTAGCTCTAGTTGGTGCACATTCCAGTATCCAAGCTATTTAAAACGTGGTTTCGTATAACAGGTATGTAGATTTCCTAAGAGATCTACCACCCCACGCACGATATTCTGGCAAGAAACATATACGAAACATAGGAAATACTTAATAAGTAGCTGTATCGCTTTTTCAGAAAATTATATACACTATACTAAAGGAAGTATATATATATGAGATTAATTTTTTCTATTGGTATGATATTCGTTATAACATCGCATCTTGCTGCAAATCCATTACAGCACAGCAATGTATATCAAGAACTAAGATCTGAAGGGACTCTCCTCCCTCAAGTGGCATATGCACTCACTCCGTTTCAAAACACCGCTTCTGTGGCAAACTATAGCTATAGACTCGGAACACAGACAAGGAACCTTGGTATTGCCGCTACTGCTCTGGGCGTTTTGATGACTATAACAGGCAGCACGATCTTATCTTTTGTAACAAATTATCCAGATCCTGCAACAGAGTATGATATCGTTCTTCAAGATGCCGGATATTCGCTGATCGGGGTGGGGACTGCCACAGCCATTACCGGTATCGTTGCTTGGATCTATGGCTCTAGTCAAAGACAGGCAGGATTAGCAAGTTTGCATTATCTTGATGATTTATAGAAGCATATCTTAGCTCAAACAGGTTTGCAAATAACCAATATAGACTTCGAAAGCAAAATTATTTGTTGAGATAGTCAATGGCTCTTTGCATCAATTCATCAATGTCATTTCCATTAATGACATCCACAGACTCATCTGGCATGATGCCGGTTCTAAAATAAGAAACAGGGCTGCCATCTGCATCTATTTGCCATATCTTGCTCGATGGATATCGCACCACGACTCCATCCGGCAGGTCTCTCTCTATAATTCCTCCGGCAACACCAAGAGTGGCTCCGTCTCTTGACCCCAAGTGATATGTATCTGTCCCCCTTGCCTTAAGCATCAGAACAAAAAACTCACCACCACTCCGAACAAGTTTATTGGTAACAAGCACTATGGGAACTCCCGCTAATCCCCTGTTTCCTCTTGGTGTCACGTCCACAAAAGATTCACGACTCAACTCTCCTTGAGGATCTCGTTCCAACGCCAGAAAGCCCCGTTTTGTTTCTGTCACAAAACGACCAATCATCTGTTGCGGTGCAGAGATACTGCCCCTGGCATCTCCACGTAGATCAATGATAAGCCTCGTGACACCTTGGGCAACAAAATAATCAATTATTGTATCTATCTTCTCCAACCATGCAGTACTTCCAAATAAACGCCCCCCAGATGAATATTCTGCAACAAGTTCACGCACATGCAGATAGCCTATCGTCGGATCTGCTTTTACATGTCCCCATGCATAGGCATGCGACACATCAACTATCTCTATCTCCCAGCTATCTATGGTATAAAAGGTTTTTGCATAGTCTTCGGGAATAGTACTAACCGTATGCTGTTGATTATAACTAGCGACGGGTTGTCCGTTGAAGACAAACGAACTGTCCCAAAGTGATGTAAAAGTAAAATGTACATCCTTCAACGTATTTTCCAAATCGAGAAACAATGCGTACAATTGATCCCACGTGCTCTGTGCATCGATCAACGGTGCATAATGACTGTACAGAATTTCAAAATTTGCTTGCGCAAGCTCTGCCTTGTATAACTCTGTTCCTGAAAACATATTCGAATAATCATCTGGAAGTTCAAATTTTTTCGAAGAAAATTCTGACTCGCTGAAATCAAATTCATCCATATACGCATATACCTGTGTGAAATCCTTCCAGAAAGCCTCAAAAACATCACGGGGCGTCGTAGCACGTGCTCCAAAAATGTTCGTACAACCAAAACACAATGCCAATATTCCTATACTACATACACCGATACATGCTTTCATTTTTTCTTCTCCGGAATACGTATCAACACAGAAAAAGACAAAAAATGCTCAAATGTCATGGAGGTTCGTGGAAATCCAACATAACGATAGAGGAAATCGTATCTCGTTCCAAGTGAGATTTTTTCATTCAGATCATAGGTATACAATGCTGCTAGTTCCAAGCGCACATATTCATTGAACGAAGCAATTCTTGTTCTTCCAAAAATCACTGAGGCTATTCCATCTTGATCGAGAGCCAGTTCATCTTCTATGAGATAGACACTCCAGCTTGGACGACTAAGCAGTACTCCAAGTGGTAGTGCAAACATCAGTTCAACGCTATGTGGCTCAAAGCGAAATGTTAGATCTCCCGCAATCCCTATTCCCGCCTCTCCTAACCAAGAAACACTAAAGAAGTGATCCATCACAAATACCTCAAAAGAACCAAGTGCATAGGCTCCTAATCTCGCAAGAACAACATCATTTTCATATATTTGAAACGTAGACCGGATATGCAGTCCCAATCGATACAATTGGTCAGTAAACCCATCAGTGTAACCAAATCCAGTATTTACATATTGTGGAACCAGTACTCCTCCTCCTATCAAAAGGCGAATGGTGTGTGATTGGATTCCTTCAAAATAGCGATACCCAAAATTCAATCCTCCAGTAACTCCTATCTTCAGAACACTTGAAAGCAGATTATCAACACCCACAGAAACATGCAGTGGAATTCCAACAGATATTTCATGAGTTTCACCTGCTAACAATGCTGCTATTCCTATGAGAAAAAGAGAGATGGCTAATCGCATATGCAATTACCGATTTGTATATTAAACATTTACAATAAGTATACATAAATTATTATATTTGCTATATACCTACGTATCCCACACACAATAAGATTATCCTCAAACATGCGTGCAATCCGAAGCATTATGCTCTTCCTTAGGGCAAACAATTGCCGAGGTATGGATGCCGCTGTACGCCTTTACTCGGTCTAGATAGTAGTATATTTTAGATACGTCTTAAGAAATTCTATTTCTATCTGGAGGCCTTATGAAAAAGACTGTTTTAGTTGGAGCACTTTGTGTGCTATGTGGCTATCTGTATGCATCTCCGTCAAATTTTGGTGCAAATGCATATATGCAAATTCAAACTGAAGGATCATTTTTGACCCATCAATCCCTTTCTCAATCCTATGTACCCTTTCAAAACCCCAATCCGGTGGAGCATATCAGCTATGAAGATATAATTAAAAAAAGGTGGCAGGGACACCGAGCTGTCTACTACAGCATTGGCCTGATGCTAGCAGGAGCCGTAACATTGGCCATCCCATTTTCGTTAGAAAATTCTCAAAATAATACCCTTTCTCGTTCTGATAGGGACATTCTCTTTGTTTCTGGGGGAATGCTCGTGGGTAGTGGAGTTGTAGCGATAATCTCTGCTGCCATCATCTGGGGAATATCTAATAATTATCTGGAATCTGTGCAGCAATAAATCGTCGATATCAAGGGTTAGGGTCTTGGTATTTTATTCAGAAAATCGGAGAAAATCTCCGCATACTTTGCTTATATGCCTCGCATAGATCTAAGTACCAGTATCCCTATCCTATCGCCGTTGCTCCTGTCTCTCCGTTACGTATACGTATGCATTGCTCAACGGGCAGCACAAAGATTTTGCCATCACCGATGTTTTCTGTTCGCGCACCTTGAATGATCGCATCAATCGTCGTCTCAACAAATGCATCATTCACGGCGACTTCAATACGAACTTTTTTCAACAGGTTCACCGCCATGGTAATACCACGATACTGTTCCTCATAACCTTTTTGTTGTCCACATCCAAGTGCATTAGTTATTGAAATTTTGTGAATCCCCTTTGAAAACAAGGATTCTTTTACCTGTGTTAACCTGTAGGGTTGTATATATGCAACTATTAATTTCATTATTCCTCCTCACATATTGGAAAAAACTTGGAACCCACTGTATGAATCAGTTGCATGTTCTGCAAGGTCTAACCCAAGCAATTCATCTTCCTTTGAAACGCGCAACAACTTCCCAAGGTGCATCACTCCAAAAACAATCCCTGTCGTCACTCCTACCCAAGCAAGTACTACCGCACTGCCCAATAGCTGCACCCCTATTTGCTCTAGTCGATTCAATCCAGTGCCTATTTTTTCCAAATCACCAAACAATCCAACTGCAAGCGTTCCCCAAACACCACAGACTCCATGCACCGAACTTGCTCCAACCGGATCATCGATATGCAGTATTTTATCGATAAACTCGACAGACAAAACTACAAGAATACCGGATATCCCTCCTACTGCAATAGCAATAGCTGGAGGTATTACAAAACACCCCGCGGTTATCCCCACCAAACCTGCAAGCGCACCATTCATCGTCATCGAAGGATCTGATTTTCCAAACCATATCCACGAAAGAAACAGAGCCGAAATCAAACCGCTCGCTGCAGACAATGTCGTCGTCACTGCTATATGCGCTATCGACGCGTCATTCCCAGAAAGGGTTGATCCCGCATTAAACCCATACCATCCAAACCACAAAATAAACACCCCTATGGAAGCAAAGGTCATATTGTGGCCGGGAATCGCGCGAATTTGCCGTATTTTCCCTCGTGTATCGCGAAGATACCTGCCTGATCGTGGCCCAATGATCCATGCCCCAATAAATGCAGCACATCCCCCAAGACCATGCACAACCATCGATCCAGCAAAATCATGGAAGCCAAGCTTTGCAAGAAAGCCACCCCCCCAAATCCAATGGCCACTTATCGGATAGATAATCCCTGAGAGTATTATCGAAATTAAAATATAGGTGCCATACCGAGCCCGTTCTGCTAATGCCCCTGAAACAATGGTTGCAGCCGTAGCGGTGAACACCGCCTGAAACAGCCAATCACGCAAAATGAGTGGCATTCCTCCATAGGCATCAACCGCAGGTTTTGCATAGCGCAACGCAAACCCGGACGTCCCTAGGATTCCCCCCAGTGAATTCCCATACATCAATGCCCATCCGACAAGAAAATACATAATAGATCCAGCGGCAAAATCAACCATGTTTTTCATTATGATATTACTCGTATTCTTGGCTCGCGTAAGTCCTGACTCAACTAAGGCAAATCCTGCCTGCATAAAAAAGACCAGTGCGGCAGATATAACAAGCCACACCATATCTAGTGACGCCGCTGCTGTTGCAGGTTCTTCAGCAAAAAGGCCCGGCAACCCAAAGAATACAGCAATGATTATAAAAAATACCCTCATACTCCCTCCTCTACTATCTAATCAATAGCACACAGGCTATTCTTTGTCAATATTGTAACTATAACATGAAATAAATACGATATTGTTTATATTTTTATATATAGTTACAATAATGTAATTTTCTTATCCGGCCTTTCCGCCCTCTTATGGAATCTTGTTAAACTAAAAAATATTACCTTAGTATATGGACACAAAAATTCCGGAATAAGTAAATTTAGATTGCTATGCGCTTCATGCTTTAGGGATTCCTAATCCTTGACTCTTTAGTCATTTACTGATAGTTTAGGAAAAACGTGTAAATGAACACGCAAAGGAGTACACATGAATCGTATTTTAACAATAACATTAGTTTTCATTGCAAGCTGGGCTATTTTTGCAGCCGGAGGCAGCGAAACAAGTGATTCTGAAATGGGGCCGCTACGCGTAGCGATGGAGCTACAGTTTCCGCCCTTCGAGACCACTGATACCGAAGGAAATCCAACCGGTATTAGCGTACAAATTGCTGAAAGGCTTGGCGAATTTCTCAATCGTGAGGTTGAGATAATCCCAACAGCTTGGACAGGACTTATTCCGGCGGTACAAGCAGGAAATGTCGACGTCATTATTTCATCAATGTCTATCACCGAAGAACGGGGCAAGATAATAGACTTCAGCGTCCCGTACGCAAGTTGGGGGCTCTATCTGCTCGCTGCAAAAGATTCACCTATCGAATCCTTCACTGATCTCAATGCCCCAGGTCGTGTAGTTGCCGTAAAAGCAGGAACAACCGGGGAATCATTGGCCCGAAAGAACATCACTGAAGGTGAAATTCGTTCCTTCGAAGATGTAGCCGCTTGTGTTCTTGAAGTTGCTCAAGGAAAAGCAGATGCCTTCATCTATGATGCATTAACGGTTTATGAGAGCTGGGAAAAAACAAAAGATAGCACTCGAATGATTCTTGATACCATCGAAGGAACCAAAGCAAGCCTTGGAATGGGAATCCGCAAGGGTAGGGATGAATTTCTCGCACAAGTCAATGCATTCATAAAAAAGATGCAAGAAGAAGATGGATTCAACACCATCGCTGAACCTTATGTTGGCGAAATAAAAGAGGTCTTTGAACAATACAACATACCTTTTTTCTTTGATTTCTAGGCTTCGCCGCTATTGTGAATTTTCGATCACTGTTTGTTGTTAGCAAACGAGAGCCACAACATAACAAGCAACAGCAATCGCTGAGTTATCTTGTTACGTGGCTCTTCATTATTGCCATTATTGTAGGAATATTTTATTTCTCATTTAAAGACTTTCCGTATACCTTCCATTGGGACACCATTCGAGAATATCGCGATGCCTTTGTTCTTGGATTTCAAAATACGATTATCGTTTCACTGGTAGCACTGGTTCTTAGCGCGGTAATTGGGGTTGTTGCCGGTGTTGCTCGATCTTCTGAAATCCTTGCGTTTCGATTGATGAGCACAGGGTATATAGAACTCATTCGAAACACACCGCTGATCGTGCAGATTCTGATTTTCTTTTACGTTGTTGCTAATGCGCTGCAATACGACAATAGGTTTGTAGTTGGCATAATAATCATGAGCCTATTCGCCGGAGCCTATATGGCTGAAATCATCCGCGCTGGTATTGAAAGCATTGAGGGTTCACATCTAGAAACGGCAGAATCATTAGGATTCACCCGATTACAGACATATCGATACGTCATATTTCCCCAGATCATCCGGCGAACCTTGCCAGGTATGGCCGGACAATTTGTTTCTTTGATCAAGGATTCCTCGCTCCTTTCAATTATTTCTGTGCGTGAATTCACCATGGTTGCACGAGATGTCTCTTCGGCATCGTTTACAACCCTTGAAGCCTATCTATTCATCGCAGCCGGGTATGTATTGCTCACCTTTCCGGTATCGATGCTGATGAAATATCTAGAAAAAATATTTTCTATTGAAAAAGAACAGACCCAAACTAATAAATAGAGAATCGCGTATACTCGCCAGAGCTTTCCTTGCACGATATACGTGAAATTGATCCCGGAAACAAAAATCGTTTTTGCAGATTTTGCTGAAACTCGGCAATGAATTTTTGCTCTCCCTGCAATACTATCTCTACGCTGCCATCTGATTTGTTTTTTGCATAGCCGGTAAGATGTAGTCTACGTGCTTGCTCTAAGCATGTATATCGAAACCCAACCCCTTGCACATGCCCATACACCTCGAGCATTACCGTCTGCATTCAGAACCTTTGGATACTTATTCGGATAGCTCGCTGAGATAGCGCTCAGCCTCCAATGCGGCCATGCACCCACTTCCTGCTGAAGTTATCGCCTGTCGATATATCTTGTCTTGAACATCGCCACAAGCAAAAATTCCTGCAACACTCGTACATACATTATCATGTGTCTTGATATAGCCTACATCGTCGAGTTCAAGCTGCCCTTCCAAAAATGCAGTATTCGGGGTATGCCCTATTGCGAAGAAAAGCCCCCCCGCTCCCATTTCAAATTCTTTCTTTTCCTTGGTATTAATCGCCCGGACGCCAGAAACCTGCTGTTCTCCTAACACCTCTTGCAATTGCGTATTCCAATGAATTTGGATCTTTGCATGGTTAAGGATTCGGTTTTGCATCGCCTTTGATGCCCGAAGTACGTCACGTCGCACAAACATATGCACAGTACTTCCATATTTCGTCAGATAATGTGCCTCTTCACAGGCCGCATCTCCGCCACCAATGATAACTAGTTCGTTGTCTCGAAAAATCGGCAAAGCCCCATCGCAAACCGCACAAGCAGAAATTCCTTTTTGCCACAGGCGTTCTTGCCCGGGAACGTCCAATCTTTTTGCAATGGCTCCTGTTGCAATAATCAAGGCCTGAGCAGCAAATTGACCGCTAGCTGTATGTGCCACATGAATCTTTCCATCTCGAGAAATCCGTTCGACTGTCTCAGTAATGATTCGTGTTCCGTGTTCCTCAGATTGATCGCGCATCCGCAGCATGAGTTCTGGTCCTGCTATACCTTCGGGAAAACCGGGAAAATTTTCTACTTCTGTAGTTGTTGTCAACTGCCCTCCAGCGGCAACCCCTCCCGCCATAAATCCCTCAAACAACAGGGGGTGAAGTTCCGCACGCGCAGCATATATTGCTGCAGTATGCGCAGCCGGCCCTGATCCAATAATGATTACCTTTTCGAATTTTTCCATAGTATACCTCTCACTGACAAACAGTTGTTCAAACAGTATACTATTTCAAGTATGAACGTGAAAACAAAAAACATCAGTAATCTTATTTCTCTTTCTAGAATTCCGTTTTCCTTGTTCCTCTGTTTCACACTTGTCTATACTCAGCATATTGCTACCTTGTGGATTTTGTTCATCCTCATAGAAATATCTGATTTTCTTGATGGGTATGTTGCACGAAAAACAGACATGGTTTCAGATTTCGGCAAAATTCTCGATCCAGCAATGGATGTACTCGGCAGGATCGCAATTCTTTTCTCCTTGGCCTATATTAATGTTCTGCCCTTTGCCGCGATATTGTTGTTGTTTTATCGGGAAGTATCGATGATGTTTTTTCGAACAGTTAGAATGAAGCACAGCCATGCCTTGGCGGCAAACTGGTTGGGAAAGGCAAAAACAGTCGTCTATGCAATAACCATCGGATTAGGCTTGCTCAGTTTGACATATGAATTGGGAACCATCCCGGACATCAGCGCATGGGTGGCTGTTGCATGTTCACTATGCTCATTCATGGTATACACCTTGCAAAAAGCTCCTCGATCCAAGGGGCAACAATCTGAACAGTAAAACCCCACGGAACAGATATTCCGCGCCCTACGTAGAATTTTCACCAGCCATCTTGTAATCAACACACCATACAAAAGATACGCGGCTTAGGCTTGTCCATATTCACACATTGCACTATCTCGACTCATACAAGCAAAAAGCTATACCTCTTCGAAAAAAGATATAGCTTTCTTTCTCTTTGTCGCACCATTTAGTTTCTTCCGCAGAGCTCATTCACTCTGCAAAAATTAAAAAACGGAGCAATCAGATCTGCTTAGCCCTTATTCGCAGCTATCAAATCTCGATACCAATATCCACTGTCCTTGATACTTCGCTTCTGGGTATCGTAATCGCAGCGAACGATGCCAAATCGCTTGGTGTATCCAAAAGACCATTCAAAGTTGTCTATAAACGACCACAGAAAATAACCCTTCACAGGAATTCCATCGTTTATCGCCTTTGCAATCGCTCCCAAATGCCCTTCAAGGTAGGCAGTTCTGTTTTTGTCATGTATTTTTCCGTCGTGAAGAACTACATCTTCAAAAGCAGCACCATTTTCAGTCACGTAGAGATAGGAAATGCCATAAGTTTCATACACCCATTTCAACTGGTTATAGAGCCCCTCGGGGACGATATCCCACCCCATGGCAGTTTTTGGACGTTCGGTTTTTACAGTACTAAACTTCATTGGTGCTGAATCATCAGCCTGCACCAAATCTTCCCAATAATAGTTTAGACCAAGAAAATCAAAGGGCGTGCCAATGATGTCCATATCACCATCTTGTATGGGAATCGTTACTCCTGGTGCGATGCCATTCTCTGGATATTTCTTTTTGCACAACGGGTCAAGATAGAGCCGCGCATGTGCCGCAGTTGCGATCTCTGCTGCTTGCTTGTCTTCAGGACTATCACTCGCAGGGCGTGGCGTCATGATGTTTAGCGCAATGCCAATATAGCTATCCTTAGTCTGCTCTCTAAAGGCACGAACAGTTAACCCATGAGCAAGGTATAGATGGTGCAACACTGTATAAGCTTCTTGCATGCTCGTATGTCCCGGTGCGTGTACTCCCCATGCGTGCCCAAGAAAGGCAATACACAGCGGTTCATTAAAGGTCATCCACACGTCAACAAGATCTGAAAATTCACGAAAGCATTCTTGTGCATAATCAACATAATGCAGCGCAGTATCCCTATTGTTCCATCCGCCCTTCGCTTGAAGCGCACTAGGCAGATCCCAGTGATACAAGGTGACATAGGGGCGAATATCGTTTTCACGCAGCTCAGTAAACAAGCGTCGATAAAAATCAATTCCTCGTTGCTCTTTTTGTCCCTTGCCATCAGGAAAAATACGCGACCACGCAATCGATAATCGATATGAATCAAGGCCAATCTCTTTCATGAGAGCAATATCTTCTTTGTAACGATTGTAATGATCGTTGGTTATCGCTCCGGTCTGTCCTTCATAGGTTTTTCCGGGGGTGTCGGAAAAATCATCCCATATACTCCTTCCCCGTCCATCTTGTTGCACTGCCCCCTCAATCTGGTATGACGCAGTTGCGGTGCCAAATCTAAAATCTTTTGGAAATGTTATCATCGTTCCTCCTTGGTTAGTATAGCAAGCTGATTCTTTTTCGTGTCAATTTTGCATAATACGTATTGTACATACGATAGTAGTTCTATTGAGAATATACTGCAAGAACTAAAGGATAGCATTTTAGAAATATTGTTTTTTGAATGCCGCAAAAAGCATTTTGTCTTTTCCAAACAATTGTTCCAACTTTGCAATTATACCTCCCTGTTTTGCCTCCATCTGGTCTTGTTCAGAATATTCAGTTTCACACTGTATCTCCGCACAGCGAAGCACCGTTTGACAGAGCTTGGGTGGCAATTGTTGATGCCTATCCCAATACCGCCGAATGATTGGCAAAATACGTACCACCAGTTTTTCAAAAAGATTGACCGCAATAGCTGAACAGCGATGCTGCAGTCCATTCTGCGAAAATCGAGCAATACAGAGGGCAAGGTATTCACGAGCATTTGGCGCATCTACATAGGGCAAGACTTCTTGTTCCATGATTGCAACAAAGGCTTCCTTGCAACGTGAGTCTTGCATAGCCGCATAGATAGTATCAAACGAATACGCGCGATGCATTCCCAACAAGACAAGATGTCCGGCGTTGAGTATATGTATTTTTCGTTCATACCATCCATGAATGCTCCTTGCACGAATCAGCCCACACAACTGACCGTCTGAAGTTTCACAGGCATCGTCTTCAATTACCCACAAAAAATAGGGTTCACTCACAATGTTCTTTTCCTTCTTCTCACCTTGCGGATCTTCAATGACTATTCTGTCCACAAGAGTGTTTCGAAACACAAGGTTCGTCTCAATCCATTCAACAAGGTTGGGAATCTGCACAGCTTTGCAAACTTTACGTACGCAATCGCGGAGTTGGTCGCCATTTTGAGGCAATAATTCCGTGGGAAGTATCTCGATGAATTGATCACGCACATGATCATCTGCGTGCAAAAATCGATGGATAAGCAAGGCCGTTAGCTTCAGAGGAAAGCTGTTCGGACAATCCTGGAGCAAATCCGGAAGGGATATATTTCTTTCTTCTGTTTGTATGCGGAATCCCTGCTCGGTGGTGTTTGAGACAATGTAACGCAGGTCCGGATCAAGTCCAAGCATGAGAAATGCAGGATAGGCAAGGTATGGGTTTACCACTTGAGCATAGGGCTGTAGTTGATAGCTTCCAGGATCTACATAACGATACGCAGATCGGTGTACTGGAGTGTTTTCTGTGTTGGAATCGTCACCAAAAAACGAGGTCTTACCATCGAGAATACGCAAAGTGTATGGCTGTGGTCTTGGACTCTGTGTATAAGACGTTCTTCTACGCAGCGGTGCAATGACATATACCTTGGATGCAGGTGATCCAGTCAACTGGTCAAGCATCGATGGGAGAAATCCTCGAAGAAATTTTCCATCTCCAAATTGTATGAGATCCACACCCCAGTATAGACAGATTCGATGCAATCACCTAGCCATCCGCATGATACGCACGAGCGTCCATCATTATCGTTTTGAATAATTTATGGTATTCTGTGTTAAGGGAGACCACGATGAAACGATATATCATTGCCTGTGATCAAGGGACCACAAGCAGCCGCACTATTATATTTGATAAAAAAGCACACATCGTTGAAAGCGCTGCTCAAGAGATCACTCAGGTATACCCACATCCCGGCTGGGTTGAACAAGATCCGATGGAAATTTTGTCAACCCAGGTCAGATCTTTTGAAACCTGCCTCAAGAAATCTGGTATTCCACACGAAGAAATAGCCGGAATTGGCATCACCAATCAACGCGAAACAACGGTGGTTTGGAACAAAGATACTGGAAAACCAGTATACAATGCGATCGTGTGGCAATGCAGAAGAACCGCCGAGATGATAGAGGAATTGCGCAAGGATGCGACGTTTGAAGCCTATGTGAAAACCAATACCGGGCTCGTGCTTGACGCCTATTTTTCGGCAACAAAGATCAAGTGGATTCTCGACAATGTTCCCGGAGCACGAGAGCAAGCTGAACAGGGAACCCTCCTTTTTGGAACAACTGATTCTTGGCTTATTTGGAATTTGAGCAACCGCTCATTGCACATCACCGATTATACCAACGCATCTCGAACCCTGTTGTTTAATATCAAAACAAAGGAATGGGATCCCTTTTTGCTTGACCGCTTTTCTATCCCAAGGAAGATGCTTCCTGAGGTGCGGCATTCTTCTGAGGTGTATGGCAAGATTTCTGTTCAGAACACACCCTTCTTGGTTGCCGGTATTGCAGGCGATCAACAGTCTGCATTGTTTGGGCAGCGCTGTACGCATCGAGGAGATGTCAAGAATACCTATGGGACGGGATGTTTTATCCTTATGAACACTGGAGAGGATTGCATCCATTCACGCCATGGACTCATAACGACGCTCGCAGCGACGCAAAATTCAGCGCAGTATGTTCTTGAAGGAAGCGTTTTTGTGGCAGGTGCAGTCATTCAGTGGTTGCGCGATGGCCTTGAATTGATTAACTCTGCTCAGGAAACTGAGGCAATTGCTCGTTCTGTGGATACGAGTAACGGAGTGGTCTGTGTCCCAGCATTTGTTGGCCTTGGCAGTCCTCATTGGGATATGTTCGCTCGTGGAACATTTTTTGGATTAACGCGTGGAACGACGAAGGCGCATATCGTTCGTGCTGCATTAGAGAGCATCGCTCTGCAATCAAACGATCTCTTGCGGGCCTTGGAACAAGATATTGGTGAATCAATCCCTGCCTTGAAAGTTGATGGAGGAGCAAGCTTGAATGATTTTCTGATGCAATTTCAGGCGGATGTAGGAAACAGAGAGATTGTTCGACCACAGGTGCATGAAACCACCGCCCTGGGAGCTGCTTTTTTGGCCGGGCTTGCCCTATCTTTCTTTGAAGACGAGGCAGAAATCGATGCTATTTGGGAGGCCTCTGCCACATTCCACCCCAATATGGAAGCAGATACCCGTGATCAGATCATTGAAAATTGGAACAAGGCAATAGAACGATCCAAGCAATGGATTACCCCACAAAAATGACTGAAAGAATATCCGATGTACTGATTATCGGAGGCGGCGTTATAGGGTTGTCGATTATGCGGGAGTTATTGCAGTATAAGCTCACCGTAACTCTGCTTGAACGTCACGAGGATGTTTGCAATGGAGTGAGCAAGGCGAATAGCGGAGTCATCCATGCCGGATTTGCAGATTCCCATGGCAGTATAGCAGCGAAATTCACGCCTTCAGCCTCACAACAGTTTGAACAACTCGACAAGGAGTTGCGGTTTGGATATAGAAAAATTGGCTCACTCGTTATTGCGCGAGATTCTGCAGAATTAGCCATACTCCACGACCTGTTGAAAAATGCAGAAAAGAACGGCGTCCTTGGATTATCTCTCATCGACAAAGCTAGCCTATACGAACGTGAGCCGCGGTTAGCCGGTGGATTTATTGGTGCTTTATCTGCAAAAGAATCTGGCATCGTATCTCCCTATGAGTTTGGCATTGCTCTCGCAGAAAATTGTATCGAAAATGATGGCCATATTCATTTGGGCCAGGCAGTGGAAAATATCGAATCACAAGGTTCAACCTTTAATGTCCACACCGCTACAGGCAGTTATAAAACTCGACTACTTATCAATGCAGGAGGACTCTATGCAGATCATATTTCATCCCTCCTGGAGGTCAGCGACGCTATCATCAATCCCAGAAAGGGGAGTTATATTGTTTTCAACCGAGGAACAGGAGATCTCATCAACCATGTGTTGTTTCCGGTTCCCACCAAAAGAGGAAAGGGAATCTTGGTAACCCCAACCTTCCACGGTAACCTAATGATTGGACCAACTGCAGTCGACGGGGTGTCAAAAAACGATCTTTCCACCACCGAAGAAGAAATACAAATTTTGATTGCAGCGGCACAAAAAACAATCACAAAGCTACCACTCAACCTTGCTATTACCACGTTTGCAGGAGTACGCCCACGGAGTCATACGGGTAGTTTTCATCTCTCTGAATCAAGGGACCGCTTTTTTGTCTGTTCTGGTATCGCATCACCTGGATTGACTGCTGCACCAATGATTGCCAAACATGTAAGAAAAACCTTTGTCGCAAAACATCTTCAACTTGAAGAAAACGATGCATTCAATCCCTTTCGTGAACCTTATGCATCTTCGCAAGTTATGCGAGAATTTCTTTCAGCAAAAGTGGCAGCACAAGAGGCAAAACGACCGCTCAGCGATCCAGAATGCATGGTCTGTCGTTGTGAACAGGTGCGAAGAAAGACAATCGATGCTGCACTTGGTGCGGGTTTGCCGATTGCTAACACTGATGCCCTAAAACGTAGGACCCGGGCTGGGCAGGGATTCTGTCAGGGAAAATTCTGCAGACCACGCGTTGCTCAGATTATTGCTGAGTATAATCACCGCGCACCGGATCAAGAATCCATCCCGACGGGAGATGGACTAGAACCAGTGAAACAACGCATTCCGATCCAAGATATTCGAAATAGACACCAATAATATCCAGTTCTTAATTCGCTGCACCTAATTCCAGATGCATTTTGAAACGACTTTATCGTAGAGCACCTCGGCGTACAGTGGGAATTTTAGTTCGCTGAAACACCAAGACCAAGCCTTCAAAAAGCAGACCAGTGCTCAAAAAAACACAACCTGCAACAAGATAATTGGATGGTGTATACAAAAACAGGATGGCCACCGCAGCAGAAAACCCCAAAAGATATGCACATCCCGAATACTGCACCTGCCTATACCGTGATTCTTGCAGGCGAAGCCCTTTGAGTAGCTGTTTTCCTATAAAAAGAATGATAAGAAAAACACAAAACCAACGAATACCTAGTATCGCCTCTATGTTTTTTGTTTTTTGAAATACCTCAAAATACCACTCGCGTCCTATCGGAAGGAACAACGTTGCACTAACCAAGAACGCGCAAACAAGAATCGGAGTTATTGCAATGCGCAGTAGATCAAGGCCTTTGCGATAATACCGTATGACGATGTTCTCGATGTCAATACTCAAACCATTCACAATGTTTAAATATGCAATGAGAATCACCAGCAGTGAAATATCTCCTCTGTGATAGATGAGGCCCACTGCAAGCACCGTGATGTAGTTTTGTATGGTGAATACCAATGAGGAGAATACAATACGAAAATAATCTCGCTTTGAATAGCTGATATGCTCACTTCGTTTAAAGCGCTTATGCAGATAGAGAACACTTAGCATGCATATAGCAGTATCCACCCACGAGGCGATGCAGATCATCACCAATGCGGTTATCGCAGACGACCATTCTTTCGGAAACAAATATGCCATCACAATGATCGATGCAAGACGAATTGCAGAGGCTCCAGTCATATGCTTACTTTGATCATTTGCTATGAGCATGCCCTGAGCGAGACGTCGAAAAAAAATCGCTATGATCGCTAAAAAAATGCTGCATGCTGCCATGGCAATTTCGTTTGCAGAAAAAATACTATTTCCAACTATGGCTGTCACCCCAAGCAATGCAAATCCCAACAACACAGAAGCAAGACATAATCCCCACGATTCTTTTAATCCTTGCGAATAGGTTTTTCCCTTCGTGGTTATTGAGGCAAGGCCAAGCACAAACCCAGAGGCTGCGACAATAATTGATAGCACAACTCCAAATACAGATATATCTTGTTCTGATCGGGGTGCATGCGCGAGGTATTGCAAAATGAAAGGGATTTCAGCAAAGCGCAACCCCGTGGCAAGAGCAGTGCAGATCCATGCGAATGAAATGGTTGGGAACGGGGTGCTTTTTACGTACATAGCTTATTCAATAGAAAGAGAATCGCTTGTGCAAGAAGAATGACAAATATTTTTTATTTGCTTACACGTCGCTTCTGACAAGAGGCAATGGAAGAAATATACAGCGATGCAATATATGGGGGAGAGGCGCAACAGAAAATAACGTAGGAACAGGAGGGTGTAAGCCTCGTAGGCGATTGTACTACTCAGCTCAACCGATTTGCATATACTTGTATTCTATCAACCAGATCATTTCCCTGAGTCCTTTAGTCTTCTTCAAAAATGAAGATGGGGAGAAATCTTGTTCTGATCGCCCACGTTTTGCTACAATGTGCACTGTATTGTAATATTTCAATAAAAACAGAATAGATAAAGAGGATGAGCGTGTATGAAAAAACTCAGTACCGGGTTAATTGGCTGTGGTTCCATTAGTGATATTTATCTGAAAACATGCAAAAAATTTGATATTATCGACATAGTTGCTTGTGCAAGCCTTAACAAAGAAGAAACCCGAGAAAAGGCAGAGAAATATCATATTCCCCGGATATGTAGGCCCGAAGAAATCATCCATGACCCAGATATTGAATGTGTATTAAATCTCACCATCCCCGCAGCTCATGCAGAAATAAGTCTCGCAGCACTTCATGCTGGAAAGCATGTCTATACTGAGAAACCTTTTGCAACCAACATGGATGATGGCAGAAAAATTCTCTCGCTGGCAAAATCAAAGGGACTCTATGTGGGCAATGCCCCTGACACCTTCCTTGGCGGACGGTTACAAACCTGCCGACGCCTCATTGATGAGGGAGTTATTGGCGAACCCATTGCAGTTACAGCATGTGCTGGTACACATGGCGTTGAGCGGCATCATCCCAATCCAATTTTCTACTATAAACCGGGTGGTGGTCCCGTACTCGATCTCGCACCGTACTATCTGACGGCAATGGTTGCACTACTTGGACCAATAAAGCGATGTTGTGGCTTTGCAAAAAAATCATTCAACGAAAGGGTAATTGAATCCCAACCACGAAAAGGTGAAACCATAGAGGTTGAGGTAGACACCCACGTTTGTGGAACTTTGGAATTTGCAAATGGCATTATAGGAACCATGATGGTAAGTTTTGATGTCTGGGACTCACAAATGCCGCGATTGGAAATATACGGCACAGCAGGGACAATCTGCATTACAGATCCTGACCCAACAGGCGGGCCAAATGTTTTTGGTGGCGAAGTACATTACAAGACGAAAGAGACAGCGCGCTGGAATTACCGACCACGGGTAGATGGATTGACAGAATGGGATGTCGCAGCAAATAAGCACCGATACAACGAAGACAGCAGGGGTCTAGGCCTTGTGGATATGGCCTATGCTATTCAGAATAAGAGGCATCACCGTGCGAATGGCGAGATGGCGTATCATGTACTGGAAATCATGTTGGCGCTATTGGAATCGTCAAAGACCAACAGGTACCATGTAATAGAAAGTAGCTGTGATCTACCAGCATCATTGCCAGTAGATTTTCCACAGACCGAAGAATTGGAGGCATGACTATGACTGAAAATGGTATAGCTTGTGTGGGGTTTGTACATACCACACCAACAACCATAGGAATGGCAGAAAAATACATGAAGCGGTATCTTCCTGAAATGCGCTATATACATATCTACGATGGCAGGGTTAAGATTGATAATTTCAATGCACCAATCGGAGTTACGCCCAAAAAAAATCTGTTGAGATATGCAAATTTTGCTGATCAGTTGGAGGTTGCCGGATGTGATATTATTGTTTCCTGTTGTAGCCTCATGCCACGAGCTGTTGCCTATACCCAGAATGTAATCTCCGTCCCGTTTATACAACTTGATTCAACCGTGCTCGATATTGTGACAGAAAAATACAGCAACATCGGAGTCATTAATACAACGGAATTCGTCATCCCCTATGTAGAGGAAGAACTAAACAAACGAGCGGTGAAGCTGAACAAAAAGATCACTACAGTATTTTCAAATAACAACACAGCCCTCAACTTGTTCAATGCAGGTGAATACGAAAAACATGATGCCATTGTTATAGAAGATGTAAAGACCTTAGCGCAACAGGGAGTTGATTGTATATTCATGGGACAAATTCCTTTTGCATTATTGGACGAGAAACTCAGACGCCTTGATCTGGGTATTCCCATTCACTATGTTGATTCAGTTGCCTTCAAAAAAATACAAGAGATCGTTGAAAAGGAGATCGGCAATGAGCATTAAATCTACTCCATTCGCCGAACCATTTTTTTCGGTAAGATGGATATCCAACACGGAAGAATACCACGTAACCAAGAAGAGCATCCTCATTAATCTCTCGGAACAACCAATAACCATTCAGAATCAAACCCTGGATTTCCTGCGGTCGGTTGTCGTGCTCAACACCAGCATACATACCATTGATTGTGGATTAATTGTTGAAAATTATGAGAGGAATAGCGATACAGAGGCGCTGTTCAATGATATAAAGAAAACATGGTCAGTAACCTATGATATTACAAAAGAAGAACGGCATAAGGGGCTTGCTTTCTGGCGTTCCCCTCGAGAAGTTCAGGATAATATTGACATCAGTATGTATTATGCGGACAGCGTTCCATTAAATGTTGGGCTTCACACCTTGCATTGGGGTGGCATCAAATTGAAGGAGGTACACACCCAAATAGTTGGATATGGAACAATGCAACAATGTCGAGAGCAGGATATAAATACTCTGTATCTTGAAGAACCCCTGTCACCTGGCGCTACCCATCAGCCAATGTACGATGAACACATGCAATATCCCTGGCATCAATATGAAACCATAACAAAATCAATTTTTATGGCAATACAAATACGGGAAGAATGAAAACGCTGAGGAAAACTACATTTATGTAGCTTATTTGATTAAATCTACGATTTTGTCCCTTGATTTTATATTTATATACTAAATTAGCGAAAAACTACAAAAGCCTACTTTCTTGACAAAGAATACAGGAAAATCTATACTAGACAATTAAAAATAAACAGTATATACACTGAACGCAGTGTATGCACTAAACAAGGAGATGTGATGAGAAAAATAATCTTCACTATATGTATTTTGGTATGTGTTCTCTTTACTGCAACGGCAGGAGGAACAGGGGAATCTGATGGGGACAAAAAATTTGTATTAACTTACAACCAGTTGCAATCAGAAACGCACCCACAAGGTATTACTGAAACTAAATTTGCTGAGAAAGTAGAAGAGCTTTCCGGCGGTCAGATTACAGTGGATACTTACTACAACGGAACCCTCTTTACCCAAGAAGGTGAAGTTACGGCAATAATGGAAGGCGACCTGCACATGTCGACCCTGGCATTCCAGGACATGGCACCATTTCTTCCGGCTGCAAGTATGTTCGCTGCACCGTATATCTTTACCAGCTACGACCATGTAAATAAAGTATTTGCTTTGGATTCGGATGTCGCGTCTGATTTTTATCAGATGGTATCCGAGGCATGTGGATATACTCCGCTGGCAGCAATGATTCAAGGATCCCGAACCATCAACACGGCATGGGAAGATCCAATTATAACCCCCGCTGACATGGAGGGTATGATCCTCAGAATGCCAAATGCTCCTGATTGGATCCATGCTGGCAATTCGCTTGGTGCAAATGTTGCTCCGTTGGCTTTTACTGAAGTCTACACTGCTTTGCAGACCGGTACCATTGAGGGACAGGACAATCCTCTCCCCGGAACCTATGACATGAAATTCCATGAGGTAACAAAGCAAATTTCTCTTACACGACACATCATCGATGTAAAGTTAGTGGTTATCACCAACGGCATCTGGGATCAGATGAACGATCAGCAGAAGCAATGGATGCGTGAGGCAGCAATCTATGCTGCAAAAGCAGGTAGTCAGGCAACCATAGATCAGGAAGTAGAATTGCGTGAATTTATGGAAGATTATGGCATGATAGTAACCGAACCCGACGTAAACGCATTTCAGAAGGCATCTTATGATTACTATGTTGCAAACGACCTTGTCAGTAGTTGGGATTCCGATCTGTATGACAGAGTACAGGCACTAAAATAAACCAATACAAATAAAATTGGTATTGCATTTTGCAAGCATTGGGGGAAGAGTTCTGTGGAAACAGCTTCTCTTCCCCTAACTTACAAGAAACAAATATTCTTCGTTGAAAATAATGAATTACAAATGTATGGAAAAAAATGGGAAGTGATTGCGTAAAACTAGCAGCTATTGGAATCGGTATGATTGGACAGCTACATGCTCAAATAGTAGCAAACATGGAAAACGCCGAGCTTGTTGCCATATGTGACAATGATAGCACAAAGGAAGAATTAGCCAAATCTTTCGGCGTACCCTATTACCAAGATTTCAGGCAGATGATTGAGAAAGTATCCATGGATGGGGTTATTATATCCTTGCCAAACAAACTACATGAACCAGTTGCTTCTGCCTGTGCGGAAAAAGGATTGCATATTTTTCTTGAAAAACCCATTACATCAATGGTATCTGAGGGCGAACAACTTATCAGAAATGTAAAGAAAAACAATGTACAGCTTCTTATTGCACATCATCGTCGCTTCAATCCCATGATTGTAGCAATGCGTGACATTGTCCAAGGGGGTGAGCTCGGACAACTTGTCGGTGTTTCGGTATTATGGGGCATGTATAAACCTACCGAATATTTTAAGGAGGCCCCCTGGCGAGAAAAAATTGGTGGGGGACCAATTCTTATCAATACTATCCACGAAATAGATAATCTGCGATTTGTATGTGGAGAGATCGAACGAGTCTACGCAGAAACAAGTAATAAAGCACGAAATTTTGATGTTGAAGATAGTGTGAGTGTTTCTTTGCGTTTTAGGAATGGTACACTGGCGAGCATATTCATGTCTGATACCACTCCTTCACCATGGGGATATGAAAGTACTATGGGAGAAAACCCGTTTTTCCATCCCACAAAGGGAAATATCTATCATTATCTTGGGACTCAAGCATCCATCACATTTCCCGACATGGTGAAGATGCATTATTCTGATCCTACAAAGGCCGGTTGGCAACATCCCCTCACTACTACACAGCTGGATATAAAATCCGCCGACCCCTACCCTCTCCAGTTAAAACATTTCTGCGCGGTTGTTCGAGGAGAAGAAGAACCACGAACAAGTGGAGAAGATGCCCTACATACATTGAAGGTAACCATGGCATTACATGAATCAGCGAAAACTGGAAAGTCAATTACAGTTTAGGAGTAATCATGAAAGCAATTATAAAGGCCTCGCAAAAAGCAGGCTCACTAAAAACCATAGAAACAGATATTCCCTCAATCACAGAGGAAGAAGTACTTGTTCAGATGCATGCTTCAAGTATCTGTTATTCAGATTGTTCTATATTGAATAATACGTATATCGGACGAACCCCTGTTCCCATTCCACTCATTATGGGGCATGAAGGGGCAGGAACCGTTGTCGCAATAGGCAAGGAAGTTACCAGTTGTAGCGTTGGCGAACGAGTTGTACTGGAACCAATTTCAGGATGCGGAACTTGCATTGCCTGTAAAAAAGGACTGCAGAATCTTTGTTCCGCATGGTCACATATCGGAATGACTCGTGCCGGAACCTTTGCAGAATTTATTGCCATCCCTGCGCATCAAACGCATACTATTCCTGACAGTCTTGGCTTTGACGAGGCTAGTTTAATCGAACCCTTAGGGCTTACGATGCGTACCTTGGAGCAATCCAAACCATTAGTAGGCGACACTGTCGTCATTGTTGGTCCCGGCTCCCTGGGAATGATGCATCTGCTTGCTTTTAAGGCATCTGGTGTGGCAAAGATAATCATGATAGGCACAGAAAAAGATAAACATCGGTTGAATATAGCAAAACAACTTGGTGCCGATGAAACCATTGATTTAACTGAACAAGATCCCGTAGAGGCAGTGTTTGAATACAGCAACGGACTGGGTGGAGATATTATCGTTGAAACAGCCAATTCACCCAAGGCAAGCGAACTCTGTTTTGATCTTACCGCTATACGATCAAAGATCGTATTATTTGGGCTGTATCCGGAAGCAACCTTCAAACCAGTCAACATGCTCCGAAATTCCGTAACCGTATATGGAGATGCGGGAACATCCACGCGACATTTCTTTCGTGCAATAAACTGGATTAGTTCGGGCAAGGTTCCGGTAAAAGCGTTGATTGGAGCAAGATTTTCGCTTGATGAAGCAGCAGCTGCATTCAAGGCAGCGCGAGATGGCAAGACTATCAAAACTATTTTTGAAATTGCCTGATCTGCCACTACATAAGTAGGGAACTATTTTTCTTCTTTCATACCAAGGGAGGAGAACAACTCATCCAGGTTGTTCATCTCCACACTTGTTACACCCTTAGAGTATGATGCCAACTTTACTTTTTCTCGTTCTATTCGCGCCAGTGATGATTCCAAGACCTGAGATGCCAGTTCTCGGGGAACAATAACCAATCCATCATCATCACCAAGCACAAGATCCCCTGGATTCACCATGACATCTCCAAAAAAGAGAGGATGGTTTATCAACCCAAGTTCACGTTTATTCGTTCCTCGGATGCACACCCCCGTACAGAACACAGGAAACCCTGATTCAATAATCTCTTCACTATCACGTATCGAGCCATTGATGATAAGCCCTCCCAGTTTACGTGCAACGGCTATCGTCGTCATCAGATCGCCCCAATATCCAGCATCGGGATAATTTCCCACTGATGCAACCAGTACATCACCTTCCTGTGCAGCTTGTAATGCCTTATGGAGCATGAGATTATCATTGATACAACATTTCACTGTATACGCAGGACCAACGAGGCGGAGCCCCTTTCTCAAGGGCTTGATAGCAGGATCAACAGATCCAATCCGTCCAGCTCCCTCATACACTGTAGCCACAGTCAATTTCCGAAATGATTCAATAAGTTTCCCATCAACCCGTGTTATTTTTGTTCGTACATGATACATAATGTTGTTAATTTCATAACTATAGATGAATAGACCCCATTCTGTCAACCAAGGATACCTATCAACATTCTTTCACCTTGTGTGAATGTCTTGTTTTATATATCATAAAAAATCATGAATACAGAGCATCGGCATGTAAAACAGAAGCCTGTAACGTGGCTTCCCGATAATACAAAACGACTCTTTACATTAATGAATGCATCTAATATTGAGCTTCTACTTGTTTCATCGAGACATAATATTCAATATATGAGCGGTGGATACTACTATCCATTATATGTCTGGGACACACACACCCGTCGCACACAATACATATCGTTTCTTGTAATCCCCCATGGCCAGCTGGATAAGACCTTCTATGTTGGACGACCAGATGAAACTGAGGTCATAGAAGAGGCTGAGCTCTGGTTTCCACAATGTTATGAGGGAACGAAAATTGAGAGCATCTCTATCACCAAAGCATTAATTGAGCAGCTGAAAGAACGAAAATTAACGACAAAGCGAATTGGTATAGAATATTCAGCCCTACCAGCTGATGTATGCGAACTGCTCAAAGGGGCCCTTCCTAATGCAACATTTATTGATGCAGTCCCTCTATTGGATGGGTTACGAGCAGTAAAAAACCAGGCAGAGATAGACATTATTCGGGAGGGAACCAAAAGAAATGTTGAAGCACAGGAAGCCGTTCTGACAGCATGCAGGAGTGGCATAAGCACCACAGAGATGTCCGAGCTCCTCAGAGAGGAATTTAGGGCAAGAGACCTACACTACCTCTATGCTCTTATCTGTGCAGGGCCGCATTTCTTTCGAGTGCCATCAACAAAACGTAACTGGACAAGCAATAACGTAGCACACATTGATGCTGGTGCCTTTTTCCATAACTATATCATCGAATTATGCAGGATGGCATACATGGGAACCCCTTCAAAAGAAGCAGAAATCCTATTTCAGGCATGTCATGATCTGAAACAAATAGCCTTGACCACACTCAAACCCAACATTGAAATCGGCTCTATCCAGCGCACAGCAGAGGATTTCATTCGTTCTCATCCGCTGGGAGAATATGGAAAATTTATAGCGCATGGCATTGGCCTCATCCACCACGAAGATCCCGTAGTGCATAGAGAATCGACAGCACAACTGGAAGTTGGCATGGTGATTTCCATAGAAATGGAATTTCGCACCCGCGATATAGGGCATGTTAAAATCGAAGACATGGTTGTAATTACTGAAACCGGACCTGAGGTTATCAACAGCACAGATGCATGGTTCACCTCCAATTCATAAATTCACACCATCAACAGAATTTACAGAGGATACTAGCATCCTGCACAGATGCTAATAATATGCTATTCTGTACAGAACCGATACATAAAGGAGATATTTGTCGATGGATAAACTGAAAAAGATCCTCAGATTTTTTGTTGATATTGTAGAGGTATACCTTCCTATTTTTGTTTTTGTAACATTATTGCTTGCCTTTCTTATGAACGTATTCTTTCGTTACGTGCTGAAAAACCCACTCAACTGGACCTTTGAGCTCTCAATCAATGCTTTTGTCATCATCGGATTGTTAGGTGCCTGCACAGCACACCGGACAGAGGACCACGTAGTCTTTGATCTATTGTATTCACGGGTAAATCAGAAATGGAAGAACATCTTACGAATACTATCATCCGCACTAATAATAGTATTTTTTCTGATGGTCATTCCCGGCTCCATTGAATATCTGGTAAATCTTCGTTCGGTAACATCAATCATGAAAATCCCCCTTGGAATCATTTTCTTTTCTTTTCCAATCCTATTAATCTCCACCGTGTTACGATCAATATATCGCCTTATCAACGATATAAAGACACTGAAAAATAAAAGTTACGTTCAAAGTTATAACAACACTGAAGACAAGGAGCTATTAATATGAGTTGGAACTTGCTTATCCCTTTCGCATTCCTAATTATTGCCTTCTTAATTCGCATGCCCATTGGCTTGGGTATGCTGGTAGGATCAATAATGTATTTTCTCGTAAAAGGCCTGAGTATTGGTGCCTTTGTAAACGTTATAACCTATGGATTAGCGAATTCATACATTCTTATTGCCATCCCACTCTTTGTTTTCACTGCAAATGTCATGAATTCCAGTGCGGTAACGGACAAAATATTTAATTTCACCCGATCACTCATCGGACGAAAAGCTGGTGCTACAGGATACATTAACATTCTTGCCTCACTCATCTTTGCTGGCATGACCGGCAGTGCCGTAGCTGACGCATCAGGTCTTGGTGCATTGGAAATTGAGCAAATGAAAAAAGAGGGCTATGATGCTCCATTCTCCAGTGCCATTACAGCTGCTACGGCAGTTATCGGCCCCATTTTTCCACCCTCTATCCCCTTTGTTATCTATGCAATGATATCGGGTGCTTCGATTGGAAAACTCTTTATAGGGGGTATGTTTCCTGCCATCCTCCTCTGTTTAGTAACTGGCATCTATGTGTATTTCATCTCCAAAAAACGAAACTATCCTATTGGGGACAAAATTACTCTAAGACATTTTCTCAAAAGCACATTGCAGGCATTCCCTGCCCTCTTAACACCGGTGATTCTTCTATCTGGCATCTATACAGGAATTATGACACCAACAGAAGCTGGTGCAATAGCAGCTGCCTATACGATGCTGATCTCATTTCTAATATACCGCAGTCTAAACCTCCAGATCCTCTGGAAAGTTCTCTTAAATACCATTAGAACAACGGGAACAATTTTCCTGATCATTGCTGGTGCGTATGCTTTTTCATTTATCGTGACCGCTGAGCAGGTATCAACAATCGTTCTTGATCTGATGGGTGGTATCACAAGTCCATGGATATTTCTCCTTGCGGTAAACATTCTCTTTCTAATTCTTGGGACATTGGTAGATGTCAATGTATCGCAGCTTGTTTTTATTCCCATCATACTCCCTCTGGTTCACCACTTTGGTATTGATTTGGTTCATTTTGGGGTGATGATTTGTCTGAATATGATGATTGGGCTACTTACTCCTCCGTTCGGGATGTTATTATTCATAACTGCAGGCATTGGACAGGTACCGTTAAAGGACCTTATAAAAGAAATCATGCCACTCATTGGCGTACTTCTCTTTGCTCTTGCGATTATTACTTATGTCCCTGATACGGTCTTATTCTTTACACGATTTATACAGTAACTGTATATCTCACAGTAATACAAAAAACGTCTGACGATGAGCACTTCCCACCCAGGGCAGTGCCATCGGCGCAGGAAAACTTACTTCTAAAACAATCCCTAGCAAAAACCAGGTAAAAGTATAACAGTATCCGACGGATATGAAAGGAGTAGTATCTGTAAAGGGAAATCAAGCACGAAGATATATAAGGAGGAGAAGAGCAACAGAAAATAACTTAAGAATAGAAGTGTATGCAAGTCTCACAGACGATTAGTACTACTCAGCTCAACAGGTTACCCTGCGTATACTTGTAGCCTATCAACCAGATCATCTCTCTGGGTCCTTTAGTCTTCTTGCGAAGATGGGATGGCTCATCTTGAGGCTGGCTTCCCACTTAGATGCTTTCAGCGGTTATCCATTCCGAACGTAGCTACTCAGCAATTACTGTTGGCACAATAACTGATACACCAGCGGTTCGTCCACATAGGTCCTCTCGTACTATATGCAGCTCCTCGCAACCATCCAACGCCTGTGGCAGATAGGGACCGAACTGTCTCGCGACGTTCTGAACCCAACTCACGTACCGCTTTCATTGGCGAACAGCCAAACCCTTGGGACCTGCTTCAGCCCCAGGATGCGATGAGTCGACATCGAGGTGCCAAACCCTGCCGTCGATGTGAACTCTTGGGCAGGATCAGCCTGTTATCCCCGGAGTACCTTTTATCCGTTAAGTGACGGCGCTTCCACTCGCTACCGCCAGATCACTAAGACCTAGTTTCCTACCTGCTCGAGGTGTCTCTCTCGCAGTCAAGCTACCTTCTGCCTTTATACATACACGCTGATTTCCACCCAGCGCAAGGTAACCTTCGCACGCCTCCGTTACTCTTTAGGAGGCGACCGCCCCAGCCAAACCGCCCACCTGACACCGTCCGATTATCCAGTTTCATGGACATCGTTAGAAATCCTGCCAAACAAGGGTGGTATTTCACTTTGCGACTCCACACTCACTAACGCTCGTGCTTCTTCGTCTCCCACCTATTCTACTCATGCAGGGCAACATCTCTATGTCAAGCTACAGTAAAGGTTCACGGGGTCTATCCGTCTAACCACAGGTAATCGGTATTTTCACCGATACTCCAATTTCACCGAGTCTCGCGTTGAGACAGCGCTCAAGTCGTTACACCATTCGTGCGGGTCGGAACTTACCCGACAAGGAATTTCGCTACCTTAGGACCGTTATAGTTACGGCCGCCGTTTACCGGGGCTTCATTTCTTAGCTCTCACCATTCCACTTAACCTTCCGGCACCGGGCAGGTGTCAGTCCCTATACTTCATGTTACCATTTCGCAGAGACCTGTGTTTTTGGTAAACAGTCGCTCAAGCTCTTTCACTGCAACCTATCGCTAGGCCATGCTTCTCCCGAAGTTACGCATGCTTTTTGCCGAGTTCCTTAACGCGAGTTCTCTCGTCCACCTGAGAATCCTCTTCTTGCCCACCTGTGTCGGTTTTCGGTACGGTCATAAATGTCTCTTCGTTTAGAGGTTCTTTCTTGGCACCTTGACTCCGTATCCTTCGTCTACTCTCATAGACTCCGCTTCACGACTCATCTCAGATAGGGGATTTGCCTCCTACCCTCATCAACTTATCGCTTGCACGGGGACTTCCATCACCCCGCGTCACTTCGCCTCATGCGTCACCCCATTCACTCCTCATTCATGGTACAGGAATATGAACCTGTTTCCCATCGACTACGCTCTTCAGCCTCGCCTTAGGAACCGACTCACCCTGGGTAGATTGCCTTTACCCAGGAACCCTCGGGCTTCCGGTGGAGGGGTATCTCACCCCTCTTTTCGTTATTCATGCCTGCATTCTCTCTTCTGTTGACTCCAGCATACCTCACAGTATACCTTCTTTGTCTTCCAGAATGTTTGTCTACCAGTGGTCTCCCACTCCAAAGCTTCGGTGCAATGCTTAGCTCCGTTACATTCTCGGCGCATGCTTACTTGACCAGTGAGCTGTTACGCACTCTTTCAAGGCGTGGCTGCTTCTAAGCCAACCTCCTGGCTGTCTTCGCATTCATACCACCTTCTCCACTTAGCATCGCTTCGGAACCTTAGCTGTTGGTCCGGGCTCTTCCCCTCTCGACCACGAACCTTGTCGCCCGTAGTCTGACTCCTTACTTCCATGTATAGCCATTCGGAGTTTGATTGGGTTTGGTACCCCGCGAAGGGCCCTAGTCCATCCAGTGCTCTACCTCCTATACACTCTCGTAAAGGCTAGCCCTAAAGCTATTTCGACAAATACCAGCTATCTCTGAGTTTGGTTAGCCTTTCACTCCTATTCACAGCTCATCACTGCTGTTTTTAACCAACTAGTGTTCGGCCCTCCACTGCGTCTTACCGCAGCTTCAGCCTGGCCATAAATAGATCACTCAGTTTCGGGTCTACTGCATACAACTATTCGCCCTATTCAGACTCGGTTTCCCTCCGGCTCCAGGACTCCCATCCCTTAACCTCGCTCTACACAGTAACTCGCAGGCCCATTATGCAAAAGGTACGCCATCACACCATATCACTACAGTGCTCTGACCGCTTGTACGCTAGCAGTTTCAGTTTCTATTTCACTCCCCTCCCGGGGTTCTTTTCATCGTTCCCTCTCGGTACTCTTCACTATCGGTAGCCATAGTATATTTAGCCTTGGAAGGTGGTCCTCCCTAATTCAGTCAGGATTTCTCGTGTCCCAACCTACTCAGGATGCTATACCCCAGCCGTCCATATTTCGTATACGGGACTTTCACCCTCTCCGGTCGCTGTTCCCACAGTCGTTCTCCTATATGTTCGGTTTCTTACTGGGTCATGAGTAGTACACCTCATGCCTATAGCCCCTACTACCCCGCCTATACATCACTGTACTGTTATACCATATACACGGTTTGGGCTCTTACCCTTTCGCTCGCCGCTACTCAGGTAATCTCTCTTGATTTCTTCTCCTCTTGGTACTAAGATGGTTCAGTTCCCAAGGTACCCCACATAACCCTATCTTTTTCAGATTATGCCTAGAACGCTCCCGCTCTAAGGTTACCCCATTCGGTCATCCCCGGATCATAAAATGTGTGCTTCTCCCCGAGACTTTTCGCAGCTTACCACGACCTTCTTCGCCTATCGCTCCTAGCCATCCCCTCCTAGCGCTTCTCTTCTTGCTTTCTCTTCAGATTCTCAAGTCACTCTCTTTCTCTTTGTTGCTCCTTCTCTCTCCTGTCATATATCGTGTGCAATGCACATTCCCTAGGATGCTATCAAATAGCACACCAGTAGGTCAAGGGATCCTAGAAGATATAATAAAACACGTTGTATTACCACTACTTCTGTGGCACATCGATGTATTTGGTGCATTATTTTTGGGGCAAAAACCTATGCCAGATAGCTCGTGCAACATCATCACATGGCATTTCATCGTAGCGAGCAGATTATTGTTGACCTCACAAAACCTGCCAATTAGTATGCAGATATGGGCACACATTATCCGTTTTTGTCAATCGAAAAAAAATGGCAATCGTATTGGAAGAAAAACAAAACATTTCGAACAACAGAGGATCCCTCAATTCCACCAGAGAGACGACGGTATATCCTCGATATGCTTCCCTATCCCTCCGCAGCAGGCCTGCACGTTGGGCATCCTGAAGGATATACCGCAACTGATATCTATACCCGCTATTTATTAATGAACAACTATGCAGTTTTGCATCCAATGGGATTCGACAGCTTCGGTCTGCCCGCTGAAACCTATGCGATAAAAACCGGAACACACCCACGCACTACTACAGAAGCAAACATTCAACGTTTTATCGAGCAACTAGAATCATTAGGGTTTGCCTATGACTGGGATCGAGCAATTTCAACCCATGATCCATCTTTCTATAAATGGACGCAGTGGATATTTTTGCAATTATACGAGAGAGGCTTGGTATACGAAGCGACAACACCGGTGTGGTATTGCGAAGCTTTGAAAACCGTTCTTGCAAATGAAGAGGTCTTGCCCACCGATGATGGACCACGATCAGAGCGAGGGAATCATCCGGTTGTTCGCAAACAGGTGAAGCAATGGATGATGAAGATAACCGCCTATGCAGATCGATTGGAAAAAAACCTCGACAAACTTGATTGGCCAAATGCAATCAAGCGGATGCAAAAAAACTGGATTGGACGCAGCGAGGGAGCGCTCATTAGCTTCACGGTGCAACATTCAGATGAGCAATTTGATGTTTTCACCACCAGGCAGGATACGCTTTTTGGAGCCACCTATATGGTGCTTGCTCCAGAACACAGGCTTGTCGACCAGATCACCACAGAAGCACAAAAAGACGCGGTGTCTGCATACAAACAGGCCTGCGCATTGAAATCTGATCTTGAGCGAACTGATCTCGCAAAAGAAAAAACCGGTGTTTTCACTGGTGCTTATGCAATCAACCCCGTAAACGACGAGGCCATCCCCATTTGGATTGCAGATTATGTTCTTGCGAGTTATGGAACGGGGGCCATTATGGCTGTTCCCGCACACGATGCACGTGACTGGGAATTTGCACAGACCTTTAATTTGCCAATTCGTCGGGTGGTTGCAACAAATCGATCAGAAGCAACACAGGAATTGACCGAACCAGCAAGCAGCGAAGGTATACTCGTAAACAGCGGCGCTTTTTCTTTCAAAGATGCACAGACCGCACGAACAGAGATCACCAAATGGCTTGCATCTCGAGGATGCGGATCAGCAAGCGTACAATACAAAATGCGTGATTGGATATTCTCTCGACAGCGCTATTGGGGTGAGCCCATTCCAATTTTGCACAGAGAAGATGGCAACTATGAACCCGTTGCAGATGATGCACTCCCGCTTACTTTGCCGGAGGTTGAACGGTATGAACCCAGCGGAGACGGAAAATCACCTCTTGCTGCCCTATCTGATTGGGTGCACACCACCGCTAAAGATGGATCTCCTGCACAGCGAGAAACACATACCATGCCCCAATGGGCGGGATCCTGTTGGTATTATATCCGGTATATCGACCCAAACAACGTCAAGGAATTTGCCGCAAAGGACAAGTTGGATTATTGGCTTCCGGTGGACTTATACATCGGAGGGGCTGAGCATGCAGTATTACACCTCTTGTATGCCCGGTTTTGGCATATGGTTCTCTTTGACCTTGGATTGGTTTCTTGCGAAGAACCCTTTCAAAGACTCGTAAATCAGGGGATGATCCTTGGTGAAAATGGGGTGCGTATGTCAAAATCGCTGGGCAATGTGGTGAATCCAGACGACGTTGTTGCAGAATATGGTGCTGATGCCTTGCGCTTATACGAGATGTTTATGGGACCCTTGCAACAAGAAAAACAGTGGTCATCAGACAGCATCAAGGGAATCTGGCGATTTTTGGAGCGACTGTGGCGACTTGCAGATCGAGTGGAAAAAATTCCCAACGAACAAAAAGAAATCGAGAAACTCCTGCACAAGACGATCAAAAAGATAACCGAAGACACCCAAGCACTTGCCTATAATACCGCTATTGCACAGATGATGATCTATAGCAATGCATTGAACAAACTTGCAGTAATTCCCCACGATCTCTGGGACCCTTTTGTCAGGATCATTGCACCGTATGCACCACATATCGCAGAAGAACTTTGGGAACGGCTTGGAAAAAACAAATCAATTGCACGAGCTCCCTGGCCAAGCTATGCTGAGAGCCTCGTTACAGAAGACGAAGTCACAATCGTTGTGCAAATAAACGGCAAAGTCAAAGCGCAACTCCGTATGCCTGCAAACAGCGAGGAAGCATCGGTCAAAGAAAAGGCAGCATCACAGATTTCACATTTTCTTGATGGAAAAGCAATACGTCGCTGCATCCTTGTTCCAAATAAGATTGTTAATTTTGTTGTATAACATCCCTTGTCATGATCTGTTTAGCAAGTCGTATACCCCACCCCCCGAACTCATCTATTAAAAATTGCGAATACCCTTGTCTTTATCACTACATATGCATATATATAGTATAGTTAGTAATAGAGGAGACAAATAATGAAAAATTCTAATAGAACACAAAAGAAACAATCGAGCCGAGTGCTCTTTGCAATAGCAGCCCTGGTCATCAGTATTGCAGTGATCAGCTGTACTGATGGGGGTATAGCTCCAGATAGGGATATAACTCCGGATATAGATTTGGTCATTTATAATTTTTCTTTTGGTCCATTTGAAACAGCGCCGTATCAAAACGATTATGCATTCACAATGGAAGCAGAGGTAGATGAACAAACTAAGAGCATTATCTTTGATAAAAAGCTACCAGATGTAACCGATATTCCGGTGAGAATAGAGATACCTCAGGGAGCACAGCTCACCGCGAATGGACAAACATATGATGGACCCCTAGTATCTTTTACATATGATACATCGCTTACAGAGATACGTATAGAAGGAACAGGAGATCCGGAATCGTATACCCTTCCTGTGATGATAAGACGAGAATCAGTTGCTCAGACTATAGAAGATATGCAGGGTACCACTGTAGATGCGGTGGCTATCTTCACAGAAGTAAATTTTGAATATGTACGCAAGAATCTTAGGATGAACTTTTTTCTTGTGAATGATATCACATTGACTGAAAATTTTGACCCAATAGGGGATTTCATCACTAAATTTACCGGAATTTTTGAAGGCAATGGGAAGACTATCAGCAATCTGAAGATAGTTAAGCCAAAGAAGCGTTCTATAGGATTCTTTGGAGCTATAGCAGCAGGGGGAGAGATACGAAACCTACGGCTCATCCTTGCCGATGAAGGTGCAGGAAATCCAAGTATAGAGGGCAATCGCGAAGTAGGCGCACTCGTAGGCCACAATCAGGAGGGCTCTATTAGCAATGTTGGGGTTGAAGGAGGATATGTGAAAAGCAACTCTCATACCGCTGGTGGATTGGCGGGGGTATCATTAGGAAACAACTCAATCATCACCGGCAGCTATGCAACAGCAACAGTAGAAGGAACTAATGAGGTTGGTGGCCTAGTAGGGTATTACAACTATGGTGTAGTTAGAGACAGCTATGCAACGGGAGCAGTAACGGGAACTACCAAGGTTGGGGGATTGATTGGGATTAGTCTTTACAATGGTGGGAATCGGAGAATTGAAAACACCTATGCAACAGGAGCAGTAACGGGAACTACCAAGGTTGGGGGATTGATTGGAGAGATATACATCTCATCTTCCGAATCTGCCGATGGAATAGTCGCCAATTATTTTGATGCGACTCTTACCGGACAATCGCAAGGAGTTGGGAATATTCCTGATCCAACAGGAATTAATCCTTATTACACGTATGCAGACAATCAAAAAGTGTACACAGCAGCCGATGGTGGTGGTCGTGTGATACAACAAAGTGATTTTTCTGATTTTGGCTGGGATTTCACTGGTGATTCTACTGATGGCAATGAAGATATCTGGCATTGGTCTGGTGACGGAATCTGGCCACGACTTGCTTGGCAACAATAATCCAGCGATTTGTAAAAACATAAAACAAGCCTTCTCTCTTCCAAGAGGAGGCTTTTAGTATCCAAGCAGAACGACACGTCATTGCATTCTGGTTCCAAATAAAATTGTTAATTTTGTTGTATAACATCCCTTGTCATGATCTGTTTAGCAAGTCGTATACCCCACCCCCCGAACTCATCTATTAAAAATTGCGAATACCCTTGTCTTTATCACCACATATGCATATATATAGTATAGTTAGTAAATAAGGAGTAAAACTATGAAACATTCTAATAGAACACAAAAGAAACAATCGAGCCGAGTGCTCTTTGCAATAGCAGCCCTGGTCATCAGTATTGCAGTCATCGGTTGTAATGATGGAGGTATAGCTCCGGTAGTTTTGAAGTTTTCTTTTGGTCCATTTGAGACAAGGCATTATCAAGGAAATTATGCATTCACAATGGAAGCAGAGGTAGATGAACAAACTAAGAGCATTAGCTTTGATAAAAGCATACCAGATGTAACCGATATTCCGGTGAGAATAGAGATAGCTCAGGGAGCACAGCTCATCGTTGGCGATCAAACATATGATGGACCCCTAGTATCTTTTACATATGATACATCACTTACAGAGATACGTATAGAAGAAACAGGAGATCCGGAATCGTATACCCTTTCTGTGATGATAAGACGAGAATCAGTTGCTCAGACTATAGAAAATATGCAGGGTACCAATGTAAATGCGGTGGCTATCTTTGCAGAAGCAAATTTTGAATATGTACGCGATAATCCCAGTGGAAACTTTTTTCTTGTGAATGATATCACCTTGACTGAAAATTTTGAACCAATAGGACCAGACACAGATCCTACAAAATTGGAGTATAAGGGAACACCGTTTACGGGAACTTTTGAAGGCAATAGTAAAACAATCAGCAATCTGAAGATAGCTAAGCCAGAGAAGAATCATATAGGATTCTTTGGAGCCATAAGAGAAGGAGGAGAGGTACGCAACCTGCGGCTCATCCTTGCCGATGGAGATGCAACTGCTCCGAGTATAGAGGGACGTTCCAACGTAGGTGCACTTGCAGGAGAGAGCACGGGCACGATTAGCAACGTTGGGGTTGAAGGAGGATATGTGAAAGGCAACCATATTCACATTGGTGGATTGGTGGGGGCTAAACTACTTGCCGGAAGCATCAAGAATAGTTATGCAACGGTTCGTGTAGAGGGGAAAACCGCGGTAGGTGGACTAGTGGGGTGGAAGGAAAATAGTACTGGAAACATCGAAAATAGTTATGCAACTGGAAGAGTATCAGGTAATTTTAGTGTAGGTGGTCTGGTGGGACACAAAACGAAAAATGGAAGCATCAAGAATAGTTATGCAACGGGTAACGTAAAGGGAGGTACCAATGTAGGCGGATTCGTGGGGTGGCTAAACATAAGCAGCGGAAGCAACGGAAGCATCGAAAATAGTTATGCAACAGGTAAGGTAGAGGGAACCGCCTATCTAGGCGGATTCGTGGGAGCCATGAACAGGCCCTACCCCCCAACCCCTAACACCTATTTTGATGCGACTCTTACCGGACAATCGCAAGGAGTTGGGAATGATTCTAATGCAACAGGAATTGATCCTTATTACACGTATGCAGACAATCAAAAAGTGTATACAGCGGCCTCTGGTAATGGTGTTTTGATAGAACAGCGAACTCATTTTCCTCGTTGGGATTTCACAGGCACTTGGATAATGCAAGTCGGTGAATGGCCACGACTTGCCTGGCAACAATAAATCCAACAATTTGTAAAAGCATAAAAAGCCTTCTCTCTTTCAAGAGGAGGCTTTTAGTATTCAGGCAGAATGACACGTCATTGCATCCTTGAATTGTTAATTTTGTTGTATAACATCCCTTGTCATGATCTACCTCTTGCATGCCCTACCCTCAAGATCACCTTGTCAAAATTGCGAATACCCTTGTCTTTATCACCACATATGCATATATATAGTATAGGTAGTAATAGAGGAGACAAATAATGAAAAATTCTAGCAGAACACAAAAGAAACAATCGAGCCGAGTGCTCTTTGCAATAGCAGCCCTAGTGATCAGTATTGCAGTCATCGGTTGTACTGATGGGGGTATAGCCCCGGTAGTTTTGAAGTTTTCTTTTGGTCCGTTTGAAACAACGTCGTATCAAGATCAATATAGCTTCACAATGGAAGCAGAGGCAGATGAACAAACTAAGAGCATTAGCTTTGATAAAAGCATACCAGATGTAACTGATATTCCGGTGAGAATAGAGATACCTCAGGGAGCACAGCTCACCGTTGGCGATCAAACATATGATGGGCCCCTAGTATCTTTTACATATGATACATCACTTACAGAGATACGTATAAAAGGAACAGGAGATCCGGAATCGTATACCCTTCCTGTGATGATAAGACGAGAATCAGTTGCTCAGACTATAGAAGATATGCAGGGTACCACTGTAGATGCGGTGGCTATCTTCACAGAAGTAAATTTTAAATATGTACGCGATAATCTCACTGAAAACTTTGTTCTTGTGAATGATATCACATTGACTGAAAATTTTGAACCAATAGGAGATGACTCCACGCCCTTTACCGGTATCTTTGAGGGTCGTGACAAAACAATCAGCAATCTGAAAATTATAAAACCAGGAGAGGTTCAGATAGGATTCTTTGGATATATAGCAGCAGGGGGAGAGGTGCGTAACCTGCGGCTCATCCTTGCCGATGAAGGTGCAGGCAATCCAAGTATAGAGGGCGATCGCGAAGTAGGCGCACTCGTAGGCCACAATCAAGATGGCTCTATTAGCAATGTTGGGGTTGAAGGAGGATATGTGAAAAGCAACGCTATTACCGTTGGTGGATTGGCGGGGGAATCATCAGGAAACAGCTCAATCATCACCGGCAGCTATGCAACAGTAACAGTAGAAGGACCTAATCAGGTTGGTGGCCTAGTAGGGTATCACAACTATGGTGTAGTTAGAGACAGCTATGCAACGGGAGCAGTAACGGGAACTGAGCGAGTTGGTGGATTGATTGGGGCTAGTGTTTACGAGTCTGCATCGCGGAGAATTGAAAACACCTATGCAACAGGAGCAGTAACGGGAACTACCAATGTTGGTGGATTGATTGGATGGATATACATCTCATCTTCCGAATCTGCCGATAGAATAGTCGCCAATTATTTTGATGCACAAGGTACAAATCCAGGCGGACCAGAACACCCAGCGTTCAATCTTGCTAATACACAAACAGGCCTAACACTGCCAGTTGTTACCGCTTTTCATACGCACACAGACGGGCAAGTGTACACAGCAGCCGATGGTGGTGGTAGTGAGATACAACAAAGTGATTTTTCTGATTTTGGCTGGGATTTCACTGGTGATCCTGCAAACAATGTTGCCCCTATCTGGCATTGGTCTGGTGACGGAATCTGGCCACGACTTGCCTGGCAACAATAATCCAGCGATTTGTAAAAACATAAAACAAGCCTTCTCTCTTCCAAGAGGAGGCTTTTAGTATCCAAGCAGAACGACACGTCATTGCATCCTTGTTCCAAATAAGATTGTGAATTTTGTTGTAGAACACTCTTCGTCATGATCTGCCTCTTGCATGCCCTACCCTCGAACTCACCTATGTAAAAATTGCGAATACCCTTGTCTTTATCACCACATATGCATATATATAGTATAGTTAGTAATAGAGGAGACAAATTATGAAAAATTCTAGCAGAACACAAAAGAAACAATCGAGCCGAGTGCTCTTTGCAATAGCAGCCCTAGTCATCAGTATTGCAGTCATCAGCTGTAATGGAGTAGGTCTATTTGATGATTATGTTAAGATTTCCACCGAAGAAGATTTTCAGAAGATACGCGCTGATCTCACTGGAAACTTTGCTCTTGTGAATGATATCACATTGACTGAAAATTTTGAGCCGATAGGGGATTCCAACACTAGATTTACCGGAACTTTTGAAGGCAATAGTAAAACAATCAGAGATCTTAAAATTATAAAACCAGGGGAGAATTCTATAGGATTCTTTGGAGCTATAGGAACAGGGGGAGAGGTGCGTAACCTGCGGCTCATCCTTGCCGATGAAGGTGCAGGCAATCCAAGTATAGAGGGCGCATCCCGCGTAGGTGCACTCGTAGGCAACAATCAGGGCGGCTCTATTAGCAATGTTGGGGTTGAAGGAGGATATGTGAAAGGCGAGGATAATGTTGGTGGATTGGCGGGAGACCTGAGCGATGGCAGTATCACCGCAAGCTATGCAACAGCAACAATAGAAGGAACTGACCGAACTGTTGGTGGCCTAGTAGGGCTTTTCAACACGGGTGTGGTTAGAGACAGTTATGCAACAGGAACTGTGTCGGGAACTACCAATGTTGGTGGGCTGATTGGGTATAGTCAGTACGATTTTAACCAGCAGCGGAGCATTAAAAACACCTATGCAACAGGAGCAGTATCGGAAGCTACCCCTGTTGGGGGATTGATTGGAGAGATATATATCTTAACTAATCCCTCTGCCGATAGAATAATCGCCAATTATTTTGATGCACAAAGTACAAATCCAAACGGACCAGAACTCCAAGCGTTCAATCTTGCTAATACACAAGGAGGCCTAACACTACCAGTTGTTACCGCTTTTCACACGCACACAGACGGGCAAGTGTACACAGAGGCTTCTGGTGGTGGTCGTGTGATACAACAAAGTGATTTTCTTGGTTGGGATTTCACTAATGATTCTACTGATGGCAATGAAGATATCTGGCATTGGTCTGGTGACGGAATCTGGCCACGACTTGCCTGGCAACAATAGTTCAATCAGTAAAATACATGCGCGTATTTTCTTTCTAGAAAAAGGGCCTTACAAACGTAACCCTTGTTATCGTGACCAAGATGCTTTATATTTTATAGTGTATAACTGGAATAGAGGATAGATCCTATGAAGCGGGATCATATGATAGAAAAGAAACAAACAAAACTACACCTACTATTTTATGGAATAGCGACAATATTACTTAGTATTACAGCGGTCAATTGTAATGGAACAAGCCCCTTTGATGGAGGGGGGAGTATTTACACTGAAGATGATTTTCATAAAATGCGAGACAATCTTGGCAAAAACTTTGTTCTTATGAACGATATTACACTGAATCCATACAGGGATTTTGAGCCCATAGGGGGCCTTAGCCCCACAGAAGCTGAAAAATCTAGCACCCCCTTTACCGGAATCTTTGAAGGCAATGGCTATACTATCAACAGAGTGAGAATATCGGAAAAATGGAGATCTTATGTAGGACTCTTTGGTGCCATCGGTCCAGGAGGAGAAGTACGTAACCTAAAACTTAACCTTGTACCAGGAAATGCAAAATCTCCTAGCATAGAAGGAAAAAACTTTGTAGGTGCACTTGCCGGATCGAACGAGGGTGTGATTAGCAATGTTGGTGTTGAGGGGGGATATATAAAAGGCAACAATAGCGTTGGTGGATTGGTGGGTTGGATACGCGATGGAGCTAGCATCACAACTAGCTATTCAACGGGAACAGTGACGGGAGATGACCAAGTTGGTGGATTAGTAGGACTTATGGAGCTCAGAGACATCACTGTCCGTATTGAAAACAGTTATGTGACGGGAGCTGTAACGGGAAATAATCAAATTGGTGGATTGGTGGGACAGATGTTTGTGCATATCAGAAATACCAACGAAATTGGAACTAAAAAGATTGGAATTAAGAACACTTATGCAACGGGAACAGTGACGGGAAATAATCAATTTGGTGGAATGGTAGGACACGTAGCATCCGCCTATGCCGGATATATTGTATTTGATAGCAGCTATTTTGACACAACGCTTACTGGACAACTGCAAGGGGGAGTAATTCGAGAAAGAGTAAGAATCGCTCCCTATCATACCGATGGCAATGTAGTATACACTCCTCACGGTGATTTGATACTGAAAACTAGTTTTCCTGGTTGGAGCTTCACTCATGATCCTGCTGATGGAAATGAAGATCACTGGCATTGGTCTGGTGACGGGATGTGGCCACGACTTGCCTGGCAACAATAACTCCAACAATTTGTAAAAACATAAAACAAGCCTTCTCTCTTTCAAGAGGGGCTTTTAGTATTCAGGCAGAACGACACGTCATTGCATCCTTGAATTGTTAATTTTGTTGTAGAACACTCTTCGTCATGATCTGCCTCTTGCATGCCCTACCCTCGAACTCACCTATGTCAAAATTGCGAATACCCTTGTCTTTATCGCCACATATGCATATATATATATAGTATAGTTAGTAAATAGAGGAGTAAAACTATGAAAAATTCTAATAGAACACAAAAGAAACAATCGAGCCGAGTGCTCTATTGCATAGCAGCCCTAGTCATCAGTATTGCAGTCATCAGCTGTAATGGAGTGGGTCCATTTGATGGAGGAGGTATTTCCACCGAAGAAGATTTTCAGAAGATGCGGGATAATCCCAGTGGAAACTTTTTTCTTGTGAATGATATCACATTGACTGAAAATTTTGAACCAATAGGAGATGCCTCCAAGCCCTTTACCGGAACTTTTGAAGGCAATGGCAAAACAATCAGAGATCTGAAGATACTAAAACCAGGGGAGAATGATATAGGAATCTTTGGATATATAGGAGCAGGGGGAGAGGTACGTAACCTGCGGCTCATCCTTGCCGATGGAGATGCAACGACTCCAAGTATAGAGGGCAATAACAACGTAGGCGCACTCGCAGGATGGAATCATGGCTCTATTAGCAATGTTGGGGTTGAAGGAGGATATGTGAAAGGCAACTCTCATACCGCTGGTGGATTAGCGGGGGAATCATCAAACCCCAACTCAATCATCACCGGCAGCTATGCAACAGTAACAGTAGAAGGACTTACTCATGTTGGTGGACTAGTAGGTTGGCTTAACTATGGTGTAGTTAGAGACAGCTACGCAACGGGAACAGTAACGGGAACTACCAATGTTGGTGGGCTGATCGGGTCTAGTGATTACGATGATGAAGGGAATCGGAGCATTAAAAACACCTATGCAACAGGAGCAGTAACGGGAACTACCAATGTTGGTGGATTGATTGGAAATATATATATCTTAACTAATCCCTCTGCCGATAGAATAGTCGCCAATTATTTTGATGCACAAAGTACAAATCCAAACGGACCAGAACTCCAAACGTTCAATCTTGCTAATACACAAGGAGGCCTAACACTACCAGTTGTTACCGCTTTTCACACGCACACAGATGGGCAAGTGTACACAGCAGCCGATGGCAGCGGTGGTTTGATACAGCAAAGTAATTTTCCTGACTGGGATTTCACTGGTGATTCTACTGATGGAAATGAAGATCACTGGCATTGGTCTGGTGACGGAATGTGGCCACGACTTGCCTGGCAACAATAAACTTAGCAATTTATGAACACATGAACCGATCCCCTCTTTCCAAGAGGGGATTTTAGCATCCAAGCAAAACGATACGTCGCTGCATCCTGGTTCCAAATAAAATTGTTAATTTTGTTGTATAACATCCCTTGTCATGATCTGCCTCTTGCCTCTCCCACCCTCGAACTCACCTATGTAAAAATTGCGAATACCCTTGTCTTTATCACTACATATGCATATGTATATAGTATAGTTAGTAATAGAGGAGACAAATTATGAAACATTCTAATAGAACACAAAAGAAACAATCGAGCCGAGTGCTCTATTGCATAGCAGCCCTAGTGATCAGTATTGCAGTCACCAGCTGTAATGAAGTAGGTCTAAATGAAGTAGGTCTAAATGAAGTAGGTCTAAATGAAGTAGGTCTAAATGAAGTAGGTCTAAATGAAGTAGGTCTAAATGAAGTAGGTCCATTTGAGAACTACGTTCCTATTTCCACTGAAGAAGATTTTCAGAAGATGCGGGATAATCCCAGTGGAGGCTTTGTTCTTGTGAATGATATCACCTTGACTGAAAATTTTGAACCGATAGGAACGGGCTCAACACCTACTCATTCTGGAACTCCCTTTACGGGGATCTTTGAAGGCAATGGGAAGACTATCAGCAATCTAAAGATACTAAAACCAAGGGAGACTTATGTTGGATTCTTTGGAGCTATAGGAGCAGGAGGAGAGGTACGCAATCTGAAGCTCATCCTTGCCGATAGAGGTACAGATAATCCTAGTATAGAGGGAGAAGATCACGTAGGCGCACTTGCAGGACGAAGTGCGGGTACGATTAGCAACGTTGGCGTTGAGGGGGGAAGCGTGAAAAGCGTGGACGGTGGTGGCATTGTTGGCGGTTTGGTAGGAACTATGCTCAATGGTAGTATTACCGCAAGTTATGCTACAGCGGATGTTGTGTCAGGCTATTTTGCTGGTGGATTGGTGGGGGATGCATTTATAAATACTGGTGTCACTGGAGGTATTACCATTGCAAATAGCTATGCAACAGGAACGGTGATGGGAAACCCTGCTGGTGGACTGGTGGGAAGTGTAGATATACGTACTGCTGGAAATGTCACCATTAAAAATAGCTATGTAACGGGAAGAACGACAGGAACAGACGAATATAGGAGAGCTGGTGGATTGGTGGGGTATATATATGGAGCGCCCGGTGTCACTGGAAGACTTGTAACCACAAATACCTATTTTGATAGAACTCTTACTCAACAAACTGAAGCAGGAGGCGGCTCTAATAATCAAGGGGCATTGGACACCATCCCCTATTACACATATGCAGACAATCGAAAAGTGTACACAACAGCTAATGGTCGTGGTAATTTGATAACAAAAACTCAGTTTTCCGGTTGGAATTTCACAGACACTTGGACAATGCAAATCGGTGAGTGGCCAAGACTCCAATGGCATTAATAACTCAACAATTTATAAGATCATGGACCAATCCCCTCTTTCCAAGAGGGGATTGACTTATATAAAATTAGAAGATCTCCTTGATCAAGGGAAAGTTGGCTGCGTCAAAAAATTAAACTATTGGGGCATTCTCCTTTCTTCACCAGCATCTTCCAGAATCGCAAACCACCAATTCAAACTATACCATTAGATTCTTCGTCAAAAAATTCTATCGGCCCGATAGATTCCCAATAATCGACAAACTGCAGCTTCTTGTTCGAGAATTGCAAATGCCTGTGCAAACCGATCTTCAGCATCTTCAATGTCAACATCAAGATAAAACTGATATTCCCATGGTTTGCCATGAATAGGACGGGACTCAAGTTTTTTTAAATTCAACGAAGCCTTCGCCATACATTCAAGACAGCGGAACAAAGACCCTGGTTTGTGATGGGTGCTGAACACCAAGGATGCCTTGGTTGGTCTCCCATGAAGCGTTGCGCGCTCACGAGAAACAACAAGAAATCGCGTATAATTTTGCGGATTGCTCTCAATACCTTGTTTTAACACGTTGAGATTATGCAGCACCGCAACGCGTGCACTTGCAATTGCAGCAAGTTTTTTATCCCCTTTTTCTGCAATATACGAGACCGCTCCTGCAGTATCACGATAAGGCACCAATTCCCAGTCAAGATGGTCATTCAAAAAGGTCTTGCACTGCTCAAATCCTGGCGATTGTGAATACACCGTGGTAATCGAATCAATGCTCGCATCTTTCGTGCCGATGAGGGCATGCTCAATACGCATATAGAGCTCACCAACAATGTGCAAGTTCGGAAAATGAATCAACTGATCATAGCTTTCATGAATCGTTCCCATGAGCGAATTTTCAACGGGAACCACCCCATAGACCGCCTCCCCGCTGTCAACTGATCGCAACAATGCTTGAAAATCATTCGTAGCAATCGCCTGGGAATGGTTTGGAAACAACATCTGCACGGCCTGCTCGCTGAAAGATCCATGTTGTCCTTGAAAAGCCACTATTTCATCCGGTTCTTTCTTATCTGGATATTTGATGCTTTCTATTGGATCAACAAGTCGTGGTACTCTAATAATTTCTCGCGAAACAAGTGGGGTTAAGACCTCAAGATCACGCATAAGTTTTTCAAACTGTTCTGGATAGAGGCTTTGCGCTCCATCTGAAAAGGCCCTTGGTGGATCCTGGTGCACCTCAACGATCAATCCGTCTGCTCCTGCGGCAACAGCGGCAAGTCCACAGGGCAAAACCTGTTCACGCAATCCTGTTGCGTGGGATGGATCAACAATAACTGGCAAATGAGTGAGTTTTTTTATGACCGGAATCGATGAAATATCGAGACTGTTGCGTGTATAGCGTTCAAATGTTCGGATTCCTCGCTCACATAGCACAACATCCTGCGCACCATAGGCAAGCAGATATTCAGCTGCCATAAGCCATTCTTCAATGGTGGCAGCAAGTCCTCGCTTGAGCAAAATTGGTTTTCCTTGTGAAGCCACCTGCTTTAACAGCTCAAAATTCTGCATGTTGCGCGCACCGATTTGGAAAACATCCACATATAGTGAGAGCAAGGGAATGTATTCTGCAGAAACAACCTCAGAAACCACCGGCAAACCAACCTGCTTGCCTGCCTCACACAGGTGCTCAAGCCCAGCTTCTCCCATGCCCTGAAAAGAATAGGGCGAGGTGCGTGGTTTGAATGCACCTCCGCGAATCGCACAGGCACCTGATTCACGTACCATTTCGGCAATATCAAGAATTTCACTTGCTCCCTCAACTGAACAAGGTCCTGCAACAACTCCAACAGCGATATCACCAAATCGCACCTGATCTGAGAGCGAGACTATGGAAGTCTTTGGTTTAAAAGAACGCGAACTGAGTGGATAGGGTTCAGAAATATCGTGCACCGAGCGCACATGGGGCAGCTGCTGAATGCGATCAAACGAGACACCCTTCCCTGAAACTACCAGGACTTCCACTCCCTGCGGATGGGGAACAGGGTGCACCGAGAGATTCTCAGCACCCCGTATTTCTTGGATGAGCAATGAAAGATCATCCTCTTGTAGATGGGTATCAAGGCATATAATCATGTATCATGATTGTACATCAAGGCTATCAAGAATAAAAGATGAAAATTGCTCGTGCAGAACATTTTCATAGTTTTTGATACGCCAGACATGACGCTTGGTTGTCTCGGGAGTCATCCCCTGCAGAACACGATAAGCCCCCGCATTGTAAATAGCCAAGGCTGTTTCGATATCTCCCGCAGTATCAAGACATTGGCGCAAATAGGCTATGCCATGATGGATATTTGTCTCTGGATGATAGAAATCTTCGGGGCGAAGGTGGCGAAATGTAGATGAATTGAGCTGAAAAACACCTCGATCAACTGAGGTTGCATTGCCATTGGTTGCATATATGTCGAATTGACTTTCAACCCATGCCAACGAGAACACCGACAATACCGGTAAATCATACTGCTGGGCATAACGGAAAATTAAAACAGCAATCTCTTGTGAGCCAGTAATTTCGGTAAAAAACGACAAAACCCTGTCATGCGTAGCATCCTGATTGTATAAATCAAGAACTGACGTGGTACTCTGCAGTATATTCTCAATGGAATCCCTGGTGAGCGCATAATTTTTCTCTTTGATTTCCACTGACGTATGCTTTAACGTAAAATTGCGCATCCCCACCCCATAATCATGGGTTGGCAATGTTGACTGACATCCAAGTACAGCCCAACTGAGAAATAATAATCCATAACACATCTTCATCGGTACTATCTCTTTACCACTAGAGCATGCCCATTGACGTTGTATACCAACAGTGCAGCACCCTTCATAGATGCACAAAATTCATCAACCCATCTACGCACCCCCCCACAATTTTCGAATCCATAGTCATCAAAAATCAAAACCCCATTGGCAACCAATCGTGGCCAAACCCAACGAGTTATTTCCCTTGCAGATGTATAGACGTCCACATCTATATGGCAAAAACAAAAAATATCGTTTTGTATAGATATAGCACACTTTTCAGGAAATATTCCACGTAATAGTTTCCATTTTACACAATTTTTTGTTTTTTGTTGAGAAAGTAACGCGTGAACTTGTTCTTCACTGCAATCAGCATGTTCTCCGCCAACATAGACCGGGTCATGCTCACCAGCGTGCACAACACCTGAAAAAGTATCCGCCGCATACAAGGTTTTTTCTCGATCTCCTTGGTTCATCGCATGCAATATGATTGCAGCACTTCCTCCGCGCCAGACGCCCACTTCAAGAAGATCTCCCTCAAGCGAGAGTACTTGCTGAACAATGCTCCATAATTCATGAAGTCGGTATTGATCTACCAAGGTATGGCCACGAATACGTGCATAGACCTCTTGAAACCGGACATCCTCATTCCAAGGATGGATCGTAGACTTCGGTGTTGGTTTTACGTAGTTTTGTGAGTGCATACCTATTATACCACAGCTAGAATAGCGATTTAGCTGGTTACTAGCTATTACTTAGTATACACAATTAATGGCTTGACAGGTTACAGGGAGTAAAAATCAATGCATTTTATTCATCAACGATATACACATGTGAGTAACTCCCCTGGGCGTCGACGTATAATTCGATCATGGAATCACGCGTATGTTCTGCTGTTTCTTTGAACAGATAATAAAACCCTTCGCTGAGTCTGGTGTCTGATCTGAGTGGTTGTCCTTGAAAAAATCGCCAAGGAGCGCCTGAAAACACCTCGTTATAGAGTGATTCTGGCAATGGGTACGTTTTTGGCGTGATGAGGCGGCTATGCATGGTGTCGGTAATAAGTGCTCGCGTAATCACCGATTCTGCAAGAACAACAGGGTTTTCGTCCCCCAAATCATACATTTTTTCCATAAATCGCATGAGATCTATGCGGAAAATCGCATACCCTTGCTCCGCAAGCTTGATAATTATCTCACCAAGGTTGCCTACTACGTAATCTATTGTAAAAGTGTATTGCGCATCGTTTGGTGTTTGGAGTAATGTATGCGTCAATATCGTTGTGCCATAGAGCACTGGGATATCTTGCACAAATCCCGTATACGAAATGACCAAGGGAAGAAAATCAGGAAGCACAAGGGATTTTTTCACCACGGGATTATTCAATCCCTCAATGGGAATGACCACTTTCTGACGGCCATTCCAATACGTCAGCAATTCTCGATCCAATCGAATCGAATGTTCCAAAAAATGGCTTCTGTCTATTTCAATCACGACTGATTGAGGAGATAACAACTCACAAGAAATATTCATACTCATACCAATACTTATAAAGCACAAAAAACCTCGCATACTATATAAACAACTAAATTAAGTATCTTACGTGATATAACTAAGGCAGCACGGTAATGAGTACGTGAAATTTTGCTTGTTTAAGTCGATTAGTTTTACATACACTATGGTATGAAAATGTTTGCATACTATGTGCTTTTCGGCCTTGTATCTATTGCAACGTTTGCCCAAGCGACAACAACCCTAACGGTTTCGTTCTCAGATAGCTTGCCGGCAATCAACCCCATCTATGCAGTAACCACTGAAGAAGCTCAGTTTTTCACCGCAATTCATGAAGGTTTGGTGCAATACGATCCTGAATACTTGTTTCCAGTACCTGCAATTGCAGAATCATGGACAACTAACAAAAGAAATACACGATATACGTTTACATTGCGCGAAAATGCATACTTTTCTAACGGGGAGCAAATAACAGCACAAGATTTTGTCGATTCATGGAAGGCGCAGTTGGATGCAGGCAAGGGGTCTTATTTTGCAGCCTTTTTTGATATTATTGCCGGTGCTTATGCCTATCGCGACGGAAATCCCAAGCGGCTTGGGTTGCGCGCTCTTGATGAAAAAACACTCCAAGTCGATCTTGTTCGTGCGACACCACAATTTCTCAAAATGCTTTGCCACCACAGTTTTACAGTCACTCATTCTGATCTTCGCAAGCAAGAAAAAAATCCCACCGACTTAACTGATATTCCCTATAGCGGCCCCTATTATATTGCAGATACAACAGAAGACACCTTCACTTTGACCAAAAACGAATATTACTGGAATTATGAGGATGTTTATTTTGCCACCATTCGCGCTGGTTTTGATAAACTCAACCCCGATGAAATGACCGATCTCTACAACAGAGGGCTTGTCGACTGGATTGTATCGGGAAATGTAACGATTGAAGAACTCGAACACAAACAAAATGTAGTTGTCGACGAGACATTTTCTTCTACTTTTTTATTCTTCCGGACATTAGACACATGGGGCAACCCTGAAATACGTCGTGCTCTGGCGCTCCTAGTCAATTGGGAACTCATTCGCTCTCGTGAACATTTTCTTGCTCCTTCAGCAAATCTCATCCCTGCAATACCAAATTATACCCCGGGTAATCCCATCAACCTGCAAGACCGTGAACAGGCTCTAGAAATATTGGCAAAACATGGATATTCTTCGTCCAATCCACTTCCTCCATTACGCGTTGCACTTCCCTCTCCAAGTTGGATTGAATATCTTGAAACACCGTTCACCCAGGCTTGGTCAGATATTGTTGAAGAATTAATCCTATTTCATTTGCCGCAATCGGCTAATCTCGTTTCTTACTATGCTACGAGTGATATGTATGATATTGGCATGCTCAGTTGGATTGCTGATTACACCGATCCATATGCATTGCTGGAATTATTTGTGGAGGAAAGCGCAATTAATTTTTCTCAGTTTCAAGATGATGCCTTTACCGACCTTATTAACAAAAGTTTTTCAGAATCAGACCGCACAAAACGCTATTCAATTCTCACACAGGCTGAAGAAATACTCCTTCAAACTGCAGTTGTTATGCCCATGCGAAGGAGCATTGCTATAAACGTTCTAGACAATGATCGATACACTGGTTGGTATAGCAATCCACTTGATATTCACCCATTTGCTGCGATGAAACTGAATCCAAACGCATTGCCGCAAGGAATCACAAATCATTCGCTCCCAGACACCTTGCTTGTCCATCGAGATATCGATTCACGGTATCGATGAACAACGAATAGAATGCAAATGCTGCCAAGTCCCAGCAGCACGAGCAGCCACCAATTTCGGTTGGATATTGCCTGCCCCATGAGAATTGATCCCAGGATACCAGGCAGACGGGCAATCGTGGAAATCAAAAAAAATGGAAATGCACGCAAGGTTGCGATGCCTGCGATATAGCAAAGGATGTCTTTTGGAAATCCAGGTATCAAAAACAACAGTGTACAGATAACCCATGCGCGATTTGAATTAAAGTATCGAATGTAGTTGTCCATCCTTTTTTCTCCCAAGATCGCTGTAAAAAAACTATATCCAAGCACTCGACCAAAAAAATAGTTTATCATTCCCCCAATACAGATACCCAAGCTGGTCAGCCCCAAAGCAAGCCAGAACGGAAAAAGATAACCTCCAGCAATCTGCACAAATTCCCCGGGGATAAAAAACAGCACTACCTGCACAATTTGCAATCCAACAAAATAGGGAATGATCGTCGTCTTGTTTTCTTTGAGAAATTCCTCTAATGCTTCAATGCTGACAAAAATTGTTGTTAGGTCATTCCAAAATACAACAGTAAGCACCACAAAAACAACGATAAACAGGGGAAATCCAGCGAGCATAAGGATTTTCTTCTTTTCTTGCATACGTGATTAGTGTAGCATAAAGGCATGAGCAGTTCACGACCAAAAAATCCTCCTAAAAATATCCCTTTCAAGTTGAATCAACATATTGTATACCCCATTCAAGGGGTGGGGAAAATCATAGATATTAAAGAATTGCCATTCGGTGATGCGACCCTCTGGTATTATATCATTGAGCTGAATGAAATTGACATGGTTATCAAGATTCCAGTGGATAAGGCAGAGGAGCTTGGGGTTCGTCTCTTGGTGAGTAAAAAAGAAGCTGACAAACTCGATGATATATTTTCCAAACCTATCCCTGAACTCAGCAGCGATTGGAAGCAACGCTATCAGCAAAGTTTGGACCTCCTTAAAAAAGGAAGTATCGCAAACATCGCTGAAGTGGTGTATAGCCTGCATACCCGCAAGAAAATAAAAGAACTTCCCATTCTTGAACGAAAACTCTATGACAATGCATTGCAATTGCTGATTGATGAGCTTGCTCTCACCTATGGCATAGATGAAAAAGCCGCTGCAAAAGAGTTGTTCGCGAAAATGGACGCATATGTTGCCGAAGAAGCAGACGAAGCCACCGAGGGCGACGTTGTAGTTGAAGTAAACGACGACGATGGATAGACCCGGAGATGCTTCCTCCATCTGCCCGGTTTGCTGATCCACCACATATGCCTTGCACCAACCCCCTTGGTCTAACCTGGGATCAGGCAGTCGAGGCCATCTCTTCTGTGCTACAAAATGTTCCCCCTGCATCAGTTGACGCCATTGCAACACAGTATAAGACCCCATTTCACATCCTTCTTTCCACTATACTATCACTCCGAACACGCGATAGCGTGACTCTTGCGGCATCTGAACGTTTGTTTGAACGTGTTGATTCAGTATATTCCATAGCAACCATGTCTGCTGATGAAATCGCCGCTCTTATCTATCCCGTGGGATTTTATGCAGTGAAGGCAGAGCGGATCAAACAAATATGTACGATACTTATAGAACAGTATGGAGGCGAGGTTCCAAATACACGTGAGGCATTGCTCGAACTGCCCGGCGTTGGGTTAAAAACAACAAATCTTGTATTGAGTGCAGGGTTCTCTATTCCTGCAATATGTGTCGATATTCACGTGCACCGCATCGCAAACCGCCTTGGCTTTGTCAAAACCAAATCTCCCGACGACACCGAAGCAAGATTACAACAAACACTTCCAAAAAAATTTTGGTTAACGATTAATCAAGCCTTGGTGCGCTTTGGACAACGAGTCTGTAAACCTCGTGTTCCGCTGTGTTCTCACTGTCCACTGAAATTGCGCTGCCCTAGCAGCCGAGAATTACAGACAGAACAATGATCTTTGAGATTTTATTTTGCCCCCTCCCCTATGACTTTCCTGTCACTATGGCAAGATATCTCCATCATGTGTTTCAAGGAATGCCCAGATTCATTGCATTCTGCTATCATAGCAATAGGAATTATAGATGCCAGCAAATACATTCGGAGAACTGTTTAGAATAACCACCTTTGGAGAATCGCATGGAGAATCAGTTGGAGTCATTGTCGACGGGGTTCCTCCAAAATTGCCTATTGATCTTGCATTCATCCAGCAAGAAATGAATCGACGAAAACCGGGACAATCAGATATAACGACTCCTCGAAAAGAATCAGACCGCGTGCACATTCTTTCAGGGGTGTTCAACGATTTAGCCACTGGAACACCGATTATGCTCATACTGCACAATGCAGATCATGATTCTTCAGCCTATGATGCGATCAAGGATATGTATCGTCCGGGACATGCGGATTATACCTACGACAAAAAATATGGATTTCGTGATTTTCGGGGCAGTGGTCGCGCTAGTGGCCGGGAAACCGCCGCCCGAGTCGCCGCCGGCGCCATCGCAAAACTATTCATCGCTGATTTTAATATACGAATCACCGCCTATACCCACACCATTGGCTCTATTGTCTGCAAAACAAAGGACTTTTCTGTCATAGAGAAAAATCCTGTACGCGCATGCGATCCGCAAGCAGCAAAGGACATGGAAGCATATATCCTTTCTTTGAAAGAGCAACAAGAAAGTTGTGGAGGAATCATCGAATGCGTTGTTTCTGGTCTTCCTTCAGGTCTTGGGGAACCGGTCTTTGACAAACTCGACGCCTTGCTCGCCCATGCAATCCTATCAATCGGAGCGACAAAGGGCATAGAATTTGGTTCTGGACTCAATGCAGGACGCATGACCGGGAGCCAACACAACGATTGGATGCGAAAAGAAGGATTCAAAACAAACAATGCGGGAGGGATTCTTGGTGGAATCTCAACTGGGCAAGATATCATTTTTCGGGTGCCGGTCAAGCCACCGTCATCCATCGCAACAGAACAAGAGACGATTGATCGATTTGGAAATGAACAAATCATCCGAACAGAGGGTCGCCACGATCCCTGCATCTGCCCACGCGTAGTGCCGGTCGTTGAAGCGATGACCGCCCTTGTGCTTGCTGATTGTATTAAACGCCACCATGCAGTACATTGTAGCAAGCATGTTTGGAATATTTAACTTTAATATATCTGATTTTTCCATAGCAGACATATTCTATTGGCTGTTTATCGCCATCATAATCATTAATCTGCTCCAACGCAGACATCGAGACAAAGCAGAAAAAAAGCGCTATGCAACACTCTATCTTGCAATCATCACATTAGTCATCTATGCCGGGACATTAACCATCGAACACTATACGCTGTCGTGGTGGTTTAACATCCCCCTTGCCTGTATCGCAGGAGTGCTCTTTTACGTTTTGAGAAAAAAAATCGCAGTGTTTCGCTTTCGGGATGAAAAAACAAAAAAAGCCCTGCCCCTTTCTGAGATATTATTTCAAGATATTGATTCTACCTCTGAAGACGAGCAGGATACTGTTTAGCGTGGAATAACAAACAATTCCACTCAGAATTCTTATTACAAATTCTTAATGATGGCATCTCCAAATTCACTGGTTGAAACCTTGGTGGCACCATCCATGAGTCGTGCAAAATCATAAGTAACGACTCTTTGAGCAATAGCTTTTCCAAGTCCTTTCTTGATCAATGTCGCTGCTTCTTTCCACCCCAAATACTCAAGCATGAGATAGCCCGAAAGAATAACAGAGCTAGGATTCACCATATTTTTTCCGGCATATTTTGGCGCTGTGCCATGTGTTGCCTCAAAAATTGCATGTCCCGAATCATAGTTGATGTTTGCCCCCGGTGCAATACCTATTCCTCCAACCTGTGCTGCAAGCGCATCTGAAATATAATCACCGTTGAGGTTCATCGTCGCAATAACATCAAATTCAGCAGCTCGCGTGAGGATCTGCTGCAAAAACGCATCAGCAATCGTATCCTTCACGAGAATCTTTCCCTCTGGAACATCGGCATACCCTATGTCATCCCAGGTGACCGTTTTATCACCAAACTCTTTCTTTGCAAGTTCATAACCCCATGCACGAAATGCCCCTTCAGTGAACTTCATGATATTTCCCTTGTGTACCAAGGTTACGCTCTTGCGGTTATTCTCAATAGCATAGCGTATCGCTGCTCTCACCAATCGCTCAGTGCCAAACGATGAAATCGGTTTAATACCAAGCCCTGATTGTGGGCGAATATTCCATCCGAATTCTTTATTCAAAATATCGCGCAGTTTATCTGCTTCCGGGGTTCCCGACTCAAGCTCATATCCTGCATAGACATCCTCGGTGTTTTCCCTAAACACAACCATATCAATACGTTCAGGATGTCGCACCGGACTTGGGATGCCATCAAAATACATGATTGGTCGCAAACATACATACAAGTCAAGAATTTGCCGCAAGGCAACATTTAAACTGCGAAATCCTCCACCAACAGGTGTCGTAAGTGGCCCCTTTATGCCAATAAGATGTTCCCTAAACGCATCAACCGTTTCCTTAGGTAACCATTCGCCATTCTCGTCATAGGATTTTCCGCCTGCATAGACTTCTTTCCATTCTATTTTACGCTCTCCGTTATACGCCTTTTTTACCGCTGCATCAAAAACGCGTACTGACGCAGCCCAAATATCAGGCCCGGTTCCATCTCCTTCGATATACGGTATGATAGGGTTTGTTGGTACAACAAGATCGCTTCCTTTTTTTGTGATTTTTTCTGCCACAATTCCTCCAATTAATTATTCTACTGTATCCTATACCGCCTAAATCTTCTTGCAAAGAGAACATATTTTTCGTATTCTCGTACTGTGTCACCGCGAGTAATTTGTTTTTTTCTCCTTGTTGCGACATTTGGAGCCTGTTCACATTCTCCGGAATCACCTTTTTATGCGGTGGTCGACAACAATTTTTTGTGGGAGCAATACGAGAATTCTCGTAATTCCCCAAGTAATGCCCATGGAATAGTATTACAAATACTCTCTATCCTACAAAACAACAACAAAACTGAATATATCGTCCCCTTCCTACTTGAACACATACAGCAGAACCCCGACAATCCCTTCCATTCCTACTATATCTATCTAATAGCACGCAACTATGCTGAACAGGGACAAAAAGAACTCGCCTGCGTATACGCACGTAGGGCAATCGCTAGCAATATCAACGTGGAGGGTATTTCGATACAACAAGAGAGTTTTACCTTGCTCTCACAACTGAGCACACGCCCATGGGAGCAAACGTCTGCCCTTCTTGCAAAGAATCAACACCCTGCTAGCACTGATGCACAACAAGCAAACAATTTGTACACCATTGCACAGCATTATAACGACATGGGTCACTGGTCAGAGATGTATCAAGCCTATCTTGAATACCTTTCGTTGGAAACAAACTATGAATCGTATCGCTACAAACAAGTGCTTCACTGGGTTTCACGATACAACAGTGATCGCTCGTGGACGTTTAATTCACTAGATACCTTGGTCGCAAATATACGATCAGCACTTGCCCAAAAAGACACCTCTCGTCTGCTTCGATACCGCGCAAAGGATTCTTTTTTCACGATGAGTTGGAACCAGGAGTTGTTCGACGAAAACTCCAGCATTCGAACGTTCAATATAACTCCTTTTTTGCGCCGCTCAACAGTCCAGTATTCATCACGACTTGATTCCGCATCAAATGCGAAAGAAGCCTATCTGCGCACCTGGGGTTGGTCCTATCGTATTCCCACCTGGTATTTTTATTTTAAAAGAGTTGATTTTCCTGCAGATAATAGTGTACATGGTAATTGGGAATGGGCTGGTATATTCTTCGGAGACACTCTATGAGTAATTCTATTTTTCAAAGACGATGTTTATGGTGCTTCATCATTTTTTATTGCATAGTTGGCATATTCCCCGCCCATGCACAAGAACAGCCCTCCGCACCTATTATTTCAGAATCACTGCACGTTGACTGGGCAACAACAACCATATTGCTGCAAGTCGTTCTTGCATTAGAGCTGAATCAGCCAGACCAACTCATCGCCGCACAAAAGCTACAACACGCATTCAACAAGGAATTTCCTGCGCGTTTTGAATCCTTGCTGCGCCCTTGGAAACTCGACTCACTCTATACCATTGAGGAAGAAATCGAATTAAATCCCCATCTACGCCCACAACTTGCACGCAGACTCTCAACTATTTTACCTACACAATCGAGGGTTAGTCCAGATTTTACCACAGTCACTCTGGAATACGCTCAACCCTTGTATCCGCTTATCACCGAACTGTTTTATCACCCTATTCAAGATGTTCCCATCCAGCGGTTTCTCCCCTGGAGAAGTACACAAGATAGCACCGGAATCGTTATCTATGCTCAAGAACCATTGCCACTCGTCGGCACTGCTGAACAGGTGCATTTGCAAGTGTCACTCTTTCCTGAAATCTATGGCGGAGATTTGCAACCACTTCTGAAGCGTGAACAGTATGATAGCGATGCATATGCATCATGGGGAATTCTCGCCTATACAACTTCCCTCGATGAAACTCCCTTCGTACATCGCATAGGGCTCTATCCGTTGCGTATCGCTGCTACAAAGATAAACGGCGTGTATCCAACTGATATCGTGCTTGATACCTATGATACGCACCGCATACTGCATTCTGAACAGTTAATCAATTTATTAAAAAAAGGAAGGGTCTTAGTCATTGTTAAAGACGATCAATTTATGCCTTAGAGCTATTTGCATTATAGGGATAGTGTTATTACCATCCTGTTCTCGTGGCATCGGACACGGCGTAATTCTGTGGGCTGATGACCTCTGGGGCATCGAAGCAGGTACTCGTATCACTATTACTGAAAAATCAATGCTGCGTGATCAAATAACGTTTCGTGCTGAAAAAGAAACCTATGTTTCTCCATCCTGGCGCCTGATTCAGTTTAATTCTCGCCAAGAAGCACAACAGTTTGCAGAAACCTTTGCTATATTAAAGACTCTCTATGGAAGTTCGTTAAAACGTTCCCTTCCCATCAGAAGTGAGAAAAAAACAAATGCAGAGATCATCTATCGCCTCGATGAAGATGAAATAGTGAAAATAATCCACAAAGATCCCGAAGAGACAAACCTATCTGGATTGATCTCACATTGGTATGAAGTACTTACACAAAATGGAACACGAGGATGGGTATTTGGATATTATCTTGATGTCTACGACACATTGGCTGAGAGTGATGGAGCAGAAAAATCACAAATCATTGATCAGTTGTTCTACACGATGTGGCGCCCTGCCTATTTCGAGGAATTCATCCAAAACAACCGCATCGACCTTGACCGTTTTAATACCAGTCTTGGTATCGGCATTGATCCGCATGATCAAATCCTCACCCTGACATTGCCAGGCAACAAAAACACCTACCCTTTTACTGCCATTACAGAGTCAAAAAAGCCAAACCATTTTTTTCTTGAGAATAGCCCCATCGAGCTAGAATTTATTTCTGAAACACGCGTATATGCCTATATCAAACAAGAAGCCGGTTTGCAACGATATGAGTTTGTTAAACTTATCGACCCCGCTGGAGATGCAGAAAATGATCTTGCCTATATCCAAACATTGCGACAACAAGAGCAAGAAAGGCGACAAGCATTACTTGAGGCTTTGGTGACTCGTTCAAAGAGTTTTGTCAGCGCAACTTATGGCATTCTTATTCTTGATGCCGATGGCAGTTTTATCTGGAACAACTATGCATCGCTTGTTCCTCATGTTATCCCAACAAGCAGCGCAAACACCGGAACAGTATTGTTTTCTGCCCACTTGGATGACCCTTCTCTTGCAGATGGAGTGATCGCCTTTGTCTTCGATGGCAGCAGTGAACGTATTCATTTTGCATATACCCTAGAAAATAGTGGAGTTCGACTCCTGTTTATTCCGAAACTCTATGTAGAGGATAACAATGTGAAGGAATTACCGAGAACACCAGTAACGGTATTCTTCTCTTTTGAACAATGAATATAATATCATGGAACGTAAATGGCATTCGTGCCGCTGCAAAAAAAGGCTTATCTGAGTATATACAGAACTCAAACGCTGACATCGTTTGCCTTCAAGAGACCAAGGCACAAAAAGAACAACTCGATGATGCATTAATTAACCTGCCTTCATACACATCGTATTGGAGCAGTGCTGAGAAGAAAGGCTATAGCGGAGTCGTCGTCTATGCCAAAGAAACGCCAAGACAGATAAGCAATCTTGAAAATCCGGCCTTTGATTCTGAGGGTCGTGGAGTGATCTTAGAATTTGATGCATTTGTGTTGATGAATTGCTATTTTCCAAATTCGCAGGCACAGGGAGCACGCCTTCCCTATAAACTCTCGTTTTGTCACCACATTCTATCGCTGTGCAATCACTATGTGTCAGCTGGGAAAAATATTGTCCTTTGTGGAGACTACAATATTGCCCATAAACCAATTGATCTTGCTCGACCAAAAGACAACGAAAAAAACCCAGGCTATCTCCCTGAAGAACGCGCCTGGCTCGATGTATTCGTAGAGGCTGGGTATGTTGATACTTTTCGTGCTTTTAACACCGAAGCAGGACAGTATACATGGTGGTCACCACGCGGAACAGCGCGAGAAAACAATGTAGGATGGCGGATTGACTATTTTTTTGCAAACAGTTCGTTTATGCCACATATTGCTCAATCGCGTATTCATGCGGATATTCCGGGGTCTGATCATTGCCCCATCTCACTGCAGGTCAACGATGCATAAGAAAATCCCTGTCTTTTTTACTAAATCAATTATCACTCCGGGGCGTTCGCTTCCCTTCCAGGTGTATACCCGCGAAGAACGAAAAATCATTCTCCATCACCACCAATCACAAGAACAAATCGGACTTGTCTACAGAAATGGTTCAGTTACGCAAAACATAGGATGCTTTGTCAGCATAAAAAAACTTCTTGCAGCGCGTAGCGGAGGAATGCTCGATATCCTTATTCAGGGAGAACAACGTTTTAAAATAAAAAAATGCTTTTCCGTCGATATGATACCCCATGCAGCGGTGAAACAGTATCGCGATTTCCCGATAATCAGAAAAAGAGCATTAGATAAACAACTAATCTATACAAAAAGGGTCTTGAAAAAATGGGCTATTGCATCGCAATTTAGATATTCTGCTTCCTTTATAGAGAGTATTAATCCATTTCAACTGTCATTTTTTGCACCTAGTCTCCCTTTGTTCAGCACCTTCGAATTACAAGCCTTGCTTGAAATGCGCTCATTGCCGAAACGTCTATTGCTTATTGAAGAGCATTTACAAGAATCACTCTATAAGCAAGTCTTGTTTGAAGAATTATCGTCGCAGCTTACTGAGGCCTTTGAAAAAGAAAACATACTGAATTAATACGTCGAACAATCCTACCCTGTTCAAAATCTAGTATGCAAACTACACTATTCTCGTGCACCTTGAAATTAAAAACCTAAAAAAATCTTTTGGGGATCAAATAGTTCTTGATAAGATAACGCTGAATCTTGAATCTGTCCACGCAATGGTCGTCATTGGACCCTCTGGGGGAGGAAAAACAACTCTCTTACGGTGCATCGCTGGCCTGCAGTCATTCGAGTATGGAAGTATTCGAGTAAACAACAATGCGCTATACGGGACACAAGAACAGACAACGCTGTCCCAAGGAAACGAAGCAAGATCTCGCCAGCTGCGCGAATATCGAAAACGCGTTGGCATGGTGTTTCAATCGTATAATTTGTTCCCTCATTTGAACGCATTGCAGAACATCGTTCTCCCATTAACAAAGATCCATGGATTTTCAAAAGAAGATGCAACCACAAAGGCGATGTCTTTATTGCAACGTTTTAAACTTGATGAACACATACACAAACGGCCACATCAGCTTTCAGGTGGACAAAAGCAACGAATAGCAATTTCGCGAAGTATCGCGATAGAACCTGAATTTCTCGCCTTGGATGAACCAACCTCTGCGCTTGATCCTGAGTTCACCGTTGATGTCTTGGATATGATACGCGAATTACGTAACGATGACATCCATCTTGTTTTGGTTACTCATCACATGGGGTTTGCCCGGAATGTTGCTGATTACATCTGCTATCTTGAGGATGGACTTATCAAATCCCACGGAAGCCCCCGTGAGATGTTTGATGACCCAAATTCTTCAGGAATAGCAAATTTTTTGAATAATGTTTTAAAATATTGAGCGGTATTTTTGATTTTTCTGTTATAATAGGGGCAGCTGTTGTTTTTCCAGGAAAACGACTTTGTTGACAATCAGCAGTATATGGTGAATAATACCTCTTACTTGGTGGATGTAGTTCAACGGTAGAGCGCCAGATTGTGGTTCTGGTTGTTGCGGGTTCAAATCCCGTCATCCACCCACGCACCCGTAGCTCAGCTGGATAGAGCGTCGGACTTCGAATCCGCAGGTCACAGGTTCAAATCCTGTCGGGTGTATGGGCCGTTAGCTCAGATGGTAGAGCAGCAGACTCTTAATCTGCGGGTCGAAGGTTCGAGCCCTTCACGGCTCACTTCACTACCTGTGCTGTTTCTGGTATACTATAGAAGTACTGCGAGAGTGGTGAAATTGGTAGACACGTCAGATTTAGGATCTGGTGCCTTTGGGTATAAGGGTTCGAGTCCCTTCTCTCGCAAGGCAAGTGTCTGAATGCGAGAGTAACTCAGGGGTAGAGTGCCACCTTGCCAAGGTGGATGTCGCGGGTTCAAATCCCGTCTCTCGCTGTCACTATATGAATCAATTAAGCATATGTCACATACAACAAAAACAATTGAAAAAATCTCAGAGTCCCATGTTCGTATCGCTATTGAAGTTCCATACGAAACAGTCAATCTAACATTTGCAAAAGCAGTTGCAGACTTAACAAATGATGTTCAAATTCCTGGCTTTCGCAAGGGAAAAACACCTCATGCGGTTATCGAACGTAAATTTGCAGATGATATCAAAAAGCATGTCTTGCAAACGCTTATCTCACAAGAATACGATGCATTGTTCAACAGCACTGAAAACGCAGACGAACGACCTCCTATTCCTATTTCAGAACCAAACGTAAAAGAGATTCCAGAAATCAAAAAGGATGCTCCATTGCAATTCTCATTTGAATACGATGTCATGCCTGATTTTGTCCTTCCGGATCTCGAATCAATGAGTGCAACATCTGCAGATATTGACGTGAGTGATGAAGATATCGCCGATGAACTCCGCCATCTTCAGGAACAAAATGCTGATGTCCGCAAAAAACAGACGAATAGCATCGCTAAAAACGATGTGATCACCCTTGATTACGTGGAACACGACGATGCTGGAAACGAAATAGAAGAAACAAGACGTAAGGGATTCACCTGCACTGCAGGTGATGACGCTCTTGGGTTAGGAGATGCTGTAATTGGACTAGAAAAAGATGTCACGAAAACGATAGATATTGAAAAAGAAGGCACAAAGAAAACCGCAGTAATCACTGTTTCATCTATATCTGAAAAGACATTGCCAGAACTAGATGATGAATTCGCACAGGATATCAATGAAGAATATGCAACCTTGGATGATTTGAAACGCTCGCTAAGAGAAAAACAAAAAGAACAGCTTGTCGAACTCCAAAATAGATATTTTGTTTCAAATATTCTCGAACAATTCATGGAGCAAGTTACCATTGCATTACCTGAGTCATTGATCAACAACGAATTTTCACGCCAGGCCGAACAATATATCCGCAAGCATTTTCCAGAAGATCCTCAAAATGCATTGCGTGATAACAAAATCACCCAGGAAGAACTACACACGAAGCTTGATGCAGACATTGAAAAGAGCGTTAAGAATCAACTCATATTATCAAAACTAATCGAGCAGTATACACTGCAGGTAACCGATGGGGAAATCGAAAATGAGATCAAAACCTTGAATGGTACCACAGAAACCACAGCTGAGATGATTGCACAGTATAAACAGTATGGACTGTATGAACGGCTACGCAGCATGATTCTCGAACGAAAACTAAATGCGGTGATTCTGGAAAAGTCCACGATCAGCGATTCAAAATCATTTGATTCTCGAAAGACATTCCTCAATGAGACATCAAAAGCACCGACACATACAGTAGAAGGCCTATGAAATACTTAACAAATTATAAGCAAGAAAACAATTCATTAGTTCCGTATATTATTGAACAAACAAGCGGCGGTGAACGTTCTTATGATATTTTCAGTCGACTGCTCAAAGATCGAATCGTATTTCTTGACGGTGAAATAACCGATGTCACCGCTGATCTTGTTATTGCACAATTGTTGTTGTTGGAATCACAGGATCCTGAAAAAGACATAAATCTCTATATCAATTCTCCGGGAGGAGTGGCGACCGCTGGGCTTGCTATCTATGATACTATGAAGTATCTGCAATCAGATATTTCAACGATCTGCATTGGACAGGCAGCAAGCATAGCTGCATTGTTGCTCGCTGGCGGCGAAAAAGAGAAGCGATTTATTCTTCCTTCTGCACGGGTGCTCATTCATCAACCTTGGGGAAGCGTGCGCGGACAGGCTGCTGATATTCAGGTACAAACAAAAGAATTACTGCGAATAAAAGAAATAGTTGTCCAGTATTTTAGTAATGACACAAAAACTACGAAAACAAAAATTATACACGATATTGAGCGCGATTTGTTTATGTCAGCGCAAGATGCGCTAACGTATGGTCTTGTTGATAAAATTCTAGAAAAGAGAACATAGTGCATACTCCGGGTGATTCAGTTCGATGCATTCTTTGTAAAAAACATGCTTCAATTGCACGAGTGATGATTCGTGGTGAAGCGGTGCAGATTTGTGATGAATGCATTAATCAATGCAAAAAGATTCTTGATGAAGAGCAGGAAATGCGAAGTTTAAAATCGCTTTCATCGATTCCTGCTCCACATGAAATCAAGGAACACCTCGATAAATTTGTCATTGGGCAAACGCAGGCAAAGAAAACCCTTTCGGTTGCGGTTTACAACCATTTTCATAGAGTGTTGATCAATACCAGAAGGCAGGGATCAACTGCATCTGACAAAACTGATCAATTACGCCTTGAAAAATCAAATGTCTTACTTTTGGGTGCAACAGGTACCGGGAAAACACTCCTTGCACGAACATTGGCTGATCGCTTAGGTGTTCCTTTTGCGATAGCAGATGCAACTACGCTCACTGAGGCCGGATATGTAGGTGAAGACGTTGAGAATGTTTTGCTCAAGCTCTATCGTTCTGCTGGCGGCGATATCATATCTGCGGAACGTGGCATTATCTACATCGATGAAATAGATAAGATTGCACGTAAAGCAGAGAATATGTCGATTACCCGAGATGTTTCTGGTGAAGGAGTGCAGCAAGCGCTGCTCAAAATCATCGAAGGAACAACTGCCTCCGTTCCTATTCAGGGAGGGCGCAAGCATCCCAACCAAGAATTGCTCCAGATTAACACAGAAAACATATTGTTTATTTGTGGTGGTGCATTCGTCGGACTTGATCAGATTATTCGTTCAAGAATTTCGCGTCAGTCCATTGGATTTTTGGCAAATGCTTCTGGCAAGCATCTCAGGCAGAATCAAGATACATTTCAATATGTTCAACCAGAGGATCTCACAAAATACGGCATGATTCCTGAATTCGTTGGTCGATTTTCTTTCACTGCTCCGTTGCTAGCCTTAACCATTGATGACCTCGTTAAGATATTAACAAGTTCTAATCAATCGATTATCCGGCAATATCAAACAATGCTGGGACTCAACAATATAGAATTGCAATTTGAAGAATCTGCCATTCGCACGATTGCTGAATATGCCAATAGATTTTTGGTAGGAGCTCGAGGACTGCATGGCATTGTTGACTCTATTCTTCTTGACTTCATCTTCAATATTGAAAAACACAAGGAAAAAGGATTCATCAATATCACCAACGACTATGTATCTGAATTCCTTCACTCTACGCATCCTGCAATTTCAATGACAAAATCGGCCTGACCTCTATAGCTTATTCCTTGTTTTACCGAAATTATGCATAGTGAGAGAGGAAGTATGAAAAAATTATCGTGTTGCTTGCTTATAGTTTTAGTATGTAGCGTATTTGCCCAAGAAGACGATGACCCCAAGGTTTCTATATACAGGATTTTTCTTGATCGTGTATACGAACACACCAAGGGATACGTGGTGACATACGGAGATTTGCATGATTATCGAAACGAATTAGCTCTGCCGATATCCTGGTTTGGAAGCACCTATAGTTCATTTGCATATATCCACACATTTGCCGGAAATCATTCTCCGTTTATGGAATTGTATTTCTTAGACGGTGAGCTCGACAAAATTCATTTGTATCTCCCGTCGAATCCTCTGCATTCAGCGCGGCGTACCTTGCGAAATATTCCTGAAATTCAAAATATATTCAACGTAGAACCTACTGATTTGTTGTTCTAATCATTGATGCATCACGAAAAACTACTCCACTTTTTACGCTTACTGAAGACATATGAGCAGTTGTTTATCATCGGACATATGCGCCCTGATGGCGATTGTATTGCTTCACAGTTGGGAATGCAGAATCTGAGCACTCTTCTTGGATTAGAAGCCTATTGCTGGAACGAAGGGCCATTCAATCGCTCAGAGAGCATAGATTTTAAAAAAGACTTCCACCCGCTTTCCGCCCTTCCACGAAATGATAAAAAATCTGCCCTTTGTTTGGTGGATTGTTCTGAACTCTCCCGAGCAGGTGGAGTGCCGCTCTGGTTAGCAGAACTGCCAACATTTATAGTTGATCACCACTTGAGTGTTGGTATTGATACTGATGATCCAACAATACTCTGCGATCCAACAACTCCTGCCTCAGCTGCAATTGTTTGTGAATTATATATGGCAGCTCAATGCCCCATCTCAGAGCAAATAGCAACATTGTTGTTGATGGGTATTGCAAGTGATACTTTTTTCTTTCGCTATGTCGAACCGCATCAGCACGCGATATTCACCCTGACAGCGCATTTAGCAAAATGCGGCGCATCACCTCGTGCTGTTGCAGAAATTCTTGACATCAAGACAACCCTTCCCGCCGTACAAATGATAGGAAATCTACTTCAGCGAGCCTCCCCCATCGACGGAACTCCCTTTTTGATAACAACTATGACGGCAGAGGAAAAGCAACTCTGTGGAGGAATCGAATCCCACCTGCTCTACGATGCCCTCCTCCATATCGAACCATATAGAGCGCTGGTGTTCTTGTGGGAAGAGACAAAAACAATCATCGTCGGTAATCTTCGATCAAAGGCTCCACTTCGCGTTGTCGAAATAGCAATCCATTTCGGAGGTGGTGGACACGCACAAGCAGCAGGATTCAGAAAAAAGAACGCAAGCCTTGACCAAATCATAGATGAAACGAAATACTATATAAAAAATAGTTATAAATCTGCATAATATATAAATCAATATTACATATTTTTACGTATAAAAAAGCATAACTTTGTTTATAAAGTCGCTTTAGTTATGCAGAACAAAAGCCTTGATGTATATTTACAACTATACCGCGCTGGAAAAATGTCTCATCCAGAGCTAGTAACTACAGTAGCAACGTATACGTATCATACGATACTTACAAACCGCATGATCCAACAGGATGAATATGGAGGATTTCTGCTGTTTTTTTATCCGACGATTCGAAAGACTATTCATCGCTATAGAGCAATCGGAAAATCCTTTGAAGCATATCTCAACAGCTATATTAAATACCAGTTAAAAAGTTATTTTCGGATGCTCGGAAAACAAAACATGCAACACGCAAACATTATTTATCAAGAAAAAGTAGAACTTACCTATTCAATAGCTCACGACAGCCAACTATCCATGACACAACCCAGTGCTCCCATGGATATTCTCAACGAGATTTATCAATATTTTCAAAAATTGAATCCTCGGCGTTGTGCTGGATTTCGCAAACGTGTGTTCATTGTGATTATAAAATTTATTGATCGATGGACGCCCGAACAAATAGATTTTGTTGCAGATAAATTCTCATTTGATGTGAATCAACTTTTTACTATTCGATTGACGGCATTGGAGAGAAAGGAACGTCGCGTTACACGTATTATTCTGTTGGAAAAGCAACGAAATACTCTGTTGCAACGCTTACATCAGGCTCAATCACAAAACAATCATACGATGAGAACTGATTCTCAGCAAATTGAAGCTGAGAAAAAATATCAAACTCGACTCCAGAAAATTAATAGACGCATCCATTCAATTCCACGATCTTTGTCTAACAGAGATATCGCTCAAATTCTTACACTTTCCAAGGGAACTGTTGACTCAAGTATTTATCTCTTAAAGAAAACGATAAAACAGTATAGACTCAGAAATGCAGAGCAAAACGATACTTATTTGCAGTAACAATAAACATAAACAGCAAGAATATTCTGCTATTGGCTATCTGTATGATTTTGGCATATCTTTTGTTACATTGGCTGATGTTTCACAACAGTTTTCCTGCCCCGAAACAGGAAGCTCATTTCTTGAAAACGCATTTCAAAAAGCACATGCCTATCAAAATCAAACAACGGCAATCTATCCCTTTTTGGTGGAAGATTCAGGAATCTGTGTAGACGCACTCCAAGGAGCACCAGGAGTCATTTCGGCACGCTATGGGCAATCGCAGGGCAAATCAACTGATGAAGAACGGGCTTATTTTCTGCTTGAAATGCTCACAAAGCAACAGCAATCTCGGTCAGCACATTATACGTGCACTACCATCTTTTTTCTATCCCGACTGCAATACATCGTTGTCGAAGAAATTTGGTCAGGAAGTATTGCAGAATCATACAGCAAGGGTGAAACAGGGTTTGGATATGATCCTATTTTTATTCCTGATGGATGCTCTCAGCCAGTAAGCATGCTCAGCGACGATGAGAAACACCATCACTCACACCGGAGTCGTGCATTACGCAGAGTCGTCCAAGCATATAAATCAATATCGAATTAATTTTTTTCTGATAGCGTTTCGGCATAGTGCTCATAGGCAATTAATGCCTTTTCAATGATGGTGATTGCTTGATCACGCGATCGGATACGTTTCACCGATGTTTCGGAGTGTTCCAATGCTTTGTACACCTCAAAGAAATGCGAAATTTCATGTAATGTATGCTGTGGCAATGTATGGATATCCCGATACCCCGAAAACACTGGATCCTTGAAGGGGATGGCAATTATTTTTTCATCAACTTCATTGTCGTCGATCATTTCTACAACCCCGATGGGATAACATTCAACAATCGTAAGTGGATCAAGTACTTCCGAACAAAGCACTAAAACATCGAGGGGATCATTGTCCTCAGCATAGGTAACGGGAATAAATCCATAATTCGATGGATAATGCGTCGCCGTGATGAGTATTCTGTCAAGACGAATCAATCCCGTTTCTTTGTCTAGTTCATATTTTTTTTTGCTTCCCTTGGCAATCTCAATAACCGCAATAAACCGTTCAGGGGTAACCCGCCGTTTTGATATACCATGCCATGAATGAACCATGTGCAAGCGTATATCCTGCACGTTGTTTGGTCAATCAGAAAGGTTACCAAGTACTCTCCTATTATGTGCAACAAGATGATCACTCTATCACGTTTCTGACAATAGCAAAAATGATTTTCTATGTTGAAGGATGTTGAGTTGTATACTAGGATGGGGTATGCAAAAACACACCCCTCAGAGCATTCCAACACGTGATGAATGTTCACCACAAGATACCTGGGATCTTACCCCAATGTTTTCATCTGTTGATGTCTGGCACGAAGAACTAAACGACCTGCACGCTAATCTCCCACAGGTGCAATCATTCAAGGGTCGCTTGGGAGAATCAGCTGATGTTTTTTTTGAAGCTTTGGCAATCATCTATGCATTAGAAGAGCGTTTGGAGGCAGTTGTCGTTTATGCACAGCTGCGATTTTCAGAAAACCTCCAAGATTCTCAGCGATTTGAACAACAAGAGAAGGCAATCCACCTGTATACAGAATGGAATCACTCCTGCTCGTTTCTTTCTCCTGAGGTATTGCAACTAGATCAATCGATCATCGATACCTATCTCTCTGATTCACGCATACAGGATTATAAATTTGCCATTGAAAAGATAATTCGAAGAAAACAGCACATTCTGTCCGAGGCTGAAGAAACTCTATTGGCCTTGCAGAAACCTTTTGCATCAGCAAGCCAAAAGGCTTTTTCAATCCTAACCGATGTTGACATGCAATTCGGATCCATTGATGTGAATGGCCAATCGATTGAATTAACCCAAAGCAGTCTTCACTCTTGTCTGGAACATCCAGATCGTGAAATCAGAAAAAAAAGCTATTTTCAATTTTATGGCGAGTTCTCTGATCACAAAAACACCATCGCAAGCCTCTACACCGGATCTGTTCACCATGATATATACACTGCACGAGTACGAAACTACCCTTCAGCTCGTGCTGCCTCTCTATTCGACAATAATATTCCGGAATCTGTATACGATACCTTGATAGAGCATATTCATGAAGCATTCCCCGTGCTCCATCGGTACTATGCAATGCGAAAAAAATTGTTGTCTGTTGAAACACTGACCCATTACGATATGTACGCCTCACTCGTTCCAGATTTACACGTTGAGTATCCCTTCGATACTGCAGTTGAAATCATGCTCGCTGCTTGCAAGCCGCTCGGTGAAGAATACTGTGCCATTGTGCAAAAAGGTGTGGAACAACGTTGGATCGATAGATATGAATCAAAGGGCAAACGCTCCGGAGCATTTTCACATTCAGCATACCGATCCTATCCATACATTCTGATGAATTATCGCAATGACAGCATCGATAGTCTTTTTACATTGCTACACGAGGTTGGGCACAGCGTACATAGTTATCTGTCAAGCAAGCATAACCCCTATCCACAGTATCAATACACCATTTTTGAGGCAGAAATAGCTTCAACGCTAAACGAATTATTATTATCCCATTATTTGGAAAAGACAAATACTTCACCTACCATGCATCAATATTTGCTCCACAAGAAACTCGATGGCTTTATTACCACGTTCTTTCGACAAACCATGTTTGCAGAATTTGAGCATATTGTGCATAAACAAGCAGAACAGGGGCAGAGCCTCAGCCTTGAATTCTTTACAACGGCCTATCAAGCATTGCTGGAACAGTATTTTGGCAGCGCTGTCGAACTTCCTGACTGCGCATCACTTGAATGCCTTCGTATCCCTCATTTTTACAATGCATTTTACGTGTACAAATACGCCACCGGCATCGCCTCAGCAGTGTGTTTTGCCGATGACATCATTCAGTCTGGCGATCCATCATCCTTTTTAGCCTTTCTAAAGCGAGGAGGCAGCATGTTTCCCCTCGATAATTTGGAAACTTCAGGGGTAGATGTCAAACGTGCAGTAACTGCGGCCATTCGTACATTTCAAAATACATTAGAGGCCGTTGAAGCTGCTATGTAACAACACAAACTAATAACTGTGTGCTGTTGAACAAGTTTATTCACAATCTTGCCGAAGAATGCCGCCGAAAAGTGTTGTGTTTTAGGTATTTCCTTGAATCACCTCCCACCACATAGTATACTGAAGTTTCTTTGCGGCGGTGGTGGAATCGGTAGACACGCTAGCTTGAGGGGCTAGTGGGGTAAAACCCGTGGAGGTTCAAGTCCTCTTCGCCGCACGTAATTTCATCCAGAAACAGCATCCACCAATTCAAAACATGCCATGCATCAGGTCTAATTGAGTTTTTAGCCTTTGTAAAAAAAGTAAAATATATATAATATATATATTATGAGTGCCTCATCGATTCCGTTGCGAAATTCACCCTCCATACAAGAATGTTTGCTCTACTCCGATATATTCCATGCACATTTTCAATACGATTGTAATCACGAACTTGCACTTGCTACTACCTTCCTTGAACAAAGTTTAAAATCATCTTGTCGCGTCAGGTGGAAGGATTCTAGCCTTGTTCCAAAGATTATTTCGTCCCCCAATATCGTAAATAATCAAAGACACCAGAGCGTTCAAGTGTCCATTCGTTTTCCTTTTCGATTACTACAGATAGGAAAATTTATGTTAATAGATCATCCTTTTATAATGAACGATTCTTACAAGAACTCAAACTATCAAAAGCTACAGGAATTTACAGACCTGAGCACCATTCCGGTTGGAACAACGTTTTCTATTAGATCACATGAAACCAAGCCCTCAATTTTTCTTGAAAGACACCTTATTGCCGAAGATGCCTATTCAACACTGGAAATTACTCTCTCAACATCAGATCACCAAGAAACAGAAAATGATATTACCATACTCCCTCGCGGAGGAAGAGAAACCGTTTCTTTTGTTATCCGTTCAAGTTCTCAAAACGCGATTAATATTCTCTTTCAGTGGACACTCACAAAAGAAATTAATCCTCGAACACCGACGACCTTATTTCCTCAAAAGGCTTCTCATACAAATTCTTCTCTGCCAAAAAACATTGCGAAATTTCTGTATGTAGACCAAGCATTTTATGCAGGGTCACCATATACCACCCATATCGAACACAAAGATATGTTGTGGTTTATTGCATTGACCACTCCTGTCCTTTCGGAAGGTGTAGTGACGAGGGCCATCGATAGCCTTCTTAAGCATACATCAGAAAAAGGGTTTCTTTCTGAACGATATCTCGATCACACCGAAGCCCCGATCTGGCACATCATTCATAATCCCAACGCCCTTCAGCAAGATGCGCTTTCAAAAAAACCGATACATCTTAACGAGAATGATTCTCTGGTATTGGTGTTTCCCTTAGTACTGCTGTATCTGTTTACAAATGATCCTTCACTACTATCGCTCAATTCAATCGAATACATTTCTCCGTCATCTCGATTAAGCCTTATCCTCCGCATACTAGAAATTGTTTCAAAGCAATTCCTCAAAAGTTCGATACATCTATTCCCTGAATGCCTCTTTACACATAGCCAATACGATCCCACCACGATCCCCTATGCAAACTATCCTTCTTCGATAAATGTTCATATTTTTCCGGCTCTACTCTTTTATCTAGACAAATGGTGCCATTCTCTCAGAGAATCGTCGGCATACAAAAAAATCGCCCTGTTTTGCAAAACGTATTCTATGGGATGTATCGCTGAACTCATATCATCGCAAAAAACGGCTGTTCTTTTCACCCAATGGATAAACATCATTCATCATTTTGAGGTTTTGATTCCTTGCTCTGAAATTAGTCATTGTATTTCAATTTTTTTCCAGTCGTCTCGATTAAATCCTGAAGAAAACAATTTTTTTCAGACACAAACCTTAGAAGGCATGTCTTTTACTCAGATTCTGCAAAAGCGGATTAAACGGAAAACTCCGATTCATTTTTTTGCAAAATCACTTGATCTACGTACAAAGAAGATCCCAATTATGACATCAACCTTTTGCTATACGTTATATTTTCTAGATATGGATGCATTCGATATTGGATTGTGCTGTGATCTCATGGAGCTTCCCTATCCAATTGGCTTACGTACGCCGATTGGCATTATCTGTGAAAATGTGTCCTATGCCAAAGAAGAATCAATCATTGCAAAAGAAACATCACCCGGGGGCCTGGCGAGGACGTTTTACGTTTGGCAACAGTGCATGATTCTCCATGGCCTGTATCGCTATCGCAAACGTACTGTGCGCACCGCTGAACTGAGTAACCTCATGGATCGAATTAACAAGATCTATACATGGTTATATGAAACGATTTTCTCATTGCCCATCACATGCAACACGTATACCTTTACATGTGAAAATGGTGTCATGGAGGCTGTCCCTGCAGAATCTAGGTCGCATGACAGCATTTCATTGCTGTATAGCACGATTGCTAGTTTAGAAGATCTTCCAACAAATTTGCGCTAATGTAGATGGAAGAGATGAAGTTGTAGACATTGATTTATCCATGGCTAGTTTTTTTGCGGCCTTATTAAAGGGTCACTTCATGTGCATAGGGTGCATTCGCTCCCTTGCGTAAACAAACGATTGCAGACACCGCAACCCCAAATTTTGCCATCTCAGTTAGCTGAGCTAGTTGCATGTTTTGGATAGCCTCCTTTGAGCGAAGACCATGTGCATCAAGATAATGTAATACCGCTGCGTGAAAACTATCACCTGCACCGAGTGTGTCTACGACTTCCACCGCGCGCCCTGGACAATCAACCCGATGAGAAGGAGTAATAAGACTTGCTCCCCTTGGTCCGCGGGTAAGACAGATAAGGCTTGTTCCGTGTGCGATGCAGTATTCAATGCACTCTGTTTCAGTTTGATTTGGAAATAAAAAGGCAAGCTCTTCCTCGGTACATTTCAATACATCACATTCATGTACTCCCTCGATGAGATTCTTGCGAACAAGGGATTCATCCGAAATAAGGGCATCGCGAATATTGATATCAACTGCTTTTACCACCTTGAGTGCTTTGCAAGTTGCAACATATGCTCGCATTTCAGTTGCCAGTGGTTCAACATAATAGGCTAGCGAACCATATTGTATGCACCAAACATCATCACTGGGAAGAGAAAGTCGATCCGCAGAAAAGGCAAAGAGTGAGGTTCCCTCAAAATAAAACGAATAATCAACTTGACCTACTTGATCAACCTGCACCACTGCAAGAGCGCTTGGTTCAGAAACACGTTGGGTATAGTTAAGATTTATGCCCTCTTTTAGAGCAAGCTGCGCATAGGTATTCCCAAATCCATCCTTGGATATACTTCCTACAAATCCAGCGTCGCTGCCAAGACGTCTCAACGCAATCGCCGTATTTAACTGCGATCCTCCAGGAACTGGCACCAATGCGCCCGATTCATTTGGAATCAAATCTATGATTGCCTCTCCACAATGTAGGACCATACTCAAGTATACGATTACATACGAAGAACTACAATATTTTCGCTCGCAAACTAGGCGTTTTGAGCAAAATCATGCATCTGAAAGATATTACCGTTATGCCATCCGAGGAGTTACTGTTCAGTCAACGAGAGGAATTTGCCCCGGAGACGATTCGAACGTCCGACCTACTGCTTAGGAGGCAGTTGCTCTATCCTGCTGAGCTACCGGAGCATGGTATAGCCTAGCATATTTTCGTATATTCGCACTCCCCAAATCCGCCCTTTTACACTCTGCAATGATGCGCATAGACCTGACTGTTTTTTCCTCGTAACCCTATTCCTTTTGAAATAGCCATTCTACACGATATTACGTAGACTAATGTATGCATTCAACTCCATTGTTTTATACCCATCCATATAAGCGTAGTCTAGAAACCTCTGTTCATAGCTGTGTTAAACAAGGTGATAGCTGGTGTGTCGTTCTCAACGAGACCATTTTTTATCCTGAGGGAGGCGGTCAACCAGGAGACCGAGGAATGATAGACGATGTTGCGGTTAGCGATACGCAGATAGATCCAGATGGAACCATACTGCATTATTGCAATGCTCCTGTATCAAAAAAAGTACGGCTTACACTCGATTGGACACGACGATACCAGTATATGGTGTTTCATTCTGCACAACACCTTATTTCTGCAGGATTAGCAGCCATAAAATATTCAACAGTGTCAGTGCATCTGTCAAAACAATCGGTGTATATCGATATTGATGCTCCAGAATTCTCTGAGCAATCTATAACAGCGGTGCTCAACAATGTGCAACAAGGCATCCATGATGCAGCCTCTATCACTGCCTATACAGTTTCATCTATTGATGGAATCACTTTTCGACGACCCCCTGCCCAAAAAGCATTGGCCAAGCTGGATCAAATGGGCTTGCGTATTGTGGAAATTGAAGGAATCGATCGTGTCGCCTGCGCTGGCGTACACCTTGATAGTTGTGCCGAAATTGACCTTGTTTTGTTTCAGGGCAGCGAAAAAATACGGGGGATTATACGCACCGGATGGCTCGTTGGCGGGTGTGCGGTAAAACAAGCCTATCTGCTCCAAAAAAATGCTCAGATCATAAAGAAGGCTTTGTCGAGTTCAATTGATGCATTACCTCAACGTATTCAGACAATGCAGACAACATTGCGAGAGAAGACCACCCATATTCGTATGCTCAACCGCAAATTTGCCCTTGCAAAAATAAACACAACTTCCGAAAAATTCATTGTTCTTCAAGAAGATGAGCAAGAACTTATGGCAGAAATTATTCCCGCCTTGCTCAAGCGATCAAAAACGATTGATCCATTGTCAACAAAGGGAATGCTTGGTGTGTATTGTGTGTGCAAAAACACGGAAAAAAATGGAACCCCTCAGGTCAATTGGGTGCTAGTATGTTCAAAATCCACCTCTGCAATCCACGATCTCTATGTTCTCTTGAATGAATCGCTCGATCCTGACCATACACAACCAATACTAAAAGGGAGTTGTTCTCCCCAAACATTTGAGCTATTTCTCAAACAGGTTTCTGCTAGCTCTGCCATTTCTTCGGAAAATTATCGCCCCGAAACCTAGCGCAAGAGATATTGTACACTACAAACACCAGATCCAACGATAAAATTGACAAGCAAGATGTTATCCAGTATGCTCAGTACTGTGCTTTCACTCAAAAAGTATCTTCCACAAAAGAGCATAGTACTTTCTATACAAGCGACTGAAAAAGAGGCCATTATTGAGGAAATTCTTGATAGGCTCATCGAGCGAAGCCCTAACATAAAAAAAGAGATTGCATTGCAGGATTTGTTGACACGAGAAGCAAAGATGTCGACAGGAATTGAACAAGGTGTTGCCATTCCCCATTGCAAAACCGAGGCAGTCGGAGAACTCCATGCAATATTGGTTATCTCACGTGAAGGCAAAGATTTCAAAAGTCTGGATGGATTCCCTTCACACATTTTTGTTATGATGCTTTCGCCAAAAAACAAAAGCGGCCCCCACATTGAATTTCTTGCTGCAATTAGTCAGGTGCTAAAATCGAAGAAAACTCGCGAACGAATCGTTAATGCACCAAGTGCCGGCGAAGTATCTAGTATTCTTCATGATGCCTAGGCTGTACAAAACATAAACCGCATCACAGATATTGATAACGCATTCATCACCAAAAGAATTGCTTTTGTTTGTCTTCTCGTAGCTTAATCACATAATCAATTGTTTGTGCAATCCTTCATCTATATTCATTTACATTTTTAGAATGATAATGAATAATTCACCATGGAATCGCATGCCTCGTCTCCTGTTCATTTGGTTATTCAGCTCGCAGTTATCCTCATTTCGTCAAAACTACTCGGCATTTTGTTCCATCGATATTTAAAACTGCCGCGAGTCTTGGGAGAAATTACCGCTGGAATAATCATCGGCCCCTATGCCCTAGGCGCTCTGCACGTATTCACCAATGCACCATTATTCCCCATACCCGTTGATGGGTTTGTCATATCTCCTGAACTCAACGGCATTGTGACTGTTGCCATGGTTGTCTTGATGTTTATAGCCGGGTTGGAAACAGATGCAAAACAGTTTATTCGCCTGTCTGGCATTGCAACGGTGGTTGCTCTCGGCGGGTTTATCGTTTCTTACATTGCTGGGGCGGCTATCACAGTGTTGTTGTTTTCATCGGTCGATTCTTTGTTTCATCCTTCGGCAATGTTTTGGGGCGTCCTCGCTTCGACAACATCGGTCAGCATCACTGCGCGCATTCTCAGCGATGCGAATAAAATCGCAACCCCTGAAGCGTCCACAATCCTTGCATCAGCAGTACTTGATGACGTATTGGGCATTGTTGCTCTTGCGGTCATCGTTGGTATTATTCGAAGTGAGTCAAATTCAGTAAGTGTCGTATCCATCCTCGGAATCGCGGGACGAGCTTTTGGATTTTGGATTGGCACTTCCATCATAGGGTTTTTGTTGGCACCACAGTTGATCAAGGGGTTTAAGTTCTTTCAATCATTTGAAGTCATTGCAGGACTGACCTTTGGAATCGCATTGCTCCTTGCCGGCATCGCAGAATTAGTTGGACTTGCCATGATCATAGGTGCCTACATCACTGGATTATCATTGAGCAAAACCGATATTGCAGAAACACTTCACGAATACCTCCATGGGCTCTATCAAATTATCGTCCCCGTCTTTTTTGTAAACATGGGTATGGTCATCAATTTCAGGCAATTAGGCGGGCCTGTGTTTATCTTTGGAATTCTCTATTCAGTGGTTACCATCGCAGCAAAAATCATCGGATCGGGCGGGTTTGCGTTGTTCACGGGATTTAATCTTCGTGGGGCATTACGTATCGGGTGGGGGATGGTCCCCCGCGGAGAAGTAACCTTGATTATTGCTGGGATTGCTCTTTCATTGGGCGCGATTCCCCAAGAGGCATTTGGGGTTGCCTTGTTGCTATTACTGATATCAAGCATCTGTGCACCACCCATGCTCTCCTGGGTGTTTAAAGGAAAGAGTGGTTTTCGCAAAAAATTCAAAATTGACCACCAACCTTGCAAGGTATCGTTCTCACTCCCTTCGCCTTCCTTGGTTTCGTTTATAGTCGACCGTATCGTTGCATCATTTAAATCTGAAGAATTCTTTGTAAACAGAATACATCGCGATTCATCCTTATATCAGATAAAAAAGGATAATATCTTGATCATCTTAGAATGGACTGACAAAGAGGTCATTCTTTCAACACATCAAAAAAACGAATCCCTGGTTCGTCTTATTTTGTCAGAAGACCTTCTCGAATTGCAGGAAATCATCCAATCAGTACGAAAAAGTCAAGATACAGAATCTTTATATAGTGGACTTCTTGGAAACTTGTTCAACGACGATTGATCCCCTGAACCCAAAGAATAATTTTATACTATTCCTATAAAAAACAATAAAAGAGTATACTAACACATGGCATTCAGTAGTTGTTTAGGTTTTCCACGTATAGGAACAAAGCGCGAACTCAAATGGGCCCTTGAGAAACTCTGGGCAGGAACGATTGACAGAACAGAATTTGGCATACGTTACGATACACTCCGCATTAAGCGATGGAACATGCAGGGAAATCTGCTCCAAATTCCGATTTTTGACTGCAGCCTCTATGATCATGTTTTGGACATGATCCAATTGTTTTCTGCTATTCCTCAACGTTTTCAAGAACTTGAAAGCGACAAGCAACAACAGTATTTTGCTATGGCTCGCGGAATAACGATGCAATCACGTGAGGTTCCCGCAATGGAAATGAGCAAGTGGTTTGACACCAATTACCATTACATCGTTCCTGAATTTGATAAAGAACAGAATTTTTCCTTATATCCCGACGTCTTGCTTAATGAATTAGAACTGGCACAAAAAATGTCTATTCCAGCAAGGCCAGTGATTCTTGGTCCAATCAGTTTCCTCTTGCTTGGAAAATCAGGCGCTTCTTCTCCACTCCACTTATTGGATACGCTCTTACCATGCTATGTTCAGCTATTGTCACTGCTTTCAGATCATAAAGTTGAATGGGTTCAATTTGACGAACCAATGCTGGCTGTCATGCCAGAATCTGAATCACTACATCATGCCATGCACGCCTATGAATTCTTGACCAAGCATGCACGCGGAACAAAGATACTCCTCGCGACGTATTTTGATTCCTTGCACGACAAAAAAACGCTCATCTATGACCTTCCTGTTGAAGGAATTCATATCGACTGTGTTCGCGGATCACATACCGTTGAAACACTTGCACATTGTTCTGATCACAAGGAATTGGTATCACTTGGTGTTGTCGATGGACGTAATGTTTGGAGAAATGACCTGGAAGCAAGTCTTTCTATTTTAGAACCAATTCGCGACATAATCGGGCAAGAAAAAATTATGGTTTCTTCTTCTTGTTCCTTGCTGCATACCCCGATTGATCTTAACGTTGAACCTTCCATTCATACAAATCTTCGTCCTCACCTTGCCTTCGCATTGCAAAAACTTGATGAGATTCAAATTCTCGAACAGGCATTGACTGAGGGACGTGCATCCATTAGCGAAGCCCTCGAAACAAATGCAACATTGAATGCCAAAAAACAGAAATTAAATGAGTTGAACGTAGCAGCAGTCCAGAATCGAGTTGAAAAAATCAACGATGCAGATCTTCACAGAAAAACTCCTTTCGAAAAACGATATGTGCTCCAAAACAAATCCTTAGCCCTTCCTCTTTTTCCCACCACCACCATCGGTTCTTATCCACAGACTGCCGAACTACGACGAACTCGCTCACAGTATACCAAACAAGAACTTTCACAAGCTGAATATGAAGATGCAATGCGTCAACATATCGCAGAGGTCATCCGATTTCAGGAAAAAACAGACATTGATGTATTAGTTCACGGAGAACCAGAACGGACCGATATGGTTGAGTATTTTGGAGAACTCTTGGAGGGATGTACAACGACTACGTTCGGATGGGTTCAAAGCTATGGTTCTCGATGTGTCAAACCTCCAATTATCTTTGGTGATGTCTACAGAAAAAACACCATGACCGTTCCGTGGATAAGCTATGCACAATCCCTCACCAAGCGGCCAGTAAAAGGAATGCTCACAGGACCAGTAACTATTTTGCAATGGTCCTTTGTCCGGGATGACATCCCTCGATCCACCATAGCCTATCAAATTGCCTTTGCAATTCGAGACGAAGTAGCTGACCTTGAAAAAGCCGGTATTCCCATCATACAAATTGATGAACCTGCCTTACGCGAAGGGTTACCGCTCCGAAAAGAAGAACAAGCAGGATACCTCACATGGGCAGTCAACAGCTTCAAATTGGCTTCTTCTGGCGTTGCTGATACAACACAAATTCATTCGCATATGTGTTATTCAGAATTCAATGACATTATCGACAGCATCATTGCATTGGATGTAGATGTAATTTCCATTGAAAGCACTCGGTCAAGTATGGAATTACTGGATGCGTTTGTACAAAAAAAATATCCAAATGCAATCGGCCCTGGTGTCTATGACATCCATTCTCCGGTCATCCCAACAGTCGATATGATCAGTTCCCACCTTCGCCAAGGATTAACGGTATTTTCACCAGAACAATTATGGATAAACCCCGATTGCGGTCTCAAGACACGAAAATGGGAAGAAATAACACCATCCTTACGGCATATGGTGAGTGCAGCCAAAGAGCTGAGGAAAAACCAAAGCTAATCAGCTGCAACAATAAGGCTTCTGTATAAAGGACAAATACCGCCCATCAACACATGGGGCAAATTCGTCCCGTTCTTTGGATTACTTTGTAATTCGCAATCCGATTGAAAAATCTCCAGTGGGAGTATAGGTAGGATGAATAGGATGTACCCCATAAAATCCAGCATGCGCGTCTAGAAAAACCGTAAAATTCTTGTCTTTTCCAAAACTATGCTCGAAATAGGCATAGCCAAGAAAAACATCACCAAATTGTTCATCATATTTTCCTTCTAGCAATTCCATATAAAATATATTCTCTACCCCTAAAACAAAATTTAACAATTCGTATGACAGGCGAGTTGTATTGGTTACCGTAAGCGATTGGGCAGGAATACTCATCTGAGTGAAATTATCGACCACTCGCGGTGCTGTTTCGCTGCTTAGCAAATAATAATCTTTATAACTAGCATCTGTTATATTAGTTATTCCAAATTTTTTGATGTCAAACATGAGCTTGAGTCGACCTCCGCCAATAACACCAATATCATTTGGTCCTTCCAAGAAATTATTATTCGATGCTGTAAGACCTGCATAGTCTGACGACATTGCATGCGCCCCAGGGCCTATTGTCTCTATCAAATCTGTTGGAAATGAATAATAGGTCTGGATTCCTCCATAGGCCTGTAGATCAATAACCGAAAAAGGTTTCACCCCAAATCCAAGTAAACCAGTGTAGTTGTCCAATGCAAGTGTGTTTTCTAATGTAAAATACACCACGTTTACAGAATACGTAAAATCGAGGTCAAGAAAAAACGATTGGAGGTTAAAATCACTTCCAAGTTGTGTTTCAAAAACAAATTCTGCATGCGCAGCAAAAGCAGTTACAAATAACAAAATAACAATAAAAAATATTCTATTTTTAAATCTCATAAATATCTCCTTTCTATGATCATTATTACTATACGTATATATCACATGGATGACAAAGACAACTATAGCTCACAATTATTTGTTAATTTCGTGCTTATCAACACTGTGAACACCCCCAGAAAAGTAAAAAACTATACTTGAAGTGTTTGTGAACTCTGGTATCTATTTAAAAACAAATGTCTTTATACCATAGATGCGTTTCTTTTCTATACTCCCACCTTGGAATAATTATATACTAAAGCATGAAAATAGCAGCTGAGAAAGCATTAAAGGCGACTTCCTATGCAAAATACTTTGCACATACCAAATTAATTGTTTTTGAAACACGATCAGATTTTCTGAATTGTTGCTTCGAAGGCGACGATTCAACGACGAGCGTCGTTGAATATGACATCCCCGACAAAGGAATAGTTCGTGAAGCAGAGGTTGTGCGCTGTAAGAATGGTGTCAGTGTGAATTATCCTGATCCTTATATGCGCAGGCGAGATCCCTCAGCAATGGTTATTGCAGATAAATTGCCCACAAACAAGCAAAGATACGAAGATCGTTTTGGATCTTCATTTGAACCATTGAGAAAAGAAACATTAACATGGCTCTCAAAGCAAGAAGCACTCATTCTGGTGCCTTTTTGGGCTGGAGGAAATGCGTGTAATGATTATCCAACTCTGTTGATATGCCCGGTCAATGCAGTCTTCTTTGCGCTCGCACTTGCCGACCTTCAAGGTTTCATTCCTGCGAGCAGCATCCCCGATTCTTTTGATCCAATTGCAACCCTTTTTGTTGCTCCACCTTTTCGACACACTCATTTTTCCGGAAAACAAGTGGTTGTGCACAACCGACAAAAGAATCACCACGAGGTGTTTAGCTATAACCTATACCCGGGTCCAAGTGCAAAAAAAGGCGTCTATGGCATTCTTTTGAACATTGGAGAAAAAGAAGGCTGGACAACGCTACACAGCTCTGCAGTGCGCATGATCACTCCATATGACAATGAATTTGTCATCCTTCATGAGGGAGCTTCTGGTGGAGGAAAGAGCGAAATGACGCAACCAATCCATCGCACTGAAGATGGCAAGGTATTACTTGGTGAGAGCATCGTTACCGACATCAACTACTATCTTGATCTCAAAGACACTTGTGAATTACATCCAGTGACCGATGACATGTCCCTGGCTCACCCTTCAATTCAACAAAGCCCTTCACGACGATTGGTCATTCGCGATGCTGAAGAGGGATGGTTTCTTCGCGTTGATCATATGCAAGAATATGGTGCAGAACCCCAACTTGAAAGACTCTGCATACGACCCCCTGAACCACTGATATTCCTAAACATTGATGCATCACCTGGTTCGACCGCCTTGTTGTGGGACCACATAGAAGATGAACCGGGAAAGCGTTGCTCAAACCCCCGTGTCATTCTTCCGCGACGGTTTGCGCAAAATATTACCAATGAAGCAGTTTCAGTTCATGTTCGAAGCTTCGGAGTCCGCACGCCACCAAGTACAGAAAAAGAACCAAATTATGGCATCATCGGGCTCATGCATGTGCTTCCCCCTTCGCTTGCCTGGCTTTGGCGACTTGCCGCTCCTCGTGGACATGCAAATCCAAGCATCGTTGGAAAAGAAGGATTGCAAAGTGAGGGCGTTGGTTCCTTTTGGCCCTTTGCAACTGGTGAGCAAATCACCCACGCCAATATTCTCCTCCGTCAAATTCAAGAAACCCCCGGAACGCGCTATGTATTGATTCCGAACCAATACATTGGATCCTATCATGTGGGATTCTCACCCGAATGGATTGCACGAGAATTCCTTGCTCGTCATGGTTCAGCACGTTTTAAAGCTGAAAAACTAAAACCATCGCGTTGCCCACTGCTTGGATACACGCTTTCCTCATTAAAGGTCAACGGCCAAGACATTCCACAACTGCTGCTGAGTGTAGAAAAACAAATGAGTCTCGGCATAGAAGGCTATGATAAAGGGGCAAAAATTTTGACTGATTTTTTCAAGAGCGAGCTCCAACAGTTTCACACTCCCAAGCTACATCCCCTTGGACGTGCAATCATTGACCTCTGTCTGAACAATGCAAGCTTGGACGATTATACAGAAGTGCTTCCGATGCACGATCTGTAGTTTGTATGATGGAGATATAGATTTTTTTTGTTAACGTTCTATAGATATGCCAATCAGGTATATCTATTTAAATGATGTGATCAAGACACTCCGCTCCAATGAGAAAAGATGTCTTCTACTCTGCTATATGCTTGAAATATTGCTCTAAGGTGTGTGTTGCCATTGCAAAGTGGGCCATCGTCCTACCCCATGCCAATACCAGACGGGGGCGATATTTCTCTGGGAATCACCAACAAAGTCCCAGCCAGTAAAGTTATCATCTTGGGTTATTTTGGCCGCACCTGGATTATTTAGCACGCGTACAGCATTGTTCACCGTATAATAGGGGGTAACGCTTGTGTTAGTATTATCCACTCCAACTCCTCGTTCCTGCCCTGTGGTGACTCCGTCAAAATAGCTGTTTTGAATGCTGCCATTGTCATTGTTTCCCACTAATCCACCAACGCTAGCTTCGCTTCCCTCTACTCTTCCAATTGCATAACTGTTTTGGATGTTCAATGCTCCATTTCCAACTTCACGTCTCAGTTCCCCCATCAACCCACCAATATTATCTTCTCCCCTCACATTCCCTACTGCATAGCTGTTTAAAACACCTACGAGTGTTGTATTCCCTCCTATTACAGGAATGTTCCCTGACAATCCATTAAATACCCCTACCAAACCCCCAACATAGTTCCTGCCTGAAATTTCTCCGGTTGCATAGCTAGCTGAAATGAACAGAACAGGTCCTTCAATATAGCCCACTAATCCACCAACATGATCTCCTTCACTGTTCACACTCCCTGTTGCAAAACTCTGTGTAATAGAGCCAGTGGTCTGCCCCACCAATCCGCCAACTTTGTTTTCTCTGCCCTTTACATCCCCGGTCGCGAAACTATCGCTAATGGTTCCTCCAACAACGTTCCCCACCAACCCACCAACAATATTATCCCCCGTCACCATGCCTGTCGCAGAACTATTCTGTATTTCTTGATTACCAACAACATTAAACGTACCAACCAATCCACCAACATTATCAGTTCCTGTCACAACTCCCGTTGCATGGCTATTTGAAATAGGAGCAGTAGCAGATCCCACCAGCCCGCCAACGCCGCCTCTCTCACCCCTTACATTCGCTCTCGCATAACTCTCAGTAATTGTTCCACTAGATCGCCCCACCAAGCCTCCTGCAGACTGTTGCGTTCCTACTCCTCTCAAGTATACCGCCCCCTCAACCTTTACATTTTCTATTTCTCCTTGGTTCTCCCCTGCCAGAATTCCTACATCTCCACTCCCCGCTACCCTTGCTCCATGAAGCATGACCACTCGAAGATCTCTTACTGCTCCGCCTCTTCCAATAACTTCAAACATCCCCACATCAGGATTTGGTGCTGCAACTATTGTCAAATTACTTATCGTTTTATTGTTTCCATTGAAATCATTTGAAAATGTTCTGATCGGCATAAATTCCGTCGCAAGCACAATATCATTCTTCAAAATATATGATTCATTTAGATTTTGACGCATATAGTCAATGTTCGCTTCCGTGTAAATCGGAATAGCATTAGTAGTCCCTCCTGCCGTTTCAATTTGGCGATCCCGTATAATCGATATACTATAGGTTTTGTCCACATTTCCACCTCTCACCTGAATTTCTACCGGTCCCGCTTCAAAAACATCTCCTTGCAATATCGTCAATCCGCCAGAAGGCCTTCTCTTTTGTCCATTCTCATCTGGATAGATCACCTCCATCGTTGATGAAAGATATAATGTCACTTCAAGATTAGAAAAATCATCGGCTAGATCAGAAAAATTAGTAATCACGCCATCTGTTCTAGGAATCACAATTTCAAGCGTAGTCTTGCCTTTTGTCACAACGTCTACTGAAAAATCGGTAAGACCAGTGGTATTACCTGTACCGTACGAAAAATTCCCAATCGAAATACGATAGATACCCAGAGAATCTCGTATCTCCTTAGAGAGCACTCCTCCACCACATCCCATCACTCCCAAAGCCACTGCCCCCATCACACAAATAAGCTGCAATATTTGCAGTCTGAATTTCCTACTGATATGCCTGTCAATTCTCATATGTCTTTATCGATGAACCTCTATAGGGTTTGTCATGCTCCACAATATTCTCTCCCCAAAACACGCTTCTTTCATACAAAATCAGAAAATAATCTAATAAAACGACTTTCTATACATATATCACAAATAATACGTATAAACAAACTTCTGAAAACCTGAGTGTACAATTATTGGCCCCTGTTTAAACAATGCAGGTCTGAAATGATTAGGATGAACCGTTTCCACCTCACGACTTATAATTTGTGCAATTGGAGATATAGATTTTTCTGTTAACGTTTATGGATATACCAAGCAAGGCATATCTGCTTAGGTGCGGCTATAGCTGTCGTTCTAAGGCGTGTGTTGCCATATAAACGTTGGCCACCGTCCATTCCCTTCCCAATGCCAAACTCTGGCGAAATCCCATTGATCATTTGTACTATGGCCAAATGCATTCGCCTGATTTACTTCATCTGCATTGGCATCATTTTGCACACGCACAGCGTTATTCACCGTATAATAAGGAGTAACACTTGTCTGTTGAATATTGTTATCGGATCCAATTCCATCCCTCTGGTTTGTAGTGATGGCATCGAAATAACTGCTTTCAATGATGCCGTTGTCATTTTCTCCCACCAGTCCACCGACCCTCGCCCCACTTCCTTCCACTCTTCCGGTTGCATAACTTCTTTGAAGAAGAGCCTGCCCACCATCATGTCTCAATTCTCCAACTAATCCACCAACATGATCCTCACCTGAAACCCTTCCAGTTGCATAATTAGAATTGATAGTCATGGTTCTCGGTATACCACCTGTACCTCCATCCCCAATGGATAGTCCCACTAATCCTCCAACATAGTTCCTACCTGAAATATTTCCACTTGCATAATTATAGTTAATCATCACGTGCTTACTATCAGTGTCAGCATATCCTATTAATCCACCGACATTGTCAGATCCCGTCACCATGCCTGTCGCATAATTATTGGCAATATTTCCTCCAGCAACATTCCCCACCAATCCTCCAACTCTGTTATTTCTTCCTTCCACAGCTCCCATTGCATGGCTATTTGAAATAAACCCAGTTGTAAACCCTACTAAGCCTCCAACTTGGGTAGTTCCCGATACTGCTCCCGTTGCATGGCTCCCTGAAATAGAAGCGGTTGTAGACCCTACTAGACCACCAACTCTATTGCTCCCTATCACCATGCCTGTCGCATAACTATTGGCAATATCTCCTCCAGCAACATTCCCCACCAATCCACCGACATTATCAGTTCCCATCACCACGCCTGTTGCATAACTCTTGGTAATGCCGTCAAGACCAACATTAATCTCTCCTGCTAATCCGCCAACATATTGTTCACCTGAAACTCTACCTGTCGCGTGACTACTTGAAATGATGGCAGTAGTGTATCCCACCAATCCACCAACTCTATTGCTTCTTCCTTTCACAGTTCCTGTTGCATGGCTCCCTGAAATAGAAGCGGTTGTAGACCCCACCAACCCACCAACATGATTATTTCCTTCCACATCTCCCGTTGCATGGCTCCCTGAAATAGAAGCAGTAGCAGATCCCACCAACCCGCCAACGTCGTCGCTCTCACCCTTTACATTCGCTCTCGCATAACTCTTGGTAATTGTTCCACTAGATCGTCCCACTAAGCCCCCTGCAGACTGTTGTTGTCCCATACCCTGCAAATATACTGCTCCCACAACCCCCACATTCTCTATTGTTCCATAGTTCTTCCCTGCCAAAATTCCTACATCTCCACTCCCCGTTATCTTCGTTCCATCGAGCACTACGACGTCAAGATTACTTACCACTCCACGCCCTCCAATACCTCTAAACATCCCTATATCAGTATTATTCTCCTCCGGTGCAGCTATCGTCAAATTACTTATCGTTTTATCATTTCCATTGAAATTCCCCAGAAATAAATTAGTGCCCTCTCCTATTGGTGTAAATTCTTTTGTAAGCGCAATGTCGTTCTTCAAAATATATGATGCATTTAAATTTTGACGCACATAGGCAAAGTTTGCCTCCGTGTAAATCGGAATAGCATTGGCATCCCCTTCTCGTATGATCGATATCCTATAGGTCTTGGCTACGTTTCCACCCCTCACCTGAATTTCCACCGGTCTCGTCTCACTCTCTGCAAAAACAGCTCCATTCAATATCGCCAATCCTCCAGAAGTCCTTCTTTCTTGTCTGTTTTCATCCGGATAGATCACTTCCATCACCGATGAAAGATATAATCTTACTTCAAGATTAGAAAAATCATCGGCTGGATCAGAAAAATCATCAATCTTAGCGTTTTTTTTAGGAATTTTAATTTCAAGCGTAGTCTTGCCTTCTGCCACAACGTCTACTGAAAAATCAGTAAGGTCAGTGGTAGTACCTGTACCGTACAAAAAATTCCCAATCGAAATACGATAGATACCCAGAGAATCTTGGATATCTTTGGTAAGCACCCCTCCGCCACATCCCATCACACTCAAACACACTATCCCCATTACACAAATAAGCTGTAGTATTCGCAGCCTAAACATCTTAGTGATATGCTTATCAATTCTCATATGTCTTTATCGAAGTATTCCTTAATAAGTTTATCATACTCCACAATACCTTCTCCAGCACGACTCGTTTCCCCATTACAGAATTAGAAAAATCTAATAGAACAACTTTATATATATATATCACAAATAATGCGCAAAAACAAACTTCTAAGAACTCAAGCGTATAATCATTGGCTTTTTGAACCGTGTGAGCTTAAATAATTAGATTGAAGCGCTTCCAATGCATGAATTCATGGTTTGTAAATTGGGATATAGATTTTTTCTGTTAACGTTTTATGGATATATCAAGCAAGGTATATCTGCTTGGGTGCGGCTATAGATGTCATTTTAAGGCCTATGCTGCCATGCAAGCGTTGGCCACCGTCCATTGCCCTCCCAATGCCAAATTCCAGCAACACCGAAATCCCATCGATTATTTGTACCATGACCAAATGCATTCGCCTGGGTCACTTCATCCGTAGTAGCACCATTTTGCACGCGCACAGCGTTATTCACTGTGTAATAAGGAGTAACGATAGAGTTAGTATTATCCATTCCAACTCCTTGCCTCTGTTTTGTAGTAATCGCGTCAAAATAACTAGTTGAGATAGAACCTCCATCATTGTTCCCCACCAATCCACCAACTCTCATTCCACTTCCCTTCACTTTTCCGGTTGCATAACTTTGTTCAATAGAGCTAGTAGTTTGCCCCACTAACCCACCAACATAGTCTCTACCAGAAATCCCTCCAGTTGCATAACTTTGTTTAATAGAGCTAGTAGTTCGCCCTACTAACCCACCAACATAGTTCCCTTCACCTTCCACATCCACTCTCGCATACCCCCCGGTAATTGATCCACTTCCGCCAGATTGCCCCACTAAGCCTCCCGCAGACTGTTGTTGTCCCATACCCTGCAGATACACTGCTCCCACAACCCTCACATTTTCTATTCTTCCATAGCTCTCCCCTGCCAAAATTCCTACATCTCCACTCCCTCTTATCTTGGTTCCATCGAGCACCATCACCTGAAGGTTCCTCACTGTTCCATTTCCTCTAATGATCGCAAACATCCCTATATCATCAGTATTCGCCGGTGCAGCTATCACCAAACTACTGATCGTTTTATTGCCTCCATCGAAGGTTCCTGAAAATGTTCCTATCGGCGCAAATTCCTTTGTAAGCACAATATCATTCTTCAAAATATATGATGCATTTAGATTTTGACGCACAAGAGCAAAGTTCGCCTCCGTGTAAATCGGAATAGCATTGGCATCCCCTTCTCGTATGATCGATATCTTGTATGTCTTGTCTACATTTCCACCCCTCACCCGAATTTCCACTGGCCTCGTCTCACTCACTGCAAAAACATTCCCTCGCAATGTTGTTTCTTCCCCGAAAATTTTTCTTTCTTCTCCACTTTCATCCAGGTAGCTCACCTCCATTTCCGATGAGAGAGATAATGTAACTGTGAGATTAGAAAAATCAGTTCCTACAGGAATTTTAATTTCAAACATTGTCTTGTCTTCTGTCACAACATCTACTGAAAAATCAGGAAGAGCATTACCAACATTCCCGTAAGAAAAATCTCCTATCGAAATACGATAGATACCTAGAGAACCACGTATGTCCTCAGTAATCAATCCTCCATCGCAGCTCAACACGCTTAACCCCACTACCCCCATCACACAGATAAGCTGTAGTATTTGCAGCCGAAACATTCTGGTGATACGCCTATTAGTTCTCATATGTGTTTATCGAGGTATTTCATAGATTCATCATGCTCCACAACACCCTCCCCGGCATGATCTGTTTCGTTCATTCTAGAATCAAAAAACAGCTTATATATATATAACATAAATGGTGTATTTAGACAAATTTATAAATCTGGGTTTTATGTATGAGATATCATCTGTTCACTGCAGGGTTCAATTTTTGCCTTTTGGAAAATTCCAAAGTTGCTTTGTCAGTAATTCAAGAATATTGCCTGCAGGATCACGAAAATACAACGAGATGCCACCATTATCCCAATGAATCGTCTCTTCTATGGCCACTTTGCGTGCGGCAAGTCGGGTACGCCATTCGTCAAGTTCCTGCTCATCTATTTCAAAACCAACATGACCGCTTCCATATGTACCGTGAGAGGGAATCTTTGACTCTGGCTCTCGGGCAGAGGTTACCTCCGGATTGAAGAGCAGCAACAAGGTATCACCCACCCTCAAAAAAAGATGGCGCCCCGCCCCCTCCGTGACCACTTCAAATCCAAGTATCTCAACGTAAAACTGTCTTGCTTTTTCAAGATCATCCACGTACAACGCAGTTTCCATAATGCGCATAATATAGTCTCCTTGCTTAGGTTGTTCTGGTTTTAGAATACCCCATACGTATTCTTCTAGCAAAGAGAACATCAACACTAACACAAGACAAGTTGCCTTTCTCTAATGTTGAATCAATTCAATTCTATTGCCAAATGGATCTCTAAACTCAAAGGCCTTTGATGTCGGAAAAGGCAAGCTATCTTTTAGTTCAAACCCTTTTGATATTAATCTTTTTCTCCATTCCTCTAGATCAGTAACAGAATATGCAATGTGAGCTTTAGTCGCATTTCTATTGACTCCATCCTCGGTTCCGACGTGAACCTGGACCCCATTCAACGTAAGCCAAAACCCACCCTTTTTGATTCGATTCTCAGGTTTTGAAATTTCTTGTAACCCAAGTAGGTCACAGTAGAACTCCCTACCTTCTTTCTCCATTCCTTTTGGAATTGTTATCTGGACATGATCTACCTCTAATATCATATACTCTCCTGTACTATATTTTTGATGATAAGATAACTTTGCCTATTAATTAATAGGGTATCCCCAACATCCTGTCGAAATAGATATACTTCGATGCTTGAGGACATCTGACAAACAAGTTCTGAAATGACAAAGCCTGTTATCGATTATGATCTCATTTTTAACGGTGATATTTATTTCGCTTTGCAATAACCGCAGATGCCCGATGCCCTTCCTCTCCATGGTAAGGATTCTATGATCTGTTTTTATGAATACTCTGCTTGCCATAACGCTCAAATCAATCAATAATAACACATGAAAATAGATCTAATTGATCAATCGACCGCTGAAAGAAAAAGAGCAGGTCAGAACGAGGATAGATATGAAAACAATACATGAAATTACTAGAGAGTCATGGATTCTTGCAAATTTTCCAGAATGGGGAACTTGGCTCAATGAAGAGATAGATTCAGAGATAGTGGAGGCGGGCACCTTTTCCATGTGGTGGCTTGGCTGCACTGGATTGTGGATTAAATCAGAAGGAAGCACCAATGTTCTTATTGATCTTTGGTGTCAAAGCGGCAAACGTACACAGACTCAACCGTATATGAAAGATCAGCATCAGATGCAACGCATGGCGGGAGTGCGAAAACTTCAACCAAATCTCAGAAATGTTCCTTGCGTCATTGATCCCTTTGCGATACGTAATCTTAATGCGCTTCTTGCAACACATGATCATGGTGATCACATCGACATCAATGTTGCAGCTGCCATTTTGCAAAACTGCGACAAAGACGTGCCCTTTGTTGGCCCTGAAGCCTGTATAAAGCTGTGGAGAAAATGGGGAGTTCCAGAGGATCGCTGCATCCTTATGCATCCAGGAAAATCAATTCAAATCAAAGACATCGAAATACATGCAGTGGAAGCCTTCGACAGAACTGCCCTCATCACCGCTCCAGCAGGTACTACTCTCAAAGGGAAACTCCCCCCAGATATGGATAAAAAGGCGGTGAATTATGTCATAAAAACGCCCGGAGGAACGGTGTATCATGCAGGAGATTCTCATTTTTCAAACTATTTTGCACGACATGGAAATGATTTCGATATCGACGTGGCACTTGGCTGCTATGGAGAAAACCCAAGAGGTATTACCGATAAGATGACCTCAGTGGACATCCTTCGTATGGCAGAATGCCTCAACACAAAGGTGGTTATTCCCATTCACCACGACATCTGGACAAATTTTCAAGCCGATCCAAAAGAGATTCTCGCTTTGTGGAAGCTGAGGCGATACCGCTTACAGTATTCCTTCATCCCCTATATCTGGCAGGTGGGCGGAAAATTCACCTTTCCTGACGACAAGAACAAGAGAGAATACCACTACCCTCGGGGTTTCGATGATGCTTTTTCCATGGATCCTGACCTTCCATTTCTCTCTTTCTTATAGATATAATGGGATATATGAGTAATGGAAGTACCATCATAGCAAACCGACACATTCGCATCCTCAACCTTCTGAAAAGTCAGGGAAAAGTCGAAGTAGATAATTTAAGTTCTGTTCTTGATGTATCTCCTGTTACGATACGCAGAGATCTTGACTTTCTAGGCAAAAAGGGGCACCTTCTGCGCACCCATGGCGGAGCTGCTTCACTCAACACATCGCTTACCTTGCTTCCCGAACAGGATTTTTTTACAAAAGAAATTAGCTGTGTGCAGGAAAAAAAACGTATCGCTGAAAAAGCGGCAGAGCTGGTGGGAGACGATTCTATTGTATTCTTGAACAGCGGAACAACGACTCTTTTTTTTCTCAATGCCCTCAGAGAAAAGCATGTGCGTGTTATGACAAATAATGCAGCAGCAATTACCTCGCAGAAAGATTCAAACATCGAGTTCTTTCTTATTGGGGGAGAATATCGCAGGCAATCTCGCGCATTCGTGGGAGACATCGCCTTGAAAGCATTGGACGGAGTATACAGCGATTATACTTTTCTTGGCACCCATGGCATTTCTCTCGAACAAGGCCTCGTGAGCACAGCCTTTCCTGAACGAAGCATGAATCAAGCGATGATTGACCACACCAGAGGAAAAGTAGTAGTTCTCGCTGATCACACGAAGGTAGGGATATCATCAAACTTTATCACTGCTTCTCTTACTAGCGTGGATATCGTCATTACTGATACCGATTGCCCTTCCACTTTTGTAGAATCATTGCGAGAACGAGGTCTCACCGTCTATACAGTATAAATATAGACAGGATTTCGTTCGAATCGATCATATCAGTCTTGCAAAATGATCATGTTAATGCTAACCTGATCAAAAAGATCGGAGACTATTTATGAAAAAACCATTGCTTCAGGTTGCCCTGGATCACACAGACCTACGGTCGGCGCTAGCTACAACACAACTTCTTGCCCCAGAACTAGATATTTTAGAGGCAGGAACCATTCTTTGTTATGCTGAAGGAGTTGCTGCTATTGCAGCATTACGATCTGCTCATCCACAACACAGTATCCTTGCAGATCTTAAATGTGCTGATGCAGGATCAGTTTTGGCAGATATGGTATTTTCTCGTGGGGCAAACCTCATGACGCTTATTTGCAATGCACCACTTGCAACCATGGAATCCGCCCTCACCGTGGCAAAACAACATGATGGCGATTTGCAGGTTGAACTCTATGGCGATTGGACGTTTGCGCATGCAAAGTCTTGGAAATCGATAGGACTGACACAGGTTGTCTATCATCGCGGACGAGATGCAGAGCGAGCTGGACAGAAATGGAGTGCTGAGGATCTTTCAAAAATTGAAACACTGTGCACACTGGGTTTTGATGTATCGTTGACCGGAGGCTTGCACCCTGAAGATCTTGATTTCTTTAAAGGGCTTCCTCTCAAAGCTGTTATCGCTGGACGATCGCTGTATGGAGCAGAAGCCCCAAAGGCTATAGCGCAGCAATTCAAAGCGGCAATATCTCGTATTTGGGCATAGATGGACAGAAAGAATCTTGTTCTTGGTATCTATGAAAAAGCATTGCCAATCAACTACGATTGGGATGCAAAGCTAAAAACGGCTCAAACATTGGGATTTCATTTTGTTGAAATGTCCATCGATGAGAGTGATGCCCGCCTCGAAAGACTTGATTGGAATGCGCAACAAAAGAGAATCTTCAGAGAACAAATAACAACACACAATATACGCGTACCAAGTATCTGTCTGAGTGCTCACAGACGATTTCCCTTTGGAAGCCATGATCCTGCTATTCGTCAAACTGCCTCCGAAATCATGAAAAAAGCCATCCATCTTGCAGATGCTCTTGGCATACGAGTGATTCAATTGGCAGGATACGATGTGTATTATGAACAAAATGACGCCGAAACTCGCAGCTATTTTTTTAAAGGGTTGAAGGCTGCTCTTGCCTATGCAGAACGGTTTCAGGTGATGTTGGCCATCGAGACAATGGACACTCCCTTTATGAACGCCATTACTACCTTCCTCCAATACAAACAACAACTTCCCTCTCCATGGTTTTGTCTGTATCCAGATTTGGGTAACCTAAGTGCCTGGGGTGTAGATATCGATAAAGAACTTGAAATAGGATTTCCACATATAGTGGCAATTCATTTAAAAGATACATATGCTGTCAGCGCAACTAGCCCTGGGCAGTTCCGGAACGTTGCCTTTGGAGAAGGTTGTGTAGATTTTCAAAGGCATTTTCGCACCCTCAAGCAACTCAATTATCAAGGGCCTTTTCTGATAGAGATGTGGACAGAAACTTCAGAAAACCCCTTGAACGAATTGCACAATGCAAGGGAGTGGATTTTGCAACAGATGGAAGAATCTGGATTTCTTATCACAAACACCAATGGAGAAACCTAGTAATGCATTCCATTATCACCATCGATGTGGGTGGATCAAGCATGCGGGGCACTCTTTTTGATTTCTATGGCAAAAAACTAGAAACTAAACAGATTCACTATACACCGGAGTTCTCTAATCCTGGCCTTTCTGAACAGGATCCTCAAAGCTGGATCAAGGGGTTAGAAGAAATTCTTTCTTTCCTCGGAAGGTCCAAGAAAACTTCAATTGACTGTATTGCAGTTACTGCAGCGCGATCATCGGTCATCTCTGTTAATAAAGAAGGAAGGCATCTTTCACGGGCTATCATGTGGCAAGATAGGCGTACTACCCAAATCGTCGAAGATTTTCGTGACATGCATGGATATATTTACGATACGACTGGGATACGTTTTAGCACTATGGTTTCTGCTCCCAAGATTATCTGGATGCGACAACAAATGCCAGAACTGTATGCCCGAACATCTTATTTTCTTGGTATACAAGACTTTCTCATCCATAAACTCACTGGAAACTTTGTCACTGATCATAGTTTTGGTTCGCGCACTGCAATCATGGATATCGCAAAAAAATGCTGGAACGAGGACCTGCTTCAACTCTATGAACTAGATGAAGAAAAACTCTGTCAGCTCATCGAGCCCGGCAGCATCTGTGGCACTCTAGACTCCTCTCTAGCAAGAAGGATTGGCATTCCATCAGGAATTCCTGTTGTAAGCGCAGGAGGAGACCAACAATGCGCTGCATTGGGGCAAGGCATATTCACAGAAAAGGACATGCTTGTAAGCACTGGAACAGGAGCATACCTCATTCAGGGATTGGGCAAAGTTGTTAAGGACAGTCAACAGCGATTTACATGCAATGTCGCAGCTATTCCTAATCGATATATCTTGGAGGCATCAATACTCACCGCAGGAAGCATATATCGCTGGTTTGCAGATTTGTTCTTTGGTGATAAGAGAAGCTCTGGATATGCGTCTATAAACACAGAAATAGAGAAGAGCCCCATCGGTGCACGAGGAGTACTTCTACTTCCCTGGTTCGAAGGCAGGGGCAGCCCATCGTGGAATCCACACGCATGTGGTGCTTTACACAACCTTTCACTGGGCACAACTTTGGGAGATATTGGGCGCGCTATTCTCGAAGGAATCGCCCTGGAATTGAAAGAGAATGCTGATGCAATGGAATCCCTCACGGAAAAGGTTTCTGAAATAAAGAGCACTGGAGGGATGTCTATGTTCGATCTCTACAATCAAATACTTGCAGATTGCTTTGGAAAAACGATGACCCATACCGGGGAAGGTGAATCGACCATAGCCGGAGCCTGGATGGGAGCGATGGTCGCCTTAGGTATCGTCTCTGATCACCGTGAGGCTTTCGAACGTCTCAAGGAAACAAGGACAGAAAAACATTTTCGCGCAATTGCAACACAGCATCAGCTATACCAAGAAATATTCCGCAAAAGACAATCACTCTGTAAAAACTGACAGCAGAATGGCTTTCATTAGATAAAAGCTTTCTTTTTGATTAAATACAAAAAAAAACGCATAATTAATGCAGAATATCACTCAAAAAACACTTGCGTTATGATCGATTCTCTGTTAGTATGGACCAATTACTCAAACTAAGGAGGTTTTGAATATATGTTAAGAAAAAGTACTTTATGTATTTTAGTAACGATTCTCTTCGTAGCTCCGATCTGGGGTGGGGGAGAAACAGAGCCCACCACTGGTGACATGATGGATTTCGATTGGAGAGCCTTTGAAGGAACTACCATCGTTGCCTGTTTTCCAAACCATGGACATTACAACAGCGCCATAGATGCAGGGGTCATCGAAGAATTCGAAGAATTAACCGGCATCACTGTTGAAATAGACTTGCTTCAATATTTGAAGATGCACGACAAACAAGTGCTGGAGATGACAAAGCCCGTCGGTGATTACGATCTCATTTCTATGGTAGTCATGTGGAAGGCAGAATACGCCATGGCAGATATGATTCAACCATTGGAATCATTCTTTGAAAAGGAATACCTACAGGTTCCGGAATACGATTTTGATGATCTCGTTCCTGCCTATGTTGAGGTAACTGGCATCGCTGGTGGAGAGAATATCTACAAAGACGGTCCTGGTGCTCAGCTCTATGGATTACCGTTTGGATCAGAGACAAGTTTTCTTGTCTACAGAAAGGACCTATTTGATAAATACAACATTGCGGTTCCTGAAACGTATGATGAAATCATCGAAGCCGCTCGGTTCTTCAAAGAGGAAGTTCCTGGTATAAGTGGTCTTACTATGCGAGCAGCATCCGGGCATCATGCAACGCATGGATGGCTCCTGCACGCTTCTCCTTTTGGAGCTTCTGTATTTGATGAAAACTGGGAACCCGCTTTTACCTCTCCTGAAGCCATAAAAACCATAGAGTTTATGCAACAAGTGGTTAAATACGGCCCTGAAGGCATGACCGGCTATACCCAAGACGAGGAATGGCAAGCTTTCTTGCAGGGTGATGCAGCAATGTATCTTGATGCCAGCGTTTTTGCAGGCGCAGTGAAAGACCCTTCAAAATCGAAGGTTTATGACAAAGTGGGATTTGCTCCACATCCAAAAGCAAAAACAAACCTTTCTGAAACTGGTGGTTTTGGCCTTGCTATTCCTACTAATGCAGCAAATCCAGAAGCAGCTTTTCTCTTCATGCAATTTCTCACGATGAAAGAAACAGAGCGAAAGATTGTAGAAAACGGAGGAGCTCCTTTCAGAAGTTCTACCGTTGGTGATCTTGAATTACAGGAAAAATATCCTGAATTTGCAGTTCTTGAGGAGCAATTGAAGAACGCAAATCCTGACTGGCGTCCTATTATCCCTGAATGGGGAGAAATAAATGGCCCCTATCTTGGAGTTGCGATCAATCAAGCACTCACTGGAGAAAAGACACCTAAACAGGCGATGCAGGACATCGTTGAGCCCGTACGGGCTATTATGAAACGTGCTGGGTATATCCAATAGGGTATTAAACAGGACACAATAAAGAAAGCGGCCCCATAGAGGGGTCGCTTTTATATCTGGATCAAACCAGGGAAGGAAATTTTTATGAAAAAGACAGTATCCATTCCAAAGAAGAAATTTCATACCATGAACAAGGTCCCTGATACGTATCTTTTCATCCTGCCCGCAGTGGTCATTATGATTCTTGTATTGATCTATCCAGTACTCAGTGGGTTACGACTCAGCTTTTTTGAATGGCAGTTACGCAACCTGCGAAATAATCCCATCTGGGTAGGACTGAGAAATTATCGAGAACTATTCGCCGATGAATACTTCTGGGAAAGTTTCAAAGTAACCTTGGGGTTCACCTGCAGTGTAGTTGTGATAGAACTTTTTGTAGGAACAGTAATTGCACTTTTGCTGGAACAGGGTATTCGCGGACTGCGTCTGTTTCGCTCGGTGTTCGTACTTCCTATCATGGTGGCTCCTGTCGTGGTCGGTGTTATCTGGCGCTTCTTATATAATCCTTCCTATGGAATGATCAATTTCTTGTTGAAGAGTATTGGTTTGTCATCCGTTGGATGGCTTTCAGATCCAAAAATTGCACTGTGGGCAGTGATCATTGCCGATGTATGGCAATGGACCCCCTTTGTCTTCTTGCTGATTCTTTCTGGACTCGCTGGCATTCCCAAGGAACTCACGGAAGCTTCAAAAGTCGATGGGGCAAGCTATTTCCAGAATCTTTTCTATATAAAACTTCCGCTGATAATGCCAATCATAGGTATTACCGCTGTGCTCCGTATGATAGATTCATTCAGGAGCCTTGTGGTAATTTACAATATGACCTTTGGTGGACCGGGAGTTTCAACAGAAGTGCTTTCGCTACACCTCTACAAGAGAGCATTCATAGGGCAACGACTCGGTATCGCATCGGCAACTGCCATCATATTGCTAGGCATCATCACCATCCTCACCGTATTACTCAAATCTAGATCAGAAAGGAAGACCTAATCATGCTTGAAACAAATAACAAAAGAAAGATAGTGTGGAATATTCTCCGCTACCTTGCAATCATATTCGGCCTCGCTCTCTGCCTTTTTCCACTCTACGTGATGATTACTACTTCTTTGAAAAACGAAGTAGACGCCTTCCAAATTCCCCCTAAATTCTTTTTCACACCAGTACTCTCAAATTACATCGATGTATTAACCGAAAAGAATTTTTTGCGGTTCTTCATCAACAGCACCATAGTCGCTCTTTCTTCCACAGCTTTGAGTGTTACTGCAGCTGCAATGGCAGCTTACGTGCTTGTGCGGAGAACCTTCATAGCAAAGAAGATATTCTCCAGCGCTACTTTCTTGATGAAAACCATTCCCCCAGTTATTTTGGTAGTACCTGTGTTTATTTTATTCAGAGATTTAGGCATTTCAGATTCGCGCCTCAGCCTCATTCTTGTCTATACCGCATTGACCATGCCCTTTGGCATTTGGTTGCTTTCTACATTTATCGCAGAACTTCCCCTAAGCATAGAGGAATCCGCCTATATCGATGGGTGTAGTAGTTTCCAAACATTCTTCAAAATCGTGATACCACTCATTGGGCCAGGTCTTTCGGTCGCTGCAATTTTCACCTTTCGAACTGCATGGAATGAGTTTATTCTGAGCCTTGTGCTCACCAACAGATTAACCAGAACACTGCCCGTAGCAGTATCGCTGTATCTCACCGATGCTGGAACTCAATGGGGACAGATCACCGCTATTGCAACAATTATTGCGATTCCTGCATTTTTCTTTACGTTCTTTGCAGCTCGGAATTTGATAACCGGGATAACCGCCGGATCCATTAAGGGATAAGGATACACCATGTATGAGACATTAAAACAAGAAGTATTGGCCGCAAACAAGGCACTTCCCACCCATGGCCTAGTAGTGCTTACCTGGGGTAATGTGAGTGCTATCGATAGAACACAAGGCCACATAGTGATCAAACCAAGCGGAGTTGCCTATGATGCATTGAAAAGCGATATGCTTGTCGTGGTGGACATGGATGGAAACACCATCGAGGGAACCCTACGTCCTTCTTCTGATACTCCAACGCATCTTGAACTCTATCGACAGTTCCCTGACATAGGAAGTATCATTCACACCCATTCTGAATGGGCTACGAGCTGGGCACAAACCGGTATGGATATTCTTGTCTATGGAACCACCCATGGTGATTATTTTTATGGAGATATTCCCTGCACGCGTGATCTAGACCCCGAAGAAGTAGAACAAACCTATGAGTTGAATACTGGCAGACTCATTGTTGAAACCTTCAAGAAAAGGAACATAGACCCATCTGCCATACCGGGAGTTCTCGTGAAAAATCACGGCCCCTTCGTTTGGGGAAAAACCGCAACTGAAGCAGTAGAGCATGCTATTGTACTTGAAGAGATTGCGAAGATGGCATTTCGCACACAGGTCCTGCTCTCTACTACGACTTCAGCACCCGGCTATTTTGGAGCCTATCGTGCACAGGCTCGACGCCAATTGCTCCGTTCCATGCCACAGTATTTGTTGGACAAGCATTTCCTGCGCAAGCATGGAAAAAACGCCTATTATGGGCAAAAACCTCCCCAGGATTAACAAACCTCACGGTAATAAAAAGATAATTTTTCAGAAACGGTTTGAGATCTGCACTGTTATAAATATTGCCCTCTTAGCGGAGGGTTGGCCATTGTCCTGGTTGTATCTTCCAAATCATGGCAAAATCCCAATTTTGAAAATGATTTTCAGCAATCGCAAGCGCATTCGGAAAAGACAGTGGATCTGCATCCTTTACGACATTCTTATCAGCAGTATCTGTAAAATAAGCAACTGTACCTCCACTCCCCCTAGCGATTCCCTCTGATTGAGCCGTAAGAACAGCATCAAAATAACTGTCGACAATGCTACCATCTCCCCAAATAGCCCCTACAAGCCCTCCGAGGTTATAATCTGCTTTCACCATTCCAGTGGCATAGCCTCTTCTCACCTCGCCAGAAGAAATAGCTCCCATAAGACCACCCACATTATATCCTCCACTAACACTACCGGTTGCATAACTATCACTAACAGTTCCTCCACCAACAGTTCCCACCAGTCCACCGGCATAGCCCCATGGCCCATCTACGACTCCTGTCGCATAACTCTTGCTGATACTTCCCCCTTCAACATATCCCACTAATCCTCCAACATATCCCTCCTCCGCCTGAATAATCCCCCCAATGACCCCAACATTTTCTATGATCCCATCGCTCTCCCCAACGAGCCCAGCAACTCTATACCTTCCGGTGATGCTATCATTTTCACGGAGAAGTACTCGCAAGTTTTTCACTGTTCCGACAACCTTTCCAAACATCCCAATATAATCCTGTTCTGATTTAGCAATCCACAAATTATAAATCGTCTTGTGATTGCCATCGAATGTACCGCTAAAAGCAATCCCATCAAAGGACCCGTTGTTTGCATCCGTATCCGGAGCTATCTGGTCAAATTCCTCGACAAGTTTTATATGGTTTACCAGAACATAGTTTTTGCCTACATTATTCCGCACATAGTCAAAATTCGCTCTGGCATAGACGGGAATCTCTTCAACATATGGTACGTATTCAACTATGGATACACTGTATTCATGCATATATCCGTTGTTCTTTACGATAAACCGCGCAGAATCATCCTCCATAATCTTCCTAATAGTCAGTGTATCAAGACTTATGATAGGACCTTTCTGCTCAACGAGTTCATTGTTTCCGGAATATGAAAAATAAGCATTCTCCGCTAATTCTATCCTCGCCTCTATTACGGTTTGTTCTGTAAAATTCGGAATCGAGACCTCTATCTGTGTTGTCATGACCGTCGCCTCTATTGAGAAAGGAGTCGTATATTCGGAAGTAACAAAGGTTCCTATTGAAACACTTTTAATAGTAGTTTCAGCCGTAGGTCCACTTCCCAGTTGATTCAACCGGACTGTTCCATTATTATCACAACCCAAAAACAAGATACTTAAAAAAATAAACCCTATGGTATACTGCCTCATACTATGTCCCACTTATCAATAATTTGTACTAAATATTTATTTATATAATATTTAGTAATAATCTTTGTTATATTAATAATTATTGTTTTATTAATCAATATTAATTATAAAAAAATTGTTTAATGTAATAATACGTAGTACTGTGGAGGTTTTGTTTCTCTGCTAGAGAGAGTGACAGATGCTCATTCAAGTGCAGCCCAGGATGCGCACAAACGGTATTCTAACCCCTGAGAACTTGATTTGCTTTCTAATAACTGAACTGCTATGCCCCTTGTTTCTAGGGCAGGTATTGCGTTGTTTTGAAAAGGCACAAGATCTGGTTTTTTCCCTTTTCGAAGGTACCCTAGCGTTATATGAGGGATATACTGTCTTTTCAGCTGCATGCCACACTGGTGATGGATATACCTACGCAAGTCTAGCATTTCTGAAGAAAGAGATGCTCTAATGGCAACTACGCGTGGATGATTCAACGAAGGGAGTATGATCGGCGCTTTCAAAGCTATCGTGTATGCAGAAAATGTCAGATCTAAGGCACACAACGAGCGATACGTATCCATGGGGACATTTCCCAAAAAGACCAAGGTGATATGCCTCCGAATCTTAGGGATGATCCTTATATCAGATTCTTGCAATGAAGATATCGCAATCTCTATGGATTTATCAAATTCAACAGGAATAGGTAGAGCAAAAAATAGCCTTTTTTTCGTATCCAAGTTGGTCAAAATCAGTTATCTGCGTACTTGTCAGACATAAAACCGGATCCTTTTACCCTATTTCCAAAAATCCTGCTTATCAAGTCAGCCTTTATCAACTCTTAATGGCTCCCGCAGTCAAACCTCGAATAAATTGCTTTGACATAAGCAGATATAACAACATTACGGGCACTGCAGAAAGTGATAGCACTGCAAGTATTTTTGACCAGTCCGTTTGATATTGCCCAAATAGCCGAGTAACTCCGAGAATCAACGTCTTTTGTTTTTCCGCATTGATAAAGATCAACGGAAACCAGAGGTCATTCCAGATAGGAACAAGGTTAAAGATAGCAACTGTTCCAAAGGCTGGACGTAACAAGGGAAGTATTATAGTCCAATAAATCTTTCTGGGTGGTGCTCCATCCATAAATGCAGCCTCGCTGAGCTCTTGCGGAATACTCCGAATAAATTCGGTGAGAATTAAAATTGCAATCGGCATCCCCATTGCAATATACACCGGAGGAAGGCTATAGATGCTGTTGATGAGCCCTAAATTTTTGACGATGGTTAGAAGGCTTATGCTCCCTATGCGTATGGGAAGCATCATTCCGGCAAGAAAAAAATAATAGAGCCATCTTGCCAGTCGCGTACGCCAATTTACAAACGCATACCCAGCAAGAGATGCAAAAAATAGAATAAGCCCAATCGATACTATTGTAACAAGGAGGCTGTTCTGAAAGTAACGAAAAAACTGACTGTCTGCAAAAACAGATTGATAACTTGAAAAATCCCATTGCGGAGGAAGCCAAAAGGGGTTGGTGTAGATATCAAATTTGTATTTAAAGGAATTTATGAGCATAGTCCAAATGGGAAACAATACAATAATCGACCAGAGGCTGAGTACGAAATAATGTCCTATCAAGAAATGTTTTCGATTAGCCATTATTTCCTTCTTTCCGATCTAAGCGAGTGAAGCGAAGAATAAGGCCCACCCCGAGTGCAAGCATCAGAAAGGTAATTGTTGCAACTGCACCTCCCAATCCCCTATCAGGGATACCAACCGGGTGCTGCCCTGCGATACCTATGCGATAGAAAAAAGTACCCAAAATGTCTGTTGCATATTGCGGTGCTCCGTTAACTGTTTGCATGGCAAACACCACATCAAAGGCATTAAAATTGTTTACAAAAGTAAGAATCACCACGATCCCGATAATCGGTCTAAGAAGTGCCACTTTTATTCGCCAAAAAACCTGCCATCTATTTGCTCCTTCAACTTCTGCAGCTTCAAATAGATCATTCGGTATGGTGGTCAGACCTGCAAGAAATATCATTGTTGGGATGCCCACCCATTGCCAGGACGAAACAAGGCTCACAACAAGCAAGGCAAGAGAGGGATCGCCAAGCCAGGCAGTTGCGTAATTTTCTACCCCAAATCCTTTCACGAGGAGATTGATGGCCCCCCATTGTGGGTTGAGAATGAGTTTCCAAAGATACCCGGTAACGATTATTGCAAGTGTTGCAGGAAGAAAAATAATCGTTCGATAGACAGCATTCCCCCGTAAATTCTTTTCATAGAGCATTGTTGCAAACAGAATCCCAAGAACGTTTTGAACAACCATATGTACTGCGAAGAAAATCCAGGTATGCGAGAATGCAGCCCAATATCGAGTGGATATGGTTGAGTCGGTAAAGATACGTAGGTAATTTTTCAATCCCACAAATTCTGTGTTTGCACTGCTTGCCCCTGAAAAAAAACTAAGACGAATCGAGTTAAGCAGGGGGAAGGCCATAAAAACAACATATATGCACAAGGCAGGAAGTACGTACAACAACCACATCCTTTGTCGAGATCTCTGTGTATGAAGTTTCATGCGAAATATACAAGAAAACCGAATCGATGAAGATCCGGCTTTCCGTTGAACTTATCTATCGCGCGGGCGCAAACCACTCTGCAAGGCCTTCTCGCAGATTTGTTGCTGCCTTCTGGGGAGAGATACTTTGCGTTATAACCCCTATAGATCCTTCCATGATCAGATTATATCCACTTGGTTCTCCACCAAGAAGTTTAGGCCATGGAAGTCGTACATCGGTGCCCCTTCCTTGGTTTAAAGCAAGAAATTCATTTGCATGAGAATCCTCTATGGTGACTGAGTTTTTTGACATTGGAAAGAATCCCGTGGGGAGGTATTTTGCAAGAACCTGGGCGCCTTCTGGGCTTCCAATCCAGTTTAGCAATAACTCAGCGGCTTCAGGATGCTTGGTTGCTGCATTAATCGCAAGACCCGCATCTGCATGAAAGGTTATGTGTTCTTCACTCATTCCAGCAGGAGGTGGTGGCGGAAGGATGCCCCAATCAAAAGAGACTCCATCATAATTTCCGATACTCCAAGAACCATCAAAATACATGGCTGCCTGTCCGGTTGCAAACAATGCACTGCTGTCATTATATGTCAATGATTCAAAACCATCTGGAAGAAAAGGACGCAATGATGCCATAGCTTCAAACAAAGCAACAATTTCGGGATCGTCGAACTTTTTTTCACCTGCTTCATAGGCAAGGCGACCCTCATATCCACCGATAAAGTTCGGTGCTATGCTCATAAACACTACTTCAGCGATATCCCATTCATCACCAAGTGCATTAGCAACAGGAATATACCCTGCGTCCTGCAATTGTGCGCATACGAGCAGAAATTCATCCCAGTTTTTCGGTGCCTGCACACCAACTTCGTTAAAAATATCTTTGTTATAGTAGATGCCATGAGAAACCGCAACAAAGGGAATTGCAAAAGATTTTCCATCCTCTGCTGTCCATGGTGCACGCGTGCCTTCATCATAATAAGTAGAAAGACTATCAATATCCGAAAGATCGGCAAAATATCCATCCTTGAACAATTGTTCGCCCGTTGCGAATGATCGTGCATACATAACATCGGGGCCAGTGCCACTTTCTAATTGTTGTCTCAGCGTAGCGTTGTAATCCGGCGGATTGGTTGGTTGAAACGATACTGTAATATGTGGATATTGCTTCGTAAACTCCGCAAGCACATTGTTAATTTGGGCAACATCATCGGTTCTCCACGAACCCATAATTAGTTCTACGCTATCTGCATCATCAGCTGCTCCGCCTGCCATAACAGCAAGGGGAAAGAGCATCATAACAATAGCTAGTTTGCATATTGTTTTCATAATTCCTCCTATAGAATATATATGATTCCATAAAGTGTATCCCAGATGTGCTGTTCTTACAAATGTACAGTAGACATTACATCACTACACAATTGACTATCATATTCGTGACGCCTGTTAATTGCGGAATTGTAAAAATACTTTTGTATACTTGCATAGTCGTAACGATATTCCTATAATACCACATTATAGTCGACAGCTCACCCTGTATGAAAAACAAACATCTAGGAAAGTATGCTGTTTTGATTGTATGGTGGGAATCAGTATGAATCGAATGATCCATAACTATCACGAACATCGTGAGCCTTATGACCTCTCTGCATGGGGCATCACCCACCCAATGGTTCTTCGGAACCTCGCATGTCCAATCCTCTATGAGGAAGCAATCCGATATGAAAAAGGGTCCATCATCGTTGACACCGGCGCGCTCGCGATAACTTCGCATAAATACACGGGAAGAGTTCCAAAAGAAAAAAGAATTGTAGAAGATGCTGAAACTGCTTCCCGTGTTCAGTGGGGAGATGTTAATATTCCCATCGACGATCACGCCTATCTTATCAACCGATCACGAGCTCTTGATTATCTGAATTCACGCAATCGCATCTATGTTGTGGACAGCTTTGCAGGTTGGGACCCGCGATATCGCATCAAGGTACGTATTATTTGTTCCCGTGCCTATCATGCATTGTTTATGACCAATATGCTCATCGTTCCAGATGAACAAGAACTCGCCAATTATGGCCAACCCGATTACACAATCATCAATGCGGGTGTGTTTCCCGCAAATCGACATTCACTTGGCATTACCTCAGACGCATCTATCATCATCAATTTTACACGCAAAGAAATGACCATCCTTGGCACTGAATACGCCGGAGAAATGAAAAAGGGTGTTTTTTCAATTATGAATTATTCTATGCCCCTTCAAGGAATACTCCCCATGCACTGCGCTGCGAGTATCGATGAAAGCAATGCAACCACCCTCTTTTTTGGGTTATCTGGAACAGGAAAGACCACCCTTTCAAGCGGGGAGCAACGGCAATTGATAGGAGACGATGAACATTGTTGGTCTGATGAGGGAATTTTTAATATAGAAGGAGGGTGTTATGCAAAATGTACTGATCCTCCTGACTACATCAAGCAATGCATTCGTTTCGGCGCATTGGTGGAAAACATCACCTATGACGATATGACTCGCACAGTGGACTTTAGCGATGAAAGCATCACAACAAATACACGATCTTCCTATCCACTTTCTCATGTATCCCCGGTGAAAATTCCTGCACTCGCACCGCACCCTCATCACATCATCTTTCTTACCTGCGATGCATTCGGTGTCCTTCCTCCTGTTGCACGACTCAACACAAAACAAGCCATGTATCACTTCATAAACGGGTATACTTCAAAGATTCCAAACACAGAAGTTGGTATAGATACCCCAACGGCAACGTTTTCTGCCTGCTTTGGAGAAGTTTTCTTGCCCTTGGACCCCTTGACCTATGCACGACTGCTTGAGCAAAAAATACTCGCACATACCGCCAACGTGTGGTTGGTGAACACTGGATGGGTAGGCGGAGATTTCCACACAGGCAAGCGTATTTCACTCACCAAGACTCGTGCAATTATACACGCAATTTGCAAGGGAGACATGGAAGAAGCTCTGTTCAAAAAGGACCCGCTGTTTGAATTTGAAGTCTGCATTCAATGCAAGGGAGTTCCCGAACCGCTTGATCCACGAGAAGCATGGAGCACCACAAACAAGTACACAAAACAAGCAACAATGCTTGCACAAATGTTTCGTGAAAATACTAAAAAATATCCAATATCCTCTCTACAAGGAGGGGGCCCGCTCTAATGCTTTTTGAGCTATCTCCCATCCGAATGCAGAGAAAGAAAATTATATCTAGCAACCAAATTTTTATATTTATGGAGGTCTCAGTATGAGAAAAAAGATAATTGTATTGTGTATGATTCTTTTCGTATGCAACGTTGCATTTTCAACTGGAGGAGCTGAAGAAGGAACATCTTCATTCAGCGGAAATTTCAGTTTAGGAACTGGTGGACAGAGTGGTATTTATTACCCATTTGGAGGAGCTATCGCGGAACTCTGGAGTAATAACATAGAAGGAGTAAATGTTAAGGCAGAAGTCACCGCTGCGTCGGTTGAGAATACGATTAAAGTATCTTCAGAAGCTATGTTGGCTGGGTTCGCACAGGCAAATGTCGTCGAGCAAGCCTTTCAAGGCACTGGAAAATTTGAAGAGGCGCTTCCTGTTGTAGTGCTCACTTCTCTATATCCCAATTTGTTGCACATCATATTGCCAAAAAATACCGACATTGCACGTCTCAGCGACCTACGCGGAAAGAAGCTTTCCTTGGGAGCACCTGCTTCTGGTACAGCGGTCACCGCTGAAAACATCCTAAAAGCAAATGGCATCGCCGTTGATGACATTGATGAACTCTATTTGAACTATTCTGAAACCACAAATGCACTTGCCAATGGACAGATTGACGCTGGGTTCATCGTGGGCGGTCTTGGTGTTGGTGCAGTAACTGAACTTGCCCTCACAAAGGACATCATCATCCTCTCGCTCAACAACGAGGAAATCTCAAACTTCCTCAACGAACAACCTTCCTATGCAGAGGTCAGCGTTCCTGCCGACATCTACAACAAGGTTCCTGCATTTGAAACCGTTGCCATATGGAATACGCTTGTTGTTCGTGAAGATATGGATGAAGAGCTTGCCTATACGTTGGTAAAGACCATCTATGAGAACAACGACTACCTCACTCGCGTGGTGAAATCTGCTCAGTACACTACTCCTGAGAATGCAACACAGGTAACCACGGTTCCCCTGCATCCTGGAACACTTCGCTATCTTGAAGAAGTAGGGAACAACTAGGTAAGAATGATTATGCGTTCGGAATTTTTGCAGAATATAAGAAAAAAATGGGTGTTTTATCTACTCTTTGGTGCAGCGGTGGGCCTTTCGATCTTTCAGATTTGGCAACTTCTCAGCTCTCGCCTTGGAGCAAATGTATTTCGTCCTGTGCATCTCACTTGGATGCTTGTCCTTGTATTTTTAAAATATCCGAGCGCATCTTCTGATCACAGATACGCACGTTATTATCAACTCCTAGACATGCTCTTCGCAACGCTTGCTGTCGCATGTGGAATTGTCATCCTTAGTTTCGATTATAACGATTTTACCTATCTTATTAGTGGGTTAAGTCCTCTCCACCTCGCAGCAAGCATCATCTATTTCCTGCTTGTGCTGGAGGCAACACGAAGAACAGTGGGTTCTGTTATGACGATCCTCGCTGCATTTTTTGTCGCATACAATCTGTTGGGGCGATATTTGCCCGGAAAAATCGCAGTGAAGGCATTCACATTTAGCGAGTTTTTTTCTTCTCAGATCTATTCAACGAATGGGGTGTTCGGAATCCCCCTTGGCATTGCAGCTGGAGTCGTGTTTATATTCATCCTTTTTGGCGCCTTATTAGAATCAACAAAGGCTGGGGATTTTTTTACAAATATTTCCTTGGCGCTTACCGGGCGATTTCGTGGGGGCCCCGCAAAGGCAAGTGTCGTTGCTTCTGCATTGCTTGGTTCTATTTCTGGTTCTGCCATCGCCAATGCAGTGACAACGGGAACTTTTACCATCCCTCTTATGAAAAAATTAGGATATAAACCTGAACAGGCAGCTGGCATAGAAGCCTCGGCATCGACCGGTGGTCAAATTATGCCGCCAATCATGGGAGCAGGGGCTTTCATCATGGCGCAGTTCACCGGGATATCCTATGGAACCATCGTCCTAGTCTGCTTTATCCCTGCAATTTTCTACTTTTTTTCCACCTTGCTCTACGTTCACATCATGGCATGTAAACTCAACCTAAGGCTTTCAGAAGCCATGACACGTAGCGAAGTTTGGAATGTGTTAAAAAACGGTGGACATTCTTTTCTTTCCATCTTGTTCATATTAATCCTATTGGTTATGGGCTTCACTCCGGCATTTGTTGGACTCCTTGGATGTGGTATCGTGGTTCTTGTCAGTTTTTTACGACGTCACACGCGTATCACCCTGAAAACCCTTTTCGTGAGTCTTCAACGAGGTGCTGTGCTTGCCATTCCAGTTTCGATTTCTTGCGCCACCGCCGGCATCATCGTAGGGGTGGTTGGACAAACAGGCCTTGGCCTACAAATAACCAATTTTATCCTTTCCCTTTCTCAAGGCTCGTTGTTAACAGTTTTCCTGTTCACCGCGTTGATAGCATTGGTTCTCGGCATGGGGCTTCCGGTCACTGCTTCGTATATCTTGCTTTCCATCGTCGCTGTTCCTGTCTTCATCGATTTTGGGATAGAATTGCTTGTTGCACACATCGTTGTGTTTTGGCTTTCACAAACTTCTAATGTAACTCCACCCATTGCACTCGCCGCATTTGCTGCTGCTGGAGTTGCCGATGCAAGACCAATGAAATCTGCTATGCAAGCATTCAAGCTCAGCAGCGGATTGTTACTGATCCCAATTATGATGCTCTATTCTGACATCATCTTCACAGCAAGTTCATCTCCGTGGGAAGTTGTCCTTTCGAGTGTCTTTACTCTAGCGGTGGTCCTTGGGCTTGCCTTTGTCATTGAAGGATTTCTTTTTCATAAGGCAAATATATTCGCACGGCTCGGTGCAGGAGTATCAGTTGTCGCACTTATCTTCGCAAGAAATTATTTCCAAAATAATCAACTACTCAGTAGTTCTGAAATAATGCCATCGTATCTACAGGGATATTTTTTTCAGGTTCTCGCACTCTTGCTTCTCACCGGCCTAGCGATTGGAAATTTTCTTTTGAGCAGACGAAGCAAAAAATGCCAAACCTAGAGAACCCTCAGACAGAAGTCTTTCTTTCCTTCCAAGTTATTCCAAGGCTGAGAGAGGGAAATAACTTCGAAGCTGTCGACAAAGCTATTGAGGTGGTGAAAGCAGCCGGTGTGCCCTTTCAAGTTGCTGCAATGGAAACCACGATGAAGGGCGAACTCGATGAACTGTTTGCAATCGTAAAAAACGCACAGCAAGCCTGTTTCGATTTTGGTGCTGTAGAAGTCATCACAAATATCAAGATTCACACAACGACTCCGGATGCGCATGACACCTTCTGCACCTATCATCGGGGGGTGACCCCAAACAACCATATGTTTGTAGACAAATGATGGATTGACCATTCAAGAAACACCTCTCAAAAGATATTTTCTTAAATTTTTGTGATTTTGTTTTTCGCTAATTTAACAATCGAACATTTTCTTTTGAACAGGTGAAGCAGAGTCACAACACCCCTTGTGAAGAATTCCATCCTCATTTTTTGTGTTTTAAGTATGCGTTGTCTTGCCAACGTTTGCAGTTCTCCATACAATAGAGCTGTTTATGCTTATACCAATGTCTGCCCTATGATCAAAGAAATCACAATCCCTTCTGTAGTAGATTGTCATGTTCACCTCCGCGTTCCTGGAGGTGAACACAAAGAGGATTTTTCCACTGGATCACGAGCTGCACTTGCCGGTGGTGTAAGTACGTTGTTGGCAATGCCAAATACAAATCCTCCGATTGTCGACGAGGATATTTTTTTGCATGTGCACAATCGCGCAAATCAAGAAGGAACCTGCACGATAAAACATTTTGTCGGCGCAACACAACACAATGTTGACATCTCAAGAGAATCGCCACCTATTGCTGAACTTGCTGCCGGGTTAAAAATATATGTAAACGACACCTTTGGTGATTTGAAAATAGCCGATGAACAGTGTATTCGCGAACACTTGTTGAGTTGGAACGGAAGGGGTCCAGTTGCAGTTCATGCAGAAGAAGACTGGGTAGAATTGCTGTGTCGACTCGCAAAGGAATGCAAGCAACACGTACATTTTTGCCACATATCTCGCGCACAAGAAATTTCGTATATCGCAAAGGCAAAGGCCGCGGGAATTTCTGTGAGTTGCGAAGTGGCCCCCCATCACCTTTTTCTCACTGAAAATGACAAGGAAAGGCTTGGCCCATTTGCCCACGTTGCGCCTCCGTTGAACAGCGAACAAGACCGCCAAGCACTGTGGGAACACCTTGAAATCATTGATTGCATTGCAACTGATCATGCACCACATACCATTGATGAAAAAAATAGTGGCTCGCCCCCTCCTGGACTTCCCGGACTCGAAGCATTGCTCCCGCTCATGGGCACCGCAGTATACGAAGAACAAATATCCTTGGAAAAATTTTTCAAACTTATTTCTGAAAATCCTCGAAACATATACTCACTCACAGATCCGGTAATCACATCGAGCAAGACAATAATGGAAATCGGTACTCCATATACTCTTCCTGAACATGAATGGCAAACGAGGAGTGCTTGGTCACCCTTCTCTGGAAAAACGGTATATGCACGTGTCAAACAAACCTATGTTGGGGACACCTGTGTATACAAGGATGGCATATTTACAACAGACAAATGGCATAAAAACAAGAGCCATAGCAAGGAGAAATGATGTTAAGTGCAACGCTACCAAAGGAACTTTTTGAACGACTTTGTGCGCTCCAGGATGCGTATAAACAAAATACTATCTTGAATATACAACAGTTCAACCGAAAATCAGTGTTGAGTTTGATGAATCTCGTCAATTGCATGCACGTTCTCACTGAAAACAACGAAATGCCTCCGCTACTTTCAAACAAGATTCTTGCGGCAATTTTTTATGAACCAAGCACTCGTACATCAGCGAGTTTTATTTCTGCGATGTATAAACTTGGTGGCAGCGTCTTACCCTTCATCGCGGGGATGGAATCATCGAGTGTACGCAAGGGAGAAACGGTGATCGACACGGTGAAAACCATCGCTCAGCTTGCTGATATCATCGTGTTACGACATCCAGAAAAAGGCATCCATTCAAAAATTGCTGCCGAAATACAACCTCCCTTGATTAATGCAGGAGATGGGCATGGCGAACACCCTACGCAGGCATTGTTAGACTTGTACACCATACTCCGCGAAAAGGGACAACTAGAAAATCTAACGATCAGCATTGTGGGGGACCTACTCTATGGAAGAACGGTGCACAGTCTGATTCGCCTGCTCCATCATTTTCCCGGAGTACACATCAACCTCGTGAGCCCAAAAGAATTGGCGATACCTCGAGAATACTATACTGATGAATATGAAACTGAATCCCTCGAAGCAGTTATTGCAGATAGTGATGTGTTGTATGTCACCCGCATGCAACGAGAGCGATTTAAAGATCCTGCTACGTATGATCGGTACAAAGATATCTATCATATCGAAAAACAAACCATACGCCACGCCAAGGATGATCTCATCATCATGCATCCCTTGCCACGAGTGAATGAAATAGATCCATTAATTGATAGTGATACACGTGCGGTGTATTTCAAACAGGTGAAAAATGGTTTGTACACCCGTATGGCCTTGATGAGCCTTTTGCTTTTTGACAGAAAATCCTATTACCATGACTTTTTTTGAGGCAGTCAAAGGAATCCAAGAACAACAATCCACCTTTCTTTGCCTTGGCCTGGATCTCCGCATGCAAACCGTTGCTCGCCACGACAAGCGTATCAATGAGCAACACATGCAAAATAACTCAGGAAATCAGAACTCCATTCCATCTGAGATACTCGCTGATGCATATCTATCTTGTGCGCAACGATATATCGATATCTGTCATCGCTTTGTCTGTGCCGTGAAGATCAACCTTGCTTTCTATCAACAATACGGCCTAGAGGATGTTGTGGCTTCGATGGTTAGGGCTGCTCAATCTCATGGCCTTCCCGTCATTCTCGATGCAAAATATGCAGATATAGGCGCTACTGCTCAGGCCTATGCACAGGCCGCCTATGCTCGATTTCGCGCTGATGCGGTGACTCTTAATCCCTATCTTGGAAATTCCAGCACGATGCCCTTTATACAAGATCAAAAAAAGGGAGCCTTTGTCCTTGCCCATACTAGCAATCACGATGCTGCAACAATCCAAACATTCTCCAACGCTGAACAGATTCCGTTATTTGTTCACGTCGTAAATCAATACAAAAACCATCCACAAATCGGTTTTGTAGTGGGTGCTACACAGCTTGAAGCCATCCACACAATACGCGAAAATTGCGATCAATGGATTCTTGCCCCTGGTATTGGAGCTCAGGGAGCTTCCCTCGCTGATGTGCTGAGCACAACGCAACAAAACATTATCTTGCCCATATCACGTGCAATCACCGAAGCGGATTCTCCAATGGAGAACATTGCTCATCTCCACACCGAAATAAAACGTCTCCGAAACTCTCGCCCCTCTCTGCGCCCATCGCTGCATCTATCCCAAAAACAACACAATGATCACAAGGACGCGGTTCATCATTCTGATCCTCTCAAAGAAATAATTGCATCCTTTTCCAAACATGATATTATCCAGTTTGGATCGTTCAAGTATAAGAGTGGGATAGAGGCACCATTCTATATGAATATTCGAAATGTTATCGGAGATCCAAATTTGCTGCGTCATATGTGCAACCTCATGCAAAATCTTTGTCACAATCTTGCATATGATCGATTATGCGGCATCGCCTATGGCGCATTGGGGCCTGCGTTCACCCTTGCGCAACTACTTTCCAAACCGGTCATCGTTCTCAGAAAGGAAGGAGCAAAGCAGTATGGCAGCAAGGATTCCATCATTGGCCCCTATATTCCCGGTGAACGAGTGGTTATTGTTGAAGAAATGACCACGACCGGATCATCAATTGAAGAGGTCGCATTGCAATTACGCGAAAATGGTCTCATTGTTAACGATGCCATCGTATTCTATACAGGAATTGGAACTCCGGAAAGAAACTTGTCTAAAATCGGGATCACACTCCATAGGGTGTTGAATTTTGATAGATTAATTGACTTGTTAGAGCAATTATCTCTGATAGATCCTAATCAAAAACAGTTATTGCTCAATGCACAAGAAAGCTAACTCAATGCATTCAAAAAAAACTCCGCACCAGCAGAAATCCCAAGCAAAACCATCACCATGCGAATATACATTGTTTGGAAGGAAACTTGCAAACCCCTTTATCCTTGCGAGTGGTATGGTACAAAACACCTGCGATGATTGGGTAAGAATCGCAGAATCAACACCAATAAGTGTTGTAACCACAAAATCCATAACGTTGACAAAGCGATCCGGCAATCCCCATCCTCGTATATACCATTTCCAACAAGGCATGTTGAATGCAGTTGGTATACCATCGCTGGGGCTCGATGCACTGATCCCTGAACTTGAACGATTCAAGAGCTCTGCACCAAAAGAATTGGCTATCAGCCTCTATGCAACCGAAGCCGAAGAATTCCTCATGCTTGCACGAGCCTTTGATCATTTGCAGGCGATATATTTTGAGCTAAACCTTTCCTGTCCTAATATTTCACAGAACAATGGCGTGCCGCTTGCTGCTGATCCACAAACAGTCAAGACTATTATTGCACAGCTTAAAATGGCAGGAATCACTACTCCCGTTGTGGCAAAGCTATCTCCTCAGACACCAAACATTGTCCAAATCGCTGAGGGAGCATTACAAGAGGTTGTCGATGGATTCACACTCACGAATACAATCCCTGCCATGCTCTTCGACCACCAGACACAGAGGCCTGTTCTTGGTTTTGGAAGTGGTGGCATGAGCGGTCCTGCTCTTCATCCTATTGCCGTGAAAGCAGTTTATGATGTTCGTCAAGTTTCTGCAGAAATTCCTATCATCGGAACCGGTGGTATATACACTGCTGAAGACGCCCTAACCATGCACCTTGCAGGAGCATCTTTTTTTGGCATTGGCTCAGTTATCTATAAAAAAGGGATGAAAGCAATCAAGACCATCGTTGATGCTTATCTGCAAAATTTTGACGGCAATGCTGCCGTCATACAAAAGAATAACTCTGATCTTCTTTAATGCTGTCCTGATTCAATCGCTTGTATTAATCATCCAATGATCGCAGAGCCTTCCAAGAAATTGGAAAGAATTCAGCCATTGCTACATCAATTTTGAGAGCTATTTCTGTCGTTTCCTTTTGTGCATGCGCGTCAATGCGTAATGTGCAGATACGTGCAAAAGCCATGAGTGATCCACTCCAAATCCATTCAGTCATCATGTTCTGCGGAAGAACCATGCGCGCCTGCTCTGGGCAGATGCTTTTGTCCAGCAACGCATCATATAGTTTTTCCGTAGAACCCAGACAATCCTGTATTTCTGTGTGGAATTCTTCAGAAAGCAAAACCTCTTCATCCAGGGACCCTTGTTTCGCGTTTTCTGCTCGTTTCCGCCACTGCTCCGGAAGATAAAATTCCGGTGGATTATCCACATAGCGCCTGCTCACCTCATTCCAAGCCAAGCCAACTTGATGTTTTCCCAACTGTCGAGCAACGAAAATCGGTGCCTTAATGCGAAACGACACGAAGGCATGGCAAAACGGAGTAAAATGATTGTGTTTGGCAAGATACATGATGAGTCGTTCATCTTTCTGATCCATGCTCTTCTTATATTTTGCAAAAGAAACCCGCGCAGCATTTACAACCGAAAGATCACTACCCATGCGATCAATACAATTCACCTCAGATTCATACAAAATATTCATACAAGCCTCCCTTTACGCAGCGCTCGCGCAAGCAACGCAGAAGTGGCAGATGGCGCAATCCTATGCAATATGCAAAGAAACCAATGTCGAAACGTCATACCAACATATATCCGCTGCTTTTTTTGTTCTATGGCATACCAGGTTTTTTTCGCTGCATCCTTGGCAGGAATCCCCTTTTCCTGTGCCGGATCAGATTTTCCATAGAGCGAAGCATCTGCTTGCAAGGCATGCGTTGATATATCTGTCTGGATAGTGCCAGGAATGACAAGACTACAGGTTATCTGTGATGATCTTAGTTCTGCTTGCAGGGTTTCAACATAACGATTGAGTGCTGATTTCGCCGATGAATAGGCCCCTCGCAGGGGAATGCCATGCACTCCAGCAATGCTCGACACGAATGCAAGATGCATTTTATGCGATGTATTTTGTAGGAGATGGTGGGTAATACGTACAACTGAAAAAAAGTTTGTATCGAACACCGTGGTATACACTGAATTTTCGGTTGCTTGAATCTCAGATCGCTGACTTATCCCTGCATTGTGAATCACTATATCTGGAAGCGAAGCCATTTGAGATAGTGCCTCATCAATCGATTGGGAATCTCTCATATCGAAAGCTAGTACTTCGATGCGACCTTTGCCAACCTGGCTACACGTTTCTGCTGTGTGTTCAAGAGCGATGCTATCTCGCGCTGACAAGAGCAAATCGTAATCAGAGGCTGCAATTTCGATTGCAAGGGCCTTTCCCAACCCACGGCTTGCTCCAGTGATCCATACTAAGGGCATTATTCTGGTTTATTGTCAAGAATTTCTTCAATCTTTTGCATTATTTCTGGTGTCAACTGAGCAAGATAAGACAGACTTTTGATGTTTGCTTCAATCTGCTCCACCTTTGAAGCACCCATGATCACCGTGCTCACATCAGGATTCTTCAAAGCCCATGCAATTGCCATATTCGGCAGCGGAATTCCTGCTTCAGCAGCAAGTTCGCCAAGTTTGCGTACCTTTGCGATGTTCGCACCATTGTCTTCAAGGATGGTTTTTCTCAGCCATTCATACCCCGGCAAAGATAGGCGTGATCCCTCTGGGACCCCATCATTGTATTTTCCAGTCAACAACCCCGAAGCAAGCGTAGACCACGTCGTGATTCCAAGCCCCATCTGTGAATACAAGCGCTTGTACTCACTTTCAACTCGTTCGCGCCACAACATGCTGTACTGCGGTTGTTCCATCGTTGGCGGAATCAAATTCCGCTCACGTGCAATGCCATATGCCTCTGTGATCTCTTGCGCTGACCATTCTGAAGTTCCCCAATAGAAAACCTTTCCTTGCCGAATGAGGGCAGTCATTGTTTCGACAATTTCTTCAATCGGGGTAAGTGGGTCAGGACGATGACAAAAATACAAATCAAGATAGTCCAATTGCAGCCGTTTCAATGCATCATGACATGCTTCAATGAGATGTTTTCGGTGTAATCCAACTTGCGTCGGAAGCTTCTCCTTGGAACTTCCAAAAAACACCTTGCTTGAAACGATATACGTATCGCGCGCCCATCCAAGCTGCTTGATTGCCTTGCCCATGATGATCTCAGACATACCAAAAGCATAGGTTTCTGCATTATCAAAAAAATTAACCCCATGATCATAGGCAGCGGCTAGGCAGTTTTTTGCATTGGAAACCTGCATTTGGTTTCCAAACGTAACCCACGATCCATACGACAATAGACTGACTCGCAGCCCTGATTTTCCTAAATTCTTATACTCCATAGTCCTCTCCTTCCGATTGAACTAGATCTCACGCGGCGCCGGTCCAACATACAATGCACCGGGACGATAGATTCTATTATCACTTCGCTGTTCAAAAATATGCGCTATCCACCCACTGACACGAGCTGCTCCAAACATCGGTGTATAAAACAGCGGTGGGATACCTAATTGTTCGTATACTGATCCAGAGAAGAAATCAACATTTGGATAGATTGGTTTATCGTTGAGGACCTCACGCACCGTTGTTTCAATAGTCCGTAGTATGCTAAGGCTTGTCGTGTTCTTATGTTCCTCTGAAACTGCTTCTAGCAGTATTTCTATTGCATTGGCACGAGGATCCCGGGTCTTGTATACACGATGTCCCATCCCCATAATTTTGTTTTTTTGTTCTAGTTGCTGAAGCACCCATTTGCGAGCAGCCTCCGCAGAACCAATATCCGCAAGCATCTGCATAACTTTTTCATTTGCCCCTCCATGTAATGGTCCATAGAGCGATCCATATGCTGCCGAAACTGCATTAATCGTGGGAGCAAGGGTCGATGCAACAACGCGCGCGGTAAATGTTGAAGCATTAAATCCATGTTCTGCATGCAATGAAAGACATTGATCCAATGCCCTAGTTTCGTTACGCGACGGTCTTTCTCCATGCATCATATAGAGCATATTTTCAGCATGCCCAAGTGTTTTATCCGGCATGATAATTGGCTTGTCGTGATATACACGATAGAGCATACAAGTTAAACTTGCCACCTGCGAAATAAGCGCAAGCTCATCTGCCCAACAATTTGTGCAATTTTTTACTGAGCTATTTTCTGTTGTTGTACAGATTGAACTAATATCAATACTGCTAAACAACGGCACGAGCGATTGCATGACCTCCATTGGATGCAGCGATTTTGGAATACGTTTCAACACCGTAATAATCGCATCAGGAACATCCCTCGTGGCTGCAAGACAGCGCAAAAAACATTCTCGCTGTTCTTCTGTCGGCAATTCTCCAAAATACAGTAAAAACGATATATCCTCAAAGCTTTTTTCTTGTAATAAATTTTCTATATGATACCCTCGATAATAGAGCTTCCCTTGAGCCCCATCGATTGAACATATCTTGGTTTCTGCAGCAATAACTCCTTCGAGCCCTTTTGCAAATTCTGTTTTTGTCATTTTTCCCTCATTTAGTTAACTATGAATTTTTTTTCCTGTTATCCCCATCGCTGCCTCCTTGATCGTCTCCGTCAGAGTTGGATGTGCATGTATACTACGAGCAATATCTTCACTCGATCCATCAAACTCCATTGAAACTACCGCCTCTGCAATGAGATGTGACGCTTGCGGGCCAATCATATGCACTCCAAGAATGCGGTCTGTCTTTTTGTCAGCAAGCACCTTCACAAACCCAGCGGTATTGTGCATCGAGATGGAACGCCCATTTGCTATCATCAAAGATTTGCTCTTGGCGTATTCAATTCCCTCTGCTTTTAAAGCCTCCTCGGTCTTACCTACAGATGCAAGCTCTGGAGTTGTATAGACAATGTTAGGAATCACGTCGTATCGAAGTCGAGCTGGTATTCCCTGCATACGTTCTATGAGTATAGAGGCTTCTTCTGAGGCCTTATGTGCAAGCATTGGTCCCGAAACGATGTCTCCTATTGCATAGACATCTTTAACACTTGTTTCATAATTCTCATCAACAGCAATACTACGTTTATTTTCTGTGCGTTTGAGTTGCAATGCTTCGAGATTACACCCCGTCAATGTCGGACGTCGCCCCACTGCGATAAGCAATTTATCTCCTCGAAACACCTCATCGTTGCCCTCGGCATGCACTTCCACTTTTTTATTTTTTACCGTTGCCTTTGTGATCTTTGCATTAAGGACAAACTTTATTCCCTGCTTTTCAAATTCTTTTCGAGCATTGCGAGCAAGTTCCTTGTCCCAACCCGGAAGAACATCTGCCATGCCTTCGAGAATCGTCACCGATGCTCCAAGTCGCGACCAAACGCTGCCCAGCTCAAGCCCTATCGCACCCGCTCCAACGATAAGCAAATCTTCCGGAACCTTCTCAAAAGAAATTGCTTGATCCGAACTGACGATATGAGTTCCATCAAAAGGAATGCTTCCAATATCCTGCACCTCGCTCCCAAGAGCGAGCACCAGTTTTTTGCAACCTATCGTTTCTTTTTTCTTTCCATCGCGTACTTCAAGAGTATGTGCATCGAGAATCCACCCCGTTCCATGATACACCTCCACCTTGTTGTGTTGCATCAAGGTTTTGACCCCAGAAGTCAATTTTGTTACGACTGCATCCTTTTGCTTCAAGAGCACCCCAACATCCATTTGAAGATCACTTGCTGTAATTCCATGTGTAGCACCATTTTTTTTGAGTTCATAAAACAATTCTGTTGAATGCAACAAGGCCTTGGAAGGAATACAGCCAACCCTTGCACAGGTTCCTCCGAGATTTTTGTTTTTCTCAATTAATGCTACTGACATACCAGCCTGAGCAGCACGAATTGCAGCCACATATCCGCCTGGCCCTGCCCCTACCACAATTACATCGTATTTTTTTGCCATCTACAGATCCTTTCTTCTATGATATCGATATTGCTGTTGTTTGGTACAGTATACAATATATTTACATTCAATGCCGACAAGAGATTTTTCTATGTTCCCACCAATACACTCAGCAATCAGTATCTTATGCTGACGTGCCTATCCTTAATACCCTGGAAAGACATCAGCAATAATTCTTTTTCTTGGAATCTTCTGCGATTTCAATGTCTTTTTTATGCCTGTAACCATGTCGCGTGACCCAGACAGGTAATAGTATGCCGTTGACCCAAACTGAGCGATGCTTTTTTCAAGCTCTGCAGTCAGTTCGGTTCTGCCCTTAAGGTATTGCACCGATATGTTTGCATCTTTCTGTGCGATGGAATCAAGATCATCCTTAAAGGGATACGTATCCCTCGAGGTATACAATACATGAATCGTTCGGGCATTATCCCGTTCAATTGCCTTCATAAGCGCTCGAATCAGCGTGATGCCAATTCCTCCTGCGATAAGCACAAGGGGTGTCTTCGCATCTCGTAGCTTAGCTCCTCCCAAGGGCCCCCTGAGATAGGCGATATCCCCTTCCTTAAAATTCCGTAGTGCTGTTTTAAAACCACTTGGTTCTGTTCCGATCTTCGTAGCGATGTTTATAAGACCCTCTTCAGGAATTGATGCAATGGTGAGAGGCCTGCTCTTTTTTCCGTTAATCGCCTTGTCCGGAATGGAAATCATGCCAAATTCTCCAGGCAGCCATTGCACAGTACCTATAGATGAAAATTCGAATGCATAATAATCATCAGAGAGATGTTCTTTCTTCACAAGTTTAATAGCATTCTTTCTAAAAATTTTTATAAGATCACTGAGTTTCACTACAAGTATTCCCTTTCATCTCCATACAACACCAACAATGCAAGCGATACACCGCACGCAATTTACAAATCAAGCAAAATTCGTTCTGGATTTTCTATACTTGTTTTTATCGTCATCAAAAACGCTATTGCATCCTTGCCATCGAGGATTCGGTGATCATAACTCAAGGCAAGATACATCATGGGACGAATAACAATCTCATCGTTGATGACAACGGCGCGCTTTTGAATCGTATGCATCCCAAGAATCGCCGTTTGTGGTGGGCTTGGAATTGGAGTTGAAAGCATGGATCCAAAAACCCCTCCATTTGATATGGTGAAGGTTCCACCAACAAATTCATCGGGCATAATTCGTTTTTTCTTTGCACGAGTGCCAAAATCAACGATGCTTGCTTCGATTTCAGCAAAATTCTTTTGGTCAGCATCACGGATCACCGGGACAAGCAGTCCTGCCTCGGTCGAAATCGCAACTCCAATGTTGTAAAAATGATTGTATATAATATCAGTTCCATCGATATAGGCGTTGACCTTTGGATATTGCGTCAGTGCATAGACAGCAGCCTTGATAAAGAAACTCATAAACCCAAGTCGAGCACCGTGTTTTTTCTCAAATATATCTTTATACTGACTGCGAATTGCCATCGTTGTCGACATATCAACTTCGTTAAACGTGGTGAGGTGCGCTGATTGCTGCTTTGATGCAACCAAATTTTCAGCAATCTTTTTGCGGAGCGTCGTCATGGGCACTCGTTCTTGTGCAGCACTAATTTTAGAATTCCCCGGCCCTATTGGCTTGGTTGCTGTCGTGGGAATTTCGATGGCCTGCTTTGCAGGTTTTGCGCCTTGCTTTGGAGGAACGGTCATTTTCAAAAATGCTTCCACATCTTCCTTAGTCAATCGTCCTGGCTTTTTTGAAGGGATTCCTTTTGGATCAAGGCCATGTTGTTCAAGCAGAACACGAACTGCAGGAGACAATGCTACGTCGATCACATCTGCTGAATCAGATGTAGTTTGTTCACTGGCGGATGGTGCAGCTGCCTTGGTCGCTCCTGTGCTTCCTTCGGCGATGCTTGCAACTACAGCCCCTATGGTAATTTCTTCACCCTCTTCAACCTGTATGGTGATAACTCCAGGACCAGGTGAAGGAATCGGCAATGTCGCCTTATCAGTTTCCAGCTCAAACAAATCCTGTCCTTCTTCGACCATATCGCCATTTTTTACCAACCAAGTGGCAATTATGCCTGAAGAAACAGATTCACCTACTTCTGGAATTACTACATTACTCATTCTATCCTCCAATTACCCTGTATTATCCATGTACATTCTTGTTTGAACAACCTACTTGTATTAGTTGAACAGCACGTCTCGTCTATTTCTTTCCCAAAAAAGCATCAGAAAGGATTTTGTTTAACTCCGCAAGATGTTTTCCATGGGATCCCTGAGCGGGTGATGCACTTGGTCCGCGACCAACATAGTGCAATCTATGCGAAAATCGCGAACGAAACTCCTCTGCGAAAAACGTCCATGCACCATGGTTCTTTGCTTCTTCTTGCGTCCAAACAACCTCTTGCAAGTGTTTGTATTCAGCTAATACCTTTCTCAATGCATCAGCAGGAAAGGGAAACAACTGCTCAAGTCGAATCAACGGAATAGTATAGCCATGTTTCTTTCGATACGCCAAAAGATCATAGTATACCTTGCCGGAACAGATGATCAATCGCTGTGCATCATGAAAAGATTCGTGTTCTGTTATGATATTCTTGAAAAATCCAGAACTTAACTCAGCAAGTGTTGATTGTGCTTCTGGATGCCGCAAAAGTGCCTTTGGAGACATAACGATAAGTGGTATCCGAATTGTTTGAAGCACTTGGCGTCTGAGCAAGTGGAAAAACTGTGCTGGAGTTGTACAGTTAGCAATTTGCATATTGTTGTCAGCACAGAGCGACAAATAACGCTCAAGATGCGCGCTCGAATGTTCCGGACCCTGTCCTTCGTACCCATGAGGCAACAACATGACCAGGCCACTGGCACGCTTCCATTTTGATTCACCTGAACTAACAAATTGATCGATAACAACCTGTGCTCCATTGGCAAAATCACCAAACTGAGCCTCCCAAACGACCAAGGCCTTCGGTTGCGTCAAGCTATACCCATATTCAAACCCAAGAACTGAAAACTCTGAGAGAGGGCTATTGTGCACCGAAAATGGTGCCTGGTTCTCATTGATATGCTGTAATGGAATATATTGCTTTGGTTCTTCTGACTGATGATCCCACCACTGCGCGTGACGATGCGAAAAGGTTCCTCGTCCAGAATCTTCACCACTAAGCCGGATATGATATCCCTCATTTACCAAAGAGCCAAAACTCAGCGCTTCAGCAAGTCCCCAATTAATCCCCTTGCCTGCTTCAATCACCTTTTTATTTTCATTCAACAGACGTAGCAATTTTGGATGGGGATGAAAGTCCTCCGGGGGCGTCGTCAAAATCGAGCCAATCCGCAACAAGGTTTTTTTGTCCACCGCGGTCTGCACCGGATCAAAGGAGTATTCATGATTGTATTCTTCCCATTCTCCACGATACGGAGCAGCGATGATCTCATGCGTAGACCTTTCACGTGCAAGTTCAAGCTCTTCTTTCAAGACATTCTGATATCGCTTTGTGAAGGCCTCTTGATCTTCCTGAGAATAGATTTTCTCTGTAATAAGCTGTTTTCCATACAACGTGGTCACGCTAGGATGTGATTTGATCAAGCTATACATGTGCGGATGGGTAAACGAAGGTTCGTCGCTTTCATTATGCCCCCGCCTGCGATATCCAACGATATCAACGATGACATCGGTGGCAAATTTTTGCCGCCATTCAAGGGCTATGTCTACTGCTGTGACAACTGCTTCAGGATCATCTCCATTGATATGAAAAATAGGCACTTGCAGCGCCTTTGCAAAATCGGTTGCAAAATAGGTTGATCGTGCCTCGCGAGACGCCGTGGTGAATCCTATTTGGTTGTTCACAACAATATGAATCGTTCCACCAGTTTTATACCCACGCAATTGACTCAGATTCAGCGTTTCTGTAACAACTCCCTGCCCAACGAATGCTGCATCTCCATGAATAAGCAAAGGAAGCGTTTTTTTTCGATTGACGTCCTTTCGTTTTCGTTGAATTCCCCGGGTTTTTCCCTCAACCACAGGGTCAACCGCCTCAAGATGGCTTGGATTTGCAACCAAGGATATGTGCACTGTTTTCCCCGTTTTCTTATTAGTATAATCAAAACTGTGCCCAAGATGATATTTCACATCTCCGGTTCCGCCAACCTCGTGATCGAAACTCTTTCCCGCGAAAATACCAAATATCTCGTGCGCTGGTTTGCGTAATCCATTGGTGAACAGGTTCAATCGGCCACGATGCGACATACCAAGCACAATATCTTTGATGTTATGCTTCAGCGCAGTGTAGATTAGATAATGCACTGCGGGAACCATCGCCTCAGATCCCTCAAGTGAGAATCGCTTTTGTCCAACAAAGCTACGTTGCACAAATGCTTCAAACCCCTCCGCCTTGATCAGATCCTTCTGCAAGCGAATTTTTCGCTCGGGCGACCATACACGACGATGCTCTTGTGATTCAATTTGCATGAGCAACCAATTGTACATAACGGTATTGTGTATATGCGAAAACTCATAGCCAATTGAACCACAGTACATCATTTGATAACGATCAATAATCTGGCGCAAGGGAAGCGGATCAGTGTTCACAAATTCACCAGCATAAAACAGGCGATCAAGATCCGTTTTATCCAACTGAAATTTCTCAAGATCCAACCCAACGGTCACCCCCCGGGTGGTCAAGCGAAGATATTGCATATCCCTGGTTTCATATTGATAGAGCGGGTTTATATTTGCATACAAAACGCCAATGTCACGATAGGCTGTGATAAGCGCATCAACATGCCGTTGCTTTTCCTGCAATTGAAATTGAACAGGAGGAATTTGATCTGCTTCAGCACGTATGCCATTGGAGTGATTCCCACTACGAAGCAGAGAAGCCTCTACATAGAGCTTTGGTTCAAGAAGAGCAAGGTTGAGTGACTCACCTCGCTCTTCCAACTGAGAAAAATACCGTTGCCACTGCTCAGAAACAGATTGTGGCGATTCTTTCCATAACCGGTATATATCTTCTATATACGCAAGATTACTGATACTCATGAAATTCTATAGATTCAATGCACGTTTAATAAGTCCAGGGATCTCTGACGGACGATCTGCAACAGGAACCCCTGCCTGATTCAAAGCAGCAATTTTTCCTTCTGGCGTTCCGGTCGATCCTGCAATAATCGCACCTGCATGCCCCATGCGCTTGCCTGGAGGGGCTGTTCGCCCTGAGATAAAAGAAACCACCGGAATAGTCATGTTATTTTTTATGAACTCAGCAGATTGTTCTTCAGCCTCACCACCAATCTCTCCAATGAGCACCACCGCATCAGTGTCTGCATCTTTTTCAAATAGCCCCAAAACATCGATGAAACTCGTTCCAATAATGGGATCTCCACCGATGCCAACACAGGTCGATTGTCCTATGTTGTTCTGACTCAAGTTGTAGACAATTTCATAGGTAAGTGTCCCGCTTCGCGAGATAACCCCCACCTTTCCCTGCTTGTGGATATGTGCCGGCATGATTCCTATTTTGCATTTTCCCGGAGATATCAAACCAGGACAATTCGGTCCAATAAGACGTAGATTTCGTTCGTTCACATAGCGATACATCGTAATCATATCGAGAACCGGAACACCTTCAGTTATACAGATGATTAATGGAATTCCAGCATCAGCAGCTTCTTTGATCGCCGCCGCCGCAAAGGGAGCTGGAACAAAGATAACCGTTGCATCAACCTTGTGATCAGATTGAACTTCTTTGATGCTGTTGTAGACCGGGACACCTTCAACGCTTTGTCCTCCTCGCTTGGGAGTGACTCCTGCGATAATCGACGTCCCGTCTTTAAGCATGGTCTTCGTATGAAATGATCCATCGCGTCCGGTTATTCCCTGCACTATAACATTTGTTTTTTCATTGATTAAAATACTCATCGATTCGCTCTCTCCCTAAGTACTGCCTGTACCGCATCGTCCAAACTCGTTTCAACGTTCATTCCCTGTGCTTCAAGGAGTGCACGACCTTCTTTTTGGTTGGTTCCTATGAGGCGCACAACCAAGGGCACCGACACCGTAAACCGCTCCAATGCAGCGAGCAATCCTCGTGCAATGTCATCACAACGGGTAATTCCACCAAAAATATTGATGAGAATCGAATCGACCTTGGGGTTATCAAGAATGATTCGCATCGCATGAACCACCTTCTCTGGATTTGAACTTCCGCCAACATCCAAAAAGTTCGCCGGTTCACCACCATAGAATTTAATGATATCCATGGTCGCCATGGCGAGGCCTGCTCCATTGACGATGCATCCAACTTCACCATCCATACTCACAAAACTCAGGCCATTCTCACGAGCATCTTCTTCACCCTTGGCATATTCTTCAAGGTTTTTATACTTTACTATTTTTTCCTGACGATACTGAGCATTGTCATCGATAACCATCTTCGCATCTAGCGCCAAAAGATGTCCGCCCACCTTTGCCAACGGGTTAATCTCGAGCAAGGATGAATCACTCTTTTTGAACAGATCAACAAGCTTGTTGATGATATCTCTTCCTTCTCGTATCAAAACATCATCCTGAAAGACTTGGGCATAGACTTTTTTGGTTTGCTCATCAGACAAACCATCTTCAAGATAAAACGGAATCTTATAGATTTTATCCGGATCACTGACTGCAAGTTCTTCAATATCAACGCCCCCCTCCCGGGTGATCATCAACACTATCTGCTTGGTGTTTCGGTCCACGATCAGCCCAGCATAATACTCGTGCTCGATATCAGCTGCCTCAGTGATCAAGACCTTCTCAACCTCAAGTCCCTTGATATCCATGCCAAGAATTGCTGCTGCTTTTTCTCGCGTTTCATCTGGATTTTGAGCAAGCTTCACTCCTCCAGCTTTTCCACGTCCTCCAACCAAAACTTGTGCCTTTACAACCACTGGTTGGGCTATTTTTTTCGCTGCAGCAACTGCCTCTTCAACTGAATATGCAATTTGTTGTTGTGCAACAGGTATACCTATCTCTGCAAATAGCTCTTTTGCCTGATATTCATGTAATTTCATGCTTCTCCTTTGTTGGGGGTTTCTCCCCGCGCTTCTCTAAACTTTGTTATTTGTCGTTTTGTTTGATTAATGAGTTTCGTAACCTTGATTCCACGGGGACAAACTCGTGTGCAATGAAATTTTTGCTGACAGCCCCATGCTCCATTTGGATTGTCCAATACGTCGATTCGTTCAGATAATCCCTTATCTCTGTCGTCGTTTATAAATCGAGCAGCTTGCACCAATGCCGCCGGGCCAATAAATTGCGGGTTTTCTTCAATGATAGGACAGGCCGAATAACAAGCACTGCAGTTTATACACTTGCTCGCATCATCAATTTTTTCCCTGTTCTCCTGTGACTGAATATATTCCTTTTCAGGAGCCGGTGCCGCCGGAATAAGATAGGGACGCACCGAGCGAAACTTGTCAAGAAATTCCTCATAATCTACGACAAGATCTCGCGTAACCTTCATATTTCTCAGTGGTTCAATGCGGATAGTTCCTTCTTCCAAAACATCCTTGATCAAGGTTTTGCATGCAAGCATCTCTACGCCATTAATCCGCATAGCATCGGAACCACAAACTCCATGCGCACAGCTTTTTCGAAACGTCAATGTGCTATCTTGATTCTCAGATATATACAACAACGCATCAATGACTCGATCAGTTCCTTCCACATCCACATCGTATGCAACGGTCTGTGGCTCACTATCAACCTCAGGATTAAACTTTTTTATCGATAATGTTATGTTCATACCTACCTCTCTAATATGTCCTTGGTTTTGGTTCCCAAATACTTACATCCACCGGTGCATATGAAATATCAACGGTGTCCTTCTTCATCCACACAAGCGTATGTTTCAACCACTCGTCATCGTTTCGTTCAGGATAATCATGGCGAGCGTGTGCACCACGGCTTTCCTTTCTGTTTTTTGCACCGACCGCAATGCTCTGTGCAATAAGCAATAGGTTTTCAGCTTCAAAAAATGATTGCACCTCAGTATTAAAATTAGTGCTTGAATCAAGCAATTGTACATTGTTCATTTCATCACGCAATGCTATAACCTCTTTGATTGCCTGTTCCATCTCAGCTTCTTTTCGATAGACTCCAACATTCTCCATCATAGTTTGCTTCATCTTTTGTAGTATCGGCCCAGTGGGGTGCGAAGATTTCTTACTACGCAATGTTTCAATACGTTTTTGTATCGACTCAGCCGGCGTTGCAGTGGCGTTGGGCATGTCTGCATGACGCACATAATCAGCAATGTGCTTGCCCGCTCTTCGCCCAAACACAACGAGTTCAAGCAAGCTATTCGTGCCAAGGCGATTTGCTCCATGCACCGACACACAAGCACATTCACCGGCAGCATAGAGACCATCGATTGTTTCCTTTCCATTGTGCACCCTTCCATCAATATCTGTTGGAATTCCGCCCATTGCATAATGCGCTGTTGGTTGCACTGGAATCGGTGCATCCACCGGATCGATGCCCAAATAGGTGCGGCAAAACTCGGTAATATCTGGCAAACGCTTTTCGATAATTTCTTTGCCAAGATGCTGCGCATCAAGATAGACATAATCGTTGATTCTCTTGTCCCCTCTAATTCCCTTCCCCTTCATCAACTCCTGGGTAATCGCACGTGAAACCATATCTCGCGGGGCAAGATCAAGGAGCGTAGGTGCGTATTCCTTCATAAAAGGCTCATCATCTCGATTCCGCAATATTCCCCCTTCGCCTCGAACTCCTTCAGAAATGAGAATGCCCATGCGATAGATGCCCGTTGGATGGAATTGATAAAATTCCATGTCCTGCAAAGGTAGTCCAGCTCGTGCGACAATTGCAGGCCCATCACCAGTGCCAGAAAGCGCATTAGATGTCACCAAGAACGCTCGCCCATAACCACCAGTGGCAAACATGACTGCTTTTGCATAAAACACATGGAGTTCTCCAGTGCGCAGCTCATAACATACCACACCTTTTGCGGTGTTGTTTTCCAAAATTAATTCAATCGCAAAAAATTCGTTAAAAAAAGTTACGTTGTTTTCGACGCATTGTTGAAACAAGGTCTGCAGAATCATATGTCCTGTTCTGTCAGCCGCATAACAAGCTCGTCTCACCGGGCCTTTTCCAAAGTTATTCGTATGCCCGCCGAACCGACGTTGTGCAATCTTCCCATTCTCCAACCTGCTAAACGCGAGTCCCCGATGTTCAAGGTCATAGACAACCTTCACCGCATCCTCAGCAAGAACCTTTGCCGCTGTTTGATCGGTGAGATAATCTCCCCCCTTTACCGTATCGTATGCATGCCATTCGGGATTATCCTCTTCAAGATTCCCCAAGGCTGCGGCAATTCCCCCTTGAGCCGCCCCTGTATGACTGCGTTGCGGATACAATTTTGAAATCACTGCTGTTTTACACTTTGTCGACGCTTCAAGTGCAGCATACAGCCCTGCACCACCACCACCAACAATCACAGTGTCAAATGTATGTACATTAACCATAGTTACTCCTCACTCCCTTAATATTACTAATTCTAACCAGATTATAATTGCTATTATTGATACGCACATTGCTACTCGCACACGCATTCCGTCTGAAATAACCATAATGTGTATCAGACGTGGGCATCACGAGAAAACTAGGATAGAGACCTGTTGTTTCCATTACGTATACAGAGTGTACCATTTATGTATCTTCATTGAAACCTATCAAACAAGAAAGAACCATCTATCTACGTAGATTTTGAAGATGAGATTATCTAGTTTTGGTTAGCACGGCATGTGCCTGGTGTAATCCTTCTTGGATTGATGCAAACTGAACACGTTTTGTTGCCTGCTCAAACGTGAGCCAAGCGGCATCCTCAATTTCTTCACGTTGAAGTGAAAAAACAGTGCTGTTTGCCTGACCCAAGAGAAGAGTCACTGTTTTATGCTTTTTTTCGGTAGATTGCGGAACTGATAGCGTATAGGAGTAAGAATAAGAAAAATTTGGTCTTATCTGTGCGCTTATGCCAACCTCTTCGTGCAATTCGCGCAGAGCAGTCTGAAGAATATCTTCATCGCCTTGGACATGCCCTTTGGGAAACCCCCATGATGCAGAATTGTGCTGCTTCACACATAAATACTGGATTTTCTGTATTAAAGAAGTAGTATACGGGATAACTCCATAGCAAATAATCATTATACCATAATATCATACCATTATCGCTATTTCCATCAATCCATAGTATACTTAGTCATGTATAGTTACTGGGCATTCCTCATCGGAACTCCACTGTTTTCTTCATTAGTGCTGTTTTACATCGCCTATACTTTGAAGACACGTGTATTTGTATACACTGGAGTCATCTCAGCAACTATTCTCCTCCAACTATATTTCTATAGCATGATGGAATCTACGTATTTTGACCCACAATTCGCCCGAATCCACCTTATTTTCTTGTCTATCGAACTCTTCATCGTGTATTTAATGTGCCACGATCAACAATTAACCAGAAACAGGCTCTTTTTTCAAACTCCATCAATGGTAATTGAAATCACCCTCAAACTTGAATTGTTCATCGCTGTTGCTATAACCCTTGTCTTTTGGTTTATTCCTGCTACGATAGCAGTAACACGTGCAGTATTGTTGCCCATTGTGTTCAGCGCTTATGCAACCACAAACTTTATTGTGGTTATCACATCGATACAGATATTGCCCGACTCAGATGAGAATTTCAAATTGATATTGGTGAACGTAGGATTTTTTGTATTATGTATCTCTAGTCTCTTTGGTATTGCTGTTCACGCCTTGAACAATGCCACTCTATACCTTCGCATACACCTCTTCTGCATTGCATCAGCACCTCTATTCTTCGCATCGCAGGCAATTTTCACCCTCAACAAACTAAAAAAAGGTGACTATATCGCAAGATTGCAATTGCTTGCCCTCATAGATCCATTGACAAAAACCTTCAATCGGAACGCATTTGTTCAACATTTCAACCTTCTCCGAAAAAAGAATAGGAATGAACGTCTCTATTTTGCCCTACTCTATGTTGACATTGATAATTTCAAACAGATAAACGATTCTTATGGACATAATTACGGCGATCAGGTTCTCCATATCTTTGCTCGTCGAGTACAAAACGCATTACGCGCCGGGGACAAACTATACCGCATCGGTGGCGATGAATTTATCGTGTATATACATCTCACCGTCCATGCATTTCGTCCCCTAATCGATTCGATTACGCAAAGGATTCTTCGAGCATGCACTCGTCCTTATTCTGTTCTGGGATCTACCTTTCGTCTTGGCTGTAGTATCGGGGTTACTGTGTATCCGTTTGACGAAATTTCCATAAAAGAAATGGTTCTCTATTCGGATATTGCAGCACTCACTGCTAAAAAATTGCCGTCGACACCCATTATGTACTACAGTGAATTGCCACAACAATAAAAGACGCGCCTAAGAGGACTTGAACCTCTGACCAATGGCTTAGAAGGCCACTGCTCTATCCGCTGAGCTACAGGCGCCTACGTAAATTGTACGAAAAATTTTAGAATATGCAATAAACACCGATTACAGAAAATGCTCATTTGCAAAGCTGACCATCGACTTTATTGCAGAATCTATTCAAGAATCCCACAAAAACAATGAAAAATCGGGATGAGAGGATTTGAACCTCCGATCTCCTGCTCCCAAAGCAGGCGCCTTAGCCACTAGGCCACATCCCGTAACTGTCTCGTTGTATTGGTAGTACTTAGTATATCGTCAGGTGTGAGTTCAATCAAGAAAGCATTGTCGCAAACCGCCTAAGCCACGGTCAACACTGCGTATTCTTTGGCGATGAACATCTTCACGCATCTGTGTACACTATGGGGTACCAGTGATAGACGAACCCGATGAAAAACAGTTTTCTCCCCAAGGTGCCTTCCTTCTCAAACAGCTCCGCGTGGAATATCCTAATCCAATCACCCTTTTAACCTATTCATCTGCATTTGAATTATTGATAAAGGTGATGCTTTCAGCGCAGTGCAGCGATGCTCAAGTAAACAAAATAGCAGGTGTCTTGTTTCAGCGCTATCCTGATGCTCCAACGCTCGCAGCGGCTTCACAAGAAGATGTTGCAAGGATTATTCGTCCTCTGGGATATTTTAACACGAAAGCAGGCTATTGCATTGAAATCGCAAAAGGGGTAATTGCCTATGGCGACGTTCCCGACAACATGTCTGCATTGTGCAGCTTGCCAGGAATTGGGCGCAAATCCGCCTCAGTAATTCTATACACAATCTACAAGAAACCCGCATTGATTGTGGATCGTCATGTTGCTCGAGTGAGCACACGCCTTGGTATATCTACAGATTCTGCCAACATAACGGATGTCGAAAAACAGCTCGCCACGATCACCGAAAAAGAATCTTGGGGCGAATTGTCGATGCTTTTAAACTATCATGGACGATATTGCTGTACCGCACGGGGCCCTGAATGTACTCGATGTCCGCTTGCGCCAGCCTGCCTCTATGAGCAGCGTTTAACGACGACTCTCTGAATTTCAACTCAAACCCAGATGCACAGACCAGCCATTACACGCCGATTCTCTGGGGTGGCACCGACAAAGAAGCAGGTTTCGCTCTGCGGCGGCTCAGTTTTTGTGTATAGATTGTGCTATACCGTCGAGCAGTGATTATTCCAGAGGATGGGTACGATGTCTCCACAGATTCTATGCGGAGAACTGCTGCAGAAAGAGCATGCGTTTGAGCATTGAGCAAGGGTTGGGGTACGTGCTCTTGTATCGCGGTTCTTATGTGCATGAGAAGGGCATCAACGTCCTCTGACGATACGTGAAAATCACTTGTTTTTTCTGTGCAGATATCTGCAAGATATATCCTTGACTGCACTCTTCCATCAGCTTGCTCTGCACAAGCAAAAAAATCCTTGTAAAACGATGCACATGGCCAACCATCATATGCACGAAGCAGGCAGCGCATCCCACAAATTTCTAATGCTTCGTCTACGTAGGCCTGCGGTTCTAATTGCAATTTGATTGCACGTGTCTTTGCTTCTTGCAAGAACATATGTCGAGAAGGCAGCTCTCTCAACAACCCCAAGGGAATGACTGGCGACAGCATCGGCATTGTTGCATACGATAAACCAGACTTCTGAAGTACATGTTTTGGGATATTCAAAAAAAACGAATGTTGAACATTCATGAGAGCACTCGTAACATTCGACGGCAGGGTTAACACACAAAGCAAATCCCCCGGTTGGCAAAAGTTGCTTCCCAACATGGCATATGCTACCATTAGCATAGCGATGCTACAAGAAATTGAGAAATACGTAAAACAAATAAAGGATGCTCTTTGTTCTTGCGATGGCCTGGAATGTCTCAGTTGGTTATGCTATTCCGAAGATACAGCAGACCCTCAATTCGTACTTGCCTTCGATGCATATACCCATAAGGAGATTTCGAAAGTTACCCGTCGTGAGTTGTTTTCGTTTACATCGTTATTTGAATCTTCCCGGATGTCTGCAAAGGATCGCTTCTTTATCGATGAAATTCCAATACATATCGACTACAAATTCTGCAAAACCATCAACCAGGAACTGAAATCGGTATCTTCTACTGTTCCTCGATACAAAAGCTTGTCGACGTATTCACTGTGGCGCATCACCTTTGCTCGTATTGTCTTTGAGCAATCGAATTGGTTTTCTGCTATTCAGAAGGATTTAACAAATCTTCCTGACTCATTTTGGAATCGGCAAGAACGAGCTCTTCGAGCAACAATTGAACACTCGATGATGGATATTAATGCGGCGGTTTTTACCGGCGACAACCTTGTGTTTTATCTTGCTACTGCGCAGGTTATCAGGTATATATGCAGAATTCTGCACGTACGCGCAAAATCGTTTGATCCAACAGAACGTATTTTGTATAAAAGCCTTCGAGAACTCCATTCAGTATCCCAGGAATTAATCAACCGCATCGACATCCTACTTGAACCCACTGCGGCATTAACACAAAATCAGCGCGTCGAACTTCTAAACCTTATTGTTAAAGATGTGATTTAGCCAATGCAAAGCAACAATTGTTGTACCCACATCATACGAATCTGGATTATCGCTCTGTGGATGGTAGTTTCAGGAATTGCCTGTACACAGAACATTGTTGTTGAGCAAGCAGAAGGACTCACCCATTCTGAGCTATCTCTGCGCAACAGGTGGTTTTCCCCCAACCATTTCATCGTTGAGCCTCTGCTCCAGCTAGAGAAACCACATCTCCTTTCTCTGCTGCTCTCTTCTGAAATAACCGGAATACAAGTATTCCACCAAGACGAACTCCTTCGGGAGCACAGCTGGCAGACCTTGCCTTCTGAATATTCTGTAGCACGAACAATACGGCTTTCTGAGGCACATCCTATAACGCAACTGCGGCTGCTTTCAGAAACAACATCGAGGTCCGGCCTATTGCATGCAAAAATCAGCGCTAATGCTCCAAACTATTATCTCTATGATTCCGCACAGATACGTATACCCAGTACGTGGGACATTCTCAACACTGTTGAAGATACTCAGCAATCCTTAGAATTTGTATTTCGCGAACCTCTCGAAACGCCAAAAAGCATTCGACTACGAGTACATCCCCCAAAAACCATGCCGGTAACACTTGCCCTTTTCGGAGATAGCCAAGTTCAAGAATATCAACTCTTGGCATCCCCAGAAGGAACCTTCTTTGCATTGAATATAATTCCGCGCAATGTGGAACGGGCAGTTGTTTCCATTTCAAAATCAACAGAGAGTTCTTCACTCTCAGATGAAAATGCTTTTCCCCTAATATCTTTCTTTGAAGTAGAAACCGAGGCTCTTGCGCAGCTTCCAGAGCCCATCGATGCAGATATGGAATATATGTTGAGAAATCCTCCAGAGCAGTGGCGTTCCCCAACAGCTGAGTTCTATCGTTGGGGGAGCTTCGCAAATATTTTTGTCCTTGTTTCAGAAACTCGGGCTATTCAGCGACGCTATTTTGCACGGCTCGCCTTCTTTGTTGAGAAACGTGGATTCCGAGGGCGCATCTTGACCGATGCTGAACTCAGCGGTCGACATGGTTGGAATGCACACAATTATCACAGCAGCGATCTCGCGGCCTTTTTCTCAGTAGTGCCTGAAGGATTGCTCACCCCAGAAGAAAAACATCTCCGGGGCCTTTTGATTCACAACAATATCATTCAAACAAGTACAGACGGATTTCAGTCATCGTCTTCTGAAACAGGAATACTCGGTGTTTCGTGGGACCTTGGCGATCGCATTCGAAGACTATTGCTTGGCCACGAGGCATTGCATGGATTGTATTACGAAGAACCAGAGTTTCAAGCATTCGTTGACGAGCAATGGCAGGGGCTTGATGACGACGTAAAACAGTTTTTTCAGTTTATGTTTTCTGCCTATAGCTATGATGGTGGATTCCTGCCACTTGTAAAAAATGAAATGCAAGCATACCTGCTTCAACAACCGGTGGACACCTTTCCCACCGCACTGACATCCATCGCAGCACGGCTGAAACAATACCGCCCACACCAGGCTGCATACGTCGATACATTTTTTAAACAGCACAGACAAACACTCATCGACCTATCAAGACAATTCAACGATTTTATCAACGGTCGGTATGGCATATCCGCCGGAGCGATTCAGCGGGTCATCTATGAACAATAACACCGCTATATCGACAATACATTGAAAAATAATTTTTAGACGATCTGTAGATTGCGTGCAGCAGTGGCGAGGGATTTTCGATACGTTTCTTTTTGTTTCTTCGTTGCAAAACTCGACTCTATGTTGAATTCAAGCAGTTTCACGAGGTCCCGGATGCTGAACTGACAATATTTGTTCAAACGTATAAGCTCATCATTCAACGTAACATTGAACAACACCGGGTCATCGGTGTTTATGGTCACAACAATCCCCGCATCGAAAAATCTTTTAATAGGATGTTCTTCGTATGTTGTGACGTATTTTCTCGTAATACAATTGCTTGCAGGACAGACTTCGAGAGGCACTTTGTGCTCCACGAGGTATTTTATAAGATCATTGTCAAACATTGCAGATGTGCCATGCCCGATGCGATTAACCCTCAGCAATAAAATTGCATCCCAGATGTTGCGGGAATCAGCTTCTTCCCCGGCGTGACAAACCACAGGATACCCAAGATCAACCGCAGCAGTAAAAACATCAGCATAGATATGTCCCGGATACTTCGATTCCAGACCCCCCATTCCCATCGCTGCAATATGGTTATTGCCGTGTTTATCGATATGTCGGCGCATCAGGTCAAAGTTTTCTTTAGCATTAGCAAAACCAAAACCACGAGAAATATCAATAATCAAATTGATGACGATGCCATGTTTTTTTTCCGCCTCAGCCAAGAGCCCAGTGAGCGTAAAAAGAATGTCCGCTACGTTGAGGTTGTTTTTTTTAGGCATCGTAAGCGAAAAATGAGTTTCGATGTATGAAATATTGCTTTGCTTACAGTACAGAACGATATCATCAACCATATAGGAATAATCTTCTGGTTGTTTAAAATACTGCTGTAGATAGATAAAATTGCTAATCATGTCTGCCAAACTTGAAATGTCCAACAGCACTTTGAAGTCTTTAACCGTTTTTAATTTTGAATCAATGGCGTATTTCTTATTGAGTTTTAAATAAGATTCAAATCGTACGCAAGCCTCTGCATGAATATGCAATTCGGTTTTTGGTAATTGTTCAATCTGCTTAATTACTTTTTCCACATTAACGCCACTTTCCACCCTGTATAATATACACTAATCACCTATCCACACAAAGTACACTTAGTTCCTTTTATACTATCGACTACAGCAATAGAAATTCTTAACTGCTAAAAAATTGTTCGGTGTGACCAGGATAGGCCATGTTTAGAGAACCACCGGCGTTTATGGATACAGCGCAAGGCCTGTGCCCGCTGGATCAATGCTTTTACCATTTTTTCTGGAAATCCCTTGAAACTGCCCCATGAATAAAGTGATGCATCTTGCGGATCATTGCCCAAAAAATGCCCAACAAGCTGTTCCAACGTATAGTTTTGCAGCATTGTTGTGTAATAGAGAAGATCTATTCCAACAACAGTATACGTCTCAGTATTACAGCGATCACATCCGGTACAGTATTCGTATGGTGAACCAAGATATTCCAGAAAGCGTTTTCGTCTGCAGATCTGTTCGGTAGTATAGGAATAAAAAAATGGATCTGGTTCACGCCCGACAGACAATGTTCCCTGACTGGGTTTCTGTTTCGCACCTATCGAAAATTTCCACAAATTCTGTGCATCTGCCACAAGTGCAAGATCAGTGATCTCCCACAACAAAATCGCAAGCGCCTGCTTCCCATCCCTTCCTGCACGCCCCGCTTCTTGCAGATAGGCCTCTGGGGAAGAAGAAGGCCCCATATGAATAACGCTACGAATATTTGCCTTATCAACCCCCATGCCATAGGCACTTGTAGCACAGAGAATACCTGTATCACTTGAGAAAAACCACGATTCAATAGCTTCCTTATCCCTCTTTGTTAACCCCGCATGGTAATACCGCACAGCATCGTATCCAACAGTGTCCCGAATGCTCAAAGCGCATTGTTCTGCCTGCCTTCGCGTAGAACAAAACACAATACAAGGAAGTTCAATGCTGGGCAGCGCATATCTCTTGCACCAGTGCAATCCATGGCCTGTCTTCGCATCCATCGCCGATGGATGGATATCTTCAGAAATGGCTCCCTCAGTATGCTCGCCACCCTGGTGCAAATGAATACATTGAAGAAATAACGTAAGCAAGGAAATGCCTCCATGGAGACAAGGCAGCACTGCATATTGGATATTTGGTCGATCAGGGTTGCCCGTCAGCACATGCATGAGTTCGCCATGAAACAGATGCTCTTGAATTCCATCAATTATTGACGATGATGCCGTTGCAGTGAAGGCGGTGACCATTTTCGGTGCACAGTGCTGAACGATGTCATGAAGCAGCAGATAGCTTGGTCGAAAAGTTTCTCCCCATTGCACGATGCAATGTGCCTCGTCAATGACAAAATGATCGATGCTGAGTTCTTTCAGATCGTCTTTTACGACAGAAGCCTGGAGGGCCTCTGGATTGGTGAGAAGTATAATTCGCTCCTTCTGACGAAGGTCCTCTTGCAACTGCGCAATATCCTGTTTTGACATACCGCCACGCAGGACAAGGGGAGTTAACCCCACCGTCTTCATTCGACGCAACTGATCGTTCATCAAACTGATCAAGGGATACACAACAACGGTGATTCCTGCATAAAAGAATGGTGGAATCTGGAAGCAAAGACTTTTCCCTGCTCCGGTGGGAAGAATCACCAACTGTTTTCTGCAGAAATCCTTTTCATCCTCTTCTGCAACGCGGTGTTGAGATTCTTCTTCCTTCAGCGGATCAAGGATGTTTGCAATGACCAAGCGTTGGAGCGGAAACAGATATGAAACACCAAATTTTTCTTGTGCACAGCTAAGTACTGGATCCATGGACATCCTTTACGTTATCTACGCTATATATTTTCATACTGCTTGCATCACAAATCTTTGTTCAAAAAATCTAATGCATGCATTATCTAAACACAAAGGCCCATTCTCCCTAGGCTTCTCTCCAAAACATTGAAATACGTATACTATCTATTGAATACAATAAGAATCGTCGATACAGTTAAAGAAGTTATGCAAAAGACTCAATGGGGCATCCTAGGTACTGCGAATCATTTTGCATTACGCATGAGCAATCCTTGGAGCAAGAGTGAATACGGTGAGATTATTGCTATTGCATCTCGCACCAAACAACGCGCTCAACAATTTGCTCGTCATCACAAAATTCCAAAATCCTATGGCTCCTATCAAGAACTGCTCGACGACGATGAAGTCGAGGCGGTGTATATACCGCTTCCAAACGATATCCACAAACAATGGATTATAAAATCAGCAAACGCAGGAAAACACATCCTCTGTGAAAAACCATTGTGTTTGAACACCGCTGATTGTGAGGAGGTTCGTGATGTCTGTGCAGAAAAGGGTGTTTTGCTCATGGAAGCATTCATGTACCGATTTCATCCCCAATGGATTCATACAAAAGAAATCATCTCTTCCGGAGAACTCGGTGCAATTCAGGCAATCCATACCAATTTCTTCTACAACAATCAGAACCCTGCGGACATACGAAACAATTTAAGCATGGGTGGCGGTGGCTTGCTCGATATTGGTTGTTATGCAGTCTCGTCTTCACGACATCTGCTTGATCGAATGCCGACAAAGGTATGCACGCTCATACAACGACATACCAAATTTCATGTCGATGTGCTTGCTTCTGTGATCATGGATTTTGAAGACACCCAATCAGTGTTCACAGTTAGCACCTGCACATTTTCAGCTCAAACGGTATCCATCTTTGGCCAACAAGGATATATCCGCCTAGCATTACCGTTTAACGCCCCTGCTGATGTTGCACTCTCCGTCGAAGTCACAACGGGTCTGGGCACTCGAATCATTTCCTGTGGTCCCTGTGATCAATACCTTGAAGAAATCGATGCATTTTCGCGAGCAGTGCAAGGACTGCAAGAGCTCCCTATCTCACTCAAAGACGCCATCGACAATCAAGCTGTTCTTGATGCCTTGTTTGAATCTGAAAAAATTGCTGGATGGATTTCACTTTCCTAATATAGGCACTGGTTCAAACAGCTGCAGGACCATACACAAATACAATACCCTTGCGAACGATGGGCACCTCTGAATATTTAAATTTTGTCGATCAACATCGAGCAGCGCCCCGAAGGAATCGGCAGCGTTTTTTCTCTGTCTGTTGTTTCAATTGTGAAATAATAGAGCTTTTTTGAATCGTGAAAAATTTCCCATCCCCGTTTTTCTTTTCGAGAAAGTATGGTGATTGTATTTCGCCGCAACGCAAGGTTCTCAATGCCCATTTCCTCAATAGAAGGCATAATCCATTTGACGCTCTTTCGAGGCAAACTGATATCCAAGCCTATGATTATTTCGATGAAGGTCGTGATTGTGACAAGCCCTGCATAATGCACAAAGGCGTCACGAGGAAACTCGGGGTTATCCTTCCAAACTGCAGGTTTTGAATCAGTAGGAGAATAGGCCTCCCAAAGGTTGAAAACCTTCTTTTCACTATCAGACCAGGTTTCCAAAATGTGGTAGAGACTGCTCGTTGCAAATTCACGAGCCATTTCATACTGCGTATTCAGATGCAACCCCTTGGTGATCAAAAACGTAAAAAATGGAAACACCGAACCATTAAACCCATTGCCTTCTTTTGAAAACGTAGGTGCATTCAATGGTATCGAAGGAAAGGGGTACTGCGTCTTATACCATTCAGGATCTGCCAAATGACTGATCAGACGTTCTGTTTTGTTCGTATCAGTGAGCGGGACAAGAAGACTCCAATAACTGCTCAAGGAATGCGTGGCTACTTGTTTTTGGTCCCTATCAAGGTCACAATATGCTCCCACATCGGGATTCCACATCATTCGATTAATTCGAGTTTTCAAGGCAAAGAATTTTTGTTTATAGCGAAAATGCAGGCTCTTCTCATTCAATATCCCTGCAAGTGCAGAAACATAATGCGCGTTTATCGCCTGTTGACAATTGAAATCAACAAAATACTGCGCCCCTTCCTTCGGTGCGTTTCCCATTTTTGTCGCTGCATGCGGCACAACATAGAGCCCTGTCTCATCCTTGCAATGCTCTTCCAACCATTCATAGTATCGCACAAGGATGGGAAGCACCTCAGTAACACGTCGTTTTGTGCCGTTTCGATGGTATATGTTAAACTCCGCCCAGGAAAACAGGGGTGGATTGATGCATTCTGGATTGCTCTTATCAAGAACAACCGGTTCAAAGGTCTCTAGATCATAATCAGAACGGATCATTCCGTCTGCTTCTTGATGCTTATAGAAAAAATCAAGCTGATTGACCGTTGGGCAAGTGTTGTTACTGTATACAAGAAAAAAAGTAGAAAATATCGTTTCAAATTGATTGATGTGTTTCTGGTTTGGATACACAAACATGCGACTAGGCACCGAAGCATCGCCCGAAAATCGCTTCCACTGCTCTGCAATCATCATCCATGTACGTTCGTACATGTCGACAATGTCTTTGTCAAAATATGAAACTGTTGGAAAACTTATATTTATTGGCACTGTATATGGTCAAGCATTAATTATCTTGATAGATTCAATCCTAACCATTAGTCTGAAGTATGTCAACGAATCAATCTCCGCAACTTGTGTTGATGGCAGCGGGCCAAAGCAGCCGATTTGGAGTGCTCAAACAACTTGATGTGCTCACCGCCTGTGGCCACACGCTTCCTGAATTTCTGTTATACGATGGAATTTTGGCCGGATTCAAGCGAATCATTGTTATTGTAAACGAAACCATTCGTGAAGCCATGGAAGCCTATTATGCACCGCGCATTTCATCCCGAGTTGACCTCAAATTTGTCTCACAATCGCTGACAGATATCCCCCCCGGGATAGACTCTTTCGCAGAACGCGCAAAACCCTGGGGAACAGCACATGCCATTCTTGCAGCACGCCACCTCATCGATGCACCATTTGCAACGGTGAATTGTGATGATTTTTATGGACGCAAGGCATTTGCTGATCTCTATCAAGCGCTTGCCACGCTCAACCAGAATGATCAATTTTTTCTTGTCTCGTATGAACTGAGCAAAACGCTTTCATCCTTTGGACCAGTCTCGCGTGCCCTGTGCAAACTTCAAAACGGAAAATTAACGTATCTTGAGGAGCATCTCAAAATAGCCCAAGAACAAGATGCCATCATCAGTCGCGGAGCAGACGATGAAATCATCGCCAAATTCTCCGGGAATGAACCAGTCGCCATGAATCTTTATGGATTGCCCCCCACATTCTGTGAATACGCCTGGGAGGCATTTGCACAATTTCTAACAGAAACGGTGCCGTCACATTCAAATGCTGAATTTCTTCTTCCTGAGGTTATCCAGGAGATGATCACAAAGCAGCTTGCTTCGATGGATTTGATTCCCTGCAGCGAATCCTGGTTTGGCATGACCTATGCATCTGATCGCCCCCTGGTTGAAAAAAGATTATCAGCGCTCCAGAAAGAGGGATTCTATCCCGACATGCCTACCGTATGAGGCTCTTTGCCTTCTAATCAGAAGAACCAATAACGACCACACCAAGCACTCCTCAGATTTCTTCTTTTTTAATTTTGCTATATGGTAGGCACAGAACCTGGAGGTCCCGCAAGAAATATCTATGCTTCACATTCTCACAATCGTTGCCCCTGCATTCATAATCATCTTTTTAGGTCTGGGACTCACCAAGATTGGGTATTTCAAAAAGTCTTGGGGAGATGGACTTTCAGCATTCGTACACCGCATAAGTGTGCCCGCCCTGATGTTCACCGTCACAGCTACTGCAGATATACGAACGATATTCAACGTAAAACTGCTCATCTCCTTCTATAGCGGTGCAATCTCGAACTTCATATTCATAATTTTGATTCTTCGCTATCTGCTCAAAAAACAGATGGACTCATCGATCATTCATGGGTTCGGCGCAAGCTTTTCCAACGCAGTGCTTTTGGGCATCCCCCTTGCAATCGCTATCTTTGGGGTGGAGGGAAGCAGCCCCATCTATTCCATCATCTCCTTGCATTCTCCAATCATGTTTTCTTTGTTGGCAATCTTCATCGGATGGACAAGGCCAACAACGAGTTTCATCCAGAAAATCAAGGTTGTTTTCTTGGACCTTGGCAGAAACCCCATCATCATCAGCTTGATCTTGGGAATAACATGTAACATCTTGAGAGTTCCCCTTCCAGAAACATTCATCGCCTTTCTGAGAAGGATTGCATCGATCTCTTCCATAGCGGCGCTGTTTGCAATTGGATCAACCCTCACTGGATTTTCCTTGCACAAGGACGTGTTTACATCGAGCATCCTTGTCTTTTTCAAACTCATCTTGTTTCCGGCAATCGTCTTTGGTGTGGCGGTGAAACTCTTCGGTCTCCCCCTAGAAATCGCCAAGATTGCCATCTTCATATCTGCCCTCCCCAGTGGCGTAAACGGATACATCATGGCTCATTATTATGGCAAAGGGATGGAAGTCAATTCAGCGACAATACTGCTGAGCACCACACTTTCGATTGTTTCCATAACCGGATGGCTCTATTTGATAGGTGTCTAGATCAAAAAAGTGGACTTATCGCAAAGGATTATATATATTAACTGCGTATGACTGTGAATAAATTTTTAGTATTTAGTTTGCTTCTTAGCGGAACGCTTTTTGCTCAGGATCTTGTTACCGAGGGCACATGGACCACGATTGATTATGCTGCATCGGGAGAATGGCGCATCGAAAAAAGCGGGGATGATTATTATTTCTCTGTGGGAAAAGATTTTGTGACAACCAATGGACCAGACCTTTTCATCCTGTTTTCCAAACTCCCCTTGAATAAGCTCACAAATGAAAACACCAATGCCAATTCGGTTGTCGTTGGGCAGTTGAAAACAACCGATAAATCAGCACTCTTTAAAAAGATGAAGGGCCCTCAAAAGCTCAAAATCCCTGCAGATGTGAACGTGGAAGAATACAAAACCGTGGTAATCCACTGCGTTGAATATTCGCATCTCTGGGCCGGAGCGGATTTAAAACCATAAGACAACTAGATTTTCACCCGTTGTTTTTCGTTTCCTATCTATTTTGATGTATGATAGGATAGCTATATACTATGATTCTTGCTTTAATGCGCCTTTCGTTCTTGCCCATCTTGATGTATGAGAACATAAGCCTTGATACGCTGTGGGCATACGCTGTCTTAGCAACATATGATTTTATACATCTATACGAAAAAAATATTGTTTTGATAGCCATCTGCATCATATTTGCACCCATCCTATTCTTAAACAGAAAAGAGAAATAGCCCATCCAGCATAAAGCATGCGCACCTATTTTGACGTATGTATAGAATATCCTCCTTGCCCACGTCGCCCGGCCCTGTTTTTCTTTCCTGCTTATTTTGATGTATGATAAAACCAAAGCCTTATGCTGAAAGGAATCTAGTTTATGCCTGAACCCAATCCAGCGAGAATCATGCCCTTTGCAACACCGGAAGACCTTGGTCGATGGCTCAAGGCAAATCACGCCACCGAAAGTGAACTGTGGGTGAAGATATTCAAGAAAAAGACAGGCATTCCAAGCGTGACTTGGGACGACGTCGTGATTGAGTCACTGTGTTGGGGCTGGATCGACGGCATCAAGAAGTCAATCGATGACCAAGCCTATGTTCAGCGCATTACACCCAGGAGAGCGCGAAGCAATTGGTCGAAACGAAACAGAGAGCATGCGGAACGTCTGATAAGCGAGGGGCGGATGACTGAGGCAGGGCTCGCTCCTATCCGTGCTGCCAAAGCAAATGGACAGTGGGAGGCCGCCTATGCGATAAGCGAAATGAAAGTGCCAGCAGATTTCCTAGAAGCATTGGAGAGCAAGCCAAAGGCGAAACAGTTCTTTGCACGCCTCAACAAATCAAGTCAATATGTCATCGCATACGAATTGGCAAGTGCGAAGAGATCCGAAACCAGACAGAGGCGATTTGCAACATTCATGGAAATGCTTGCCCGAGAAGAAAACCCTGATTTTGGCTTCAAAAGAACAAAAGAAACATAACACTTTGTTTTTCTTTCCTACCTATTTTGATGTATGATAAAATCGAAATACATTCACTGATTCATCCAAAACTGTTTTTCTTTCCTACCTATTTTGATGTATGATAAAATCCGAGTACTCGTTTATAATACATTTCGAGTGTTTTTCTTTCCTACCTATTTTGATGTATGATAAAATGTGAGAACCTTGCGATTGATTCGTAGATCAGTTTTTCTTTCCTACCTATTTTGATGTATGATAAAATCAAGCGTCTTGAGCTCCATGGCGTTTTAGAGTTTTTCTTTCCTACCTATTTTGATGTATGATAAAATGTGATGTACACCGTATTGCGACAGAAGAATGTTTTTCTTTCCTACCTATTTTGATGTATGATGAAATCCGAGCAGCAACGAATACTAACAGACGCTGGTTTTTCTTTCCTACCTATTTTGATGTATGATAAAATCTTCATCTTGGTAGCCTTGGAATTCTTTTGGTTTTTCTTTCCTACCTATTTTGATGTATGATAAAATAGCTAGCTTGCTCTACAACTTCTTCCCAAAGTTTTTCTTTCCTACCTATTTTGATGTATGATAAAATAACAGTTAATCCTTGTGAAAAATTAGAGGAGTTTTTCTTTCCTACCTATTTTGATGTATGATAAAATTTTTGACGAATCCGAACAGACACGCTCTGGGTTTTTCTTTCCTACCTATTTTGATGTATGATAAAATGACTTGTAGCATTTTTGTACACCGTGTATGGTTTTTCTTTCCTACCTATTTTGATGTATGATAAAATAACCAGTAAGCCAGTAGCAAGAATCACAGGGTTTTTCTTTCCTACCTATTTTGATGTATGATAAAATATCAATCGCAACCAGCGAAATTGATATTGAGTTTTTCTTTCCTACCTATTTTGATGTATGATAAAATGGAAGGCAAGGACTGGGTTGAAATCAACCAGTTTTTCTTTCCTACCTATTTTGATGTATGATAAAATTATGGACTTGGAAAAGTACTCTTACGGCAGGTTTTTCTTTCCTACCTATTTTGATGTATGATAAAATAACGCAAGTTCGAGGAAGCGCACGAGCGAGGTTTTTCTTTCCTACCTATTTTGATGTATGATAAAATTGAGTTGGCTGGCGTAGGCGATAATCTCGAGTTTTTCTTTCCTACCTATTTTGATGTATGATAAAATCGGGGTAGGAATTGTAGAGGACGACTTACGGTTTTTCTTTCCTACCTATTTTGATGTATGATAAAATACGAACTCCCTAGACCGGCGAATTGTTCTTGTTTTTCTTTCCTACCTATTTTGATGTATGATAAAATACGAACTCCCTAGACCGGCGAATTGTTCTTGTTTTTCTTTCCTACCTATTTTGATGTATGATAAAATTCCGAACAGACACGACCCAGGGAGTCTACCGTTTTTCTTTCCTACCTATTTTGATGTATGATAAAATATCTACAATAGTAGAAATTTATAATTTATAGTTTTTCTTTCCTACCTATTTTGATGTATGATAAAATTGTCCAATGGCTGCGCTTACTTGCTCCAAAGTTTTTCTTTCCTACCTATTTTGATGTATGATAAAATAGGTCCTTGATAAGTTGTGGATATATGCTGTATTAGCGGTATATGATTTGGTGCATTTATGCGAAAAAAATGCTTTTTTTGTGGCCATTTGCATCATATACATACCCATGCTATCCTTAAACAGGAAAGAAAAATAAGCCTATATGGCGCAAAGTATGTTGACATACCAGATATGTCCAGCTATCTTATGTTTTTTAGGCATCGTGGTATCTATGATAGCATGGTGCACCATAGTCTACAATTCAAGCAGCAGTTGATCTCGCAATGCATTGGTCTTCTTGGTGATATCGCCAACGAGATAGCGCATTGATTTGAATTGTGGCTCAGTTATCGCAAGCACGTGCACAAGTCCCCGCAGGGGTGTCATACGCTCCAACCGCTTCATATGCTTTATGTAATAATCCTTGCCGCGGATGAATCGTGCATAAACCGAATACTGCAACATCGTATACCCATCCTTCAACAGATCATGTCGAAAACGTGCTGCAGCCTTGCGCTGACTTGGGGGTTTCACTGGAAGATCAAACATAACCAAAAGATACATCATCTTTTCCTTTTCACGCGTACAGAGGTTGATGAGAAAGCGCTGCGCCTGCGCATCCGAATAAGCCTTAGGCAGCCTTTGCATAGGCTTCTGTGCAAAAGGTGCAAAACACCAATTCTCGACTATGTCCGGTTATCAATGCGCGCGCAAAACGTTGTGCGGTGATCTGCATGGCATAGGCACAATCTATCGTTTCGTCATGCTTTGGATCGAACAAGGACGATGTGAAGAGTCCATAGAGTATCGATTTTTCTTCCTTCTCCAATCGTTCACGGCTATCATCAAAATCGTCCCGCGGCACAAGATGGCGCACGACAAAGAGGTCAACAATGGGGCGAAACACCTCCAAAAGGTCATCCACAAGGTTGCATGCGTTCTCCACGCTGTGATGGTGGATGCCCCAGGAAAGAACACAACCACTCATCGCAAGGTATTGCGCAAGGCGTGCTCGAATGAGCGCATATCCATAGTTCAAACAGGCGTTGATCCCTGTCTTTTTCTTACGGCTGAAGGAAGAGCCAAACAGGGCGGGAAAATAAACCCGCGATGCGTGCGCCTCTCGATTATCGGGATCTCCATCTTTTATAAGTCTGCTCAGCTGAGACAGATTTTCATAGGTTTGTGTGTGTCCAAGCAAGGAAAGCACCATTGCTTGCAATGAAACCTTATGGTGCACGATGGTCTTCCACATGCGGTCACAGAGACGCTTTGATATCTTCCGCTGCTGTTGTGAAACACGTACCGCGGGGCTTGGGCTTGCCTGTGAAACCATCATTCCCACCGGCATGAACCGGTTGTCGATGCATATCACAGCAATGTGATATTGCGCACAGGTGCTCAACACAGGGTGGGTCATGGTGATCGTGTGATGCCCCAGAACGATGCAAGCGATGTCTTCAAAGGCAATTGAAACTGCCTGTCCATCAAGAGCAACTGAAAGCTGATTATGCTGCACCGAAAGCGCGCATGGATTGCTCAAGACAACGGTTCTAAATCCTGCCATACGTTTGTATCGGAAACACACATGTATTATTGATTATTTATTCCATGGCGGGTACGCCGAACGTATACACGAAATGCCACCAAGATAATCAACGGCGACCTTCTGCAAATGATGGAGAGAAGTTACCGCCATACGAAGCTGGTGATGTTTTTTTAGAAGGCGTCTGTCATGGGGTTTGTATTCAACTCGATTATCACTAACTGTACCCCCAACAAAATAGACAGTTTCAATTGGACCATTTTTCTTCTTCTGAAACTGAAAGGCCTCACCAGGAAACAGGGAAAACTTATACTGATACGATGCATCCAATCTACGACCAAGACCAAGACGTGTGCCGGCAGAAAACTGATCAGCAGACCCTTCCTTCATCGTCCCTCGCTCCTGTTGGAACGACAAGGGGCTTACAAAACGCAGATAATATTTCTTTTGTTGCTTCTCCTCGACAGAGAACAAATCAGCGCGTATATGCGATTCATTCTCCACAAAGCCACGGTCAATCCTCGCCAATGTGCCCAGTTTGAACGCTGTTTTGATCGTCAAATTCCGAATGCTGATCAAAGATTGCCCCACACGTACCTTCGGAAAGGAAGTGACGACCTTTTTTCCCTTTTCATCACGCTCATCCGGGGCGTCAAACCATCTCTTCACGGCCTCTTGCACTATGTTATTAGCAACCACTTTGTCCGTATTGATATACCCTCTAACCGCCTCCTTTGTGGAAGAAGCAAGGGATATCCGCTTATAAAACCAATCATCCACCCCTTGCTTGGTCTGTTCTCTACGCTTGCGAAAAACCGTTTCCTTGTGCAGGGCTCCTGAAATCGAAGCCTCAACTGAACGAGAAACAAACATGGTTTTGCTGATTTCATTCCATCTGCTGCCAACATAGCCATAAGAAGGAAGGCCAAACTCTCCAAGGTTTTTACGCATGACCTCTGCCGTGGTCTTTCGCGTGACACCAAAGCGCACATCCTTCTTTTCTATTCGTTCTTGGACCCAAAAATTCATCCTTTTATGGAGACCTGCATAGCGTTGCAGGAACGAATAACTGACAAGCCCAACGCATATTGCATCGAAGGCATGATGCCTATCACCGACATAATGCATCTCCAATTCATCAAGCAAACCTGTTTGCTTCTGAAGATTTTCAGCATAACGCTTTTCAATCCATTCTTTTTTGCTGAGATATCCCTCAATGCCACGGATTTTCTGGATCTTATACACATCACGAAGCATGCTCGTCAACGATCCCTGCGTGACAAGAATCCTCCGGCGCATATCCTTGTATGCAGGAAAATCAAAAAAGTCTTCCAGATAATTCTTTATAAATCGAGAAATATAGCTTGTATCGCTGAAATGTCGATTGGTGAATCCCTTTTGGATCTCCTCCGTCGTTTGCTGATTCAAGAGGTTCAAACGCTTCTTTGAAGATATTTTCTTGATCCTTTTCTTCAAAAGGGTTTTGAGATTATCAAAGGAAAACCCCGAAGCATCCTTTAAAAAATGATAGGGCGTTCTGTTCCGCTTGTTTTGATTGCATTCCCGGTGCACCAGGACCTTGTTCGAAAGACTGTCATCCTGCGAGAGTGAAATTGGAATGATATGATCGATTTCATAATCATTAATACCAGACAAAGACAGCGTTCTCTCACAATACACACAGATATTGTCTTGTTCAGCGAGAAAGCGAGCCTTGGTGATGTTGATGCCGGTTACTGCTGTGCCATTGTCTTCAAGCAGTTTCGCAGCGCGCGTTTTTTCTGCATTGTTCTTTTTCTGTCGCTCTATCACCTTTTTCTTTGATTCAATCGTGTTATAGGTTCGCAAGAGTTCAAAATTCACCTGGTGCGGGGGGCCATATGTGCGAAGCATGGCATGAAAGAGCCTCCGAAACTGACTCGTCGCGCGAATAACCAGTGGATTGGTGGGAACATCAACTGCAAATTCTTTTTCAAGGGTAATCAAGGTAGGCAATCGATGTGATTTTTGCTGTTCTTGTCGGAGGGTATACCCCACCCCTTCAACGGCCTTGTCGAGATCAATCCATTTTCGCAGCAGCGGCAGCAATTTTGCATAGGCACGCAGCGAATAATTGGTCACCCCAGACCAATCGAGACTATTGAACACCTTCTTCTTGACCTCTTCGGTGAAAAACCTACTCAGCACCAGAATGAGGTTTTGAGAATCACTTCCCCCTATCTCCGGATGCACCCTGTGCACGTATTCACCAATGGCGTCCTCCACAAATGCATGGGTGTTCATATCGTCGTATTCGTTGAAATACGAAACCGCATTTGCAATGATGTTTTGAATATGCACATGATATTGTGGATCTATCATCTCGAGTTCCGCATCAATGGCCTTTTGCATATGCGCAGGCGTTTGCGTTCCCTTTTTAATCAACATGAAAGAGGTGGCAGATTCAACATCATCTGCTGCTTCTTCGGGTGATTTATTCTTTTTGGACGATGCGCCTTCGTCAGATGACTCATTCTTTTTTTGCTCTAAGGCGAGAATTTTTTTTCTATACTTCGTATCCAATACCGTAAAAATTGACTGATCCGGTGGGGCAACGGGCGCTCCCTCCACATCATCCAAGACCTTGCGCACATGTTTATAGGTCATGCCCTTTGTTTGAACACGATGTTTTTCATAATAGGCATCCTTGATCGCCTGTTTTTCTTCCACCGTCAATGCACGCTCACCATCTTCAAGGACGATGCGCAGGTTCTGAATCTTGGTCAAAAGAATGAACTCCTCAGCATAGGCAGAAAATTTTGGTGCACGTTTTTCCTCCCGCTCAAGCCCACATCTGCCCACCATTCCATAGACCGCCTTCAAGGGTCGCTGGCGCATGCTGATTTCTATAAATTTTTCTTCTTGCTTCTCGGTCAATTCGGGATAATACACTCGCTGAGCCTTGAGCACTGCGCGTATCTCATCTTCTATATCACTCCGCAAAAATACATGCGCATAATCACCGGATTTATTTCGCATAGAAACAATCGTTGATTCTTCCCTCCTCGCCCTTTGCTGATCTTCATACCACAGTTGTGAGGTATACTGTATCTTTTCTTTTTCTTTTCGCTCCCGCGTTTCTTGCAGGGATCTAAGAACCTTTTTTTGTTCTGCATCATCGTTGTTTTGATCTATGTCCTGAGACCTGCTTGAACGGTATCCACGATGCTTTGCATAATGAAAAAGGGCGCGGAACAATTCTTCTCTTGTGAGTTTTTCTCCATTCAGAGCTTCAATGCGAAGTTGGAAGGGGGATTTTTTTTGCTCCTCTATTCCCTTTTGCGTGCTACGAAACAGATCGTGAAAATCCTGTGTCGAGAAAGGTCGCCCCGGAAACAATATGCGCGCAAGCAAGGCCTTCAATTCCTGTTTTCGCAATGCCTTCCTGCTTATTCGTCTTCTGGTTAATCGTTCTGATCTACGTTTTGGATTCTTCAGCTGTCGAGTGTCCGGTTCCACTGGTTCAGGAAAACACCGCACTCCGGCATCAACGATGTGTATTGATTGACCACCCTCGGTCTTGGGAACATCTTCTTCTTCCAAAACCGCCCAACCAATGCTTGCAGTGCCAAGGTCAAATCCATATATACGTTTTTTTGATGATTCATCGCTTGGGTGGGTTGATCTAGTATCCATGATTAACTCCTTGGCCAGTTTTTAAATGTTGTACTATATAGTAGCAGAAGTGTTAATTAAATAATAGCTATTATAGGTAAATAATTATCAACTAAATACTTAACATATTCGGAATTACCCAGAACCACCCATTCCTTTAATTTGCTCCACCTCAGGCATCCAAACATCTAGGTTGCAAGGAGCGCAAAAATCACTTTGCAATCCATGGACATCTCCTGCATAATCAACGAGGAGTCGATCATGGATACACCAATTATTGTTCGTATTGTACGGGATGACGAAATGGACCTTGCCTATAACATCATGAAGCAACTGCGCCCAGCACACAGCCTGGAGAGTTTTAAATCACAGGTTTTTTCACAGTTGCGCTCTGGATATCAGCTCTTTGGTGCCTTTGAAGAAAAAAAATTGCTTGGACTCCTTGGATGCAGACCGGTGCTCACCTTGGCTCGTGGTTGTTTTCTCCACGTCGATGACCTCGTTGTCGATGAGGTCGCACGCAAAACATATGTAGGCAAGGCCTTGATGGAACACATCCACCAATACGCACAAAAAAACGCCATATCCTTCGTGTCCTTGGATGCGCGCCCAGAAGCCATAGGGTTTTATGAAAAAATTGGCTACACCTATCACCCTTCCCCTTCGATGAAGATCGTCTTGGATCAAGCAGATGGATGAAATTCTCCCCTTGCCGATTGCAAGAGGGCACCGACCTAGTGGTTAAAACTGTATTACAAAAGGCTCTTGAAAAACAATTGCATAGTCTTGCGAAATTGTAATGACATCGGCATCCGCATCTGGTGCCACATCGCCTCCACCATAGCCCTCACCACCAAAAATACCTGCAAACAAATGGAGCCTTCCGCCCTGTGCATAATCTATTCCAAGGAGTTCCCAAGGAAGGCTAAATTGCAGATTCTCGGCCCCTGCGCTCATCGTGAGCTGTCCATCAAGCTCGCTGAGGGTTGTTGTTTCAGAATTATAGGCCTTGAGTGGTTCTGCACCTCTGCGCACAAAGATGTAGTCTATGCGATGTTCCGACGGAAAGCGCGCAAGTTGCGCCCCCTGTGAGAGTTCTGCAGCATCAAGGATGCCTGTTTGTGGATCATCCACCGCATCGATGAACAGCATCAAGGCATTTTGCGTCTCGCTGACATACTCAACGATAAACTCAATCCCATTCTCATCAACATTGCACAAGATGCTTCTGAGATCGTTTTTTGATCCCCACAGCAGCCTCTCCTCGGGATCGTCACGCAGAACATAATCCGCATCCCCTGTTGCAGAGCTGAGCACAAAATCAAGTGATCTTCCCCGTTCTGACCGCAATGTCATCTGTTGATACCCCGGATATTCTGCATGTATCGCCCCAGGCGCCGGGCTAGGAAGCGGCAAGCGATAAAATCCCTCTGCATTGCTGAACGCAGCGTATTGTGCATTTCTTGCATCGTATACCTTGGCTCCTGCAAGCACTTGCCCTTCTTCTGTGGTGATGCGTCCCTCAAGAAAATAACGCGGAAGATTGTACGACGGAAAGCCATATACCTCTTCGTCATCTGCAGCCTCTATCTGATATTGCCTTGGTTTTGAAAGATTCTCTTCTGTTTGAGCAAGTGTATTCTTGTAGCTATACAAAACTTCCCCTGTCCCCAATCGCGGCAATTGCAATTCCCAGATGCCTTGACCGGCGTTTTTCATGGGATAGCTGAATTCCTGCCCATATTCATAGACAAGCAGGGCAATTGGAGCATCCCCCTGTGAGTGCGCATCCACTCGAAAAGAGAGGTTCTGCACGTTCACCGTGGCATCTAGCTCAAAACCAAGCACCGAACGAGGAGGAATATTCCCACTGATTGTTCCATTGTCTATCTCAAGGCTGTGTGAACTGCCCAGCAGGTCCGAAAGAAGACCTTCTCCAGACAAGGGGAATGATGTAGGAGGAAGTGCTTGCTCGGTATCTTCGTTGTTTATCGCAATGAGGATGGGAGCCTCTCCCGCGAGGTATCGCAAGAAAAATGCAATGTCCCTGCCTCCAACCTGTGATGGTCGCAGCAAGGATATCTGTTTGCCGTATCGCAATGTCTTTTTTTCCGTGCGGATCTGTGCGAGGTTGCGCAACACTGTCTTGAGTTCCGCATCTTCTTCGTGAAATCGCATATCTTCGCGACTGCTCTCACCAAGTGCATATCCATAACTATCACCCTTTCCAGGCATCGCCAATTCAGTGCCATAATACACAATGGGAATACCACGAAAATAATAGAGAGCGGTGATCGCCATGATCAGCCTTTCTCGTGCTCCAGGCTCCCCGCGCGCTGCAATCGTTTCAGATATAAAGCGCGGCATGTCGTGGTTATCAAGAAAAGTGCTCAGCATGGTTGGATCGGTATAAAGTCCATCCCTATCAATAACACGAGTCAATTCGTCGAGTGATCCTCCTTGCGCAATCGTTGTGACCAATGCGTTCTTGAGCGGAAAATCAAGGACCGACGGAAATCCCATATCCATGTATTCAGCGAGCACCATCTGATCCTCAACCCCAAACAAATAGGCCTCCCCCACGGTCCACACATGCGATGGATCACCAACCGCACCTGCACTGAACAGATGATGCCAATACTCAGGCTCCACATGTTTTATCGTATCCATGCGAATGGCGTCTATGCCTGCATCCACATAGGTAGCAATGCTTGCATCGAGATAGCGAACAACCCTCTTGTTTCTTTGATCAAGATCAGGCAATCCAAACAACCGCACGCGTATATCATCTTGCCCATAGCCTTCTTCATGTTCTTCGTTGAACCAGGCAAGCCTTTTTGCATCACTGAGTCCTTCATAAAACGAAGCCTGACTTCCCAGATGGTTAACAACCAAGTCCTGCACTATTTTGAGACCTTGCTCATGCGCTGTTGCTATGAGTTCTTGATATTCCTCTGCGGTGCCAAAATGCGCATCAAAGGGAGCATGCAAATCATCCGCCCAATAGCCATGGAACCCGCTGAATGGCTTCCCATTATTGGGACTCTGTCCATCGCGTATGAGAAATCCCGGTGCCTGTGCATATGGAGGGCTTATCCAAATGGCAGTCATTCCCAGATCTTGAAAATATCCCTCTCGGATCTTCTGAGTAATCCCGGCAAAATCACCACCATGCCAACCAACCGGATTCGATACATCCGCTTCATCGAAAGCAGCCGGGCGAGAAAGCCCATCATCATTTGCAGGATTACCGTTTGAAAATCGGTCGGTGAGCAAAAAATAGATAATCTCATCTCTGAAATTCAGAATATGCTCTGCATCCTGTGGCACATTTGTGCAGGACAGCACAAGGATGGGCACAATAACACATGTAACAATAAATCCACGCATTGGTTCCGCTCCTTTCTAAAAAGCATAAGTATAAGATCAACCCCTCCACCATACCCGAGATACACACCATACTTTGTGGGCAGTATTGCTTCTTAGCCTATATAACAGTATAGTTGCTAGAGGTTATTATGCGAATTGCTATTCTTTGTGTTTGTGTTGTCTTGTTGATTGCAGCAGCTTTTATTTTTGATCTTCCATCCAAATTGATTGATATCATAGAATCAATTCAGGATCTCGGCATCATCGCTGCGCTTGTCTTTATCTTGCTCTATATTCTCAGTGCGGTATTTCTCATTCCAGGATCGGCGCTAACCCTAACTGCCGGGTTTATTTTTGGGTTTGTTTATGGAACCCCCTTGGTTATTATAAGTGCCACCATTGCATCGACAATTTCTTTTATTATTTCACGATATCTTGCTCGTGACTGGGTGATGAAAAAAATCAGCGGCAAAGCATCATTCGCCGCAATTGATGCAGCAGTTGCAAAAAACGGATGGACCATCATCGCATTATTACGATTGAGTCCCATTGTTCCCTACAACATCCTCAACTACCTATTGGGCCTCACTTCGGTACGCCTGTTCTCCTATGTATCAGCTTCTTTTTTGTGCATGATTCCTGGAACAGCAGCCTATGTCTATCTTGGATCGGTTGCAAATTCACTCACGGAAGCCGCCAGTGGAACCAATACGCGAACACCGCTTGAATGGACCTTGCTCGGTGTTGGTGTTGTATCTGCTCTCGCGGTGAGCATTATCATTGCTCGCATCGCGAAAAAAAGTCTTTCAAAAGAAATTGAGCCATCCGCAACAGAATAGATCCTCATTCTAAATAAGGGATATTCACAAAATCATGACACCACCCCTCATCAAAAAATGGTGTCGTGCCCCCACCACATGGCGTTAGAACTTCGAAAGCCATGACCCATTTCTTTTAACCAGTATCGAAACAAAACATACACAATATTGTCCGTGTAATCTACACCTTTGTTGACAATCCTATCTATACATGTTATATTTCATTCTCACATTTCAAAATTTCTAAGGAGGAATTCAATGAAAAAATTAGTAGTTATAAGTATCATCTTATGCTTAGCAGTACCAGTATTTGCTGCAGGTGGTGCAGAAGATGATGGAAAAACAATTGTAGGGCTTTCTTTTTCAGACTTCGCAACTGAAAGGTGGCCACGAGAGCAAGCCTTGCTTACTCAACTAGGACAAGAACGAGGCGTGCAAGTCATTTCACAGGTTGCAAACCAAGATGCAAAATTGCAGAACGATCAGATTGAAAACCTAATCGTCCAGAATGCAGATGTCATCGTGGTTATCGCGCAAGATGGTGGAACTGCAGCTACTGCTGTTGATGCAGCCGCTTCTGAAGGCATTCCAGTTATTGCCTATGACCGATTGATCAAGAGTTCAAATTTGGCACTCTACATTTCCTTTAACAATGTAGCAGTTGGTCGTGCACAAGCAGAGGGAATCCTCAATGTGCGAAACAGTGGAAATTTCGTCCTTCTGGGAGGAAGCCCAACTGACAACAACGCACACTTGTTTCGACAAGGCCAGGTAGAAGTTCTGCAACCACTTATTGACAGTGGTCAGATTAAAATTGTTGCTGATCAGTGGGTTGAAAACTGGGATGCAGCAAACGCAGTCAAGCTCATGGAGAACATTCTTACTGCAACCAACAACGATATCGACGCAGTCGTCGCATCGAATGATGGAACTGCTCTTGGTGCCCTCCAGGCATTGAAGGCACAAGGACTCGCTGGTGTTGTTCCTATCTCAGGACAGGATGCAACTGCAGCAGGTGCACAATCAATCGTTGCGGATGAGCTCACCTTGTCTGTTTACAAAGATATCAGGTTGCTCGCTCCAAAAACCATGGACTATGCAGTTCAATTGGCAAACGGCGAAGAATTAAGCGATGTTGAAGACTATACTCTTGCTGAACTCACATTAGATGATTCCGCAACCGGTTCAATCGCCTGTTTCTTCTTCCCTGTTGTGCAAGTTACAAAAGACAATCTTTATGACGTCGTTGTAGCATCTGGATTCCAGGACTACGATGATGTATATCGAAATGTCCCTGCAGATCAGCGACCACCTCGTCCATAAGTAAACAATCAGGTAAATAAGGAGCACCACGGTGCTCCTTATTTTTTATCGCTAGAAAAGGAGAACCCTATGCAAAACGATGTTATCCTTGATTTTCAAAACGTAGACAAACATTTCCCCGGAGTACACGCATTAAAGCATGCAAGTTTTCAAGTAAAACAAGGAACAGTGCATGGGCTTTGTGGTGAAAACGGCGCAGGAAAATCAACACTCATGAAAATACTATCCGGGGTCTACCCAGTCACTGAATACACCGGAGATATCTATTTTGATGGCAAATTGCTTAATTTGAAAGAAAACACCATTCATCGTGCAAAAGAACTTGGTATCGGCATCGTCTATCAAGAGCTTGCCCTTGTTCCCCAGATGACCGTTGGTGAAAACATATACCTTGGCAAAGAAGCAGTACGAAGGACTGGTATTAACTGGGAGAAACTTTACGCAGATACCGCCGCAGTCTTTGCTGAATATTCGTTGGATATCGATCCACAGGCAAAAATTAGTTCATTGAGTGTTGGCAAACAGCAACTCGTAGAAATCGCAAAAGCGATTGCAGATAACACAAAACTGCTGATTCTTGATGAACCAACTTCTGCTTTATCCGAACAAGAAATAGAAATCCTCATGCATACCATTGAGAAATTGAAGAACAACGGTATCACTTGTATTTATATCACCCATAAACTGGAAGAAATATTTCGTATCACAGATTCTGTCACGATATTGCGTGATGGAGCAGTGGTGATATCACAGCCTACAAGCAAATACACCAACGAGACCTTGATTTCACACATGGTCGGCCGAGAAATGACTGAACGTTTTCCTCATCGAGCTCCCAAGATTGGTGAAATCATCCTTGAGGTTTCTGGTTTTACCGTTCAAGACCCCTACAACCTCCACAAAAAATCAAGTTATGACATTTCGTTTTCTGTGCGGAAAGGTGAAATATTTGGAATCGCTGGACTCATGGGATCCGGGCGCACTGAATTGGTTCGTGCCTTGTTTGGAGAGTATGGAACAAAACTCAGCGGTACCATCCAGGTACATGGAAAAACAACCAACATCAAGTCGGCACGAGATGCGATGAAGGCGGGGATTTTTCTTGTCCCTGAAGATCGCAAAAACGAGGGGCTCATTCTCAAACAAACCATCATAAAAAATATCTCGCTCCCTAGCTTGGATTTTTTTGCATCGTTTTTTCGCATCAACAAATACAAAGAGGCTACCACGGCTGAAGAGTATGCGAAAAAATTATCGGTAAAGGCTCCAAACCTCTACGTCAATGCAAATACATTGAGTGGAGGAAATCAACAAAAGGTTGTTCTTGCAAAGGCATTGTTATCAGGTCCAAAAATTCTTATCTTGGACGACCCAACAAGGGGTATCGATGTCGGTGCAAAATATGAAATTTATAAACAAATGGTTTCACTTACACAAGAGGGAGTATCAATCATCATGATCTCATCATCTTTGGAAGAAGTGCTCGGTATGTCAGACCGCATACTCGTGTTAAGCGAGGGGCGTACAACGGCAATTCTAGATAGTGAAGAGGCAGATCAAGAAACAATCATGCATCACGCAGTTGGTGCATCATAAAAGTGAGGAATATATGAATACCAACACCAACATTGCTACGATAATAAAATCTGAGCTAAAAAACTACACCATGATCATCGCACTTCTGTTGATTTGGGTCGTATTTGGTTCATTACAGTCTAATTTTTTTAGTCCACGCAATTTATCAAATCTTATTCGACAGATGAGTATTATAGGGTTTTTGACAATTGGAATGGTCCCGGTCATCGTTACGGGAAACATTGATCTATCGGTTGGATCAGTAACTGGATTTGTGAGTGCTATTGCTGCATTTCTTCAGGTGTATATCTTTCCCAATCTCATGGCAAGCATGTTTCCTGGAATGGCAGAACCAACTCAAGCCGTTATCGCCACCGTTGCTACGATACTCGTTGCTCTTGCAGCTGGGTATGCAATAGGTCTGTTAAACGGGTATATCATTGCCTATTTGGGTGTTCCCGCGTTCATCGTCACACTCGCGGGGATGATCGTCTTTCGTGGGGGTATCCTTGGAGTTACCCGAGGAGAGAATGTCGGTCCCGTAAACGATGCCTTCAAGGCTGTTGCACAAGGATATATTCCAAACAATGTTGGGTATATCATCACGGTCATTGTCATCGCCATCGTTGTCTATCAACAGATAAACAAACAGATAAACAGAAACCGGGTCGGCCTTAAACAAGAATCGCCATTGAAAATGGTTGGTACTGTTGTTGGGGCATCGGTTCTTGTGATCGTATACACCGTCGTCATGAATACCTATAAGGGATTGCAAAACCCAGTGCTGATTCTCATCATTGTCGCAGCAATTATGAGCTATGTTTCAACAAATACACGGTTGGGACGCTATGCATACGCTATCGGCGGAAACAAAGAGGCAGCACAGTTATCTGGTATCAATACTCGACGAACGATATTTCATATATTTTCACTTATGGGGCTCATGGCGGGAGCTGCCGGAGTCATTCTCGCGGGATATGTCGGATCAGCAACTCCACTCGCTGGAAACCAATACGAATTGGATACCATTGCTGCATGTGTGCTTGGAGGCACCAGCCTCATGGGCGGAGAAGGAACCATCCTAGGTGCCTTGGTCGGCGCATTGATCACGGCAAGCCTTATAAACGGAATGAGTTTGATGAATATGGATATATTCTGGCAGTATATCGCCAAGGGTGTCGTTTTGGTCATCGCTGTATACATTGACGTCTTATCGAAAAGAGGATCCCGAGCATGAAGGAATTGTTTCCTGAAATTCCATACATTCCATTTGAAGGGAGGGAAACAACCAATCCCTTGGCATTCCGCTATTACGATCCAACACAGACCATCGATGGAAGAAGTATGCAGGATATAATGCGGTTTTCCCTTGTCTATTGGCATAGTCTTTGTGCTGGAGGGACAGACCCTTTCGGACACCCCAGCATGGACAGACCGTGGAATAGCCTAGATCCTATTCAAGCTGCCGAAATGCGTGTTGATGCATTGTTTGAGCTTACTGAAAAATTGCGTATTCCGTTTTTTTGTTTTCATGACCGTGATATCGCTCCTGAACAGGAGAGCATCCAAGAAACAAATGCTCTGCTTGATCGCATTGTTGCAAAAATAAAAGCACGCATGGCTGATTCATCAGTAAGACTGCTTTGGGGAACCGCAAATTTGTTTTCACATCCGCGATATATGCATGGCGCTGCAAGCTCACCTGATATTCGCGTATTTGCGCAGGCAGTGGCCCAGGTGAAAAAAACCTTGGAGATCACCAAGGAGCTTGATGGACAGAACTATGTGTTTTGGGGTGGTCGAGAGGGATACGAAACCTTGTTAAACACCGATATGCAGCGCGAACGTGAGCAATTAGCATCATTTTTTCACATGGCAATTGAATACGCACAGGAAATTGGATTTTCTGGGCAGTTTTTACTGGAGCCAAAACCAAAAGAGCCAACGAAGCATCAATACGATTTTGATGTTGCTAGTGTCATTGGATTTCTTGAGCAGTATGGTCTTAGCCCTTATTTTAAGGTGAACATCGAAACCAATCATGCAACCCTGGCGGGACATACGATGCACCACGAGGTGCATCTCGCACGTATCACCGGACTCTTGGGAAATATTGATGCAAATTATGGCGATGAGCTGCTTGGTTGGGATACTGATCAGTTTCCTTGTTCAGCAAAGGATTCTGCTCTTGTGATGTATGAGGTGCTAAAAAATGGCGGCCTAGGGAGCGGTGGGTTAAACTTTGATGCAAAACTCCGTCGTCCATCTTGGAAACCGATTGATCTTGCCTATGGACACATTCTTGGCATCGACACCTATACCCATGGCATGCTCATTGCGCGCAAGATGCTGGAAGATAGGGCATTTGAAGATGGTATTACAGAACGGTACGCCAGCTTTGATTCTCCTCTTGGAAAAAAAATCTTCACAAGAACAAGCTCCTTCCAAGAATTGGAAGCTTTTGCAAAGGAACACCCCATAGAGCGCCCCGAATCTGGTGCACAGGAACGACTTGAATTGTTGTTGGAGCGATACGTGCACAACTCGGTATAATCATGCCAGCAGTATTGGGAATTGATTGCAGTACCCAGAGTTTAACGGGCACGCTTATCAATCTTGAAGATTCGACACGGTTCAGCCATGCGATATCCTATACGCAAGATGCACGATTGCAAGGGTTTGGGATTAGACCCGACACCTGCACAGTGCCACCACGAATCAAGGGAGAGGCTGATCAGCCGCCCTTGATGTATCTCTGTGCACTTGACTGTTTGTTCGCAGACCTTCGCAACAATCCTCGCATCGATCTTGCAGATCTTTTGTGTATCAACATCTCTGCACAACAGCACGGGCAAATATATCTCGCACATTTCGACGCTTTCAAGCAACTGCACACGAAAACCAAGAATGAACTTGCGGAATTGTTTGCAGATAGTTTTTCTTATCAACTTGCTCCAACATGGATGACAAGCAACACTAGTCGACAATGTCAGTCGATGATTGATGCGTATGGACCAGACATAGAGCAGTTAATTGGTTCCGATCTTGCCCGTCGATACAGCGGGGTCGTCATCAAGCGAATTGCAGAACAATTTCCCGATGTGTATGCAGAAACGAAGCGCATACATCTCATAAGCAGTTTTCTAACTTGTGTACTCTGCGGTGATCCTGATCTCCCCATTGATATCGGAAACGGTGCAGGAACTGGGTTGATGGATTTTATACAAAAAGAATGGAATTTAGCATTGTTCGACGCCTGTGTTAATCGAGCATCCTTGTCTGAGAAATTGCCAGACCTCTCAGAACCACAAAAGATAGCGGGAGGTATCGCAGAATACTTTTCACACAGATATGGCATTCCGCACACTTGTCAGGTTCTTGTTGGCAGTGGAGACAACTGTCAAACAAAATCAATGGTTGATGGAACCTTGCTCAGTCTTGGTTCTAGTTTTGTTGCCATGAGCGATCAGCCACTGACCAAGCAGCATAATCACCCCGATGGACTCATGCGCATGTATGATGGGTTTGGAAAGGCGTTTACCATGGTGTGCAAAACCAATGGTGCGCTAGTTTGGGACCTATTCAGACAAAATCATCCTTATGACAGCGCTGAAAAATCCTTGCGGGACGAGCGGTTTACATCGAGTAGTCCGTTGATATACCGCCCTATTCCTGAAACGTTTCCAAGAGAAGAGCGTATCCACACCGATGTCAAACCAACCTATTCACTGTATCCACGCATCGTTGAATCGTCTCTCGCAGAGCTTGCTCACGCATGGCTAGCACTCTACGACAAACCAGAGAGCATCTATGTAACAGGAGGGCCATCTGCGTCATCGGAAATATTGCTTCGCGTAAGTGCATTATGGAGTTGTCCGGTGATTCCTATATCAGATGTTGGCGCCTCGCAGGGAGCTGCTGTGGTGGCTGCTCAACTTTTTGCTTCTCATGCCGGCATTTCATTCGACAAGCAAGACCTGTGCGACACAAAAAGCAATCATATTAACGCAAATGACGAGATACGACAGAGCGCTCGTGCCTTGTTGCAGGCCTTCACCTAGAGTCTAGAGAGCTATCCCAATGACGGCAGAATCTCCATTTGGTTTCTATATGGATTGAAGTTAGACCACTTCTAATGCAGCTGCAAATTCAAAAAGTAAATCGTCGATGTTTTCAAGACCAACAGATATCCTTATTAGCGAATCGCTAATTCCCAACTCGTCTCTTTCTTCTGCAGAAATACTGCTGTGGGTCGTTGAAGCCGGATGGGTGAGAATGGTTCTACTCATGCCAAGATTTGCCGCCATGGCACTATGGTTTAGCGCTTGTGTAAATCGACATAGCCCCTCATACCCTCCACGCACTGTGCAGGTGAGAATACCCCCTCCCAAGCGCATCTGCTTATTTGCCAACTCATATTGTGGATGTGTGGTGAGGTGTGGGTATCGACCTGATTCAATTTTTGGATGATCGTGTAAGAATCGAGCCAATCGCAATGCATTGCTGCTGTGTTTTTCCATACGAATCGATAATGTCTCAAGGCTGGCGGACAATATCCATGCGTTAAACGGCGAAAGAACCGGTCCGGTTGCCCTTGAGAATGATCTCGCAGGCTTTATCGTTTCTGAATTACCCAAAAGCGCACCACCAAGCACCCTTCCCTGTCCATCAATGTACTTGGTTGCAGAATGAACAACCATATCAACACCATACAAAGAAGGTGTTTGGAGAAAAGGGCTGGCAAAACAATTATCGACAACTACCAGTGCATCATGTGCATGTGCGATATCTGTGATCAGCTTGATATCAAGAATATCAAGGCCTGGATTTGTTGGAGTCTCAAAAAATACGAGTCGAGTCTTTTTCGTAAAAGCCTTTTCCCATTCAGCTTGATCCGCCTGTGGATCTACCGCCGTTGCTTCAATCCCCCAGCGTGAAAAAAAATGCTGAATGACATATGGGGTGGCTCCAAAAACCGCCTTACAATAGACAAGATGGTCTCCCGCTGACAAATAAGGCAAAAGTGAAAACAGCACCGCACTCATGCCAGAAGCAGTTGCAATTCCTGTTTCATACCCTTCAAGCGCACAGAGTTTTGCAATAAATTCCGCAACATTTGGGCTATCCCAACGAGCATAGACAAATCCATCCTCTGTGCCCTCAAATAGGTTTTTCCCTTGTTCCAAGTTTTCAAACCCATGCGCTGAAGACAAATAGAGCGATGAAGAAAGTTCGCGAAATTGACTTGGCTCAATCTTTGTGTGGATTGCCTGTGTTTCAAAAGCCTTATCTGAGAGAGAATGTATATTATCGTTCATAGTCGTTATATGCTACGAAGAAGAATACAGCAACGTCAACTAAAATGGCAAATTTATTCGACTATATCGCCAAGATAGAGTTTTCGTGCAACCTCATTATACATGAGTTCTTCTTGCGTTCCTGAAACAACAATATTGCCTTCGTAGATAATAAAACAACGGTGCGTAATGTCCATGGTGTCTCGTTCATTGTGATCGGTAATCAAAACACCGATACCCTTTCGACCAAGATCTGCGATAATTTTCTTTATTTCAGAACGAGCACGAGGGTCAATTCCCGTAAATGGTTCATCCAACAGCAAAAAAACGGGATTGGTTGCCAATGCCCGAGCGATCTCAGTTCGCCTGCGCTCACCTCCAGACAATGTATAAGCACGCTGCTTTCGTTTTTCATAGATACCCAATTCCTTGAGCAAGGAACGTTTTAGAAACAGCTTTTCTTCTCTTGGGATATCCTTTCTGACTTCGAGAACTGCCCAGATATTTTGCTCCACAGTAAGCTTGCGAAATACCGACGGTTCTTGTGGCAGATACGAAATCCCTGAGCGAGCTCTTCGATACATCGGCATGCGCGTTATATCGACACCGTTGAGGTATATATTACCCGCATTCGGCTGAACAAAGCCCACAACCATATAAAACAAGGTCGTCTTTCCAGCACCATTCGGTCCAAGCAAGCCAACCACTTCCCCTGTTCGCATGGAAAAGCTGATACCCTTAACCGCATGCTTTTTTCCAAATCGCTTGTGGATTGTTCCAATGCGTAAAATACTTTTGTTTCTTGTGCTTACTCTATCCATAATGTTTTATTGCAGTATTCCTATTAAATTAGTTATCATTCTCTTCATTATCTGATGAAGACAAATTTGTATTCGACGGTGCTGGTGCATCCTGCGGTGGCGAGGCATTCCCATCGGTAACTATACTCCCACGAACCTGGCCAACCAACTCAACTTCTTCTGTGTTCAGATTAATATTCATTGCCAATGCTTGATAGCGATCTTCTCCCCAAATCACTGAAGGAAATCCTTCGAGACGAAGCTCCTCAGTGTTGCGATTATACACAATGAGTTCAGAACGTACAAAAAGGTCATCCTGAACAATTCTCACCCCTATCTTAAACAAGATTTTATTTGAATTATCAAATATTTCAATGCTACTTGCATGAGCAATCAGATTATTTTTTGCATCGTCAAGAACAACTCTTCCTGCTGCACGCGCGTCTTCAGATTGACGATCAAAAAAAAGTTCTTGCGCTTGCAAGTCTAACCCATTGGACGTATCAACAAAATGCACATCTCCCTTGCAGGTCACATACTGAAAATCATCACCGTATAGCTCGATTTCCTGAGCCCTAAGCAGGATAGTTCCCGATTCAACAACTGCATTCCCCGACAAGACTGTATATTCTCGCCCCTCACTGAGGTTTACGGCGGTTCGATCACCCGTAAACTGAAAGCCATCCTTCTCAGATGAATCTTCATCTGTAGTTGCATTTGTTTCTGATTCGTCATTAATTCCAGATGGGTTCTCAACTTGTGCGGAGAGCATAAAAACTGTTCCCATTAAGAAAATCACCATGAATATGTATCTATAAAATTTTATTTTTTGCATCATAATTTAGTCACCCTCAGTAAACAATACCCCTGATGCTCCCCCTCGAAATTCAACCGTCTGCGAATCTCCATCAACTACAATATCTTTTCCTGTTATCTCTGAACCGTCATCCTTGAGGAGGCGTACTTCATCCTCCGGGGAACTTGTTAGCTCATTATCTGCATCAATCCATGAAAAATTATCACCAAAAATTGTTGCTCCCTCCTCTTCAAGTCGAACTAAAATATTGCCCGACATACGCACATCATTTGTTTTAGCATGAAGTGTTACCTTGTCAGCTTGTGCTTTCAAAGACAACACGCCATCACGATATTCTTCAATATCCGCCTTATCAATTTCTTGACGGTTTTCTTTTGTAAAAAACGCTGCCTTTTCCACAGAAATAATACGTAGCTGATCTTCGACCTGACGAATCGTCCCTTTATAGATAATTAACTCGGGAACAGACAGGTCAAATTCACTGCTAAGAATCTCTTCATCAAAGCTCACCGTACAACTGCCTAGAAGGATAAGAAAAAAAGAAAGAAAACTAACTGTTTTACTATTTTGAATTTTTTTCATAGATAATCGCATGCCGTATAAACGAAACATAGAGAGGGTGTGGATGGAATGGTTTCGATCGTAGTTCAGGATGGAACTGTACTCCCAATCCCCATGGATGATCCTTCCACTCAACAGACTCTACAAGTTCAGTTTCGGCATTCACCGCACTTATCTGCATGCCTTGGCTAGCTAATTGGTCGATATACCGTTGGGTAAGCTCATATCGATGCCGGTGTCGTTCAGATATAACCGATTGTCCATATGCCTTGTGCATAGCGGTCTTCTCGCGTACAAGAATATCACTTTTTCCTAACCGCATGGTACCCCCAAAGCCCGAAATATTGTTTTGTTCTTCAAGAAGGCTGATAACCGGGTTCTTTGTCTCTGGATCAAACTCACTGCTTTGTGCATCAAGCAATTGCAATACATTCCGTGAAAATTCAATCACCATCATTTGCATACCCAAACATATCGAAAAAAATGGAATCTTTTTCAAGCGTGCATATTCAATTGGGCGGATCATTTCCAGAGTTCCACGAATGCCAAATCCGCCAGGAACAATAACCCCTGCAACACCATCGAACAATGCATCAAGATCCGTTTCTGCACTGATCGTTTCTGCATTTACCTTCTCAATTTGCACAGAAACTTTATTGGCAATGCCCCCATGCTGCAAGGCGTGATCAACCGAGATATACGTATCACTTTGCTCAATGTATTTCCCAATAAACATTATTCGAACAGTTTTTGTGGCGTGTTGAATGCTCTGAACAATCTCCCTCCAAGCACCCAAGTCTACTGTTGTGTGGGGGAGTGAAAATTTGTTTAATACGATTTGATCAAGTTTTTCTTCATGCAACATGAGCGGAATCTCATATACGCTTGAACAATCGCGTGCACTGACGACTGAATCATAGTGCACACTTGTGAACATCGACAGTTTTTTGCGCTCAGATTGCAACAATGCTTCAGATGATCGACAGACAAGTATATCAGGATAAATTCCTGCAGAACGAAGATCCCGCACCGAATGCTGTGCTGGTTTTGTCTTTTTTTCATGGTTTGCAAGCACCGGTAACAGAACAAGGTGCACCGAAACCACATCACCATAGGGTTTTTCATGGATGATTTGTCGAACAGCCTCTAGGAAGGGCAGGGATTCAATGTCTCCAACAGTGCCTCCTAATTCTACGATGGTGACATCTGCCTTGCTGTTTTCACTGCATGCATAGATACGTCGTTTGATGGCATCGGTAATATGCGGAATAACCTGCACCGTACGTCCCAAATAGCGTCCCTCTCGTTCAGAGCGGATAACATCGTTGTATACCTGTCCAGTGGTTATTGAATTTTCATGCGACAGAGGCGCAGACGTAAATCGCGCATAATTTCCAAGATCTAAATCAGTTTCGGCTCCATCATCGGTGACATATACCTCACCATGCTGATAGGGGCTCATCGTCCCCGCATCAACGTTGAGATAAGGATCAACCTTGATCAAGCAAATTGAAATAGCATGTTGTTCTAATAGACAGCCCAACCCTGCTGCAACAAGCCCCTTGCCCAAGGAAGAACATACCCCACCTGTAACGAAAACATATTTCGTCATGCCGTATTGTATAGTGTGCTTAATACAAAGAAAATAGGGTATTGAGTATTTTGATACTTTAATGATTATGCAAAACACAACACGAGACACCCTTGTCGTACGCAATCTAGGCATTCTTGAATATGAAAAGGCCTGGAATCTGCAACAATACTTGCACAAAGCACGATTGAACAACCACATCGCTGATACCATACTCCTATTAGAACATCATCCAGTCATCACTCTGGGAACCCGTGGAAAAAAAACCGATCTCTTGGTGAACGAAAAAACATTGCAGAATCATGGAGTGAGCCTGCACCGATCCACACGCGGGGGACAAGCAACATTACATGCGCCCGGACAACTCATTGGCTATTTCATATTCAACCTGCATGGATTTGAACGCAAAATTAGGGAATTTGTATCTGGCGTCGAAACCAGCCTTATGCAAACGCTCAAACAGTATGGTATTCCAAGCGATGTTAAAAAGGATCATCCGGGAGTGTGGACACAAGCAGGAAAAATAGCATCTGTTGGCATTGCAATAAAAGATGCGATCACCATTCACGGATTTGCGTTGAATTGTTCATTGGATTTATCCTTGTATTCTCTGTTGAGCCCTTGTGGTCTCCAACCAACCGATATGTGCAGCATACAGACCATCCTTGCTCCAGACAGCCCTCCAAGTATGCAACAATTAAAACAGGACTATATCGACCATGGGTTGAGTGCTTTTTCCTATACTCAAATTATCACCGATTGCCGGAATTAGAATGCGTTTTGCCGTGTTTTTTTGCAAGATCTTTTTCTTTAATTAGGACAGGGTGCATCACGTAATCTGCTTCTATACATCGTCCATCTTCCGCAACTTCAACCCAAACTCCCTGCAATGCAAGGTCTCGAAACGCTGCCTTATGTGGCTGCGCTATCCCTGTAAGAAATGCTTTGAAAAACGAATCAGCTTCCATACCGATGATTCCCGTCTGAGTACCACAGAGACCACTATCGGTAATTCCTGCGGTGTGCCCGTCTAAAATCTGAAGATCATTCGTTTGTATGCGCTGTCCTGTTCCAAAAAAAGCAGTTATCCTTCCTTTCAAGGCATACATAACGGTTTGTTTTTCTGCTGTTGAAAGTGAATGCATATCCACAAAAATTCCTCGAACCGGATCTTTCAATGAATGAACTATTCGGTCAAACGTCGCAATAACATCATTGGTGATATTTCGATTTTGCCATGCCTGCCCCAAAACATTGATACAGAGATATTGCTTGTTTTCAATTGAAAAGAAACGAATTCCTCTTCCGGGAGCATGTATCGAATAGTTTGCAGGGCGAATCACGTGATGAAATGAATCAATATTTTCAACAAAATCTTTTCGCGAATAGCTTGCATCCCCCCCCGTCAACAAATTGATGCCAAGTTTCCGAAGGTATAGGGTATAATCACGTCCAAGACCGCTACCATTTACCGCTCCATCTCCGTTTGCAATAACATAATCAATGCCCAAAGATTCCTTCAACCCCGATAGCCCATATCGCACAGCGTATACTCCTCCACGACCAACAATTTCACCAAGAAACAAAATGCGCATGATATAATCCTACTGCATTCTTTCTAGTCTGCATATCTTGTTTCCGCCTCCAGTATGGCATACACTTAAAGAAAGCCCGGGTGGTGAAATTGGTAGACACGCTAGGTTCAGGGTCTAGTAGCGCAAGCTGTGGAGGTTCGAATCCTCTCTCGGGCAAATCCATCCTGCTCTAATCAAATATATCTTGATGATCATCCTATAGATGTTCCTGAATAGAATCCTTTGAAACTACCCTATAGATTCATCATTATTACCGTTTTTTCTTTATACGCATAAAAAATAAATTAAGTTAATTTAATTGACTTTGAAAGTAATAATAATTATCATTAATTATGAAAAAAGGAATCATTACTCAAAGAAGTATACCATCTTCTCTTTCACAATTTGTACTTAAATATACAATAATCGCCTTTGTCGTGCTCATTCTTGTTATGCTTGCAGTAGCCATCCGATATAACGCAATATTCAAAAACTACGTCGAAACAACAAGTGCCCATATTAGTACGAGCATAGAAATTGCTTCTCTAGAAGACGAAGCCTATCTTCAGAACCTCCTCTGGCGATTGCGTCCTTATGGAGTGGTCTCAATACATAATCTAGAAAAAGAAACCAAAATTCAAACAACAAATATGTTTGCAAAGAATATTATCTACAGTAATGACAATATACAAATCGTTTTTCTAAAAGATTATGTCCTGGATGTTGTTCATTCTGAAATTTTAAAAGGCACATTACTCGTAGGGTTTATCTGTATTTTCATACTTTTGTTTAATTTTTTGCTTGATTATCTGTATATCATAAAGCCTCTTAGAAAGTTCCAATCAGAAATCATAACAGCGTTCTCAACAACGAATCCAACACAGCTCCCCCTTCACAGACAAGACATCACTAACCCGCTATCTTCTTTGTTAAATAGCCGGATAATCCCCTATATACAAAGCTATAAACAAAATTCCCGTTTCATTTCGCTCTTACATAAAAACTTGGGAGTTGTTAAAAAAACTACTGATATTGTTCTCAACACTTCCAAAGAAAAGCAAAACTTTGCTTTTTCAAAAGATCTTACCCTTATTCGCTCTTGCATGCAGGATCTGACAGCTGAACATGAAAACCTCACCAATTCACGGCAAATAATTGAAACCATGTATGGAACAACCAAGAATTTTAACTCTGTGCGTGACCAATGTGACAATTTGATTTCAGAACTACATACGTATGTAACTGATCTGCAGTATCTGAAGAACAATCTCTTTCCGACATTCCAAAACATGCAAAAGACAAGTACCCAAGATGTGAACACAGTTCAGTCGATAAAGAAAAAAACCACAACTTTGCTTACTGCATTGATACATCACCGAAACAGCCTTGCAAGCATCGCTACGTTTACAAACCAAGTGCAGTTACTTGCAATGAATGTATCGATAGAAGGATCACAATCACTTCCTGAAAACAATCCAATTCATGTAATTCTCACAGAATTGCAATCAATGGCGAAAGAATCAAACGTAAAATCACAACAATCTCTGTCAGAACTGCAAGAATATGAGACACATCTCAATGAAATCAGCAATTCTTGCAACAAATTAACAGCTACTCAGTCTAAATTCTTAGATGTATTTGCCACTTTAGAATCTATTGACCATTCTTATGATAAAATCATGCATAATTTCAATTCAATCGAAAATCAATTTAAGTATATGTATGATGCACTGATGCAGGTTTTTGAAAATTCTAATAAAAACGATGAAAAATTAACGACCAATCACTCAATGCTCTATAGTAACTATGAAAATTTGCGCAAATCAATTAGTTCTCTTGAAGAAAATATCGTAGTGGGCTCAAAAAACCTAAAGGAACAAGTGCATACCCTAGAAGATTTATCAAACAAGGTATCAAATACCTATGAAGAATTACGGCTCCTCACTACTCCCTACAGAAATATTCAATCCTTTCATTCATCAGAAAAAAACGATTCTTGGATACCCTCATCAAAAAATGAACAAGTACATATCGCAGAGACAGAATCCTTGGAATCCGAATAGTGATCAGGACAAAAGGAGACTGTCTACAACAAGAATGCTTTGCACGCTCAGGTTGCTACTGGGTCAATAGTTTCAGTGTGTATGCGTTCCTGGGTTCTCACTTTTGTTCGTGAAATAACATATGTCGCTAAACCGGCTAACCAGTTGATGGTAAAAATACCCCACCAAATACCGTTGAGCTCAAGTCCAAGCATTCCGGCAAAGAGAGGAAAAACAGCCAACGGGATAACAAATTGTCGGGCTACACTGATAATTAAAACAGTGGTGGGCTTTTTTATTCCCTGCAGCACTCCGCTCCCCTGAAATATCAGTATATACGAATAGAACGTCAACGCCTGAATGAGCATATAATTACCCCCAATGGCGACAACGGTCTCATTATCAGTGAAAATTCGCATAATAGGCAGTCGCAATAGAACAACCGCTGCTAATATGAACACCATGAATATCGCACTAAACTGTAAGGCCCGCGTATAGCTTTCACGAACACGATCAAAACGTTTTGCACCGTTATTCTGTCCTACTAATGCACTCAAGGCGGTATTGATCCCCATGGTAGGAAGCAGGGCTATCTGCTCGATACGTAATGCAGATCCATAAGCTGCTAGTCCATATTTTCCACCATAGAATGTTACAAAATAATTGATAACAAATGCTCCCAATGCCATAGTCATCATACTAAATGAGGAAGGAATCCCCTGTTTCAAGAGGTCGAGCGTATACTTTTTGTGTAATAAAAACTCCCGCGGCAAGGCTTCTTTGAAATTACCATGCTTGATTGCCACACTCAAAAGATATATGGACGATAAAACCTGTACAAGAATGGTCGCTATTGCAACACCACTGATTCCCATTGCAGGAATAATTTGTACAGATCCCCACCGCAGACCATACATGAACAAAGGATCAAGACCTATGTTTAATATCGTTCCTACGATTAAGGTATTTCTGAAATAAGAGGTCAGCCCTCGTGCATTAAGGCCTGCATTTAGCACCGTAGTACATACAAAGAAAACACTCCCGAGAACCACAACTCGTGCATATTCAAGAGCGTATTGCAACACTTCGGGATCCTGAACTCCTAGCAACCGAAATAAGGGCCCTAGAAAGGGATAAATAATAGCAACTATTGTGAGATTTACCAGTATTCCAAGTCCAAATGCATAACTTTGAAAACGAACCGCATCTCTTTGTCTCTTTGCTCCCAAGGAATTTGCAATCAGCACCATTGCACCAGATGAAAGACCATACCCAAGCCCTAAAATAATAATAAATATCGGAAAATTCGCTGTTAAGGCTGCCAAAGCAGCTGTTGAAAACCGCCCTGCATAAAAGGTGTCCACTACGTTGTACATAGTGTTAAAGAACAATCCCACACTTGCAGGGATTGCAATTTTCAACATCAACCGGGGGATCGACCCCTTTACCAAATCAAAACTCATTGTCAATTGTATAGCTCTAGCAGTGTATTATACAACACAAAAAGAATAGCGACGAAATAATTTTGAGCGCTCCTTCAATGCATTATACTATTCATTTGAGGGTATATCCGCAGAGAGATACCTACACATCTGTGAATCACCGCATCGCTGCTTCTATGTTGAGAGATACTCACAGATCAAAGAGGCAGTGTATAGCGTTTGTATTCCTTGAGATGTCTCAATCAACAATGCACCGTCATTGGTTATACCTCGATGAATTCCACGCACCAAGGTTCCTGAGGGTAACCGCACGACTATATCTTTTTCATATCGCCACAGGTATGCACGGATGGATGCTGCTAGATGTGTATTCTTTAAACAGTTCTCAAGTTCATCGCGAACAAGATGAAACAAATCGCGCGGAGATACGGAAATTCCCTGTTCAAGAACTATCGACGTTGCGGTTTTTTGGATTTGAGGGGAAAAACTAGACTGTCCAACATTGATACCGATACCAATTCCAATCCAATTGGATCTTGCCTCAACCAGAATTCCAGCTATTTTTTTGTCGTGTACGAATACATCGTTGGGCCATTTTATCTTCACGATTCCTGTTTTTTCTAACAGCTTCTCAATCACCCGCCCAACAGCTAATGCCGCACGCAGCGAGCAATGCCCATAACCACTTTTTGGATACTCTTCTATCCGGTTTGCTTTTAACAAAATAGTCGTCAACAGATTCTCTGATCGCACATCTTCCCATTGTTTCCCCTGTCTGCCTCTTCCTTGTAATTGATGCGTCGCGATGACCGCGCTACCATGCTGCATTTCATCGTGGATTAATGAAAATGCAGTGTCCATGGTTGAATCAACGACATCAAAAAAGAATTCTTGGCCCTGTCTGAGTGTATGCATATCGAGATACTCCATGGTTTTCTTGCATTTACAGATGCTTCATGTAACTATACTTACTATAATGCGTGTTACTATTCTTGGCATTACCGGGTATACCGGAAAAGAACTTTTAACATTATTGCTATCACACCCTCGTATAGACGAAGTGGTGCCGGTTTCTGTCTCGCAACCAGATATACCGGTTAGTGATATTCATCCCAGCATTCAGGCACAACATCCAAAGCTTGCTTTCACCAACTACAAAACAGTCACAGCAGACCTCGCAAAGGCAATGCCAACCGATACTGTTTTTTCCTGTCTTCCCCATCGCCATTCGCACAAAATCTGTCTTGGCTTTTTGGACAGCGCAAGAATCATCGATTTGTCTGCAGATTTTCGATTAGAACCATCTACGTATGAAACCACGTATAACACCCCCTTTCCATCGCTACCACCGAAATCTAAGCGGGCATATGGGCTCTGCGAATTGTTCAGAGAATCCATTCAGGCCGCTGACATTATTGCAGTTCCAGGATGTTTTGCAGGAACCATCCTCTCGGTGCTCCTTCCTCTACACAATCACGACATGCTCCCCAATCTCGTTACTTGTGTTGCATTAACTGGCATCTCCGGAGCAGGGAGACAAAAAACCGAACGATTTTCTTTTTGTGAGCGAAACGAAAACATCTGTGCTTATGCCCCTCTTCGCGAACATCGTCACGTGGTCGAAATTGAAGAAAAACTTGACAATGCAATACAATTACAAGTCACCCCAGTGCTTAGCCCCCTGCAACGGGGCATCTATGCTATCATCACCATGCAATCAAAAAACGGAAAACAGTTGATAGATGTGATAGAAAACCAATATCAAAATGAACCCTTTGTGCGAGTGAAAAAAAACGCCATTCCGGAGATATCCGATGTGTTACACACTAACATGTATCATATCGGCGCGGTGTATAACCAAGATACTGTTCAATGGTATGCTTGCTGTGACAATTTGCTAAAGGGCGCAAGCGGACAGGCGCTGCAATGTTTTAACCGAATGCATGGGTTCAACGAGACAACAGGATTCTAAGACCGATGACAGTGATAAAACTTGGCGGCTCATTTCTCGAAGATAACGATTCTCTGGAACGATTTGGCATCAGTCTTAAGGAACTCTCCAATACATGCGTCATCGTCCATGGAGGAGGTCGATATATTGACGATCTAGCAGGAAGACTTGCTATATCACACACCAAGATAGATGGTATACGAAGCACCTCTGCAGAGCTCATGCACGTAGTAGACATGGTGCTGACCGGGAGGGTTAATACTTGGCTCGTAAGAAGGCTGTGCCGACTTGGGCATCCTGCAATTGGCATATCACTTTCTTCAGGACATATGGCTCGCGCACAGAGAGTTTCTGAACACACGGATAATCATACTGGAACTATACTGAACATCGATACACAAATCATGAATCATTTGTTAGATCATGCGATGATTCCGGTGATTTCCCCTACTGCGATGGACGCCGCCGGGGAAGGAATAAATGTCAACGCCGATGATGCTGCAACCGCGATTGCAATTGCATTGCAGGCAGACCATTTGCTTTTTATAAGCGATGTTCCAGGAGTCATCAGCGAGGAAAAAGTGCTCTCCCGCATAGACTTGCCCCAGGCGAGAGCCTTGATTGATTCCAACATAATCAACAAGGGAATGACCGCAAAAATAGCAGCTGCCGGCCTCGCCGTTGAAAAGGGAGTTCCCCATGTTGCAATTTCAAACATTGAAAAACAAGATGACCTTGCCCAGTTGATGCAAGGAAATAGAGGAACAAATATCTATATCGGATAAACTACTTGAGCATCACTGAATAATTCTTTTACAGTAAGAAAACTTGTATGTTTCCACAACAATATCCAACACAGCGAATCGAATTTACCCATGGAGAGGGAGTATATCTCTTTGATCAAGCTGGAAAACGCTATCTAGATTTTGCAGCGGGAATTTCAGTCAACAGCTTCGGATATGGAGACAAAACATTTGCTCGTATTGCTGCTGAACAAATAAAAAAAATCACCCATATTTCAAATCTGTTTGTCACGGGACCAACTCGAGAACTCGCTGAAAATCTATTACAACTCTTTCCTGAGATGTCCTGTGTTCACTTCGGTAATAGCGGAACCGAGGCAACTGAATCTGCAATAAAATATGCTCGCATGTATGCACTGAAAAACAAGGGCGTGCACCACGCTCGCTTGGTCGCCTTCGACAATGGATTTCATGGAAGAACACTTGGAGCGGCATCACTCCATCCACAGGCTCCAAAAAATCAATTGGTAGGCCCCCTTCTTCCGGATTGCATACAACTTCCCTTCAACGATTGTGCAGCCATAGAAAAACACATCGATGGGCGGTGTGCAGCTGTATTCGTGGAACCTGTGCAGGGCGAGGGTGGTCTTGATGTATTGGAACAAAAAACAGCATCGACGTTGCAGCGTGTTTGTGCGAAACATGATGTTTTGATTGTCGCAGATGAAATTCAAACCGGTCTCGGAAGATTGGGAGCTCTGACTGGCTCTGAACTCATTGGATTAAAACCCGATATCATCACCCTTTCGAAACCTCTCGCAGCAGGCCTCCCTCTCTCTGCTGTTTTGATTCCTGAACGAGTAAATGCATGCATTCCCTTTGCAGCACATGGCACAACATTTGGCGGTGGACCGGTCCCCTGTGCTCTTGCACGCGAGGTAATCCAGCGTATCATTAACCCAAAATTTCTCCTGCACGTACAGAAAATGACTGCAGAACTAGCCAAGTCCTTGCAGCATATCGTCGACCAAGACCCACAATCACTCCGATTAAAGGGGATGGGGATGCTGCGTGGCATTGCACTCCTTGCCCCGTTGGACAAATTACGAAATCAAATCATTCAGACTGCAGCTGAAAATGGATTGTTGATCCTTCCTTCAGGAAACGATGTCCTTCGAGTTGCACCACCACTTGTCATCAATCCCACAGAAATAGCCACAGGAATCGATATACTCAACCGCTCCATTCAGGCTCATCTGCGATAATTTCTTTATTTCCAAGCTATCTCTCCGTGTCATTTTTGCAAGAAAAAGGATATACTCATACCATCTTATCATTGTTATTGAGGAGTCTTCATGTATAAAAAGATTGTACTTGCCTATTCAGGCGGGCTTGATACGTCGATCATCATTCCCTGGTTAAAACAGCAATATCCCGATACAGAAATCTATGGTATTTGCGTAAATGTTGGTCAGGATGAAGATTGGGATTATATAAAAAATCGAGGGAGAGCAGCAGGAGCAACAGATATCTCCGTCGTTGATGCCCGGGAAGAATTCGCTGAGAACTATCTTTTTCCGTTGATTCGATCTCGTGCCTATTATGAAGAACGCTATATGTTGGGAACATCCATCGCACGTCCATTGCAGGCAAAACTTCAAGTCGAGTATGCACATGCCATCAATGCAGATGCACTTGCCCATGGCTGTACTGGCCGAGGAAATGATCAAGTTCGATTTGAACTAACCTACAAGGCTTTGGCTCCTGAACTTCCTATCATTGCCCCTTGGCGCATATGGGAAATCAGATCCCGAGAAGACGCCATTGCATATGCGCAAAAAAATAGCATCCATATTGGGAGTGTTTCACAAGAGAATATCTTTTCTCGTGATTGGAATATGTGGCACATCAGTCATGAAGGAGGATATCTGGAAGATACTCAGAATCCTGCAGAAAACAGTTTGTTTTTGCTTACAAAAAACATCGAAGACACCCCTGATACACCGGAAGACATCTGTATCAAATTTGAAAAGAGCAAACCAGTTGCCCTGGATGGAAAAACGCTGACATTGAAAGATAGCATTGCAATCTTGAATGAGAAGGCAGGACAGCACGGCGTCGGAAGACGTGATATTATTGAATCTCGCGTGGTGGGCATGAAGAGTCGCGGGGTATATGAAACCCCTGCAGGCACAGTCCTCTATGAAGCCCTTGGAGATCTAGAGGCAATCATCTTGGATGAACAAGCACGTTCATTAAAGGCACAGCTTGCCATTCGCTATGGTGAACTTATCTATGCAGGGAAGTTTTTTACACAGGTTCGCGCTGCCCTCGATGCCGCATTCGCATCCTTGAGTCAGTATATCTCTGGTGAAGTAACGGTCAGACTCTATAAAGGTTCAGTCACGGCTATCAAAAGAAATTCTCATTGTTCGCTGTACGATGCGGCCGGCTCGTTTGGCGATGATGGAACGCAGCATGGCGATGCAGCGGGATTCATAAATTTGTATGGACTCAGCACGCAAATGCAAGGGCACCAAAGAAATGCTGATGCAGTAAAAAACGAGAATTAGCAAACGCCGTTTTTGCAGAATCTACCGTGATTCTATCGGTAGGGAAACACTATGGCTATTTTTTTTGAATTATTTTCAAATGAAAATGGATTGAACTGAAAAAGGGCGTCTTTTTCCCCTGACACAAGAGAATTCTCAGTTTTATAGATAGGACCAACACTATTCACGTGAAGACTCACCGTACTCGTATCAAATGCCTGAGTAATCGCATCACGTGAGGCATATTCTTCGAGGGCCCAGTAAAGCGATTCCCGGAGAGCATAGGGAGAGGCTCGCTCATCAAGGATAAACCCCTGTGCAATGATCGAAAGGCTAGGAATCTCCAATAAAAATTGCCCAATCAATCCACTATGCAAGAAAATCTCAAGCGATTTTGGGTTGTCGTCAATGTTTGTAATATAGGTGATGTCTTGCATCGTTTCAAAAAACGGATAGATATCCAATGAAATATGCATGGTATCCTCGAATTCAGAAACCTGTGGATTTATAAAACGTGGATCTGCCTCAAGCTCAGCGGCTATGTTCTCTACATCAAGAAAGTTTCCAAGAATCAACGCAAGATCTTCCAGATATACTTGGAAAAATTCTTTATACTGAATATCCAATTCAAGATGTGCGCTGTTTTCACCGGAATCAATGGTAAGCATGGCCTGTGTTGAACAGGCTGTTACTGCTAGCACTGTCACCACCATTCCTACATAGGCAAACCTATACATACTAGTGTAGTATATCGCAAAATCGCGTGCGCAAACAAGCGATTCAACCACGCTAAGGCATAACAGGCGTGAGCATTCTCTCCTTCAACTTCTCTCTTCATAACGGAAGTATCCCGGTATTATCTTGCCTACCCACTGTGAACCGGTCATACTAGTGGTATGCATAAGTATCTTCTTGTATTTCTAACTATTGCGATTTTTGGATTAGGTGCTTGTCAGACAATGCAATACTATTCGAAAACGGGAAATGTTGAAAAAATAAATGCTTTGCTCGCAGAGGGAGTGAGCGTCGATGCTCGTGATGCACAAGGAGAAACCGCTCTTATGCAGGCAGTGCGTCGAAACGACGAAGCGATAGTCCAGACGCTTCTTGAACTAGGAGCTGATATCAACGCAAGCCACGCACAAACCGGGTTAACTGCTCTGAGAGTTGCAATAGAAGACAACAACGCACCCCTTGTGTCATTTCTCATCGATCGCGGAGCCGATGTGAATCAGACAAATGAGGTTAATTGGACACCTATAATGTCTGCAGCCAGAGACGCCGATGTGGAGATTATCTTGCTGCTGATCGACGCAGGCGCTGATTACACAGCAAAAACCATTCTTGGTCGAGATATAATTGCTATCGCCGAACAAGAAGGGCGCATCTATGTCGCAGCCTATCTTCGAACAACACTGACTGAACAACCCTAGTATTAAGTGAATTAAGGAAGGTGTTTCGTTGAGATTCCATTCACAACCTTCCGGAATCCCAATCTTTTCAAATGATCCATGGCAATTTCTGCACGATTACCTGCACTGCAATATACAACAATGGGCGTAGAAATATCCCCTATTTCTCCAATTCGGCCGGCAATTTCGTCGTAGGGAACATTGATAGCATCATTGTAATGTCCTAATGCATATTCCTCAGGGCTGCGTACATCAATGATCAGCGCATTTGAATAGATCATCTTTGCTATTTCCCGCTGTTCATTCGCTTTTTTTATTTTCAAATACACCAAGGCAGCACAAATACCAATCAAAATCGATATAACAACAGCAATAGTTATCCAGAAACCCATCACACCAATGATACTGAAAATATCCAGTCCCTGCAAAGTATATCTTTTGCCTAGTTGTACAAACTATTCATCCCAACCGCTCTCTAGAATAATTTTTTCGGCATATCGGGGGCACCCATCTTGACCGAGTCATTTTTCACCACAATACTAAATGTATGACAAAAACAATTTATCCATCCTCAGTACAGGGAACAATCTATTTGCCACGTTCAAAATCTCATGCTATTCGCGCACTTGTTCTCGCTGCCCTCGCTGATGGACGCAGTACTATCGATCATCTTCCAGATTCTCTTGATGTTGGTGCTTGTGTTGATTGTCTCAAGCGGCTTGGGGTAGACATCAAGCGTGCCGACAAATCTACACGGGTTTCAGGGAATTTGCTTTCAACAATTGATATGCCACGAAAATCACCTATTCCTCATCGACTTGACTGCAAAAACAGTGGAACAACCCTGTTCATTCTCACCAGTATCGCAGCTCTCGCAAAACAGAACATCGCCCTAGATGGAGATAATTCTTTGCGAAAACGAAGCGCTGCTCCTTTGCTGGAGGCCTTGCAATCCTTGGGTGTTCTTGTGGAATCAGGGCCAACTCCCCCCATTCGCATAACCGGCCCTATAACACAATCATTGTGTTCAATCGATTGTCCAACAAGTCAATTTCTTACTTCCTTGTTGATTACGCTTCCCTTTGCCCCGGTTGATACACAAGTTACCGTAACTGAACTCAAAGAGATTCCTTATGTCGAGATGACCCTCAATTGGCTTGATTTTTGCAACATAACGTATACCCACACCGCCTTCAGAAAATTCACCATCCTTGGAAATCAACGTATACAACCATTCTCTGTGACCATTGGTCGCGATGCCTCTGCTGCATCTTTTTTTGCCTGTGCCGCAGCACTCAAAAAAACGACAATCACCCTTGCTGATCTTTCCCTTGATGATAAACAGGGAGATTATGCATTATTTGATCTATTAGAATCGCAAGGGTGCTCTGTGCAAAAACAAAAAACTACAACAAACAATTGGGATGTCAAGATTGACGGCAGCGGATTTGTTGGCGGTGGGTCTGTTTCATTTGAAGATATCCCCGATGCCGTTCCTGCATATGCGGTCCTCGCAAGTGCTGCGCAAGAACCAACAACGATAACTCATATTGCGCATGTAAGGCAAAAAGAATGCGACCGCATCGCAGCAATTGAGCAAGAACTTTCTAAAATGAGCATTCGTACAGATTCGACAGATGATTCGTTGACCATCTATCCTGGGCAACTGCAAGGCGCAGAGTTAGAAAGTCATGGCGATCACCGGATTCTTATGGCATTGAGCATAGCAGCCTTGGCTGCCAATTCACCGTCGACCATAACCGGTGCTCAAGACGCAGCCATCACGTATCCTCAATTTTTTGAAGACCTTGCATCACTTGGCGCTAGGATCAACGAGACGTAACAACCTATGCGAATCTTTTCTTTAAAGAGGATGTTTTTATGCAGTGCTATTGAACATAAGGAAGCACAGCATCAAGCAGCGCAGTATCTGTCTTGTGTATCGCGATGACATTCCAGACAGATCTCTGATCACAATCACTGCTAAGTAGATCAGTTCGCCCACGTTCAATACCGAAAAACTGATATCCAAAATCAGCAAGAAATTCACGGAGTTTTTCACGCGTATATCCGGCGTTTTTTGTGTTCTCAAATGATTGTTCATAGATAATCACTGGAGTTGCTGTTTTCAAAACATGCACTGCCCCTTCAAGAATGGATAATTCAGCCCCTTCAACGTCGATTTTCATGCATAGAGGAAGCCTTAATTTCTTTTCTTGCTGCATCTTATCAAGGGTCCGAATGTCCACCGGAATCCCTTCCAAGACCTCAAGGTTATATTGGGCAAGATCTCCTGCACTGCGTTGATAGAGCGAATTGAAGCTTGCATCGGAATATTGATAGAGCATCATTTCACCATCAGCATTTCCCAATCCAACTGAAAACACCGGAAAACTAACTGATGACCGCAAGGCTCGCGCATATTCAGGGTGAACCTCCCAGGCATAGACTGGCATGTCCAATGCCGTAATTGCCTTTCCAAACAATCCCTCATAGGCACCGATATCATAGAAAGCATTCTGCAAAGGAGGCTGTTTTGATGTGTTGTTTTTTTTAATCAAAAAGGAGCAGATCCATTGTGTCCAATAGAGCACTCCTTCATGAATAGATCCCATGGTCTTGTTTATTGCACAGCTCTCTGCAAAATTGCATGGAGTGATTGCAGATATTCTGGCATCGTATCCGGAATAATTCCCTCTGCAAGCAAGGCCGCAAACAACATGGTTTCAGCTCCTTCTTTGACAAGAGCGGCATCCTCAGTTTCAGCAATTTTTGCACAAATGGGATGCGCAGGATTTATCCCCAAAATCGGCAGAATGGTTTCGTTGTTCTGTTGCCCCATGATCTTCAACATATCCTGCAAACGCTTGGTGGGGTCATTGCTATCCCAAATAGCACAACTAGGAACATCGGTTAATTCCTTTATCACACGCACATCTTTCACTTTAGTTTGCAATGCATCCTTTAGCTTGGCGATAATGCCCTCGCTTTCCTTTGCAGAATCATCTTTGGTATCCTCTATGCGATTGACCGCCTTCAATTGATGGCTTTCATAATTTCCAATCATTGGAATGATAACTTCATCAATTTCATCAGCCATCAACAGAACTTCCTTACCCTGTGCAGCGTATGATTTCACCAGAGGAGCATTCCGCAGATAGTTCTCGGTTCCCCCACTGATATAATAAATCTCCTTTTGATCAGAAGGCATCCTGCTGACATAATCAGCCAAAGTGACAAGGCCCTCTACTGCAGAAGAGGGAAAACACACGATCTTGAGCAGTTGATCACGCTGTCCAAAATCAGAATACAACCCTTCTTTCAGTGGACGATTGTACTCAGTGATAAACTCGGTAAATTTCTCAGGATCAGATTTTGATAGATTTTCAAACTCCTGCAACAATTTTTTAACCGATGCATTACGAATCGATTGGAGCTGCTTGCTCTCTTGCAGCATTTCACGACTCACATTCAAGGGAAGATCTTCAGAATCAATAATTCCCTGTACAAATCGAAGATAGGCTGGCAGCAATTCCTTCTTTTCATTGGTAATAAAAACTCGTTTTACGTAAAGACTCACCCCCGGACGATAGTCTGCATTGAACATATCAAACGGTGCTTTTTTTGGAACATAGAACAAGGTTGTGTATTCCTGCACTCCTTCAGCCTTGGTGTGCAAATGGAGTAGCGGCTCATCATCACCAGGATAAAGGTTCTTAAAGAATGAAACATAGTCTTCGTGTTGCAATTCTTGCTTGCTACGTTGCCACAACGCCTTCGCCTCATTGGCCTGGGACAGTTTTTCAGGTTCTGCAAATGTCCCCACGTAAATAGGAAAGGGAACATGGTTTGAGAATTTTTTTATAAGCGATTCAACAGAATATGAATTTGCAAACTCAGTGCCTGCATCGTTGAGGGTTAATCGAATCGTAGTCCCATGAGAATCGCGTTTCGATGGCTGAATCGTGTATTTACTTGTTCCATCAGAATACCATTTCCATGCATCGGTCTCACCAGCTTTTTTTGTAATACAGTCAACCTTGCTGGCAACCATAAATGCACTGTAAAAACCAACCCCAAACTGCCCAATAAGCCCAAGATCACCTGAATCCTTTTTTTCCAAGGCTTCTAGAAAGGCTTTCGTTCCCGAACGAGCTATTGTTCCAAGATTTTCTTTTAAATCAGCCTCGCTCATACCAATACCATTATCACGAACCTCAATGGTTTTTTTATCCTTATCATCAAGAAGAATCTCAATCTTGAAATCTTTTGCGATATCTTTATACTGCTCATCACTCAGACTAAGATAGCGTAGTTTATCCAGCGCATCTGATGCATTGGATATCAATTCACGCAAAAACACCTCCTTGTGTGAATACAGAGAATGGATGATTAAGTGGAGCAGCTGACTTACTTCGCTCTTAAATGTATGTGTTCCCATAATACCTCTTTACATGATTAGCATTGCAACGAACGTGCACCAGCATTGTACTAAACATGTCCTAATTTTGCAAGTAGAGACCCCGTCTCAAAGTTCAATCATCAATATGGCACTTGCGCTGTTGTCGTTGTTATACAGTTCACGTCGCTGTCTGGCAACTGCATCAATGTTCGTGGAGCGGAATCCCTGTGCATAAAACCAATCAACTGATCGTCGAGTAAAGGCAAATACTTTTGAATAACCTTCCTTCTTTGCCTGTGCTAAAAGGTATTGCACCAATTTCTTCCCAATACCAAGCATTTTATACCCCTCAGCAAGCGCAAGCATCGCAAGTTCTGCAGCATCTTTTGACAGCGGCACCAGAGCACAACAAGCCTCTATGCTTCCATCGGTCTCATGGATAACGGTATGTTCAAGAATGGTGTGCAATTCATCGTGATCTCGCACTCGAAGATAGCCCTTTTCTTCCAATGGCCTCACAATATGCTCAATATCTGCAAGATCTTCTAGTTTTGCTGAGCGAATCTTTTCGTATATATCGGAATGAATCATGCACCCATTGCCCGCATGCGAAAAGGCCTCAACCAATATATTTCCATGCACATTCCCTTCAACAATATGCACACGCGGAATACCTTGTTTGATTGCATACGAGATCCACTCGATGAGCTTTTTGATATTAGGACTATACCGCTTGTCTGATTTCTCTAGGTCTTGGAGCATCACATTCCTTCGTTCAGCAGCAATTTTTGTTTCTGCAAAAAATTGATGAAACATCTGAGTTTGCGTGACAAAAAAGAGCTTTTCGGCACGTATTTGGACCGCAATAGAAAGCGCCAAATCTTTAGAATCAAGCCTATACCATTTGCCTATCCTGTTCCATCCCATGCTTGGGAACACAGGAATACAGGATTGCTCGAATAATGCACTAAGGTGTTGCGTGGTAATCAACTGCGGCTGCCCCTCCGCTTGTATCGTTGGAATATCGGTCACAGTATGTTTTCCATTTGTAGTATTTGCCTGTGCCTCAACCCAGTTTCCCATCACCGCCCCACAACCAAAACGTTTTGCAGCACCAAGAAACTGCATAGCATATCTCAGTGATGCCACATGTTCAATTGGGTGATGAGATTCTATGTCATTTGCGTCAGAGCGGAGAAGAATATCTTCAAAAACCACTACGACGTTGATCCCCGATTGCATCAATAACGCCGTGTCTCGTGCAAGCTCCTGAATCTGAAGATGGATTGATGAATCTTGCCTTCTTGCACCATCCTCCGCTAGAAACAATGCAGCATCGATGTGGAAGACAAAGGAATTCCCTCTGAATCGATGGAGATATGAAAAAAACGTTCGAATTTGCTCTGCTTGTTCAAAATCTTGGTGCTTGTTCATCTCAGTGATGCCTTGTATCATTGTGCCATAAGTGAAACGTATAGGTAAGTTTATACGCATATTTTTTGCCCTTTTTAGTCTTATCATTATTGGAGCCTCATGCAGTCCATTTTTAGATGACGATCTTATTTCCTTGCAGGTACGCACCATCTTGGAGCTCACCACTGTTTCATATACGTATAAAAGTGTCCTCTATTTCGAAGATGTACAAAAATTTCTTGGAATTCTTCCTATTTCGATGCAACATCTTCTCTTTAGCGTGAAGACCAAGGTCCAGGCGGGCATACCTTTGTCAGAAGGACTTTCACTGTCTCGGGTAAACAATCGCATTCTTCTCAAGATACCTGAACCAACCATTTTGCTCGTCGACGCTGATGAAGATTCTTTGTTTCAATACCGCGTCAGCGAAATAGGAAAAAACATCAATTGGGTAGATGTTGGCGAACACATTGCTCAGAACAAACAACTGCTTGTCAACGATGCGCAAGATGCCGGCATTATTCAAAAAGCAAAAGAAAACGCTCGACTACAAATCAAGGAATTGATGCAGATCTTGAGAATAGATAACTATTCCCTTGAGTTTGTTTCAGCATTGCCTCCAGAAAATGAATAATCAAGCAGCATCTATCCAGAAAATACAAAACCAGCTGCCACATCGAATGAAATTTCGCATGCTTCAAAAGACATCCAAAGAAAAAGCTCTTTTTGATTCAGAAGATCGATCGCATCAAGCAGGAATAACCTCATGAAGATACTGCGACTGATTCTTCTTATTTTGGTTATAGTGGCGGTCGCTCTTGTCGGGTTTATTTTCCTGCAGCAGCGGTTAACCGCTCCGCGATTGCAAAGTGCAACGATTTTGGAAAGCATTGAAACACTCTCTCAATTTGAAACAACCGAATACTTCTATCAATTTGTCTTTCCATACGATTTTGGAATTGATGACAATACGATGCTCCTTATTGAACAGGGGCAACTGAGCCTCGACACATTGCCACAGGAAGCTCAAGAGACGTATTCTCTGAGCACCAAAACAGGACTCAGAAAGGGTGGAAAAACAAATTTTATCGTTCTCGGAATGCGCATTCGGGCTGGCATCGAACTCGAAAATATAACAACCAATGCGTTGGTAACTGCCACCATGGAAGAAACTGCACTGAGAATAACCCTCCCCTATCCTGAAATCCAATCAATCGTCGCTCTTGATATACAAGAACCCTATAATTATCCTGCGGTGCCTCTTGATGCAAATGAACTGCGCATGGTCACTTCGTTTGTAAAAGAACGCGCTGCCACAAAGGCAGTCGAAGACAATATCCTAGAAGAATGTGCAAAAGCGTTACGCTCTGTTCTAAGTGGATGGCTTAAATCCATGATCGATAAAGAGATTATCGTTGAATTCACTCCGGATACTCCCTAGATAGCGTATGGGTAGTGTATTTCTCCTGATAGCGTCGTTGTTTTTCTCGTTGTTTTTTTCTGCATGCGAAACAGCATTCACTTCGTTACAACTCACACAAATCGAAACACTCGGCCAAAAATTAGGACGTAAGCGACGCATCCTTCGCTCACTCTATAAAGATCCAAACCGCATTCTCGCCACCGTGCTGATTGGAAACAACCTTGCGAACATTCTCGCATCAGTTACGGCAACTCGTTATACAATCAAACTCTTTGGAGACAGTGCAATTGGTGTCATGACGGGGATACTCACCCTAATCATCCTCATTTTTTGTGAAATTATCCCCAAACAGTTTGCACTACGCCACAACGAAGGAATTGTACGTCACACCCTCTATCCATTGTATGTATTTTTTATCCTTTTATACCCGGTGCTCCTCTTGCTCTCACTCGTTACCGGACTCACTACTCGAAAAAAACAGAAAAACGAAATTCCTATTACCCTACACGGTGTATTACAAATATTGAACCAAGCACATCAAGTGGGAGTTTTAAACCAAGCTCAAACGCGCATCATCGGAAGCGGTATTGCATTTTCAAGCCTCAGTGCTGATATGATCATGACTCACAGAAAACATGTGCAATTGCTGGAAGAGGCCGCACAAGTTCGCGATGTTATCACCTTGCTCAATCAAGCAAAATTTTCACAATTTCCAGTCTATAGAAATAGCAAAGAAAACATCGTTGGATTAGTCAGTGCAAAACAACTTTTGGGTGCTAATCCTACGGATCGCATCGCAGCATATATGGGAACACCAGGATATATTCCCGCACAGCGCAACATCCAGGATTGTATTCGCTATTTTTCAAAAACTAGGAACAGCAACATGCTTATTGTCCTTGATGAATACGGTGGATTTTCGGGAATCATCACGTTTAGTGATATACTCCACAGCATCTTGGGAACACAAGAAGAAGAGCCGAGCAACCTTCCTTTTGAAAAAATTGCAGAGCATCAATTCTCCATCAGGGCAGATACGCCTATTAGCCTCTTACGATCGATACTTCCCATGCTCCCCGAGAGCAATCGCCATGTTCGTACCATAGGTGGGTTTCTGATTCAAAATTTCGGAAGGATTCCAGCAAAAAACGAAAAGCTAATCACCGAGTTTGGAACCTTCACTGCTATAGAGGTGGGAAAAACACAGATACTTCGCATCATCTATGAGAAACACGATGATCATTAACCACATTGCTCCGCAAAATCTTAAGAATGATCATGACACAGGCAGCATCCTATAGACTTCGAAAACGTATAAATTTGCTGCAATACTCTATTGCAAGGACAGCTATCTTCTCGCTGCAGAATAGATATCCAAAATCACTAGATAGGTAGGGATTTTTTTGAATAATGTCGTTGGAACCACCGAATGGTGTCGCGTACTGTTTCTGCCAAAGGGCGTGGTTTATAACCAAGTTCTTTTTTGCTCCAGGCATGGCTGATTTTCTTGTTGCTATGGTCCATATGAAATATGGATTCCTTTGTAAAGTATGCAGGTTTTCTCATAATACAGCTCACCATCTTATCAAATGGAACAGCAATCTTGGCGCACCACACTGGCAAGGCTGCTCGCACTGTTTTCTTGCCAAGAGATTCTCCAACATATTGCGAGAGTTGCTTGATGCTTGCATAATGACCGGACAATATATAACGTCTTGCCTTCCCCAGAGTTAGTATCGCATAGATTGCCTGTGCAACATCGCGCACATCAACCCAATCAAACCCAACATCAAGAACAAAGGGCAGCTTTCCCTGTGCAATAGAAAATAATAATGTTCCAATTTTTGATTGATTGTAATCGCCTGGGCCAATAACCCCGGTTAAGTTCACAACAACCACAGACGGATCATGCATCGATTCGAGATAGGCTTGCGCCATCGCCTTGCTTCTGTTGTAACAAATAAAATGATTGGTCGCTAAGGGAGTGTTTTCGTTCACGACTATGGTGTGCTCATCGTAATCAATTGCGTGGATAGAAGAAATATGTATGATCTTTTTCGCACCGGCTGCTTTTGCGCACATATACATATTTTTCGTTCCGCCATAATTGACATCCATGACCAATCCGGATTCATCTCCATCTATCGAAATAATCGCAGCGGTGTGGATAACCGCATCAACTCCTTCGAGGGCGTTTCGTACAAAGGATTCATCACGAATATCCCCATTGTAATGCTCCACAGGAAGGTCTTGTAGTTGTGGAGGAATCCCCGAATGATGCTTATACAAGGCTCGAACAGCATATCCCTTTTTTAAAAGAAGCTTGCACAACGTGGTGCCCACTTGTCCGCTTGCACCGGTGACGCCGATATTTTTTATTTTGTTAAAATCACTGAAAAAATTTAACTTGGCAAAAAATCCCATTTCATATCGCTTTATACATTAAACAAAAACAAGGAACTACTACATGCTGTTTAATAGTATCATCAGTAATTTCTGACTTCATACATCTTCTATATTATTTATAAAATACGTACTCTATAGTAATTGTAATACTATCTGGTTCAAAATCAAATAGTAACCGGCAATTATTTTGATTTTTTTGGAGCAAGGTATTCTTTTTTTGAAACACTATCAATGCGTCGAAATGCCTCCGCATAGGTACATTCACAGGTGAGCTCAAAATAGGTTTTTTCCCGTTCCCCACTGGTCACTACAATTGGCTGTTCGATGATCTCACGAATGTCTGCTTCGCTCTTGCCGTGACGAAAAAGGTAATTTCCGAAGTTAATTTCAGTAATCGGAACCGATTCAAAATCAGAGGTATAGAGGTGGCCACTCCCGTCGATGAGTTCTTCACAAGGGCTTTTCGAAATATGCACAATGCGATTTGCTGGACATTTTTCTGCAATGATATGATCTTGAATGAGAGTTTGTTTCATCTTTTCAGCCAAACCAGAAAAATGCTTACACCCTTTCCAGGTGCGAAACACCATCACTGCTATATCGGTTTTTGCGTAATTCATATGCAGTAATGCGGGAATATCATAGTTTATGACATAGAGCGGTTCGGTTCCTTCACGTTTTATGCGTTTTACGGATTGTCCATTGAGTTTCAACATATCAGAAGGAGCAACCCATACATTGAACAACTCGTCTACGCTATACGATAAAATATCCAGTGCTTCAAATGCTCCACAGATAGCAACGCTATCAATAGGGGAGCCTAGCCAATTCTCAAGACGTACTTTCATCTGATCAGTGAAAGCAGTAATCCCATGGATTGCAAAATGAAGTCGCAACGCATAATGCCGTTCAACGACTCGATGATATGTCATAAAATCACCGGGGAGGTTTGCCATATAGACAAGTTTAAACAGGGTTTTATAATCAGGATCTGCTTCTATGACTTGCAGCAATTTGCTTTCAACAAGAATTCCATTTGATCGAGGACGAAGGCAAATAAAAATGTCCTGAGCTTGTTCATCCTCTGTCGGGCCACAATAAGGCTTTAAAATCGACGGTTTTCGAATATGACTAGGTATTGTCTGTTTTGTGCTCATATAGTGTATCTAGCACACATTCTGCATACACACATGGCTGCCCAATGCTCCATTTCTCTAATAGTATCGGATGAATTTCACCATATATTCCTATTGCTTTATCTTTTACACAAATTTTTGCTGAGCGACCAGGGATGAACCGACTATCTGATGATTCTGTCAACTGATAGTCAATATCAAGATAATACAACAACCCTGCAATATGGCGATGAATGGTGTTAAAATCAGCAGTGCTATCACACACAAATGATCCCAAAATGGTATCAGTACGTGTGTTCTCAGGGTGGTTCGCATCTCGCAATGCCCGTTTTCCAATTTCAAATTGCATATGTGGATATACTGCCCGTGAAGATATCGATTCTACGCGTAAGAATGAAGAAAGCGGGTTTGGACGAATGAATGCATAATTTGCAGATATTGGATTGGTCACTTCAATCAGTTGATCATAGATAGAATTCCATTCCTCTTCCGGATAGCACAGCTCAACAAATTCAGCGGCTGATCCAAGATAGTTAAACAACATTTCTTGATAGCCCAATCCAACAAAAACACTGCGAATCTTCCGCGAGAGCAATTCAGAAGGATGCAATCGACCAATGGTAAAATCACGAGGTAATTCAGGAGCAAAATATGAGAGTCCCTTTGCAACCATAACTTCTTCTGCAACATCAGCTTGGTGCAAAAAATCATTTCGATATATCGGTGGATGCACAATTAATCGATCAGTGTCGTTTGTTTTTTTTGTCGCGATATCAAACATCTCTAGCGCAGAAATAACCTCGTCGACTGAGAATTGCTTTCCAAGTAATTTTTCAATATATGAAACAGAAACTTCAATTGGATTTTGAAAATAATAAGGGGTGACAATGGTTTTTCCGTGCGGCGTATCATAAGGATATTCGACTGCGACAGGAGTAACAGAAAATCCAAAATCGAAAAAACTGCAGGCTAGTATTGATGCTCCCAACAACACTATTTCCTGATTTTCTCCGGTGCACTCAACAAATAACTCCGTGTCTCCAAGTTCAACTTTTCCAATCGTGTTACTGTTTATGACAGGAGGAAAACTCAATGTCATTCCTTGCGCATCACAGAGATAGGGGAATTGCTTAAAGCCTTTTAACAAAGGGGCGTATTTTTGTCCGGTAGGATGTTCTTTTAAAATCTCATACAGATTCATCTCGCGATCTCCATTCAATGGATGAAATCGCGTCTGTTTGGGATCAACCGCACGATACTGAATCGGAAACTGAATATCACCCAAGCGATACAATCCAATTGCAAGTCCTCGACGCTTTTGTCCATAATTGTCACCAAGTTTCTCTTGCAGCTGAATGAGTTCGTCAAGAATTTCTTCAGTAATACGTGGTCCTTTTACAATAAATCCAGCGATGTATGGACGAATATTCTTCAGACGAGCATCAACTTTCAACGTATATGCGGTCTCACATTGTTTTTTTGCAGAGGAAACAAACGCATAGTCTCGCTGAGATGCTCCCTGCACCTGTTTCAACAATCGCAACAATCCTGCAGAAGACCAGAGGTCAGGGCGATTGGTATCGTTTAATTCTATCCTCAAGATATCGGGGTCTTCATCATCAAGTTCCCCCTTCGCATATTCAAGGATGCGTTCAAGATCTGCAAGGGTTTTTATCCCATCGAGCTCTGAAAAAAATCTGTTGCGGTTTACATTAATTTTTGGCATGTGATTTCCGTAATCGTACTGTGTCGAGATCATACGTAAACAAATCTCGCAAATCCTGTAATCTCAGTTTCATCAAGGCCATTCTGTCAATTCCCAATCCCCAGGCAAGCACCGGAACCGTCACGCCAAGTGGATTCGTTACTTCTGAACGAAAAATTCCTGCCCCCCCAAGTTCGAACCACCCCAATGTGGGATGTTTTATATGCACCTCGACTCCTGGCTCGACAAAGGGAAAATAGCCTGGCACATAGCGCACTTCTTCTGCACCTGCAATTTCTTCTGCAAAAATCTTAAGATAGCCAAGCAAACTGCACAAATTCACATCTTCTCCCAGCACAATTCCTTCAACTTGATAAAAATCTGACAGATGGGTTGCATCAACCTGATCGTGGCGAAAACAACGAACAATACCAAAATATTTCCCAGGCACATCTGCATGAGGAAGTGTCTTCGCTGAAAGAACAGTGCCCTGACTTCTCAGAACCAAACGTCGTGCAACATTTGCGTCAAATGTATAACGCCATCCTCTGCTCTCTGTTTTCCAACCGTTTTCATGGCAAGCGGCAACCTGCGAAAAATAAGGTTCTTCAATGGCATCTGCACGCTGAGGCTCCTTCACCGCATAGACATCATGGATATCTCGAGCAGCGTGAAATTGCGGCATAAATAGAGCATCGGTATTCCAAAAATCAGTTTCCACAAGAGGGCCATCAAACTCCTGAAATCCCAACGCAACAAGTTTATCCTTCACCTCTTGCAGATAATTCACATAGGCGTTGGTTCTTCCCAACAAAACACGAACCGGCGGTTGATGTACATCATAGACACGAAATCGAAGATTCTTCCAGGATCCATCCTTCAGCATCTCGGATGTCAAAGACCCTGCTTCATTTCCTTCAATTTGGGCTGCTTCTAATTTCTTTTTGATTTCAAGCCCTTCTGTGGTCAAAACAATTGTCTGTTTTTCTGATTCAATCGTGCGAAATAATACTGTTCCTGCACCACGCTTCTTGCTCACCAATTGAATGTATTCACGTTGATCGGAAGATAGTTCAGGTTCAGCAATAGAAGTATCACGTTTGAGCAATTGATCAATAGCAGCGATAATAGCTGTTTTGCTTGGGTCTGCAATACGCGCATGTTTATCTTCCCCAACTGCAAGAACCCCAAAAGAAATGAGACGCCCCATAGCAGGGCCAACCTCGCGTTGTTCTCGATCAAGCAATGATCCAATATTTCCAACCGCTATTTCCGTTTGATTTTGAACCGCGGCAATAATCTGCCCATCAATGCTCCCCGTTACTGCCAAGCTTGCCCCATACTCTGTTCGATCAAAACACCGTTCGGTTATTGTATCACTGATGCGGATGTATGCACGATCAAGAAGCCGGCTAATTGCCTGGTTTACCTGTCCAATAGAAAGCGTTAACTCTGCAGAAATGGCATCTTGCAATATCGGTTGTGTATCAGAGAGATGCCGAAGTACTCGCACCTCCAATGGATGCAGTTGCTCAATAGGATGCATTTTGTATTATAAAAGGTCACATCTAGGAATACAATGTATACAGAAAACCTTCTCACGAGAACCAAGTCTAGGATTCAAATACCATGCAAAATTCCCCTATGAAGCCATTTTCTTCAGTAACGATGTTTTATTGTTTTGAATAGAATCGAAACTGTACCGGATCAGAAAACTGTAACAAGGACTCTTGTTCCCCGGTTCGATATGCTCCAAGTGCCAAAAAATACGCCCTTCCGTGTTTGAGCGATCTAAGATAATGTTCCCCACTATTCCCTACATCGATAACGCGGAGTGGCTTCAATGCACTGTGGTGGAGATTTGGATCCTCGGAAAGATACAAGATATATCCGCCAAGATCAGACATGGCAACTGCATTCCACTGCACATAGGCAACTGAATCCATAGTATCAACACGAATAGCAGTGGGAGGTGGCAAGGGATTTTTCTTGGTGCTGTAGATACCCACCTGCGTCAAACGCATTGGTGTTTCTGAACGTTGATCTGCATACAGAGTGATCCGAAACTGTATGAATCGTCCCATCGGTGCATCGTGAAAATCAATGCTGTGAGGGATATCTTGCCAAGGGAGTGTTTCAAAATCGTTAATGCGAGATGAAAAACGATACTCCGTAGTCGCTGCTGCTTGTTCACTTTTTGAAAAATCCACCTCGATAGCGTTCAACCTATGACTTGCCTCTCCAAGATCGATGATATCACTCACAACCACCCCATAATCCTTCCAACGTTGTTGAGAAAACGCATAGGGATAGGAACGTGGAGATATCAAAAATTCATCGATGAGTCCTGTGTATCTATTTCCAATAGCATATGTGTGTATATTTCCCGGCAATACGATAGCTGATACCGTTGCTTTTTCTTGATTTGTTATTGCCTCTACTGCTACCAATCTTCCATCAATATGATACTGCATTCGCGCAGATTCCATATCGATGCTTAGTTGATAGGATTGCCAGGTCTTTGGAATGATAACGATATCTGTGGTTAGATTAATTGATTGATATTCACCATCAGCCGTCACGATATTTTGGAATTCCCATACGAGAACTCCATTGCGTATAAAGATGCGAATAGATTGCACCGGAACATCGATATCTGTGGGGATATGCTCCCATGTAAATACCTCCGCTCCTTCATAAACATCAAAAACTTTGAGATGAAATGCAATAGTAAGCCCATGCCATTGTGCATAGGGGACAAACATACTTTGACCATAGGCATCTTCACGAATACGCAGGGGCAGTCCAGGACCACCACGAAACAACCCAGATCGAAACCCACCAGAGGCGTCAAACACCGTTTCTAACGCTGCTCCAGCATAACTGTTTTGATCAGAAGATCTCCCCGGTAAAACAGCACTAACCATCACTGGTTCTGGTGCAAATTGAGGAAGATTATCCTCAACAGTAGCTACTCTCGCATACGCCACTTCGTTTGCCATAGTTTGCATTGCATCGACACGATTTTCAAAAGAAAGATAGATTTCCTTATCCGTCACATAGGAAGCAAGGTCGTCTCGCCCCAATTGCAGGCTTCCATCTGTATGTTCAGCAAGGTTCATGCGTGTTGAAAACAGATTCCATTTATGGAAGGTTCCAAGCACTTGCTGATCACTAAACAGCAAACTGCCTGTTAATCCTAATACAATGAGCATCACCTTGTGCATACACATCATTTATCGGAACAGCAAAAAAAAACCTTACCAAGGCGGTAAGGTTCTCTATGCAACATGTGTTGATTATGTCGTCAAACTAAATTTTTGATAGGATTGAAGGTCTTTAAACGCCTCAATAAGTCGTGCGGTGACCCCTTTTTCTCCACGTACAACCCATCCACGGGGATCAATGGCTTTTTTGTTTGGCTTGTCAGCACCTTCAGGATTGCCAATTTGCGATTGCAGATATGCTGATTTTTCTTCCATATACGCACGGATTGGATGGGTAAATGCCCACTGTGTATCAGTATCAATATTCATTTTCACGACTCCATATCCGAGTGACTCGGTGATCTTCGCTTTTTCTGATCCCGATCCTCCATGAAAAACAAAACTGATTGGATTAGCTTGCGTTTGATGGGTTTTTTCAACTAGTTTCTGTGAATTCTTCAAGATAATAGGAGTAAGTTTTACATTTCCTGGCTTATAAACACCGTGTGTATTCCCAAATGCAGCTGCAATAGTGATATGTCCCAACGGGGTTAACACTTCATAGGCTTTGAGAACTTCTTCAGGTTGTGTGTACAATCTCGACGAATCCACGCTGGTGTTATCAACACCGTCTTCTTCACCTCCCGTTACCCCAAGTTCCATTTCCAAAGCCATCTCTAGCTTCTCAAGACGTTGCAAATACTGTGCAGAAATTTCTATGTTCTCATGCAGCGATTCCTCTGAAAGGTCCAACATATGCGAACTATACAGTGGTCGCTTCTGTGCTGCATAAAACGCTTCTCCTTCTTGGATCAATCCGTCCACCCATGGCAAGAGTTTTTTCGCACAATGATCAGTATGCAAAATGACCGGCACTCCATATGCCTGAGCAAGTTTATGGATGTGCAGAGCTCCTGCTACACCACCAACAACCGCTGCGCGTTGATCGGTGTTATCAAGGTATTTACCGGCATTAAAATGAGCTCCTCCATTTGAAAACTGAATAATGATTGGCGAACTAGCCTGTCTTGCTGCCTCAAGTGCTGCATTGATACTAGAAGATCCAATGACATTCACTGCGGGAAATGCACATTTGCTTTCCTTACAATATGCGTACACATCTCGCAACTCATTGCCATAGATTACTCCTGCTTTAATTGAAAATTTACCCATTATAACTCCTCTTATAGTTCTTCCTAATTACCTTTATCTCACTGTAAAGAAAATAAGAATAGTTGTGCAAGCATCTATAGGTAATCATGATTGACAAAAGATATCCCTCTGTCGATCACCTCGTGTTTCGAATCTGTTATACAATGGCAGAAAAAATATCTCGTGGTTAAACAGGAACCGGGATCCTTACAATATTCTGTAATGCAGATGCATCGAGTTGTCCGGGGCCAGACACTGTTGCCCGATTTGCTGTTTGTTGTGCTTCTTTTTTTAGTTGCTCTGCAACTTGTTGCACATCCTCAGGTTTCACTTCTAAGACACTTTCACGAACATGCTGTCGGAAATCATCACTAATCCCATGGAGTGCATAGTGGAAGGCAATTCCTACTGCCCTATTTGGGGCAATAGTACGTAATTCCGAGCCAAGCAATCCAAACAATGCCTGGTCAATTTCCTTTGCACTCAGAGGAGTGCGAGAATACTGCACCAGTGCCTCGGTGAATGCCGCAAAGGTGGCGTCTAGATGAGGGTCTCGATAGGACGCAAAAGAAAATGTATTTTCAATCCCTTTCGGAATGGCAAATGCTCCATAGGCACCATTGCGCATACGTATCTGCTCCCATAGATAATCAGTTGTTAACAACTGCGATAAGACCAAGGATGCTGCATAGAGCGGGCTAGTGTGTTCTATACCCCGCATGGTTAAGGCATTAAACGAAACTTGACTTGGTGTTTCAATCGCCTCTAAATGACCATACTGTACTTTGTGCGTAATTTTGGTTCCTTTGGGAACTGGAATACTTGAGGGAAGTGATTCACTGATTTCTTTCACAAATAGCTGGGCATTCTCTTTGTTAGTTTCTTCATGTCCCAAACTGATCTTCATGCGAGATCGAGTGAATAACACCTGATAGAGTTCACGCAACGAGGATTCCGTTGACTCCATATCAGCATATGCATCTTGGAGGTGCTGTAATTGCGTGACACTATGCCACTGTTCTTCAAGGTCGGCAACGGGAGACAAAAATCGATTTGCCCGATACAAAGCGTGGAGATGGCCCCGCTGAATCAATGAGCTGGTGAACCCAGTAATCATCTCCTGCATCGTCTCACGAATGCGGTCATGTTGTTGAAAATCAACATGCAGCAACAATTCTTGAATCAAGGTATTCATTGATGCTGTGTGTTCAACGAGAAATCCTGTTTTGACGAAAAAATAGGGGCAGATTTGATGCGTGATTGCATGCATATCACAGCTGATACTAGTGTAGATTCCTGTGCTGTATTGGTCCATCAAGCGGTTGAGAGTTTCTGGAGAATACAGCTTTGTTCCACACTCGGTGAAAATTGCAGAAAGCAAGGGCAAGTAGTGGAGCAAATGTATTGGAATATCTGCTGCATCAAACCCAATATGTACGTATTGAACTCCGTTTGTGAACAATTGCTGCTCTAGTTGCCAACATGGATCCTCATGCACAACAGCATCGTATCTACGAATATCTTTTGGCACATCAGAACGGTGCAGTGTTGGCATCTTTTGGAGTGAGCGTTTGTTTTCAGACGCATTTTGTACCGCAAGCAAGGCGTACTCATCCTCTTGAAATTCCTTGGAGCGTTGCTCCAGCAGTTTCTCGAGGCGCGCTTGTTCATCCGCCTCATCCTTTTGAATTTTTTGTGTATCAGCCTTGCAGTACACAATTCCTGTGTGAAGATTTTCTATCAACTGTTCAGTAATCCAATCTTGCAGTCGTTGTGGGCTAGACACTGTCTGAGCACGAAGATCGGCGATTCGCTTATTTGTTTCAAGCATCGATACAACATCTCTATTGTATGTCCACGCATAGGCAACTTTTTGCATGAGATGCAAGCCTTGCGCAGAGCCTCCCCGCACCTCTCGATTCTGCAATTCTGTGTGGGCGATGAGCGACTCTACGTGTTTCACATCGAAGCCCTTCTCGCGAATTGATTGCAGCGTTGTGTCTATACAATCCAAAACAGCGTCAAAATTATCCGCACTAACTTCATCAAGTCCAGCAGCAAACATAGATTCATATTGATCTGCTGATAATCCCGTAGCAGAAGAAACAGCCTTTCCCAATCCTGATTCTAGCAAGGCGCGATATAACGGTGATGTCGTGTTTCCAACCAGTAATTCACTGACAAGATGCGCTGTATCAAGATTGACAACATCATCCTCAGTAGGCAAAAGCCAATTTTTTATAATTGAGTGCTGTTGTTCCTTGCTTTGCGCAGGATATCCCACCTCATAAATAGTTGGGGTTTCCCGACGTGGTGTTGCATAGGATAGCTTTGTTGCCTGCCCCCTAAGGAAAGAAGAAAGAATATTACGTTCAAAAAAATCAAGATAGCGCTCAGTGTCTATGTTCCCATAGAGGAATATACACGCATTACTTGGGTGATAATAGCGTCTATGAAAATCAACAAAATGATCGTATCCAATAAAAGGAATCTCCCGTGGATCACCACCAGAATCATAAGAATAAGGGCCAGTCTCGAATAAAGAACGCATGCAAGCGCGGTTGGCAATTGCCTCCTTGTTTGAATAAACTCCCTTCATTTCATTATAGACCACCCCCTGCAATCGAGGATTTCCATCTTCATCGAATTGAATACGCGCGCCTTCTTGACGAAACATCTCCCTGCGAAGCAACGGAAAAAAAACCGCATCACCATACACCTTCATGATGTTAAACAGATCTTTCTCAACTGCTGAACTTGCAGGATATACGGTCCGATCCGGAAACGTCATTGCATTGAGAAAGGTGTTGAGACTGGTCTTTGCAAGATAAGCAAAGGGATCCTTCAATGGGAATCGCTGAGATCCACACAGCACTGTATGTTCCAAAATATGTGGAAGTCCCGTTGAATCATGCGGAGGAGTACGAAACATATAAGCAAAAAGATTTTCTGGATCGCTGTTGTTGATATGGACGATTTGACACCCTGTAGCGCGATGCTCATGAATGCTGCATGTTGCGTTGAGAGATTCGATAAAGGCGGATTGTTTGAGAATATACGACATTACATATGGCTACGCAAACGTATCTGGATCTGGTCCATAACGTTTTCCGCAATCTAACGCGGTAATGCTGTCAACTTCCTCTGCGGTCAAAGAAAAATCAAAAATATCGATGTTATCCTTTATATGCTGCGTTTGTCGAGAACGAGGAATCACAATAAACCCACGATCAATGTGCCATCGAAGAATTATCTGAACCAAGGATTTATTGTATTTTCGTGCCAATGCATCTATTGTTTCAGAGCGAATGGCATCCCCTTGCATAATCGGTGCCCATGACTCAACGGCAATGCCCTGATTTTCACAATAAGCAACTAATTCAGACTGAGGGAAAAATGGATGTAGTTCAATTTGATTTATGCAGGGTTTTGGCAATCCCGCTTCTTGCAATGACTCAAAATGATGCTGATGGAAATTGCAGACGCCCACTGCACGAACTAATCCGGTTTCCGGCAATGCTGCAATTGTTTCCCAGGTTCGAACAAATGATTTTTTTACGGGCCAATGCATAAGATAGAGATCAACATAATCAGTTCCCAAACGTTCAAGGCTTTGCTCAAACTGCGGCCGAACCTGCTCCGGGCTGTTAAAGTCGTTCCACAACTTGGTGGTTATTTTTAACTCATTGCGGGGAATACCAGAATCTTTTATTGCTATACCTATTTCTCGTTCATTTTCATACAAGGTTGCTGTATCAATGCTTCGGTATCCCGCTTCCAAGGCATCACGCACTGAGCGAAGCGCATCATCCCCTTTTAACAAATACGTTCCAAACCCTAATTGGTGGATAGAAAGCTCTGAGGTTAACGAAATAGTTTTTATCTGCATGCACTATTATGACTTACGGATACAATCTTTGTAAAGATACTCTTTTTCATCAAAATAATTCAAAATTTCACTGGAAATTTGTTGTGAATACTGTAGCGCCTGCAAGAATTGCGGGGTTTTAACTATTTTTTTTTGCAAAATATTTTTTGATTTATTTAATGGTAAAAAATCTGAGATAACTTTGACAACACTACATGAAATTCCACGAACCTTGGCCCACCGTGCAACAATTCCTGCTTCCATATCAACTGCCATAGTGGCCTCTTGTAATGATGCTGAATACTGCTCATCAAGATCATCACTGGAAAGTACTTCACGCTGTACCGTTAAAAAATTGCCAACATGCGGATGATATTGCTTTTTTTTGAGAAGAGCCGTTAGATAGGGGATTGCCACCTCAGAGCATTTTGCGACAATAATCTGATTTTGCTTTACCAAATAACAGACTTCGCCAATAACGACATCATACAGCGACAACTGCGGTGCATGCCCTCCTGCTGTCCCGACAAACACAACCTCGCTGACATAAAAACGACCCGCCAATTCATCGAGACATTCCTCAATATAAATAGAACCAATCCCGATTGCCGCACCGAGATAGGTATTATTCGTTCGTAGCGAATGTAACAAACACGTTTGTGATGTAGAATCGATGTATTCAACGGTAAAATTATCTAGCAATCCTTGTACATACGAGAGCTCATGAGGCATTGCAGCACATAATAATTTCATACAACTAGTTATGTATTTCCTTTATGATCAGACAAAAACTATTCGGCTTATCTGTTTTTATTTTTTAGCTGTATTATTATAGCTACTAATTAATTTCTAGTTAATATGCTACATATTTGTTATGATATTACCAACAGAGCTAATAGTATACACTGAACATATGAAAGCCGGTGATATTACAAAGGGAAGCTGTATCATGCTTCGAGGAGAGCCCTATAAGGTTATAGAACGAGAATTCTATAAGCCAGGAAAGGGCTCTGCTTACGTAAAAACAAAGATCAAAGGATTGCAAAACGGACAGATTATACGAGAGACGTTTAATTCAAGCGCAGTAGTCGAAGAAACCGCAACAACGGAAATAGATGCTCAATATCTGTATCGAGAGGCTAGTGAATTCGTATTCATGGATTCAGAGAGTTTTGAACAATTTTCGATTGCAGACGATGTGTTAAAAGACGACGCTTTTTTTCTGCTTGAAGGTGAGACATATCGCATCACTCGCTGGGAAGATATTCCTATAGCAGTGCAATTTCCTCCAAAGATGGTTCTTGCCGTGGTTGAAGCACCTGAGGCAATCAAGGGCGACACTGTTTCAAAAACAGTCAAATCAATCACCTTGGAGACCGGCCTCGTTATCAAGGCGCCAATCTTTATCAAGGCAGGAGAAAAAGTGCTCGTAAATACTGAAACCAAAGAATACGTTGAACGCGTTAACAATTAGTCATTGCTTTGGGATGATTCCGAACGTTTTTATGGATGTTTTTTGAAGCGATCGCTCTACGTTTAATACATCACTCTTCAGAAGGCGGAACTGTGGGGCCATCTTTTTGGATGTGTAGATCTAGTTGTGGATACGGAATGATGATTCCTTCTTCTTTGAATCGCTGCCACACTGCAAAATTCACATGAGATCGCGCAGAATATTTCTCGAAAACACTGGCAATACGAAATGATAAGAGAAACGTAATACCTGAGGCATCAAATGATTCCAAAAACACCTTTGGTTGATGTTTTGGATCACCAACATCGTATGGATTTTTTTCTAAAATATCGCTCAAGACAGCAAATACCTTTTTGAGATCGCTATCATAATGGACTTGAAACCGTAAAAACAAGGATATACTTTCATCCATATCGTGCATGGTGTTATGTACCACGTTGTTTACAAGGAGTTTATTTGGAACGAGTAATGTCTCATTTTCAATCGTAGAGATTACCGTGTGAAGCATAGCAATACGTTTCACATCCCCCAGATGTTCTCCCATACGTATGCGGTCACCAACTTTTATTGGACGCGTCGCAATGACCACGATCCCAGCAAAAAAATTCTCCACTGTACTCTGCAGTCCAAATCCAATACCAATTCCCAACACCCCAACCAAAAGCGTGATGGATGAAAGATTGATGCCAATCATCGACAATCCAACGATAACAAACAAGCCCATCAAAACATAGCGAACTGTGTTTGCCGCGGTGAACCGAATATCCTTGCTTTCGATGATATGTGGCAATACGCGTGATTCCAAAAGCGAATGAATATTCTTTGAAAGTATGTTTGCAAGATAAAGCACCGGAATAATCAGCAATAAGGAAAGGATTGTTAACTGCAGTTGATCAGTGGAAAGGAGTGGCTGCGTAAGTATCTTCCAAAATTCCAGAAGAAGATTCTCAGACTCGCTCCGAAAAAAATAGATAATAAACCAAAGTGTTGCTAAAAACAACACCATCTTGATGCTTCGACGAACGACGACAAGGATTCTCCTCCGCGAGGGGGCTTGCCAAAATCGCAGTCGTTCTACACGAGAAAAAAAATAAGAAAAGAGCCGAGCGATGCCTATATAGATACTAAGCGGTATAATGCATTGCAGGAGAAAATCGAGGGGAGAAAATGAAAATGCGGTCTCTCCAATAACAATGGGAGATACAAAAAACGACTGAAATGCTTCAATCATACTTAGAGCGCTTCTTGCAAGGGCCGAACCCCCAACAAGAATAAGCGCGCTTTTTCAGTTTGTCGCAGGGTAAAAAGAATGGTTTCTGCCACATCCTCTGCATCCATCATATTCTGCATGATTGGATCATCGTGACTTCGCCCAGTTCCAATAGCAAACTCGGTATGGACTCCACCCGGAGCGATATAGCTCACTTTAATCCCTAATTTACGTACTTCATAATCAAGAGCCTGTGCAAAACCATACTGTGCAAATTTTGACGCGCAATACACCGCCTCATGGGGCAAGCCCCGAAGTCCGGCAACCGATCCAACGAAGATAATCCACCCCTGTTTTTGCTTCTTCATATCAGGAAGAAACATCTTGGTACACAGGAAACTGCTGCGCATGTTCGTATTGAAAATCCAATCGTAGTCCTCAGCACTCACCGCATCGAGGGAACCATATTTTCCAACTCCTGCATTATTTATCAAAATATCTACACTTTGAAATCGCTGCGTCACTGATTGGTATACTCTTTTTGCCCCTTCTTCAGTCGAGACATCAGCCGCGATAGGCAAAACAGTCACATCATATTTTTTCTGCAGCTCCTCTGCTTGTGCGTGCAGTAGTTCTTTACTACGTGCAACCGTTACCACATGCATACCCTGTGCAGCAAGAAGTTCCGCGGTCGCCTTTCCAATGCCCTTGCTTGCTCCAGTGATCACCGCAACTTTTTGTTTAAGACTTTCGACAGATGCCAACATACTGCAATGGTATCTTGGGACAATGGTTTATACAACTAGATGGTGTCAAGCCCTACGAAGCCAGGAATTTGCGATGTATATCGATGGATTATCGAATCGCAGCGTCTCGCTATCAAGGCCTGATGTTCCACGTTTTCAGCAATGAAAAAACAAGCACCCCCTGCTCCGCTCATCTTTCCTTTGGTATTTACTTCCTGGACAATCGCTGTAATAAATTTCTGCTCTTGCTCAAGCAGCATCTGGGTCTCTGATTGAATGGTATGTGCTGCATCAACCGTGTTATAGAAATTCTGATAATCAATGGGATTCGTTAAAAAAGTTTCGATCAAGCGTCCCAGTTCATGAATTTCTGAACTATATCTGTGCACATTTCGCGCAATAAGATTCTTTGTGTCTTCGTCTCGAAACAACGAACAATACACTATCGGAATCCCTGGAGAAGTTATACGAAGCATCGGTTTTGGACGATGCAAAATCTTCTCACTTTCGGACATGCTCTGTGATTTTGCCTGGTGAGTATTGCGATTGTGCCCCACCAAATTAGTTTCAGCATAGAGAACTGAGAGGGATTTAGGAGGCTCTGCGCTAGAACGTGTATCAATTCCTGACGAAACTCCATGAAAATAATGTTCGTAGTGATGCGCAAGCTTGATCACGATTTCTGCGGCATCTCGCGAAAAAAGCAAAGAAATTTGCCTGCTCTGCTCATCTTTTTGCTCTCGACAATAATCACCAATGCAATCAACAACGTATCGCGCAATTGCAACCGAACATGCTGCTGAAGATCCGAATCCTGCACGCTGAGGAATAGAAGAAGCGCAAAAGAAAGAATCTAGATCATGAAGGATTGCAGCAATATACGCACCGTTAAGAACACTCTTCTGATCTGTTGGAGAAAGATCATCTTTATGGGAGAAAAATTCTGAAACAAGGCTGTTCAAAATCCCCACCGTTTTATCACGCAGATGATTAAAGAAACTGCGAGAAAAAACCTCTGAAACTCGTTGTTGTGTTATTACATTGTATTTTTTGATGTATTTTTTAGAATCGTAAACAGCCTTATGCATTCTTTGATCTTGCAAGGCTTCTTTTTGGAGCTTTGTATCGGCAAGGCGCAGCGAAAACGGGAGCCGCATAAGTAACGAGGGATAGCCAAACAATGCCGAATATTCCCCAAAAATAATGAGTTTTGCCCCACCTGTATAGATTTTTTTACTCATATCTTGTGATTATACCAGCGAATTGATTGCACGCTTCAAAATCATCTAAAACTAGATTATCCATGCCGTATACTCAACAAACCAAGAACTTCATTCCCTGCTCCGAGAGATTTGCAAAAATACCATATAACATCATCTTCTTCCTCCCTTTTTTTCAGAAGCTCTTGCCGTATATCATCAGAAAACGTCGCCGGAACTCCAATACACGCCCCTATGATTTCTCCGATATAGATCAGAGAATTGATGTACATCGCAAGAACAGATCTATCGCTCTTGAGCAATTTTTGCTTCCTCCCGGCCAGTCCCACGAGTTCAATAATAGTATTATTCGACTGACAAAGTAGGTGTCGCACAAGCAATGCATTTTTTTGTGCAAATGTTTGAAAACGCTGCACTGCATCTTTCGTCGATACCGGTGCCCCATGATGCAAGGCGTGAATCGTAAAAAATGCAGGAAGCCCTATCCAAGTTAACAGCCCATTTGTGCAAACTGCTTGCTGATGGGTTTGTGCCAATAGTTGAAACTGGCGGTATTGTTCATCAAGACATCGTGTTTCGGATAAATCTTGCATTTTGTTTTTGGTTGATATCTCGGAACAAGACGCTCCTTTCGTTTCTTGCAAAAAAATCACTGTTTTTCCCAAATACGAAGTTAGCACATCGTATCCACTTCCTCCGCCTTGAAAGCATGCATGCGCACGAATCGCCGCTGCTGTGAATCGCGCACTGTCATCTAAGGGATCGCGTTTTGCAAGTGTCCAAATACATGCGCACATCGCTATGCATGAACAAGCGCTGGAACTCAGTCCCTTTTTTTGCAGTGCACGACTGCCTGATGATCCACTACGTGCATCACTATGAAAAAATGCTTCAGTATCGATAATACAGGATCCATAAAGACAGCGAACATCGTCTCCTTGCAAATTTTGAAGATCTAATGCTGCAAAACATGTTGTGAGACAAGCATGCCACATTCGATAGACATGATCATTGTTTCCTACCATTGGCTTACACAAGCAACGAAGATATGCACCAAGGAACATCGATTTCTCTGGGTCGCGAAACGTCAACTGATCAAAGTCTTCTTTTGAGAGCATCTTTAATTGCTCGTTCTCTTCGGTCATATGCGTATAGACAAGATGAAAGACATTCTCTGAGGGGTGCTGCTCGCTTGGTTGCACGTCCTGCTGTCCTGAACATATGTGCACATAGGCGTCCTCCTCCCCAACTGTACTAACACCAATGCCTCCGTATTGAGTGATCCAGTACTCACCAAAAATTAAGAGGCTTGCGGGAATGCGGAATGAACAATACCTCCCATTCGCATCAGAACGACATTGTGGATGCGTTATTCGCTCCACGCGCTTGCCCCTCCACCGATGGAACTCTGCTCAATCCGCATATTAGGAAATGATTTTTGCAAGTGTTGAACGATCAAGGCAACATCTTGAACATCGCAAAGAAGTTTAATCTGCGGTCCTGCATCCATAGTCTCCCACACCGAAATACCCTTATTCCGAAGACGCGCAACCTCATCAAGAACCGCCAAGCTATGTGGCACCCAATAGCGAATTGAAGGATTACTCGCAAGCATGCTCCCCATCATGGCATAGGCATTTTGTGTGATCAATTTTCCTAAAGATTCGAGATCCCGTTGCTTGACCACTTCACGTATATCTCGTGCAGATGTGTTTGCAAAGGTACACCATGCATCGTATAAAGGAGAAGTTTCTGCACAGCGATTCATCGCCGCTCGAGAAGAGATTGATTTTTGCACGTCTTCGACAATGACGCAGATAATTCGAAGATTTTGCCAATGGCTGGTTGAAAAAACAGATTCTGCAGACATCGCCCCCTGAGCCAACCATTGAAAGCCAGGAAAAACAGATCGCGCTGCAGAAGCAGACCCTTGACGCGCAATTGCAGAAATGTCTTGCTCTGAAAATTTCATTCCCTGTTTCTTCTGCAAAAAAAGAGCAATTGCCGCTGCTAATGCTGCAAAATAAGCAGAGGACCCGGCAAGCCCGGCTGCAACTGGAATATTACTAGCAGAATCAATGATCAACGGAGGCAAAGCATAGCTCTTCCGTAATCCTGCAAGCATGGAGCGAAGTTGCTCACTCACAAAGATTGTTCTTCCTTCTTGCAAACAGCGATCTTCTCGAGAATTCTGTACGTTGCTGCCCTCTAGTGCTGAAAGGCTCACTGTGCAATAAAACGCATCAAGGGAAATTCCAAGACTTGCTGTCGCTGGAGTATTTAAACGCAGATCACGCTTTCCCCAATACTTTGCAAGCGCGAGAGAAGGATGTGCCGTTGCTTTAAAGCACTCTGCTTTTGTCATCTATTCAACGCAAGTTAATCCTGAGCATCAAATGCTTCTTGCAACAACTGTCGTTTTTCATGCAAGGCCATGTGCCCCTTGTGAATTCCTTCACCAATCAGTGCTATCAATGCCGCAAGATTTTGTACGAGCCCAACCCCCGCCACAATAGATGCGAGGCAAGGAGCATCAATCGTATGCTCATCATTATTGGTGAGAACATTAAAAAATTCCCGTGTTCCAAGATTTGTCTGTATTGCAAGTCCAGCAGTGCCGAGTAAAATCGGCATTTCAAGAGAAATGGTGACTCTGTCATTTTCCGCAAAACAATCTGATAATGGTTGATATACACCTGATCGACACGCATAAGCATGCACTGCAGCCTCATTTGCACGCGTATCATTCCCGCTTGCAAGAACTACTGCCGTAACCCCGTTCATAATTCCCTTGTTATGAGTAACAGCGCGTTCAACATCATTTTGTGCCCAGAAAAACATTGCCTTAAGCAGTGATACCGCATCTTTTCTCCCGGTTACCCTTCGAAAAAAAGAACCAGGAAAACTCACATCGGCCTGCACAACTCGTTCACTCCCCTCGTTACTTACGATAGCAGAAATCTTTTTTCCCTTTTCATCGCGCTCGAAACAAGACCCCACAAATTCTGCTATTTCAGTACAGCGGTGTGCTCCCATTGCATCACGGCAGTCCACATACAGGGTGATTGCATAGTATGTCGTTGCAAATTGCTCAGTTTTCTTTGTTCCATCAATGGTACGTACACGTACCTGTGTTGCCTCTGCGCCTCGATGCCGCATCTGCGGAAAAGCGCTATCACTTTCAATAGCATAATATTTTGCCAAGGTGCACACATCATCATAAGAAGAACGTGAGGCAATAAGCACTTGTGACTTGGTAATTGTTTTCATCTGTGTAGTTTGAATGCCGCCAAAACGAGCACTAAGCACCCCCATAAAGCGTGCAGCCTCAACAACTGATGCTTCCTCTGTTGCCATGGGGATAGTATAGCTCTTGCCATTCACAACAAGATTTGGAAGTACCCCAAGGGGAACAGGGTGCCACCCTGAGGCTTCTTCAACAAAGAATGAAGCAAGATATTGTGCATCTTCATCGCTAAGCCTCTGCACAAAATTCCGCACGATTTGAGAAAGTTCTAAAGCATGTGCCGTATTCATATGAATTTCACCATTAGTATACCATAATTATCTGATATTGACTGTAAATATCAACCTCTTTGCAGACACTCTGCTACGATCTGTCCGACCTCCTGCTCTAAGGCCGCATCACACCAAGTCATACAAGATTGCAATTCTTGTATATCCACAGCCCCCACACTGAGCATCGCATATTGCAACCCTCGCTGGAGCTGTTTCAAATAAGTCACGACTCCATCGACTCCATGATTGGCCGCCCTACGAATGAGTGGCAATGCCATTCCAACATATTGCGCTCCAGATGCAAGACATACCACCATGTCATGAACTGAACGTACGCCACCTGATGCAATGACTTTGCTTGCAGTTCCCAATGAAAAATGTGTGCCCTCATCTCGTGGCAAACTGATGGAATGATGTTTCTGTGTTGTTTTTCTACGTTTTAAAGAATAAAGCACCCGTAATAACACCGCTGTTGGCATTCCCCATTGTTTGTAAAATTCAACATGTTCATCGCCAAGCGACCTATGCTGTGACAACGCTTCAATGACTGCCCAATTACTGCCACCACTTCCAGAAATATCAATATACTCGATACCTATTTCGCTGAGCGTCCGAAAACTCTGCGGATCAATGCCAAATCCTGTTTCCTTAACCAAAATAGGAATCGGTGATTCTGCATGTAGTTGTGCAATAGCTGGAATCAATCCTGAAAACTCCGTATCACCATTTTCTTGCATCAACTCTTGCGCTACGTTGATGTGCACAGAAAGCACATCCGCTCTCAACTGTTCACAACAATGAAAGATCCGCTTGAAGCTGTGCCGTTTTAATTCAACAGCCCCGATGTTAGCAATGATCGGCATTTGAGATTCTTCATGACGTGATTTGAAATAATGCTCATCTGCTTCATTTTCAAGAAAAATGCGCATAGATCCAAATCCCACAGGAAGTTTACACTCCTGGGCAGCTTCAATAAGAACCTCGTTGAGTCGCAATCCCTGATGGGTGCCCCCAGTCATAGGTAGGATAATCACCGGCATAGCAATCTGCTGACCGGCAAACTCACAGCTTGTGTTGATATCAGCATAATCATGTTCGGGAAACGCCCGCGGAACAAGATGAATTTCAGAAAACCTTGGATCTTGTGGCTCGATACTCTCAGGTGGATCGAGACATATATCAAGATGTCTGTTCTTACGTTTGTGGATTGGTTTTTGCATAGGAGTACATTCGATATCCATCGTCCCTAATCGATTGCAAGGAAAAGCCATCTGCAGGTTGATCACAGTCAAAAATGTCTGCCTTGATATCTTGTGTTCGATTCAACCACGCTTCGTATTCATCAACACCTGCTTGATAAAACACATCTCTATTGTACGTCGATTCCCACCCTTGAATAACCGAAATGGCTTCTTCTTTCACCGTGCCCTGCATGCAGACCATGGTATTCCCAGAACCGTACGAACACATTAACACTGTTTGCCCAACGATTGCTTTTCCATTTTTCTTATACGCATATCGCAGTTGATCGCGCAACGCCAGAAAAATACTTGCTGTATAGATATTTCCTACGTGCTGAATTCCCTGAAGGCTTGCAAAAAAATCTTTTTCAAAAAGGATGTTACGTATTTGCTCAGTTGAATACTCAGTATACTGTGCATAGAGGTGTTGCACCGCAAGGGAAGCCATTTTCGCAAACGGAACATGGACAATAACGTAATCAGTTTCTGCAAGAATCGTCTTGGGAGTTTTTTCACATTGCCTTGCATAATCCTCAAATGCTCCGACAAGTGCCGTTTTATAACATTCAATGGAGTATTGCCCTCGCACCGACGCACTCGTAGTCCAAACCGGACGAAAAAAATCATCAACATCGTTTGCATACATTCCAACACGATCAAGATCAAGATCAAGCAATTTTGGATTCTTTTCGATTAACACAGCAGTACTGCCTGCACCATGCGTCAACTCGGCGGTGGTTTTCTTCTCATATCGCGCAATATCTGTACAGGTCAATAATCCCACTACATCTTGTGATTGTTGCTGAATAAGGGCTCCCAATCCCAACAAAGCAAGACTTCCGCCAGCACAGGCATGCTGCACCTGATAGGTAAGCAGAGTATTTTGCAACACGATTTCTGCTTTTTTTAAACATCCCAAAACATAGGCAGCTATTGGTTTCGCCATGTCGATTGCTGTTTCAGTGGCTGAAACAAGATAGCGCAGAGCAGATTGACGCTGTGGATTTGATTGCATAATCGCAAGAGAAGATTCTGCTGCCATGGTTACCGGGTCTTCCCACTCCGCCGGAAATCGCATTGTATGTTGTTCGATAAGTGCCAAAGCGCGCTGAAAATGTTTTCCAAGAGAAGGATCTTCAGCTATACGGGCGGTAACAATTGCTTTGAGTGAAATTGAACGTTTTGGCAGGTATACTGCTATATCTGAAATACCTATCATGCTTGTGAATGCACCTGCTTATGCTTGAAACACGTTTTTAGTTTACATCAAAAATACCGTGTTAATCTACGTGTAAATATCTGTTCGCGCCAACAAGAAAAATACGCAATGGAGAACGATTTTTATACAAGGTGGCATCTCTGAGGATCTATCCACAGTCTAATTTCCTATTATATGCTGTATACAATGAAAATCGCTGTGTTGCTGTCTGGAGGGGTTGATAGTTCTGTCGCATTGGCTTTGTTACATCGCGCAGGCCACACAATTACCCCATTCTATTGCAAAATATGGCTTGAAGAAGAAAGTTTTGGCGCCACCTGCCCCTGGGAAGAAGACCTCTCCTATGCAAACGCCATTTGCGATCAATTTGATCTCGATTTGAACGTTCATCCAATGCAGAGCATTTATTATGACACGATCATAACCTATGTCGTTAGCCAATTAAAACAAGGCTTTACTCCTAACCCCGATATGTTGTGCAATCAATACATAAAATTTGGCGCTTTTGCAGAAGCGCATGGTGCGGCCTATGAAAAAATCGCCAGCGGGCACTATGCCCAAGTGATCATCCAAAACGATGCTGCTTATCTCCACACCGCCTTCGATCCAGTGAAGGATCAAAGCTATTTTCTTGCTCGATTGTCTCAAAATCAGTTAAAAAAAGCCTGTTTCCCCCTAGGCACTATGACAAAACAGGAAGTACGTAAGACAGCAAAATCTTTCGGTCTTGCAACTGCAACGCGTAAAGATAGCCAAGGAATTTGTTTTTTGGGAAAGATATCTTATCCGGATTTTGTTCGACATTATCTAGGCACAAAAAAGGGAGCTATTCGCGTATTTGAAACCAAAGAAAAGCTCGGTGAACACCAAGGATATTGGTTCCACACCATTGGACAACGCCAAGGTCTGGGATTGAGTGGTGGCCCCTGGTATGTCTGTGCGAAGGATGTCCAGGAAAACATCGTTTACGTACAACATGTGACAAAACTCAACCAGGCAAATCGTCCTTTTTTTGTCCTCAACGAACTGGAATGGATTCCAGATGTATTAGATGACAGTGGTATCGCAGATGTTAAAATACGCCACGGAAGACAATTTCATCGCGCTGCCTATGTATGCTCTGAGGACAAGAAGAATGTATACCTTGCCTGCTTTGATCAAGAAAAAGGACTTGCCCCTGGACAGTTCGCGGTGCTTTATCTCAACGGGTATGCACGCGCGAGTGGATGCATCTCTCATGTACTTGATCAGGAAGATCCTGTGCGAGAAAGCCTGCTTGCATTACTCAATGCGAAAACATGAAATCAATGATCTGCACTATACACATCTATTTTCACGAAGGGGCTTGCACCACTTGGCATAGGCTCATGATTTTTTCAAGACTATGAGATACCAATGACGAGAAATTCTTGCTTCTATAGCATTGCTCCAATGATGCGGTATACTGATCGCTATTTTCGATTCTTTCTGCGACAATTGTGTCCAAATACCATTCTCTATACTGAAATGCAAGTGGCATCAAGCATCGTATTCGGTGAAGAACGACGATTCCTTGATTTTGATCCTCGTGAGCGCCCCTTGATTTTGCAGCTTGCAAGCGCAGATCCTGCACAGTTGGCAAAAGCAGTACAATGCGCAGAACATTATGCCTATGATGGATACAATTTGAATATTGGCTGCCCCAGCGAAAAAGCAGGAAGCGGTGGATTTGGAGTGTGTCAGATGGCAGAGGTTGATGCTGTTCTCCGGTTATGCGATGCCGTGCGGAGCGCTTCGTCCAAACCACTTTCAATAAAACATCGTATTGGCATTGGAAACGATACGAAATACGAAGATCTGCATGCTTTTGTACATCGGCTCTATGAGCATGGGATTCGGCATTTTATCGTACACGCTCGGGTGGCATTGTTGGGCGGGTATAAACCACATCACAATCGATCAATTCCACCCCTGCGATATGCCGATGTCTATCGCTTGAAAAAAGATTTCCCAAAGGCTTGCATAGAGATTAATGGTGGAATCAGAAGCATAGCTGAGATAACAGAACACCTCAAACACACCGATGCAGTGATGATTGGGCGTCTTGCTTATCAGGATCCCTTCATCCTTCATCGCATCGATCGCCTTATGAGTATAGACTCGATGTTCACCACAAAAGACAAAACAGTTTCTGCATTGCAACACAATCTACAAACTCTGTCTTCTGAACCGTATTCCGATGAAGAAAAAACTCTATTTCTACAGATAATTCACGAGGGATTAGCTCGTGCGCAACAGTTAAAAACCAATGGCGACCAACCTTGGCGCATCATCCGCCACCTCCTCTATTTCTTTGCTGGATCTCATGGAGCACGAACGTGGCGAAGGATCGTTGCAGGCAAGGATATATCGAGTATTGCCAAGCATGCACAAGAATGTATTACCTTTCTCTAACTCTATAGATTCACATGATGTAAGCTCTTAGAGCATTTTTTTGATGGAAGTATGGATACAAACAATGCATACATGGTTAATGTGAGAAGATATCGAAAAGACAGTGAGTATACTATTCGCTTATAGCATTCCCTGAAGCAAAGAATTTGTTTACAACAAAAAGGGCTGCTCCAATTGATACAAGTAATATTGTCGCCAAAGCAGAAGCGGTTCCAAACAATCCATCCAATACACTTAAATATATCCGCACTGGCATTGTCATAGTTCTGCCTACATACAAAACAATGGAAGCTGATAGCTCGTTGACTGCTGTGATCCAACTCATAATGGCACCTGAAATAATCCCCGGCACCATCAAAGGGAGTGTTATTTTTTGGAATGTTCTTCCCGGCGGAGAACCCAAGTTAATTCCTGCTTCTTCAATTGAGGGGTCTATTTGCTTCAAAATCGAAGCGCTTGATCGTATTGAATAGGGTAATCGGCGAATAAAATAGGCCATAATAATTATTACGGCGGTCCCTGCAAGATATAAGGGCCTTTTGTTAAACGCAACCAAAAATCCAATGCCCAATACCGTTCCTGGAATGATATACGGAATCATAAATAGCGGATCCAAAATTTTTGCAAGAACGTTTCGCTTTCGCGACATAATGAATCCCATAAGCGTCCCCACAACGATGATAATAATGACCGCAGAAATAGAGAAGAAAAGGCTGTTGATAATTATTTTGGGAACATCATAAAATACTTTCTGATAGCTTTGAAGGCCAAAACCCGGATGAAATACTGGGCCTTGTGTTTTTCGAAACGAATACAGCACAACTACTGCTAACGGCAATGTGCTCATACCTACAATACCATAACTTACAAGGTGAGCAATTCCATTCCAAACGCCTTTTAGGGATTTTACCACTGGTTTGCGTAATAGGCTTCCAGAATATTTGCGTCGAGAAGAAATATAGCGCTGAAAGAAAATGACAAGTACCGAAACCAAAATTAATACTATGCTTACTGTTGAAGCAAGTCCGGGATTTTCTCCTACCTCACTCGTGAACAGATTGTATGCCATCGTAGGCAATACATGAAAGCTCCTTCCAAGAATCTGTGGGGTCCCAAAATTTGCGAGAGACATCATAAAGGCCATGAGCCCCCCCGCACTAATGGCTGGAAGAATAAGCGGTAGGCTGACTTTACAAAATCTTTGTAGGCCGGAGGCTCCCAAGTTCTCTGCAGCTTCTTCTAGGGAGCTGTCTATATTTGCAAAAGCGGCAGAAGCAAGGAGAAAAACAAATGGATAATACTGTAGAGAGAATACAAGAATAATTCCCCCCGGACCAAATATAGTTGGAAAATTAACCCCTAGCTGTATGAAAAATTGACGCAGAAATCCCTTTTTCCCCATCATGATGATCCAAGCATATGAACCTATAAACGGCGGAGAAAGAAGCGATACTGTTGCCAAAGTCGCCAAAAATGATTTTCCAAAAATACGAAAGCGAGAAGTAAAATAGGCTAATGGGATTCCCAATAACAATGCTCCTGCTGCGCCCCCGAATGCGACCAAAAGACTGTTAAAGATGGCTCTAGTATAGTATGCATTAGTAAAAAATTCTCTATAGTTAGAGAGTGAGATAGCTCCCGTTTCAGGGTCGATAAAACTTGCCTTAAAAATATTGAACAACGGATAGATGAGAAATAATGCTACAATACCATATCCAAGAACGGTTATAATCGTCCAAAAATTGATGGTTTTAGATCTCAATTTCAAAATAGTTATAAACGTGCTCCAGTTTCCAGATCAAAAAAGAGTACCGTATCAAGCGAAATAGTTATGTATACAGTTCTATTTAGTTCGATAAAATCAGATTGTTGCGGTTTATACTGATCAACTACCAATATCATTCCATTGGCACACTCAACTCGAAACCTAATAAGCGTTCCCACAAAGAAACTTTCTATAACAACCCCAGGAATAGATATCGTATCAGGTAGCTTGGATGGCTTAAGGTTGAGCTGCACATCTTCTGGTCTAACAGCAACATTGATTTTTTTTGTTGAAATATTTTTTTCCAATGCAATCGTCGTATGTGCATCTCCTACCCTTAGGTGAAAACCGTCCGAACCGGCATCATCTATTTCAGCAACAATAAAATTCATATTTCCTACGAATGATGCAACAAAGACATTCTGCGGATTTTTGTATATTTCCCAAGGTGTTCCGCACTGTTGCATAATTCCATTGTTCATCACAGCTATTCTATCGGAAATAGCCAAGGCTTCTTCTTGGTCGTGGGTAACATAGATAGTGGTAATATTGAGTTTTTTTTGAACCCTGCAAATCTCCTCGCGCATTTCTACTCTTAATTTTGCGTCCAAATTTGAGAGCGGTTCATCCATCAACAACACCTTCGGTTCTATAACCATAGCTCTAGCAAGCCCCACTCGCTGTTGTTGTCCCCCACTTAACTGATCAGGGGTACGCTTTTCATACCCTTGAAGATGGACTTGGGCCAATGCCTTCACGACTTTTGCTTTTACTATAGCAGGTTTGTTTGTATTTTTTACCTTAAGTCCAAAGGCAACGTTTTCAAAAACTGTCAGATGGGGAAAAATCGCATAGTTTTGAAATACCATTCCTGTATTCCTACGGTATGCTGGGATATCATCAATTATCTCGCCAGCAAGATATACATGGCCAGAATCTTGTGTCTGAAACCCTGCAATAGTGCGCAATAACGTTGTTTTCCCACAACCAGAAGGGCCAAGAAGCGTAAAAAATTCACCTTCTGTTATATTTAATGATACGTTGTTTAGCGCTTTTACAGATGAGAACTGTTTATTGATCTTTTCTAATACTATAGCACCCATAGCTTCTACACGTTTCCAAACATCATCCTTCAAGATTCACAAACCCAAACAAATCAGAATATTTAGAGGATCACACAGGTCAATTGCCAAGAAAATTTATCAAAAACCACTTTGTTCCTAGAAAAATTCCCAAGGCCTTTCGGGAGTTTATCCCAAAAAATTAAACGCCCTCTAAAAAGAGGGCATTACACATCATAAATTTAATTCTTGAACAAGCGAGGTCCACTGCTTAACAAATTCTGTCTTATTGCCAGCTGACCACTCAAAATCATAAGGAACTGTATTTATTTCATTTAGAGCAGGAAGTTCTGAACTCAGTTCAATGTCTGTGCGAACAGGCCTTCTTCCCATTTCGTCTACAAGAAAACTTTGTACGTCTTTTGAAAGTGCCCAATCAATGAATTGTTTTGCTGCCTTTGGATGTGGAGCATTCTTCACTAATGCAATCCCATCAGCAGCGGCTGTTGTTCCATCTGTAGGATAGATAATTTTTACAGGCCCTCCCCCAGCGAGATAGCGAAATGCATTATCCTCCAAGGTAATACCTATCGAAGCCTCTCCATCGTTCACGAATCGAGGCACCGCTGAAGAGCTCCCAGAAAGCACAAAATTACCAAGAATATCTCGATATACGTTCCAGCCATCCTCTTTATAAATATTTAGAACCGTAGCAAGTTGCATATATGACGAACCTGATTTATCAGCACGAGCAGAAGAAATCAACCCTTTATATGCAGGATCACCAAGGTCAACCCAACTTTGTGGATATTCTGATTCAGATAGATCTTCTGTATTTACAATGAAGACCATCACGATTCCCGTATATGGCAACCACGCATCACCCACCTTGTAAACATCATCGATCATATCCCAATCTGCGGGCTGATATTTTTCGAGAAGGTCAGAATTCGCCTCTAATTGCTCTCCGCCAATGCTCCAAATTACATCAGCTTGAGGATTTTCTTTTTCTGCTTTAACCCTCGATATGACATCACTTGATCCCATCTTCACAACTTCGGCGGTGATACCTGTTTCTGATTCAAATCGAGAGACTAATTCATCAATAATCTCTTGTGTATGAGCCGAATACAACACAACGCGTTGTTCTGAAGAAGCTTCTTCATCTGTTCCCAAAGCAAAAACCATAGAAGATACTGCTATTAGGATACTAAAACTAACCAATAAACCCCTTTTCATAAAAATCCTCCTGTTGATTACTAACTCATACTTCCTTGCCTATAGAAACAATAGGGTGATATTCCCTACGTACAACTATAGAACTTAACAAAGTAAGAGTTATTATTTCATTATATACCTAAAACAATGTGGTATGTAAACTCCATTGCTATCTACGTAGAGCCTATAAAACACCCCTCGTTAGTTTGCTATATTAGCTGTATGCGCCATGAAGGAATTTCAAAAGGACAATCTAGACACTTTACTGACCCTTCAGTCTAATATACCATCGCAGATATAGTATGAGAGAATGGGCATTAATTACCGGAGCTTCAAGCGGAATTGGAAGAGCATTTGCTCAAATACTTGGCTCAGCGGGGTGGAATCTCTATCTTGTTGCACGAACAACCGAAAAACTGGTTTCGTTGGCTGAATCACTTTCTGAAGTTGAAGTAATTCCAATAACAGCAGATCTCAGCACCTCGTCTGCAGCACAGACGGTGTTCACCACTGTGGAAAACCACGGCCCCATGCCTAGCCTTGTGATCAACAATGCGGGAGTCGGATATCTTGGTTCTTTCCGCAATGAATCTTTAGAAGAAGCAATGGCGATGATGCACCTCAACATGGACGCCCTTGTAATGCTCACCTCGTTGTTTCTCCCTTCCCTCTGCAAATCACAGACATTTTCCAAACGGTGTGGCATTATAAACGTCGCATCGATATCGATGGCCTTTCCCATTCCCTATATGGCGATTTATGGCGCAACCAAGGCCTTTGTGAATTCTTTCACCCTTGCATTGGCACAAGAACACCCCTCTTTGCATATTACTTCGATGTGCCCTGGTCCAGTTGCAACCAATTTTGGGCCGCTTGTTTCCAAGGATTTCATGCCGCATTCTCGTCATCGAGATAGCGCAGAAGCAGTTGCAAAACATGCCTATAAACTGTGGTTAAAAAAACGTCCCCTTGCGATTTTTGCCTTGCGGGTTAAATTTCTTAATATTTTGGGACACATCCTCCCGCGCAACCTTGCTGCATGGATATCCGGAAAAGTAATCACCCAAAACAAGCAATAGCACCTCGCAGATAAGCACCTATCGAAGTTCTACGCCCTTGGTATATCTAAAACAACCAAAAAGGATGTGGCTCAGGAAGGTGTAACACCCGGGTCAATTTCTGCGTCAAAGATTCAGATCCATCTAGTTTTTGCATAAACTTGAGTTTTAACGGAGAAACCGAACCATGGATCATCCGGCTAAAATCGTTGATGCTCATATGCACTGTTTCATAACGGTTATCGGTCCCGGAAGAAATGCTCGACTCTTCGCCAAGATGCACTGTATACGTTCCACTTAGACCCCGCCACGCCGCCTCTTCAGGAATAAGCCCCCGAATTGGGTCATCTATCTGTATATTGAAACTTACCGTTTCTCCACTGAGATGCGTTGCACCAATGGTTTTTTCAAGATCAAGAATGCGTAGTTGAGAAAATCCATAGGCCTCAGTTTTGACCGCAAACTTTCCTCCCTCTGACAGAGCAACTGAACGAAATGGTTCACGGAGAAAATCTTGCAACTGAATCTGAGGCGGTTGTACTATCAAAAAATTGTAAAACTGATCGCTCAGCCCTTTTATCAAACAAAGCAGTTCAACCAATTGTTCCGGCGTTTGATAGACCATCCACGGAATATAAGCAGGACCATGCTCACCCTCCAAGGTTCCAAAAACATGATGCGTGATCTCCCCTTCATCATTGGTATACCCCAGAATAAACCCGTTTTTTTCGTCATGAAAAATCATTTCTCCACGAAGCATAGCCATTGAATCTACAGTACAGGTGCCATGGATTCGGTGGGCTTTTCTTCGAGAATGATAAATACGCTCGACGTCTTTTACAGAAAACTCCTGAGGTGGACGAACAGGCCCATCAACTTGCAGGGTACGCGGATCGATATAGAATTCGTACTCATAGGGGTTTGTTCCAAAACCCAAGCGATCATAATATCCTTGGTCAAAAACACCAAGCATCGCAATCGCATCTCCAGCACAGGCGCGTTGGACAAGAAGATGTGCTAGCAGTCTGCTCGTCGCGCGTTGTTTTCGCAAAATATAGCTACAGATAACACCTGTCACCGCACAGAGCGGCAAAGTAACATCGGTCTGTCTAATTGTTCCTTGGTGACTCTGTGCATAGGATTCAATGCGCTTATCATGTACTGCTACATAACCCTCAGCCTCTTCACAGAACCCTGAGACAATTTTTTTGTGTTGAGAACCTTTCTCAAAAAGGTCTTTCGTGCTGCCACTCACCCATCCTGCATGACGAAACAACCTGACAATCGCATCAACATCCTCAGCAGGATTCATTTTTCGGATCTGTATATCATGGAGATCGTGGTGATTCATAGTTCTAGTCTATCATTAAAATACGGCAAAAATACACCCTCTAGAGGCTCGATAAATCGATCAAATGTCCCATTTTTTTCGTTTTTGCCTCAAGATAACTCCGTAAGAGAGGGCTTATTTGATCAGGAACAACCGGCACCCGTTCAACAACACTAATACCTTCAGATTCAAGTCCCTCAATTTTTAAAGGATTATTGGTCAACAAGCGAACCGAATCAATCGAAAAGGAGCGAAGAATACGCACCGCAACCTCATAATTCCGTTCATCTGCCTCATAGCCAAGTTCAATATTTGCCTGCACCGTATCTCTTCCTTGATCTTGCAGAGTATACGCACGCAACTTATTTGAAAGGCCGATTCCACGCCCTTCCTGACGAAGATAGATCAAAATGCCCTGTTGCTCTTGCTCAATTGCGTGCAAAGCAATACGCAACTGCTGACCACAGTCGCATCGCACCGAACCAAATAAATCCCCTGTCATGCATTCCGAATGTATTCTAACCAAACAATTATTCTCTGGTTGCCCCATTACTAAGACAACATGCTCTTTTTGTCCAGAAGGAGTATTCTCAGGGATAATATACATCTCAAATTTTCCATATAAGCTCGGTAGATGTGCATGGATGCTTTCTTCTCGTAAGGACATATGCTCTATGGTAGATACTTGAAATTTGGACGTCAACTAAATAATGCGAATCACGAAAATATAATTTGCAATTAATTTGTAATTAAATTGACAAGAATAACATAAGTTAACTATACTAACATATGTTGTTGAACATACTGGGCATATCCTTGGAGCCACCCACCTTTCACGCCATTAAAAAAATTCTATCTGCATCAAAAAGGCACACCATACGATTTGTTCAATGGAGCCCAAACACCAACGCCCAGAACATTCTTTTTGAACTTGAGTGGCATCTCGTAATAACTGAAAATCCAACAGAAGAACAACTAGATTTTTTGAAAGATTTCAAACAAAGCGAAGTCTTCTCACATATTCCCATTGTATTCTTTCAAGAACATCAAAATATTACTGCCAGTGCAGACATTCTTGATTTCTTTATTTCTCCTCGTTCTCCCGAATCAGAGATTACCGCCCTTTTCGATGGCATTATAAAATCATCCACACAGCTTAATAATCTGAGAAATGAACTATTAGACAAGAAAGAAACAATTATAAACAACTACATACTGATTGATTTGCTTTCTGGATATTTATCAACCACCACAGTCGAAGTCGCAAGAAAACAAGCAGTAGATCAGATTCTTACAACACAGGCACTCACACAACAGGTAACTATATTATTTTTAGATATTTGTAGCTTTACAAAGTATTCCACTTCCCATAATACTCAAAAAATAATAGAATTTCTTAATGATCTATATTCTCTAATAGTTCCAATAATTAAAGAGTATAAAGGGGATATAGATAAATTCGTTGGAGATGGCTGCCTAGTCGTGTTTAAAGAAGCTCGCGATGCGCTACAATCGATATTACACATATTCAATACATTAAAATATCATTGTCCTCCTCATTTGTCAGGAACTGCATTACATGCGGGAATCCACACTGGAGAAGTGATTCGCTGCCGTGTTGGCGGAGACCAACGATTTGATTACACATTAATAGGGAAGGTCGTCAATATCGCTTCAAAACTACAAGCACACGCAACACAACACGATATCTTGGTGAGCAAAGAGACCCTTCAGGCAGCAAAAATGGATGTTCCTGAAAAAGAATTCAGAAGTATCACTCTTGATAAAACTAATACCAAGGTGAGGTTCATCAATATTTTTCGACTCTATGAAAAAACGAAGGGAAAGCTGAATCAAAACGTCTCGAGACAAAACAGACCAGAGAAAGAAGCGCTTTCCTTATGAAAAAAATAAAAAGGTGTTCTACGAATGAAAGAATCTATTAAACAAGCAGAATCAAAATCGATCAGATTATATTTTCAGCAACCTACAGCAATACACGAACTGTGCACATTTCTTGAATCTATACAGTTAGAGCTCTGCAATTACAACGACCACCCCTCACAGCGCAAAAGCAATCATTCTCCAAAATTCATTGTGTATACCCCACCACACCGTTAAAAATCAAGTTATCCCACACCTCTGTTGTACGTTATTTCTTGATAATTGTTCTGCTGACGCATACACTATCTATGTCTTTATTATACTGTAGGGCGATTAACTCAGTGGGAGAGTGCTACCTTCACACGGTAGAAGTCGGCAGTTCAAATCTGCCATCGCCCAATATCTGCACCTGTTCTGCAGGCAGACGTTCATTCAAAATAACATAAACGAAAATTGCAGCTCTACAGATGGCGCCTATTTTGTGACAAATCATGGAGAATAGGGGACTCGAACCCCCGACCTGTTGATTGCGAACCAACCGCTCTAGCCAACTGAGCTAATTCCCCATGATCTAGTATAGCATCTCTGTGATATCAAAAAAAGACTTATTCTTTTTCCTTTTCTTTTTTTACGGGCGGCTTTCTCCGCCCTTGAAAATCAACATGATCACCAACAACATAGATTCGAGAACGTCCCTTGCCTTCATCATCTTCCCAGCGATCTTGTTTCAAACGGCCGCTAACTCGAACAAGCTTTCCTTTTTGCAGGTATTTCCCGCAGTTTTCAGCAAGTTTTTCCCACACCTCGATATCAAAATACGATACATCTTGGACGGTTTCTTCTCCTTTTTTATAATACCGATTCACTGCAACAGAAAAATTACATACTGTTTTGTTGTTCGGTGTGGTGTTCACCAATGGGTCACGCACCAGGTTTCCTTCAAGCAATACGTTATTTAATGAATTTACCATATAATCTCCTTTAGCTATACAACGTAGTAATTCTAGAAACTGCATGAGTTTTCTTTTTAAAAAAAATCATATATTATATGCCTATGCGGTATTGGTTTAGAGTAATGCTCTTTTTGTTTATTTCAACGCTGCTCTATGCACAAGAAGAAGCCCCCTTGTGGCTTTTGGGAGAACACAACGTAACACAACGCACGTCTTTGCAGGCGATACAAACCATCTTAGATAAAGGGTATATTGTCACAGGAATCGATTATACAACTTCCCATGACACTCTTAAGATTTTGTATTTACTCGATCTCAGTAACGAGAAATCCAGGTGGACCTTGTATGAATTCACCGAAGTTGAAACCCTTGAGACAGAACTAAGTGCTGCTTTAAAGGAGGGATTTCGCCCCATCGATATAGCAGTGGGGCCAAATGGATTGATTGTTTTTTTTGTTGAAGATGGTGTGGTTCCCCAAGGATGGCGCATAGAACGATCCACCGATTTTTCTGAGATTCAACGGTATGCCACTATATATTCCCGAATTGATTATTCACTGCAGGGATTGACCAAAGACAGCGGGGGATATTACTGGGCACTCTTTGTTAAATACGAAGAAACAAAAACCAATTCTGCATTTGAGTTCATCTCAAAGGATATGTTGGGAAAGAGATTGGTTGAACACCTTGAGAAGTATGCAACCCTGGGACAGTTAATCAACGAATCAGAAAATAAATACATCGTTGCATTTAATACAAGAATAGCTCTGCAGAAATCAGAAGAATAAACCCACCTTTATCTGTTTAGTTGAATGCGAATCCCTATATTGAACTGTCCAAACTGTGAGAAGGTGCTGCGATCAAGGATCAAACCATTGGTCTTTCCCTTTTGACGTCTAGCAGAGCCGGCAAGATCAGCAACATTCTGATCTGATGATTTGGAAAGGTCCTCAAACAAAAGATTTCCTGAATTGTATTCAATATAGGGGATCATATTTTTAGAAAAATATTGAAACTCAACCCCAAGCGATACGGTTAATTGTCCAATATTTCGAACTGGAATGCTATCAGCATCAGATTTGAGAAGCTGAGGGGTAACTAAAAATTTTTCAAGGTCAGTCGTAAAGGGGAATTTATTAAAAACATCATATTTTGCAAGGGTTATTCCCCCGTAAATTTTACTGTTCACAACATGGGCACTCATATAAGCACCGATAACAAAATCAGCAGTGTTGTCTCGGGTGTACTTATTATCACCAACCTCAATGGTCCCTGGATCAGAAAGATAATAATCAAACAATACAATCATCTGAAATCCAAAACGTTTGCTTATCCCGCTCATTCCATCGTCCTCATAGAACTGCAAACCAGTGCGAATAATTTCTTGCCCTAGGTAATGGCTAAGATAGGAAATATGAAATAACAACCCTGAAGATACTCTCCCTGTTTCCGCAAGAAAAGGTGTTCTTACATACTGGTTCTTAACCCCATGATCACTCCAGTTGAAAAACAACCCGGTCCCAATTTCAACATCAAAACTACGATCTTTTTTTGCGAAAATTTCAGCAGCATTTGCTCGTAATCCATCAGAAAATTCATCATCAGTCAGAAATCCCTTTCCTTCATAAAAAATAAAATCTAGCCCTACAGGAATTTCCAGAATAATCCGCGGCGAAATAGGAAATGAAATCCTTGATGCAACCCCAAAACTATAGGTGTTCATCAAATTTTTATACACAGGGTTTGGATATTTTTGTTCAATTTTTGGTTCGCTAATTTCCTGATATTCGTTGATACGATTGAGATCTGTGATCGTCTGAACAGTATAACTAAATATTTCATGGGGTTTATGTGTATAAAACGCAGCAAACGTATATTGATTATGGATATTTTCAGTAAAGGGCAAAGCACTCTGCATGCCTAATTCCAAGCGCATCGTATCATCAAAAAACATTCCACCAACACCGAATCCCATCCCTGATGTTTGCGTTGGAACAATATCAAAAAGATTTTTTTCTACTTCTTCACCATTAATTGTTAATATCGGTTGTTTGCGCTGAAATATCTCTTCGCTTCCTTCAATGATGTCAAAGCTATGGGCTTTGTCAAAGGTGAAGATATCACTGGCTATAGTGATATAAAAATTTGACAGATGAATTCTTGCCTCAATGGCATCCCACGAAATATGAAGTTGATATTCTTGATCACTGAATACCTCAGTGGCTGGTGTTCCCTGGGAAGTGTATTCAACAGAAGCATCTCCCTGTACCGGTGTAATCGTTATCTCAAAACCGCGTATTTTAATGTATCCAGAGTAATCACTTTCTGTCTGAGGAGAAAATTCAATATCTTGAGCAATCTCTCCATCAGATGCAATGATCGCAGCAGTTACACGCGCTGTCGCATAAAGTCCAGAACTAATCTCATTGTCGAAGTCAATGCCGAAATGGGTATCTGCCTCAAAATAAAACACGGGGTGCATCACAAATTCTGCCCAGAGAGCGCTTGAAAGCAGTAATATGAAAAAAACAAACAGACATTTTCGTACTGTGCCTAGATATTTCATGAATTTCTTAGAATAATTTTATTTCACAGATATGGCAACTAAATAAATGATAGCCAAAAAAAAAGCCCCGCTTTACACGGAGCTTTTAAGACTTAACTTATATCACAAAAAGCTTAGAAACTAATCTTTGCGCCAATCGTGATCTCACCAAATTTTGAAGCGGTTGCCTGATCAAGACGAAGTCCAAGATTGTTTCCTTTAGTGCGAGTAGCATTATCCTCATGGAGCAAGTCTCCTGATTGCCATTCTGCAGTCAAGGTTACATTGTCAATAATTGATGTAACATCAACACCCACTTTTGCCTTGAGAACTGATTTTGCTCCAGTTGCATTATCTGTCTCAGTAGCTGTTGCTGCTTTGGCTAGATCATAGAGAGTATATCCAACACCTGCATAGGGCGTTACAATGCCAAGATCTGCATCAACATAGACTCCAAATCCAAGATCAGCAACACCTTCAAGATCACCAGCAAGGTAATAATCAAGGTCTAAGAGTGCCTGGAGCCCAACGATTGGAATGATCCCGTTGTCACCGCCGTCATCAAATAGACGAAGATAGGTAAACAGTCCTTGTGCACCTGATTCAGATGAATAGGCAAAACGTCCACCAACTTCAACGCCTGAATACACGTCATTTGAACTCTGACCGGGGTCAGAGCCAGTAAATGTATCTATCTCAGCATCAGTCGATCCATTCATGGACGACCAGTCAAATCGAAGCGCGAGCTTTGCACCAATATCAAATGTACCATTCTTATCAACTCCATGTCCCTCACCAGAATAGTATGCAAAATCAAGCCCAATAGGGATGAAGAGTCCAAAATCACCAACTGTGTATTCTTGCGTGATGTTATACCCAACAGCATAGGTGTTCTGGTCTAGTCCATTATCATCTTCATTGTTGAGGTCTGCGATCACGATGAGGTCATGTGACAAGAGGTCAGGAATGATGGTGTTATCAACCTTCAAAGAAAGAGCATAGGTGTTGTCAAAGTTCTCTACGTACGTTTTATCTGACTCTACCCCAACTTCAACAGTTGTAGGCCCACCCAGGGTGAAATTATGAAAACCAACAGCAAGTGAACTTCCGTCTGTTACATTGGAAATATCGGCAGCATATCCTGCTCCTACTTCGGAACCTGTTCGACTCAAGGTTCGGCCCTCTGCAGCATCACCAAATTCTGACTCAGAAGTGCTGAAATCGCCGGAGCGAATGTTTACATAGACGAATTCACCAAAGTTAAGACGAGCATCGATATCGCCCCACTTTATCTTCACTGAAGCACTTTCGTCGGTGCCCTCAGCGCCAGCATCTACTTCAGCATATACCTCAAAATCGTTGATATTGATCCATCCGTATACATCTCCTTCGCCATATTCTTCATCTGCTTCTTCACGAAGGGTGAATTTAGCAGTGAAAGTTGCGTCAGTAGCAAATCCTGTCGATATTTGACCATCTAGATCGACACCAAACTTTAAACTTGCCTCTGCCTCAAAGCTAGGTACAAAGCTTAACTCTGCAAATGCCAGGCCACCAGCAAGAATACTAATGAAAAGAATGAAAAATAGTTTTTTCATATTTCCTCCTATTTTATTTTTCCTTCTCCCTATTTTGCACCAGAAATTGCTCTCTTAATACATGTATAGGTTTGGCGCAATTGTAAGCTATATACTATCTTTTTGCAAGTATCTAGATGATTTTATTTTTTTGCGACCTACTATATGCCTTGTATCAAGAAAATTTTCCTTGCACAATAGTCTATGCAGTCATTTCACAGGATCATCTCCGGTGATCAACACACACCTCCGCGTCTTGCAGCCATGCTCAAGGCTCCCATGCTCTTGGAATCTGCTTCATTAAGCATGCACCAGGGACGTTTCTCGATTATCATGGTTGAAGAAGCCTTTCGACTTGTACAGCGTGATACACAGGTGATGCTTCATCGCAGACCATCAATTCACAAGATGCAAAACAATTCCAAAGAACCCCCTTCTCCACAGCTTTTGGACGCCCCTACCCTCCTTGATGCACTGCCTCGATTCTATGAACAGCACAGTGAACTCGATACGTTAGGACTTCCTGTTCCCGCCGGAGGAATTGGATACGTTGGATTTCCTTTTTGTCGATTCTGTGACACCATCGCCTATTCTGACGCCCTGCACATCGACGGTGACCCCATTGGAATTCCTGATGCCATCATCATGTTTGGGCATATCTATATTATATGTGATCATTACCACGACCATCTGCATGTCATTGGATTAAATTATGAGGAATCAAGCATAGATCTTGTGCAATCGGTGAATGATCTTGTTACCTGCATCCAAACTCCAGCGAAATTTGAACACAAACTCAGCGAAGATCCACCTCCAGTCCGCGACGTTGCTGAAAAAAGCACCAGCGAACAGGAATATCAAACAGGGGTTCAAAATTTACACCAGGATTTTAAAGATGGCAATCTCTATCAATGCGTGTTATCTCGCCGGATAACAGTGGAATCATCGGTTTCTGCCTTTGATGCGTATCGCCGGCTACGTTCTGTAAATCCGTCTCCCTATATGTTTTATCTCGACTTTGGTGATTTTCAACTGATTGGCGCTTCTCCGGAAATGCATGCAAAAGTGGTCGATCAACGTGCAACAATTCGTCCGATTGCGGGAACTTGCAGGCGCGGAAAAAATGCAGAAGAAGATGCACAACTCACCAAAACATTGCAGGAAAATCCAAAAGAACGCGCTGAACATCTTATGCTCGTTGATCTTGCCCGGAATGATCTGGGACGCATCTGCGAACCAGGCAGCATCGAGACGACTGCTTTAATGGAACCTGAGTATTTTTCAAGCGTTATCCATCTCACCTCCAATGTTGTTGGAAAACTCAAAGCGGGAATGACCCCCGCCGATGTAATCAAGGCAAGTTTTCCTGCAGGAACACTGAGCGGGGCTCCAAAAATTCGCGCAATTGAGACACTTCCGAAGCACGAGCGTTTTTCTCGCAGTTTTTATGGCGGTATCGTGGGACATTTTGAGGCAAATGGCAATTTTGATTCATGCATCGTCATCCGGAGTGCGCTCTATAAAGGTGGAGAATGGGTCGTGCAAGTTGGTGGGGGCATCGTTATGGATTCATACCCTGAGCGAGAACTTGAAGAAACCAAGGAAAAATCAAAAGCGGTACTTGCTGCATTGGGCATCACTACAAAATCAAAACCGCATAGGAACCGACCATGATTGTCATCATCGATAATTTTGATTCTTTTACGTACAACATCTATCAATATGTATGTGAATTGAGCACTGAAGAATGCCGTGTTTTCAGAAATAACGCGATAAGCGTCGATGACGTACTAGCATTAGAACCGTCGCTCATTATCTTGTCTCCTGGTCCGGGAACTCCCGAAGATGGAGGCATTTCTCTTGAGCTCGTTCGTCGCATATCAGGAAAAATTCCCTTGTTTGGCGTATGCCTTGGACATCAAATCATTGCAGCAGCCCATGGCGCACGTATTGTCCATGCAAAAGACGTCCTTCATGGAAAAACCGACGTAATTTCCATCGATGGGTGCGGCGTATTTCGCAATATTCCCAATCGTATAACAGTGATGCGTTATCATTCGCTGCTTGTTGATCCAGCAACCCTTGCTGATTCCTTTGAAATCACCGCTCGCAGCAGCACCGATGAAATCATGGGAATTCGTCACCGAAATTCTGGCACAAAAGGATTTGCGTATATTGAAGGGGTGCAATTTCATCCAGAATCCATCGCAACAGCAGAGGGAAAAGCTTTGATCAAAAACGCATTGCATTACAAGCGTGATGCCTTTCAAGCACGACGATTGCTTACTGACCTCATGGGAGACCAAGAACCGCAGGGTGAAGATGTGCAAAGTTTTATTGAAGAGCTCACTGAAGGGGCTCTGAACGATACCATCGCAACCGGAATCATCGCATCATTTGGACAAGGTCCAAGTGCCGCAACCCTTGCAAGAATGGCCAAAACCCTGCGCGCACAGGCTCCACTCATACAGAGCACGCATCCTCTGTTGGATACCTGTGGTACCGGGGGTGATTCTAGCAGTACCTATAATATTTCTTCTCTGGTGGCATTGCTTGCAACTGCGTGTGGAGCTCATGTCGCAAAACATGGCAATCGCGCAGTGAGTTCACGATCAGGAAGTGCTGATTTCTATGATGCGCTCGGTGTTCCCATTCAATTGGCCAAGGAAGACGCCGAACGCTGCCTCGCTGAAACAGGGTTCTGTTTTCTCTTCGCTCCACTGTATCACAGCGGATTGCGTTTCGCTGCTCCAATACGCAAAACTTTGGGAGTAAAAACTCTGTTCAACATCCTTGGCCCTCTCTGCAACCCTGCAAACGCCAATTTTCAGTTAATCGGTGTTTATGACGATTCTTTGCGCACGACAGTGGCGGAAGCCGCATTGTTGCTTGGCGTAGAGCGTGTGTTAGTTGTGCACTCTGGCATTGATGAAATATCTGTTTCAGGCATAACCAAGGCAAGCCTTGGCGAACAAGGGCAGATAACTGAGTTAACAATTGATCCACGCACATATGGTATTTCCTATCACCCAAAAGAGGCACTCATCACTCCAAGCCCTGAGGAAAATATCAATGCATCATTAGCCTTTTTGAGTGGTGATGCGACGAATCCTGCTTTGCGAGATGCCGTCTTGCTCAATACCGCAGCTGCCTTATTTGTTGCGCGTATATGCCCAGATATTGCCGAGGGATTGAACCTCGCACGACATCATTGGGAATCCGGCAAGGCATTGGAGATCGTGGAATCCTTACGTGCCTGGAAGCCGTCTTAATACAACACATTCTATGCGTATATTTTTGACATTCCTGAACATTGCCAACAATCAAAAATACAAATCGCCTGCTGCATAGACATGCAATTTTTCGTACACTAGATAAGAGATGGATCACAATATACTGCATGCTATCATTGAGAAAAAACAGACTGCTCCACCGCAACATCCGATACCGGCAGAACGCCAGCACCCCATTGTGCCTTTTCTGCACGATATTCCTGTTATCTGTGAGATAAAACGGCGAAGCCCTTCAAAGGGAAACATTGCATCTGAATTGGATATTCTTGCACAGGCAGGACAGTATGCGAAGGCCGGAATTACTTCAATTTCGGTGCTTACCGAAGAACATTATTTCAACGGCAGTGTTGCTGATTTGATGGCAATAAAGGCAGCGTTTCCACACTGTGCTGTATTACAAAAGGATTTCCTTCTGTCAAAAGAAGATATCGAAATTGCATATCGCATCGGTGCCGATGCGGTACTCTTGCTTGCTTCGGTCCTGACTCCCGAAATCATGGCCGAAATGCTCGATGAATGCAGACGTCTTGGTTTGGCTGCCTTGGTTGAAATACATAATACGTATGAACTGCAATCTGTCGCTCCTTTGCAACCGGCAATCACGGGGATCAATGCACGCGATTTGCGTACTTTTTTAGTCGACCCCCTCCTTCCTCTTGCACTGCGCTCACAGATCAATTGGAACACACGGTGCATATTTGAATCAGGAATTCAATCGACATATGGGTTGCAACTTGCACTGCATGGAGGATTCGACGGTATCTTGGTGGGAGAAGCAGTTGTCCGGGATGCAGGATTGACGCATAGATTGGTGGATACCTATCGCTCCCATGCTTCGTCCTCTCCTCGGAAAGACACGTCTAACCATGCGCAATCAAGGTCTGAAAAGGGCAATTCACTCGCTTCAACGCAGATCAAACCACTGGATGTGCCCGCCAAAAATTCTTTGTCCAAACCACATTCAGTCTCTGATCATCATCGATTCTGGAATAACATTGCGCAGCGTATCCAAGAAAAAAAATCAACAGGCCTACCTCTGGTGAAGATTTGCGGCATTTGTTCACAAGAAGATGCCCAGTATGCCATGGAATCTGGAGCAGACATCCTTGGTTTTATCATGGTTCCTTCACAGAGAAGGGTGGATGCAGCATTCCTTGCATCACTTGCGAGATATGATATTCTGAAAGTTGCCGTTGTTGAGCTTTCGACAGATGCCAGAGAACTTGATCCAACAATCGATGAACTTCTCCGCAACGGATATATCGATGCGCTTCAACTGCATGGAGATGAGCCTCCAGAAGTCTGCGAACAGCTATTTCCTAGTTATAAAGCGTTACGTCCGCAAGATGATCAGTATATAAAACTTCTCGATACTTATCCCTCGCCTCGCATCCTTCTTGATGCGTACAGCCCCCATGCAAAGGGTGGCACAGGGCTGCGTATTGCAGATGATCTGTTACAATTGCTGCCAGAAGGATTTCCGCTTTGGCTCGCTGGGGGCATCACTCCGGACAATGTTGCAGACATCATTCGAACCTATCGTCCCGAATGCATCGATATTTCAAGTGGCTTAGAAGAAACCCCTGCAAAGAAATCGCACACAAAGATAGAACAGTTTTTTAAAGCTATTGCATCAACTCGCCTCAGCTAAAACAAATTTTTCACTACATCTCCGTAACGTTTAATAGCCATACCATTGCTATTCAGTATTCTGCTATAATACGGCATATGTCCCACAGAAATAATATATCAAACGATGGATATTTCGGTGCCTTCGGTGGAAGGTATAGCTCTGAAGTGCTCGTTCCAGCCCTGCAGGAGCTTGCTACCTCCTTTGCCGAAATCCAACAAGATCAAGAATTTTGGAAGGTCTTTGCTGCTCATGCAAAAGATTATATCGGCAGACCTACTCCGCTTATGCATGCAAAACGCGCAAGTAAGGCCTTAGGAGGGGCTCAGATTTACATCAAGCTCGAAGGTCTCGCAAACACTGGTGCACACAAAATTAACAATGCACTGGGACAGGTGCTTCTTGCACAACGATTGGGCAAAACGCGTATTATTGCAGAAACCGGAGCAGGACAACACGGTGCGGCTACTGCTGCTATGTGTGCGCGATTTGGCATCCCCTGTCGCATCTATATGGGAACGGTTGATTGGCGAAGACAATACCCCAATGTGTATTACATGGAACAATTTGGTGCCGAGGTTGTCTGCGTCCACAGCGGCACACAGACATTGAAAGACGCGGTGAATGAAGCTCTGCGCGATTGGGCTGAATCTTTTGAATCGACGCATTATATCATTGGATCAGCTCTGGGTCCCCACCCCTTTCCAACCATGGTACGTGAATTTCAGTCAATCATTGGAAAAGAGCTTGTTTCACAACTCTGTGAAAAACAGATAAATCCACGCTACATCATCGCATCGGTTGGTGGTGGTTCAAATGCCATGGGAATATTCCACCCCTTCATACATACCCCTAACACCACGCAACCGCCCTTGCTCAGCGAGGATGTTCTTGCCTATTTCTCAAAAATCAATCCCCCTACATTGTTGGGAGTCGAGGCTGGAGGAAACAACACCGGAAACGCCACCCGGATGAACAACAACGCCCCTGAAGGAATCGCTCATGGATATAGATCGTATTTTTTAAGCGATGCAGATGGACAGCTCCTTCCCACCCATTCGATTGCAGCAGGATTGGATTATCCAGGAATTGGCCCTGAACTTGCATCTCTTGGTTCATCTGGTGCGGTGCAGTTTAGTTCTGCCAATGATCAAGAGGCTCTGGATGCCTTGCAATTTTTTGCGCGACATGAGGGGGTCATCTTCGCCCTTGAATCTGCTCACGCAGGAGCTGCGGCATTGAAAATTGCTCCAAAACTCTCTCCACAAGAGAGCATCGTCATTCACATGTCGGGGCGAGGCGACAAAGATATATTCATTGCAGCACCACATACACAACCCAAAGCGTGGAGGTCCTATCTCAGCAATGAGCTTGGCACTTTGGATGCAATGATTGCTACACCCCGCAAGGACACTGACAATGGATAATGCTATTAACACAGAACAAACGACAAAAATCCCTATTATGACCCATTGCATTTCGCATTTTCCCAATCGATCAGCTTATCATCACGTTGTGCAAGCGCTCGTCGCAGGAGGATCCTCACACATTGAGATTCAATTTCCCTTTTCTGACCCTTCTGGAGACGGCCCAGCAATCCAAGAGGCCTGCAGACACGCTATAGATCACGGCAAATTCACCCTAGATGACGCATTTGTGCAGCTCCAACAGCTCATAGCAAGCTATCCCATTCCTTTTTTCATCATGACCTATGCAAACATCATATTTCGAGCTGGAGTGCAAACATTTGTGGAACGTTGTCATCACATCGGAGTCAGCGGGCTTATCATTCCAGACCTTCCTTTTGATGCCGATGAGCATCTGTTTCAAATAACTAAAAAATACGGTATTGAGACAGTTCCAGTAATTACCATCACCAGCCCACCTGAGCGCATTCTCTCTTATGTCGGTCAAAAATACGTTTATGTATCCCTTCGCACTGGCATCACTGGAAAACGTACAACGATAAACAACGATATCATTCAGAAGCTGCGATATATCAACCAGCATTTTCCTGTGGTTATTGGAGGATTTGGCATCCAAACACCTGAACAAGTTGCCCTGTTGGCACCGCATGTCGACATTGTCGTGGTGGGATCTGCCATAGTGCGCATGATCACTGCACATACTGAAGGGAACTTGATCGAACCGGTAACACAATTTGTTTCATCCTTGGTACAGGCTGGAAATATGATTGCTGATTCTTGATAGTTCCTAACCGCATCAAGATCGCTACAAGTGAATATCTCATACTATAGTTCTGAATTCTGGATTGATTCCTATACAAAGCCTTCTTCCACATAATATGGAGCGAAAAAGATCACTTCTGGAGGGCGACGTTCAAGAAACTGCTGTGCGGTCATTTGTTCTGTCAACAAACACCAAGATCCTTGAAAATTCTCCTGATGGGTATAGGGAAGCACCTCATAAGGCAATGCAACAGAGCTACGCACATACCACTGCCATCGTTGTTGCGGAAGTCGACATTCAAGTGTAGGAACATCACGAGCGGGAACGCCAAAGCTGTTTTGAGATCTTCGCACCAATATATCAACCAAATCAGAAAGCACCGCATTTGCAGCGGGTTCTGCCCCGATACCGGGCCCCTGCAGAAAGAGATCACCCACCGCCTGCGAACGGCAATGCAATGCATTTTGTGAGTTTTCAACCTGCGCTAATTTATACGATGTGGAATTTTTTGTATGCGGCAAGAACATCGGACCAACCCAGACGGCGATGTATTCACCTTCATCACGTGCATATCCACAAACCTTCATCGTGCATTCAGAATGCCTTGCATAGTGAACATCAAGGGCTGCAACCGCATCGATGCCATGAATGGGCATAGCATCAACAAGATAATTTTTTCCAAATCCAATACATGAAAGCACGTTGAGTTTGAATGCGGTATCATATCCCGATACATATCGATCTTCTAAAGGAAACAGGTCAGCATATCTACCAATATCAGATGGCAGTCCAGGCCCTTTCTGCAACGCAGCAACCGACGTTTTGCGTTGCTCAACTATGTCCAAAAGCATATTGCTCGGTGCGCTTAATACTGCATGAATCTGTTTAATATGATCAGAGGCCAATGCCTCTCGTACCGTTTTTAACACAGGAATGCCGCTGCCAACAATCGATTCATAAGAAAATGCTGTGTGTTGTGATTCTGCCCTCCGAATAATGGATAATCCATACTCAGCAAGAATGCGGGCATTGGTAGCAATGACCGGTTTTCGATGAGCCAGGGCTGCTTCGACTAATTCCTTTCCCAGAATCTCATCTTTGTGCGTTTCAACGACAACATCAATATCCTCGTGCTCGACAAGATCCGTATCGTTTGCCGCCCACACAACGCCTTGATGATCCTGCTGCTTTTGATCTTCTTGAACAGCGATGTCCGGTTTGCTCATAACAAGTTCAATATACGTATTGGTTTTTGTTTCAATAACATCGCGTCGTTTATAAAACTGTTGTGCAACTGCATGCGCCAATTCAGTCTGCCCTGCGATCCCTACTCGCGCCCGACGCATTCCGTTCATTCGTTTTTCTTGTTCATTCACACAGATATGCAACCAATTGCTGTGGAGCAATGTCGCATATGATCGCCATCGATGCAACAATGTCCCTTCTGCGCTCTCAACAAAATAGTTGTGGGGTTTAACAATCGCATCTCCTCGTTCAAGATCGCGCGTATATTCATTTCCGATGGTCTCTGCTTCATATTCAAGGTGATTAAACAAAAAGAATTGCGATAACTCAGTATTACACAGGGCATACAACCCCGATCTCGGCGATTCAGCGAGTATCTGTATCGCATCTATCGCCGCTACATCTTCTTTCCGGATGGTCGTATGCCGGGACACGGGAACTAGGAAGCTGTCATCAAATCCAAGAAAAAGAGGATGTGTTTTCGTCAACTGATGTCGATAAATGCCGAAGGCTTTTTCAGGCAGGCGATGCTTGTTGATCTTCCAGTACGCATACAATGCAGCCTGGGCAGCCCAACAGATAAACAGGGTGCAGATCTTATGTTCTCGCACCATGGCAAATACATCAACCAATTCTTTCCAATAATCAACTTCTTCGTAGTCAAGTAGTTCAACTGGGGCACCGGTGACAATCAACCCATCAAGATGCGTGGGGTGTTCTTTATACTGCGTCCACGGTTGATAGAAGGTGCGCATATGCTCTTGCGATACGTGTTGCGGCGTATAGGATGTCATTTTCAAAAAAACAAGTTCGACGTTCACCACCGAATGTGATAACACACGGGCAAAATGCCCTTCCGTTTCAATTTTTTTTGGCATGAGGTTCAACAGCCCGATGCGAAGAACCTCCTTCTCAGCCTTCTTTTCAAGAACGCGACACCCCTCTTGCTGGAGTAAGGGGATCATTGGATGGTGTTTTTTTAGCAATACTGGCATCGCGTTATTTCCTTTATATACACAAAATAACTCTGCATATCTCTGACGTCTTCTGGCAACTTCGCATAGTTTTTCTCCAATAACAAGAAAGCGTGCGCAAGGCGGTGCTACACGCATGAAACATCTTATTAATTAGACCTTGCCCAGAGCCTGCTCAAGATCAGCTATAATGTCATCCTTGTCCTCTAATCCTATGGAAAGTCGAATAATTCCTGGTGAGGCAAAAGCATCCTTTTTCTGTTCGTCACTCAGTTGCGAATGGGTCGTCGTGGCAGGGTGAATAATGAGCGAACGCGCATCACCAAGGTTTGCGACATGCGAAAACAATGTTACTCCGTGCACCAATGCTTCACCGGCTGCAACGCCTCCTTTCAGTTTTATGCTGAATACTGATGGCACTCCATTAGGGAAATATCGTTTTCGAAGCTTTTTGTTTATCTCACTGCTTTCATAATCCGGGTGCAACACCGATTCCACCTTTGGATGTTCATGCAAAAAGGCTGCAACAGCTGCAGCATTCTCAACATGGCGTTCAACCCGCAAGGACACTGTTTCCAAAGCTGTCAACGTTGTAAATGCATTGTGTGGGGAAAGCGTCGTTCCAAGATCACGCAATCCGACCGCAATCGTCCTTACGGTGAATCCCAAAGCCTCAAAAGTCTGCGCAAACTGAACTCCATGATAGGATGGGTCCGGTGCGGTCAACAGAGGAAACTTGTCATTTTGGGTCCAATCAAAGCCTCCTGAATCAGCGATGATTCCTCCAAGAACAGTAGAATTTCCCGTCAGATACTTGGTCAACGATGCAACAACGATGTCTGCACCATATTCAATAGGTCGCAAGAGGGCTGGAGTTGGAATAGTATTGTCAACAATCAATGGTATGCCCGCATCATGCGCAATCGCTGCAAGCGCTTCGATATCAGCAATAGCACCAGAAGGATTGGAATAACTTTCAACGTAGATTCCCTTTGTTTTTTCGGTGATCAACGAACGGATGGTATCAAGATCGTGCACTGAGGCAAAACGAGTCTTCCATCCAAATTGATGAAATGATTTGCTCAATTGCGTAACCGTTCCTCCATACAATTCCTTTGCCGCAACCAATTCATCCCCCGGTTGCAAAAGATTAAAGAACGCGGTGAGCTGCGCTGCATGTCCCGAAGATGTTGCAACCGCACCAGCAGCCCCTTCAAGAGCAGCAAACCTTGTTTGCAGGGCTCCTGTCGTTGGGTTCATCAACCGGGTATAGATGTTGCCAAATTCCTTCAATCCAAACAAGTTTGCGGCATGCTCAGAGTTTAAAAATGCATATGAAATGTTGTGATACACTGGAACATGAAGCGATCCAGTTGCATCAGGTTGTTCACCTGCATGAATTGCAAGTGTGTTAAAATGATGTTTTACATCTGCCATAATAGTTTTCCTTCAATTAAATATTTTACGCGCATTTAGCGTTACCTTGTTCTAAAAAATTCTTAGAACCTTTTCATGCTATTTATATAACTATACCTATGCTAACTGTGAAAAAAATATACTCGTCCCTTAGCGGGACATACACATGGAAGAGAAAAACAACGCTGTAGAAAAAATATGCGTGTTCACGATGGAAACATCATAATTCAGTATGCAAACAATGGCAATACCAATATATTATTTTTGATGCAACGTATTGCTATAGAGAAAATTCTTTTTGCTAAACCGCCGCCTTGACCACATTTCGCGCACCTCCCCCCATAAAATCTCGAATGTTTTCTGCTAATTCATGAATCAATCGGGACCGCGCCTCGTGGCTTCCCCAGGCCATGTGGGGAGTAATGAACAACCGTTCTGATTGCAAGACCGCCTGCAGAGGATTGTCAGATCGAAGCGGTTCCTGCGACAATACATCTAGTCCAACCCCACCTATACATCCTTTTGCAATCACATCTGCCAATGCCGCCTCGTTGACTATCCCTCCGCGACCAACATTTATCAAAAAAGCATCTGGTTTCATACACTGCAGCTCTTCATAGGAAATGCAATTGCGTGAGCGGGGCGTCAAAGGGGCATGAATCGAAACAACATCTGCCCACACACACAAATCTCTGATGTTTTTTCGAGGATAGCCTTCTTCACGAACACTGTCTTGGGTGCTTGCCCAGGCAACGTTTGCTCCAAATGCTCGTGCGACGAGTGCAACTTGCCTCCCAATTTCACCCATACCAATGATGCCAAAATTCTTTTGATATAATTCAGTGAACTGATTGGCAAAATAAGAAAAAGAATTATGCTTTTCATACTGTCCTTCCCGGACATAGGCATCATAAAAACGAAGATGCTCCATGAGATAGAAAAGGAGTGCAAATGTATGTTGGACTACGCTATACGTTGAATATCCACGTACATTGCGCACCTCGATACCACACCGTGCCGCTGCATCGATATCGATATTATCGTGTCCAGTAGCGGTCACACAAATTAACCGCAAGTCAGGGAGCCGTTCAAGAACGCTCTGATCAAATCGCATTTTGTTGGTGATCACAACATGTGCATTGTGCAACAAAAAAACAAGATCTTCTTGTTTACACGAGGGATGAGCAACATACTCGCCCAATGTTCTAAATTCATCGAAATCAACATCATCCCCCAATGAGGCCTCATCGAGAAAGACAATCCGTAATTTTCCCGCCATTTTTTTTCTCCTACGTACTTGTTTCTTTATCCTGCCATGCCGATATATAATCTGACATGCCTATGGTTTCATCGCAGTATTCACTTGAGTGTAATCAAAAAACACAGGGAAATCGAGAATCAAATACCGTTTGTTCTGCAAAAATAACAAAGGAAACCCCATGAAACACCATCCGGTAAACGCACAACTCTACCGCGAAACAAGCATAAAAACAGCAAGCCCGTTAAAACTCGTTGTCATGCTCTACGACGAAGCAATCCATCAAATTGAAGCAGCAACAAAACTTTTTGAATCTGGGGTTAAGAAATACGATGCAGTCAACAATGCCATTGGAAAAGCACAAGACATCATTACTGAGCTCATGGTTTCATTGGACATGGAACAAGGAGAAATTGCTCAAAACCTATTTCGCCTCTACGCATATGCAAATCGCGTATTGAGCAACACTAATATCCAAAAGAAATATGACACCGAACTTTCTGTTGTAGTAGAAATATTAAAAGATCTTCGTGAAAGCTGGGTCGCTATTGCAGAAAACCCACCTAGTCTGAACCAAACAAATCCAACAGGTGGTATCGATATTGCAGGATAACAAGCCCCATCCACTGATTGAAAAACATTTTGAACACGTTGAATCACTCCTACACGAGTATATAGGGCAACTTTTCTTTCAACTTGACCTTACCGCAATTGATGAAGAATCATTGACCCGTTGTCGCGAACGTATGAATGATATTATGCAAATCGTTGGGCGCATATTGAATGGTATTACCGCCTTGATGGAGAGCACCCAGAGCCTTCATGCCTACGACATACATATTCGCCGCATCAAAGAACAACATCAGAGCATAACAGAACTATCATCCAAAGTAATTGACCACCTGAAACAACTGCTTCCCCCCGATAATTCCCTGCCCTTCACCCTCCCCATACACACCTATTCAATGCGACACAGCGCACAGATGATCAACACCCTCCTTTAACCACAGATACACCCATCTTTCTGAAAAAACCGGCATTCTAAATTTGTTGTTATTCGGTGATTATATTATGCTTCACGATTTCTAATCAAAATATGAAACAATATTTTTGTCCTTGTAGAGTTGATACAAGGGAGTCGCCTGCATTGTATGCTCAGGAAAGAGCGATATCCACAATTCTTTTTGCCACTGTTTAGTTTTTAATGGTTTTTCAAGCGGCTCTAGGCGTCGTACTTCTGTAAATTTTTCAATTTTCGTATCCACTCGCTTTACCAAAAAAACTGCAAACACCCCGTTCCCAATATAGTGCAATTCTTCACTTGGCTGCAATTTCGCCTCTTCGACTTTTTTAGTATAGATTTCTTCAAAACTGGCCGGGGCATCCTGATCTACAAGGGCAAATTGGGTTAATCCTGAATCAATTTGCAGGTCGAGCGCATACACCTGCTTTCTATAGCGCCCCGTTCTTCTCTGCCTGTCACCAACACCAGACTGAGATTGTCCCCGTGCAAAAAGTGATTTTTTTTCTCTCGGCTGTTTTTGTTTCTCAGTCGTTCTGCGATTTCTATTGTCTGATCGCAGTGTTCGTTGATTATTTTTTCTGTGTTTTCTCTTACGAGCCGGTTCCATAGGGTATTATACAACAAATTGTCGTGCATGATACCATGCACAATGAACGAAACATTGTATATTATCGACGGGTTTTCATTGGTTTTTCGCAGTTATTATGCATTTATTCGTGCGCCCCTAACTTACAAGGGAATGAACACCGGTGCTTTGTATGGTTTTTTTCAAACTATCGCAACATTACGTCAAAACGAGAACATAGAATATATCGCCTTGGTATTTGATCCTCCCGGAAAATCTTTTCGCAACGACATTTTTACTGATTACAAGGCACACCGCCCAAGTCCTCCGGAAGATCTCCAAGAACAAATACCGATTATTCTTTCGATCATCAAAGAAGCGGGACTCCCCTATTTTGCAATAGATTCATATGAGGCAGATGATGTTATCGCATCCATAGCCCGCCAAGCACGGGATAAAAACATCTCCTGCAAGATTGTTTCGAGTGATAAAGATCTTTTGCAACTGCTCGATCCCACCATTTCAATGCTCAAACCATCTGGAAAAGGGCTATTTGAATTGCTCAATCCTGAGAACGTAAAAGAACAGTGGGGACTGCATCCAGGTCAAATTGGTGATTTATTGGCGATTATGGGAGACAGTGCAGATAATGTTCCTGGAATAGCAGGCATTGGAAAAATTGGTGCTACAAAACTGCTCCAGGAATACGAATCATTAGAAAATATCTATAAGAACATCGATGCATTGAAACCAAGCATGCAAAAAAAACTTGATGGGGGACGTGAAAATGCAGACCTAAGTCGTACCCTTGTCACTCTCCATAATGCATTAGAAGTTATCTCTTCTAAAGAAGCGCTTCGTATAACCACAGATAGCCTTGCAAAGATTCACGCATCTCTAAAAGAATATGGCATATCAAGTATATTTCGAGATCTTGGGGACACTCCACAAGAAACAGAATCACGCGGTGTCATGCGTTCAGATGCCTATAAGACAGTTCGCACCCAAGAAGAACTCACCGCATGGATTGACCAATGCAAACGGTGTGGTCTTTTTGCCCTCCAATGCTTTCGAACTGCACATGATCCCATGCAAGCAGATCTTATTGGTCTCGCAATTTCGTATAAGACCGGCGAAGGGTGTTATATTCCCATAGAATCAGAACAAAACGATGGTCTTTCTGCAGATGTTGTGATGGATATACTTCGTCCATTGATTGCTGATCCACGCTATCAATACGTTGGGCATGATATAAAAAACGACATAAAGTTGCTTTCACAATACGCGATATCTTCTTGGCAATCTGTTCGATTCGACACTATGATCGCTGCTTGGCTGCTCGATAGCAGCGAGGGGCAATATGAATTGGCGCACATTGCATTGCGCTATCTCGCATACACACTCATTGAAGAGAATCAAGTGATCCAAGAGGCCGGAATAACCACAAAACATTTTGATTTGGCGCAACTCCCTCTGGAGTTGGTAACCCAGTATTGCGCTGAACGTGCTGATCTTTGTTTGCGCCTCCATACCCATTTTCTTACCCTGCTGACGAAGGAAAAGCTCTATCCATTGTTTACTGATCTTGAAATGAAACTCCTGCCGGTGCTTGCTGAAATGGAGATTCAAGGGATGTACGTAAAAAAGGAAGAACTCCACCACCAAGGTGCCCTCCTCCAAGAGGAAATTACATCGCTGCAAGAACGAATTAGGTCTGAAGTTGGGTATGATTTTAATATGAATTCAACACAGCAGCTACAAAAAATACTCTTTGAAGAGCGAGGACTGCACCCAATAAAGAAGACGAAAACTGGGTTTAGCACTGATTCAGATGTTCTAGAAATATTGGCAAAACAAGATCCCCTCCCTCAGCTGATTCTTCGCTATCGATTGTTGACCAAGTTAAAGTCAACCTATCTTGATGCATTAGCGGAGCTTATCAACCCAAAGACTCAATGTATCCATACGACTTTTCAACAAACCGTTGCGGCAACAGGAAGGCTCTCTTCAAAGGATCCAAATCTCCAAAATATTCCTATTAAAGACGAGGAGGGTCGTCGCATACGCAATGCTTTTATTCCGCATCCAGGGAATGTTCTCGTCGGTGCTGATTATGCACAGATCGAATTGGTGGTTTTGGCACATCTTTCAAACGACAATATGCTCCAACAAGCATTTCGCGAAGAAAAGGACGTTCACACACAAACCGCTTCCCTCATTTTTGGAAGAGCTCCTGATCAGATTGGCCAAGACGAACGAAGGGTTGCAAAAACAATTAATTTCGGGGTGATCTATGGAATGTCTGCTTTTCGGTTGGCAAACGAGTTGGGCATTCCTCGCAAAACTGCGCAAGGGTTTATCAACAATTACTTTGAAACCTATAGTGGGGTGGCAGCGTATTCACGGCATATTATCGAACAAGCAGAAAAGGATGGTTATGTCTCTACGATTATGGGGCGAAAACGACCGCTGCATCATATCATCAGCAAGAATTTTAACTTGCGTAGCGCTGATCATCGCATTGCAGTCAACACCGTTATCCAGGGATCTGCGGCAGACATCATAAAAAAGGCAATGATCGATTTGCACCGCGTTATTACAGCTGAACAACTCCCCTGTGTGATTGTATTGCAGGTTCACGATGAACTCTTGATCGAATCGCCGGAACATTGTGCGCAAGATGTGCTGCAGGTGCTTACAAGAACTATGGAAGACGCTGTGCAATTGTCGATACCATTGTCGGTGAGCGCTGAGATTGGCTCGCGGTGGGGAGCACTCCATTAACCATGGTTCTTGGCATTACTGGGCTGAGTACTTCAGGAAAAAGCACGATAGCAAAAAAATTTGTTGCTGCCGGGTGGCATCTGATTGACCTTGATCAAATTGGCCATCAGGTATTGTACGAAAATGCAGAAAAAATCGTTCAGACATTTGGCCCATCGATACTCGACGAAACCAATACCATTGATAGAAAAAAATTGGGAGCAATTGTATTTCGCTCTGTTTCACAGCGCCATGCATTAGAAGCCATCGTGCATCCTCTCATGAAACTGCGCACCAAGCAAATTATTGAAAAAGAAAAACAGAATCATTGGGTCATTGACGCTGCCCTGCTCGTCTATATGCAGCTTGACCAGCTCTGTGATGTCGTCCTCTATGTCAAAACATCGTTATTTCGCCGTATGTGGCGACTCTTGAGACGAGACCGCAACCCACGCCGTGTGCTCCAATTACTTCGTACCCAACGTGGTCTTTTTGCTCAATTTGAATCTCATCTGTCCGATGCTCAGAATGTGTACTGTATCCACACACAGAAGTCTAAAACCATGATGGTAAATCGCATTCTTGAACAGTACACAGGTGCATCACATGGCAGTACGTAAAGACGTTTTAGTATTACTTGGACTAGCAATTATCATCACCGGGTTGGTCATCCTAGCCCTGCTGTTTTTCAATCCAAGCTCTATTGTGTCAACTGATACGACAGAGCCCTATGTCTATGAACGTCCTCAACAAATCACATCCACCGAAGAAGAGACAGATGCAAACGAAAATGCCTCATCGTTAGATGCATTAGAGAGCGAACTTGATGATACACTCTTCGATATCACACAACTAGCTGAACAAGAAGACTTGCTGTCAGGTAATTTCATTCAAGACCTAGATTCTGTTTCAGATACACAATTCCCTTCACTAAATAATGCACCATCTGTAATTCAATTGAGTCCACAGACTGCATTGCAATCAATAACAGATACATCCACCACCTCGCCATCACAAGAGACAAGCCATCCAAGTACACCTAGCAGAGTTACCTCATCTACTAGACCTGCTAGAACACAGTCTTCACCACCGGCAAGCTCCAAACCACGTCAAAAACCCAGCCCTCAAAAGCAATCCACTCCTTCAACAAAGACTGAAGAACCAACCCCTCGCGTTTCAACGACGACTTCTTCAAGCAACCCGACGCCAGCACCACAGAGCAGGGGCACGTCAACGACCTCATCCAGTCCAAGAAATATCATACAAAGTGGTACACTCTATTGGATTCAGCTCATAGCCACACCAAACCGTGCACAGCTCGAACATGCGCGCACAATCCTCCGAAAAAACAGCATCCCCAGCGTGGTGAAACTATACCCCATCCAAGACTTGTTGTTTTATCGATTGCGCGTTGGGCCGTTCAGCTCAAAATCAGAAGCCCAGGTAATGATGGAAAGCATTCTTGAAAGTGATATGCTCAACGAAGGGTTAATTGTTTCAATCTCGCAGTAGAAGGTCTGTCCAGCTCGTTTAAGAAATTCTTTGTGCAACATACACCCACCCCGCTGTTTCAAAGATGATATTCTCGAATAAAACAAATTATTTTGCAACAGTGATTCAGGCGCCGACCGGACTCGAACCGGTGAATAAAGGTTTTGCAGACCTCTCCCTTAGCCTCTTGGGTACGGCGCCAATGTAGTTATCCTAGCACAGCAAGGGTGCTCGGTCTATGCGTGATCACGCAAAAAGTTCGTTGCTTGAAAAATAGAGCTTCAATTCTCGTTCTGCACTCTCAGAAGAATCAGAAGCATGAATGACATTCTGCGTCGTAGACTCCGCAAAATCACCCCGAATAGTTCCAGGCGATGCGTCTTCGACCCTTGTTGCGCCTGCTAATTGGCGTATCCGCGCAATTGCATCTGATCCTTGTACGGCAATGGCAAGAACAGGGGAAGAAGTGATATAGGCAATTAAGTCGTTGTAAAACGGTTTTCCATGGTGTTCTGCATAGTGCAATTCAGCCAATTCCTGTGACACATGCAATAATTTCATTCCAATGATACTTAAATTTTTGCGTTCAAACCGAGCTATGATCTCGCCATAGAGGCGTCGTTCTAAAATGCCAGGTTTCAACAGTACAAATGTTTTTTCCACAAAATAATCCTTATATAGTTAGATTTAATATAGTTAGTATACCACATCGGTTGCATCCTGAATATAAATCCTGCGTATTCAAGAAATAATGGTGTTTGCTCGATTGACTATCAACTTTACCAATAAACAATGGTCATTTACAGTACTGTATGCGTGAACGAACAAGTGGATTGTTTACCGATTTCTACGAATTAACCATGATGCAGGCCTGTATTGCCTCTGACAAAACTAACGACGTGGTGTTTGATTATTTCATCCGCCAAAACCCCTTTAATGGGGGATATTGTATCTTTGCGGGATTAGAGAGCCTCGTGCAAAAAATACAGTCCATTCATTTTTCTGAAGATGATCTTGCATTCCTTGCTGACAGGGGAGTTTTTTCTGAAGAGTTTCTCCAGTATCTGCGTGATTTTCAATTTTCTGGAGACATTTACTCCATGCATGAAGGCAGTTATTGCTTTGCCGGCGAACCCATTCTTCGCATTCGTGCACCCCTACCTGAGGTACAACTCATCGAAGGGTTGGTTCTCAACACTCTGAATTTTCAGAGCCTCATCGCCACCAAGGCCTTTCGTATTGCTGATGCCGCACAGGGAACACAGTTTGTTGAGCTGGGACTCCGCCGAGCACAGGGGGAGGATGCGGCATTGATGGCATCCCGAGCAGCCTATATCGGTGGAGCACAGGCAACCTCAAATACACTGGCAGCACAGGCATTTGCCATCCCTGCAATTGGTACCATGGCACATTCGTGGATTATGGCCTTCGAAGAAGAAGTTCAGTCTTTTGAAACATTTGCTGCATTATACCCCCAGTCATCAACATTTCTCATTGATACATATGCAAGTTTGAACAGCGGCATTCGCAACGCCATCACAGTTGGAAAAAAATTACAGGAGAATGGTCATAATTTTGGTATTCGCATCGATTCAGGAGATATTGAATTTCTCAGTCGAGCATTACGAAAGCGCCTGGATGAAGCAGGTTGTCAATCTGCGCGCATCGCTGTCACCAACGAATTGGATGAACACATTATTGCCTATTTGACCCGATTAAATTGTCCAATTGACATTTGGGGTATAGGCACCAAGCTCGTGACTGGAGGTTCAGATCCTGCCTTAAGCGGAGTATTGAAAATGGCCTCTCGAAAAACTACAAAAGGATGGAAAGCGGTCATGAAAGTATCGGATGATCCCGAAAAGGCGAGCAACCCCGGCATCAAACAGGTTTATCGATATACCGACGAAACCGGCATGTACCTCGCTGACCTCATCTGCCACAACGAGGAAGATCTTTCTCTCACACCCCATATTCATCATCCCTCCAATTTTGCAAAGCATTCCTGGATAACCAATGCGACACAGCATACCCCACTGCTCCACCCCATCATGCAAGACGGCCGTCTAACCTATGCATTTCCTGATTTACCTACTGTAAGAACCACTGCACAAGATGCTATGCATTCACTCGATTCTACGTATAGACGTCTGCTCAATCCACATATCTACAAAGTTTCTATCAGTGATGCGCTTCGCAAAACAAAGAAAAACCTACAGAATAAAAGGACGTAATTATGAGTTGGTTATCAACATTATTAGCAGGATCAATCGGTTGGATGGTTGGGGGGCCTCTTGGAGCCTTGGCTGGAGCGGCAATCGCCCACGTGTATGGGCGGGCACGAACCGCACAGTACCGCGCTTCCCATTCCCAGGGATCCGGACAGCGATTTTATACTAGTGCAACACATCACGAACGACAAAGTGCATACTTCGTATCCATGTTCACCATGCTTGGCAAACTTGCAAAAATCGATGGACAGGTGAGCAAGGAAGAGGGAGATATGCTGATCAAAATCCTAAACGAAACGCAATTGTCTGGAGAACAACGAGAACTTGCCATCTCACTCTTCAACAAGGGAAAAGATTCCCCTTACAGCATTGACGCATTGGCGCATCAATTTTTTGAAATCGCACGAACAAACAAACCCCTGCTTGCATCCTTCTATGACATGCTCTATGCCCTTGCCATCGCTGATGGAGTGTTCCACCCTGCAGAACGTGAAGCACTTGAAAAAATTCGCTCAATCTTCATGTTGGACGCATCGTATCAGAAAGCCGCTGAAACACGCAACGGAAAATCACTTGATGAACAGTATGCCCTGCTCGGTGTTTCATCACAGGCAAGCGATGCAGAAGTGAAAGAAGCATACCGAAAAAAAGCCCTTGAATTTCATCCTGATAGAATTGCATCAAAGGGACTTCCTGAAGAATTCCAAAAATTTGCCGAAAAACGTTTTCGCGAAATTCAAGATGCCTGGGAACAGATTGAAAAAGCACGAAAACTATAAATCGTTTATGAAGAGCTGTTTTCTAAAATAGCTTTAGCTTCTCTGCGCCGCCAGGCAACAAATATCTAAGCCCTGATTCAACCACTAGCGAAGAATTTCCACTGCACCATAAGGGCGAATATGCACTATGCAGGATTGAACTCCCGGACAATAATCTTTCAGCATGCGCATGTATGCATCGCTCGTCTGAGAATCCACCAGACTTATCACCGATCCTCCGAATCCACCTCCATGCACACGAGATGCCGCCCCAAGGCGTCGATCCACTTGTCGTGCAGCATTCAACATCAAGGCATAATCATAAACATCATGGGTACTCACTACGTTTTGTAGCAATATCCACGATGATTCACCTGACTCTCGAATCAACTGTTTCATACCCTCTTGATCATGCCCCAAAACTGCTTTTCGAAATGTCTCCACACGATTTCGTTCTTGCACAAAATGCATCGCACGAAGCAAGGCACGAGATGAATATTTTGATTGTATTTGTTGAACAACAGCCTTGGTAAACACATGCTTCCACGATTCAGGACCATCCCCGGTGAGTGCCTCACACAATCCCAGTTCGGCTGCACCCAAAATCTGAGCAACTCCATGCATTTCTGTCTTAATCGCCGCATAATCTGCGGTTTTATCACCATGTCCTTCTCCATAGGTTGAGACTATCCAAACGAGATCTTCCAACAAGACATCCATCTTTGTGACACTAGGGGGGTCTTCCACAAAAGAGATATGCTGAAGTCCCCCATATACCGATGCCAATTGATCCATCAATCCACAGGGTTTTTTCATATAGACCGACTCTGCAAACTGAGCACAGATGGCAAGTTCCATTTGGGTAAGTCTATCTTCGTTGTAGAATTTGGACATGAGGAAGGCGATGCTACAAGAAAATGCTGCTGAAGAAGAGAGTCCCATCCCCATTGGAATGCTTGAATGCATGACGATCTGCATTCCTCCTACCTTGTACCCATGCTGCAAGAACCATGCACATACTCCCTGCATCAATGCACACGTGGGATTTGAATCAGGCCGTGTATCCGCAGAATCAGAAAGAGCAACAACAAACGAAGAATCATTGTTCAATGAATAATAGGTTATGTGCGTGTCATCACAAGAAACAGCACAACTACGTATATCGAGGTCAACACCTGCTGCAATCACCGCACCACGTGCATGATCCAAGTGGTTGCCAATAATCTCAATTCTTCCAGGCATGCTGCAGAAGAGTTGCGGAACCTTGCTATAGCGTTGCACAAAAGCATCTTTCAGAGTCATCCACTGATTGTCATAAGATTTACGTGACTCATTCGGGGCACACTGTACGTAGAAATCTTCGGTGGTGCATGTGGTGGTCATATTCCCTGCAGATCTCCCAATGAGATGCCTTATTCTGCGTTCAGAGTTTCAAGTATTCTCTCAGTAAGAATCAAAGGCCACAGAGGATAGGATTCCCTGTATTCGCCCTCTTCATACCGTCGCTGAATCGCGAGGAATTGCTCAGATGCAATGTCATAATCCTTGCTAACATAATGAATATATGCAATTTCATAATCAGCAGTGAGACGTATAACAGGATCTTCCCCATGGCGATCTATCAATATCTGGTAGTATTGGAGAGCCTCATCGTATCTTGCATCGTTAAACGCAATTTGCGCAGCATGGATTATTTGCTTTTCATTCGCATCCGATGCAACACTCACCGTTGTGACACAGGCCTGCAGAAAAATTAGATACACACAAAGAAGAAAAGCATAACTGTGATAGCAATGTTTCGAGCGCATAGTCTGAGCCTACATTCCAAAAAAGGCCTTGTCAAGTTTTACAAACATTTGAAAATATTCAAAGTGGACGCTAGGCATCGGCGTAGATTCCGATGGCTTCTTGATATCCATGAAAAATTGGGAGGATCTTTGGGGATTCATGAACGCAAGAAAGGTGAACAATAGCATCTACAACTGCATGGATGTTCTTTTCACGAGTCTCATGGGTTATAATGATGAGCATTGCTTGAGTAGGGGTAGCGCTCTCTTCTTGCAGCACACTTGCAATACTTATGTGATGCTGATCAAAAAGAGCAGTTATTTCAGCAAGTACTCCATGCCGATCATCAACATGCATGCGAAGATAGTATCGATGGGTAGTCATTTCGATAGGGATTTGATTGCGCGATTCGTTGATATCCTGCCACTGCCTGCTATGCTCAAAGAGTCGCTGCCAATTTCCAATTCCTATGCTGATGATATCACTCACCACTGCACTTGCCGTCGGCAATCCTCCAGCACCGCGGCCATAATAGAGAGTGTGTCCGTTTGTATCTCCAAAAATACTCACTGCATTAAACGTATCGTGCACCGATGCAAGCGGATGGTCCTTTGCCAGAAACACCGGCCTAACCCAAATTGCGATGCCTTCATCAATGCGATAGGCTGCTGCAATGAGCTTAATCGTATACCCCAACTGTTGGGCATAGCGCATGTCTATCTGGGTAACACTGCTGATTCCCTCCACCGCAATATCATTGAACGACACTTTCAGAGAAAAAGCCAATGAACTCATAATAGCAATCTTATGCGCTGCATCAACTCCGAGAATATCAAGGCTGGAATCTGCTTCGGCGATCCCCTGTTTGGTTGCCTGTTCCAATGCCTCTTGATAGGTCATATTTTTTTCTTCCATCTGAGTTAGAATGAAATTACACGTACCGTTCACAATGCCGAAAATTCCTTGAATGGTGTTTGCAATCAGTCCATCAACGATGGCTCGTATCAAGGGAAGTCCTGCACAACAGCTTGCTTCGAAGCCTATACAGGTATGGTTCTTGCGCGCCAAGGCCCACAGTTCTTCACCGTGGAGCGCAAGTAATGCTTTATTCGCCGTAACTACATATTTGCCGCGTGAAAGCAGATATTTCACAATGGTGTAAGCATCTCCTACCCCACCAATCAATTCAACATAACAATCAATATCATCGGATGAAAGAACCGCATCTTGATCACATGTCACAATGGCTTGAACTGATTCTTGAAGATCCTTTTTCATTTTACGCAACACGATGGATTCGATATGGATAGAAACACCACTTTTTTTGGCAATCGCTGTCGCGCGCTGTTGCAAAATATCAACCGTTGACTTCCCAACTGTCCCATACCCAAGGATGGCTATACGCAAATGCTTCTTGTGCATTGTTTATGCTAGAAAATGCCCTTCATCATTGTCAACTATTTTTACTGATTATATAGTTGCCTGCATGAGATATCCCATACATCAGTGCTGTTTATTGATATTCTGCCGCAGTCGTACTTTATGCACTGTTTCTTCTTGTATACAATAGATCGTGCGTATCACCTTTTTGCTGTTTTTTCTTGCAACCACATTATCTGCACAAACAATCGCAACACTGCGCGTTGAAGAAACGTCAGCAGACCTCGTTCGATTCGGCGAAACAACGACGATATACGATGAAACTGCCCTCATTACCTATGATCGGGTTCTCAATTTTGGCAAAACACAGATACTCATCGCAAACGGTCCGAAAATCATCCTGGATTCAGAAAGTGATTTAGTCATCGTCCAAGAAAACCCACAACTCGTTGCGATATACCTCTTCACCGGCATGCTTGCTGTCGATGCAGGTAATCCTCGTGACATATCTTCGCAGCAGGCACCAGAGACTCCCTCTGCAGATACAACAACACTTGAAATTATCACACTAAACAGTCGTATCTCATCAATCCAAGGCAACATTGATGTTGATGCCCGTCATCCCTACCACAGCCTCGTGGTGCCAACCGATATTAGATCTGATCGTCACTACGCAAATGCAATTGTCACCCACAACCATACCAACCAAGATTTTGCCATCTTAAGCAGCAGCATCTGTCTGCAGGCCGTGTTTTTGGATACAGTACGCAGAATCAGCACATTAACTCCTGCCATTCCTGACCTGAATGAACACGAATTTATTGAAACACAGGTTATCATACACGATGAATTAACTCGCGCAAGTCATGCAGAGATTCTCTCTACGTACACAAATGCTTTATTAGATGCCTATGGCGCTTTGCAATTTGGGCTTGCAATCCCCGGTGAAAGCCAAGATACCTTGGCAGCTATTGACTATGCTGTTTTGAAATCCATGCTGATGCAGCTTGGATTCTATCTCAATGCATCAACGACACTCGACGATACATCAAAAAAGGCATTTTCTCACGAGAAAATGCCTCATCATCAACCAGATCTACCGCAAATAAACCATATGCAGACAGCTGCATTGCTCGATGCGGGATTGCGTACTGTGCAAATAATCGCACTCAGTACTAATCGGTAATCATCTGTTCAGTCTCTAGATCAAACAGGTGGATACGCTTAACGTCCGGCTCAAAATGCAATGTTTGCCCAACCTTGTATTCACGAGTAGGGGGAACGCGCGCAATAAGTTGCTGTGCTCCAACAGTGATGTACAAATGTATTTCAGCTCCTAATGGTTCGATAATTTCAACCGTTGCCGCAAGAGTTTTTCCCTCCGCAATGCTGTCCACTATCTTGAGATCTTCCGGGCGTATACCAAGAATAACTCGTTTTCCAACATAGTCGCTGTATTTCTTTACATTTCCCAGCTGAAGCGTTTGTTCGCCATTGCTTGCAATGATCTTTGATCCAGATTTTTGCAATTCAAATCCCATGAAATTCATCGGGGGTGAACCAATAAACCCAGCAACAAAGTGATTCACTGGATGGTTGTAGAGCTCGAGGGGTGGGCCAATTTGCTGAATAATTCCATCACGCATAACGACAATCTTGTCGCTCATCGTCATAGCCTCAACCTGATCGTGGGTAACATAGATCATTGTCGCCTGCAATCGATAATGTAATGCAGAAATCTCAGCGCGCATCTGCACACGAAGTTTTGCATCAAGGTTTGAAAGCGGTTCGTCAAACAAAAACACCTTGGGATACCGAACAATAGCACGCCCAACTGCAACACGCTGACGTTGCCCTCCAGAAAGCGCCTTTGGCTTTCGTTCCAGCAATGCCTCTATGTCCAAAATTTTTGCTGCTTCTTTTACACGTGAATCGATCTCGTCCTTCGTGAATCTACGAATCTTCAATCCAAATGCCATGTTGTCATAGACATTCATGTGGGGATACAACGCATAGTTTTGAAACACCATGGCGATATCGCGATCCTTTGGGGGGATATCATTCACACGCTTACCGTCAATAAAAAGATCACCGCCGGTAATTTCTTCAAGTCCCGCAATCATACGCAGGGTTGTTGTTTTTCCACAACCCGAAGGACCAACAAGCACGACAAATTCCTTGTCTGCAATACTTATATTCGCATCATCTACCGCAACGACATCGCCGCTGTATACCTTGCGAATGTTTTTCAATTCAACTGTTGCCATATATTTTCCTCCAAACAGTTTAGAATATTTTAGAATAGCAATTCATACAACTAATTGCAATGGTATGTCATAAGGACAAAACTGACATAGCCCCTGCACCATCTCAGGTTATCGAATGCCTTGATTTGTCCATTTTTGTGTTGCAGCACCAAGTTCCACTGCCCCATCATAGGCATCATCAGATCGGATATAGGTGGTTATCCATGGCTCTAGCACTTGTTGTGCGTAGCCTTGCCAATCACGCAGGTGCGGAAGTGAAAATTGAAGCTCTGAGGGAAGTGGTATAGGGATATCTCCTATTTCTCTCTGAATAAATGTCTCATTTATGGGGTAAAGGCTCGAAAATCCGCCAACGAATCCAAAAGAACGAATTCCCAAGTCTTCCTTGTTCTCCAGATAGAATTTTTGTGTATTTGGATCAAGGAGCCATGTGATAAATGCCTTGGCCTGTCGTTTTTGTCGTGAAGTCTTCGTAACTCCTGCACCGACGCTGGTTGTTATCCATATGCCGGTGTCGTGATCCAGCCAAGTCGCTCGAATATCCCTCTGATCGAGGGGATGCAATGAAAAAAATGCATTGGCTGTACTCCAATGATATCCAATTCTGTCCAGCTGAATAAGGCGGAAAAAAGGTATTGTGAAATTCTTTTCTATAAAATGATCTTGCACTGCAACCGGCGCAATATTCAAATTCCACGTGCGAAGAAACTCAGCTGCTTCTTCCACAGCATTTGCATTCCATTGAATATCTCTCTCAGACCCTTCAAAAAATCGAACTCCACGCGATCGTAGCGTATATACCAGAAATGCCGCAGCCCATTGCGGAGAAAAATGCCGTATTCGTTGTTCTTCTGTGGTTTCATCATAACCCAACTGCAGTTCACGAGCTAAAATACGTGACTGATGTGGAAATGTATCGTGTTGCGAAAGAATAAGCGGCACATCAAAGGAAAGAGGAAGCGTCCACGTTCCCTGAGTGCTGCGCAACAAATCATATATCTCTGCATCATCAACCATATCTTTTGTCGATATGAAATAATCAGCATAGAATTCATGGTGGAGATCTTCTGTTACAACTACATCAACGGGCGGTTCTGTGCTGCTGATTAGCTGTTTTGGTTGCTCAGAATAGTGGAATATACCCAACACATCGTCCTGAGTCGCATTATACAATTCAACCAATACTGCAATTTCACTGCGATCCGATGTCACTCGAAGCACCGGTTGTGCACACCCAATGCCAAACAGACTTCCGAGAATCGTTCCGAACAGAACAAAACGAGCAAAAGATATCTTCTTAACTGATCTGTCTTTTGATATTAGCATCGATGCCAAGAATACAACGTTCAATCACTACTGTTTAGGTTAATTGACCCGCCGCAGCATACAATTCATCGTAGAGCAAGGAAAGCACGTCCGCATCAACACTTGCAAACGCAACGCGCACTATTTGCTCATTCACTGCAATAACCCCTATTCCCTTTTCAAGCAGTGCAAGGCGTAGCATCTCAGCTGATCCTTTTTGCAGAATAAACGCCATAAAATACCCCGAATTGAATGGCAATGGCGTCAATAGTGAATGATCCTTTTTCGCCAAACAGGATTGTACTATTTCGTATCGAGCTTGAAGAATTTCAAGGTATTCCTTTTTTTCATGAGAATATTTTGAATCTTGAAACAATTTCAACGCCAAATGCTGCGATACATTACTCACGTTAGAAACACTCGAACGAATCGCTCCCATCGTCTTTTTCTCAAGCGCTTCATACTTTGCATCATCAAGCTCTCGCCCTCCAAACGTAAGAAATCCCACACGTAGTCCCCACGCATAATCTTCTTTCGTGATTCCATCTGCCTTGACTGCAAGAATATTTTCATGGAGATCGCAAAACAAGGCAAACAAAGATTCTCGCATGATATCTTTTTCATAGAACAAGCCAAAATACGCATCATCAAAGATAACAAGCATATCTAACCCACGATCTGCATGCCGTTTGACCATCTCTTGTAATGCTGCAACTTCAGCTGTTGTCAATGAATATCCCGAAGGATTGTTTGGAAAATTGAGAATGATAATTGTTTTTTTTGTTTGTTGCTCCAACACCTGGTTTAACGCATCTAAGTTGAAAGTTCCGGATTCTGTAAAAAATGGAAACGGTGCGATAGTTGCCTTTCGACGTTCCTGAAAAATGAGTCGATAGTTTCCCCAATAGAGATCGGGAACGATGAGCGTATCTGCTTCATCAGCAAACAAATCTGCAAGAATGCTAATACCGTGGGTGATCCCACTTGTGACAATGGGCAACAAGAAGCGTTTGTCTTGCAATGATGGATTCTTGCTTACGAGTAATTGTTTCCATGCATCTCGCAATGCTGGTTGTCCTGCGGTTGGTGCATAGGCAACCGATTCTTTTGGGCCTAGTGTTGGAATATGTCGTTGTAGCGTTGGCAATATTATTGGACGTTTTTGACTGCAGGCCATTCCCACCGTTGCATTAAAACGATCAGCTCGTCGCTGCGCTTCTGCAGACTGTGCGACAATACCCCGCGGAAAAAACATTCGCTCCCCCATATCAGAGAGAAGTCGTCCTGCGACCGATTGAGATAACGTCGTGTTCAATTGTTCAGCAAGTGACTTCATCTGTCCTTATCCCTTTGTAATGCTGTGACCTTGTTCAAGAGCAATGAGTTGTTTTTTCAGCAAGCAGCCATCGTCTCCCAAACTGTGAAGTGCATAATTACCCAGACTCCCATCCTCATGAATAATGCGGTGACAAGGAATCACAATTGGTAACGGATTTTTTGCAACCGCACTTGCTACTGCTCGAATCGCCTCCGCATGATCACTCAGTGCTGCAAGTTTCTTATATGAAGCCGTAGTATTATACGAAACACGCTTGAGCGCCTTCCAGACATCTCGTTGCAAGGCTGTTGCCTTACTATATGCCTCCAATGGAACCGTTGGCGTCGAAAATGCCTGCAAATCTCGTTTGAAAAATGCCGCTAATTCTTCTGAAAATGCATCATGCGATGGAACACCAGCACGAACCTTCTCTGATTCATCGAGATACCGCAAACTATAGAGTTCTTGTTCATCGCTGTATTCTGCCTCGAGCATACCAATCGGTGTAATATACCATTTCGTATTCATTATGGTTGCATAGTATAGCTTTTTCTTCGTAAAGAGAAGCAACTGCTCATGAAAGGCTATATACACCGCATACCTATGTCGAAATAGTAACAGATGTATCCACCATGTTTACGTTGTGCATTTTTCAAAGTTAGTTGGGACCCTCGATATCCGCGTGTCTGTACCGTATTCGGCATAAAAACAAGGCGTATTCCCTCCCACCTCGTATACGAAAGTACGGGAAAGCATTGTCCTGCGTTCACACCGATTCGGAGAAATGCTGAAGACACTCCACCACCAAGGCATCCGCAAACCAACAATTCTTGAAAATACTAATTTTCAAATCTCATGATTGCATCGAGTTCAATTCTATTCTTGATATGCGCGGTTTTGATCAATTTCGCGAATGACCCGACATGGATTGCCCGCTGCAACAACGTGGGGAGGCACATCTTTGATAACCACGCTTCCTGAACCTATGACCGCACCTTCTCCAATACATACCCCCGGGTTCACGATCACGCCTCCACCGATCCAAACATTTGATTCAATGGTGACTGGAGCCCCTAATTCCTTGCCTGAATACCGTGTGGCGATATCAACCGGGTGAGTTGCAGCCAAGAGCTGCACATTAGTTGCTATCATGACATTATCTCCAATATCAACCCTTCCCACATCAAGAACGACGAAATTAAAATTTGCAAAAAAATTCTTTCCAAGATAGAGGTTGCATCCATAATCAGCAAAGAATGGTCCTTCAATCAAATAATTATCGTCTGCGACGTTTCCAACTAGTTTCTTTATAATTTCTTTTTTTTCTTCTTTATCGCTGCTTGCGTTGAATTGATGGGTGTATGATCGCGCACGAGCACGCAATGCAACCAGTTCAGGATCCATCGGGTTATAGAGTTTTCCTGCTAGCATCTTCTCTCGTTCAGTCATGGTATTCTAGGCATGCACTTTCTTATAGACCATCCAGGTTGTCTCAATCATCTCACGAAGGCTTGTAATATGCGGTTTCCATTTGAGGACTTCACCTGCCTTTTGTGAAGATGCGATCAATGTTGCAGGATCTCCCGGTCGTCGTTCCATCGCCTGGGTTGGAATGTCTTTTTGAGTAACCGCACGGCTTACATCGATCATCTCTTGGACACTGGTTCCTAATTCATTACCGAGGTTGAGGACAACTGTTTTGTTTCCTGCAAGCAAATACTCCATTGCTTTTAAATGGGCATCGGCAAGATCACTCACATGGATATAATCTCGAACACCAGTGCCATCTGAGGTATCAAAATCAGTTCCAAAAACATCTAGTTTCTCTCGAAGCCCCATCGCACATTCTATGACACGCGGCAGCAAATTGCTTGGCTCTTTTTCAATATGCGTAATTTCTCCACTCGGATCATACCCCACCGCATTAAAATAGCGCAGGCTGACGCTGGAACATTCAAGCAAGGTTCCATACCAAGATAAAATCTCTTCGATACATTTTTTCGTGTATCCATAGTAATTTTCTGGTCGCAGCGGATGCTTCTCATCAACAGGTAGATAATCAGGGGTTCCATATACCGCTGCCGACGACGAAAAAACAATATGATGAACAGCGTATTTATGGAGGCAGGCAAGTACATTATGCGTGCCAACGATGTTAGATTCAGTATATTTCACTGGATCAGTCATTGATTCACCCACTGCCTTTTTTGCAGCAAGGTGTACGACACCGGCTATCGCATGCTGTGAGAAAAAAGCATCAAGTGAACTAGGCACCAATATGTCACAGTGGTGAAACATCGCACTGGAAATGCTGTTTTCAAGGCTACCGCTGCTCAAATTGTCAAGAATATGCACCTGATAGTTGGCATCGCGAAACGCTTTTGCAACATGACTGCCTATATATCCTGCTCCCCCAATAATTGCTATCGCCGGCGTATGCATAATTCACTATATCTGAGCAAAGAACGCAAAACAATACTTGTTTTCCATTCTTGTGACAATTACACTGATCTATGCAAGAGGATTTTACAATTCCAACATTGGGAACCGGAAAGATTCCCTCACCACTACGATATTCTCCGGAGGGCAGAGGGTCTGGATTTATTTCAGATGATGTACACATTATCTATGATGTGTGGTATGACCCACAACGTACTGAAAATCGCAATGATTTGCTTGAATACGCCGGCCCACGTGAAAAAATATATTTCCTTCCCCGGCATGTGCACGCTGGAATTCTCACCTGTGGTGGACTATGCCCTGGCCTCAACGATGTTATTCGCACCATAACACGTTCATTATGGCGAAACTATGGCGTTCGTCGCATCTCTGGCATTCGCTTTGGCTATGCTGGGTTAATTCCTGAAAACAACATCCCAACGATAGATCTCAATCCCGATGTTGTAGACGACATTCACCGTATCGGAGGGAGCATTTTGGGCTCTTCGCGAGGCGGCGGAGAGCGCACCGAAGATATCGTAGATGCAATCGAACGTTTAAATTTAAACATGCTTTTTGTTATCGGCGGCGACGGAACCCAACGCGGCGCTATGAACATAACTGCAGAAGTTCTCAAACGCAAGTTAAAAATTTCCGTGATCGGAATTCCTAAGACTATCGACAATGACCTCAGCTATATAGAAAAATCTTTTGGATTTGAAACCGCAGTGACTGAAGCCACCAAGGTAGTGTATTCTGCTCACTCAGAGGCACATTCTGCAGAAAACGGAGTCGGATTGGTGCGATTGATGGGCCGGAACTCAGGATTTATCGCTGCTCACACTGCTCTTGCAAGCAATGATGCCAATTTCGTACTCATTCCTGAAGTTTCTTTTGATCTTGAAGGCCCAAATGGCCTATTCACCCACCTTGAAAATCGATTGCGCCGGCGCCAACACGCGGTCATCATCGTTGCCGAAGGTGCCGGCCAACATCTCTTAGCGCCTACCGATGAAAAAGATAAATCAGGAAACCCACAACTTTCAGACATAGGGGTGTTTTTAAAAACCGCCATCAAAGAATATTTTAAACGCATTGAAATGACTATGCAGCTGAAATACATCGATCCAAGCTATCTCATTAGGGGTGCAGTCGCGGTACCAAACGATTCTCTCTATTGCTCACGCCTTGCACATAATGCAGTGCATGCTGCCATGGCAGGAAAAACAGGAGTATTAATCAGCTATTTAAATGGCCATTTTGTACATATGCCCATGGCAACTGCCGTTTCCAAACGTAACTCCGTGGATCCATCAGGAGCATTGTGGCGTGATGTCATCGAGGCGACACAGCAACCACTCTCCATGATAAATACCTCTGCGAAATAATCGTCCTGTCTATGCGATTTTATTTTGAATGTTCCTCAGCAAATTGACGAACAAAATCTGCCAAGGTGTCTACCGATCCTTGAGTAACTGCGTTGTACAAAGAAGCACGAAGGCCTCCTAGACTCCGATGGCCCTTCAATCCAACAAAACCCTCCGCAGATGCGAGAGAAAGGAAGCGATCGGTCAGTTCTTTTGATCCCAGGTTCCACACAATATTCATGCTCGAACGATTGTTTTTCACTGTAGTATAGACATCTGGATATGCATCAAGTGCTGAATAGAGCATCTGCGATTTTGATCTGTTATTCTGCTCTATCGCATCCACTCCGCCCTGTTCCTCAATCCACTGCAAAACAAGATCAAGTACTCGAATAGCAAACACTGGAGGAGTATTATAGAGCGAATCACTTTTTCGGTGCGTTTCAAAGTTAAGATAGGCCGGTATGTCTTGGGGAATGCGGTCAAACATATCATTCCTGAGAATAACAATGCTAACTCCGGCGATTCCAAGGTTTTTCTGTGCCCCTGCATACACTCCTGCACAGCGCGTTATGTTGATAGCACGACTACCAATATCGCTTGATGCATCGACAACAAGATCTGTCGTTCCACATTCTGGAAGCTCCCACCACTGCACACCATCGATTGTTTCATTGCTGGTGATATGCACGTATGTCAGTGAATCTTCACATTCTAATAATGGAGGAAATGCTTCATCGCCGTTTCGAGCCCACACAATATGCGGAAGAGAAACCCGTTTCAGATCAGCATAGGTTTTTTCTGCCCACTTTCCCGTCAATGCAATACCCACAGGCCGCCCTTGAGCAAAGTTCATGGGTATCATCCCAAACTGCAAGCTCGCTCCACCACCAAGCAAAAGAATGCTATGTGTTTCTGGAACACGTAACACAGCACGAATACCATTAATGGCACGCTGATGTACTTCTTCATAGATGTCACCGCGATGGGACATACACAACAAGGAATAGCCAGTTCCACCAAAGTCACAGAGTTCTTCTTGCAATTGCTGCAAGACAGTTTGAGGAATTGCTGACGGTCCCGCAGAAAAATTGTGAACGATCATACCACCCCTGTTCGTTTCGCTACTGTATAGAGTAGGGCATCAGATTCTGGAGCTTCGAGCACCGTGTTGGCAAGTCGCTTCCCCAGCTGCACTCCCTCTTGATCAAAGCTGTTGATATTCCATAAAAATCCCTGAAACATAACTTTGTTTTCAAAATGAGCGATTAGGCTGCCCAGAACTTCAGGGCTCATGCGATCTGCCATAAACACCGTTGAAGGTCTCCCGCCATAAAATCGTTTGTTTGGATCATCATGTTCTTGGCCACGTACAAATGCCACTATTTGAGCGGTCAGGTTCGCATTGAGCAATCTTTGTTTTTGGCTCGCATCGGCATCATCATGTAAGGAATTGCGTATCCCAATAAACTGCAAGGGAATGATTTGCGTTCCTTGGTGCAAAAATTGATAAAAACTATGCTGTGCATCGGTGCCAGGTTCCCCAAAAATAAGTGGCCCCGTGGCATGGTTCACCCTGTTTCCAGTCCGGTCACTCTGCTTCCCATTGCTCTCCATATCTAATTGTTGCAGATAGGCACTCAATCGACGAAGCAAATGGACATAGGGAAGCACTGCTGTTGCAGGAAATCCACATATATTGCGGTAGTACACCCCCAATAGCGCATCAAACAATGCCGCATTTTGATGTGTATCAGTGTGACCCGCTGTCGCATCAGAAGATGCTGCGCCTCGAAGAAAATCACGAAAACATTGGCTCCCATATACCAGCGAAACAAGACAAGCCCCAATGGGGGATGAAATTGAATACCTTCCTCCAATGGATGGATCCATATACAGAACAGCGCGAAGATCATCAGGTTTGTCCAACAAGCTTCCTCGCATCGTTATTGCAATGACCTGTTCTTTTGCATTTACGTTTAAGGATTGAAAATTTGCTGCGGTCTCCTGGGTGCTTCCGCTTTTGCTGACCACTAATACGAGACAGCGGCTCATGTCGATCCCCTCAGTCGCTTGAATCAGGGCCTGCGGATCTACGTTTGAGACAATTTTGACAGCAAACCGTTGTGGAAGAAAGGACAAAGCCTCCATCAACAATTCCGGACCAAGAGCTGAACCTCCAATACCAATGTGGAGTATCGTATCAAATCTATCGTCAGCACGAATCTCTTCTGCAAGGTGCATGGCTCGTTCAGTTTCTTCATGAAATTGACTCCACATCGACTGCATTGCCGGCACTGGTGCTGCAGCACTCCGAAGAAGATGATGCAAAACCGCACGATCTTCTCCCTTGTTCATAGGCTCGCCGTGCAATAATGCCTGAAACTGCGCGTATACTCCGGTTTCCTCTGCTAATTGAGCAAACATGCCCTCATGCTTTGCGGTAATCCCCGCAGTCAGCCAATGAAATTCAACATATTCACTGGCAGCACTGAGACATCCTTCATCGCGCTTTTGATGTATCCGTGAAAAATCAAGCGGGAGCGCTGATAATTCCTTGAATGCTGGACTAGATTCTAACGTATAAGAGAACACAGTTCATTGTTTGTTATTTTTTTCATTCTGTGAAGTCACGCCTTTTTATAACGCAACCTCATGAAATTCAGATCAAACTCTGATACATCACTATCAACACGCACGAGGATTTACCTCTAAAACATTAACCAGTATAGTTATACCATATGAACCTACGCGAATTTGATGCCCGGATGCAGCCCCTTTTAAATATCCCTCATTTTGAGTCAATCGATCCAGGAATCAATGGGATTCAAGTTGGAGACCTTGATGCCTCAGTGAATCATGTTGTTTGCGCTGTAGACGCATGCCATGCAAGCATTGATCGCGCAACTGAACTCTCTGCAGATGTATTATTTGTTCACCATGGCATTTATTGGAAATCACTCCCTCCGCTCACCGGACCCTGGTATACCCTGATAAAAAAACTCATTGAAAACAAAATCGCCTTGTATGCATGTCACCTTCCTCTTGACGCACATCCCATCCATGGAAACAACGCTTGCATTGCATCTCAAATGGGATTAACCCATACTCGCCCATTCGGTCACTACAACGGTGAATACATCGGAATCCAGGGAGAATGTTCGCCCCTACAATCATTCAAAGAGATTCAGGAATCCTTTTTCCCCAATCCTTTGGCCTTAGGTGATTTTCGTAATCAAGCTATTTCTCGTGTTGGCATAATATCAGGTGGAGCAACTCGCGAACTTGATCAAGCCATTGCAGAGAATCTTGACCTATTCATTACCGGCGATGCAAATCACGCAATGTACCACACTGCAAAAGCAGCAAGAATCGATTATATCTGCGGTGGGCACTATGCCACAGAGATCCATGGCGTAAAAAGTATAGCGGAGTATTGTACCAATGAATGTAACATTTCAGCAGAATTCATCGATATTCCAACAGGCCTCTAAACCACCTTCCCTAATCATCAATAAAAAAACAGCACGTCTATGACCGTTTCGTATTCGCATCTACGCAAAGCCTTATCACTCTTCATTACACACGAAAATCAATTGCAGAAAACAGCCTCCCATGCTGTTGAAAAATAATCCTATAACAAGAGCATTCCGAAGAGTCGACGCTTACCTGCTGTGTCATGTTGGACAATCCCCGGCCTCCCGAAAAATACGTCTTCCAAAAGAATGTTGCTTGCTTCTGTTCAAATTGGTGCGCTCCTGTTTTCTTGCTGGTGTTTTTTTTACGCTGTTGCTCGTCACCCCAAAATCCGGCCTACTCGGATTGCCGCGTTACGATTTTTGGTTGCTTATCATGCTGTTGGTCCACATCTGGTGCATCAAGCACAGATTTGTATCAGCAAATGAACAAACAGCAATCATTATTTTCTATCTGCTTGGGCTGCTATTAGAAATGTTCAAAACCTCAGCGTATATTCAATCTTGGTTCTATCAAGACAGAGCCTATACGATGATCTTGGGTGTGCCCTTGGTTTCTGGAGTCATGTACGCCTGTGTGGGGAGTTTTATCACCGAGGCATGGCGATTTTTGAAAATACATTTGCACAAAGCTCCTCCGTTGTGGCTTTTCAATACCCTGAGCGTCCTTCTATACATTAATTTTTTCACCAAGCACTATATCGGTGATCAGCGAGTCTATCTATCTCTTATCGCATTGCTTGTTTTTTTCAGAACGCAGGTCTTTTTCACTCCCTACGACAGACAAAGAAAGATTCCTTTTTTGCTCGTCGTCATGCTCCTTGGTTTGATTCTCTGGGGTGCAGAAAACATCTGCACGTATTTTGGCGTCTGGCATTACTCACATCAGCTTGAACAATGGCAACTGATCTCTTTGAACAAATGGTATGCATGGTCTCTATTGATCATTGCATGTATCAACGTTGTCGTTCTCTGCACGCAGCATGCTCAAAATCCCAAAGCATCTGATCTATCACACCGCAGAGGCAGCAGGAATTGACTATATGTGTAGTGGTCACTATGCTACAGACGTACGTAGCATAAAAGTATAGAGGAGTAATATAGAAATGAGCTCAACCCCCCAACAGAATACATCACCACCCAAACCAGAGCTAAAACCATCGCGCATTAGTCATCTTTCAAAAAAAATAGTGATAACTATCTTCTGCATCATCCTCGCTACTCTTGCCATTGATCAGGTGAGCAAAACTATTGTCGTTTCAACCATGCCAGTCTTTCCTGCAGCAGGATCCTCGATCAATGTAATTGGCGATTTTTTTCGCATCACCCATATAACCAACAATGCAATTCTGTTTAGCATTGGACGAGACTTGGAAACGCTCACAAAACGTATTCTCTTTACGGTATTGCCTCTATTGTTATTAGGATGGCTTATCTATATTGTGATTTTTGATAAAACTTTGAATCCCTCAGGGCGGTATGCATTCGCATTGGTAGCCGGAGGGGGATTAGGCAACCTCTCTGATCGTTTGTTTCGTGGAGGCGGCGTCGTCGATTTTATTGATATCCGGTTTTACGGAATATTCGGGTTTGAACGATGGCCAACATTCAATGTTGCTGATTCTGCAGTAGTCATCGGCGTCTTGTTATTTTTGGTATTTTCGTTCATAAAAAAGAAAGCATAATATGCCTAAGCTCAACAGAACAGCAAAAATCGTTATTTTTATCGTTGTTGCATCAGTTGCAAACATAGTACTCATGGGGCTCCTGTTCATCGGACTGATGTCACTGTATCTTGCGTTCATAGCTCCCCTGCTCCCCAGAAATGTAAATACCATTCTTGGATTAGTCATTTTTTGTGTTGCAATTGTATTAACCTTTATTATTTACAAGCAGTTTATCGTTCGGTATGGTGAAAAATTCAAGATTCAGAATCTCATAGCAAAAAAATAGCTAGACCCTAAAATCTTATACAAAACTGAAAACGATACTGTTTTAATTTCAATACATGCTTGAATGCGCGCGATTGATATCTTTCTTATAGAGTTCATTGTAGACATATCCTTGATTACGTAACTTGTCCTTACGTTCTTGCGGAAAAGGCAGATATCGCCAGAATATTCCACGGACTTCACGCTCAAGTTTTTGTGTTCCGTTTGATTCTTGCATGATCCAGAGAATATAGTCCTTGATAAAGGCCAACCGCACATCCCCTTTAAACTTCATGCGCGTATAAAATTCATAATACCACCCAGTCACCCCTTCTTCCATCCAAAAACGTCCCGCCTTTTCTTTCGCCACCTGCCAACGTAGATCCCCCATCGCTGCGATAACCGCTAGACGTAAATTTCGAGGATACATCGGAATAGCGACCCGCCCCTTGCTGCTTGCTCGATTAAATCGATCAAAGGGTTCCCAACAAATCCCCATGTCTCCAAAACAAGGCACAAGCAAGATGTAGGGAACTATTCGATTCGTAAGCTCTTTAAACGTTCGCAAAAACAACCCTGCATCGATATACTCTAACTCCGCAAGGATGTTATTGACATTTTCTCGTGTGGCGATTTCATCACGCGAACCAGAATAATAAGTTCCCATTAAAAAAGGAACATGATTTCCGGTGCGTCCCACGCACAATTTTGCTATTTGTCGTATTATCTGCAGCTCTTGTACAATAAGTTTTTGATTATGCTCTTTAGTTGTGTTTATATTTGTTAGCTCCGCAAGCCCCTCATGATCTTTCACCAATTTCGCATAGTCATCTCGACTGACTTTGTATTTTCGATGCATCGTTACTATTTCAGAAACAGTTCTACTAATTTGAGACAATGATTGACTTTGCGTATCTGAATAGGAGTGACGAAGATTATTCAGCGTTGAATCGAAATCTTTTTCAGAAATACTTTCAATTGCAAATCTTAATTTATATTCAAGCTGCTCTAACTCATGCGCATATTTTTCAGCAATCATCAGCTTATGCCCCAATTGTCCAGAAACACGTTGAAATTTTGCCTGCTTGCGCTGTTCGATAGTCATCTTACGTTCGGCAACTTCATCACTGCTCGTAGCCCCTATCCCTTCTTGCGCAACCAGCAAGAGCCATTCATCAATGTAATACAGCGATTCATTCGTCTGTCGTTCATTAACAACACAGGCAAGAACATCCAGTTGTCGTTGATTCAGTATTTGACTGGTGATATATCCAAAACGATACAGCCATTTTTCTGGATTAGACTTAGAAGATGTTGTGTTCTCAGCAAGTTCAGTGATCATATTCCAATATGCTGGAATCAGTTTCGCACGAACATCACCGCGTTCTTCACTATCTTCTATCGAAAGATATTGCTTGAGTAATTTTTGAAAATGAGCCCCCGCCTTTCCTGCAGCAGCAATAATCGTTTTTAGATATTCTGTATCATCTGCAACGATTTTTTTTGGTTTATCAAACGTTTTTTCAATGCGTTTGAATGCTTCTTCGGAAAATTTATGGTGAATGTCTATGGGTGGACTAGCTGCCTCTTTTTTATCAGAAGGTTGCGTATTGTCTTCAAATAGGTCGTCAATATATACCATATATCATATGGAGGTGACGGGATTTGAACCCGTGACCCCTTGAATGCCATTCAAGTACTCTAGCCAACTGAGCTACACCCCCTATATGTAGAGTCTATAGACAATCAAGTAATGTCAAGTGAACGCAGAACATACTATGCTTAAATCATTCTCTAGGTGGAACAGAATCTACAAATTCATCTAAGATTAAGCACTTTCGAAAGGCCGGATGTAAAAGGGAGTGGTGCATGATTGCCGATTTAAAAAAAGAATTTTCAATAAGCTATTGGTTTTAGCACAATCAATACATGAAATCTTTACATGCTCAGTCAAATATTCAACTCTTTTGCTGATCTCCATTGCATTGAAGGGCTCTGCTCCAGCGATTCGAATTTACGTGATAAAAATTATCATCGACAATCTCATGGCAGCCCAGAGAGGGCTTGCTGCAATCATTCCGTTGATCGTTTTTGATGTCTTATATACTTGTTGAGTATATATCTGCCACTGTTTTTTCTTTTGCAATGGGCATGTTAAACGACAAACTCGTAAAACATGTAAATGTTGAAATCATGAACAAAACCAACAGTTTGGCGGGGATGGAATATTTTGATAACAAAAACTTCCACGACACATCGCATAATTTGCTGCATTATTCTGGCACGCGCCCAATCAGCCTGATCGTAAACCTATCAAATTCCGTTTCATATTTAATTTCCGTAATTTCCATTCTTATCGTATTGGCGACTATAAAAATATGGATACCAATTATGATATTATTCGCAGTAATTCCCCACACATTGTTAACCATTAAACTTCAGAAATTTACGTGGATTACTGTTACAAAAAACAGCTTTGAAGCACGAAAAACGCAATACCTCTCTAGCTTAACCTTGGATACCAATGCCGCTCATGATGAGTTGATTCAGTTGTTAGGATATTTAGGTGGTATATTGTTGTATTCAGTGATTATTTTAGCTTTCTGAAGATCAAACCCAAGATTCTGTCTGGCACAATTGACCACATTGAAACAAATGAATTCAACATTACGTTTCAAAACGTTTCATTTACCTATCCAAATGGGGCAAAAGCATTGGACAACATTTCATTTGTTCTGCATAAAAATGAAAAACTTGCAATCGTAGGAGAAAATGGCTCAGGGAAGACAACACTTATAAAACTCCTATTGCGATTCTATGATCCACAGCAAGGTCAGATATTGTTTAATAATACTGATATACGAGTGTTCAAAGTTGAAAGCTGGAAAAAGATCATCAGTGCGGTATTTCAGAACCATGCAAAATATGCCTTGTCAGTTGGAGAAAACATCTCTATTTTTGATCAGGAAGATGGGTATATTGAATACCTTGGTATTAAGAAAATCTTGAAGAAAAATTATGCGCATTTTGATTCAATGCTTAAACGAGAGTTTGGTGGAATCGAATTCTCAGGAGGCAGTTGACAGAGGTTGGCAATCGCCAGATCCTTGCACCGGGAGTCCTCTCTCATGATCCTAGATGAACCAACCGCCTCACTCGATCCTCAAACAGAGGCTCAGATATTTAAAGATTTTGCATGCTTATCTGCTGATAAAACCACTATTCTTATCACCCATCGACTAGGATCTATCAAAATGTCCGATACGATTCTCGTGTTGAACGATGGGAAAAGGGTTGAATATGGAAATCATTATGAATTAATGGGCAACAATTCATTCTATAAAGAAATGTACATGGCACAATCTGATCAGTACAGGGAGAAATTTTAATCTTGCAAATGGATGTTCCAAGGAGTGATTAACCTCGGCTCGAATTTTTGCTTGCAAATTCACAAACGACAATGGTATTGAATTTCTTGTTTGAAATCGAGAAGCCCTGCAGTTATAAAACCAGATACTGTTCAGCGCTCAGATCAGAAATCATAAGAATTATTATCCAAAAAAGGTTTTTAAATTGTTGCTATGCAGTAATTTACGGTATCGGGCTGGGCGGATTTGAACCGCCGACCCCATGTCCCCCAGACATGTGCGCTAACCCCTGCGCTACAGCCCGTATGATCCAAGTCATATTGTACCCTGGTTTTGTGCCTATGTCAGGAGAGTATGAAAAAAGAACCTTTGATGCACTCAGAACATATTCCACGCACCGACATATCTACCACATCCACCCTCATTCAATGCAAACTATACAGCCATCTCCTAAATTTTTTCATTAGAGTACTATAATTTCCATTAGAGTACTATAATTTCCATTAGAGTACTATAATTATAGTTGTTCTCTATGGAGAAGTCATGGTTGCTCTCTATGGAGTGGAAGCGCACACTATGCTCGAACAATCATTGCGTACCACGCAAGTTCAACAGCAACGACTTTCTCCACAGACCCTGCAAGTGTTGCGCATGGTGCAGATGTCAACAAATGACCTGCTCCAAACAATTAAAACCGAACTGTACGCCAATCCTGCTCTTGAAGTTGACCCACAATCACATAGTTCACTATCTCTGCAGGAAACAAAGTCACTCAACAAACAAAACACTTCTGGAGAACTCCACGACGCCGACAATCCTTTTTCTGCCGATGCGCAATCTTCTCCGTTTGAACAAGTGCAGGCCATTGATATCTATAACCCCGAAACATCTCTGCACGACCACCTATCGGCACAACTTGAACTTTGCTTTCTGAACGTCAAAGAAAAACAACTTGCCCATCTGTTGATCAGTAATCTCGACGAAAATGGATTTCACATCCTCAATCCTGAAACCTTCCTTCTCGGGTATTCCTATGAATCGTATCAACATGTATTAGCAACGTTGCAATCCTTGGATCCTGTTGGCATTGCGGTCAGCAACTTTCAAGAATCTCTCGTTGTTCAGGCTCGGCACCAAAAGAATGCACCGGATGATATCGATGCTTTTATCTATGCTTTGTTCCCACTCGATAAGAACGCATCCTTCAAGGCAAAATCTTTCAAAGATAACGATTCCAAAAAAGATGCGTACATGATATTTTTGCAATCTTTAAATCCCTTTCCAGGCAGGCAATACAGCGCAACAAAAACACAGTACATACGCCCCGATGCAGAAATTCGCATCAAAGATGAGAAAATACACATTCATTTTTTCCATTCATCTCTTCCTCACCTTCGCATCAACCCACGTTTTTTAAAAATTGTTTCAGAAAATGATTCCGTGCCTGACAGCAAAAAAAAATCCACCACCGAGTTGCGATTTGCGCAACGGCACATCAATCAAGGAAAACAGTTCCTGCACTCTCTAGAGCTGCGTGAAAAAACTAGCGAACAATTGATAAAACGGGTTATAGAACATCAAAAAGCATATTTTTTGGATGACCCTTCAAAGATGAAAGTGTTAAAAATAAGTGGCCTCGCTGCAGAACTTGAATTAAGCACATCGACAATTTCACGGATTGCAAACACTCGATACATCCAATGCCAGGATGGGATCCACCTGTTGCGGTTTTTCTTTTCCTTAGGCACCACCACCACAAAAGGCAGCATAGCCCGGACCGGCATCAAGCATATCATTCGTTCTTTGATCAACCAGAGCAAATCTTCCCTATCTGATGAATCTCTTCGTTCTCACCTGGCAAAACAAGGCATTTTCATAGCTCGGCGTACTGTGGCAAAATATAGAAAGGAACTCGGGATGTTAAAACAAAAAAAACGGAGGTAAGTATGGAATTAACGATACAAGGTGTTCACTGGCATGTCCCAAAGGATATTATCGAGCTGATGGAGCAGAAATTACAAAGAATAGACAAATGGAAACAGTCATTACAGTCAATTGAAATAAAAATAATCAAAGATTCAGGAGGATACAAACTTGAAGCCTTCATACATTTTGCATGGAATGCGCATGCAGTCGTAAAAAGTGGGCACAATCATATAAAAGAAGCGGTTGATTTCTTTATTGATTCTGTAAGTAATAAAATTCGAAAAGAGGTAGACAAGATTCATTCTTAACCCCCTATGGATGTACATCACCTAGTAACTCTGAAGCAGAAATCTCATGACAAGTTATCACTCACTGTTTTAATAGAGGGAGAACGGAGGATTCTCAGTCACTCGGCAATAAATCGCCCTGGATTGGCATTAACCGGAAACTTTCAGATTTTTTCAAACAGCAGAATTCAATTGTTTGGAAAGGGAGAGACCGCATTTCTCTATCAAGAGCAGCATAATCCGGGATTATTGGTTAATTGCAAAAAACTCATGGAGGCGCCAGTCCCTTGCTGGATTTTTACCCATGGCCTCTTTCCGCCAGCATGCATTCTTGAACTCGCAAAAGAATGTAATTGCCCTGTTTTTTCATCTCCACTACCCACCTCATTGTTTTCACATCGGATGGCCAGGGTGCTCACCAATACGTTTGCCCCACGACAGGTGATCCATGGAGTATTGGTCGAAGTGTTTGGTGTGGGGGTTTTGCTCTTGGGAAAAAGCGGCATAGGAAAGAGTGAAACCGCGCTGGAACTGATTCAGCGAGGACACCGTCTTGTTGCTGATGACGCCATTGAATTAAAAAGTATTGCAGGTGGAAACGTATTATTAGGAACAGGTGTCCGCAAAGAGATCGCTCATTTTATGGAAATTCGTGGGTTGGGAATTATCAATATTCCCCATCTTTTCGGCGCCGGAGCAGTACGCGAATCAAAACATGTGCAATTGACCATCCTCCTTGAAGAATGGGAACCATCAACACAATACGACAGACTTGGCTCTGAACGTCATAAAAAGCAATTTCTTGATGTAGACGTTCCGTTTCATAAGATACCAGTGCGAACTGGACGAAACATCGCAATTATTATAGAAGTCGCTGCCATGAATGCTCGTCTTGATAATATGGGGTATAGCGCAACAAAAGACCTAGATGATACGATATTAAAGTATATGCAAACCACACAGCAAAATTCAGACGGAGAAAATTAATGACCAAAAAAGAAGTTGTAGTTCTCAACAAATCAGGTATTCATGCACGACCTGCTGCACTCATCGTACAAACCGCTGGACAATTTTCATCTGAAATACAATTCGCGCGTGGTGAGGATCGAGTGAATGCAAAATCAATTCTTGGCGTCATTGCCCTCGGTGCCTCCTATAATACTCGATTAGTTGTTGAAGCAGAGGGAACAGATGAAAAAGAAGCCATTGAAGCGATTGCAGCTGTTTTCACAAACAAATTCAGTACACAATAATACGTATTGTCCAGCAATTAATACAAAATAAATCTACTATGGTACTTTTTCACAAAAGCGTTATATGTTAGGATAGACTTAAATCGCTATAAGTTAATTAATTTTGCCAGCTTTATGCTATATACATAATTAAGCTGGTTAACTTAATGATAATATTAACCAGGTAAGGAGTTTATATGAAAGACCTAACAAAAAGACAAGAAGAAATTCTTGATTATATCAAGAAAAACATTCTTACAAACAAAAATGCTCCAACGTTTCGCGAAATCGGTAATAACTTCAACATTTCTGTTAAAGCTGCATACGATCACGTAAAGGCATTAGAAAAGAAAAATATTTTGGAGTGTCGCCCGAATCGAGCTCGAAGTATCAGCCTTTCAAACGCGATAGCTGAGGACGTTTTGATTGAGATCCCGCTTATTGAAACGGTGATTCCAGACAAGAGCATCACTGCCGAGGAAAACATCGTTGATTTTTTGCGGGTTCCTCAAAATTTTATTGGAGAAGGCATGTTTTTTGCTATTCGAGTTCCCGATGATGCGATGGTTGGCATCGGTGTCATGGAGAGCGATGTCGCAGTTATTCGACAGCAACAAATCGTACGAAATGGTGAAATCATCGCCACTGCAGTCAATAATCGTCCTGCTTTGCGTCGATACTATGTTGAAACAAATCGTATCAAACTAGCTGCTGAGAATGAAAAATACAACGTATTGTACTCTCGGGATGCAAATGTATTGGGAAAACTTGCCTACATTATTCGTTCTTACTAACGTTTCTTATGGGAATTCTTACCTCGCTGTATGCATTTCTTGGTCCTGATCGGCAACAAAAATCGAAAGCAATAAAACGTCTACATCAAACGTATAGCGAGGCTGAATTACAGCATTATTCGATGCTTCAAGATGAAATTGAAGCACTTATTGATTGTTTATATCACCCTCCCCTTTATGCATTACATCGCGTCATCACTGTTAGTCATTCTGAAATGATCACAAACAAAAAACACCTCACTGCACTCACAACGTATTGCAAGCAATCGAATGAGGACACAATTTTGGTATTTATGAGCGATACACTCCAATTACCAAATCTCTTGACACAGTGCATCCCCAAAAAAAACCAACAGATTTTCTGGGAAAAACATATTGACCAACGAGTTTCTTGGCTTATGTCTCAATCAGCGCAATCAAATTGTACACTTACTCGGGATGCAGCTGTATTTCTTGCAAGGATGACCGGCGGGTTACAAAAAGACCTTACAGAAACACTGCATCTTATCGTATCACTTGGAAAAAAGAATATAACCATTGAAGACGTTCGTAATTTGCCGGTACATGTCAAACACGAAACGGTTTTTTCCCTTATAGACGCTTGCTGTCTTCATGATAGCAAGACAGCCATACACATACTTCACCAACTTTTGAATAGCAATGAATCCCCTGTTTCAATCATCGTGCGATTACAATTGTATTTTCGAAAAATCCACACTATTGCGGAAAACGTGGCAAGCGGTGTGAGCTTTGAAGAAGCTTGCTCTAAGATAGGTATTTTTGGAAAAAAGGCCATGAAAAGTGTATCTCAATGCGTCAAGAACCATTCTCTTAAAGATATTACCACCATCTTGGCAACACTCTATCAAACGGACGTCTATCTCCGAAGTTATCCTGAAATAACTCATCGGACCATACTCGACCTTTGTATGTTACACATGATAAACAATCAATCCTGGTCAACTGAAAATTTCTTATCGCCGAATCGAATGACCTCACAGTGGTAGCCCTTTTTCTAATTTTCCAATGATATTGCAAAAAACGTCATTCTTGAATAGTCGATATCAGCTTTCTTAGGATCCATCAACACGCTGTATAATTAATTTCATTCTGAAAATGAGTATTCTATGGGTTACTTATTGAGATGGGTCGCAAGTAATTGCTGTAATTCTTTTGCCAGACTTGGTGAAATACCAAGTGTTTTTGCAAGCACATCGTATGAAACTTCGAGCACCGCCGAAAGATGCTTAAATTCCTTCAAAATTTTCTCTGCGCGTTTGGCCCCAATACCGGGAATAGCCATGAGTGTATTTGCACGCATTTCTTTGCTTTGAGCGCGTGAGCGTGCATTGGTTGCGAAGCGATGGGCTTCATCACGAACCATCTGCACAATGCGCAAGGCAGGATCTCCACCAGGCAATTGCAACCCCGCAGCATGTGATTGTGTGAAAAGAATTTCATTGCGCTTAGCAATCGCAACGATGGGAATATCCAGGTCAAGAATCCGTAATGCTTCTATTGCCTTGTTAAGTTGCGCCTTCCCGCCATCGATGACAACAAGATCAGGCATTTGGCCATTTTCATTTTTCAACCGCATATATCGCCGCAACACCACCTCTTTTATAGAGGCAACATCGTTTATGTCCCCCGATTCAACTGTTCGTATGCGAAACAATCGATGCTGTTTTGCATCAATGCTTCCATCAACAACAACAACCATGGCACCAATCGTGTGCCTGCCTCCAATATGCGCAATATCAAACCCTTCTATGCGATTTGGAAAACTGGGAATAGATAGTACGTCCTGTAAGAACTGCAAAGATTCCCTAGTTCCTATGATTGTGCGTATCTTCCGACGTTCGCGCCAGGCGTTGTCGATAGCCATATGGACAAGTCGGGCATCCTGGGTATTTTTTGGCATCGTAATGTCCACCGTCGCATTGCACTGTTTTAAAAACCACTGCTGCACGATTTCCGCGTTAGACAAGAGCTTAAAAGTGAATACGTTTTCAGGAAGGTCCTCTTTTTCCTCATAGTGCTGCATAATACATCGAGAAACCACATCCTCTAGATCATCAACGGTGTTTTGTATCGTATAATACTGTGCTCCATGCAGTTGCCCATCTTGCATACGCAGAATCACACACACACCGATATTGTTCTCTTCTACATAGGCTAGATAATCCCGCTTTGTTACATTAAAATCTTGTACCCGTTGTTCTGTCATCACTGCTTGAATTGCATACAATGCGTCCCGCATCTCACGCGCCTGTTCAAATTGCAGTTTTTCTGCAGCTTGTTTCATCTTTGTCTCAAGCAAGACCTCAAATTGCTTTGTTGATCCACGCAGGAATTTCCGAATTTCCTGAACGCGCTCATGATATGCCTCATTACTCATTTTTCCCGCACATACTGCAGCACAACGCCCCAAATGATAGTACAGACAAGGAGAAGATCTTGATTTTATGCGCCTACACCGGCGTAATGGCAGTGTTTTCCAGAGTATTTCCAAATAAGTGTTCAAAGAATCAACATTTGGATAGGGACCAAAATAATCTGAACCATCTTCAACAACTTGCCGGGTTTTAAACATTCGTGGATATTTCTCATTGGTAATGCGAATAACTGGATAGGTTTTTCCATCTTTTAAATTCACATTGTATTTTGGTTGGTGTTTCTTTATAAGATTATTTTCCAACAAAAGGGCCTCATACTCATTACTCGTTACTATGTATGAAATGCTGCGGAGTGCTTTTAAGATAAAGGCTACTTTGAGAGGAGCAGATTTTGCAAAATACGATCCCACACGATTGCGCAGTTGTTTTGCCTTGCCTATATAGAGTATCGTTCCATCCTCATCACGCATAATATAGACGCCTGGTTCTAGCGGAAAACCACGTACTTCTTCACGAAGACGACTCACATAGTTTTTTTCTGCAGAATCCATATAGCAGTATATAAAAAGAAAAACCAAACACATACCACCAGAGGTTTTCTCTACTTGAGTTGCAAAATGTTTACTAGTACACTACAGCATGAAATATACACACGACATAGTTATTCTGGGAGGTGGGGCAGCGGGGCTTGTGTGCGCATCGGGCTGCGCACAACTTGGTATGAAAACAGCACTCATTGAACAATCGAAGATGGGAGGGGACTGTTTGCATTACGGATGTGTCCCCAGCAAAACATTGCTGTCACAGGCCTCTCAATTCGCAATAGCACAACGAAATACCTCGCAACCAAATCAACCTTCTGCAAAAACGATATTCTCTACCATCGATTCAGTAATCACCACCATTGAAGCACACGATAGCAAGGAACGATTCGAAAAACTTGGCGCTGAGGTCTATTTTGGAAACGCGCAGTTCCTGGATAAACATAGTCTAAAACTTGAAACAGCGGATGGACGCGTCGATCTTTCTGCAAAGAGCATCGTTATCGCAACCGGCAGCGCTCCAAAAACTCCCCCCATTCCTGGTCTTGCTGATGTTTCGTATATAACAAACAAAAATGTATTTTCTCTCGATACGATTCCAAAGCGTCTGGTCATTATTGGAGGAGGTCCCATCGGCATCGAAATGGCTCAGGCTTTTACAGAATTAGGCAGTTCTGTTGTTGTAATCGAGGCATTTGACCAAATCCTCATACACGAAGATCCAGATATTGCAAGTGCTCTACAAAAAACACTCATCGATCAAGGAATACGAATTTTAACTGGTGTCTCGATTGAAAAAATTACCGAACAAGGATCCAAAAAATCTATTCATATTAGCAATGGTTCGCCTATTGAATGTGATACATTGCTCGTCGCAGCAGGAAGAAAAGGAAACATTGATCGCTTGAACCTCGATGCAGCTGGGGTGAAACATGAGCGAGGATTCATCACCGTAGACAAAAAATTGCGTACATCACAAAAACATATTATGGCAATCGGTGATGTCAACGGAGCGTATCTGTTTACCCACGTCGCTGGTGCAGAAGGAGCCTTGGCAGTTCGACGCCTTGCCCTCCATGCAGGCGGATCGATGAATTATGCACGCGTTCCTTGGGTGACCTATACCCATCCGGAGATTGCTTCAGTTGGATACAACGAAAAGCGCGCACAAAAAGCGAACATTCCCCACGAAGTGCATATCCAAAACATCGAAACCGTTGATCGCGCCCACACCGAGCAGATGCCTGAGGGATATTTAAAAATACTCTGTCACAAAAAGACGAAAAAAATTATTGGCGGACAAGTTATTGGTGCTCATGCTGGAGAATTACTCACTCCTCTTTTGTTTGCGGTGCACCATGAATGGAAAATTCCTGATTTTCGTATTATGTACCCCTATCCTGTTCTTTCAGAAATTTATGGCAAGATTGCATCAGCGTATTTGCAGCCCTATCTGTTTAACGATAGAACACGTAATATTCTGCGCTTTTTGTTTCGATATCGTGGGAAGGGCCCAAAAAAGACATAAGATAGGGTCTTAGTCAACAATAGAGAATTGATGGATCGTACGCTCGTGGAATTGTTCTTCGGGGCGTACAATAGTATTTGGAAAGTTATCGTTATGCACGCTATCCGGAAAATACTGTGTTTCCAAACACAAAGAATTGTGCTTATTTCCTGGACGGCCATTGCGTAGAGGAATTCCCTCCATGTTATTCGCGGTGTATACCTGAATCCCTGGAAAACTAGTGCCCACCCTCATGCAAATACCAGTTTTTCTGCTGTACACCTTTGCCGCATCAACTAGCTGCGCTACACGAGTTTTTCGTTGGTGCAACACGTAACAAGTGTCGATCCCCGCTGATTGCTGTGCAGCAAGCGCCTCTAGTGCAGCCCCAATGGGTTGTGTTTTTCGAAAATCATAGGGAGTGTGTTCAACATGGATGATACCTCCCGTGGGAACTGATCGTTCATCAACCTCGATACGCCTGTCACTTGGCAAAAAAAGTTCATGTTCATGGATGCCTCCCCCACTTGCAAGATTCCAATACGCATGATTGGTGAGATTAAGCGGACAAGGTGCGTCACAGATCGCATGAAAATCAAAAGACAAGGCCCCTGTGTCACGAAGTTCAACAGCATAGGTCACCTCTATATTCGCTGGATACGTCCCTTTTGGAGAGCGATAATGACAGCTAATCCCTTGATAGCCATCCCCCGAATAGGGTTCAAGCGACCACAATTTATCATGGAATCCCGCTGAACCTCCATGAATATGCAGTTCACCGTGGTTCTTATCGATGGGATGCCAGAGATTATCTACAGAAAATCCACCCTTGCTGATTCTGTTTGCATAGGGGCCAACAATACACCCAATATACTGGGTGTCGTCACGATATGTGGCAAGATCACCATAGCCTATGATAATTTCAACTGGATTGTTTTCTCGATTCAGCACCCGCACCGAAGTGAGTCGCGCTCCAAATTCACTCACTGAAAAAGAATTTCCCTGCGGTGATGTTATGGTTATTTCATGGACTGGGGTTCCATTTGGAAGATCGCCAACCTGACGAACTGAGTGGTACTGCATGGTAAATCCCTAAATTTTTATAGTATAGTGTATCGAAGTGCAAAAAAACATTCCAGATTGCATTGCAGAATCACTAGAAAACCATGTACGCGTTATCACCCCAACAAAAGCATGCGCTTTATTCTATCGCATGTATTTGCTACAAACGCAACGTTGCACTGTGCTGCGAAAAAACGCAATCACAACGATAGAAGAACTAACGCGAGAAAAAACACTGAGGCCAGTAACGCAAATACATCGGATTCTGTTTGCATTGCAGCTATTAGAAGATCAATCCTTAGAACGTGAATTAACGTTGTTCTTTGAATTGTCAACACGTGCACATACCATCTTAATTCACTATCTCGTTGATCTACTTCCTCATCTCACCCAATGCGCACAACACAGTGAGTTTGTTCGTGTACACCCCTGGATCACAGAAATAGATCAGCAATACCGCTCATTTCTTGGAGCACAACAACTGAGTGAATCTTCCGCATCGTTCGATGATCCATCACCACCTCCCAACATTGCTGTCTTGCTTCCAAAACTATCTCCTGAATTTGACACTTCCGGTATTGGATTGCCCTCTCCAAAAACCATTAAAAAGTTTTGCTACGCATCATTTGATGAGGAATGTCATGCTACGTTTCTTCGCATCGCAGAACTCATTCACATCGACACTGCACTCCACGACATTGTCATCACCTCGTGTAATCTTTCTGCCCACCTCGAAACCATTACCCATATAGCTGAGCTGTACAATGTCCCTATTCACATCGTGCAGGCGCAAAAACTTTCGATGCTTCCAGGATCACGCATCATTCAGCTGATGGACACCGCTGTACATAACCATTTTGACATAGAAAGTTGCGCAGCACTCCTTCTTGATTCCAGCATTCCATGGAAAAATCCCGGCGAACTCCACGAGTTGATACGCATTGGATTAGAACATGATTGCCGCGAAAACGAGCTGGGAAACAAACGATGGGAATTCATCCTTTCGCACGATAAACACCGCTCTCTGTTAAAACGATATTCCAGCATATACACAACGATCACCACCATGTATGAGGCTCCCTCCCTGGATATATTATACGAAACGTTTATGCAATTTCTCGATGAGCAATGGAGCACCGCTGTTTCATGGGCGCAAAAAGATCACAGTTCTGCATTTCTCAATATCAGATTCCTTCAAAGGCAACTCGAAGAATGCGTAGAAAGCATCCGATTATGCGATGCACAACCGCTTATTGCCGCTCGCGGAGCATGGCAGACCTTCATGCTTTTTTATATGCAATTGTCTTTTGTGCACGAAGCAAGGCAAAGTTCAATCCTAATCTACGCCTATCCTGTCAGCGTGGGAATCGCTCCAAAACACCATTTTTTGCTGAACCAAAACTACCTCGACTCATTTGCTTTACGTTATGCGGTAAACACTATTCCTGAAAACATCCTCCAACAGTTTCCTATAAAACAGCAGGCAATGACTGATATCTATGCCGAATATTACCGGTTATGCGGGGATACCCTATATATGTCTTATAACACTGGCAAAAAGGCTCTGGGAGGAATTCCAAATGCGCTTTTTACCAATGAAACTCCTCTGTCCCATACTATAGATCTATGGGATAGCTTGGTCGAACGAATAGATGCCTCTCATGAACGAATAGATACCTCAGATCCCGCCTCAAAAGACACAGATCCACAAAACCTTGCTGAAGCACCCACCGCCTATCGCATCCCTGTTGCATTACTACAAAGCATGCAATCCTATGCTCACCGCATGCGCAATATGCATCACTGGAAAATCAAAGACTTTCATCGATACCCCTTGTCAACACAGTATCTAGATGCCCTATCAGACTCGCATACCTTACGATCAAGTTCTCCTCTTGCTGTAAACGACCTCAATTCGTTTATCCGAACCCCTTATACGCTGTTTTGGCAAAGATTAGGGTTGGAACTAGACATCCCTCCGTTGTCCTTGTTCGCTGGGAGTATATACCATTCTTTGCTGTATACCTGTTTGCAAGAAGAGATGTGCGGAGTTCTCGATGAGCAATCTATTCCTTCACTTGAACGCATTGGAGATGTGCTTGGAGCACATACTCTTGCACACTATACATTGTTTTCTGCGGCAGCCCATCGATTTATGACGCACGCCATTCAGGGGACATTGCTATTTTTAGCAAGGCTATTTGCAGACTATCGTGTTGCTGATACTGAAGTTACACACGCAGCTTCGTTTCCTGCAGGTAAATTATCAGGGCGTATTGACCTCATTTTGCAAGACGATGCAAAAAACACTGCCATCATTGACTTTAAAACACGCTCCATTGTTGAAAGAAAATCTTTTCAGTCTATCCACACACAAGATGACATACATGATTTCGACGATTTTCAAATACCTTGTTATATGTATTTTTTGCGCGATAGTCATTTGATATACGCCGGCTATGTGTCAATTGAGAAAAAAGACGCAAAACACACACCGGTGTTTTCAATGCTACAGAAACGAAGAGCCAACGATTCAGATCAACGCACAGGGTTTTTTCAACAGTTTTCATCCTTCCTGGATAGGCAATTTAGCGCCTTGAATCAAGGAAACTACGCTTGTCCTCCACAAGGATGCGCACATTGCCCCATGCCTTCTGTCTGTAGAACCTATGTGCATAATTTTCACACAAGCAATCTTCTCGGGGCTCCCAATGAATCCAACTAGCATGACTATCAAACTTGATCGTTCCCAACAAGACTGTCTCTCCGATGATCATCATATCTTGGTAAATGCAAGTGCAGGAAGTGGAAAAACTACTGTTATCGTCGAGCGATTTCTCCATCTTGTTGAAAAGGGCAGCGCTCCTGATCGTCTGTTATTGCTCACCTTCACTCGCAAAGCTGCAGCTGAAATGCAGTCACGACTCTATCCTCAATTGTTTCGCGCTCCCTATACCTCACTTCCGCATGTTTCTCGTTTTATTGCGGAGGGGCGCCCATTACTCGTGCAAACCATCGACTCTTTTTGCGGACACATCGTTCGAGACAACGCCCATCGCATTGGAATCCAAACGCAGACAAGCAATCCTCCAGAATATATCCATGATCGACTTGAAAAACTCTGCATTGCATATCTATCAAAGCAACAACACACTCCAATAATCGCATCACTCTTTGACATATTGCCTAATCGACAGCCAGAAAAACGATTAACCTATACTCTATTGCTCCCTCTCGCCACGAACATCTTTCATCCAACCCGCTATATTAATCAAGAAAAAAACTTCCAAAAGATATTGGCCTATCTCCAAAAAGAACGAGCAGATTTGAAGTCAAACATTGTTTCAACCATAACTGTCATGCAGGCTTTGATGTGTACAAATGAAAAATCACAAGCATTCATCGCTAACTGTGCTGAATTGTTGGCACGAAACACAGAAGAGAGTTTTGCCGCACTCTGCACTGCTATCTGGAAAGAAAATCTCACTGCTCATGCAGCATCACCGGAGCTAAAACACAGCATCATAACGTTGCGAGGCAAAAAAAAGGAAAAACATTCGCCCATCGCACGCTATCACCTTTTGTCAAACTATTGTACACATGCCGATGAGTTGCAAAAGCAATGCTCTGTTCTTGATCACTTTGAACGGTATATAAAAACAGCAAAGGAACGGGAAAATCTGTATAGTTTTTCGGATATTTTTTTGCTTGCCATTGAAATTTTGACGAAATACCCCGCGGTATTGCAATCAATCTTCGCGCAATTTGATCATATCATGGTCGATGAATTCCAGGATAACAACAAAGAGCAATTTGCATTTATACAGATGCTCTGTGGAACACGGCAGACGACCCAAAAAGATTCTGCATCTCTGCACCCACAGTCATATACCGGTCTGTTTTGTGTGGGCGACGAAAAGCAATCGATCTATGGATTCCGAGGGGCTGACCTTAATGCCTATATGCGACTTTATGATAGAATGATGGAAGAAGGCGGAACCTGCATAGAATTGGTCAAAAATTATCGGAGCACTCCTTTTCTGATTTCTTTCTTCAATGCCATTTTCCCGCATATATTTTCTCTTGATGATGTCAGTGCCGATCCACCGGAACATAACCACGCCGTTTCTTCTCCTGTGCAGCCAGAGACAGCTACTCCAGAAGCCACCGCTGCATATCAGCACATCGTTTCCTATACTCCAGTAGAGCCTGCCCGAGCGCAAACCGACATCCAAAGCACCGTATCCCTCCATGTCGTACCCTATAATCCAGAGGCACATGCACAAGAGGCAGACTGGGTAGCACAAAGCATTAAAAACCTTGTTCTTTCACAAACCATCATTGAAACCAAGGACGGTCATCGAAATATTATATACGGTGATATCGCATTGTTGTTTCGAAAACGTACCCATATACAACAATTTGAACAGGCTCTCACCAAATTGGATATTCCATTTTCAAACCCGTTTACAAAAAACATAGAAGCTGAGGAGTTATACCATGTATTCACCGCCTGCCTTGACTTGCTGACTTTTTCCAAAAACACCTCTCTCGCATACCTCACCCTGCTTCGGTCACCCTTGCTCATGCTTTCCGACGAAGCAATTATTGCTGTGTTCACCCAGAAGCTTCCTGTTTTTTCTCGGGAAGCGGCACAATACATCGAAGATAAACAAGAACGATCACAGTATTCCACTGCCTGTGTTCATTGGAACCATCTGGTAAAAAATATCGCTTCTCCGCTTTATGTATTGGATTATCTGTGGAACCAATGGGGATTCCGTTGGTATGCATCAGAACAGGCAAAGCATCTCCTCAGTCATTACGATTATCTGCGCACTTTAGTACACGCCGCTCCAGCGCAATCAGTTGCTGCCTTGCATATCTTTTTGCAAGAAAAAAAGAAAAGAAGGAATCCTCCTGGCACTAATATAGAACATACAGATCATAATGCCGTGCAACTTCTTAGCGTTCATGCTGCAAAGGGGCTTGAATTTCCCGTTGTCTATGTTGTCGACGCAGCTTCACAAACTCGTTCCCAAGCTGAACCAATTCTCTTCTTTACCCATGAAACACTTGGTCCCATCCCTAGCCCCCCCGCTGTGCTTGCAGATGCATCCCACAAAGAAGGTATTACAACTGCTGCAACGTTCGTCCCTAATAGCGAGCAAAAAATTCAAAAACAGCAAGAGGACGCAGAAATTCGTCGTCTTTTATACGTTGCATTGACTCGCGCACAACAAATGCTCTTTATAACAGCATCTCTTTCTCAAAAGGGCAGCGCCTCTGCTACCTTTTTCTCCCTGCTTTGTGATGCCTTAGCCTTCGATCTGCCAAGCGTCGTCAAACAAGGTATTTCCTTGAATTCTTCGGTCTTCCCCGATGCATGTATTACCTGTATCACAGAGGATTCTGACCATCTAAATGCATCACAGCATCACCCACATTCACCAAATTCAGACCAGGATACATCGAAATCGCTACCATCCCATGCTGCAAATGTGACCAATCCGCATGCTAGTATCCTGCGCAATGAAGACAACACTTTCGCCATCGCTGATGTATCTCGAATTCGTTTTTCAGTAACCGAACTCGTCTCGGGATTACACAAAAAGAAACCAAAAAAAGATACAGAATCCCCAACCCCTCCCCTAGAAAAGGATGCTATCCCACAACTACTTGGAACAATAACCCATGCCATACTCGACTATGGTATATCGGACGCTTCGTTGTTCGCTTCTCTTAACCCTGATCCTATCGAACAAGATCAACAAAAGCATCGCATTAAAACCCTACTTAACCCACAACTGAAGCAGAGTAAACTTGATGCCGACCAGATAGATCACCTTATCGATAATGCGATTTCTTATGCACATCGATTTTTCGCATCACCATTTTGGAGAAAATACCATGCCGCCGTAGTTGCAAGTGAGGAATCTATTGTATTCAGGTTTCCACTAAAATCTCCGCGTATCATCTTAGAAGGGGTGATCGATTTGCTGATTGACCCCAGCATAACATCTCCCCCGCAGACTTCGGAGAGGCCCAATCAAGCACAGGACCTGATCCCACTCAGTAATTCCGCTGTGCCAAATCTTCGAAAGACTAGCGAGGATCCCCTAATCATCGTTGATTACAAAACCGATGCGAAAAAAGAACCGGAAAAACATATGCTTCAATTATCAGCATACGCCTATGCAATCAATGCGTTGTACAATCGTCCCTGTGAGGCTTATCTCTTTTACGTGCGAACAGAAGGAATATCTCAGGATGAAAGGCTGGTTCCTGTTCCCATTTTGGATAACATAGAAGAAGAATTACTTGCACAGGTAGAAAACCGCACAGAGACATAAATCATCGCCGTTTCTAAATGTTTTGTGATAAGGATCCGTGCCGTCTAACAGCGAAAAAAACACCGATCTATCAAAATCGAATGACATTCGCCCCGTAACTAAATCCAGCGCCGAAACTCAACGCTATGATGATGTTTCCTTGTTGCAGTTTATCCTGTTCTGCCATATTTGACAGGGCTATTGGAATGCTCGCTGAGGCCGTATTTGCGTATTTTGCTATATTACTAAAAAAGAGATCCACCGGAATGTTCTTGTTCCTGCACGCAGATTCAAGCAATCGCTGATTTGCCTGATGTGGAACGATTGCGACGATATCAGAAAGAGTTAGTTGCTCTAAATCAAGTATTTCAGCAATTACCTGAGGGATGATCCGCACTGCAAAGTTAAAAACCCGTCTTCCATGCATGAAAAGATAGGCTGCTTGGCGCGTGTAATCTGGTGAATTCAATGGAATTCTACTTCCTCCGGCCTCACGCATCAGTGCTCGTGCATAGTTGCCGTCTGATCCAAGAATCGCTGGCGAAATTTCACCAGCACAAGCTCCCGCTGCATGTTCGGCAGAAACCACTACAGCTGCAGCCCCATCGCCAAACAAAACGCAGGTGCTGCGGTCAGTCCAATCAACAATGCTACTGTATACCTCACTACATATAAACAAAATGTTCTGTGCCGTCCCAGCGCACACAAAATTTCGCGCAACTTCTAATCCATACACAAAGCCGCTACACGCATTGGCGATGTCAAATGCTCCCGCCTGTTCTAACCCCAAAGCATGTTGCACAATGCATGCCGTAGAAGGAATTCCCCCCGGATAATCAGGAGAAGAGGTGCTCACAATGACAAGATCAATATCGGTATTGGTGAGTTGTGCATTGGCAATAGCTTTCTTTCCGGCTTGAATTGCCAAATCAGATGTGGCTTGGCCATCTGCAACAATATAGCGCGAACGAATGCCTGTGTGGCTGTATATCCACTCATCGCTGGTATCAAGCGTCTTTGATAATTCGTGGTTCGTTATTTTTTTTTCTGGGATATACCGTGCAAAGCCTTGAATATACGCTTGACTCATTCTATTACTCTCAAAATATGAAGAAAGAGAGCTTACATCATGCGTATACTAGACTCCAAAAATCTGCATGAGTTTTTCAGCAACAGATTCAAGGACGTCTATGTTTTCTGAAAGTTGCTCCAAACGGGCTTTTGCCGCTGCAACCTTATCAGCTCGAATATCTGGAGCATTTTTTGCAACTTCGACGGCATAATAATTGCCTGATTTTTGCAATGCATCACTCGATATCGATACAGAATCCTTTGAGGTTGTTCGGGAAACGCTCGAAGCTTTTTCAGTTTTGTTAAGCTTCTGTATGTTATCTACTGGGCCAATTCCTTCTATCGTCATCTATAAAACCCTTCCAATGTGATTATCGTCATAATGAATGAAACAATTAACCAGTAGACAAAAATTATATCCCTCGACCCAACACCTATTCACGATTCCTTCCTCGCAGTTCCTTCATATTCCATGTACACTATACTTATGGATACAATATTTGACAAGATCTTGCAAAATGAAATACCTGCTGAAATAGTATATGAAGATGCCCATGTCCTTGCATTCAATGACATAAATCCTCAAGCTCCTGTTCACGTTCTGGTTATCCCAAAAATTCGTTGCAAAAACCTGGTGGAACTTGCTGATATTGAACCTGCTGCGGTGGTTGGATACGTGAAGGGGATTGCTAAAACCATTCAAACACTCAACTTATCAGAAGGATATCGAACGGTGTTTAATGCCGGTACACATGGCCAACAAACAGTCGATTATTTACATGCGCATATTCTTGGAAAACGTCAACTCAATTGGCCTCCGGGATGATCACGTTGTGCACCGAGGTTGAATCCAAACTAAACATAATACTTAATTATGTATATTCGATGATCTACAAGGCAATTTTTATATAGGTCTTTCATCAAAAAGCATTATTTCCACACAGCCGCACAGAATACATACCTATACTTGGTTTAAAACTTGTTATTTTCGGATGGATCACCATCTGATTATACAAAATTAGAGCCAAAGTTAAAAATTCTTGATCTAATTTGCAAAATTTCTTCTATTTCTCCCAAGGTTATCAATAATAAATTTTTATACAGATTAGACAACAATTGCCTTGGATTTACTGTAATATACAATGATTATTATTTATACTATAAATAGCAACTATTTTAACTTATGTTTGTAAAGGACCGATGCGGCTTTTAGGTGATGTAATAACTAATTTGTAGAAATTTACTGTTTATTCAGTTTTTTGTGTAGATTACATTACGATCTCACATCGTTTGTTGAAAGATAATTTCTTCACGAATCCACAATCGAACGCATCACTTGTAGTGACTGATTCTGATATCCTCCGCCGAAGAGTTTCCAATGACATAACAGATAATACAACTGATATATCTTTCGGCGATGCTCCCACCCTTCCGATTCCGGCATATACTTTTGGTATGTTTCAAAAAAGTAAGTCGGAAACCCTCCAAATAATGCCGCCATAGCAAGATCAACTTCGGGATCTCCAAAATACGAACTAGGATCGTATAGTACAAATCGCCCTCTTTGATCAAATGCCTTATTACCGCTCCAAAGATCACCATGTACCAAAGAAGGCCGGATCGCATGTATCAATTTCTGCTCTATGTTGCGACATACTGCAGAAAACAAATCTTGGTATTCCACTGCTCCAGAAATGCTCTCCCAAATTGGACGCAATCGTTCATTGATCCAGAATATTGACCATGAACGAGTTTCACGGTTCGATTGCTTGAGCGTTCCGATAAATCCATCAGCCTCATCGCCGAATAATCCTGTATCTGGATGTATCTCATGGAGTTCAGCGAGGCTCTGTGCTGCCTGCACAACATCACCATGCTGAACAAGTTCGATATATTCAAGAAGGAGACCTGACCACGTAGGCATCTGAAAAACCTCTGCCACTTGTGGTACTCTGCACCCCTTGACTTGTGCCATTCTTTGCAATTCACATGCTTCGCGCACAAACAATGAATAATATTGCGGATGATTTTTCTTCAAGAAATATCGCCCCTTCGGGGTGTCTACAGAAAATGCAGCATGAATATCTCCTCCATGACATCTTCTGACACGTAGTTTTGATGGATCACACGAAAAATACTGCGCTAATAATTCTGAAGGATTGTTCATACACCCTATATTTCCACTGTTTAGGAGGTGCATCACTATACAAAGCGCAGAGAAAAAAGTATATTATATGCATCTCATGGCAGAGTTACGATCGGAATCAAGAATTCGCAGCATTCTAAAAACGATTTCATGGCGTATCACAGCAACGCTCACGACAACCCTAATCACGTATATGATTACTGAAAAATGGAGTTTTGCTCTATCTGTTGGTGCCATTGAATTGCTCTTAAAGATGTTTTTATACTATTTTCATGAACGCTTGTGGAACAAAACCAATATCGGCATTAAATTTGCAACAAGAATTTCTCAACGACGAGCTGAACGAAAAGAAAAACAATCTAACTAGTATTTTATGAATAGTAACGAAATACTAACAAGGCTCAAAGCTGTCACCGATCCGCTCTCATTACTTCGAACAGCATCAGAATATTTTGGCAATGATCTTGTCCTTGCATCTAGCTTGGGCGCTGAAGATCAAGTGCTTACTCATATGTTTCTTAGTGTATGCTCAAACGCACGCATCTTTGTCCTCGATACCGGACGATTGCCGCAAGAAACCTATGACACTATGGAGGCAATTATGCAACGCTACCATATGCAATACGAGGTGTGCACACCGCCTCAAACAGAACTTCAAAACATGCTTAGCAACAAAGGACCTAATTCGTTTTATCATAGCGTTGAAAACCGAAAGGAATGTTGTCATATTCGAAAAGTACTCCCCTTGCAGCAAAAGCTGAGCACTGCCAAAGCGTGGATAACCGGATTGCGGCAAGGACAGTCTGAACATCGAAGCACTATTCCCCAGGTTCTGTGGGATGAAACTCATGCATTGATAAAGCTCAATCCACTCGTGTTCTGGAGCACTGAAGCGGTGTGGGATTATATAAAAACGCATGCCATTCCCTACAACAAACTCCACGACAAGGGATTTCCCAGCATCGGGTGTGCCTCTTGCACACGAGCAATACGCCCCGGCGAGCCCATACGCGCAGGACGCTGGTGGTGGGAAGATCCCAAGAACAACGAATGCGGACTACATGTAAGGAGAAACGATGGACCATCTAGATCAACTTGAAGCACAAAGTGTATACATCTTTCGCGAGGCTTATAAATCATTCAAAAATCTCTGCATGCTTTGGTCAATTGGCAAAGACAGCACAGTGTTGTTATGGCTTGCTCGAAAAGCGTTTTTTGGACATGTACCATTCCCCCTAGTCCACATCGATACTGCTTACAAAATTCCTGCAATGATTACCTATCGTGATCAACTCGCACTTGAATGGAATCTCACTATGATTGTTGGACAAAACACCAAGGCATTGGAGAACAAACAAACCTTTCCAGACGGTGCTGCTACCCGGTTGCAATGCTGCAAACGTTTAAAAAGTGATGCATTGAAGAATACATTGGCTGCAACATGGCCACGAAAAAAGATGAATCACGCCACTAAACAATACGAAATTGAACAAAATGCCGAGGCCTTCACTGGCGTCATCGTCGGTATTCGTTCTGATGAGGAAGGAAGCCGGTCAAAAGAGCGCTATTTCTCACCACGCGATAAGGCTAATGACTGGGACATCGGCGATCAACCCCCCGAACTGTGGAATCAATTTAAAACTGATTTCGCTCCAGGCACCCACATCCGCATCCATCCCTTGCTCGATTGGACTGAATTGAATATTTGGGAATACATTCATAAAGAGAACATCCCCATCATTTCACTGTACTTCGACCAAGGAAAGGGAACTCGATATCGCTCGATCGGTTGTGCTCCTTGCACCTTTCCAGTGCAATCAACTGCCAAAAATGTAGTTGAGGTCATAGAAGAGTTGCGCTCAGGAAAGTTTTCAAATATCGCTGAACGCTCAGGGCGCGCACAGGATAAGGAAGACGACGGTGGCCTAGAAACATTACGACAAGATGGATACATGTGATGCCTAGCAAAGAGCGAATGAACATCGTGATTGTAGGTCATGTTGACCACGGAAAAAGCACCCTCATAGGGCGACTCCTGGCAGATACCAATTCACTTCCAAAAGGAAAGCTTGAAGACGTAAAAAGGATGTGCGAAAAAAACTCGAAACCGTTTGAGTATGCCTTCTTGCTTGATGCATTAAAGGATGAACGTTCACAGGGAATCACCATCGATACCGCTCGCTGTTTTTTCCAAACCGAAAAACGATACTATATCATCATAGATGCTCCTGGACACATCGAGTTTCTAAAAAATATGATCAGTGGTGCAGCACGAGCTGAGGCTGCAATTCTCATCATTGATGCGCATGATGGCATTCAAGAAAACTCACGTCGTCATGGATTTTTGTTATCGATTCTGGGCATTTCTCAAGTCCTTGTAGTTATCAACAAAATGGACCTCATAGGCTACGACGAGCAACGCTATTACGCCATACGCGACGAATACGGCGCTTTTTTAAAGAAAATCGGGGTGACACCACAGGCATTTGTTCCGATTTCCGCCTTTCAAGGGGATGCCATAATCGGCCCTTCCGAAAATATGCCTTGGTATACTGGGACTTCAATTTTGAACCATATCGATACATTTGAAAAACAAGCTCCCGATATCGCTAAACCGCTTCGTTTGCCGGTGCAAGATGTGTATAAATTCACCGCTCAGCAAGACAGACGTCGCATCCTTGCCGGTACCATTCAAACAGGAAAAGTCACCGTTGGGGATAGCATTATCTGTTATCCGTCAAAAAAAGAATCAAAAATAGCAAGCATTGAACGATTTTCTGCACCGAAAACCAAGACTGCCCAATGTGGTGAGGCGATTGGCCTTACGTTAACGACACAGGTTTATCTAAAACCTGGAGAGATTCTTTGCCAGAAACATGAACAACCACCACATATAACCACCAAATTTCGAGTGCATCTATTTTGGATGGCCCATCAGCCCATGCGGAAGGGAAAATCGTATAGTCTGAAACTCGCGACCTCACGAGTGAGCGTTATTATCGATGAGATAGTCCATGTTTTCGATACACAGGAACTCAACCTCATTCCCAATCCCGCTGAAATAAAACGACACGATGTTGCTGAATGTATTCTTCGCTCAACCAAACCCCTAGCCTTTGATACCTCTGATATATGCATGACCACCAGTCGTTTTGTAATTATAGATGCCTATGAAATCACTGGGGGCGGCACGATTCAAGAGGCATTATACGACCCTGTAGACGCAGAAATGGCAGAACTCCTCACCATAACAAAACACTTTTCCTATAGCAAAATCGATGCCTCAGCACACACAAAACGATTTGGGCACGAGGCAACGCTCATTCTTTTGCAAGGTGATCGAGCTCGGGATATGTTGGAGCATATCGAACGAGAATTTTATGAGCAGGGATTCATGTGTACCGGCATTGAACTGCATTTCACCGAATCCATCCACAGTCCAGAAGGACAAACCTATCTTTCTCACCTCCAAGTTGCAACCAAGACCGCCTTACGTGCAGGATTGATTTGCATATGTGCAAGCGAGCGAGATGATCCCGATGAATTTGCATTTCTCGCGAATGTCAGTAATGCATGCATCGTCTATTGCAGCAGCAAAAAAATCGCAAAATCACAATACTCCTGTTCAGCACCCGATCAAGTAAAAGCACTTATCAATCGCCTGAAAGAAGATGGACGAATCGTTCTTCACCGAGCATTCAAGCAAAGAATATAGCCTCTTCTTTTAACTAAGTATCTTGTATTCAAATGCAAAAAGGGGTATATTTTAACTATAATGAAACCTTTTATTACAGCACTGCTCTCAGAATTTCTGGGAACATTCTTTTTTATATTTGGTGGCTGCGGAGCAATTATGATCTCTGCGCTCTATCCTGGGGCAGTTCCCTCTATGCTCGTACCTATTGCATTTGGACTGTCAATCAGCGTAATGGTTTTTGTCTTCGCTGCAAGCAGCGGGGCACATTTTAACCCTTCAGTGACCTTGGGCCTCGCTCTTGCGAAACGATTTTCATGGGCAAAAGTTCTCCCGTATATTATCGTACAATGCGCCGGCGGAATCGTTGCTATTCTTCTTCTAACAACTATTCTTCCTGCTACATCAACCCTTGGCGTTACTGCACCAACAGTTTCTGCTTGGCAAGCGGTCATTTGGGAGGCTGTTCTAACCGGATTGCTGGTTTTCGCTGTATTATCACTCGTAACCAGTGAAGCAAAACCTATAGCCGGTAGTCTCATAGTTGGATTTGCAATCACAACGATTGTCATCTTAGGAGGAGCAACCTCTGGAGGATCAGCAAATCTCGCAAGAAGCCTTGGTCCAGCATTGATCAGCGGTAATTTTACCCATTTTTGGATTTACATCGTCGGTCCTTTTGCAGGAGCAATTCTTGCCTCACTTGTATATCAAGTGAGCAAATTTTCTGCTCGTTAAGAAAAAAACACATCCCCATCAAATCTAGGTATATTCTGCCTAGATTGCGGGTGATGTATATTCCATGAACTGAGAAATTAGAGCACCACAGCAATCGCTATGCCATCGAGTCCTTTTTGAGATATAGTCGGCAAGATTGTTGCTTCAAGTTTTGGATGATTCGCCAATGCTTTGTTAAACCGCCGAATACCTAATACAAGTTCATCCTTGCTGTGGGAATTGACAACTTCTCCAGAATAGATAGCATTGTCAGCAATGATCAAACTTCCTGGATGGGTTAATGGCAGTGATAACTCCAAATACTGTTCATAGGAAGGCTTGTGTGCATCAAGAAAAATAATATCGAAATCCGGTTCTTTTTCATGAATCATTGTCTTCATATGCTTCACAGCATCACCAATGCGAATATCAACCTTATCAAGAAGCTTTGCGCGTTCGATATTTTTTCGAGCAACCGCAGCATATTTTTCTTGCAATTCAATGGTAACTAATTTCCCATCATCGGGGAGTCCCCGCGCCAACCAAATACTACTGTATCCCCCAAGTGTGCCAATTTCAAGTATACGCCTTGCCTTGCTGATTCGAATAAGAATCTGTAAAAAAGCTCCTTGATTTGGGAAAATACTTATTTGAGGCATTCCCGCTTCATGAATAGACTTGATTGTCGCATCAAGAGCAGCATCCTTTTTTAGAAATAAATCCCCTACATATGAATCTATTGCATCAAATGTTTTCTTCATTTTCTTGTTTTTTACCCCATGCAGCCTAACATTATTCTTAATTTAAAGATACTCATTATTTCTCACACAATTAGATGTTTTTTAGATACCTCTCCGCCTTCCGTCTTTTAGTTTTATACGTTTTTTATGCAAAAACCATATCCATCAAAATTTCTTAAATTATATACTTTTTACTGCTACAGATAAATAGAAAATAATATTAATTAGAAATAATGTAGCACTTTAATGCAATATATGCGGTGTCGTGTATATGTAAAATATTCTTGGCTAAACCGAGGATAGTATCCTGCATGCTGCCTGCTCAAGAAACATTAAAAAATAGAATGAATGATATTGTCGCTATTGATTTTCTAGTAGCGCGTTTCCCACAGAAGAATCTTTTTGCCATCAATATCGGTGAAGTCGCCCACAGCAATTATAATTATATCGATCAAGGGCCAGATACCAAATGTAAGCCAAGAGAAAAATAACATAAGTATCCCCGTACCTATTTTCCCTACGTAAAATCGATGAATACCAAGAAATCCTAAAAATATTGCAAGCAAAAGCGCCACTAATCGATTTTTATCAGAAATAGTTGCATCATCAGCAATTTTTTTACGAGCTCCACAATGGGGACAAAACTTCGCAGCCTTTTTGATAATACTCCCACAAGATGAACAAAAATCTTCATCTATCCCTTTCTGTCGTTCTTGTTGTGCTTCACTCATTAGATACTCCTTATGGTAAAATATACATCAATAGAAATTTGCATACAATGTATACTTTAAATGCTTATTGCATTATTTTATCGCAGAGTCGAACTATACTCAATACTGTGTCGGATGTTGTGAAGAATCGCTATTTTTCTCGTAGCGGTACCATGCAGTGCGCAAGCGTTTGAGATTCATACCACTCAAGGCAAAACGCCTTTTCCTGATCAACTCCTTCACTAGCCAAAAGCTCTTGAAATATTGATCCAAATTGGTCTCGTTTTTCCATGTAATTTTCTAGACTGCGAGATGCATATAATCCTTGCGGAATAACCATCGTAGAAAATTTCTTCGGGTCATCATCGGCAAGCAACAACGTTCCAGCGCGGTATAGAATTGATCCATCAGCTTGCATCTGAGAATAACCAAAATAGGTGGTTCGCTTCTCAACATTCGGAAGAACTTTAAAAATCTCCCGCCAGACTTCATCGATTCCTTCAGGAAAAGATTTCGCTTGAAGGTATATGATAGTGATATCATTTGCTATGGTTCGTTTTTCCATCTTTCACGGTAACAAACCAGGGAATCCTTGTCCATCTGACAAATAATGAGAAATAATCTTGCTAGAACTGTAGGCTATATTAGCTGACTACCTTCGTGCTGCAACAACCAAGCCTTGCGATCCAGTCCACCCCCATACCCACCAAGCGTCCCGTCACTTCGAATAACTCGATGACAGGGAATAAGAATTGAAATGCAGTTTGCTCCATTGGCGCGACCAACAGCGCGTATTGCCTTTTCGTTTTCTACATTCTGCGCAAGAGCAGCATAGGAGCACGTGGTGCCATATGGGATCGATTGCAAGGCATTCCAAACCGATTCTTGAAATACGCTGCCATCGGTTTTCAACGGAATTGAGAAATCAGTTCGTGTTCCCGCAAAATATTCTGCAAGTTCGACGTCCACCTGCTCAAGCAAAGCATTCTTTTGCGCAAGAACATATACTCCATACTTTTTTTTCATTGCTCGAATCTCTGATTCCAAAGCTCGGCGAGAAAGAAATTCCAAAAGATAGAGATGTTCCTCTGAAGCAATTGCAAACATTGTTCCAATGGGAGTTTTTAAGAAAACCGCTGAAACCTTCACCGCTGATGGTGAAGCATTCTGCTCAGGCATGCTTGTTGAAAAAATACAATCAGATGCTGTAGAGTGATTCTTTGCCTCGCTAATAAAACGACATCGGCGAAATGCCTGCCCCAGGCGCCGAACACGTGCATATTCAAGAATTCGCATGCCATGCACGCGGTGAAATTGCGCATCATCTCGATTAACATGCGGTGAAACAGCAACAAAATCGCTATGTTTCCACAGACGTTGCGGCTCTGCCTCAACACGTTGGATGATTGCCCTCAACGATTCCCCAAAGGATGCATCATCAACAGGCTTACAGCGTAGACAAGGACGAAATCCCTCTAATAAAGCTGAATGCAGATCAGGAAAAAAAGAACATTGATTAAATTCTGGTTTTCGTGCGCTGCAATCAAATCGACAGGCAATTCCCGTACTGCGCACTCCTACGTAATACATATGCTCGGAGGATATACTTCGTGCAAGCAAGTCCTCATACAATTGCGGATACCTACTCTCATCTAGAGATCGTAAAGATTTTTCTGCTGTTTTAACCATAGTCTCTCCTACTCTAATTTAGCATATTTTGCCGACAGCAAAAACCAAGTTCATTTGTTCTTTATGCATAATCACTGATTTCCAAGAGTTCAGGCCGGTATATTTTTCTTATCTAGAGCCATCGCCAATTAAAAAATGGCAAACAATGCAACAAAAACAAATAGGCTTAGAAGCATGTTGCTGATGCGGATCGTTTTAATTTCAAGAATGTTTATGCCCAACCCGATGAGCAAAATCCCCCCCACTGCGCTGATCTCTTGTATGAATGTATCAGTCACATAGGGTTCCAGGGTGCCTGCAAGCAATGCAATGCTTCCCTGCACAATCATCAACGGAATCGCCGAAAACAGAACCCCATTGCCCAATCGTACCGCAAGGATAATTGCTGCAAACCCATCAAGAAGTGATTTTGTAAGCAATATCGTCATTCCTCGGCCAAGGCCTTCTTCAATCGGCCCTAAAATCGTCAGTGATCCAATGCAAAACAGAAAAAAGGAACTGATCAATCCCTCTGAAAAGCGTTCATTCTTTTTCGCGACGTAACGCCTTAAAAAATCGCTGAATCGCTGAATCCACCTATCAAATTGCATCAATTCTCCAAGCAATGTTCCAAGTACAATACTAAAGAAGACGAGAACGAGGTTCTCCGAACGCAGGGACATGGAAATACCCAGAAAAAGGGTGCATAATCCTATACCATGAAAGATTGATTCAACCAATCGTTTCGGCAGTTGTTTCGAGCATACTAACCCAATGGATGATCCAACTATCACCGCAGCTCCATTGAGCAGAGTTCCCCATATCATTGATAATTCCAATTGAAAAAAAGCATATACCATTGTATCGAAGACGTGCAACTATCCCAATGACAAAACATCGCTAGAGCAGAATTTCCGTGAAAAATTCGGAATGCTCAGCAAGGAACGTTAACTGGTGACGAGCTCAAGCCTTTGGCCGGTTATTCTTACTCTTAGGACAGATCCAGCGCTTCGAAAACTATGGCATCTGATTACGTCAGTATTATACTTATCAGTTATGAGAATTGTAAAAAATATTAAATTACTTGTGTTTTAAAACTGTACATGGTATAAGGTAGCACTGAGTTTTGTTACTCTTGTCAGAGTGGTGCTGTTTAAAAATAGTGCGACGCTAAGCTAGATGGTCACCAAAAGATTTTTATCACAGATTATCGATCTTAAGCATTTGAATAGGAGTGAGGCAGCGGCTGCAGGTATACCCTCTAGCTCCTAAATACTCTTTATAAAAGAAAATGTGCATGAACATAATGACAAGTAACACAGTAAAATACCTCAACGTAACCAAGAACTATGGGATCATAGCCTCTGAAAATAACTCAGAGAATGATGTTGTTCATGGTGACTCGTTAAGAAAACTGGCCTATATCAATTGAATATCTATCAAAAAAACTTTTATAAAAAGATAATAAATCAATACCTTATGCCGGTAACTCAATATTATTGCCACAAGGAATACAACATCTTTAATACAACAACTAATCATTTAAAGCAGGTGCACTGCCTAAGCTAGGCATACAGTTATCTGTACAAGGAAATATCAATGAAAACTTTTCAAGAAATGGAGCTTCCAGAAGCTCTCAACCATACATTGCAGAATATGAACTTCACCAGTCCGACCCCTATTCAAACGCAAGCTATTCCCCTAGCGCTGCAGGGAAAAGATATATTAGGATCGGCGCAAACTGGAAGCGGAAAAACTGCTGCTTTTGGAATCCCCCTAATTGCCAAACTTTTGTCCCTCCCTAGCGGTTCAGCATTAGTTATGACCCCTACTCGTGAACTTGCGACACAGGTGTTAGGACAGTTACACGCCATGTTAGGAAGAAGATCTAAGATCAAATCTGCCCTGTTGATTGGAGGAGAGCCAATGCCAAAACAATTGACCCAGCTCCGGAATCGACCACGCATCATCGTAGGCACCCCAGGGCGCATCAATGACCACCTCAAACGAGGTAGCTTGCTGCTGCAGGATACAAATTTTTTGGTGCTCGATGAAACAGATAGAATGTTAGACATAGGCTTTTCTGTTCAGATTGAGAATATAATGAAATATATGACCTCCAAACGACAAACACTTTTGTTCTCTGCCACACTTCCAAAGAACATTATGCAGATTGCCAAGAAATACCTGCATGAACCTGCTCACGTTGTTGTGGATGAAGAATCAGTGCTTGTTGATACTATACAACAAGATACTTTGCGCATTAATGAAGACGACAAATATTCCAATTTATTATCTGAGCTTAATGAGCGACAGGGTTCTGTTCTTGTTTTTGTAAAAACAAAATATAAAACAGAAAAGATGGCTGCTAAACTCTCAAAAGAGGGACATAGCACCAACGCCATTCATGGCAATCTGCGACAAAATAAGCGTGATCGCGTAATGGCTGCGTTCCGAAACAAAAAATATCGTATTCTTGTCGCAACTGATGTTGCATCACGTGGGCTGGACATACCTCATATCGAACATGTCATCAATTATGACCTGCCTCAATGTGCGGAAGATTATATACACCGCATTGGCCGGACAGCCAGGGCTGGTGCACAGGGATCAGCTTTGAACCTCGTGACTCCTTCAGATAAAACTAAATGGGATGCAATTGATCGGTTGATCAATCCAAACACGCCTCTGTCTGAGACAATCCATCCTGACAAGAAAAAACCTTCGAAAAGAAATCGCAAAGGCCATTCTGCACCGTTTAAGAAATACAATAACAGGAAACGAACAGTTTCAAAAAGGGCATCTTAACTTCGAATCACATTATTATCGATATCTCTATAAAAAAGGTGCCTAATCAAGATAACCCTGTGTCATGAAGATTTTATCTCAGCGTGTTTAATGCGAAGCCTAAGGACAAGTGTAGCAATCATAACTGCTCCCATGGCTAGTATTCCATAATCCCAAAAAGAAAGGGCTAAAATAACAAGAGCAGCGCAGGGAAGCAACAACTTGACTACCCAATAGCGCGCACTTAGCACAAGGTCGTGCACAACCCACAAAGCAACAAGATAAATACCAACTGGAATAGCAACGCTAGCGTTGGCAACCGCTGTGCTTATATGTGAATGGCCAGTAAAATGATCGATGGCTACCGCAAGGCCTGCACCCGTAGCCGTTGCCGGGGCAAAAATGAAATAATGCCCATATCCCCAAATGAAGCCTCGCTTGGTATACGTGAGGGCTGGATGATCTTTTTCAGCAAAATATAGCCACCACATCATCAATAAAATCAAAAACCCACCAGCTAACACATTTGCTAGGAGATGATCATATTGCGTTGTTAGTTTTTGCATACCGAAGACCAAGGATAGAATAGATTCTCCGAGTACAATAATTGTCAGCAACCCATAACGCTCGATAATATGATGTCGATGCCATTTGGTCTTCACTTTCAGATTGGCAAAGAACGGTCCAAGATGCTCGCATACAGCCAAAAATACAAATCCTCCCAACAACATCGATTTGGGCAAGAACAAATTTAAAAATATCCATCCAATCTGGCACAGCATGATGCTAACAGTACGTCGTATAGCTCCTACTCTATCCTGCGGATTGCTCTTGATAACTCGTATCCATAACCCCACCAATGCAATGCGCATAATGACATACCCCACCGTAACGACAGTAAAATCCCAATTTTCAAAAGCTTCTTTCACAGCAGAAGCCATGATAAGCGAGCCTAGTAACTGGATGAATACGGCAATGCGATAATAAACATCATCAGTGTCATAGGAAGAGGCAAACCAGGTAAAGTTCATCCATGCCCACCAAATAGCCCAAAACACCAAAACAAAAGAAATCAGCCCCTTCCAGATGTGATTATCTACAATAGAATGGTGCAATGCTGTTGCCGCAGAAGCGATAGCAATAACCATCACCAAATCGTAAAGAAGTTCTAGCGTGGTTGCCACACGATGTTTTTCAGTATGATCTCTTGCCGGTAACCCTATATGCAAACCTAGTAATTTATGAATCATTGTTTCTCAATTATATGGTTCCGTTATTTTCATGTACACAATTCTGCATTGGAACCTAAGCTATGAGAAGATAAATCCCATGCATGGTATTGAACAATATACCTAACTTTTAGTATTGTGATGTTATCTGTATTTATGAAAGAAACACAACGGTGGAATCCAAAACACTATGAAACACATGTAGCCTATATAAGCGAATATGGCAAAGATCTTGTTGATCTTCTTCAACTCCAAACGGGTGAACGTATCCTTGATCTTGGCTGTGGGGACGGAACATTGACCAAATACCTTGCAGATTCAGGAGCGCAAGTTCTTGGCCTAGATGCCTCTGAAACCATGATCGCCGCTGCACGCGAGAAGGGGTTGCAAACCGTCCTTGCTGATGCACAGACCATGCAAATCGACGGATCCTATGCCGGTGTATTTTCAAATGCGGCCCTGCACTGGATGCCCAAGGCAGAAGCGGTGATACAAAATGTGTGGAATGTCCTTGAAAAAGGAGGAAGATTCGTAGCAGAAATGGGAGGACACGGAAACATCGCTGCAGTCCGCACCGCCATTTCAGGAGCCTATACAATAGTATGTGGCACCACCATGCCTCCAGATAACAAATTCTTTCCCTCCCTCGAACGGTATCGGCGCCTTCTTGAAGCACAAGGATTTCACGTTCCCTATATTGAACTCAGGCATCGCCCTACACCAATTCACTGCAGCTTCGCTGAATGGTGCATGGTCCTTGGTGGCCGATTCTTTCATGGATTATCCCCCGCCACAGTAGAGGCAATCATCTCGCAGGCAGAAATACTCCTCGCTCCACAACTCAGAAACGAAGAGGGACAATGGATATTGGACTATGTGCGGTTGCGATTCCGTGCCGAAAAACACTAACAGAATCTCTATTTTTTCCGTGTATCAGACCGATTTTTTCGCTCAAGATAGGCGGTTCGCCATGTTTGCAATTGCCTGAGAATCACATTGAACAGCACAACCATCCCCCCGGAGAAGGCATTGAATCCCACATCACGAATATCAAACACGCGGTTGGGGATAAAAATTTGAATAATTTCGTCGACTAGGCCCAGAAAAACAGTTATCCCAATGGTCAGGATAGCCGGCACAGGGACAGGAGATCCATTTCGTATGCGTTCAAAAAAAGCATCGTATATAAACGCAGCGAGTACTCCATATTCAATAAGATGTGTGCGTTCTTCAGGGATTTCTATGCGGGCAAGGATCAATACGTAGATAGCTGCAACACCACACCAAAGACTAAACGCCGCCCATCCCGCATATCTCCGCAGCTGCTGTGCAAGAACGGTCACGATCACCAAGGCAGAACCACTCATAAAGGCTGTTCCCAAGAGATCATGCCTTTGCAAAAATTCAGCCACTGGGTGGGCTATCCCCGCTGTTAGGTATATGCTTGCTGTTAATACGAGCGTCCACACCCAGAGGCGCCGCTCTCTTTTCGATGTAAATAACTTCACACTAGGCATCCGTCATTTTAGCATAATTCCCATTTTGTGATTTTTGCTTCTTGCAGAATCTCCCTCGATTCCCCATACATACATACAGAAAACAATATTCTTGACGTCGCCCACATGGCGTGATACTATACATATATACTGTTAATTTCAGTATATCACTTTAAGACAAAACACAGCAAAAATGCTTAATAAGGAGGCTCTATGCTCTACTATGTCAATAAAAATGCCCAATCAAATGGCGACCACGAGGTTCATGCTGAAAATTGCACCCGTTGTCCCGATCCGGAAAACAGAATTTGCTTAGGCGAATTTGATTGTTGTCATCCGGCAGTCGCCAAGGCTAAAGAGCAGTATCCAAAAGCAGATGGATGTTATTACTGCTCTAACGATTGCCACACCTCGTAACAGGGGCGATGGAATCAAGCATTCCATTTTGAAAATTAACAAATAATCTCTAACGAGATCTTGTAGGACCGGATGAAAGGATATTGCCCTAGTTCCAGGGAAGTGGAGAGAATATCTGAGCCAGAAAATTAAATCTACACGAAAACTACCCTCTAAAATTGGACTCATACCAGAACTCGAAGATGATATTAAAGACGCTGTCAACAACGGCACCCTGGCCGTATTCATCGGAGCGGGTGTCTCACGCTTGGTTGGATGCGATGGTTGGGACAAGTTAGCATATAATCTTGTGAACAGATGCTATGAAACAAAAACAGAAAATGGGAAAAGGTTATTTAATTTCAAGGAAAAAGAAATATTTCAACGCGAAGCTGACCATAAAAAGATAATCACCATTTGCTATTGCAAATTATCAAGTGCAGGGTATGGGAACGCGTTTTACGAAGAAATGGAAAAATCTCTGCGTTACACACCTCCAAATAAAGATAAGTTTCGAGAAGATAAGATCAAATTTCGAGAAGAGATGAAACGATCTCTACAATCCAGAGAAGAATCAAATCCTGAAAACATCTACCGGGAACTGTATAAACTCAGAGGCATATTCATCACCACTAATGCAGATATTCTTTTTGATGAATTCTTTTATCCAGAAAATGTTGTCGCTGAATTGGAACATTGTTCAAAATCAGATATAGAACAAACTAGATCAAACCATCTTTCCAAGCTCTATCACATCCACGGTTATATCACAGATAGGGGTTCATTGGTGTTTACCCTTCCAGAATATATGAGGCGGTATAAGGATCAAACATTTCAGGAATTTCTCACAACCATTTTCAAAAAATACACAGTCCTCTTTGTTGGCTATGGACTCGGAGAATTCGAAGTCTTGGATTTTCTGTTGAAAGATAAAGAATCAAGAAAAAAAATCAAGAAAAAACATTATATGCTTGCACCCTACTTCAAGGGGGAAGAAAACATTCTGAAAAGTGAACAATCGTATTATGATGGCCTGGATGTTAAACTTCTTCCCTATGCAAAAGATGAAAATGGCTATGCTCAACTATACAAAGTAGTCAAAGACTGGGGGAAAGAAATAAACAACTGTACAAATCACCACTCTAAAATTACTGATGATATCGACGATGCGATTAATTCTTTCTCACCAGAAAAAATTGGCCCCACCTTACAAAAGATAAGAGACGATCTGCCATTTGAAAAGTACTTTTTTATGAGGCTTATTGAAAGCAAACAAACCTTACGTTGGTTAGATAGTTTGGATGGTGTGTCTTATTTCTCAGCAAGGAACAACCTCTTCTTCAGGAAAATTGGGAACGATCCGAATATATCCCAAATTCCAATATGGCCATTAAAAATTCTCTGCAAGATCTGTGAGGAAGCCAATCAAATGGATGGAGAAGAAAGGGATGCATTGTTGCAGAAAATCAATCTTCGAGTGGAAGAATTCATCGATGTGCAGTTAACAGAAGATAGGCTTGAGAATCCCTGGGTTGATGGTGAAATTATAACCCTCCTCTCTGCATTGCCTGTTTCGTACATCTCTGAAAAATATATCGACTTTGTCAAAACAAGTCTTCTTATCAATACTTATACTATATTGATAAACACAATGGTGGGCCCGGAATTGCTGCCACATCTCATCAAGAACAATGCCAAAAAACACTACGTACTAAGAGTGCTCGAGGCAGTCATGCGACTACCTCTTATTCTAGAAGAATCCCGAGGAAAAGAAAATTCCTGCTCAGAGGAATATTTAGCAGAGACCTTGAAGAAAAATAAGGATGCGCTCGCTCACCTCTATCCATTTGAAGTCGCAAACATTGTACTAGAGATCATGAGAGACATACTTAAGAGCGATAAATATCGGTTCAGACTTTGCGAGGTTCATACTGACGAAGATCCCGATCAAAAAGAATCAGATGATTATGAAAGTCAATTTGTGTATGTTGTCAGAGATATGCTTGAGAATTGCAAGCCATCTCAGATAGAAGATCTTGTTAAGGAATGGCTTGTATCGCAGCATGAGATTTTTCGACGATTAGCCTTCCATCTGATTGACCACCATTATCGAAATCTTAGCAAATTGTTTTGGGAGCTTTCCAAAAATCCTCTAGAGCGATCATTTATTCGTGAACTCTATGACCTCATTAGACATAATGCTCCTGGTTTCAACGATGAACAGGTTGATAAAATGATCAACTGGATTGAAACATTGGAACGTTTTTCTAAATCTGATGGCGGAAGCGAAGGGATGCGAGAACAGGTCTATATTGGCCTCAAAAAGGATTGGCTATTTGCCTTGCTGCCTTGTGGCAGGGAACGGGTGCAAGACCTATACGATCACTACCATGCGATTAACGATGTTGAACCCACCCCTCCTGAACCTCTTATCCTAGCCGGCATAGTAGAAGAAGTAAGCCCCATATCTAAAGATGCCTTTTTAACGATGGGAAATGCTCAAAAAGCAGAATACATGAATTTCTATATATCTCCAAGGATGATTTTTTCTCATGATTCGTTCAAAGAAGAAAGCTTGGTTTTTGCTGTGAAAGAATTTACCAGAGAGGATCCAGAAAATCTCTCACAGGACCTGGCTCCCTTTCTAAAAGTGAAGCTGGAATATCAGATAGCATTATTGGAAGGATTTGGAGAAACATGGGAGAATGAAAATGAAATTGATTGGGCAGCAATCTTTGCATTCATCGTGCAAATTATTACAGAAGATGATTTTTGGAAACCTGTCGAAAACTCTTCAAGCGCTGATCAAGGGAAGATCATCCACGCAATTTCAAACCTGATTATTGCAGGGGTTCAAACAGACGACCATGCTTTTTCTGCTGAGTATTTTCCCGATGCTGAAAAAGTTCTCATGATTCTTTTTTCAAAATATAAAGAGGGCTCTGTACAGGAAGATTCTTCTTTTAGTCTTGAGGATCATCCTATTGATTTTCTATTAACCTCTAAAATTGGATCTTTGTTGATCGCTGTCATTGGGTATTCACTTAGATATGAAAGAGTGTGCACAGAAGAAAGACAGCTAAAACCGGAAATCAAGGCAATTCTCACTGAGAGACTCAACACCCCTGGGCAGACGATCTCAACTGCAGCTGCAATAGCAAGATATCTTAATTCCCTTCATGCCATAGATCCTGGGTGGATATTAGAAAATTTTCGTTTGATTTTTAACGAGGATGATCTTTCCCATTGGGAGATCGCCATGTATGAATTTTTATCGAGAAATTTTGCTTTACGTAAACCTATATGTCACGAATTAAAGAAAGGTGGCCATTATGCAAAGAGCATCTCTCATCCCTTTCCTGATGAAATAAAGAAAAGATTAGTATGGCATATTTCGTTGGGGTATCTGTACGATTGGGATGCATTAGACGACGAAGAAAGCTTATTGTTGCGCTTGCTTCAGGAAGGTGATTCTGAACATTTTGCTGCTTTGATGGATTTTGTCTTGAAGCAGGAGAAGAATAAGTCGAAAATCGTGCAGTTTGAAACCAAAATACGCAGACTCTGGAAAACTATATTAAAGGAATTGAAAACAAGGAAATTATCTAAGCAGTCCACAGTTTCATTGAACTTGATATGTTGGTTGCAACTCTTCGAGGAAATCGATGATGAACTTTTTGATCTAGCTGAAACCTCATTGCCCTATGTAACAGCTAATGAAGGGTTTTCTCAATTGATTACCCTCCTCATAGGGCTTGCTCCAAAATCACCACAACATGTCGCATCATTGTTTTTGGGGGTTACAAGATTGTTTCTTGAAATTATTCAAAGTTGGTACTATTATTCTGAATCTGACATTATTAAAATTCGTAAAATTCTAAGAATTCTGTATGAATCTGGTGAAACAGAAAATGCCAATCGCATCTATAATCTGTATTTTCAAAAAGACCATTGGTTTTTGAGAGACCTTTTCAAGAAATACAATCCCAGTGATTCCCCAACAGGGTAATTCAATCTAGCATGAAATAAATGTCGAATTTTGCCCAACTGGAAAAACAACAGCGAAGAATAGCAAAGCTGATCTATGCCTTGTTGAGGCCAGACAAAATGCCGCTATGGCTATTACGAGCCAGTTATCAAATCCTGGACCTTCTTTGTGGCTTGCCTAGGCTAAAAATGCGACGCGTACAGAATATATCTCTGCCCACAGCTGATTCAAAACACAAAATAAAACTCAGAATATACCAAGCTGAAACCCAGCCCCTAGCTACCCTGGTGTATTTTCATGGTGGCGGTTGTGTTATCGGCAGCCTAGACAGCCACGATGCTTTTTGTCGACATCTAGCCCACCATGGTCAACATACTGTGGTTTCGGTGGAGTATCGACGTGCTCCAGAGGTCAAATACCCCCAGCCCCTAATCGATGCCATTCAAGCCTGGAATGCCATTCATCAGCATGGTCAAGAATGGGGGCTTGATATGCAGAAAGTGGGTGTTGCAGGGGATAGTGCCGGGGCTTATTTGGCAGCATTGATTGGTTTGGAATCAGAGCAACAGTCGCTGGAAATTCATTCACAGCGCAAACCTAATTATCAGTTGCTGCTCTATCCCATGGTGAATCAGCGCTCTGATTATCAGTCTAACCAGGAATTTAATCGAGACTTGCTCCTAACCACCGATTTAATGGCCTTGTTTCACTATCATCACCTGCAAGGATCAACACAGCCCGAGTCATCCTTAGTCAATCTTCCATTAAGCCAGAGTTTAGCGCAGAGTCCTAAAACCTGCTTGATCACTGTGGAATTTGATCCTTTACGTGACCCAGGTCTTGCTTATGCCAGAGCCTTGGAACAAACCGGGGTGGATCTTGTGCATCAACACTTTGAACACTGTATGCATGGATTTATTTCTGTAACCCGCTTTAGCCCTCAAGCCAGAAAAAAATCAGAGCAAGTTTGTCAACAATTGAAATCCTTGGCCAAAACTTAGGCAAGAACACTGTTTTTCAATCTTTGATTATCGTTTTTGCACTCAAACGTATTTTCAAACGCATCATTTCTGAAAAATCTGACATTGAGATCGATAATAAACCAGCTCTGTTGAGTTGATATCTGCACCCTAAAGATTAAAACCTTGTTAACAGATGCTGACGGAGAGAGGGGGATTCGAACCCCCGGTACCCGGTTAGAGTACAAACGCGTTCCAGGCGTTCACCTTCAGCCACTCGGTCACCTCTCCAAAAGATATGTCTATAGTACTATGGTTCAAACAATGTAGAGAAGTGGCACGTTGCTTCACCTTGTAAGGGTCACCCAAGCATGCCAGAGGCAAAATTTCTGATTGCTGAAGAATCTTTAGAACATTTTTGTTTGAACGCAAATGAATATTTAACTATTGTGTGGCTCTTAGTATCTAGGAGTAAATTTCACTATTGGAATTCTTCCCATAACAGAACCAGTTCCTCTTATAATTTCGAGAATCACTGGTACATTTTCAAGCATTCCATCGGTAGCAGCGATGCATCTGGCTGTTCGATCTGAATTTAGATCAAATGATCCAGGAATCACAAATTCTTGTTCAATATGATTGTCATTCACATAGGTAACTTTCAGCTTACATGAATATATTCCAAGAGTTCTTTGAAAAGTGAGCAAGGGCTGAGAGGGAGCGGTCTTCACATCAAATAAAGGGAGGTTTGCATTCGTTTCATCCAAAGACATAAACCGATTTTCGTCATTAAACCTGATGGTATTGTAAAAAACATACGATTGCGATACGATTCCGGAAACAAAAAGAACATCGGAACACCCAACAAAAAAGAGCAAAAAGGAAAGATAACAAAAACTTCTTATACGTCTCATAACAACGACTACACGATAATGAATGATCTATGCAATTTGCCTTACAGCATGCAAAAATTACTATCGTTTATACATAATATAGCAAAAAATATGACATTTACAAAAATTAGAAATATGATGCTGCTTGAAATAATTTTGCGCGTTCGTAACGAACGTATATATCCCCACCAGTGAAACACATGCGCACTCGTGATCTCGATTGATCAGTTAACTATTGCTAAAATATATCGATGGATTTGGTTGGTTCACCAACGAGATCATGAGAAAGATTTATTAGATGATTTCTGCGATCATTCATCTCGCTCAGAGAAGCTATACATTGAATCTTACGAGCATCATTTGGATCTGGAACAACAACAGTCCCAAGAAATACGACCTTCTCATTTCTCTCTTTTGGTGGTACAACTCCCTGGTCCATGTAAATATATTGAACCGAAAATGAACAACTTTGGGGTTGTGTAACGAAATCTGGCATGTACACTCCGTCAGGATACTCTATTTCGAACAACATACCAGCATCAGGACTATCATTATTTAAAGCATCATGATAGGAATCGTTGCCGATGCCATCTTTTATGTTATCAAGTAGGGTCCGGGTAATCCTCTCAGCTCCACTGAAGAGTTTTGGAGAAATTGAAAGCCCATCATAACAACTTACAAAAAGAAAGAAAATAAATAAGACAAAAAACCTTTTCATATCTCGACAATACTTAACTATATTAGAAAAAAGTTATTTAGTATAGAGAAATTATGGTGCAATAGGACACCTTGGTGTAAACAGCTTCAGATGAATTATTACAACGTTTTGGAAACTCTCCCATTCACCATATGCAATACAATTATTATGGCAGTCTCTTTATAAATTTCTTCTCTGATACCCACCGTTATATTTTGACTTCTGATATTCAATGACATCAATTCATCTATTAACCCTTATGCGGGAAAGATTTACACTAATTTATGCGATTCTATGATACCAAGCACGGTGCCGATGCCATGCTTGTTGTTCTCACTGTATTATGGGGATCAACGTTCTATGTATCTCAAGTGATCATGAACGATATTTCTCCCATTCTCCTTACAACGATTCGGTTTAGCCTTGCAGCATTGCTCTGCTTAATTGGCTGTCGCTCATTCTCAATACGAACGATTCCCTTTCGGTGGGCAATTATCCTTGGAGCACTTTTTTCGGTTGCCATTAGCTTGCAGAATATTTCTCTCAACCTCCTTCCAGCCGGCCGTGGAGCATTCATCGCATATAGCTATGCTATTTTCATTCCTCCCTTACAACTGCTTTTGTTAAAAAGAAAAATCGAAAAATCCAGTGCCATCGGAATTGTCTGTGCTATTATTGGCGTGGCATTCTTATCTTTGGACCTCAGCAGCGGTGCACTCCAAATCTCCTGGGGAGAAATTGCAATGATACTCAGCTCGCTGATCTTTCCCTTTTATATCATTTATCTTGACAAATTGCCCCAGCTCAAAAATTTTTGGCTGTTTATGTTTTGGGTTTTTGCAACGGTTGCTGTCATCAATATTCCTTTTATATTTCTCTTTGAAACACCTCGTTTTTCTTTGAGTTCACGAGGAATCATTGCGCTTGCTTATCTCGTAAGTTTAGGATCCACTGTTTCTCTGTCTATTCAAGTTCGCTTTCAGAATCGAACGAGTCCTGTGCGAGCAACAACAATCTATGCATTGGAACCGGTTTTTGCAGCCTTGATAGCATTCATGTTGGGGGCGCAGGTTATGAGCTCTCGTGAGATACTCGGAGGTGCTCTTGTTGTAGGGGGAGTCGTAATTATGGAGCTTATTCCGCTGTTACGTGAAAGAAAATCTGCTCTATCTTCAAAAAAATCAGTATAGAAACACCATCACTACTATTTAGACTCAGCTGAGCGTGCAAATCTCCTTAACGCCGAAGTTTTAGGCGTGAATCTTTTTTATCCACGCATCGTTGCGAAGCCGGTGTAATCCTATAAATATTTTTGCAACTTCTTCGAGCGCCAACCCAAGCATGACCACCGCTGGATGCAATTGTAATACCCATCCAAATATAAAGGCACAAGGAACTCCAGCAAGCCAAATTGATCCTGTTTCAGTGTACATTGCAAACATTGTGTCTGCTCCACCGCGTAATACCCCAATAATTATGTGCATATTAATAATACGCAATACAAACAAGGGAGCGAGGGCAAGAACCGCTAGACTCAACAATTGCTTTGTGGAATCAAGAATATTAAATGCGTTGGGGATCAACCACGCAAAGGAGCACAACATACCGATGAACAGGGTTGCAATAATCACTGAGGCAGGAAGTAATTTTTTTATATAGACCCTGAGAGTTTTTGTTTTCTTCTCACCAATCATTTTTCCTACCAAGATAGTGCTCGCCTGTGCTGATCCTATGCATCCAACCAAGACAAATCGATACAACAACGAAGAAATATTGAATGCAGCGATAACTTCTGTTCCCATTCTTCCAAAAACAATAAAGTACATGGTTGTTCCCAAAGACCACACAACTTCATTGATGACAACCGGAGATACAACTCGAACGAATTGTTTGACCTGTTTTACGGTCCATTGAAAAAATTCAGCAATCGGTCCTCTGATTGGATTGTCCGTTCCAAACAAGATAAGAACAATGACTCCAAATTGCAGTGCCATAGTGATGACCGTCGCCAAGGCTGAACCATTGACTCCCATCGCTGGAAATCCAAGAAAGCCAAATACCATGACGATGTCTAAAAAGATGTTTAAAAGTACTGATCCTAATACAACCGGAAACATCACTCCTGCACGCTCGATTGATCGAAATCCTGTCACCAATACAAAGGAAAGTGCTTGAAATGGGTATGAAAACATGACAATGCGAAGATATCCCGCACCGGTTTGCACTACCGCAGGCTCGGCTGAGTACATTTTCAAAATGTCTATTGTAAATAACCCAACAACAATGCAGAACAGAACCGATCCAGCAAAAGACACCACTCCGGCAAAACCAAGTGTTTTGCGAATGCCTTTTAACTCTTTTTGTCCCCAAAACTGACTGAGCATGGTGGATGATCCACTCCCTATACCGAACAAAAATAGAATAAACAAGAAAAACAATTGGTTAGAGATTGCAACTCCCGCAATTGCAGTTTCGCCAAGCTGCCCAACCACGATGTTATCGATAAATTGAATGAGAAATCGAAGCAGAATTTGCAAAGAGATCGGTACTGCAAGGCGGAGATGTCGTGCGGCGAGAATGCGAGTGAGGGGATGGACAGATCGTAATTTCATTACTTAGCCTCGCACACCTGCTTCTGTGTTGTCAATCAAGAGTATGTGGTACGTCTAATCAGATCTACGAATTTGGCATCTAGACAGCCGCGCCATAATAGGCTTCTACGCTGCTCACAGGCAAATTCAAATATTCTCATCTGTCAGTGGAGCTTTGAGTTAGCTCCACTAACAAAATTATTATTTATCCGTTGATTTCTTTATAACCTTCATTGCCGTTGCAATCATTCCTGAAACATCAGACATATTCGCAGGGATGATAAGCGTGTTGTTTGTTTGTGCCAATTTTCCAAATTCGGTGATATACTGCTCAGCAACTCGCAAATTGACTGCTTCACTTCCGCCCTTTTCCTGAATCGAGTTTGCAATTTCACGTATACCTGTCGCAGTTGCAAATGCAATCTCCTTAATCTCTTCAGCTCGTCCCTGTGCCTCGTTGATACGCTTTTGCTTTTCTCCTTCAGAACGAGAAATCATTTCCTGGCGATCTCCTTCGGCGATGTTAATCTTTGCCTGCTTGCTTCCCTCTGATTCTGCAATGACCGCTCGTTTTTCACGTTCAGCACGCATCTGCTTTTCCATGGCGTCCTTGATGCTCTGTGGTGGGACGATATTCTTTATCTCGTATCGGGTTACCTTCACCCCCCAAGGGTCTGATGCGGTATCAACTGCAGCAACGATTTGTGCGTTAATCGTTTCACGCTCTTCAAAAGATTTATCAAGTTCCAATTTCCCAATAACGCTTCGCATCGTTGTTTGTGCCAACTGCGTCGATGCAAAGATATAATTCTCAATCCCATACGATGCCTTCATGGGATCGATAACCTGCACATAGAGCAATCCATCAACTTCAACGGCGATGTTATCCTTTGTGATACAAATCTGTGAGGGAACATCGATTGCCACCTCTTTCAGAGTATGTTTGTATGCAACTTTGTCGATAAAAGGAAACAAAATATGAAATCCTGCGTTCAATGTTCCTTTATACTTCCCTAAACGCTCGATAATATAAGCAGTTCGCTGAGGGATAACCCGAATTCCTCGAATAATTGCGATAATAATCACAAGCCCAAGCGCAATTACCGCCAAGGTTCCAAAACTAAAAAAATAAGTGAACATATTCCTCTCCTAAACTTTTTCTACAATAAAAATCGTGGTTTCAACCGCTACAATACGCACTCGCGTTCCACTTGGAATCGCTTCTCCTGCCTCTTGTATGCGTGCTTGCCAATAGCTGCCTTGAAAGGCAACGCTTCCTTTCTGTTCATTGACAATTTCTTGGGTGATCACTGTTTTCCCTATGTAATCCTTTGTTACGATGCTGTTCTCTGCATCGGTCTTTGGGGTGCGATGCAGAATTTGCATAACCCATTTTCGCAAAAAGAACAGACTTATGAGAGATATACCAAGAAATATAATTAGTTGCCATACAAAGGGAATGTCGAAAAAATAGACCACCGCCATCACTCCCCATGCGCCGATACCAAAGAAAAGAAGAACAACTCCTGGTACGACAAATTCCAAAACTAATAGTATCGTGCCCACGATGAGCCACAACACTGCAAGATTTTCAGGCATACTCTACTATATCTTCCAAAGATTGCTGTCGTCAATGAGCGATACACGTACGTAGAGGCATCAGACTATTTTCTTATTATTTCTATCTAAAAATATGCTATTTCAGTCACCCCACCCTCATTCAGTTGCATCCTAATCGTAATGACTGATGCGCTTGATCCATTTTTTTGTATGTAATCTGCGAAGACTAAGGCTCAGACGAATTATTTCTTCACTTCCGACACACACAAAAATAATGTATACCGAAACATCAAAAACACTACCTATAAAAAAGGTAAGCGGAACACCGATAAGCCATAGCGTGCCGAGTTCCAACAACATCGCATAAGTTGTGTCTGCACCGCCTCGAAACACCCCGGTAACTAGATGTAGATTCATGACACCGATCATCGAAAAGGGAGATGACACCAAAATCATGAAGGTGACCATTCTTTTTGTGGAATCTCCGATTGCAAAGAGCTGCGGAATCATCGGTGAAACTGCTGCTCCAATACCTACCATTACGCCGCTAAAAATAACCACAAAGACCCCAAGGAATCGAAGATACCTTTCCAAGGAGCGATATCGCTGGGATCCAATTAGTTTTCCAACAATGACTGTGCTTGCCTCGCCGGATCCAAAGCATCCCACCAAGAGGATGTCGTATACCGAAAGCATGATGTTATATGCAGCAATTGTTTCTGTGCCATACCACCCTATCACGATGAAATAGAGAATGTGCCCAAAAGCAAACCCAATCTCATTGGCAACAACTGGAGCTATAACCTTGATGATTTGTCGAACCAATGCTTTGCTCCACTGAAAGCAAATGCGTAGTCGGATGAGGATAGGATTTTTCTTGCTGAAAAGTAATGCCGTTAGCCAAATTACCTGAATGCTGATTGCGATAACTGTGGCAATTGCAGAACCCGCAACGCCCATACGTGGCAATCCCAACAATCCAAAAACCAAAACAATATCAAGAGCGATGTTGATGATGATTGTCAAAAATATTATAGGGAGCACCTTGTTAGAACGTTCAGTCGATTTGAACAAACTGATAATTGCCGTTGATATTCCTTGCAAAGGGTACGAAATCAACACGATTGAAAGATACCGCTTCGAGATGCTGTGCACCATTGGATCTTGTGAAAACAGAGATAAAAAACGCAGTCCAAATAACCCCACCCCGATCCAATACAATAGCCCTCCCAAGCAAGCGATGCTCACCACAAAGCCAAATGTTCGCTGCATCGATACAATTGCTTTATTTCCCCAATATTGGCTGAACACCGTGGAGGCTCCACTGCTTATACCAAACAAAAATAAGATGAATACGAAAAAGACCTGCCCGGCGATGGTGATGCCGGCTAATTCCACTTCTCCAAGTTGTCCAACCACTAGGGTATCTGTGGTATGCACCAAAAATTGTAATAGGGTCTGCAAGGAAATGGGGATCGCGATGCGAAAATGACGTAGAGCAAGAAATCGAATGCGGGGTGACAGAAATCTAAGCGGCGTTTTCATACTGTAGTCTATGGCAACGTCGAGCTTCCTTGTAGTGCTTACTGAAAATTTTGCCATCCTCTTCTATTTCGAGATAGTAAAATCGCCATCTTCACAAGGTAGGTACCTCTTTATGTATGTTTCATTTTTGTGTATGCTGCATTGGCAATGGTGTTGCTGTTGAGAATAATGCTATGAATCATGGAACATTTTTTACACAGGGATTAACCTTCGATGATGTGTGCTTGGTGCCACAATTCAACAATGTGCCTTCGCGTGCCGAACCAAATCTTGAAACTTGGTTAACCCATTCTCGAAAAATTTCTATGCCACTTATTCCGGCAAACATGGATACCTGTATTTCAGAAGAGCTTGCAGAAATTATCATCGCCCATGGGGGGATTCCTATTTTTCATCGCTTCACCAACGCAGAACAGCAAATGAACTGGGTTAAAAAATTTGGTGATTCCATGATTATTTCTTGTGGAGTGCAGACACCAATCGATCAAATACGTGCTTTTCTTGATGCTGGAGCTGCCGGAGTTTGCATCGATGTTGCCCATGGACATTCATCGCAAATGCTGCTTTTTATTGAATCGATAAAAAGAAATTATCCTACTAAAGATGTTATCGCTGGAAATGTCTGCACCCCCATGGCTTATCAAGACCTCGTCAATGCTGGCGCTGATGCGGTGAAGGTAGGAATCGGTCCGGGAGCTGCTTGCACCACGCGAATGGTCACTGGATTTGGGGTTCCGCAGTTTACCGCCATTCATGAATGCGCAAAGATTGCTGAAAAATTACGTATTCCCTTGATCGCTGATGGAGGAATTCGCTCAAGCAAGGATGTTGTCTTGGCATTGGCAGCGGGCGCTAGCACGGTAATGATTGGCAAGCTTTTTGCCCTGACCGAAGAGAGCGCTGCACGGAAGAGGAATAATCATGACATCCAAGAGGCTCTCTATCGCGGGCAAGCCAGCAAACATTTTCAAGATGAATTTTATGGTGGAGTGAAAGAAAATACTGTCGCTGAAGGGATCGATTTTTGGGCTCCAGTGAGCGGAAGCGCAACAAAACTCATAGCAGAACTCCTTGGAGGATTGCGCAGCGGACTTACCTATGGGGGAGCACGAAGTATCAAAGAATTACAAAGAAAGGCTGAATTCATGGCTGTCAGTTCTCATTATTCTTCAGAAAGCAAGCCACGATCGACGTAATACGCCTGTTCGTGTGCTCGATTTCCTCTGTTCAAAAACATAGACGCCTGGTCAAACCCGCCACATCTGACAGGACGAATGTTTCATGACACAATAAATAGATATGGTTGGATTAATACTTGGACGCTTCATCCCTCCCCACAATGGACATGTGCAGCTAATCAACACCGCTCTAGCACAGTGCAATCGGGTCTATCTCGCTCTCTGCTCGCTAAAAACAGATGCTATTGCTCCACACATGCGTCTTTTTTGGATCGAACAACTCTTTGCACGGGAAATTGCAATTCAGTCGTTGATTGTCATCCACATCGATAAAGAACTCCCTGCAGCTGAGAAAACCAAACCACATGCTCCTGAAATTTGGGCTGGCGCTGTTACCGAACATATCCCTGAACGTATCGACGCGGTGTATGCATCTGAATCCTATGGTGAAGCCTTTGCTCATGCGCTCGGTGCTCGCTATGTATCCGTTGATCCATCACGGATCTTGGTTTCAATTTCTGCCTCACAGATCATCGCGAACCCTGCAAAGCACTGGAAATATATCCCTTTGAACATCCGCCCTTATTTTGCGCCAGGGCTTCACGCAACTCAGCCGCTCCCTCAGTTTACGTCGTGGATCCATGCCCCCACTAAGCAACTCGCTGGAACCATAGCTCAATTGCTAAATTTTCCCATCTTTACTGATTCTTCGCATATCGATGATTTTGCTCAACATGCGATGATAATCACCGCCATACCTTTTGATCAGCTCATCGTCCAAGTGACCGAGCTTCAGGCTGGAATTATCTATACTCTGCTTTCTCAGCAATCACCACGAACACAGGATTGTTTTCCTCTCGAGTCATCGCACACACTCAGTCCCTCCCTTAGCGCCGCCCCAATATACACCACAGCCCTGGTATCTTATGTCAAATCTATTTTGAAAAACATGTATGGATTATCAATGTAGCAGCGTCACATGAAAACAAATGATGCATCATGGACGAATACGTCTTCGATCTCGCACAAAGGCTGCTGCCTCTTTAACATTTTTTAATCCAAGAATCGTCTGCGCAAGGCGCTCAAGGCCAATCGCAAAACCGCCATGCGGTGGGCATCCATATGCAAAAATTGTCATATAATCAGACAGAGCATCCTCAGATAATCCTTGCTCAGCGATGGCGGTGCAAAGCATTTGATATTCGTGGATACGCTGCCCCCCCGTGGTGATTTCCAACCCTCCATACAGCAAATCGAAACTCCGCGTTCCTCGTCCACTGGGATAGGTATAAAAAGGTCTTTTTCGCTTTGGAAAATCGTATACAAATACTGCAGGAATCCCATGTTCATCCTGCGCCCAATCACAGAGTTCTCGCTCGGCCTCAGGACTAATGTCGAAAATTGTCTTCTTTGTGCGATCCTTCACAATCTTTTTTGCATCAGCATAGGTGCATCGAGGAATTTTTTTAAAAGCCGCCGGGTCCGGAATGCTAGCATTCCACGTAGCAAGAATATGCCCACAACGAGCCGTAACTGCCTCCATGATGGCGACAAGCAACTCCCCTTCAATATCCATGATATCGTGTTCATCCTTTATAAACCCCATTTCAACGTCAAGCGAAATATATTCATTGAGATGGCGAGAGGTCTCGTGCTTTTCAGCTCGATAGGCCGGGGCAACTTCAAATACGCGTTCGAGACCCGAAGCAACCATGGCTTGTTTATAAAACTGAGGAGATTGTGCAAGGTATACCTTTTGATCAAAATACTGCACCGAAAACAATCCCGTTCCTCCCTCGGTTCCTGTTCCAATGAGTTTGCTGGTTTTTATCTCGGTAAATCCACGTGAGCGAAGAAAGGTTCCAAATACATCGATGAGCACCGATTCCAATGCAAAGATACTGCGAATAGCAGGATTTCTAAGGCTGCTCAGGCGATGGTCCAGAGTTGCCTCGATGCCATATTCCTGCGGTGAAGCAGCAGCGGCAAGCGGCATTTTTTTTGCTGGTCGCGCCAGGACCTTGGTATCTTCAACCTGCACTTCCACCCCGTCGGGTGCTTGCTCATTGGCAACAACTGTTCCGCTTATCTGAAGAACAGATTCCGGTTCAAACAATTCCTCAATGCCGTTGTATACCAATTGTACCATCCCGCTACGATCCCGAAGAATGACGAACTGCAGTCCGCCTAGATTGCGAACGCGGTGTACCCATCCCGCCAGAATCACTTCGCGATTCAAAAAATCATGTACTTGGTTAGACAGCACTCTATGCATCTTTATACACGGTCCTTTCTAGAATTTCACGCCCATGTCGAGGATGTATCTGTCCTTTGCTCGCCTTCATCAATGCTCCCATCAAAAAATCAAACCCCTTCTTTTGCCCTATGCGCACTTGCTCCACAACTTCACCATGCTCGGTGCAAATAGCATCAACATAGGATTGAATGCTCTGTTCATCGGTGAGCAATAACCACCCCTCCTGTTTGAGGATCTTCCGTGGGGAGCCTCCCTGTTCTGTCATAACCTGCACCAATTGCTTTGCCTTGCGTTCGCTGATGTCACCATCTTTCAATAATTGAAAAAATTCTTGCAAATCATCTTCAGTGATGCCCGAGTCAACAAAACTATGCCCTGTTTTTTTGAGCGATGTTCGCAATTCCTCGGTGATCCATCGAGCCAACAATCCAGAAGAAATATCTCCACAGAGATGATAGAACACATCGCCAAGCGCCTTGTCTTCAGTCAACAACCACGCTGCTTTTTCAGCAAGTGCATGCTGCTCTATCAAATCGACCAAGCGTTCAACCGGCAAAACTATCCTGCGTTGTTCAGCTTGTTTGTACAGATCCTCTGGCATAGGACATCGCGGTATGTCTGGTTCTTGCAGGTATCGATAATCATGCACATCTTCCTTGCTCCGCATCGATTCTGTGATATCTTTATTTTCATTCCACAAGCGAGTTTCCTGTGCTACCTTCTCTCCAGCGTCAAGCAATGCAGTTTGTCGCTGTATCTCAAATTGCAGAGCCTTTCTTATAAATTGAAAACTATTCACGTTCTTTATCTCAACCTTTTCTCCCAACACCGTTTGTTGTGAGCTCAATGAGATGTTTACGTCACAGCGAAGCGCTCCTTCTTCCATGTTCCCGTCACAGACTCCAAGATATTGCACCGTTTTATGGAATTGTTGCACCATCACTTCTGCCTCTTCAGGGCTGCGAAGTTCTGGCTTCGTGACGACCTCCATCAACGGATATCCCGCGCGATTGTAGTCAGCATAGCTTGCATCATCGGCATGGATTAACTTGCCGGCATCTTCTTCAAGGTGCATTTCTCGAATGCCAAGTTCATTTAATTTGCTGTTATGATAAAATCGAAACACCCCCTCACGCCCCATCGGATTGACATATTGGGTGATCTGATAGTTCTTGGGCATATCAGGATAAAAATAGTTTTTTCGATCAAATTGGAGTTCAGTTGCAAGATTAGCACTCAAGGCCTGAGCAATCTGCAAGGATTGAATAATCGCCTCTTCATTTGGTACCGGCAACGCACCCGGAAGTCCCATACAGACCGGACATATATGCGTATTTGCTTCCTCACCAAACTGCGCCTTGCACGAGCAAAACATCTTTGTGTTGGTGTTCAGATGTACATGTATTTCAAGCCCAATGTGTACGACGTATGCCACTAGTTATGCCCCAAACATTCTAAAGATTCATAGCCCTGTGGACGGGCAACACTGGCTGCAGATTTCACGTTACGAGCAATGCTAAACAATGTATCCTCTCGATACATCGGTGCAATCAATTGGAGCCCCACTGGCAATGACTCATCCTCTCCAAAGGGAATCGACAAAGCGGGTGTTCCACTCAGATTTGCAAGCACAGCGAACTGATCTGAAAGTTTGAGCGCTGCCTCATCAAATTGATCATCAAGCTCAAATGCTTCAACGGGATATACCGGCAAAAAACACGCATCATAGGTATCGAATAGATTCTGGAAGGCATGCCGCATCGCCTGTCTAACCGCCAACGCTTTCGCATAATATTGATCATAGAAGCCACTTCTCAACACATAGGTTCCCAACAGTGTGCGAAATATCACCTCGTTCCCAAAGGCCTTGCTTCGCGTATCAAGCAGATATTCCAAATATTCATCGGCGCGCGCTTCACGACTTCCATAGCGCACCCCATCGTATCGCGCAAGGTTGCTGCTTGCTTCTGCTGCAGCCATCACATAATATGCGGCGATTCCCTGATCAATCAACGGAAAATCAATCTTTTCCAAGGTGTGCCCCTGTGCACGAAGCATATCACATCCTTTATGATATACTCTGCGCACCCTGTCGCTGAGAATTCCCTCATCAAATGAACAAAGAGCAATACGTTTCGGCGAATGAATTTTCTGTGACGACGAATCCGCTTTCTGTGTTGCTTCTCCAGGATAGAAAGAGGATGCATCGCGAGCATCATTTCCCTTGGCTACAGAAAACACATCCTCAAGATAGGCAATGCTCTCGCCAAGTATTCCTATACAATCGAGCGAAGAAGCAAAGGCAACAAGACCATACCGCGATAGAGCCCCATAACTTGGTTTTAACCCATATACACCACAAAACGAGGCGGGCTGCCTCACCGACCCTCCGGTATCAGATCCAAGTGCCACCGGAACCAACCCAGCGGCAACTGCAGCAGCAGAACCACCACTCGAACCACCAACACTTCGTGAAAGATCCCAAGGATTACGCGTGATCCCATGAATGCTGTGCGTAGTGGAAGAACCCATGCCAAATTCGTCAAGGTTTGTCTTTCCAACGATATGCATACCTGCACGCAACAATTTTTCAATAACCGAAGCATCGTATACCGCCGTATACTCAGCTAGGATCGGAGACGCACAGGTAAGCGGCAACCCCGAAACCGATATGTTATCTTTTATAGCGATGGGAATGCGTGCCAACGGTCCTTCGACACCCTCATCAGGTGTTTTCTCGCAATCAAAATAGCACAATGCGTTGATTTGCTCATTTCGTTGTTCAACCGCATCACAATAAGCATCTTTGTTTTGTGCAATACTTGCAGACCACATGTTCATAACACCGATGGAATAACGATATATCCATCTTCCTCACCTTCTGATGCTTCTATAATAGGCTCTGACAAAAGAGAATCTTGCACAGTATCTGCTCGCAATGTTGGCATGGTCGGGGTCTGTGATTTTTGCTGTTCATGCTTTTCAGAAAACTGCGTGAGTCGTTCGAGATGCACTCCTAGCCCCTCTAGCTGATGGTCCACATCTTGTTCAATGGCTGATCGCATACGTATACGTAACAAGAATGCAGTTGTTTCTAGTTCATTTGAATCAAATGTGAACATTAAGTTGATAGTAGCGCAGGAAAAATCTCCCGTCAATTATGCGTTATTTCCAGGCAGAAACTTCCACCATGGATGGAAAATTGTATCATATATAAGACTTCCAGAAAACATGATTACACGATAAAGTAGTTTGAAGGAGGTTCCAACTAGTTGCTACCCCTGACGCTTGGCAAGCTCGTCCATAACCGCATCCCAATCTAGGTCCTTTGCTACGAGCAAGGCGCAGAGATGATAGAGCAGATCTCCACACTCAGCAATCAACTCCTCAGAAGTAGTTGCAAGTGCAATCTCAATCGCTTCTTCTGCAAGTTTTTTTCGTATTACGCTTTCTCCCTCAACAAACAAATAACTTGAATAGCTGCCCTGTTTTGGATGAAGTTTGCGCTCTTCCAATATCGCACAAAGTTTGTGCATAACTGCTTCACGGCACTGATTCTTCTTTGTCTGAGGGTCTTTGTTGCTCACTTGAGTAGCATCATGCGTATTCGAACTGGTGTCCTCTGAATCATCCACGATTAACCGTGCAGCATACCACTGCCCTTGGTCGATGATTTCGGCGAGAGAGTTTTTTTCAGGGTAGGGAAGGACACGCCCTGTTGTTTCGTGCACCACCCAAAGATGCCCTTCTTCGAGGGTCTTCTTATAAGATTTTGTGTTTCCGCGAGCACACACCGTCGAAGAGATGGTGGCGTTTGTCTTAGGCTGCATGCGTACGATCACTGGTCGAGAATTCTTGTTTTGCTCAGCGATCAGCTCTGCAAGATCAATACGATCTTCGTAGACCGCCTTTCCAGTGATAATGCCAGAAATGGCCTGATGTCCTTGCTTCACCACAGCAGAAATATCATCCTGCGAAGCAATGCCCCCTGACAAAATGATCCTTGCATCATGGCTTTCTGCAATTTCTGCGATTGCGTTTGTCCTCTCGATATCCGGGCCTTCTAGCGTTCCATCGCGTTCTGTATTTGTAAAAATAATCTGCTGTATCCCCCAAGAACAGACCTGTTCGACAAGATCATGCGTCTGCATCTGACTCTTCATCTGCCACCCTGCAATTTGCACAACCCCATCTTTTTCATCAATACCTGCAATGATGCGATTTTCATACCGCTGCGCCCATCGTTGCACCGCTTCGGGTGATTTTATCAGCGCAGAACCAAGGATGACATAGTCAATGCCCATGTCTAGCAAGAATGTGATGTCTTCCTCTGTTCTAATCCCACCCCCAATTTCCAGGATTGCCGATGTTTGGGCGCGCATCTTTGAAAAAAGCGGACGATTGTCTCCTCGTCCAAACGCTGCATCCAGATCTACGATATGAATGCGGTGCGCGCCACTGGCAACAAAGGACTCGAGCTGCGCAAGCGGGTCATCATTGTATACGGTCGCTTGATCTGAAGCGCCCTTGAATAACCGCACACAGCGCCCTCCCATAATATCAATCGCTGGTATAATCGCTTTAGGCTGCATGGTGGCTATGATTCAAATAGTATCGACACATGGTGCATCGTTCGTGCGTGCTACAAGGCGATTTAAATGTTGAATTATCAGGAATGTCAGACAATAGTTTTTCTTCTTTTTGCAGCCTTGCAACCAGGGTGTTTAATTTCATCACCGCTTCAATCGAAAGAGTGTCCCCAATGCGAGAAACGACCCTGTGTGCATCCTCATCGGTAAGTCCTAAAATTCCATAGAGAAAATCAAACAATGCACGCTGCTGATGCAGAATGTCTTGCGTTATTTGATACCCCTTTTTTGTCATCTTGATATCTCGATACGGTTGGTGCGTGATAAGTTCTTCGTCTACCAATGCAGTCAAGGCCTCAGTTACCGATGCACTCCGTACATTCAGGAAACTTGCAATATCCTTCACGCGAATTTTTGGTTTCGTATGATTGATAAAATAGATGGCACGCAGATACGACTTTAGACTTTCTGTTAACATACGTTTAGCCTTTATAATACTACAATTCTTTTATGATTTTGTGCTATATGATACAATTACCAGAAGACAAATTCAATGAAAAAGGAATTATTATGAATAGTACTGTAGATTTTACCCGAAAAACTCCACGAGATTTTAGCAAGAACGTAAAATACACCGAGGATGCAGTTGCTGCAAGCTCCTTTCTGCGTTCGGTGTTTAACTGGATGGCGCTGGGATTGCTTATCACCGGCCTCTGTGCATGGGGATTTGCAGGAATTATCACCCGATACGCTGAATCCATGCCCAACCTTTCCTTTCTTGGGTTGATCGCCATGATTGCCGATCTTATTCTTGTTATTACCTTTATGGCGCGTTTACAAAAGATGAGCATTCAGAGTGCGCGGAGCCTGTTCATCGTCCACTCGATTCTTGAAGGAATCGGCATTTCCTATATATTTTTGATCTATACCAGCGCAAGTATTGCAACTACGTTTTTCGTCTGTGCTGCCACCTTTGCCGCCATGAGTCTCTATGGCATGTCGACAAAGACCAACCTCACCAAATTGCGAAACTATCTTTTGATGGGCTTTATCGGAATCATCATCATGTCTGTTGTGAACATCTTCGTCGGTGCAAGTTCCCTGTATTGGTTGATTTCAATCGCTGGTGTGGTGTTATTCTGTGCTATCACCGCCTATGATGTGCAACACCTCCTTCGACTTGGAGACAGACTCGGTGAAAACAGCGATGCCCGCACTCGGTTATCGTTATATGGCGCATTAAAATTACACATTGATTTCATAGGATTGTTTATCTATCTCCTTCGATTTTTGGGAAAAGCAAAGAACTAATCTATGCGCAGGCTCATAGCATCTCTCTCTGCACAAGATGTTGGGGAGACATACACCTTAGAAGGATGGATACATCAATACCGCAATCACGGATCGGTTATATTTTTCAACCTACGCGACCACACCGGCATCGTTCAAATCGTTGTCGATGAAGATAGCCCCGCTGAAACAAATTCAGCTGCTCTTGCATTGCATCTTGAATACTGTGTGGCTATTACCGGATTGGTGTGCAAGCGTCCCGATACAATGGTGAACACTGAAATCTCCCATGGAGACATAGAAATTCTTGCCAAGGATTTGCAGATCCTCTCAAAATCTCCTCCACTGCCTTATCATATTCATGAGGATGCTCGCGAAGAGATGCGTATGCAGTATCGATATCTCGACATCAGATCGCAAGACATGCAAGCGGCATTGCAGTTGCGGAGTAAGGCTTCATTTGTCTGCAGAACATTTTTGCATGAAAACGAGTTCACCGAGGTCGAAACTCCAACGATGATTCGTTCAACCCCTGAAGGCGCACGTGATTTTCTCGTGCCTAGTCGCCTGCATCCTGAATCCTTTTATGCATTGGCGCAGAGTCCGCAACTCTATAAGCAGATGCTTATGGTTGGTGGCGTTCACCGATATATGCAATTTGCCCGATGCTATCGCGATGAAGATATTCGCGGAGACCGTCAGCCTGAACATACGCAGATTGATCTTGAAATGAGCTTTTTGCACGATGAGGCCGAACTGCAATCTATCATTGAGGCCTTGGTACAAGAGCTGTTTCACGCATGCGGCAAACACGCTATAAAAACGCCGTTTCCACGTTTTTCATATCACGAAATAATGAACCGATACGGCGGCGACAAGGCGGATATCCGGGGTGATCTTGTCCTGCAAGACATTTCATCGATTGCAAAGAAAACCGATTTTGGGGTGTTTACCAATGCGCTTTCATACGAAGGCAGCGTTGTGAAGATGCTGCGATTGCCGCAACGATCATCTCTGTCCCGAAAGCAAATTACCGAACTTGAAGATCTCGCAAAAAAATACGGCGCAAAAGGGCTTGCCTGGACCAAGGTCGGCGCATCGGGATGCGAAGGGGGCATCGCTCGATTTCTTGAACCGGTGTTCGCACAGCTTTCGGCGGAGCATCATTGTGCTGAAGGTGACCTCTTGTTGTTTGCAGCAGATTCTTGGAAAATCGCATGCACCGCCTTGGGAGCAATCAGAAGTGCGCTGCTTGCAGAAACCATCGCTGCACATCCCGCTGATTTTGAACCTTTTGCATTTGCGTGGGTGACCGATTTTCCCCTCTTTGAAAAGGACGATGCTGGTGCTTGGACTGCCTTACATCACCCATTCACACGACCACGAACAGAAGACCAAGACTTGCTTGCAACAGACCCCGGTGCAGTGCGCGGGCATCTCTATGATTTGGTATGCAATGGCTATGAATTGGGCTCTGGATCCCTGCGTATTCACGACACCAAGCTGCAAAAACAAATTTTTTCGATTATTGGTATTGACGATGCTGAGGCTGAACGACGCTTTGGATTCTTTCTTCAAGCATTGGAATTTGCCCCACCACCACATGGCGGCATTGCGATTGGCTTTGATCGGCTCTGCATGATTCTCGCCGGAAAAAAGAGCATTCGCGATGTTATTGCATTTCCAAAGAATAACCAGATGGCATCTACGCTTGATTTTGCTCCATCTGTGGTGCACGATGACCAATTGGAAGAATTGTATATTCAAACACTTCCCTCAGATTCCAGAGATACATAAAATAACAGGTAAGACCCCAACAGGAAGACAGCGAGAAACAATGTACACAATAAGAAGCTACAACAATATACACAAGGTCGGCATCAAGCATATGCGAGATGCAGCTATCACCGTATCGGATAAGGCCGAACACTACGACGGAATCATTCTGCGAAGCTATTCATTGCACAATCACGTCTTCCCTGCTGCCTTAAGGGCAATAGCTCGTGCTGGTGCTGGCACAAACAACATCCCCATCGAACAATGTTCTCAAAGTGGCATCGTTGTATTCAACACCCCCGGTGCGAATGCCAACAGCGTAAAAGAATTGGTTATTGCAGGATTATTGCTCTCATCTCGTAACATTTTTGAATCGATGCTTTGGACGCAATCACTCGCTGGGCGGAGCGATGAAATTCCCGATCTAATCGAGGCAGAAAAAAAGCATTTTGTCGGGCCAGAAATCCGCGGAAAGGTTCTCGGAGTCATTGGATTGGGAGCTGTGGGATCCCTGGTGGCAAATACCGCAACAGATTTGGGCATGCGCGTATTGGGCTATGACCCCTATATCTCGGTGGACACCGCATGGCATATCACCAATACTGTGCGACGCGAAACCTCTCTTGAATCGCTCATCGCACAATCTGATTATATCAGCGTGCACATTCCATTTTTTGAACAAACAAGGCATTTCATAGGGGCATCATTGCTGAAGCATGCAAAAAAGAACTTGGTTTTATTGAACTTTTCACGTGATGGCATCGTCGACACCCAGGCAGTCATCGAAGCCCTGGAACAGAAACGCATCGCTCGATATGTGACCGATTTTCCAGAGGATGACCTGCTTGGCATGCCCCATGTTCTCGCCATCCCCCATCTTGGGGCATCAACCCCTGAAGCAGAAGAAAACGCCGCCCTCATGGCAGCAGAAACACTCACCGCGTTTTTGCTTGAAGGAACGGTACGCCATAGCGTGAATTTTCCACCATGCAGCCTGGAATGGCAGGGACAACATCGCCTGACCATCGGCAATAAAAACATCCCCTCGATGGTGAGCACCATCACCGCAATCATCGCGCGCTATGATTTAAACATAGAAGACATGATAAACAAGCATCACAACGACGTCGCATACAATATCATCGATATCGATGTCGCCGCTCCTGCTGAACTCATCGAAGAGCTTGAAGACCAGGAAGGCATCTTATGCGCACGTTATCTTCACAGAGCACGGCCCGCGAACAATTAGACCCTTGCACGACAGGCTGATTATACGTCTTGGTTTGCAAGCTTCTTATAATAAAGAGATTAAGTACTTAAATAACCTATTTATATAAACGAATTTTAATGATATTCTGAACTATATCCAATATGGGAAATCGTATGAAAGGACGGAAGTCATGAATAACACCCGAGAAACAGAACGTGCAGAGCTTCACAAAATTATTTGGCGTATAGCAAACGACCTGCGCGGCAGCGTTGATGGCTGGGATTTCAAGCAATATGTTCTCGGAATGCTCTTTTATCGCTTTATCTCTGAAAATCTAAGTGCTTACATAAACAGAAAAGAAAAAGAAAGCGATAAACACAATTTTGATTATGCAACATTGAATGACGACAAAACAGAAATTATCCAAAAATCGATACCTGAAGAAAAGGGCTTTTTCATTCTCCCAAGCGAGTTGTTTGAAAACGTCTGCAAGCGGGCTGCCGCTGATCCAAACCTGAATGAAACACTCGAGGCTGTTTTCAAAAACATTGAAGCTTCTGCTCAAGGCACAGACAGTGAAAAAAATATGAAGGGCTTGTTTGACGACCTTGATGTAAACAGTAACAAACTTGGCGCAACGGTGACGAAACGGAATCAAATACTGGTGAAGCTTCTCCAAGCAATAGGGGATCTTCCCATTGGAAATTATGATGACCATTCGATAGATCTTTTTGGCGATGCCTATGAATATTTGATGACCATGTATGCCGCGAATGCGGGAAAATCCGGGGGCGAGTTTTTCACCCCGCAAGAAGTATCTGAGCTTTTGGCACGGATTGCCGTTGTTGGAAAAGGGGAGGTCAACAAAGTGTATGATCCGGCTTGCGGTTCGGGTTCACTTCTGTTGAAATTTGCCAAAGTTCTGGGCAAAGAAAAGGTTCGAAAAGGATTTTTTGGTCAGGAAATCAACATCACAACCTATAATCTCTGTCGCATCAACATGTTTTTGCACGACATTAACTATGAAAAATTTGATATTGCACACGGCGACACGCTGATCGACGCACAACATTGGGATGATGAGCCATTTGAGGCCATTGTTTCCAATCCACCATATTCCATTAGATGGGACGGTGATGCAAACCCGCTGCTTATCAACGATGAGCGTTTTACGCCCGCAGGCGTGCTGGCGCCAAAATCAAGGGCAGATTTGGCATTTGTGATGCATGCTCTTTCATGGCTAGCAACGAGCGGAACAGCAGCCATAGTTTCATTCCCTGGAGCTATGTATCGCGGGGGTGCAGAGCGAAAAATCAGGAGATACCTGGTTGATGATAACTATGTTGATGCGGTGATTCAGTTGCCAAGTGATTTGTTCTTCGGCACCACGATTGCCACCTGTATCTTGGTGCTAAAAAAGAACAAGCCTGATAACAAGGTTCTGTTTATTGATGCAAGCAATGAATTTGTCCGTGGCCGTGCAAAAAATAAGCTAGACGACGAACACATAGAAAAGATTTTATCTGCTTATACCCAGCGCAAAATGCAAGAGCATTTCTCATATCTCGCCACAAATAAAGAGATCCGTGAAAAAGATTACAACATCAGCGTTGGGACCTATGTCGCTCCCAAAGATGATCGCGAAGAAATCAACATCACCGAACTCAACGCTCGCATTGAAAAGATCGTTGCTCGCCAGAGCGAATTGCGCACGCAGATCGATGCGATTGTGGCAGATCTGGAGAGAAAATCATAATGAATGATAGGTTTTCATTCTGCTCGTCCCCAGCTTTGCCACTCCGCATTGAAAGAAGCAACCCAGACGACTTGACTGGCCCTGCGATAGTGCCTCGCCCGATGCAACATGACAAGAGAAACAGTGCATGAGTCGGATTGATGATCTGATCAGTCAGTATTGCTCGGAGGGGGTAAAAAACAATGAGTTAAGAAATCTATTAGATTACACTCAACCCACTAAATTTATAGTAAAGTCAACGATGTATAATGATACTTATAACACTCCCGTTTTAACCGCGGGTGGTAGTTTCATTCTTGGTTATACGACTGAAACAGATGGTATTTATAATGCAAGCAAAGATATGCCTGTTATTATTTTTGATGATTTCACTACATCTTTTCATTGGGTTGATTTCAGTTTCAAAGTTAAAAGCTCCGCAATGAAAATGCTCACCCCTAAAAAAGGAATAAATTTTCGCTATGTATATCATGCAATGAAAAACATTAGCTACAAACCATCAAGCCATGCTCGTCAATGGATTTCGACATACTCAAATTTTAAAATCCCCATCCCACCCCTTGCGGTACAACGAGAAATTGTGAAAATTCTGGATACATTCACGGAGCTGGAAAAGGAGCTGGAAATACGTCAACAGCAATATGCCCATTATCGCGATGCATTGCTAGATTTTGATGAGAATGAGATTGAATATAAACAATTGGAAAAAATTGCAACTATAAAACACGGTAAAGATTATAGAAAACTTAGTAAAGGTGATATTCCCGTTTATGGTTCTGGTGGACTCGTAACTTATGTCAATGAGTATTTATATAATAAACCAAGCGTTCTAATACCTAGGAAAGGAACTATTACAAATATATTCTATCTTGATACACCATTTTGGAATTTAGACACGGTTTATTATACTGAAATAGACATTACCAAAGTCATACCTAAATTTTTTTATTATTTTATGAAAAAGATTAATTTATTATCATTAGATACTGGATCAGGACGTCCAAGCTTAACAAGACAGATATTGAATAGAATAAAGATCCCCGTTCCTCCTCTTGAAGTTCAAAGAGAAATCGTGGCCATTCTCGACAAATTCGACGCCTTGATTAACGACCTCTCCAGCGGACTGCCTGCAGAAATCACTGCGCGCCGTCAGCAGTATGCCCATTATCGCGACAAGCTTCTCACTTTTAAGGAGGCCGTATAATGTCAATCTATAAGATCATCGCAGAAACTCCCAACAGCACCGTTGTTGCAGAATACATCCCTGAAAAAAAGACTGCCACACAGCATCAATCTGAACACCAATTAGAGCTTGAATTTATTCATCTCCTTGAAACCAACGGCTATGAACATCTGGCTATCACGCAAGATGATGATTTATTGAAAAACGTACGTACCCAGCTTTCAAAACTCAACGAGATGGAGTTTTCTGAGGCTGAATGGAAGCAGATAGTGAATGGCTATCTCGTCAATAAAACCGAAGGAATACAAGAAAAAACAAACAAGGTTCAAGAAGATCATATCTATAACCTGCGCCGTGATGATGGCTCAACCAAAAATGTCCGTATCCTGGATAAGAAAAACATCCATAACAACAGCGTACAGGTCATCAACCAATACAACGCTGAAGGCTCACACAAAAACCGCTATGATGTGACAATCCTTGTGAACGGCCTGCCGATGGTGCACGTAGAGTTAAAACGTCGCGGCGTGGCTATTCATGAGGCCTTTAACCAAATTGACCGATATCTACACGAGAGTTTTTGGGCAGGCAGCGGGTTGTTTGAATATGTGCAGTTGTTTGTTATTTCCAATGGCACCCACACCAAATACTATTCCAACACGACCAGAGATGCTTACGTAAGAGAACAAAAGGAACGCAAATCTAGCAAGAGAACTAGCAACAGTTTTGAATTCACCTCTTGGTGGACAGATGCACAGAATAAACGCATTTCTGATCTTGTAGATTTTACCAAAACGTTCTTTTCCAAGCACACATTGTTGTCGATTTTGACGAAATACTGCGTGTTCACCTCTGAGAAACTTTTGTGGTGATGCGCCCATATCAAATTGTAGCTGCTGAGCGCATCATACATCGAATTGTCATGTCTACTAACCATAGGAAGCTCGGCACAACAGATGCTGGTGGTTATATTTGGCACACCACTGGAAGTGGCAAAACACTTACTAGCTTTAAAACCGCACAGCTTGCTTGCGAATTGAAAGATATAGAAAAGGTCTTGTTCGTGGTTGACCGCAAAGACCTCGACTACCAAACGATGAAGGAATACGATAAGTTTAAAAAGGGTTCAGCCAATTCCAATGTTAGCACGAAGATTCTAGCTGCACAGCTTGCCGATTCAAATGCTAAGATAATCGTCACCACTATTCAGAAACTATCTAAATTTGTTACGCCGAATAAAAAACACGATGTTTTTGATAAGCATATTGTTTTGATCTTCGATGAATGTCACCGATCTCAGTTTGGTCAGATGCACACAGAAATCACCAAGGCCTTCAAAAAATACCACATCTTTGGGTTTACCGGCACACCGATTTTTTCGATAAATGCTTCTTCCAGTGGTAACTCCCAATCAAAGACAACCGACCACGCCTTTGGGAAGAGGCTCCACACCTACACCATTGTTGACGCCATCAATGATCAGAATGTATTGCCGCTTAAGGTCGACTACATCGATACGTTTAAAATGAAGGATGAGGTGAAGGACAAAAAAGTCCGAGCAATTGATGTCGCGGCGGTGGCTAATTCACCGGAGCGCATTAGAGGAATAACAGATTATATCCTTGAGCATTTTGAGCAGAAAACAAAGCGCAATGACGGTTCTTATTCATTCACAAAGACCACCAATATTTCTGAGCTTGCCGCGGATAAAGAGAGGGATCCTACCAAAAGAGTTAAAGAAATTAAACAAGAGGCACGCCTGCGTGGCTTCAGCTCAATCCTTGCAGTTAGTTCCATTGAGGCTGCAAAAAAATACTATGCCGAATTTAAGTCTCGCAGTTCAAAATTGAAAATAGCAACAATTTTTAGTTTTTGCGCAAATGAAGAGCTGGGTGATGATGGGACCCTTCCAGATGAAGATTTTGACACCAGTGGATTGGATCTGTCGTCTCGCAAATTTTTGGGCGAGGCCATAAATGATTACAACAAGTGTTTTGGAACACGCTATGATACCAGTTCAGACAAGTTTGAAAATTACTACAGGGATTTGTCTCAACGGATGAAGGACCGAGAAATCGATCTGTTAATCGTTGTGAATATGTTTCTGACGGGCTTTGATGCAACGACTCTGAATACATTATGGGTAGACAAAAACCTGCGTCACCACGGGCTTATTCAGGCCTTTTCAAGAACCAACCGCATTTTAAATCGAGTTAAGGCATTTGGGAATATCGTCTGTTTTCGCGATCTTGAACAGGCAACCGACGACGCACTTGCCATCTTCGGTAATAAAAAGACCGTCCACAGCGTCGTTTTGCTAAAATCATATAAGGATTATTACTATGGCTGGGAAAAAGATGGCGAACCACAGAGAGGGTATGCTACATTAATCACGGAACTTAAGAACCGCTTTCCGCTGCCCATAATATCAATTGAGGGTGAACAGGCAGAAAGGGATTTCATCAAATTGTGGGGGGCGATCTTACGACTTCGCAATATTTTGACATCGTTTGATGAATTTGCAGGAAATGAAATTCTGTCTGTGCGTGATTTTCAAGATTACCAGAGTGTTTATCTAGATCTCTATGACAAGCATCGTAGGGGAAATAATGCTGAGAAAGAAAATATCAACGATGACATTTTGTTTGAAATAGAGCTGGTAAAACAGGTGACTGTCAACATTGATTACATTCTCCAACTCGTTGCCCAACATCATGAATCGCACATGAAAGATACAGAGATCTTGACGAATATTTATAAAACAATGGATTCCAGTATCGAACTGCGAAGCAAGAGGAAATTGATTGAACAATTTGTTAACGCTCTCAATGTCCACAGCGATGTTGAAAAGGATTGGCGCAGCTTTATCGATGAAAACAGAGCCAAAGAGCTCGCAGAAATTATTAAGGAAGAAAATCTTAACCCAGAAAAGGCAGAGAAATTTATAGCTAATGCCTTCCAAGATGGTGAGTTAAGATCGACAGGAATCGAATTTGCCGATATCCTACCTCCTATTTCCATGTTCGATGAAAATAATGCGCGTGCCAAGAAAAAAGCAATCGTTTTTGAAAAGTTGAAACTGTTTTTTGATAAGTATTTAGGGGTATAACCGATTAACTGAACTCATCGAAGAACTTGAAGATCAGGAAGGCATCTTATGCGCACGATACCTTCACAGTGCGCGACCCGCGAACAATTAGCCCCTTGCACGACAGATTGATTATGCGTCTTGATTTGTAAGCTTCTTATAACAAAGAGATTAAGTACTTAAATAACCTATTTATATAAACAAATTTTAATGATATCCTGGATTATATCCAATATGGGAAATCGTACAGAATTGATTACTTATAGTGAACTCTTAAATAATGTAGACAAAAATTCTAATAATCATCTTTTGCTAGGAAATGGATTCAATAATTCTTTGGGTGTTAAGACTGATTATAAAAGTATCTTTGAAAGAATGCTAAAAGAAGAATCAATATACGAAAAGATTAAAAGTAAAATGCAACAGTACTCCTATAATGTAGAAAAACTCATTGGTGTTTTGAGCAAATCCCTGAACGAAGAAAAAGAAACCTATCTATTCTTGAACGATTATATAAGACGAAAAATTAGATATGATTTTATGAAAGCTGCTTCAAGTATCGTTAGAGAACAAGTAAGGTGTATCTATCAAGATTCCAATCAAGATATCTATCTTTTATTTAAGAATTTTACCAACTATTTCACACTCAACTATGATACTTTTTTGTATTTACTTTTGATGAAATTTAAAAAAGCCGAGAACCAGGAGGCTGTTGCTTTTATAAACACGCCTTTGTTTCAAGAAAAGGATCTAGATCAAGCACAAAACAATATTTACAAAGAAATCAAAGAAGCAAGAGAAAAAGGGAAAATACATATAATCATTAGAAATGTTGATTCCCCGATTAATCTGAACAAATGCAAAAAGGGAGAATTTGAAGTATCAATAAGACAGTATTCTAAAAATAGAAAGAAAAACTGGAAAGTAAAAGATATAAAACGAGTTTGTGATCAAATATGGGAAGAGGAAAAAAAACATCCAAAGTTAAAAAATGTTAATGATGGTTTTATTCAAGGTGAGTTTCTCCAAGGAGAGAGTCATCAAAATATTTTCTTTTTACACGGAAGCTTTCACATCTATGAGAATGGCTCCTCCATAAGGAAAATAACTCAAAAACAGAATAGGGCCCTATATGAACGATTGGAAGAGATCATACAAGCGGATGAAGGAGATATTATTTGCATTCTTGCCAACGAAAGTAAAGACAAAGTAAAACAGATTAATAACAATCAATACCTAAAAAAATGCATTGAAAAATTATCTTCCTTATCAGGAAATATTGTGATTTTCGGCAGCTCACTCGCAGAAAATGATGCTCACATTTTTAATGCTATCAACCGTTCTTCCATTAACAATGTTTATATTTCAAGCAGTAAAGGTTCTCATAAACACGATTATGAAAAAGCGCTATTACTGTTTCAAAAGAAAACAATTATTTTGTTTGACTATACAACGATTCCCTATCCCTGATGTAGAAAGAATGGAGATACAATTCTGAGTTCTGACATTTTTACAGATCACATCCTATATACACAACGATCCACACAAAACAAGCATTCAAACTAAAATAGTTCTCTAAGAAGAGCAAAACTCAACTCCTATCCCGCTGATATCTGCACCAAATTAATGGAGATATGAGGGATCATATTTTACGTGCCTGCCCAATACATCACACAACAGTGACAGAACCCGTGAAAAACATAGTATCATACCTTATGATGCGTCGTTTCATTTTTAACAAATATGCGGACACTATGAAAAGGATCATTTTGTTTTTCTTAAAGAGTGTATTATTCCTGGGTACTGCTGCAGGAATTTTGTATGCTGCACCCAAGTCAAACTTATGGGATGTGTGGACAAAGCATAATGCTGATTCTACCAAGCAAATATCTTATGAGAGTTTTCAAGAATTACTGATGGAATACCTTAAAGAGGATACCGATGGGATTAACAAATTCGATTACAGAGCGGTAACCGATGCGGATCAAGAAAAATTGTCAGCTTATATCGATGCTCTCTCCGAAACAAATATTTTCGATTACACCCGTGGCGAGCAACAAGCATATTGGATTAACCTGTATAATGCCACAACTATTCAAGTGGTGCTCGATCATTATCCTGTTTCGTCAATCACCGACATAGACATATCCCCGGGAGTGTTCAGCAATGGCCCTTGGGATAAGAAATTGCTCACTATTCGTGGGGAAGAACTAAGCTTAAACGATATCGAGCACAGGATTTTGCGACCCATCTGGAGTGATGAACGTATCCATTATGCCGTCAATTGCGCTAGTATCGGTTGCCCAAATCTGGCCTCGACTGTGTATACGGCTGAGAATATGGAAGCAATGCTCAACAAAGCGATGCAGGATTATCTGAACCACCCCCGAGGAATTCGTAAAATTGGAAACAAAAAGATCGTAGTGTCCAGTATTTTTGATTGGTATATAAGTGATTTTGGCGGAACGAAAAAAGCTCTGTTCCAATATTTTGCTCGGAACCTCCAGGGACAACTAGCAGAAGAGATACGAAACGGTACAATAAAACAAATCAGTTATGAATACGACTGGAGTCTTAACAGTCCATAACAGAGGTTTTCTAATGGATGACCTTCCCTAGTTTTTCTTGCGAACGTTTCTCTTTGATACATATGCAAAAAAGGGAGGCGCAAAATCCTCTTTTGGCTGCGTAATTTCTGTAGCGAGGAATCAGGAATCAACTATTACAAATGAGCAGGGCTTCCGAAAAATAGGGACCAGAATACGCACGGCCACGAGATGAACAGAGATAATATAATTTCTTGCCTCTTGGAGTCATCTGCCCAACACACCGCTGTATTTACAAAAATTAAGAAACTACCTTTATAAACAAATACTGCTATAATTTAGTTAATTATTAAACGTTATTTACATAAACATATTTTAATTTTATCCTGGAATTATAGCTTATATGAAACATAGAATTTGATCTGCGCGATGATATTCCAACAGATCAATTATCTACATAAGGAGAACTTTATGAAATCATTAGATCAATTTACAAACCAGTATGCTGTTTCTAAAACTCTGCGGTTTTCACTCATTCCAAACAAATCCACCGAGGAACACATTCAACGATACGGCTTCCTGCAAAGAGATGAGGTGTTGGCCAAGAAATACAAGCAGGCAAAAAAAATTGCCGATGCCTATCACAAATCATTTATCGAGGAGCGGTTGGCTGGTTTTCAGTTTTCGATACAAGACTTGGAAGATTATAAAAATGCATATGTTCAATTACGCGGTGATAAGAACAATAAAGACTATCAAACAGAACTTGGAAATGCACAAGCCAAACTGCGCAAGAAGATTGCGACTCGGTTAAAAAACAAAGATCTGTTCAACGAGAAATTCATTAAGAAGATACTTCCCGCCTGGTTGGAAACCCACGCAAACAAAGTACCTGATATCTCTGATCCGGTTTCGATTATACGGGATTTTGACAAGAGGACTACTTATTTTAAGGGATTTCATGAAAACAGAAAAAATATTTACACAGATAAGGCGCAAGGCACCTCTATTGCCCATCGCGTTGTGCATGAAAACCTGTTCAAATTTTTGATCAATAGCGAACGCTATGAACAGATCAAGAGATTGGATGCACTCTTGTTTGAACAATTGCAGGATGTACCCAAGAAGTTAGACCTGCACCAAACATCATTGGACGAGGTGTTCACGCTCAGTGGGTTTAACCGTTGCCTCAATCAAAGTGGTATCGATCATTATAACCTTTTATTGGGAGGCAAGAGTCTGGAAAGGAACCGCAAGATACAAGGCATCAATGAACTGATTAATTTACGCGCGCAGAAACTAAATTCCAAGGATACTGATCAAAACAGTCTAAAAAAGCAATTGCACAAGTCCAAAATGGATGAATTGTATAAACAGATCCTCAGTGATCGCACTGGTTTTTCCTATAGATCAGAGGGGATTACCCACGACGCCGAACTTTGCGATTGGATTCAACATGCCTTCCAGGTGTCAAAAGGGACCTTAATCGCACCGCAGCAAACTCAAGAAGAGGAAGAACCGCTCAATATCGAAGAGCAGTTACAGAGGGTGTCAGAGGCCTTCAAACATGCAGATCAAAAGAATCTGTATGTCAGGAATAACGATGCCATCCAGGAGATATCCAAGGCAATATTTGGTGATTGGCGATTCATCAAAAATTCCCTGGAACATTATGTTAGAGAAAAACTCCTGGGCCGTAACAAAAACAGAGACTCAAAAAAATTCAACGACGCTGAAACACGATGGCTCAAAAAATCCTATTTTTCGTTTGATGAGGTCCACAATGCTTTGCAATTTTATATGCAAAAATTTGAGGGCGATGAATTGGAGAACCAACAAAACGAAGGGCAAGACTCAGATCAAGGCATCACCGATGAAATCATGCAATTGGCAAAGGACCGCCCCCTGCTGAAGTATTTTTGTGAGGAGAGTGATATATTCTCAACGCAACCGTCTGCGACTTCCGGGCCGAAAAAAATGTTGAGCGATATAAAAGCTGCCTATCCGCAGGTTCAGCAAATTTTGACCGATTATGCCGGGATAGAAGAAGAAAAAATCAAGGAAACTAAAAAAAACGGGGATGAAAATTCTGAAAGCAATCTGGTCTTACAGATAAAAACCTACCTAGACCCTATTTTGGATTTGTTTCATTTTTTTAAACCGGTATACATCCAACTAAGCCCCAAAGAAGAGAAAAAAGCAGAAGTATACGAAGGGGATAATAGCTTTTATACAGAGTTTAATGTTCTCTATAAGGCCTTGGAGCGTATTGTTCCGCTCTATGACCAAACCCGCAATTATCTGACCAAAAAATCCTTTAGCGTGGAGAAGTATAAGCTCAATTTTGACAACGCAACCTTGGCTGATGGTTGGGATAAAAACAAGGAGAAAGACAATACCTGCGTGATATTGATCAAAGAAGACAATTATTACCTGGCGGTTATGCACCCAAAACATAACAAGCTTTTTGCTGATGATTTGCCTACAGAGGGGGACTGTTACCAAAAAATTGTGTACAAACAAATTGCTGATGCATCAAGAGACATCCAAAACTTAATGGTAATTGATGGAAAAACTGTACGTAAGGTAGGCCGCAGAGAAACAGAAGGAGAGTATGTCGGTCAAAGCCTACAATTGGAGAGACATAAAAACAAGTATTTGCCACCGGAAATTAATGAAATTAGAAAGAAACGAAGCTATCTGAAAGGCGACCAAGACAACAATAATTTTTCCAAACAAGATGCGATTAAATTTATAGATTATTACAGAGCCAGATTAGAATACTTTGATTTTGAATTTAATCTAAAAAACTCATCAGAGTATGATGACTTTAACGATTTTGTCAATGCCGTTAGATCACAAGGATATCGAATCACCTTTCAAGATGTTTCAGCAGATTACATAGATCGATGCGTTGATGAGGGCAAACTCTTCCTATTTCGGATATACAACAAAGATTTTTCGAAATATTCAACAGGAAGAAAAAATCTGCAAACCCTCTATTGGAAGGCCCTGTTCAGCGAAGAAAATCTGCGCAACGTGGTATATAAGCTAAGTGGTAATGCGGAGCTCTTCTATCGCAAGGCATCCATCAATTACTCCAAAGATACCTGGCAGATGGGGCATCATGTCAATAATCCCAAGAAACGCCAGCCATATCCGATTATCAAAGACAAACGTTATGCGGAGAAAAAATATTTATTCCATGTACCGATCACCGTCAACTTTAAAGCGCCTAAAGCACCGGAAGTTCCCAAGTTTAACGACAAGGTGAATGAATTTTTGAAGAACAATGACCAGATCAAAGTGATTGGCATCGACCGGGGAGAGCGTCATCTTGCCTATTACAGTCTTATAAACCAGAAAGGCGAAATCGAGGAGCAAGCTAGCTTGAATATTCCCTTTCTCTTAGATAAGCCGCACGATGACAAAGAAAAGAAAGATAAAAACGACTACCGCGAATTATTAGACAAAGCAGAAAAAGACCGGGACAAGGCTCGCAAGTCGTGGGAAACAATTGCCAAAATCAAGGACCGCAAGGAAGGCTATTTGTCCCAAGTCATACACAGGCTTACAACTTTGATGTTGGAACATAATGCCATCATCGCGCTCGAAGACTTGAGTTTCGGTTTTAAAAAGGGGCGTCTCAAGGTTGAAAAACAAGTGTATCAGAAGCTAGAAAAGGCACTAATCGACAAGCTCAACTATTTGGTGCTCAAAAAACGGAACGATCACGAACCCGCCGGAGTGATGCACGCCCTACAGTTGACCGCTCCCTCTACAAGTTTTAAAAAATTAGGAAAACAGACAGGATTTATCTTTTACGTGCCAGCCTATCACACCTCCAAAGTCTGTCCGGCCACGGGTTTTGTCAACTTGCTCTATCCCAGATACGAAACAAAGAAAAAGGCCAAAGAATTCTTTGGAAAATTTGATGCCATCCGCTACCTCCCCGATGAAAATCTATTTTGCTTTGATTTTGATTACAAGAAGTTTCCGAACAAGGCAGCGGGGAGCAAACAAAAATGGTCTATCTATACCTATGGCACGCGATTAATATCTTCCAAAAACACTTCTAACAACAACCATCAATCACCTACGAAAAAGGAGGAATGGTCTACGAAAGAAGTGGATCTGACCGCCGAACTGAAGGCCCTGTTTCAAAAATACGGAATTGACTATGCAGACGGCAGAGAACTCAAACAAGCGATTGTGAATCAGTCTTCATCTGATTTTTTCAAGGGTATGATTGCTTCTCTCAAACTCATCCTGCAGATCCGCAACAGCCGCACAGGTACAAATGAAGATTGGATAATTTCTCCGGTGAAGGATAAGAACGGCAATTTCTTTGATACCCGTGATCCTGCCAAAGCTCCCGCACATATGCCCAAGGATGCAGATGGCAATGGCGCTTATCATATTGCGCTCAAGGGGTTGTTAATGCTTCAACAGTTGCAAAAAACAACAAATCATGAAAAATTCAAACCCAATTTGAAGGACGAGGTGTGGTATGAGTTTATCCAACGGCATGCTCAATAATCGATAAAGGAGAACACGGATGGAACCCTATATGCAAATATCTTTGCTGAATGATTTTATTATTCTGCCCGCGCTCGATTTATTTCCACCAGCTCTATGGAACCACGTCCAAGCATTTCTATCACCGGGATCACCAAACTCAAGGGCTGAACGCTCACAAGAGTATCGATACAAAATCCTATACGACAGCTCAAGAAATATTGATGGGATTAGAAATCTATAGCGAAAAATACAATGTATGCGGCAAACTGGATATGTTCAACATCACGACGGACCGGTTGACCGAGCGCAAGCACCGTATCAAGACCATATACGATGGGTATATCTTCCAGCTCTATGCTCAATATCATTGCCTGACGGAAATGGGGTATCACGTGCAATCACTTGGATTGTACAGCATGGCTGACAACAAAACCTATATTGTGCCCCTCCCGTCGGTCGCACCGGAAAAACAAAACGCTTTTGAACAGCTTCTGCACGATCTCAGAAATTTTGATATGCAAGCCCCCTTTTCAGCAAACGTCAACAAATGTCGCCACTGTGTGTACAACGCATTATGCGATCACTCGTTAGCGGATTGACCATGTCTTGTGGAACCCATGCTTAGTGCTCCCGATTTTGATCAACAACAAATTGCCCTGGCCTTTGTGAGTAGGGGTGAAAAAATTAGTTTCAAAAACGATAACCTTGTCATCACAGACGAGGACGGCAAGATCAGACACCAATCAACCTGCTATCGATTGTTCACGTTGTTTGTTGTTGGCCATGCCAGCGTGACCACCGGACTTTTGCAACGAGCAAAAAAATTTGGATTCAGCCTCATTTTCATGGGGCATAATTTGGCACCCTATGGGCAATTCAATTGCAAAACCGAAGGAAACGTATTGTTGCGACACAAGCAATACACCTATCAAGGTTTAGAAATTGCCCGCCACCTGATACGAAACAAGATCAATCAACAGCTCGCCACGTTGAAAAACATCCGCAACAAAAACGAGGCACTCAAAACCAGCATCGCACAAATCGAAAAGAGCAAGCAGACTCTGGAAAATCCACAATTGAATTTGCACGGAATATTGGGAATCGAAGGCAGCGCTGCCAGGACCTATTTCAGTCAACTTTTTAGCGATTGCAATTGGCTTGGAAGGCGCCCCAGAGCCAAACAAGACCCCACGAACCTATTGATGGACATTGGATACACCTTGCTGTTCAATTTCGTTGAAGGCCTGCTCAACCAATACGGTTTTGACCTCTATAAGGGAGTATACCATCAGGAATTTTATCAACGTAAATCCTTGGTATGTGATCTGGTCGAACCCATGCGTACAATCATCGATAGCAGAATACGAAAGGCGCACCATCTGGGGCAAATTCAAGCGGATGACTTCCAATGCATTCGGGGGCAATATCACCTGTCTTTTAAAAAATCAAAATCATATGTCGCCTGGCTACTCGGCGAAATTTTGAATTATAAAATGCCTATTTTCTATTTTATACAGCGCTATTATCGGTGTTTTATGCGCGACAAGAGCATAGCCCTCTATCCAATTTTTGACAAATTTTCCGAGGATTGATCATGCTCATTATTTCTTATGATATAAGCGACAATAAACTCAGAACACGCCTTTCAAAATTTTTGAGCAAGTTTGGCCATCGATTGCAGTATTCCGTATTTGAAATCAAACACTCCAAGCGCCTGCTAAAGAATATCGAGCTGGAAATAAAAGGCAATTTTGAAAAATTCTTCTCCCAAGAAGACAGCGTTATTATCTTTAACATGAGCGAGCAATGTCGCATCACGCGCTATGGATATGCCAAACATGATGACGATGACCTCTTGATTATAGAATAGTAAACTGAATATAATACAAATAAATAGACCAATTTGCTAATTGCAAACCTCGGTCTTTATGCTCTTTGATAGGTAATTATGTCGGAAATTGCTCAATATATACTCAAAAAAAATGCCTTTTTAGATGTTTTTGATCCAAAAACAAGCGTTAAAACAAAAATAGCTCTCTAAGAGAGCATATAAATTTCTACTACCGTAGATCAAGGAACCGAAGAAGGACAGGTGGCTCTAAGAGAGCATATAAATTTCTACTACCGTAGATGCTATCAACCTCATTGGAAAAGATAGACTCTAAGAGAGCATATAAATTTCTACTACCGTAGATTGAAAAAAGAGTCAAAAACAACTGAGCTCTAAGAGAGCATATAAATTTCTACTACCGTAGATGTAGTTTCAAGTAGGGGAAAATCAGGCTCTAAGAGAGCATATAAATTTCTACTACCGTAGATTCGGAAGAGGACACAAGGCTTACTTTTCTCTAAGAGAGCATATAAATTTCTACTACCGTAGATTGCAAAGAGTGCAACTCCTGATTTAGTTCTCTAAGAGAGCATATAAATTTCTACTACCGTAGATGTTGATGCATTAGGGTTGTCAAAAAACACTCTAAGAGAGCATATAAATTTCTACTACCGTAGATGTTGATGCATTAGGGTTGTCAAAAAACACTCTAAGAGAGCATATAAATTTCTACTACCGTAGATTCTCGCTACTGAGTTCCGCCCCCGTCCTCTAAGAGAGCATATAAATTTCTACTACCGTAGATAGCTTGAACCAAGCAGCCCAGGCCCAACTCTAAGAGAGCATATAAATTTCTACTGTTGTAGATCGGTGCGTATTCCGGTATCTGAAGAACCTCTAAGAGAGCATATAAATTTCTACTGTTGTAGATCTCCACAGCATGTCTCCATAGACTCCACTCTAAGAGAGCATATAAATTTCTACTACCGTAGATCAATGGCGGCTGTTATCCTTTTTAGCCTCTAAGAGAGCATATAAATTTCTACTATCGTAGATTGGATTAACTCATGTATTTGCCCATTCCTCTAAGAGAGCATATAAATTTCTACTATCGTAGATCGCACGTTGCGCCATTCACCCAAAATCTCTAAGAAAGCATATACATCTCTGCTGCTGCAACTAGATAATCTTGCATAAAAAGATCATTATTACTCTAAAGGAACATAGTGTATTTTTCTTGTTCTAAAAAGGAGTCCTGACATGGATTTTGAGGATGTATTGTCTTTTTGGTTTGATGACAAAACCAAGCCAAAATGGTGGATCAAGGATGTTGATTTTGACCAGCAGATAAAAGATGCTTTCTTATCTGTCCACGAACAAGCAACCCGGTGTGAGTTGTTTGATTGGCGGGACTCACCCAGAGGTCGTTTGGCTGAAATTATTGTTTTGGATCAATTTTCGAGGAATATGTTTAGAGATACACCAGCTGCGTTCTCCGCAGATTCATTGGCCTTAGCGCTTGCACAAGAAGCCGTATCCAAGGAGGCGCATTTGCAGCTAAGCCCAGAAGAGCAGGCTTTTTTATACATGCCCTATATGCACAGCGAATCACTAAAAATACACGATGTCGCAATTGCATTATTTAAAGACAACAAGATCCAATCTAATTTAGATTTTGAGATAGCGCACAGGAAAATTATTGAGCGATTTGGTAGATATCCCCATAGGAACAAGATTCTGAACAGAAAATCTACAGATGAAGAAATCGCATTCTTGGCACAACCTGGCTCCCCTTTTTAATGTTAGCAACCAGCCCTGGTCAATGAAGCAAAACAATTTTAAAACAGGGCCATTCATTGATGGCAATTCTTCAAGCGCTAAAAGAGCATATACATTTTTGCAGTTGTGGATAGCATAGTAAGATGAAATCATATCGTATCTTTTTGTTTTTTATAGGAATTATCGTGTCTGCACCTCTTACAGCTGAACTCATAGTGCTTGCCGCTCCTGTCTTTGGAGATGCCTATTATGCCGATGTTGCAGATGATATTTTTGATTTCCACATTGCCTACGCCAAACAAATCCAAAAGCACGACGATGTGCTCATCCTCACCGATGAAGGATTTTACGACGATTACGTCGCGGCCCTCGGCGAAAAAAATGTTTTAAACGTTGCAATGCTCGATATTTGGATGCGTGATTTTGGAACATCGAACGCCATTGATCCAATACTGTTTCGATATACAGCGGTCGCACAGGGTGGCAATCAAAAAGATGCCGACGAGGTGCAGGATCTGCTTGCCGTTTTGGCTGAAAAAGCAGGGTTGTCGTTTGATGAAAGCAATTTGCTCAATGATGGCGGGAATTTCGTGGATGATTATGCCGGCAATGTTGTGATCAGCAAGAAATTTTTACGTGATAACGGCTTGAGTGAGCGCCGAGCACGAAGGAAATTGTTAGCTTTTGAAACCATCAAAAATGTTGCGTTCATTGAGGCGGATGAACAAGGCGGCCTTGAACACGCAGATGGCGTTGTGAGCTTTGTTGACACCAATACCTTGATCATAAATTCCTATCTTGAAGATTCTGAATATGTGCAGCAGTTAAAAGCAGACCTCCGACGTGGCTTGCCCGGTGTGCGCATCTACGATATCCTAACGCCCTATGATCCAAGTGAGATATACGATGAGCGTTTTGGATCTGCCTGTGGTCTGTACACGAACGCATTGGTCACCCCAGAGCGCATCTATCTGCCACAATTTGGCATTCCTGAAGACAAAATCGCCTTGGAACGGGTTCAATCAATAACCTCACGAGAGGTGATACCTGTCGCTTCCCAACAAGTCTGCACAATGGGTGGCGGTGTACGCTGCATGTCTTGGCAGCTACGCGGAGACAATGCCAAAAAACTGTTAGCCTACGCACGAAAAAACAGAGGTCTGCAGTCCAGAAGATAATCCAAAGTCCCGAAACCCCTTTTGCAATGAAGATTTCGCCAGTTTGCGATGAAAAGAGCAGGGCAGCAGTTCTAGATCAGACCCTTTTTGCAGCACAGCGGGGTGATTATAGGATAAATTCAAGAACATTTCCAAGAGACAGGGATCATTCCATGCTGGAATACACAAGAAAATCGGGTATACTGAATCAAAAATTCTTTTGTTATTATGATTGAACGATGTTTTGGAACAGGAAACGCACTCTATGAACGCTATCACGACCAAGAATGGGGCGTTCCGGTGCACGATGATCGATACCTCTTTGAAATGTTGATTTTGGAGGGTGCACAAGCAGGTCTCAGTTGGGAGACGATTCTCAACAAACGAGAAGGATATCGCACTGCATTCCATAATTTTGATGCTGAAAAGGTCGCTGCAATGAGCGATACAGCGCTCGAAGAACTACGCACAAATCCTGGCATCGTGCGCAATCGTTTGAAAATTTCCGCAACCCGCAACAATGCCAAGGTTTTTCTTGCCATACGCCAGGAATATGGCAGTTTCGACGCCTATCTCTGGCAATACGTCTCAGGAAAGCCCATTCAAAACACATGGACAAAGCATGATGAGGTGCCCATCAACACGCCGGTGAGTGATGCACTTTCAAAGGATTTAAAAAAGCGAGGAATGCGTTTTGTTGGCAGCACCATTATGTATGCCTTCATGCAAGCAGTAGGAATGGTCAACGATCACTTGGTGGGCTGTCCTCGCCACAAGGTGTGCACGCAGCTCGACTGATGCTGCAACCAGAAAATCGTCAGAGACTCAGCGACAAGTTCAAGACCTCGCTAGAATGATTTTTGCTGTTTAGTTTCCTTGGTTGAAGTCACCACTGATGAATTAAACTGTATAAGTTTTTCCCAATCGATAACCCCGTTGTTATCACAGAACATCTTTCCAAATTCCAAGGTGAATACGTTGATCCTTTTTGAATAGGCCTCAATAAAATCATCGTTTCGCTCCTTGGCTTTATGCCCCAGGGGACCGATTATATCAGCATAAAGATTTTCGTTACCTGATATAAATTCCCAAAATTTCTGACCGCAGTATTTGTGATAATCCCCTTTATCTGATTTGTTATCCCGACCATAGCAACAGCCATTCACACAAACAATGTTCAGCTTTGAATTGCTCGTTCGGAGCGTGCGTTGCGCGGTTCTGAAGTCTGATTTCATCTTGGATATCTGACTGCTATTCCCCCAATTTGGACCTGATTTTATGTTTACGATATACCGAATGTCATTGTGATCAAATTCCAAATCTATTCCCTGGATGCCCGATTTCCATCCGCCATACACTTTGTTGTTTATAAAGATGGCGAGCCCCTCCAACCAATCACCGAAAATCGTTTCTTCATGCGATGAAACATGCGCATCAACGAGGCCCTTGACTATTTCTTCTGATGTCAGGATATGCTTTGCCTTGAATAAATATGGGTTTTTTCTCTTGATAACCTTGGTGAGACTTAGAGTATCGAGACTTGATATTCGCTTTTCGTGAAAAATTCCGATGTTGTCTACAACATATTCAACTACATCGTTAAGGTCGATTGATCTCATATTCAGCCTTCGTTTCAAATAAAAATGATTCTCTAGGTGAAATTTGAGATTTCACTATTTCATAGTATTCTGGAACCACCTCTATCCCGATAGAATTTCTACGCATTCTATTCGCCACAATATTGGTTGTCCCAGAACCCATGAAGGGGTCCATCACTGTGTCGCCAACTCGAGTAAACAACTTTATAAACCATTCCGGCAGACCTTCAGGAAAGGCTGCACTATGATTTTTATTGCTGCATTCTGTAGCCAAGTGAAGGACATTGGTTGGATATGCCTTGTCTCTTGCAAGCCAGTTTGATATATTCTTGCCAAAACCGCTCCCAACTCTCGATTCATCCCTCGACTTATCTGTTTTGCTGAGGTTTTTTAATCTTGTTTTTGCCCATTCTCCCATCGGTACCATAACTTCTTCTTGATACATGTTGAATTTTTTGTTTTTGTTGAATTGCAGCAGGCGCTCCCACGCATCTCTGAACCTATTGGGCCATTTGCCAGGATAGCAGTTTTTTTTATGCCAAATAAATTCCTCGGTCCACAGCCATCCTTGCTTCCTCATGCCGAGCACCAATTCCATGATATAGGTGCTTCTCTCTCCGTTGATCACTTTCTCTTTAATATTAAGAACAAAGGTACCTGTCGGTTTAAGCACCCGCAACATCTGTTCTGTTTTTGGCAAAAACCACTCCACGTAATCATTTGGATGAATCCCACCATATGTTTTTTTTCTTTGGTCTGCGTATGGCGGAGATGTAAAAATCAAATCAACCGAATCATCGTGAATTTTTTTTAGTACATCTTCACAATCACCAAGATATAAATCGTTCTTTATTTCCATTTCGTTCTTTTCATATTGTTTTTTATCTCACCGCTCCATGCCATGCAATACAACGTCCAAACCCAGTGGCTGCTCTAGGCGGTCCACTGGAAAATGTATTAAATTATACATCGACTTCGTATTCAAGCGCCAATTCTTTCATTATCCTTCCTCAAACTTTTCAGTTATGCTGCAACGACCCTTCAATTGTGATTTCGACACCCTGCAGCAAAAATCCTAGTTCATCTTGGATATTCCAAATACAATATCTATAAAGTATATAATCAAAATTAAATGTTTGTTAGCCTAAAAATCGCCTAAAATATTCTTATACGATGACTAATTCATACGAGAGACAGCCGGAACGTCTTATTCATTGATGCTGAAGGCGCCGCTTTGACTGAAAAATCAGGCTGATCAAAAATACAACCCCATACAATACGATGATCATCGGAGGCAGCGGAACATCGACGACAAAGGAGATACAAACACCAAGGACGACGACTGCCACACTCACAACACCCGTGAACAGCATCATGGTCTTTGGGCCTGGTGCAATATTGCGTGCGGTTGCCGCCGGTATTATCAGGATCGATGTCACCAAGAGAATGCCGGTCATCTGAATGATGATCATCACGGCTAGGGTAAGCAAGGCCAAGAAGGCACTCTGCAAAATACGTACAGGAATTCCCTCTGCCTGGGCAAGGGCAGCATCGAGACAGATAAGCAAAAGTTTCTTCCAAAACAAGACAAAAAATATCCCTATACCAACAAAGAGACTCCCGAGAATGAGCAAATCTATACGCCGAATGCTCAAGAGGTCGCCGAAAAAAAGGCCATGAAGATCAATTGCATAGGGGCTGAAAAGATACATAACCAGGATGCCCAATGCAAGCAAGCTGTGTGAAACGATACTCAAGGCCGTTGTCGGTGCAAATTGCACAGTGTTATGCAAAACTATTATGCACCCTACAAATACAAATCCCGTAATGAAAATTCCCCACGAAAACCCTGAAAAAAGCACTATGTTCAGCGCTATGCCTAGGGTAAGACTATGCGCAAGCGCATCACCGAAAAAAGAAATGCGCTGCCAGAGAACAACATTTCCCAACGGTGCGGTGAGTGCTGCAATCAAAACAGCAGCGAGGACGGTGTTTATGAAGATACTGCTAATCATTCTTGCCATCTCTTCTCTCTGCAAGATTAACTGTCGCTGATTGTGATTTTCTTTTTAGGATCGCCACCGCAGCACAATGACCCTGCTTAGACCGATTATCCATGCATGCCATCCTCATGTTTCTGCACATCGTGGTGAAATACGGCAATGTTTTCTGCGATTTCTTTTCCGAACAGTCGAACAAATTCAGAACTATGCTGCACATGCTGCGGCGATCCTGAACAATGTATGTATCTGTTCAGACAATACACTTCTTGCGTTGCGGACATGACAAAATGCAGATTATGCGAAACCATTAAAATAGCAAATTTAAATTTCTCATAGAGCGATGTGATCAGCGCATAAAGCGAAAGCTGTGCACCAAGATCAAAATTTTGATCCGGTTCATCGAGTATCAACACCTCAGGATGACCCAACAGGGCTCGAGCAAGCAACACACGCTGTAATTCACCTCCCGAGAGGGCGGCTACCTGTTTTTTCAGCAACGCCAAAATATCGAATCGCTCAAGGACGCTGTGGTATTCCTCGTGATTAAACAAACGGTTGAGCGAAATCAGTTCATGCACACGCAACGGCATATCTTTTGAAATGTGCAATCTCTGAGGAACATAGCCCACGCGTAACTGCTTTTTGCGATACACCGTCCCTCCGTTCAGCTTCTCAATGCCCAAAAGAGCTTTCAAGAGCATCGTTTTTCCGGCCCCATTCGGCCCAATAATGGTTTTAAAATCTTGAGAGCACACCTTCAGACTCACCCCTTCAAGGATGCTTCGATTCTCCCTCGAAAGCGAAATGTTCTGTGCATCGATTAGAATACTCATGTGGTTTGACAACTCGCGCAGATGCCAAGAAATTCGCACGTCCCTGCATCAACTTGAAACAAGTGTCGATTATGCACTAATTCTATCGCAGCTAACAACTCTGCATCGCAGTATTCGGTGACTATCTTGCATTTCTTGCAGTAAAACAAGACACAGGGTGCATGAGCCTCAGGATGCGCACAACCAATATAGGCACTCAGTGAATGTATCTTGTGAATGAGACCTTGTTTATACAAAAAATCAAGCGAACGATAGATGTTTGGAGGCTCGTGTGCAGCAATACTGAGATTAAATTGTGCCAAAAGCGCATAGGCCTTGATTGGTTGATGCGCCTGCCAAATGAGCTCCAAAACCGCCCTGCGTAAAACGGTTAACTGTACTTTGCGATCAAAACAAATCTTTTCTGCCCTTGCTAATGCCTCTCTAATACAAAGCGAATGGTCGTGCACAGTTTGATTTGCCTTGTCTGGAGAATTATTCTTTGCTCGATCCATGTTCATAATAGCGTACCCTCTTTGTTCCGATACAATTTGTGAAAATCAACAATACATATGTATGTTTAATTCTATCTTTCTAATCAGCTCACTTGCAATGAAGCGTTAGAATTTGTTATATTATAACACTACAATTATACCCAGGAGAAGGACCATGAACAAGCCACGTGCATTCATTATGTTATTACACACCGTTGTATATACACTGTTTTTTATATCTGTATTTTTTGGCGAGGCCCTGTATGCGTCACCAGTTCAGGAATCATCAGCCGACGAAGGATTCGAACCGTCGTATCACATCGTAACAAGCATCCCCCCGTTAGAGGGGCTCATTCACGCACTTCTAGGAGATCAGCACAGGATAACCTCGCTGATCAAGGGAGATCCGCACACATTTGTTCCTCGGCCCTCTGATGCTCTTCTGATTCAAGAGGCAGATGTGGTCTTCATCCTTGATCCGTCATTTGAGCGATCCTTGATTCCTCTTTTTGAATCTGACCATCCTCCACAGAACCTCGTCATTCTTTCAGAAACAAATGATCTCCATCTTCACTCTACACGTACTTCTCATGACGCACACCATCACAGAGAAGAGGATCACGACGAACATGGAGAGCACGAGGAGCACGGAGAGCATGAGGAACACGAGAATTATGAAGAACACGAGGATCATGACGAGCATGAAGAGAACGACGAACATGAGGGTCATGAAGAACATGAGGATCACGACGAGCATGAGGATCACGACGAGCATGAGGATCACGACGAGCATGAGGATCACGACGAGCATGGAGAGCATGAGGATCATGAAAAGCACGAACTTCAAGCATCCACAGCGGGAAACACGATCGACTACCATATATGGCTTGATCCGCATAATGGAGAGCTATTGGCACAGGAAATCGCCCATCACCTGATAGAACTATACCCAGCACAGGCAGAGCTAATTGAACAAAATCTACAAGGCTTTCTTGAAAAACTACACGGAGCAGAAACACGCATTCACAACACACTTCAATCGATGCACGGTGCCTCCTTGCTTGCAGTGCACGATACACTTCAATACTTTGAATCGGCGTTTGATCTCACGAGTTCTGGCGCATTATTTGAGGAACAAATTGAAACGCTCTCCGGTATACGTTTTATTGAGCTTATCACTCGTATTCGTGCTGATGCAGTCAAAGTGCTGTTTGTTGAAACACAATTTCCACCAATCTCGGTGCAAAAAATCGCCGATCAGGCAGGCCTCAACACCGTATCCATCGATCCCCTAGGATTACACATTCCCATGTCTGACGATCATTATATTTTGCTCTTGGAAAATCTGGCACAGACAATAGCCGATGCATTGCGGGGCTCTTAACAAGATGACGATGCTTTAAATTAGGGGAAATTACTCATATTCATCGGTTTGTAGCGCGAGATACTGTATCAATGCGTGACAGATTGCTTCCAGCCTCGCTCCCTTTCTGTAATCAGCAGGAGCAATATAGGAAGCCCGATGACTCTTGTATAGTTCAATGGCATTCTTTTTTGCATCTTTGTCCTTCGGATCATAGACTGCGATCGAATGCCCCCCTTGATAGTTCAGCATCTTCATTGCAGGAACATCAGTGCTCCCATCTCCTATATAAATCATACGCGAGAACGGTATTGGCCGACATTCAGGAGGAAGTATTGCATTTAAATCAGTGTCATCGGAGACATCAAGCGCATATTTATTGATGCGAAACAAAAATTGCACCTTGTTTGTGTGATTCACCACAAGAGCAGGCCAAACTGCGTGCCCAGATTCATCGTATGCAAAGGATGACGCAAAAATATGTTCAAAATAATGTGCAATCGGACAACCCGCAATCATTTCATGTTGACCACAAGAAATAATGATATGTTCAATTCTGTAATCATATTGGTTGGCAAAATTATTGATTCTTGCAAACCATTGATTCACCCCAGCAAACAGTTGCGCCTTTCGCCCACATCCATACAATTCACTCTGTGTTACTGGAATATCATGCTCTTTTGCCTGCATAAGAGTATACCACATATAGGCAAGAATGCCGTCCATCCGATGGCGTTGCCCTAATTCCCTGGCAGCCTGCCAGAAATCTTCTGGAGACATCCCTATTTTGGGAATAAACGAATTTTCTTGTATATTTCCTCGAGCAAGCGTTCCATCAAAATCATAGGCAAAAACAATGGTTCGTTTTTTTTCTTGGGTAATATGTTTTTTTTCAACTAGCTCTGTTCTTTTTTGCTTGAAATGTTGTGCATTCATGGTTTCGTCGATCTCCAAAATAATACCCTATCTATATCATATATTCAGTATTGAATGCAAGAAAATATACTTAATAAATAATTAAATATGCTTTAAAAAATAGTAAATCTCTGAATGCGCTATTTTTCACCAAGAAACCTCATCTATTCATCGATGCTTTATCTAGATCTTCCTTTACACTATACTGAACTGACTAAGTTATGCATGGGCCGTCCATAATCATTCTTCTCTTACGGGGTATCAACGTAGCGCGAAAAAAACGTATATCTATGAAAGAATTGCACAGTATGTGTATGGATGCCGGATGTAATCACTGTGTTACGTACGTGCAAAGCGGGAACATCTGTGCTATCCATGCTTCACAAGACGATCTTATTAACCGCTTATCTGTCTTGCTTGCAGAAAAATTTTCTGCACCCGTGGCCATCTTTGGCTATACTCCACACCAATGGCTTGATCTCATAGAGCATCTGCCCTTCGCACAAGACCCCATGCCCTATGTTAGTTTTTTGACGTCTCCACTCACCGAAACCCAACATTCACAAATCAATGATTATCTTTGTGCAGAAGAATCGATAGCAAGCTATCGTAATTTTCTCTATTACGCCGGAAAAACACCAAGTACTTCAAAATTTAGCAATACGCTTGTCGAACGCATCACCGGACAATCGGCGACGACACGAAACTGGAACACCGTGGTGGCATTGCAAGAAATTGCGCAGACCATGTTTTGTTAAACTAATCTCACACATCCTGGAATACGAGAAACACTTTTTCGTGGATTGCGCAAAAAGCGGCATAAGATATACCGCTTTTTGAAACGTATAAAACTACTCTCCGGCAAGCCTATCGACAAGCTCTTTGTATAGGCGTTCACTTTCAGCTGAACCAATGTAGTCGTTTGTTGGCGTTCTATACAAAGAAGTCAATCCATCTTCAGTAATTTCAATCAATCCACGTTTTATCTTGGTCAGAAGAATACGTCGAATCGAGCTATCGATGCTCTGTTCATTAATGCGTTGATCTCTAACCCCTTCTTTTATCTGCGCGATTGATACTCGAAGGTCCTTTGGTTTTAGCATAAAATCGTTTCCAGCGTTCACAGCAAGCACCGCCAAATCTTCATTGGGAACAGCATCGATGACCCCACGCATACTCAAAGAATCGGTGATAACCAATCCATTGTAATCCATTCGACTGCGCAACAAATCATGGATATAGAATTTCGACAAACTCGCCGGCAATTCATCGTTGTAGATATTTGGATAAATGACATGAGAAGTCATAAACGCATCGACCCCTGCATTGATGCCAGCTAAAAACGGAATGACATCTTGTCGCAACGCATCGCCATCATGCTCGCTAATGGTAACCAAAAAATGACTATCGGTTTTTGCGCTCCCTTGACCAGGAAAATGTTTCACCACTGCACTGACATTTGCAGACTGCAGCCCTCTTACGTAGGCGTCTACAATGTTACCAACAGTACGTGGATTATTTCCATATGAACGATCACCAATTGAGATATTATCCTCGTTTGTCAAAACATCGGCCAAGGGTGCTAAATTCATGGTGATGCCCAAAGAACGCAATTGCTTTCCGCTGTACTCTGCTAATTCTTCAATAAAATCAAGATCTTCCAAGGTGGCTAATACAGCAGGAGAAGGAAAATTCTTAAGCAAGGGATCATCAATACCACGCAATCGATTTACTCTTCCGCCTTCATAATCAATAGATATGATTAACGGAATCGCCACATCGCGTTGGATGTCATCAAGGAGTTGTCTGAGCTGCTCGCTCGATTCAATATTATTTCGATAGACAATAAGTCCCCCGGGCTTAACAGCAGCGAGTTCTCGTGCATAGGCCCTTGTATACGATGTAATCCATTTTCCACCAAGCGTAATCGAAGGCATAAAAAGTTGCCCTATTTTTTCATCAAGGCTCATTTGTTCAATAAACAAAGCAATCGCATCGGAGCTTGGTTGTTCATAACTCTCTTCTATTGGCTCAGCTTCCGGTTCATACACAGGCAATTCATCTATATCCAGCTCTTCTGCTGCGATTACCGCTGCCTCTTCACCTGCTTCAGACTCAGGTGTTACCATTTGATCAGAAAGGTCAGCAACTCTTGCCTCTGATTGACATGCCACTATGAATAATATAGGAATTAAACAAATTATCCTCTGTAACTTAATTTTCATTTTATCTCCTTCGGGCATCCCCAAAAATTGTTATAGTCATAATACCATAAATAGTAATTCTGTCTAATGTACACCCACCGAAACATCATCGAATTTTTTCGCAATATAATTCACTGTTGTGCTGCATTAATTCCATGGATTGCGCACCTCTTCGGCGTTCCGAAAACCCTTGTGCTTCTCTGCACTCTTTCGTTCTTATACACTATTAGTGAATTAAGCCATCTCCGCTATCCGCATGTGTATTCGGTCATCGATCTTGCGGATCGCAATCAGTCACACCGTTTTTTTATACTCGGCCCCCTTAGCCTCGCTCTCGGGGTAAGCATTGTATTGTATTTTTTTTCATCAACTATTGCCACAGCTGCTATTTTCAGCCTAGCTTTTGGAGATTCCATTTCAAGTGTTATCGGAGTACGCTTTGGAAAACACCGGCTCCCCTATGGCCATAAAAGCTGGGAAGGGAGTCTGAGTTGTTTTCTCGCCGTCGCTGGCATGCTCATGTTTCTTGGAAATGATCCTTGGATCGCTGTCCTTGTTGCCGGTATAGCCACCCTTGCTGAAAGCACTCCCGTTCGTGATCTTGACAACATCCTCGTGCCAACCTGCACTGCCATCTCTCTCGAAATAATTGGGACCTATATCTGATCTACATAGGATGATTTTTCGCTTAGGACAAAAGCAATGACGCAATTAACCCTGCTTGGTTGCTAGAGAAATTTTGCTTGGGAATGCGTTTAACGCTGTTAGAAAAATACTCCCAAGTCCCATCAAAAAAAACAATCCACAAAAGAACAATCGTGAATCGCTTCCCAGCAACAGGTGAAGTCCGGCTTTGTTCACCATGAAAAATAGATAGATCAAATTAACCAAGGTGCTCCGATGTCTCCAGTTAAAAATTCCAGTCAAAACACAAAATCCAAGAAGCACTCCATACACGATGCGAAGAAGAAATACTTCGCTGACGCTATCCATAATGCTCCCATCAATACGCGTAATATCTATGGGAATGACCGTTACAAAAACACCGGTAATAATCATCACTACCAGTGAAAATGATCGATAGGTTGTGGTTTTCACCTGCGGGGGATAGACCCCAAACAACAATAATGCAGTTACCGAAAAGAAACTTCCAAACAGATAGATGCGGGTTATGAATATGATCGTGCTATAGACAACTTCACGGTCAACCGCTCCCCACAGCCATTGTGGAACTAACTCTGAGACGGCGGTCACAAAAAACAAGTATGCGAAATAGATTTCTGGGTTCGCAAAGCTTCGCATACGCCACCACAAAATGCCTGCACTTGTCACCAGGCACATGACCGCAGCAAAGGACAGTATTATTTGCAAATTTGCGGTTTTCATTGTGGCTGGAAACTCCGAAGAAAGGATGTTCATCCATCCATGATGATCGATGCCACGAAGCACTCCGTGCGCCCCAGTCACAAAAAGAGCAAAGAACGCTAAAACAAGCGCTATTCCGGATAAAACAACAAAAATCATTTGCCGCATATGCCAAAATATACGGCATTCATTTAAAAAATGCTACATTTTCCATCAAAAAAAACGAAATGTATAGTAGGTATGAAGCAATTATTTAGGATAGTACTGTTTTTCATCCTATCCATCTCAATGTCCATATACGCAAATGACCTTTCCGAATTTGCAAACCTGGGGTTTTCAGAAGACTCTCAGTATTTTATGTTTTCACAATATGGACACAAGGCAGATGACATCTTTGCAGAAATCATCGTCGTTGATATTTCCAAAAATAACTACGTTCCAAACGGATATTTTTATAAAGAATTTGATGGACCATTTCCCATCGGACAACATGGGTTCGGCGCCTTGCTGACAATTCTCAACGAGAACACAGATCTGAACGATCGCTACGACATAAACCATGTTAAAACGGGGCGTATTATCTACATCTCATTGGTGGAAAATCAAGATTCACTCGTTCGATTTCGTGATTTTATCAGCGATACCATGTACACCGTTGTCCTCAACCAGAACACGCAGAGAAATGCATCCAGTGCTATAAGCAGTAGTTTCTCACTCGAGCTCACTGCGATGCACCCAACAGAAGGGAGGCGTTTCTTTATGGTTGGTGCACCAGATCGATACCGTGACAATATTGAGAAATACTCTCTGCAGCAAATTATTCTTTCCCCTGATGAGCGTTCGCTTGTCTTTTTAATTGCTATGCATGAACGAAAAGACGACGGTATATCAATACGTTATATGGTGGAAACCCTCGTTGTTCGCTAAACTAACTACATGGCAAATACAATAACACCTCGCAAAACAAATTTTTCAAGCTGGTATGGCGATATCATTCTCAATGCAAAACTCGCTGACTATGCTCCAGTTCGTGGCTGTATGGTCATTCGTCCTCGAGGATTTGCACTCTGGGAGGCAATTCAACGCAACCTCGACAGCATGTTCAAAGAATCCAACCATGAAAATGCGTATTTTCCCTTGCTTATTCCCGAAGAATACATCCAGCGCGAAGCTGACCACATTGAAGGGTTTGCTCCTGAACTTGCAGTTGTCACCCATGGCGGGGGAGAAAAACTTGAACATCCTTATGTCATTCGTCCAACTTCTGAAACAGTTATCTGGAGTATGTACAAACAGTGGATACAATCCCACCGTGATCTCCCCCTGCTTCTGAATCAATGGGCAAACGTTATGCGATGGGAAAAGCGCACTCGATTATTTTTGCGAACAACTGAATTCTTGTGGCAAGAAGGGCACACTGCACACGCAACAGAACAAGAAGCTGTCGACGAGACCAAGCTTATTTTTTCGATTTATCAACGATTTGCTCGAGATTATATGGCGATGCACTGTGTTGGTGGACGGAAAAGCGATGCTGAACGTTTTGGTGGAGCAATTGATACGTATTCCATTGAGGCTTTGATGCAGGATGGAAAGGTGATTCAGGCGGGAACGTCTCATTTTCTTGGTCAAAATTTTTCCCGCGCGTTTGATGTGCAATTTCAATCAGAGGATGGCAAGCAGGAATACGTTTGGGCCACTTCTTGGGGGGTCTCAACGCGATTGATTGGAGCCTTGATCATGACACATTCAGATGACAAGGGGCTTATACTCCCTCCCAAGCTTGCTCCTGTCCAAGTGCTTGTGCAACCAATTTTTAGATCTGAATCAAAAGAAACAGTTATTTCGTATGCAAAGGATATCTGTCGAGAATTATCAAAAATTGTTCGTTGTGAACTTGACGATGATGATACGCATTCTCCTGGATGGCGTTTTGCCGAAGCAGAACTACGCGGCATCCCCCTCCGTCTTGAGATTGGCCCTCGGGATATCGCAAAAGATGTTTGCATTCTCACGCGAAGAGATACTGGTGAAAAGCAAACAATTCCACGAAATACAATATCGCAAATCATTCCCACACTCCTTGATACCATTCAATCGGCTCTTTTGGCACGACATACTGCATTTACTGAAACGAACACCCACTATTGTGACAATTACGAAGAAATAAAAGAGCAATATACAAAGGAACTTCCGGGTTTTTGTGTTATTCCCTGGGATGGTGATCCGGCATCTGAAAAGAAATTAAAAAAAGATACCAAGGCAACAATTCGGGTCATCCTTGACGAAGATGTCACAGAACAACAATGCATCATCAGTGGAAATCCTGCAAAGCACCTCGTGGTAATTGGAAAAGCCTATTAGGTAATCCTAAAATTATCGGTCGCACCCCTAGCTAGAATATTCTCGATGTGGAAGCATATACCTATAGGAAACTCTGTTCTATACCCCATTCTTAGGGAGCGTCTTCATTTAAAATTCTATGTCGTTTGTGAAAAAACTTCGAATCCTGTGTTTCTTGCAAGACCCGCTCCTTTTTTAGGGCAAGGATAAACAATACCCCTGCACAATCGAGCATGGCCGCAAGTCTTTGCAACACGATAAACATCGGAACGAGAATCAAATACATTGAAGAACCAGCACCAAGCAAGAACGGCGCTATTCCTGAAAGAATGAGCAATATATTCGTATAGGGATTGTTGAACACAAAGATGGCATAGGCAGGAATAACAAAGATAATTAGCAATGACTGGGCAAGTGTAATTGTCAGAGCGCTATACGAACGAATGACAACGATACTGCATACTGCAGCGATGAAGACTGATCCAAGACGACAAAATAATGTCGTCATGACGAGGCGAGTTGAATATATTGGATGAGGAAAGGCAAGAGATTCCGCAGTGCTCCGATACAACCCCGGAAGGCTATACAAAACATCTCCACTACACAATGCAAACAGGGCCGGCGGAACAAAAGACGTAATCCATTGAGAAAAGATATTCTCGCCACGAATCATGCTTAAAATCGCTGGAAAAACCCCTAAAGAAATAAACAACACTGAAGTCAAGAGAATGATAAAGAGTGATGCAAAAACAGATTCTTCAGTAAGCGTGATGAACTGCCCAATCGTATCAAATGTCAACACGACAAGAAATCCTGCTCCCACAGAGGTGCCTATACGCAATAACTTCCACAGGGCAGACCAGGATACTTCCAAGAAAAAATGGATATTTGCCCTCCCGTGCTTTTGTTCAGTGATAGCTATGAATGCAAGAATGGCAGCGAAAATACAAAGCGATAGTATATTATCGCTGTGCGGGGTGAACAATTCAAACGCATTGGCGGGAAATAGTTCTTGTATGGTGGTTAAGATTGGTTGGCGCTCAATGAAAACTTCTTCTTGAAATTGCGGAGGAAGGCGATCAGGAAGAAGAAAAATGCCCACAAGATATCCAAGAAAACTGCTGCTGAACAACAACAGAAGTACAATGCCGATGATGCGGAACAAAGAACCCGGGGAGTTGTTTCGTTTGGATGCAGCGATGATTGAAAGCGGTAATCCTATTACGATGATAAAACTAAGTAAGAATCGACCAGCAAAACGTATTGTTTTTGTAATTTCTGGTAATGCACCTCGCAGCATTCCATCTAGGCCGGGGATGAATGCTAGAATTGCCCCGACTATACATCCAATAGAACATTGAACCCAAAATTTCATATGCTTCCTTTGTGAACGAGGTATTCACTCCTTGTTCTATGTTTTTCTTAGTATACCACAGCAATGGCCACATTGCACTATGACCAGATTTCCTCGATGAACGCAATCATTGAATGATTGCTCTAAAAAATCGTATCATGTTCAGCGTAATGGTCTGAATATGCATCTACATATCCATCAATTAAATTCACATATCGGTGACTTAAAACAAAACGCCTCTGCAATCATAGAGCGTGCAAATGCCGGTTCTTCAAAAAGCATCGCGGTCTTCCCTGAACTCATGCTCTGTGGGTATCCTCCTCAGGATCTTGCAGGAATTGATTGGTTTCTCGGGCATGCCCACGATGCGCTAGAGCACCTTCGCTGTAACTTGCGACCAGATGTTCTTTGCTTGTTTGGAACCGTTGTCCGCTCTTCTTATCAGAATGGAAAAAGGGCACAAAACGTATGTATCGGTATCACGAATAACAGTATTGTACATCAACAGGCAAAATTCTTACTTCCAACATATGATATTTTTGACGAAGCACGCAATTTTGAACCAGGACGTAGTGTTTCCCTCCTTAGATGGGAGAACATGACCATTGCAACTGCGATTTGTGAAGACATCTGGGGAGAAGTTCGAGGATTATACCGTTCCTCTCCCATTCCACAGATATTGGCACAGAAACCCGATCTCTTCATCGTTTTGTGCGCATCCCCCTATACAAAACAAAAACATGCTGAGCGTATCGCTATTTTGAGTCATATTGCACGTACCTATGATGTGGTAATTTGTTATTGCAATGCCGTTGGGGCTACTGATGGCATTGTTTTTGATGGGCGCTCAATGGTCATCAACCCAAAAGGGTCTGTTATCCTTCAGGCTCCCATTGGAATAGAGACAGGCATCGATTTTGCCTGCCCACCCGCTCGAGTTAAACACGCACAAAAAACCACAAAAGGGATATCAACACACCCGCCAGAACAATTTGTTGGTAACACAGAATCATACATCACTAATTTCTATACCGAAAAAGAGAACCACCATGAAACATCGACATCAACGACAAACCATGAAGTAGATCGTCAAATCTCCCTCCCGAAACCAAATTTTCAGTTTCTGCAGGAATCACTTGGACAAGAAATTATTGAGGTAATCAGTCTTGGCATTCGCGATTTTTTCAAAAAAAATGGATTTTCTCGTGTGCATTTGGGACTTTCAGGAGGCATAGACTCAGCCCTGGTTGCTGCATTGGCTTGCATTGCGCTAGGTTCTGATGTCGTCCATGGCATTTTGATGCCCTCTCCCTTTAGTAGCGATGCAAGCATCACCGATGCTCAAAAAGTAGCAAGTGCCTTGAATATGCAGACCTCTGTTGTACCAATCGAACAACCCTATCAACTGCTCTCTGATACAGTGACAAAGGCCTTTCTTAAAAAAGACGTATTTTCAATAACGCATGAAAATCTTCAAGCGCGCATTCGTGGCACCATTCTCATGGCCTATGCAAACGAATACCGTTCTCTCTTGCTTTCTACTGGCAACAAATCTGAATTGTCTGTTGGATACTGCACGCTGTATGGCGATATGTGTGGTGGGCTCGCTGTTATTGCTGATCTGTACAAAACAGAGGTCTATACATTGTATCGCTATATTCAAAAAAACATCGCACCACTTCCAGAGCAAATCAGAACGAAGCCTCCTTCTGCAGAACTGCGCCCAAATCAAACCGATCAAGACTCTCTGCCTCCCTATGATCAACTCGATGTCCTGCTCTATGCTTTCATTGAAGAGCATTGTTCCGAGACAGAATTGATCAAGGCAGGCCACGACAAGGCGGTCGTAGAGCATGTTTTCTCCCTGCTTGCCAGAGCTGAATTTAAACGCTACCAAGCCCCTCCAATCATCAAAATTTCCCCTTTGAGCTTTGGAGATGGCCGCAGAATTTCAATAAGTACCCGGTTGCATTTCTTTGCAAACTAAAAAACAATAAGAATACATGAGGGAAGATGTTTTTATACCTGCAGAAATCATTTCTGTTGCAATAACAAACAAAGGAGACGCCGTATTTTTGCGTCCAGAAAACGACGATAGGCGTATTGTGCCGATTTTCATTCGCCCTTTTGAATCACAGGCAATAAAATTTGCCCTATCAAATGTTTCCATTCCCCGTCCTTTAACGCATGATCTTATTATTGAACTAGTGACAAAATTAAAGGGCAGCGTGGAGCGAGTTGAGATAACACATCTGCGCGATAAAACATTTTATTCGCGAATCATTGTTCGACAAGGATTAAAACAAATCAGCATCGATGCTCGTCCGTCCGACAGCATAAATATTGCTCTACGTTATCCTTGTCAACTATTTTTGGCAGAATCAATCGTGGAAGAAGCAAGCATACAACTAGATACCATCCACAAACAAGAGATTTTAATTGAGCCCCCTACCGAAACAAATATGGAGAAATTGAAAAAACTCCTTGAAAAAGCAATCGCGGAAGAAGACTATGAAGAAGCAGCACGTATTCGCGATGAATTAAGCACGGAATAGAAGGAATTGTTGCTTAGCAGCTCCTGCATACTAAACCGATATGTATCAAGAACCAAGCGGTGTTATCGTGGCAAATAAGTCTTCGTGAGTTTCTGCACGTCGAATACATTCTACGCTTCCATCAACACGCATCAGCAATTCCTTGGAACGCAATTTTCCGTTGTAGTTGAATCCCATCGCATGACCATGGGCGCCGCAATCATATATACCAACAATATCTCCGATAGCAATTGGAGGGAGTTGTCTTTGAATCGCAAATTTATCGTTGTTTTCACAAAGACTTCCGGTAACATCATAGACATGCGTTGCAGGAGTATCTTCTTTTCCTAAAACAGTAAGATGATGATAAGCTCCATAGATACCTGGACGCATAAGATTCGCCATGCAGGCATCCAAACCTACATATTCACGATAAATAGATTTTTTATGCAAGACCTTGCTGAACAAAAATCCATGTGGCCCAGTTATCGCACGACCATTCTCGGTCACCACCCCTAAGGGATCAAGTGCTGTCGGTTTAATGATGGCATCATAGTGTTTTCGCACAGAAGTTGCCAATTGATAGACATCGATTGGTTCTTGATCGGGGTGATAGGGAATTCCAATGCCTCCACCAAGGTTTACATAGTCTATGCCTATCTTCGTTTTGTTATATAGTTCGACTACCAGTTCAAACATCATTTTCGCAGTATCCACAAAATAATCAAGATCAAGTTCATTTGAAGCAACCATGGTGTGCAACCCTATCGTTTCACATTTCCATGGAACTATCTCCAGATATGCCTGGAGCAGTTGCTCTCGTGTAAGACCATATTTCGCCTCTTCTGGAAGGCCGATGGTTTTGTTGCCGGTTTTCAATGACCCTGGATTATATCGAAACGAAATATGTTGAGGAATTATCTGGTGTTTGTTCAAAAAACCAATATGAGAATAGTCATCAAGGTTGATACACGCACCCATGTCAGCTGCTTTTTGAAATTCATGGAGGGGGGTATTATTTGATGTAAACATGACATCTCTTCCTCGTACTCCGATCATTTCTGCGAGCAACAACTCCGCATATGAGCTGCAATCGAGCCCCATTCCTTCTGCAACAAGAATTTTTAATATATGTGGATTTGGCAACGCCTTTACCGCAAAAAAATTACGATAGTCTTGAGACACGTGCGAAAATGCAGATGTCACTGTGCGGGCAGTGTTTTGGATACCTTGCTCATCATACAAATAGAATGGTGTGCCAGATTGTTCAACGAGGGAGACGATTGTTTCTTGGGAAAACGGCAGGGATTTTATCACGGTTATTGTTCTAGCACTTCTATTGCTTTTTCGCGGATCCACGAAAACAATGAATCCATACGACTAAAAATGTTATTTTCAAATCTACGTCTAAAAAGCCTTACCACTGATTCTCCTTTAACGGCAAAAAGACAATAAAGATACAGAGAGCCCTCATGCTGTGAAATACCAACATAGGTGATTGAGTTTTCTGCTTCTACGACCGGCACTTTCTTGTATTTCATAGGAGACAACAATGTATTACGAAAAAGAAATCCGTTGTTTCGGTGAATCATCTCTTGTTCTCCTATAATAGTTCCAAATGGGGGAAGTTCTTGTAATATATAGAGAGTGCCCGGAACACGTTCCTTGTATGGTTTAAAAGGAATAACCGAATGATCCTGTGGCGAAGATATCAAAAATGATGACGTGAACAACGGGCGTTCAGTTTTTAATTCTTTATCAAGATAGGTTAAATTGTCCAGCAGTTCTATGTCAGCACATGTATTAAACAGTTTCAGCAACAAATCCGCCATCTCAGAATCTGATGTCTCCACGTCAACATCTAAGACTGCTGACATTTCAACGATAAGATTTGGCCGAAACTCTTTTACTTCTTTTTCAATCATCTGAGAAAAAACACTGTTCTCTCGCAATAATCTCAATTCACGGGTACGAGTATTCATTCCTAGAAACTGAAAATGATAGCGTCCGTGACTCGAATATCTTGTTTCAACATCTGCCATTGCCAATGGTGCTATGTAAAGCAATAAAGATATGATTAGTAAACCTGGTCTCTTACGCATTATATTAGTATAATTCCTCTGTGTAATCTGTCAATAAACAGGAATAAATATGAAACAAAATAGGCAAGTACTTCTGCTTGGAGCTTTGGACATCCTCATTAATTATATAATACTTATTATGATTCTGTTGATCCGGTATGGGAGTGACGATTTTATCTATTTCATACGTATTCATATAATACCTTTCTCAATATTATTTTTACTTTGGTCCATTATTTTTGCAATTTTCAACCTCCATGAAATCGGAGTACATCCTCGTATGATTTCAATCGCCTTGATCGCTTGTTTTTTCGTCGGAGGATTATTTTTCTATATTTTTCCATGGTTTTCTATCACCCCGAAAACAAACCTCGTGTTAATGACTATATTATTTGGAATATTCGCTTCATTTACCCGTATTGCGATATTCTCCATTCAAATTCGCCGCGGAAAAAAACGGAGCATCATCTTATCAGGCCTAACGAAGCATTCAAAAGAAATTCTCCTTGATATACTTAAGAATAATCATCTAGGATATCGCGTTGATGCATTGTTTTTACACAAAGGTGACTCCATTCCAGAAGATATTCCCACGACAATACCGATACTAACAAATACCAAAGAACTGATTGATTTTTCTAAAAAAACCAATGTCCATGCTATCGTGTATACGACTCTCGAGGATAGCAATTTGTATACTGCGTATTATACACTACTTTCACACGGAGTATATTTCTATCATGCTGCAAATTTTTGGGAGGAATATAAGGAAACTATACCCATCTATGAAACCGATCATCTTTGGTACATTCAAAACCTTCCTAGCCTACAATCGCGTATAGTGCATGCTGTCAAACGTATTATGGATATTACTCTTGCTGTTTTACTACTCCCATTTGTACTGATGGCCCTTCTCCTGTTTGCTCCATTTCTTCGTGGGGTAAAGAAAAACCCCATTTTTTTTGTTCAAACGCGCGTTGGAAAAAACGAAAAATCCTTTCGAATCGTTAAATTTCGCACGATGATTCCTGATGCCGAAAAAGATGGCCCTAGATGGGCGCAAGCAAACGATGCACGTATCACACGATTAGGAATGTTCATGCGAAAGGCCCGCATTGATGAACTGCCCCAGGTGTTTAATGTATTGCGCGGTGATATGAGTTTTATTGGACCACGGCCGGAACGGCCAGAATTTGTGGATAACCTTTCGAAAACAATTCCTCATTACCATCTTCGTCATATGGTACGTCCGGGTATTACCGGATGGGCACAGGTAAAATACAAATATGGAGCCTCAATTGAAGATGCAGCAATCAAACTTATGCATGATTTGTACTATATAAAAAATCCTTCATTAGTTTTGGAGGTACGCATAGTATTCAAAACCATTGCAACAATGCTAACTGGCAAGGGAAACTAATCTCATAGCAAAAACTACTCCTCTAACATCTGAAACAATCGCGGTAAAATATCCGATGCTGTCTTGTAGTTGTTTAATAAATACAGGTGTATGCCGTTGAATCCTTGCATACGTTTCAACTCAGAAAAAAAGAAGTCGGTACAGACCCTGTTGCACGTATCGTGATCATCGCGGTTGTCTTCCAGTTGTTGTAATAACTTCGCAGGCACACGAGCACCAAGTGCAAGCCCCAAAATCCGTTGCATGTTCATATGAGCTCGAACGGGAAGCAGCCCTATGCTTATGGGAATTGACAATCCACTGAGACGAAATCGTTCAATAAAATCGTTCACATCGTAATGCGTAAAGCACAACTGCGTGATAATGCCCGCTGCACCAGCTCTACACTTAGCACAGAGATATTCCATCTCCTCAATTCGATGGGGAGTGGCCGGATGCCCTTCTGGAAATCCCGCCACAAAATACGAGCAATCTGGATAGATTTTCTGCATATACCGCAGAAGATCAATCGCATAGAGAAATTCTGATTCTTTTGCATGATGATCTTCATGCGTCTTATCCGTCTTATCATCGTTCTTATGGTCGTTTAGTGCAGCTGGTGGATCACCTCGCAAAACAAGAAAATTTCGTATGCCCATTGTGTAAAAATGGGTGATTATTTCATCAATTTGAGCGATAGACAATCGTGTGCAGGTAATATGGACAAGAAGGGGGATTGAAACTATTGTTCGCAATGTACGAACACAGGCGCTGGTGTTCTGCCATTTTGCTCCTCCTGCTCCAAAAGTGACGCTCACAAAATCAAGCGGAAACTCGTTTATATAGCGAGCATAACGTATGAACCGATCACGAGTTTTTCCATCGTCAAGATTTTCTGGAAAAAATTCAACTGAAACAACAGTCTTATTTGCAGATGCAAAGATCTGTTCAAGCGGTTGATCAACGATCATGCTTGCATAGCTTCTTGTAAGGATGAACAGAGTGAAGGATCAATAACTTCCCAAGGAAATTCAGAGTTTCCAAAATGACCATATGTAGATGTTCTATAAAAAAATGGTGTTCGCAATGAAAAGCGTTCTGCAATACTTTCAGGATCACAAGAAAACAATTTTAAAACAAGCGAGCTCAGCAAGACATCATCCCCATCATTAAGACTAGTGCCAAATGTATCAACATGACAGCTGACCGGCGCCGCTACACCAATTGCATACCCAAGGTGTACCTCACAACGACGAGCAATTCCAGCTGCGACAATGTGTTTTGCAATATAACGCGCCATATAGGCTCCAGATCGATCAACCTTGCTGCAATCCTTGCCGCTGAGCGCACCACCTCCAATACGCGCCATCCCTCCATAGGTATCAACATTAAGTTTTCGCCCCGTTATTCCCGTGTCTCCTTGTGGTCCCCCAATGACAAATTTCTTTGAAGGGTTGATATAAAATTTTGTGTCTGGACGAATATACGAAGCTATAACAGGATCCATGACCGATTCTCGACACCATGATTCAAGGTCTCTGTGATTAATGTCTGGATCGTGTTGTTGACTCATGACTACCGCTGCTAATGATTCTGGTTTTTGATCTACATAGTTAAACGACAATTGACATTTTGCATCGGGTCGTATTCCAAATGACTTATTGTTATGTCGCAATTGATCTGAACGCTGCATGATCCGTTGCGCATAAAAAATAGGCGCCGGCATCAAAGCTTCAGTTTCGTCACAGGCAAATCCAACCATGATACCTTGATCCCCAGCTCCCTTAATTCGTCGCCTGTCCTCAAACACACCCTGTGCTATGTCCTTGCTTTGACGCTGAATGGCACTGAGAATAGCAATCGAATCTGCACAAAACCCATATTCTTGTTTCGTGTATCCAATATCTTTTAGTGTTTGCTTGACTACTTCTCGTATATCGACATAGGCTTCGGTACTCAGTTCTCCGCCGACCAAAACCAACCCCGTCGTAACAAACACCTCACAAGCTACCGCACTATACGGATCTTCTTTGAGACAAAAATCCAGCACGGCATCTGCAATTTGATCTGCTATTTTATCAGGATGCCCCTGACTTACTGCTTCTGAGGTAAATCTATGCATATCAATAGCGATAGGCTTCCTCTTTAAACGGCCCCTGTGCATCAAGCGAAGTATAGTTGCTTTGTTCTTCTGACAAGTTATCCAACATAATGCCTAGCGCAGACAGATGTAATCGAGCAACAGCTTCATCTTGCTGCCTACTCAGCACGTGTACTTTATTTTCGTGCTCCTTCTGCCATAGTTCAAGTTGTGCAAGCACTTGATTTGTAAAACTAAAACTCATGATATAACTTGGATGTCCGGTTGCACAGCCAAGATTCACCAAGCGACCACCCGCAAGCAAGAGTATTGCCTTCTTTTCCTTTGTAAACCGATACAGATCTACCTGAGGCTTTATCGATGTTTTTGTAATATCTGAAGCAGATTCCAATCCCGCAACATCGATTTCATTGTCAAAATGACCAATATTACAGACAATCGCATGGTTTTTCATTTTCCGCATATGCTTTTGAGTTATTACATTGCAGTTTCCCGTTGTCGTAACAAATATATCCCCTTGAGAAAGCGTAGAAGAAAGTGGTCTAACTTCATATCCTTCCATAGCTGCTTGCAAAGCACAAATTGGATCTATCTCTGTTACAATGACGCGCGCATAATTCCCTTGAAAAGCTTGTGCAACTCCTTTTCCAACGTTGCCATACCCACAAACCACCGCCGTTTTTCCTGAAATACTTATATCTGTAGCCCGACGGATTCCATCCACAATGGATTCTCGACAACCGTACAAGTTATCAAATTTACTCTTGGTTACCGAAGAATTCACATCAATCGCAGGAGTGTATAGTGTTCCTGAATGATCGCGTTGGTTGAGCCGAAAAACTCCTGTGGTTGTTTCTTCACTTATGCCCCGCAGCTCTTGCATCGTTCGCGTCCAAAATGTTGCATCTTGTGCATAAATAGACTGCAACAATTTCTTGATGCAACGTTCATCTTCGTTTGAACTTTCGCTCTTTATCCAAGAATCACCTTGTTCAAGTTCATACCCTCGATGCAACAAGAGTGTCGCATCACCACCGTCATCCACAATAAGATTTGGCCCCTTCTTATCTGGAAATTGAAAAGCTTTCCACAACAGCTGCCAATACTCTTCTATCGTCTCTTCCTTCCATGCAAACACAGAAACCCCTTGAGGAGTTTTCGCGTCTCCATTGCCGGCGACAACTGCTGCCGCAGCATGATCCTGTGTGGAAAAAATGTTGCAACTCGCCCAACGAATGCCTGCACCAAGCTCTTTCAAAGTTTCAATCAGCACTGCTGTCTGAATGGTCATATGCAAGCTCCCCGTAATCCGCGCTGATTTGAGCGGATTTTTTCCTTGATACGCCTTTCGCAACTCCATGAGCCCGGGCATTTCCTGTTCAGCAAGATCTATTTCTTTTCTGCCCCAAGCAGCCAATTCTATATTACGCACTGCATAGTCCACAATTTACCTCCTAGTAGTACTTTTATTTTTATAAAGTGGGTGTATTTTTTTTCGAAATGACTCGTAATCTTCTCCGGCATGGTACGAAGATCGCACCAGGGCGCCTGATTCGCAGTGTACAAATCCAAGTGCATATGCCTTTTCCTTCAATGCAAGAAATTCATCAGGATGATAATATTTTTGCACTGGCAGATGAGTAGCCGTTGGTTGCAGATACTGTCCGAGGTTGCACATTGTCGTTCCCACCTCGCGCAAATCTTCCATGGCCTCTACAACTTCATCAGCTTGTTCTCCCAACCCAAGCATCAAGGATGACTTAATCACCACCGATGCATCATAGGCATGAGAAATCTTCAAGACCTGCAAAGAACGATCATAGGAGGCGCGAGAACGAACCTGCGGGGTTAATCGCCGAACCGTTTCAAGATTATGACTCATAATTTCAGGTTTGGTTTCTACAATCGATTCTATATCCCTTGGTCGCGCCATAAAATCTGATGTAAGCAATTCAACACTACATCCAGGAGCATGTCGGCGAATCGCATGTACTGTCTCCACAACCATGCGAGCTCCTCCATCTGAAAGGTCATCACGATCAACCATGGTAATAACAACATGTTTCAAAGCAAGTTGCGCAACCGATTTTCCCACCCGATTTGGTTCTCCGAGATCAAGCTTTCTTGGCAATCCCGTTTTCACTGAACAAAATCGACACCGCCGCGTACACACATCTCCTAATATCATAAAGGTCGCTGTGCCATGCTCTCCCCAACATTCATGAAGATTAGGACATTTTGCCTCTTCACAAACCGTCGTTAAACGTTCTTCTTTTACTATTTTTTGAACACGGTTTAATAAAGGCGTCACCCGTCTATCAATTTTGATCCATGGTGGCTTGCGTTTCTTTTGCTTAAATACCTGATCTTCAACCATATCTACCCAGCATCTCCGGTGGTATACGTTGTATATTCTGCAGCTGACATCAGTCGTGAAAATGTATCTAGGCTAGAAACACGAATATCGATCAGCCATCCTGTTCCTTCAGGTTCGGCATTGAGCAGATGGATATCTTCTACTACTGCATCATTAATTGCCTGCACCTCTCCATCAAGCGGAGCATACAGATCACTGGAAACTTTGGTACTTTCTATTTGGGCAAATGGTTTTCCCTGCAGGAGCTGCGTCCCTATAGGAGGTAAATCAACAAATTCTATGGTGCCTAACTCTCCAACACCATAGGCACTAATTCCAATACGAATAATCGTCGCATCAATTTTTTTCGCCCATTCATGTGTCTTTGTATACCGCATAGCAAGTCTATCCACAAGTTATCCCCTATTGAATATTTTTTTACATATGGCACTATTTTAGCAAGTAGACAAAATAACGCGATTATTCTACTAATAATTATGTCAATAACTCAAAATTTGCCAAAATATATACAATACTACTTTTTTTGCCTTTTTTTCACATGTAACAAACAAGTTTTCCCCACATTATCCCCATCACTCACTTGATATATATATTTCTATCTGTTTTATAAAATCAGTGTCATCACCCAGGCTTTTTGTTGCAACTCCCTTTAATGAGGTAACTGCTTGATGTACCACACGACGTTGTTGTGGATTCATTGGTTGCATCACAACCGATTTGTTTGTTTGTCTGACCTGTTGCACAATTTTTTTCACTTGCGAAACTATTCGCTGTTGTTGCCTCATGCGATATTGCTCTATGTCGATGAACACCCGCTTGTCGTATTGGAGGCCTCGAGCAGCAGCAGAAATAATGGTTTGTAGTGCATCAAATGTGTTTCCATTTTTTCCTATAAGAAAAGAAGGATTTGAAGAATGGATCGCAATGTCGATACTATCTTCCCGGCGTTCCTGTATCTCTGCTTTCCCCGCCACATCAAAATAATGCAACAACGTATGAATAAATTCAATCACTTCCTTTTCTTCCGGAGAATTGGCAGTGATTGGCTCTTTCTCTCTGAGTGATTGCATCTGTGTAGACTCGGATATCCTCACTCGAGCATAGCGCGTGGTTCCAAACAGACCTTTCTTTTCTTCGAGAACTTCTACGTCAAAGTTCGATAAGGACAGATTTAATTCATCAACTGCTTTCTGGATTGCTTCTTCAACCGTTTTTCCTTCAAATTCATGCATGTTTTTTCCTCTTCTGTAACAATAATTGTATTCCTTGTTGGGCCATCGTTAGAACGTTGGAACATATCCAGTATACCAATAACCCCGAAGGAAGATTATACAACAGGAAAAAGAAAAATATAGGCAATCCATACTTCATAAATGCAGCCTGTCCTTTTGATGATCCCGGTGAGCTAGCTGTTGGTTGCACAAATATCGTGGCAAGCTGTGTCGCCAAAAATATAAAGGGGAGTCCCCTGATCGCACTCCATCCGATAATCGGGATGGTAAAGGATAGTTCTAGAATGCTTTCTGGAATCGATAAATCGTTTATCCACCCTGCAATAAAAGTCGCACCCCGAAGATCAAAATGATTGTTGAACAATCCAAACATTGCGATAAAGAAAGGAAACTGAATAAGCATGGGCATGCATCCGCTCAACGGATTCACTTTTTCACGTCGATACAATTCCCCCAACTCTTGGTTCATCTTCTGCTTATTTTCACCATGGCGCTCGCGAAGTTCCTGAATTTTCGGGTTCAACTCCTGCATACGCGCCATTGATTTCTGACTGCGCATAGTGAGTGGCAAAAGAAAGAGTTTCACGATAATCGTAAGAAAGATGATTGCAATTCCATAATTTGGAACAAGCAGATAGAGCCATTGCAACATCGCCTTCAATATATTCTCTAGCCACCCGAAAAGCACTCGCACATCCAAAACTTTTTCTAGTTCAAGACCTTGAATATTCAGTGAGTTGTTTTGACCTTCTGAGTATTTAACAAGCGTGTTACGTTTTTTCGGCCCAATGTACACACGATAGAGATCTTGAACGATCTCAGTTTTTATCTGAGGGCGCTGCACAAGCAGAGCGTGTTCTTCCAAAAACCCATTGTTACTTCTCTTCAGTGTATAGGCATACTGCAAATTATCAGGAATTAGCAACAGCGAAAAATATTTGTCTGAAATGCCCACCCATCGCACACGTTCTGTTAATGCATTTGTTTCATATTCCCGCACTCGTACGTTTTTTCGCTTTCCGTCAAACATATAGGAAAACGTTCGTGTTTCCTGTCCTCGTTGTTTTATATGAAGGCTTTCCTCAACAATCTGTGGTCCAACATACAAGGTATAGGGTTCAATCGATGGACTCCCCTCGGAAGCAACGATGCGCACCTCGATATCAAAAATATACTCATTGGAGTAAAAGCTATATTCTTTTTCAACACGCACCCTATGGGCAGGGTCTGAAGAATTGGGATGAAAAAATTCACGAGAAAAAATGTACCCTTGCGAGGTTTTCTGTGCATTGTAAAGGGTGCCCTGATCTACGCCATTCCAAAACAAGGAAAAAGGATCTGGATATGCAGCATCAGCAGCAAGCAATTCAACTGGTGCCTCACCAATCTCACTGCTCGGGAGCAAGAGGATCTGTTTGATGCTTGCATTTTTCTGAGAAAATTGAACTGAATAAATGTTCGTAGCATGCTCAAGCGATGGCTGCTCTATTACTTCTTCATCAGCTACAACCAAGTATTGGTCCGGTATGACTGATGATTGTGTATTACTAGTTTCACTAAGGTCAGATGCAATCTCCGGTTCAGAGCCTGCATTAGATCTGTTTTGAAAAAAGCTAAATACAAATACGATTAAGATCGTTAAAATAACTGCTAAAATTAATTTTTTTGTGTCCATACGTCTCTTTTTCTTAATGCACCAAGAAGATTTCGCAGATTTTCATAGGATGGAACTACCCGCTCTATTCGAACAACTACATGAAGTCCACCACCTAACCCGTGTGGGACGAGTTCTTGTCGAATGGCTTCGCGAATTCTTCTTTTTGCCTTGTTTCGTGCTACCGCTGTAGAAAATTTCCTCGCAATAATTGCAAGTGAAATCCCCTCTGAATCATCCGTCAGCATATACATTCGCCCTTGGGGAAACGATGTGCTTATCCCTTCCGAAAGCACCCTACGAATAGACGTAGAGCTTCGCAGTGATTTAATACGGTTTTTTTTCGTTTGAAACAGTGAGTTTCCAGCGATTTTTAGCCCTTCTCCTACTAAGAACGGCCTTTCCGGCCTTGGTCTTCATTCGCGCACGAAATCCTAATTTTCTATTTCTTTTTACCCTACTTGGTTGATAGGTTCTTTTCATACTCTTCCTTAAACTAAGCCCTATACTATCGAGCTCACATCTGTGTTGTCAAGCACGCGGGGCAATAACAAATTGCAGTTTGGTGATCGGCACCATATCCTCGGTTTCAGCAATCGCCTTCTGCAATAATCGCTCATACGTAGATTTACGCATATTTGCATAACTCAAATAAGCCGGAGATTCAACATGAACAATCAAAACTTCTCCATCAAAACGTAGTACCTCAGAATGGCTACGGAGCGAATCTCCTGCAACTTGTTGCCAAATATCAAAAAGGGTACGAGTTTTTTTTGGAATAAGACTGTCGATATAGGGAAGAAGAAAATCTTTGGCTTGTCGTACGTTCATCTGTGCATGCCTCCCTCTATATGATAGCGTATTTCGTCATCACTATGAAAGAAAGAAAGTGATTCTGATGGCAAAAACGTAAAAAATGCTTGGGCATAGTCGGGAAGATATTCTACAAAATGTTTCTTTTTTGATTCATCAATCTCAAGCAGCACATCGTCGAATAAATAGATTGGGTATTTCTTGTAATTATCGTTGTAGATACGCGCTTGTATCATCCGGAGCACCAATGCAATGATCCGCTCTTGGCCCATTGAAGCACATGCAGCGACAGGAACACCGTCTAGGCTAAGTCGATAAGAATCACGATGTGGCCCCGATTGTGTCGATTGAAAATAGAGTTCTTTTTCCTGTTCTGCATGCAGCTGTGCGGACACTGTTTCATGCGTGGCATCGGACCACGATGGGGCATACTCCATCGCTAGATTACATTCGCCATTCGATAATGCATTGACTAATTCGTTCATTTCTCCCGCATACCGGGCAATCACCGATTGTCGTGCTTTTTGAATTATCAATCCTGCACGAATATACTCAGTTGTCACAGAAGGAAGTAATGCCAATTCTTTCTTTTTTAAAACAGCATTCCGTTGCTTTAAAAGAGCATGGAATCGAGAAAGTGCTTGCACCATCGCTAGGTCTGCAATAACCATTGTTTGGTTCAAATACTTACGTTTTTCTTCTGGAGAGCCGGTAACCATTTGAATATCAGACGAAACAAAGGGAACACAGGGATACTCTTCCATGAGCTGCATCCTCGATTGCAAGACTCCGTTGTCCAATTCAATACGCCGCTTTCCTTTGTCATATGCATAGAGGATGGATCGCTCATAAGATTCACCAGCATAATGCCCCCGAAGCCACATGGTCTGCGTTCCATGAGCGCATAGTTGAGATAAGGAATGTGTCCGAAATGATCCTCCGCGAAATACACAATAAATCGCCTCAAGGAGATTTGTTTTTCCCTGTCCATTGTTTCCTACAAAAAATATATGCTTATGGGGAAAATTCCAAACAGTGTTTACAAGATTCCGGTGATTATATGTTTCAAGTCGAACGAGCCGTATCACCGATACGCTATATCATAACACGCATCGGCATCACGATATGAAAGGAGGGAACCTGTTGCTCGGTATCAGCGGTGATAGTTACCACCTTTTGCGCATCAGAAAAATGCAATGTTATATCAGAACTTTCTTCAACCAACAGTGGCTCTAACAAAAATTTGTAGTTAAAAGCAAACAGTATTTCTTCTCCCGCATATTCGACTGGTACAAATTCTTCAGCCTTACCAAAATTGTCATCCTGCGCATAGATATGAACCTTGTTTTTCTGAATATGAAATAGTATTTTATTTGTCGCTTCAACAAATAATGCAGCACGTTTTATCGCATCAATGCAGGCAAGCCGGTTCAGTGTAAGTGTATTTTTTTGCGATTGCGGTATAACTCGATTATAATCAGGAAACTGTCCCTCTATATGTGGGGCTATGATCTTCAACCCATCATCTGTCTCAATCGAAAGGAGTTGCTGTCCAATATGCAGAACCACCTTTCCCTCCTGTTCCATATGCCGTTTCACGAAACGAAGTATCTTTGGAGCAATGATCTTTCCTTCAAATGTGTCTGGCATTTCTGTCAACGGATCATGTACAACTGAAAGTCGTTTTCCATCCGTTGCAATCATGTGAAGAAATCCCTCTTTTTGTGTCAGATATACTCCGGTAAGAAAAAATCGAGATTCGTCATTTGAAATAGAAATAATACTCTTCGTGATAATATCACAGAATGTTCGTACAGGGAGTGAAACTTGAATGGCATCGTCAAGTGCCGGCATAGTGATGTACTCACCTGCATCAATAGTACGTAGTTCAAAGCGAGCATTATAACTATCTGTGTCGCTAGGACAGACTATGCACGTAGAATCTTGAACCATGACGTGGACAGTGGTATCTGGAATACTTCGGAGCACTGCAAATAATCGATCCGCATGCACGGCGATGGCACCATTTTGAATTCCCTCAACAGCAATGGTGTGCTGAACATGTATGATGCTATCACTTGCCTGAACAACAAGCTCATTTTCAGTAACACGCATAACAATGTGTGAAAATATATTTAAAAAATTCTTGTCATTGATGATATCAATAGATTCTTGTATGAGCTTCATCAATATGTTTCGAGAACATCTATATTCCATACGTACTCCTTATACACGTAGTATAGTACGTTATATTTATATATTAGAAGTAGTAGTAGTCTCAGAAGATATGTAGAAAACCTTGGTAACTATACCTATAATACAGAGATACCCTACCCATAGCCCGTTGAAAAGACTAGGCTATCTTTCAACCATTTGCAATAACTACGAAATATACACATGTTTTGCACATAATTTTCCACAGGATTGCTAATCTACGACAGAGTATTCTGGCTAGCTGGCTCATTACTGAGAGATTATCTAGGACAAAATAGTTAGATCGATGCGATGATTCTTTCTAATACGTTTGAAAAATGGGGGTCGCGTTTCAAAAATTGTTCGATATTTTGATATGAATGGATGATTGTCGTATGATCGCGGCCGCCAAATTCAAGCCCGATGTCAGAATACGATACATTTTTATTAAAGGTTCGTGCGAGGTATACAGCAACTTTGCGCGGAAAAACAATGCGGTTAATCCGACTCTTTCCTTTCAATTCTGAAACACTTGTCGAATAATACTCAGCAACTGCCTTTTGAATGAGGGCGATAGGAATATCCGTACGAGATGACTGTTGGAACATATCTTGCAGGGTGGGTTTGATGGTTTGTATGCTTATTTCAGTTTGCATGACTTCGGCAGAATGGATGACCTTAGTTAGAGCGGCTTCGAGATCCCGCACGTTTGATCGGATGTTTTGACAGATATAGTGTAATACATCGGTTGGCACTGAAACATGTCTTTGTATTGCTTTTTTTTGTAAAATAGCAACGGCGGTTTCTATCTTTGGTGGTTGCAAATCGACCGTGAGCCCTCGGGTGAATCGATTTTGCAATCGTTCAGTGATGTCTCGTATCTCTGACATGGGTCGATCACAGGTAAACACCATTTGTTTTTTTGTCTCAAAAAGGGCGTTAAACGTGTGAAATAATTCTTCCTGAGTTTCAGTTTTCTTCTGTAAAAAATGCACATCGTCGATGAGCAATACATCAACTTCTCGATATTTCAGCTTGAATGCATGCATGGCATTATGCTGTATTGCTCGGATGAATTCGTTGGTGAAATCCTCTGCGGTTACGCAAATAACCGATTTTTTTGGGCGATGGGCAAGGATATAGTTACCAACAGACTGCAGTAAATGTGTTTTTCCTAATCCCACTTTTCCATAGATCAAACAGGGGTTGTACGCTGTCCCAGGATTTTTAGCGATGGCGATGGTTGCATTTGCAGCGAACTGGTTGTTCTCTCCAACGACAAATGAATCAAAGGTATATACAGGGTTCAATCCATTCAGTCTAGGATTGACGTTGTATGTTTCAGCGTGAACCGTAAGCGGTTGTACCGGCAATGCATCTGCCTTAGTATCTGGCAGCTGGTTGGTTTGTGTCGATAGTTTTTCAGGGTTAACGCTGTAATCAAGTGAATAGACACGGCCCGAAAGTATTTCTAATTTTTTTTCAATGCTTTTTTGATAACGTCTTTTAAATTGATCGCGATAGAACGCAGAAGGAACTTGTACAATTACCTTGGAATCTTTCACCTGCATCAATTGAATCTGGGTAAACCACAGCTGGTGCTCCTCAGCACTCAACGTTGATGCGACCTCTTTTACTGCCTCATTCCAAAAAGGATTGTCCATAGCGTCCTTCTAGGGTATAGTTCTGTACTCTCTTTTGCAAGCCATATACAATAAATACAGCGATCATACGAAGAGTTCACGGTGCAAAATTACTATACATCTGAAAACATACAAATATTAAGGGGTTTAGAGGGCGTACGCAAGCGTCCAAGCATGTACATTGGGTCCACTGACCTTGGAGGATTACATCATCTTGTCTATGAACTTGTGGATAATAGTGTTGATGAATCCTTAGCTGGATTCTGTACAGATATTCAGATTACCTTGGAAAAAGATGGTTCGGTGACCGTTTCTGATAATGGCCGCGGTATTCCGATTGAAGAACATCCCGAAGAAAAAATGAGCGGGCTTGAAGTGGTGATGACGAAATTGCACGCTGGTGGAAAGTTTAACCGAACGTCGTACGCAGTTTCTGCAGGATTACACGGTGTCGGTTTATCTGTCGTCAATGCATTGTCATCCTTTTGCAAGGTGCGTGTTTGGGGGAAGGGCAAAGTTTGGGAACAATCTTATCAACGTGGAATCGTGCAAACTCCTCTTGTATCAACAGGAGATTCTGAAAAAACAGGCACAGAGATCAATTTTTTGCCTGATGATCAGATTTTTTCTACGCGGGCGTTTAATTTTGATGTGTTATCTCGACGATTGCGTGAGGTTGCCTTCCTTAATCGTGGGATTGCTATCATCATTAGTGATCTTCGAACAGATGATCCCAAAACCCAAAAATTCCAATTTGAAGGCGGCATTGTTGATTTTATCGCCTATATCAACCAGACAAAATCTCTGCTCCACAAGGATCTCATATACGGAAAAGACACTGTTGATGATGTTACGATTGAGTTTTGTCTTGCATATAATTCAAGTATCAACGAACAGGTCTATTCGTTTGTAAACACGGTGAATACGCGCGATGGCGGAACACATTTAACTGGGTTTAGGAGCGCTCTTTCAAAGGCAATGAATGAATTGTTGAAGCAAACAAAGATTCCTAAAAAATCGATTATGTCTTTTGAAGGCGATGACGTTCGAGAAGGGTTAACCGCGGTTGTAACGGTAAGGATGGGGGAGCCGCAGTTTGAAGGACAAACAAAGACGAGGCTTGGAAATCCAGAAGTACGCGGCTATGTTGAATCAATAGTTCGAAAATACCTTACCCAGTATTTTGAATCGCATCCAAAAGAACGAGATCTTATTGTAAAAAAAGCACTCACCGCCGCTGAAGCGCGTATTGCTGCGCAAAAGGCAAAAGAAATCACCCGACGTAAAACGGTACTGGATAGCACGGGGCTCCCGGGCTTGCTTGTGGATTGCGCGGAGAAAGATCCTGCACAATCCGAGATTTACATCGTGGAGGGTGATTCAGCAGGAGGAAGCGCAAAACAAGGAAGAGATCGGCGATTTCAAGCGGTCTTGCCGCTGCGCGGGAAGCTGCTCAATGTTGAAAAAAATAGGTTGGATAAGGTGCTGACAAATGAAAAATTGCAGCCGATCATTCTGACATTGGGAGCAGGGATCGATGATACGTTTGATATAAACAAAATACGATACCACAAAATTATCATTATGGCGGATGCTGATGTAGATGGTTCGCATATTAGAACGCTTCTTCTTACGTTCTTTTTTCGTTATATGCGTCCTGCGATAGAGGCTGGGTATGTGTATATTGCTCAACCACCCCTGTATAAGATAAGCACGACAAAAACAACACGCTATGCATATACCGATGCTGAGCGCGACGTGCATCTCGCTGAATTAAAGGCCAAGGGAAAAACAATCGTGCAACGCTACAAAGGGTTGGGAGAGATGAATCCAGAACAATTGTGGGAGACCACGATGAATCCTGAGCAGCGAACCATGCTCAAAATACAACTAGAAGACGAAGTTAGGGCGGATTCGTTGTTTAGCTTGTTGATGGGAGATGAAGTTGCTCCACGACGTGAATTTATCCAAGAGCATGCATTGTTGATAGATAAACTAGATATTTAACAAAAACTATGGACACACAAAATCATTACGGAATAGAACCTATTACTATTGAAAAAGAATTGCAAGATTCTTATCTAACCTATGCGATGTCGGTTATTGTAAGTCGCGCTTTGCCGGATATACGTGATGGTATTAAACCGGTGCACCGACGTATTTTGTACGTTATGCACGAGATGGGCGTCACCCATACTACGGCTTTTAAAAAGAGTGGACGAGTTGTGGGCGATACTCTAGGGAAATACCATCCGCATGGAGATCAAAGCATTTACGATGCCTTGGTACGATTGGCGCAAGATTTTTCACTTCGATACCCAATTGTCGAGGGGCAGGGGAATTTTGGTTCCATCGATGGGGATCCGCCTGCTGCTTCTCGATACACAGAAGTGCGTATGACAGAGTTGGCCGAACTCATGGTACAGGATATAGAAAAGGAAACTGTTGCGTTTAAAGGTAATTACGACGATTCATTGCAGGAACCTGAGATCCTTCCGGGACGATTTCCATTCTTATTAGCAAATGGGGGAACAGGCATAGCGGTTGGCATGACAACTAACATTCCTTCACATAATTTACGTGAGATTGCTGATGCAATCGAAGCAGTTATTGACGATCAAACTATTTCCACCGATGCGCTTATGAACCATATATCGGGGCCTGATTTTTCAACCGGCGGCATCATTGTGGGCACAAAGGGAATCAAGGAAGCCTATGCTACTGGACGTGGCCGTATTATCCTGCGAGCACGAACCCATCGTGAAGAGTCGCGAAACAAGGCAGATATTATTGTTACTGAAATTCCGTATCAGGTGAATAAATCAGATTTGATACGAGGTATTGCGCACAAAGTCAAAAATAAGAAGCTTATAGGGATACGCAATATACGCGATGAATCTGATCGAAAGGGACTCCGAATTGTATTTGAGACAACAAAAGATGCAAATCTTGACATTGTTGAAAATCAGCTGCTCGCACATTCTGAGCTTCAAAGGGGATATTCAATAGTTAATCTTGCCTTGGTGAATGGTTTGCCAAAGGTTCTATCGCTTCGCGAACAGATTCAATTGTTTATAGATCATCGCAAGCAGATGATCACAAAACGAAGTGTTTTTGAGCTCACTAAGGCCAAGAATAGAGCACACATACTTGAAGGATATCTTACAGCAATCGATGTTCTTGATGAGATAATTAAAATTATTCGAGCTGCACGGGCAATTGCAGACGCTCGTGAAAACCTCATTGCTCAGTTTGCATTTACCGAAAAGCAAGCCCAGGCAATCCTTGAATTACGCCTGTATCGATTGAGCAATTTAGAAATTCTGAACGTAAAAAAAGAACTCGCAGATCTGAAGACAAAGATTGCTGACCTTGATGACCTCATCAAAAATGAGGGGCGCATTTTGACCATCGTCACAGAAGAAACTCGAGCCATTGCAGATCGTTTCGGTGACGCAAGGCGCACTGCTATTTTAGCTGAAGAAATATCAGAGCTCGAAATTGAAGACCTTATGCAAGAGGAAAATATGCTCGTCACCTTGTCGGCAGATGGATATATAAAGCGCATTCCATTGCGACAGTTACGTGCGCAGTCACGAGGAGGCAAGGGAGTAAATTCGGCTACACATCTGCATGAGGGTGATTATATCAAGCGACTCTGTGAAGCAACCACCCATGACAATGTGTATTTTGTTACGTCGCAGGGGCGGCTGTTTTGGGTGAGGTGTCATTTCATCCAGGAGGGACGTCGGGAGGCGCGAGGGATGCATGTTGCTTCCTTTGTGCAACTTGAAGAAGGTGAGATGATCACTTCACTATTTGCAGCATCTCCACAGGATGATACGCAATCGATTGTATTTGCCACCAAGAAAGGGAAGGTTAAACGTATGATGCTTTCCCTGTTTAAGAATGCGAAGAAACGAAAGATAGCAGCGATACGCTTGGCTGAAGACGATGAGCTTATAGACATTGTTCTTACTCACTATCCTGAAAACGATCTTTTTTTCGTGACTAAGCAAGGAAAAGCTCTACGCTGTCCTGGGCCGCAGGTTAAGGCTGTTGGAAGGAGTGCTGCAGGAGTCAAGGGCATACAGCTTAAACCAGATGATATGCTAGTGTCTGCACATTGCGTCGATTCTGCACAGCAAATTTTCTTGGTAAGCGAGCGAGGCTTTGGAAAACGAATGGAATACGATGCATTTATGGCGCACGCACGGGGCACCGGTGGCCAGCGCTGCTTTACAACACATCCTGATAAAACAGGGTATTTGGTGGCGGGAATTTCAGTGTCAGAGGAAGACCATTGCACGATGGTTACCCAAAATGGAAAAATGATCAGAATACCGGTTACAAACGTCTCTACGCAAGGGCGAATGGCCTCAGGAGTACGAGTGCTCACCTTGGGAAAAGGGGACATGATACAATCACTTTCCACCGCCAACGAATTGTAGTTCAAAGGGTTTTATCGCCGTCGGTACTAGCGCTATCCAATAAATTTGTTTCATACAGAAAATCGACAATGCTATATGTGTCGACAACGATTCAGCACTACGTGGTATTTCATTTAAAGCAGATAGCGATAGTGTAATTGTTCAAGAATTTCTAGAAGATGCATGCGTAGAGGTGTTTAGTTTCAACGCATCAAAGCAGAAAATACAATTGATCTGCTGCAGGGATACAGAACAATGTTTCACATGAAACATTGCTTTTTAGTAAGCGCGGTTCATGTTTTGAGAGAGAATAATCATCAGAGGTGTTTTGTTTTAAACTCTTCTACTCGTTGGATGTATTGTTTTTGAAATATCTCTTGAGATTTTTTATCTAAAAACGATGATTCAAGAGCCAATGTGTTACAAGCAACAAAATCATCAATATCAAATGAGAAATATTTTGCAATTTTGACGTAGTCATCGGTGAGAAGAGTATTTTGGATTGATGGATCATCTGAGTTAATCGTTACGGGAACGCCGGTACGATAGAAGGTTCCAAATGGGTGGGTCTTTTCGTTTTTCCATGATGCGGTTTGATAATTTGAAGTAATGCACTGCTCAAGAGGAATATTTCGCGCAGTTAGCACCCGCTGTAGGGTTTTATCCTTATAACAAGATGTTCCGTGCCCAATGCGTGCGGCATGCATTTGATCGATAGCTGTCCATATCTGTTGCGGAGGAGCTACCTCACCCGCATGAATAGTCGATTTGTGAATGCCCTTCGTGTAAACATAACGAAAAAACTCTATAAACAGATCAGGCGGAAACCCAAGTTCATCTCCCGCAAGGTCCACTCCTACAATTGAAGAAAGGTTCAGCGCACATAATTGCTCATACAGATGCATCATTTCAAATTGATCTTGTTTTCCTCGATTGAAAGTGATTAAAAATCGTATATGGAGGTCTATTTCTTTTGCAGCTTTTTCTGAAGCCTCGATAACCGTTTTGGTTACCTGCATTCGATCAAAATTGTTCTTCAATGCAAAATGTTCTGGAGAAAAACGCAGTTCAAGATAAAATAATCCATCGTCTTTGCATTCTTTCACTGAGTTATAGGAGATTGTGTACACATCTTCCATGCTGCCATACCAGTTGTTCTTAAATTTAGACAAAAACAACAAGAAGTCAGGCGGAGCATCGAGAGGAAATTGCACCTCTTTGTAGAATTCTTCTTTATCGGCGCTATATCCAAGGTCATAGCGTTGTGCAAATTCATACAGAGTATCAATGGACAACATTCCTTCAAGATGCCTGTGGAGTTCTATTTTTGGAAAATGCTTCATTATATTCGCATCTTGAAGTTTAGTACTGTGTGAATCACCCATTTTCACAGTATACATTCGGATCAAAACGCATGGAACATAAAGACTATTTATCTAGAGAAGGATTCTTTGACGATCTGAAAATTTTCTTGCAGGGCTATAGATGTGTGGTAACTGGGGTGATCTTTTGGCGCATGGTGTGGCTTTATTGGATGCACCCCTAAAAGCGGTTAGCGAGCCGCGTATATGGTATTTCTGTGGCGAATGTTACAGAATATGTTCCAAGAATCGTTTTGTTCGCAGTTTTTTTGGGTTAGAAAAAAGCACGTTTGGCGGTGCTGTTTCAATGATTTTGCCCTCATCCATGAAAATGACTCGATCTGCCGCCGCTTTTGCAAATCCCATTTCATGTGAAACAACAAGCATGGTCATGCCTTCATTCTTTGCAAGGTGAACCATGACATCAAGGACTTCTTTGATCATCTCCGGATCAAGCGCTGACGTTGGTTCATCAAAGAGCATGACCTCTGGATTCATAGCCAAGGCTCTCGCAATAGCTATTCGTTGTTTTTGCCCCCCTGAGAGTTGGTTTGGATAGCTATCCTTTTTGTCGGAAAGTCCAACCTTTTTGAGCAGGTCAAGAGCGTTTTTTTCTGATAGCATCTTTGATCTATGTTTTACGTGAATGGGTGCTAATGTAATATTTCGAAAAGCGGTTAGGTGTGGGAAAAGATTGAATTGCTGAAACACCATGCCAACGCGTTCGCGGATTAATCGTATGTGTTTTGGATTCATCTGTACTACTTGGCCATCAAGATGAATTTTGCCGGTATCGGGAATTTCCAACGCATTGATTGATCGCAATAGGGTGCTTTTGCCGCTTCCAGAAGGGCCGATGATTACTACGACTTCGCCACTTTCGACGGTAAGACTCACATCAGATAATGCTTGCACGTCGTTCTTAAACGATTTAGACAAGTTTTCAATCTGCAATTTTGGAGCAGCAGATGATTGCTGTTCACTGGAAGGCGTTGGATCTGCATCCTTCTTATTGATAATAGGACGTTTTTTCTTCAAGATAGGCTACTCCTTTAGACATGATAAGCGTTATGGTGAGATATACCAATGCGATGACGGTATAAGTTTCAAAATGGGTAAACGTTGCGGCAGAAAATTCTCGCCCCCGCCGCGAAAGGTCAGCGATTGCTAAAATAGACACAAGCGATGAATCTTTGAGCAATGCTATAAATTCATTTCCAATAGGAGGGAGAATGCTTCTAAACGTCTGTGGAAGTATGACAAATATAATCGTTTGTGGACGAGTGAAGCCAAGAGCCAGGGAAGCCTCCATTTGCCCCTTGGGAATTGCTGCCATCCCCGCCCGAAAAATTTCACTGATATAGGCGCCATAACAGAATCCCATTGCAATGACCGCAGAGAGCATTGCAGGAAGCGCAATGAATTTTCCCAGTGCATAGTAGATATAAAACAACTGAATCAGCAAGGGAATGCCTCGGACCACTTCGACATAGGTTGTGCAGATGATGCGTATAGGATTAAACGTTGTAATTTGCCCAAGTCCGGTGATGAACCCTATGAACAATGCGAGACACATGGAAAAAGTGGTGACCATAAAAGTTCGGAGAATGCCGTCGGGAATAACGCGGAGAATTCTAAAATAGGGATCTGGTTGGGTTATGGGAAGGATAATCAAGGAAAGCACGGCGCACCCTAAGGAGATACGCCATGCCCAAAGCACTTGCTTATTAGATTTTAGTGGAACAAGGGTGCTATCACTGTTGTATAGTCTTGCTTGAGCTGTGCGGTCATCGTTTTTTAACGAAGCCATTTCGTGGTGAGCTCTTCTATCATTCCATCGTCTATAACAGATTGTAATGCCTCGTTGATGCGTTCGCGTAGGTCATCATCGTCTTGATGGAACACAATTCCATATGATTCACTGGTATAGGGATCACCAACAATTTTCAGCACTCCTTTATATGCATCGCTTTGCAATGCAAAATTTGCTGCAACGGGAGTATCTGTGACCACTCCATCAATGCGGCCATTTACCAGATCCTGAAAGGCAAGTCCAATATCGTCATAGGTTGCCAATTTTATTTCTGGATAGTTCTCAACTTCGAACGCTCCAGTCGTTGCAATTTGCGCGCCGACGGTGCGTCCATTAAAGGCATCGAGATGATCAAGAGAAGCGTCAAGGTCGCTACGCACAACGAGCACCTGTCCAGCGTTCACATAGGGAATCGAAAAATCATAAAGTTTTTTTCGTTCTTCGGTTATGGTGACTGAAGAGAGGATGACATCATAGGCCCCATTTGATAATCCTGCAAAAATGCCATCCCAAGCAGTCGGCAGATACTTAACCTCTAGCCCAGCACGGCGTGCAACCTCATCGAACATATCGATGGCAAATCCAACAACTTCTTTGTCTTCATTGATGAATTCCATAGGAGGCCACGTTGCATCAGTCGCTGCGACAATAGTATTAGGATCTTCTGACGCGCCACCCGCAAACACAAAAGGTATGTAGATACAAAATAGCACCATACAAATAATTAGTTTTTTCATATATAACTCCAAAAGTTTTTTTTACCATACTATGAATGAGGTGCATTTTGCAACGAATGTGTTGCGGGCAATAGATATTCTGAAGATTATAGTTCAGCCATGGTAATTCTTTACCAAATAAGGAATTTGTTGTTCAAAAGCTAGGAATCTATGTGGCTATTTCAATTGTCTGTACAGAGAGAACTGGAGTATACTACGGTATGCCATCAATTATCTGCTGCGCGAATCAAAAGGGCGGCGTGGGGAAGACTACAACGGTTATCAATCTTGGTGTTGCGCTTGCTTTACGCAACAAACGAATATTGCTCATTGACTGTGATCCTCAAGCAAATATGACCAGCGGATTAGGGGTCTATGATCCTGAAAAGACTATTTATGATCTTGTCCAAGGGGTTTCGCTCCGCGAGACAATCCAATCGACAGAAGATGGCGTGGATATCATCCCATCGAGCATTGATTTTGCAGGTGCTGCACTTGAATTTCAACAGCTTGAATCACAGACGACGCAATTGGCCCAGGCATTTCAAGCAAGTGATTTTTCTGCATACGATTTTGTCTTTCTTGATGCACCTCCATCACTTGATCTAATTACTATAAACTGTTTGGTTGCGGCTTCTCAGGTGTTGATCCCTCTGCAATGTGAATATTTCGCTCTTGAAGGGTTGAGTAAATTGATGAATAGCATTGAGGCCATTAAAATCTCGCATAATTCTGGATTATCACTCTATGGAATATTGTTTACAATGTTTTCGAAGCGCACGCGTATCGCAGGTGAGGTGGTTAAGGAAGTTGCAGGCGCGTTTAGAGATGATGCGTTTAATACTATCATACCACGAAATGTGACACTTGCTGAGGCTCCTTCGTATGGAAAGAGCATATTTTCATACGATGCCAGCAGCCTTGGCGCAAAGAGTTATGCGCGGCTTGCAGATGAGGTTTTGGAGCGATGAAACCACAAAAAGCATTAGGTCGAGGGCTTAGTGCCCTATTGCAGAAAAAAGACGGTGATGAGCCAAATACAGAAAAAAAGCAGACGATTGTTCTTGTTCCTATTGATTCAATTACTCCGAACACAGAACAACCGCGCACTTATTTTGATGCTGAACTCCTGGAAGAACTTGCAACCTCGATACGCAATCATGGGATCCTCCAACCACTACTCCTTGAAAAACGCGAATCAGGCATGCGCCTGGTTGCAGGGGAGCGCCGTTTTCGTGCTGCAAAACTCGCAGGATTAACCGAAGTACCGGCGTTTATTGGAACCTATAGCGATGTTGAGAAACGAGAAATTGCGCTTGTTGAGAACATTCAGCGAGAAGACCTTCATCCATTGGATATTGCGCAAGCTATTGAAAGCCTCATTGACTTGACCGGTTGGACGCATGAAGAAACGGCTCAGCATTTGGGCATGAGTCGAAGCAAACTAACCAATCTGTTACGTTTGTTGGGGTTGAGCGAAATAGTGCAGTCTTATCTAAAATCAGGATCTTTGAGCATGTCGCATGCACGAGCTATGGCGGTCTTAAATGCTCCGCAGCAAAGCGAACTCTGCACCTATATCGTTCAGGAGCAGGCTTCGGTTCGCGAAACTGAGGAGCTTTGTATGTTGATGCAAAAGGGACATACACTTGAACAAGCACGTAGCCTTTGGAATCGTCAGCAATCGTTTCGTGATGGCTCCTTCTCCAACGATTCTAGCCATAAAGACCCAAAAGCAACACCAACCAGCGAGTCATTTTCTGAACCCGGGCAGCAACGAAACGTTCCCGTCCAACATAGTCCCGAAGAACAAGGGCTCATCGATAGGATGACCATGTATTTTGGAACCAAGGTGCAGCTTAGCAAGGGATCACGAGGTGGAGAATTACGCATTCGTTATTATGACGAAGACGATTTTATGCGTATTGTTGATTTGCTTGATCTTCCCGAGGATGATATTCAATAATCGCAGACAACTAAACAAACGTTTAGGTATACTCTAGATAGACTAAAAAACTCCTATTGTTTTTATTTTTAATATATTAGAAATTCTTCTAAGCGTAGCTATCGCGAAGGTGATAAATTTTAATGTCATTTTTGTCTATTCTGATACCAGAAGACATTTTGTTCAGGGTGATAGTCTTTGTTGCATGAGGATAGAGATGAAATCCATTATCCGAAAAACAAACTTTTGGATCAGGGTGTTCGAGGCTGACATAAAAAGCAGGAGCGGTAGATTGTAGGACAAGGGTATCACGATCTTGTTCTAAGGAAATTGATGAAGGGTTGAGGGTGCATCGCTTCGGATGTTCCAGAAACAAGGTTTTCTCACAACCGTCGAACGATGATTGCGTCGATTTGGCGGTGTTTTGCAAATGGGCACGCAGAACAAATTCACGATGGTTTGCAGGAAGGGTGTCGAGTGAAATAGTGGCAAGAATTTTTTGCGATCTTGAGGCGATGTGAACGGGTGCATCAACACATGTGGATGATCTCTCACCGCTAAAGAAAATCGATTCAATCTGCAGATGGGCCTCCAGAGGTTCTGACGTCTCGTTGATTCCGATCACCGATAGATCAGTATCTGTTCGCTTCCACGCCAATCGAATAGGGTTAAAAAAGCGACGGGCAAAATAATGAAGTAATTTCCATCGTCCAGAATATTCTATGGATGACCAGGAAGAAACCGGCCAACAATCATTCAATTGCCAATAGAGAAATCCTCTGCATCGTTCAGGGAAGCAAGACCAATGGTCAACCGCCTTTTCAATCGCCATTGCCTGTTGTACTTGGCTTAGATAAAGCGTGTGTTCAAAAGAATGCGGCATGCGAAAATAGCGAGTTAACGTTTCTGTTATGATGGTGTTTCCGCGATCGTTTTTTTGGTGATGCTCCATCTGTGGAGAAGTGACATTCAGCGAATGATCATCGCAGAACGAGCGCACCGTAGGGAGTGAAGGAAAGGACTGAAACCCGAACTCGCTGCAAAATCGAGGAACAATTGTTTCGTATGCTTCAAAGGGCAATCCTTCATGCCAGACACTCCAGTAATGCATATCACCCCGGCTGCTGTCATGCCAACAATCAGAATAATCTCCAGGACCAGCACTCGGTGAGGAGGGCCACCAAAGTCTGGTTGGATCAAGCTGCTGAACGATACGGCCGATAACACCCTCGTTCAACCGGTCATAATCAACGAGATAGACATCCCTGTTTTCTTGCGAAGCCTTAAACCACGACAATGCGCCGATATCCTCGTTGTTGCCACACCACAGAGCGAGGCAAGGATGATGCATCAGTCGCTTAACTTGGTAGATGATTTCATCAGCGACGTTTTGCAGAAATTCCTGATCTGCTGGATAGAGGGAACAGGCAAACATACAATCCTGCCAGATGAGAATTCCCGCACGATCACAGAGTTCATAAAACAGATCATGTTCATATTGCCCACCGCCCCAAACGCGAAGCATGTTCATATGTGCCGCTTGTGTGCTGTGGATGAGGTGTTCGTATGTGTCCGCAGTTTGGCGAGCCGGAAGGGCATCGGGAGGAATCCAGTTTGCCCCTTTGCACAGGAGATCTTCCCCGTTTAGCTTTAGCGCAAATGATTTTCCATGACTATCTTCAGTCGTATCAACGTATATCTCACGAAATGCGATAGTTGTTGCTTTTTGATCGTTTTGTGTCCGCACCAAAAGGGTATAGAGCGGTTGATCACCTCGATCATGTGTCCGCCAGAGCAATGGATCCTCGACGTTCAAACAATAACTAATCGTATTGCTTCCCTTGCTGAGTTCGGTGATTTCCTTGGCGAAGACAATAGTCTTTTTGTCATAGCATATGGAATATTCTATTTCTTGAGAGGAATCCTGGTGTGCATACACATCAACAGAGGTCTCGACCTTCCAGTGCTGGGAAGTCTCGCGATGGATTTGTGGATAGAGCGCATCGATTCGTTCACATTGGGTTCCTTGAATTAGAATATTGCCAAATACCCCGCCAGTCATGATGCAGGGCCCCCAGTCCCAGCCACCATGACATTGCGTTTTGCGAATTAAATTCCGATGCGGTGATTGCACTGGAGCATGCATATGAGGTATTTCATAGGGCAATTGCTTTGCACGTATTGCTGCCTCTTTTTCAGGGGAATAGATGACAATTTCAATGGAGTTTTCTCCTGGTTCGAGTATTGATTGCAGTGGAATACAGTATTTTCGGAAGGCGTTGTCGCTCGTATGTATTGCCTTGTTGTTGATCCGAATCTCTGCAACAGTATCAAGTTGATCGATACAGAATGTCCAATACAATGCAGTGCATCGCGTAGCTTCAAGAAAAAATGTTCGGGAGAGGAGCCAATCTTCCTGACCGACCCACTGAATTGCAAGTTCGTTTTCACCAATATAGGGATCGGGAATGATCTTGTTGGCAAAAAGCGCTGATACAATATCTCCTGGTAACAAAATTTCACAAGGCTTGACTTGGCGATTACATGCCTTTAACTGCCATGCTCCGGCAAGATCTATAGAGGCATCTGATACAAAGCTGTCGTGTTCTGAAGAAAGCGAATGTTTGTGCATAATCAACTATAGAAATAGTAGGCAGCCTTGTAAATGTACGAGTTATGTGCTGAAGAAAAGAGGCAATTTCATTTTTTGACATGCAGTTGATGAGTGATACGGTGCGTTGACAGCATTCTAGGCTGTGGAGTAAACTTTATTATTGTAGTACTGATTTTTAATGCAGTTCATTCAGTTGGAATGAGCTTGGGCAGTTTCGGTACGTATCTATCTCATGTAATGGTTTACATTAATTTAGTATCATTTGAATTTTTCACAATTTATTAAATACACAAGGTATGCAAAAGGAGGCATAATGTATAAAAAAATTTTTACAATAGTATTGATGATTTTTGTTCTGTTTTCGCTCTATGCTGGCGGAGCTGATGAAAATGATCCAAATACGCTAAGGATATTTCATTATCTCGATCAAGCGGATCAAGTTGCCGCTGATAATTTTGAGTTGTTGCAAGAACGGTTTGCAGAATTACATCCTGAAATCACCCTTGAATGGGAATTTTTGGTAAACGAGCCCTATCACAACAAACTACAGACATTGGTAACTTCAAATCAATTGCCAGATGTTGTATTTTTGTGGCCAGGAAAACGAACCGGCAACGTTACGGGTAGCGGGATGATCAAGGATCTTTCCCCATGGCTTGCAGGAAAAGAAGGAGAATTTGCTCCAGCAGCGGTGACTCCTCAAGGACCAAATGGCGAAATATGGGAACTTCCTGAACAGGTTACTGCAACCCATGTGATGTTCACCAATGAGCGACTTTTGGATGAACTTGGTTTGAGTTTTCCAAGAACGTTTGAGGAACTGCTCGCACAAGGCGATGTCATCCGCGACGCTGGGCTTATTCCCATTGCGATGGATAACAAAGATGGATGGCAGATGCAGTCAACCTTGCTCAGCGCACTTGTTGAGCGAACAGGTGGCATGGATTGGTATAATCGAGTGGTTGCAGGAGATGCCCGCTTTACCGATCCTGAATTCGTAGCAGCTCTGGATATTATCAAGGAACTTAACGACAACGAGATGTTTTCTCCAGGAGTTAACCAGGCAGAATACGGCGTTGCATTGACTGATTTCGTGAATGAGCGAGCGGTTTATTTGATTGATGGTGGTTGGAGAACATCTAACCTGACCGGAGAACTTGATGACGAGCTCAAGCCTTATATCACATACAACACGTTTCCTGATGTCCCAAATCAAAAGGGTCGATCTGGATCTACTGCAGCGGTGGCAGGAACCGGACACGGCATGAACGCCATGCTTGAAGGTGAAAAGGCAGAAAACGCATGGAAATGGATATGGTTTTATTCTGGACCAGAAGGTTCGAAAATCAGAAAAAGCCAAGGTGCTCTTCCAGCGTATCAACTTCCTGTTGACACAAGTGATCCCGTTTTGCTGAGGAAGCTTGCTGCATTTTTGGCTGAGAAGCCGGCAGGATACGTCATTGATGCGGTGCTTGATGCTGAAGGTATGGCAGTGCTTCATTCACAGATTCAAGAAATGATGTTTGGGAATGTGAGTCCTGCAGAAGTTGCTGCGGCCTATGAAGCATGGGTTGCTGCAAACGATTCAAGCAGAAAGTAATTGTACATGTAAAAGAGACAGTCGTCAGACTGTCTCTTTTTTCGGCGTGTGTTAATCGATGTCCACAAACAGCGTTTCAACCAGTTCAAAATCTCAAAAAAGCATTGTGCTCGGCTCAACTTATTCATTAAAAACGAGACAAACCAGAAGTTATTTAGCGTTGGTTCTTCCTTCTGTGTTTATCTATGCACTGTTCATCATTTTTCCCATTCTCTTTAGTTTTTTTCTCGGGTTTACCGAATGGGACGGGATTGGCGTTCCAAAATTTATTGGATTTACAAATTATGCAAAGATGTTTTCAGATCCAATATTTTGGTTTGGCCTGCGGAACAATTTTTTGGTGGTAGCGGTCTCTATTTTTGGTCAAATTCCAATAGGATTTGTGATTGCATATGTCATCTATCGTCGCTTGGTTGTTGGAGGAAAAGTATTTGAAACGCTTATCTTTCTTCCCATCACGATATCTGCGATTGTTGTGGCCATTCTGTGGAATCAGATATTTGGCCCCTCGGGCTTGTTCACCGCTTTCATCAGATTGATCACAGACGATCCACGCTATGTGTTTGGCGTATTCGAAAGTCGTACGTTTGCATTGTTTCCGGTGCTCTTTGTAATTTTGTGGATGTATACCGGGGTCTATATGGTGATTTTTATTGCGAACCTGCAAAGTATCTCGCCCTCGGTGATTGAAGCAGCGATCATCGACGGCGCAACCGAATGGCAGGTCCTTGGACGTATCATATTGCCTGCGATGACCAATGTCATTTTTACAACAGCGGTGTTCGCCATTGCGGGCAGCCTCAAAAGCTTTGACCTTATCTTTGCCATGACCGGAGGTGGTCCTGCGCGATACACAGAGGTTATCGCCATCTACATGTATCTCAACACGTTCAAATACTACAATTATGGCTATGGAAGTGCGATATCAGTAATCATTGTTGCGCTTAGTCTGGGGCTTATCAGCTTTATTCGAATGATATTTCGTCGCTTTGAGAGGAGGTTTGAATGAAACCGCAAGACAGCGTTGGACACAAAATTGCTTCGATAACTTCGTATGGATTTATGGTGATTCTTGCTCTCATCACTATCCTACCGCTGGTATGGATGGCCTATACATCATTCAAACCCCATAAAGATATCATTGAAAATATTTTTTCATTGCCAAAATCCCTCTATGTTCAAAATTATTTGAGAACATGGGAATACGGACGTCTGGGTATTGCGCTCGTGAACAGCGTCATTTATTCTTCCGTGGCAACGGTAGTTTGCACCATTCTCGCATTGATGACCGGGTATGGATTTGCCAAGTTTCGATTCAAGCGTGTTTCTGCTGTTTTTTACTATTTCTTTATCCTTGGATTGCTCATTACCGTGCATTCTGTTCTTGTTCCTTTGTACGTTATGGAATCCTTTTTTGGGTTGGATGACACGCGAATTGGAGTATTACTTCCCTATATTGCATTTGGGCTTCCTTTTTTGGTATACCTCGCAACATCCTATATACGAACCATTCCAGATGCGCTGGAGGAAGCGGCGCTCATTGATGGAGCAAGTTATTTGGGAATTTTCTGGCGCGTTATTCTTCCTATGGCACAACCAGTTGTCAGTACCATGCTCATTTTTTCATTTCTCAGCAACTGGAATGAATTCGTCTTTGTGTTCACGCTAACAAGCAGGGCAGTCTTGCGAAGCCTTCCAGTGGCGGTGAATGCATTTGCTGGAGGCATGGCTCGAGATTTTGGACTCTTGTTTTCGGCATTGATGATCGCTACGATTCCAATGATTGCGTTTTATTTTTCTTTTCGAGAGAAAATAGCGCAGGGATTTGCCGCCGGGTCAATCAAGGAATGAACCTTCCCCTTGTAACGATTATTAAAATTTAATTTTAATAATTTTAGCGATATCTCTATCTTTGCTTCTGTATTATCGACGAATAAATGAGTTATAGCTTGTGGGAAGCAAGATAGGATTCAAGTCTGCGCACAGCAAGCGTCAGGGTGATGGTTAACACCAAATACAGCAAGGCAAGAATGCTATAGGATTCAAAAAACCGAAAGGTTGATGCGGCGTATTGTCGTGTGTTTAAGGTTAAATCAGCAACTCCCACAGCAGAAACAAGGGCAGAATCTTTGATAATAGCAACTAGTTCGTTTCCCAATGGAGGAAGTACGTTTCGAAAAGCCTGTGGAAGAACGATGTATCGCATAACCTGCCTACGCGACATACCGAGTGCGAGGGCAGCCTCGTGTTGGCCGTGGTCAATGGATTCGATACCTGCACGAAAAATCTCTGCGATGAAGGCACTGTACCCGATGGTGAGCGCAAGTACTGCGCGTGTGGTAAACGAAAATGATCGAATCCCGATTGGTTGTGACATGATGCCAATCGTTTGTAATGGGTGGGTGAGGACATTTGCAAACCAAATAATGCCTGGAGCTGCGACAAAGGCAATGTAATAGAGCAGTACGAGCATAGGAATTCCGCGGACGATCTCGATGTAAAACGTCGCTGATTCTCTATACACACGAAATGGGGATATGCGGAGCAATGCCATCCCCAGTCCCAAAAGAACTGAGCTAATGTATGCAATAACCGAAACGAGAAGGGTGATCCCCCAACCCCTGGCAATCTTAAAAAATATGTTCTGAAGAGTCTCTTGATAGGTGATATTCCAGAATGCAATAAGAGCAATGGTTACACTGACTAGTAACCACACCGGAAGTTTGGTTACATAGCCACGATGCGGCAGAATGCGAAGCATCTGCCGCCGTGAAATGGCTGTTTTTAATTGTTTAGGCACGAAGTGGTAATTAATTACCTAGCGTAGTCTCGAAAAACCAATGGTTTTCTAATTCAGCAAGGGTACCGTCGTCTCTAATTGTTTGAAGAGCCTGGTTGACTGACCCGACAAAACTAGAGCCTTTTGTGAATACATAGGCAAAGGCATCCTGTCCGACTGAATCGCCAACAATTTTCAATTCGCCTTCATAGGTGTTGATGTATCCCTTACTTGATGGGCCATCCATGAGAACTAGGTCAACATCACCAGTTCGAAGAGCTTGAATTAATGCCCCAAATGATTCAAACAGAACAATGCGAGGATTTCCTTCGTTTCCATCAAGCACACTGTAGACCGCAGTGTAGAAATTGGTGTTTCCTGGATTTGCTCCAACGAGCAGTGATTCATCAGCAGCAAATGATGCAGCGTCCGAAAATCTTGATTCATGAGAACGCACAACAAAAAATTGCTCAGATTCCAGATAAGGATCTGAAAAATCTACGATTTGTTTTCGTTCATCGGTGATTGATATACCATCCATAGCAATGTCGTATTCGCCATTTGCTACAGCTGCTAACATTGTTTCCCAACCTGATAATCGCCAATCAACGGTGAGGTTTAATCGACGTGCAATTTCATTGGTAAGGTCATACTCAAAGCCAATAGATTCTCCGGTCTTAGGATCTACCATACTTAATGGTGGATAATCATTGCTTGTGACTGCTATGATTGTTTTTCCTTGAAAATCTTCTAATCCATATTCACCAGGCATGGATGATTCTTTAGTGGATTCTGTGTCGCCTGCTGCAAAAAGCATTCCTGCAGTAACGCAGAACAAAAGTATTGTTAGTTTTTTCATTATTCCTCCTTATAAAGCACTTGACCAATAGAATCAAGCGGTTTATTCAATAAAATTATATATACGTAAGTATAGCCAATAAAACCTAAAAATTCAATACTATCTAAACAAATAAATATTCTTTTATAAAGGTAGATATTGTTACATGGTGTTTCTATCGGTTAGATTTGACAGTCTCTAGGAGTTTTTACATCTTGTCGGCAATAAAAAATCTTTTCCAAGAGTCTAAACAAAAAAAGTGATTTCAGATATCATTGTACAATTCACCTTGGGAGGCGTATGGCTAAACCAATACCATTCAGCTTGACATTTGATGATGTTTTATTGAAACCAAAAAAGAGCGCTGTTCTTCCAAAAGAGGTTTCATTACAAACGTCTTTTTCAGAACATATTGATCTTACGATTCCGCTTGTTAGCGCGGCCATGGATCGGGTAACTGAAGCACAAACCGCTATAGCGATGGCGCAGCAGGGAGGAATGGGAGTTTTGCATCGGAATATGGGCGTTGGAGCACAAGTGCAGGAAGTAAAAGCCGTAAAACGTGCAGCAACTTATATTATTCATGATCCCATTACGGTAAGCCCCGATAAGACCATTGGACATGCGAAACAACTCATGCAGCAGAATGCGATTAGTGGTATTCCCGTTGTTGATGATTCTGGTCAATTGTTCGGCATTGTCACCAACCGGGATATACGTTTTGAACAAGATCAACAGAAACTTGTAAAGAATATCATGACACATAAAAATTTGGTCACCGCATCACCGGATATTTCTCTGCAAGTTTCCAAAGAATTGCTCCAGACACATCGTATTGAAAAACTTCTCATCGTTGATGCGCAAGGATTTTTGCGAGGCTTGATCACTATTCGGGACATTGAACAGCATCAGAAATACCCGCAAGCAAACAAGGATGCAAGTGGCCGTTTGCGCGTTGCTGCTGCGGTTGGCACAACAGAAGATACTCTAGAACGTGTGGATGCCTTGTATGCAGCAGGGATCGATGCGGTAGTGGTGGATACTGCTCACGCACACACGCAAAAGGTGCTCAAGGTGATTGAAACTCTTCGAGAACGGCATCGCGATTTGGAACTGGTTGCTGGTAATATTGCGACAGCAGAAGCAGCCCGTGAATTGATCGACCTTGGGGTGAACGGGGTCAAGGTTGGCATTGGGCCGGGGTCGATTTGCACCACGCGCATCATTGCCGGAGTGGGGATGCCACAATTGAGCGCCATCATGGAGGTGGCTGAAGTTACCCAAGCAAAGGCCATACCACTGATTGCCGATGGGGGAATAAAATATAGTGGGGATATTGTGAAGGCACTTGCAGCTGGTGCATCGTCGGTGATGATTGGTTCCTTGTTTGCTGGTACTGATGAATCGCCGGGAGAAAAGATTCTCTATCAGGGAAGAACCTATAAATCATATCGTGGGATGGGCAGCAAGGGAGCAATGGATGCTGGAATCAGTAGTGATCGCTATTTTCAAGAGGGGTATTCTGCAGAAAAGCTTGTTCCAGAAGGCATTGAAGGACGAGTTCCCTATCGCGGAAAATTGAAAGATCAAATTTATCAATTGGTTGGAGGGATACGCTCTGGGATGGGTTATATTGGAGCAGCGAATCTAGGAGAACTCACACAAAAGGCACAATTTATCCGAGTTTCGCCAGCTGGGTTGCGAGAAGGCCATGTGCACGATGTCATCATCACGAAAGAAACTTCCAATTACCATATGGAATAACCAACAATGAAAGGAATTGTTCTACTTGATTTTGGCAGTCAATACACGCAGCTGATTGCCCGAAGGATTCGCGAGCTTCAGGTCTATTGCGAAATTGTTTCATTTGATGCTCCGATTGAAGATATTCGTGCCAAAGACCCTTGCGGAATCATCCTCAGCGGTGGACCTGCATCTGTCCTTGAGAAAGCTGCACCAGGGAGGGATGATGCGTTGTTCGATGAATACCCTGTTTTAGGTATTTGCTATGGTATGCAATTGCTAAACATCCATTTTGGCGGACAGGTAGGTTCTGTAGGAAATCGAGAGTATGGGCGAGCGGCGATTACGCTTCAAGATGAACATCCTCTGTTTGCTACCATCCCCGGCTCTTTTTCCGTATGGATGAGTCACGGTGATTACGTAAAAACGTTGGCCCCTCCTCTGCAAATTATTGCAAGTTCGGACGAGCAACGTGTTGCAGCCTTTGTGCATAAAGAGCGCCCAATCTATGGAGTGCAGTTTCATCCTGAAGTGGTGCACAGTGAAAATGGAACAAGACTTCTTGCTAATTTTGTTGATCTGTGTGGATGTGCCAAGACATGGACGATGGAAAACTACATCACCACGCAATCTGAGCAAATTCGTGCAGAGGTGGGTTCTGACGCAGTCATTTGTGGATTAAGTGGGGGAATCGACTCTGCGGTGGTGGCAACGCTCATTGATCAGGCGATACCCGGACAGCTGCATGGAATATTCATCGATACTGGATTACTCAGAAAAGGAGAAGTGGAGGCTGTAGAGCGGTTGTTTAAAAATCACCTCCACACTCCGTTGATCGTTGTTCGTGCTGGAGATCGGTTTCTTCAAGCTCTGGCTGGAGTTACTGCCCCGGAAGAAAAGCGACATATCATTCGGGATCTTTTTGTTGACCTTTTTCAAGAAGAAGCAAAACAAATAGAAGGTGCACGTTTTTTGGCGCAGGGAACCTTGTATCCTGATTGCATCGAGACTCGCCCAGTGCACGGACCGAGCGCGGTTATAAAAAGCCATCATAACGTCGGCATAGAAGATCAATTAGATTTAATCCTTGTCGAACCCTTGAAAATGCTGTTTAAAGACGAGGTACGCAAGATAGCAGCAACATTAGGGCTGCCTTCCCAGATGATTGCGCGACACCCTTTTCCAGGACCGGGACTTGCCATTCGTATTATTGGCGAGATCACCCCTGAGGCGATCCAAATTCTTCAAGAGGTTGATGCTATTTTCATAGAGGCATTGCAAGCTACAGGGGAGTATGATCGCGTCTGGCAGGCGTTTGCGGTGCTCTTGCCCATTCGATCAGTTGGTGTTATGGGAGATAGTCGTACCTATGAACGCGTGGTGGCCTTGCGCGCCGTTGAGAGTTTGGATGGAATGACCGCTGACTGGGCCCAGCTTCCACATGCGCTCTTGGCTGATGTTTCCAATCGTATCATCAATACAGTCGATGGAGTTAATCGAGTCGTCTATGATATAAGTTCAAAACCACCGGCTACGATTGAATGGGAGTAAATACGCATCGATATCTCGTTGAAATCTGGACATCTGTTGTTCGGAATAGGCTGTTTTTGTTTTGTGGTGTACGATAAGATATGCATGCAATAATCACCGTTCTTGGAAAAGATAAAACAGGCATCATTGCGAATGTCTCGAAAGCCATCGCTTCGCAGGGAGCGAACATTCTTGATATATCCCAAACGACAATGGAAGGAACCTTTGTGATGATGATGATGATTGATGTTGCAGAAGAGATATACAGCGAGTTACGAAAAGAACTACAAGAAACGGCAAAGAAATTGAACATGACGATCAACACCTATCACGAAGACGTCTACAATGCGATGCATCGGATATAATCATGCATTTTACTCCCTTTGAAATTGAAGAAACGCGCCGCATGTTTCAAGAGCAGCATCTTGATGTTCGCACCGTCACTGTGGGAATTTCCCTCTATGATTGCGTCTCTGATTCGTTGAATGTTTTTGCAGACCGTGTCTATGATAAAATCCATCGAGTTGCAGGACAGATTCGCAAATGTGCGCAAGATATTGAATCCATCTATGGAGTTCCGATTGTCAACACGCGTGTTTCGCTGACCCCTCTTGCCTTGGTTTCAGCACGAGCTTGCAATTCCGTTGACGATTTTTGCAATTTGGCAAGGCGGATCGATGAAGCAGCAACATCGATAGGGATAGATTTCATTGGGGGCTGCTCTGCCCTTGTTCATAAGGGTACAACGGAGCAGGATGATCGCTTGATCGCGGCATTGCCAGAGATGCTTGCGGAAACGAAGCGACTTTGTGCATCCTTGAGCCTGGCAAGTTCAGCAGCAGGAATCAATGTTGATGCAGTTGTTGCTGCAGCACGTGTGATACTGAAATCTGCAAAACTAGGGGGATATCATGCACCATCACGCTTTGTTGGATTTGCCAATGTTCCAGACGACAATCCTTTTATGGCAGGAGCCTTCCACGGAGTGGGAGAGGGAGAATCAGCAGTGCATGTGGGAGTCAGCGGACCGGGTGCAGTGCTTGCAGCGGTACGCGCATTTCCTGATGCTCCCCTGCATATCTTGGCGGATGCTATAAAGCGAACCGCATTCAAAATCACCCGCCTTGGTCAGCTTGTTGCCAATGAAGCAGCACGGCGATTGCAAATTCCAGCCGGCATCGTTGATCTTTCTCTTGCACCAACACCAACAATAGGCGATAGCGTGGCGCGCATCCTTGAATCTATTGGTGTTGCTGTCTGTGGTGCGCCAGGAACGACAATGGCCTTGGCATTGCTAAACACAGCGATCAAAAAAGGGGGGATGATGGCTTCAACAAACGTAGGGGGACTTTCCGGATCATTCTTGCCTGTCAGTGAAGACGAAGGAATGGCGGCGGCGGTGGCATCAGGAATCCTTAAATTAGAAAAACTTGAAGCACTTACCTCAGTTTGTTCAGTGGGGCTTGATATGATTGCAGTTCCAGGGGATATCTCTGAAGAAACGTTAGCAGGAATTATCGGTGATGAGATGGCGATAGGGGTGGTGAACCACAAGACGACCGCGGTGCGAATCATTCCAGCAGAAGGAAAAAAGCCAGGTGAGTGGATACATATCGGTGGATTGCTTGGAGAGGCACCGGTGATGGCAATCTCACAATGTGACCAAACTCCCCTTGTCAAAAGAGGCGGAAGAATTCCTCCTCCCATTACGGCCTTCAAAAACTAGCCTAGGGTTGTCATACCTTGAAACAATTGTGGTGCGATAAATGCACGAATTTTGTTTTTGCGTTGATTGTATTATAATCTCCTACATGACACAGAGATTGTAAAAAACAATGGCTGATTTAGTAGGAGATATTTCAATGAAAAAATTATTGTCTGGAGCGCGGTGTTTGTCATTGGATTCATTAGTTGTTCACTGAATGGAACTCCCGCTCCGGTTTCACCAAATATGAGGGTTACAAGGTATATAACTGGTCACCCCGACATAGGCGTGCTGGAATATAATGACAATACACCTAAATCTGTTATTTGGAAGCTTACGAGCAGTGATTTTTCTACTCAAAAGGCGAATTTTACTGGATTTACATTTTTTCTAGTGGATGATAACGATAATCCTCTAGATGGGAGCATTGGAAAATTCCACTATCCAAATGCTGAGACTAATACCCCATCTAGTCCGCTGAGTGGTTATAATTATGACCAAGTGTTTGGACAAAATGGATTCTATCCACTTGATTCCATTGATTCAACCAATCCTCAAACTGGAGTCTATGGACCTCGTGATCCAAATGCGGTGATTAAATTCATGCCAACTGATCCAACCGTGTACGCAGAAACAAGCTATCGATTTGAAATTCATATCGTTGCTAGTTATTAATAAGCAATATTCACAAAATTAGGCATCTATCCTAGGATAGGTGCCTCTATATTATAAATGATACTAATTACCTTACTGGACTTACCTTGTAATTATAGAAACACCATTCCTGTAGAGCAGAGCAGTTTATCAAATCAATGAGGGAAGGAATTTTGCCTCCCATTACGGCTTCAAAAACTAGCCTAGGATGTCATACCTTGAAACAATTGTGATGTGATAAATACACGAATACTTGGTTTTTGCGTTAATCATGTTATACTCTTCTATACGATACAGAGATTGTAAAAAACAATAGCTGATTTAAGTGGAGGTGGTTTTTATTAAAAAGAATGTAATATATCTAGTCTTTATAGGCCTTGTAATTTTGTTTCTCGCTGCGTGTGAATCGAATGGTGCAAGTGGTGGTGGAAGAAATGGATCTGATGATTCAATGACACCAGAAACTGATGATTCGATGGCACCAGAAACTGATGATTCGATGACACCAGAAACTGATGATTCAATGACACCAGAAACTGATGATTCAATGACACCAGAAACTGATGATTCGATGACACCAGAAACTGATGATTCGATGACACCAGATCCTGGTGATCAAGGTATGGAGAATTCGGACCAATCCCTAACCGAGATGCTCACTGTTCATACAAGCTCGGTTCATTCAGTCGCCTTTAGCCCGGATGGGAGGAAGATAGTCAGCGGGAGTGATGATAAAACCATCAAGGTATGGAATGTAGACACAAGAAACGTGGACGCCACGCTCACTGGTCATACAGCTCCGGTTCGTTCAGTCGCTTTTAGCCTGGATGGGAGGAAGATAGTCAGCGGGAGTGGTGATGAAACCATCAAGGTGTGGGATGTGGAGACAGGAAACGAAGAGGCCACACTCACTGGTCATACAGGTTGGGTTTACTCAGTTGCCTTTAGCCCGGATGGGAGCAAGATAGTCAGCGGGAGTGGGGATAGAACCATCAAGGTATGGGATGTGGAGACAGGAAACGAAGACGCTACGCTCGAAGGCCATGAAAGCAGTGTTCAATCAGTCGCTTTTAGCCCGGATGGGAGGAAGATAGTCAGCGGGAGTGGTGATGAAACCATCAGGGTATGGAATGTAACCGCAAAAAAACAAATCACTGAGCTTACTGGTCATGAGGGCCTTGTTACCTCAGTCGCCTTTAGCCCGGATGGGAGCAAGATAGTCAGTGGAGGTTATGATTTCACCGTCAAGGTGTGGGATGTAGACACAAGAAACGTGGACGCCACACTCACTGGTCATACAGGTTGGGTTTACTCAGTTGCCTTTAGCCCGGATGGGAGCAAGATAGTCAGCGGGAGTGGGGATAACACCGTCAAGGTGTGGGATGTGGAGACAGGAAACGAAGACGCTACGCTCGAAGGCCATAAAAGCAGAGTTAATTCAGTCGCCTTTAGCCCGGATGGGAGCAAGATAGTCAGCGGGAGTGCAGATAACACCGTCAAGGTGTGGGATGTAGTCAAGAAAGAAGAAATCGAACCTACTGAGGATGGAGTCGTTGAGGGGGGTGGAGTCGTTGAAGGGGATGGAGCCGCTGAGGGAGGTGGATCTGGTGAAATCATCACCCTCACTGGTCATAGAAGCAGAGTTTATTCAGTCGCTTTTAGCCCGGATGGAAGAAAGATAGTCAGCGGGAGTAATGATAGAACCATCAAGGTGTGGGATGTGGAGACAGGAAATGAAGACGCCACGCTCATTGGTCATGGAGGCAGAGTTAATTCAGTCGTCTTTAGCCCGGACGGGAGCAAGATAGTCAGCGGGAGTGATGATCGCACCATCAAGGTGTGGGATGTGGAGACAGGAAATGAAGACATCACCCTCACTGGTTGGGATGTGGTGACAGTAAATGAAGACCCCACCCTCACTGGTCCTACAGATTGGGTTAACTCAGTTGCCTTTAGCCCGGATGGAAGCAAGATAGTCAGCGGGAGTAGGGATAGAACCATCGAGGTGTGGGATGTGGAGACAGGAAACGAAGACGCCACGCTCACTGGTCATACAGCCCCGGTTAACTCAGTCGCTTTTAGCCTGGATGGGAGAAAGATAGTCAGTGGGAGTGAGGATAGCACCATCAAGGTGTGGGATGTGGAGACAGGAAACGAAGACGCCACGCTCATTGGTCATGGAGCCCCGGTTAACTCAGTCGCTTTTAGCCCGGATGGGAGAAAGATAGTCAGTGGGAGTGAGGATAGCACCATCAAGGTGTGGGATGTGGAGACAGGAAACGAAGACGCCACGCTCACTGGTCATACAGCCCCGGTTAACTCAGTCGCCTTTAACCCAGATGGAAGCAAGATAGTCAGCGGGGGTGATGATAGTGCTGTCAAGGTGTGGGATGTGGAGACAGGAAACGAAGACGCCACGTTCACTGATCAGGAAGGCGCTGTTAACTCAGTCGCTTTTAGCCCGGATGGGAGCAAGATAGTCAGCGGGAGTAGCGATAACACCGTCAAGGTGTGGAACGCTCCATAACGTATAGCGAAGACAAGCAGATGACCGTAATGGGGGAGGAGGAAGAATTCTTCCCCTCCCATTACGGCTTCAAAAACTAGACTAGGATCGCCATATCTCTGAAACAACCATAGTAAATAACTACACAAATTTCGTTTTTTACGTTGATTGTATTATAATCTCCTACATGACACAGAGATTGTAAAAAACAATAGCTGATTAATTAGAGGTGTTTTTATGAAGAAGAATGTAATATATTTGGTTTGTCTAAGTCTTGTGATTTTGTTCCTTGTTGCATGTGGGGCGAATGGTGCAGGTAGAGGTGATATGGGAGGAATCGATCAGATGGGAGCCGGTGAACTTGATGGAAATGGAATCGCTGATGATGAAGATGGCGATTTTAACATACCTGCTTCTGCTACATACATTAGGGCTACGACGCCTCATGCTGGAGAACAAGAGTTTGGTGAAGTTCAGCATGATGACGATGAACGTATTATTATCTGGAGACTCACCGCAAGTGATTTTATTGCTCAATCACTAACAGCCATTGATTTTGGGATGTACTTGGTAGATAGCAATGGTGAGGACAAATATCTTTGGAGTGGAGTGTTCAGGTTTCCAAATGGTAGTGAAGTAAGACCATTTCTCAGCTTCCCAAGTTCAGTGAGTCTTACCTATGCTATTCTTTTTGGAATAATCTATCCAATGGAACACATTGACTTACTCAATCCTCAAATTAAAGTCTATGGACCTCGTAATGAAGATGCAGTGGTGGAATTTATTCCAACGAATTCTAATATAGATTTACCCATAAGCTATCGATTTGAAATTCATATCGTTGCTAGCTATGAATAAGCAATAACCTCAAAATTAGGGCATTTATCAATAGGATAGGTGCCTCTATATTATAAATGATACTAATTACCTTACTGGACTTACCTTGTAATTATTGTGTATATAGAGCACAATTGTACACTATAGATAACCTAATAATTAGGAGGAGTATTTTATGAGAAACATACTTGTTGTATGTGTATGTGCAATTCTACTTTTGAGTGTTGCTTGTAGTCGCGATGGCGATGGAGCGAGTTCAGAAAGTTATACAAACAATCCATATACCGATGGTGAAGACCTTTCTGGAACAACGGTGAATATATTTGGTGCTTTTGTTGATGAGGACGAAAATAGATTCAAGACATCTATGGTTCTTTTTGAAGAGGCAACTGGTATTGACGTTGTCTATGAGGGATCTGGAGATTTTGAGAGTCTTATCATCGTGCGTGTTGAAGGAGATGATCCACCAGACATGGCAGCGTTTCCACAGCCAGGTCTCTTGAGCGACTTTGTGAAGGGTGGCAAAGTTGTTGATCTGAATGAATGGTTTCCTGCAGGATATCTTTCAGAACAATACATCGATAGTTGGCTTGAGATGGCAACTGTGGATGGAATCATGGCAGGTCTTTGGTATCGCGCAAATATAAAATCGCTTGTTTGGTATCCAAAGCCAGAATTCGAAGCTGCTGGATATGCAATTCCTGAAACATGGGATGAACTCATTGCACTTTCAGATCAGATCGTTGCAGATGGCGGTATTCCATGGGCAATTGGAATCGAAAGCTCTGGTGCAACTGGTTGGGTTGCAACTGACTGGATTGAAGATATTCTACTGCGTACCGCACCGGTGCAAGACTACGATGCATGGACCAGAGGGGAACTCCCGTTTGATTCTCCACAAATTCGTAAGGCAGTTTCCTATCTTGATCAGATTTGGAGAAATGAAGACTATGTGCTTGGTGGTACCGAAGGTATTTTGTTAACACCGTTTGGAGACGCCCCAACACCATTGTTTGTTGATCCTCCAGCCGCATGGCTGCACCGACAGGCATCCTTTATTCCAGCTTTCTTTCCTGAGGGTTCCGTAGTGGGAGAAGACGTTGATTTCTTCTATTTCCCACCAATTGATCCTACCTATGGAAAGCCAATGTTGGGTGCTGGTGATATCTACGCAGTATTCAATGATCGTCCAGAGGTTCGTGCGCTTGCTCGCTATCTTACCACAGGACTGTCGACGAAGGCATGGGTTGAAGCTGGTGGGTTTATTTCACCCCACAAAGATGCTTCACTTGACTGGTATCTTAATCCAATTGATCGGAAATTTGCAGAATTGCTCGCAGGAGCAGACACGTTCCGCTTTGACGGTTCAGATCTGATGCCAGGAGCAGTTGGTGCAGGCACATTTTGGACCGGAATGGTTGATTATGTGAATGAAACATCAACACTGGATGAGGTCTTACGAGACATTGACGCAAGCTGGCCTCAATAAATAGCTTATATACAGCAGATCTTCATGGTCTGCTGTATTATTTTAAGGAGGAACTATGGGTGACAATCAGATATCTCTCTTAGAAACACAGGCAACAATAATAACAATATTGTTGTTTACATTTTTTTCATTTTTTGGCATGCATCGCTTTTATGCTGGAAAAACTCGTTCAGCTGTCGGTATATTAATCGCAGGTCTTATGTCGATTGTATTCGTCGGAATTTGGATGGGTATAAATTTCGGAAGCTTCTATGCAGAAGCAAATATACTGATAATTCTTGCAGCGGTTTGGTGGGTAGTATTTGCTGTAATATGGATCGTTGATTTGTATAGCATTGCTACTAGAAATTTTCTGCAATACGAGCACGAATAAGCAGTATACATGTGACAAGATGCTGACTGTCCGGAGATGTGTAACTTTGAGCAAATCACGGATAGAGCAGCAATGGGAATGTTAGAGCGCAACTCTTAAGACAGGTTTAGCGCTCGTGGTTATACCACATAGTAAACAGGAGGAATTATGCCGAATAACGCAAAAGAAAAATCTACAGTTGTGGCATTATTGCTGTTTGTCTTCTTTGCACCTCTAGGATTACATCGATTTTATGCACGTAAATACATTACGGCCTCGATTATTCTCGGTGCAAACATCGTAGCTGGGATTCTATTTTCTCAATTTATTGGAGCCATCATCGGATTTTTAACTAAATATGTTTCATATTTAGGAGCGGAAAGGCTGTTTGCAGGCGATTCTCCGTTTAACGGTGGCACGATCTTATTGTTGATTATCCCAGTGTTATGGTGGATTGGATTTGCAGTATGGTATTTTATTGACTTATTCAAAATTGCTACGGAAAGATTTTTTATTGAGCCTTGAACAAAATTAACATAACTTTTATAGTGATAAATAGCAAAAAAACATTTAGGAAAAATCCTAAAACATAAAAGGAGAAAAATATGGGTAATACAGGAGAAAAATCAAAAGCAGTTGCCTTGATTTTATGGTTCTTTTTGGGAGCATTTGGAGCACATCGGTTTTATCTTGGCAAAACTGGAACTGGAGTATTGTGTATTCTTACAACCATTCTGAGTAGTGTGTTGTTGGGGGTAGGCTTAGGAACTGTTCAAATGCCTCTTATGATAATTGGTGGTGCAATTCTGGGAGTTTACGGAATTATATTGTTTGTAGATCTTATTCGAATTATCACCGGAGGACTATTGCCTGCTTCTGCAGCTGAACCACAAAAGTAAATTTCAATGCCGGTAAAAAAGAAGTTCGTTTATCAGACAGGAGCTCGGGCCTTGAATGCCTCAGATGACTTTCAAGGAGAGAAATTCCTTATCAATTTAGGGGTATTTGTTGGGGTCATTTTGGTGCTCTGGGGGAGCACCTATCTTATGACCCTAGAAAATACCCCAAAGTTATTACTGGGGATTTTGGCATTATTGGCGGGAATAGGCGGCATTTGGGGGCTTTTCTATTCATTAAATGGGATGGTGGAATCCCTAGCACAGAAAGCGCGAAATCAATTCCTGCCCTGGGTTTTTGTTGGACCCGCTGTGGCATTTCTTGGATTTTATATCGTTTTTCCAGTAATCCGTACTGCCCTTGATAGTTTTTTCGTATATACGTCTGCAACAGATGGATGGGCAGAATTCACCCTGGATAATTACAAAAGACTGTTTGTTGATCCGAAACTTTGGATTGCCCTCAGAAATAATCTCATTTGGCTATTAACCGTCCCGACGCTCACCGTATCGTTGGGAGTAACCATCGCTGTTCTAATAGATCGTATTCCTTGGGAAAAGCAGGCGAAGGCCTTTATTTTTATGCCGATGGCTATTTCTTTTGTCGGCGCTGCGGTTATTTGGCGGTTTGTCTATTTCTATTCTACCTATGGTGAACAAATTGGCTTGCTCAATGCATTGGTTGTTTTTTTTGGCGGAGAACCTCAGGGGTGGTTTATTCTGCAACCGTGGAATAATTTCTTTTTGATTGCAATTATGATTTGGCTGCAAACTGGATTTGCTGTAGTGGTTTTTTCAGCGGCCATAAAAGCGGTTCCGCTGAGCATGATCGAGGCAGCAAAAATTGATGGTGCATCTGAGTTTACTGTCTTTTTTCGGATCATCATTCCTATCATTGGGGGAACGATCCTCACGGTAACCACAACAATGGTGACCATTGTATTGAAAATATTTGATATTATTTTTGTAATGACGAGTGGAAATTACAATACCGATGTTATTGCAAACATGATGTACAACCAGATGTTTAGGAGAGGAAATTTTGGATATTCTGCCGCAATTGCAATACTCATTTTTATAGGGGTTATCCCCATACTGATTTACAATATCCGCAGTTTAAATAGGAGAACTAGCTAATGAGTGAATTACATCTTGTTCAAGGCGCAGCATCGAGACGAATAAAATTTCTCACCCGATTTGTTATCAATGGTTCAATTCTTCTTGTTGTGTTTCTCTGGTCTCTGCCGACATTTGGATTGCTGATTAGTTCCTTTCGTGATCCAAACGTAATTCGTATATCGGGATGGTGGACAGTTTTTGGACAACTCTTGGAAGCAGGGCAATGGACATTTCAAAATTATATATTTGTCATTACAAACGACAAGATGGGCATTGCTTTCTTAAACAGCTTGCTGGTCACCATACCGGCAACGGTGATTCCAATTACCATAGCTGCCTTCGCAGCCTATGGCATCGCCTGGATAGATTTCAAAGGACGTAAGCTTATCTTTGTAATGATTGTAGGATTTCTTGTGGTTCCCTTGCAGATGTCCTTGATTCCTTTGTTTAAGGTCTATACAAGACTCGGTCTCAACGGGAGCTTCCTTGGTATTTGGCTAGCGCATACCGGATTTGGGCTACCGCTTGCGACGTATTTGCTTTTTGGTTTCATCGCTAGTCTTCCTCGTGACATTATCGAAGCAGCACAGATCGATGGAGCAACCCCGATGAAGACATTTACAACCCTTATTTTGCCCTTGACGGGGGCAGCGATTGCTGCGTTTGCGGTGTTTCAGTTTCTTTGGGTTTGGAATGACCTCCTAGTAGCACTTGTCTTTTTGGGAACCAGAGAAGAAGTTGCTCTTGTCACAACGCGTCTGGCAGAAATGGTAGGTTCGCGAGGGCAGGATTGGCATGTTCTCACTGCGGGGGCCTTCATTTCGATGATAATTCCGTTGGTGGTGTTTTTTTCATTACAGCGATTTTTTGTACGAGGCATCATTGCAGGCTCTGTCAAAGGCTAGCATACACGCACCTGAATTTATCTGGGGAGTAGCGACCTCTGCCTATCAGGTGGAGGGGGCTATCGATGTTGATGGAAAAGGACAAAGCATCTGGGATGTATTTGCGGAAATTCCGGGCAATATTACAGATGCCTCAACAGGAAAAACAGCCGTTGATCAATTTAATCGCTATCCAGAAGACGTTGAACTTATGCAAAAGCTTGGAGTTCAAGCATATAGTTTCACCCTAGCTTGGACGCGAATTCAACCTGATGGTCGCGGCAAACCAAACTCTAAAGGATTTGATTATTATCTTCGTCTCCTCGATGCACTTGAAGAAAAGGGCATGCGTGGGATGCTCACTCTTTTTCACTGGGATCTTCCGCAGGCCTTGCAGGACAAGGGAGGATGGCAAAACAGAGATACTTCTTTTTATTTTGCAGACTATGCTTATCATTGTTACCAAATCTTCCAAGACAGACCTCTGTTGTGGGCAAGCATGAACGAACCCTATTGTGCTGCAGTGCTTGGTCATTTGACTGGTGAACATGCTCCTGGATTACGTGACAGACAAGCAGCTTATACCGCTATTCATCATCTTTTGCTTGCAGATGGACTTGCGCGAAGTTGCTATAAAGAACAAGGATTAAAAACTCCGATGGGAATCATCCACAACACGGCAACACCACAACCTGCAAACGATGACAGCAAAGATCACCACGCTGCACGAAATGCAGCTGCTTTGCGTACAGAAATGCTGCTTGGACCATTGCTACGAGGGGCCTATCCACAAGAACATCTAGACTTCTATCCTGAAATAGCGATGCCGATACAAGCTGATGATCTGGCCATCATAGCGACTCCGGTAGATTTTCTCGGTGTTAATTACTATGAAGAAAGCCGTGTGACCTGGGATGCTGCAGCTGTTGAGCAGTATCGCGAAGTTGACCAAGAGGTCGAAAGAACTGCAATGGACTGGCCTGTTGTTCCCGAGGGGGTATATCGACATCTTTTGTGGTATAAGGAACACGCGAAAGGAATTCCCCTGATTATCACTGAAAATGGAGCAGCCTTCCAAGACATTCTTTCAGCAGATGGCGCCGCCTGTCATGATCCACGACGTATCGCATATATTCGCGAACATCTTCGCATGGTTGAAAAAAGCATTCATGAGGGAGTCGATGTGCGGGGATACTTTTTGTGGAGCTTTATTGATAATTTTGAGTGGTCTTTTGGATATGAAAAGCGCTTTGGTCTTGTTTACTGTGATTATGCAAGCCTTCGCCGTATTCCCAAGGATAGCTTTTACTTCTATCGGGATGTCATCGCTCAGGAAACAACAATCACCTAGTTTTTAAAATTCAATGCCTCTAGGTCTAGGCTAAGGTGACCCTTTCCCTAGGTTTGAAATAACTTCTGTAAGCCAGAACGATTATCAAGAATGATAACTTAACGATGTGGGAAGGGATACGCAAAAGTGTGCGAGGTATTCCCAGAACACCTATATTGAGAATAAAACTAAGTGTAGTAAGAACGAACAACCCCAGATAGAGATACGCAAAAATAGGAGTCCAAGATTTGCGTAGCCAAATGCCGATGAGCAAAAACAAAGTCAGAAGCGGGAAGCTGAAAGAATCAAAGAAAATTATGATAGAGAAAAATTCAAAAGAAAATAGAGGCCTAACAAGCCAGAATAGGGTAAAAAGTATTCCGGGGCTATGGTTTTGGAAGATGAGAATATTTATGATTGATCCTATCGTCCATACAAAAATAAGGATTGAAAATATTTTTAATATAAGCGGAAGTGGTTTCCACCCATTTGCAGTACTATTCACACAGGCCTCCACTAGATTTTTTATGCATGCAAGACATCGCTGTTGTGTCGACTATGATTCATTGTAATTGTTTTTTACTGGTATGACTATTTGTATAGCACGGAATTGAAATAGGTTTCTGAGATGACCTTGAAATTAAACGTTTCACTAGCTGAAAATTCGCAGGGTGATTCTTTCTATTTGTTTATTGCAAAAAATATCTCGTTCTTGGAAAAGAGAAAGAATCAAAATCAAAATGGTTTTTATTTTCTTCTAGGTTTTGAAATATTTTCTGTGAAACAGGATGACTATCAAAAAAAGTAATTCAACGAGATTGGGGATGATAATTGGAAGCGGGCCATATATATCTATAACGGTAAATAATGCGATGATGCCGTTGAGAAGGAATACACCCATATAGACATAGGCAACAATGGGAGCCCAAGGCTTGCGCAGCCAAATGCCGAGTAGCAAAAACAGAGGGCCAAAAATATCCAGCAAGGCTACGACAAGAACAGCTCCGAGGCCTGAAAGAAACATTCCAAAAAATGGCAATCCATCGCTATAGCGCTGGGGAATATTCAGAATCGAACCTATCGTCCACAAGAGAATGAGGATTGAAAATATTTTTAATACAATTGGAATTGGTTTCCAACCATTTGCAACACTATTCACATAGCCTCCATTAGGTGTTTTCATACACACAACACATCAACGATGTACCACCATGCCCGACCCATTGTAACTGGTTTTTATTGGTATGACCATGTTTGTATAATACTCAGTTGAGATAGATTTTTGGCGATGGAATCGGAACTTGATGAAAAACGTTCTGGAACTATAATTTGATTTATTTGTTTAATCGCTTGCTCATTGCATAAACTTCATCGAGAAATGTGGGGACATCCATAGATTTCAGAAAGACCAATCCGCGGGTTGCTCGGATCAAAGCGCTTGGATGGGTGAAAAAATAGTCCTCCCCAAGACAAGTCTTGATTGCATCGTATTGTCCTACTTGTACTTTTTGTGTGGCCAAAGAAAATGGCCCTTGATAACGTGGAGAAGGAAAGGATGCATCTTTTTGAGACAAATAACTGCTCATAAATGCTGTATGCTGCAGGGCAAACATATTCAGCGATACCGGAACAAAAATATTTACTTCACTCGGATGGAATTGAAACCAGACATTTCGATAGCCAAGAATTCGCAGGTTTGCGTGTTCATTCTTCTCTGCAAATCGTTCAATTGCTCCGGCGAAGACTTTCAATGTTTCAAAATGTGCAGCGGGACCGCTTTCTTCAGGATCAAATGCGAGAGTAATAGTCTGTGGGGCAATCCGGTTGAGAAGAGCTAGAATTGCAGTCACATTTTTTTCATACAATGCGGTTCGATTCGCCTGATCTGTTGACGTAAACTGCATGTTCATATGGGTGAGCGATGAATGGTCAAACCCAAAATATCCCCAGAGGCAGGCTGATTCCAATTCTCGACAACGTCCTTTGATCTCTTGGATATGGGGAAGGTCCTTTTTTCCAGGATATTGTGTTGAAAAATAGTTGATGAGTTCTTCCAAGCGGTCAGAAATTCCAGCTTGTGTTTTTTCTTCAAAAACATCTGATAAAATAGAAAAAAGTCGTGAATGCAATGCAGTTTTCTTTTTTTCTTCTGAATAAGAGGCAAGCCCATCAAGATAATCAAGCACCTCTGCATTCATTCTCTCTTCTTCAGAATAATCGCCTGAAAGGTATTTTTGGATGGTTGCAGCGTCATTAGCGTACAATTCTTTCTGTAATTCCTGACAGAGTTTGAGCATATAAGAATTTGTCACCGCACGAAATCCATAGGTGACGGTTGCAAAATGATGGGCGTTGGAATGTTCTCTGAGATTTCTTACTACATAGGGGAGATATCCAAGCATGATATCATCATGATGGGGCTCTGAATGGAGAAAGCAGGTCTCTTTTTGAGGAAACATTCCGTTTTTTAATTTTTGAATGAGGGAAGCTTCGGTTTTTTTGAGTAATTTTTCGATAGATATATTTTTGGCTTTTAAGAGTTTTCCATAGGGACTGACGCTGAAGTCCTTGCTGGTGAGTGAAGCGATGGTTTTCTTTTGTACAAGAGCAGTATCCACCACAATTTTTTCTAGATCAGATTCGCCAATCTCTTCTGATTGCTCTATGTGAAGTATCTGTCGGGGAATCAATAATTCTGCGGATCCTTCTGTCAGATAGAAACGAGCAGCGGGAAGGTCGTGCAAAAAACTCGCTGGATATTGTATGCTTCTTTCTTTCAATATTGCGTCAGCAACTTGCGACGCCTTGGCTGCTCCAGCAGCAATGATGATTGGAACAACGTGAGGATTATGTCGGATGGTATCAATGCCAATGGTAATAGCATGGCAACGGTGTGCGGTTTCAATTCCACCAAGGTCATTTGCTGCAGCTGCCTTGCTTTCATAATTTAAAGGACAGAGTCGCGTAGTGGAAAAAAAGCTGCTCCCCTGCATATTGAATGCCACATGGCCATCCGGGCCGATGCCTCCTAAAAAGAACGAGATCCCGCCATTGAGAGAACGAATTTTTTCTTCATATGCCATGCACCACTCGTCAACGGCGGTGATGAGATCTTTTTGTCGCTGTTCCAAGCGGCTTGTCGCATGTCGATAGCGTAAACTTAGATCTACTGGGGTGTTATGCCAAATGGATTCAAGCGTTTCGTGTTCTTTCAATCCAATGAGGGATCCGTCAATGGTCAATGCACGTTCTGGAGAGAATCCCAATCTATCGAAATAGTGTTTTCGTATAAAATACAAAAAACTATTGGTTTGAGAACTGTTGATAGGATAAAATTCGTCAATTTGCACGAAATGCATCCCGCGAAGAGATGGTTTTTTTGGGGCTATACCATACTGCTGTAGTTCTTTTTGGGTTTCTTTTTCATTCCAAGATGCAAGCAATTTGCATGTTTCGTTGATAAAGACAAGAGGTGATTTTCCTGTTGGAAGACAGACAACTCCTTCAGGGTTAGCATGTATCCATTCCAAAAAGCGCAACGCAGTAAGTTTTCCTAATTGCGAACTGTTTCGCACCACGATGGTTGCGATCTTCTCGCCATCGTAGCGGAGGAGTTTTTCGCCGTCTAGAAATGTTTTTTCAACTGAGTTCATTGTTTATAGTATACTACTTCGTATCTATCCAATAACCCATACAGGCTATCTAAATTTTTCATGTCAAATAGTGTATCAGACCAAAATCGCTGTGCGAGGATGCAAAGTCGAGGAAAGATGAGTTGTTCAGCTTCCCACTCTGCACTCATTCCCTCAGTCCAAATTGCTGCTTGAGCTCCAAGGACCATTTTTCTGTCAAGCTTCGGAAATTGCAGCCGTGCTGTTTCTTCTATACTGTATACCCCAAGTCTTCCTGGTCCATTTTTCGTTTTTGCATATCCATGATCAAGATAACATCCGCTATCTTGCAGACAGAGAACAACATTGTATCCCTTGCGAATGGCGGGCTCTGCATATTCAGCTTTTTGCCAGACCATTCCAATTGTTTCTTTTGGCGGGTTGTGCTCAAGTGCTTCGTCCCACACAAGAGGGGTTTTTCCTCGTGCAATAAGGAAATCACAAATATCTTTGAAAAAATCGTCTTGCAGGTGTTTGATGCCACCATATTTTTCTGCAACGCTTTCCAGAGCTATGGGCGGGACTTCGTCTCCTCCAATATGGATATATTTGCTTGGAAAGATGTTTGAAATTTTTGCAAGGATAGATTTCAAATGGTCGCGAACACGAGGATCTGCAATATTGTATGCATCTTCAAAGATGCCCCAATAAGAAGGAACAGTAGAATGCAGTTTGCGGACAGCCCAATCGGGATAGGCAACCAAGGCAGCACTGCAATGCCCCGGCATTTCACATTCTGGCACGATGTTTATTCCTCGCTCTTGGGCATATGAAATGAGTGATTGTAGATCTTTTTCAGTGTAGAATCCGCCGTGATTTCGATCTCCAATTTTTCGCCATGCGCCAATTTCGGTGAGCTTTGGAAATTCGGGCAGGGCAATTCTCCACGCTTGGTCGTCACAGAAATGCAGATGAAATACATTGAATTTCATGAGGCTGCATAATTCGATGAGTTTTTTAAGAAATCGCAATGGGAAAAAATGGCGAGCACAGTCAAAATGGCATCCTCTCCAGCGATATTTTGGGCTATCCTCTATTGTCTGGCAGGGGATCGATCCTTTTTCCTTATGGAAGAAAAACAACAAAAATAAACTCGCTGACGCACAGTAAAATCCATCAGAATTGCCTGCTTCGATGTTGATTTGTGACGGGGTTATGGTAATACGATGCCCTTCGTTGAGGTCAGAATTCAAGTGCCATTGGATGGTTGCGTCTTTTTCACGCTCTACAAGGGACATGATGGAATGTGATTCAAGACGCTCTTGCAAGAGCCATGCTGCACCGCGGGCAGCGTTGTGCACATTGAAAGTGCTTTTCATTTGTATGGAAAAACTTCCTTCGTGATATGCTATCTTAGCAGGGCTTGGAATCACTGACACGACACATTAGTCTATCAGTTCAGCAGATTCCTAGCAATTTGATACCAGGGCTCTGTTTTCTGAGTTCCTTTCCGTAACGTTAGAATTACACCTGTTATGGAATCAACAAAATCCGTGATTCCCAAGGACGAAGATCTGCACTCCAAGGCCGAGATGGGGCATCGTCATAATTGCTAAAAATCAATTTTGTGTCAGTGCTCGTACTGGTAATGGGAATTGATTCCTCCGATAGGTTGGCGAGCACAAGATATGCTCCTTCCTCAGATTTTCGTGAAAAAGAAAACAAGTTTTGCTGTTCAGGGCGTTGGGGTTGCAGAACTTCCATAGGGGCATAAATGAGCGATGGGTGTTTTTTTCGATACGCTATGAGCCGCTTTGCATAGGAAAACACCGAATGAGGATTTGTTTGTTGGGAGGCAGCATTGAGAGTCGTGTAATTTGGATTTACCTGAATCCAAGGCTTTCCTGTTGTAAATCCTGCATGAGGAGAATTGTCCCACTGCATAGGAGTTCTTGCATTGTCTCGCCCCGCCTTTCGAATGCAGGCTAACAGTGCATTATTTGATAGTTCCTTATCTTGGTGTGCATGGATAAAATCATGAGATTCTACATCACGGACCTCATCAAAGGAGGTGAAGGGATAATTGGTCATGCCAAGCTCCTCGCCTTGATAGATGATGGGTGTTCCATAAGCAAAAAGAGAAATAGTCAACAATGCTTTTGCCGATTCGACGCGATATTCACCATCATCTCCAAAACGTGAAACTGCGCGTGGAAGGTCGTGATTGTTGAAATAGTTTACGTGCCATGCTTTTGAATAAAGTGCAGCAACCCATTCGGAATAATAACGTCGAAGGGCCTGAGCGCCTGGCTTGTCTGCGAAAAATTTTCCATATTTTTTTGAAATTTTTGGCATAGTGAGGTCAAAGCAATAGAGAAGATTTAGTATATCTTTTTCATATCCAATCAAGCCTTCCGCGGCCCGAGAAGAAACATCCGGACATTCACCAAGCATGAGGAAATCCGCACCTCCATGACCTCGAGCGCCGCGACAGAGTTCCTGCAAATATTGTCTCACTCGAGGGCCGTTGAGAAATATCTGTGCATTGGGTGTTGTAGCAGAAGGATGGGTCTTGCCAGAGAATAAATCGGGATCCTTTGAAATGGCATTAGCAACGTCGATGCGAAATCCATCGATGCCAATATCCTTCCAAAATGTGACAACATCAAGCATTTCTTTCCGAACTTGAGAATTTTCCCAATTCAGATCGGGTTGTTCCTTCAAAAACATATGCAGATAGTATTCTTGTGTTGCATCATTCCATTCCCAAATATTGCCGCCGAAAAAGCCCTTCCATTCGTTTGGTGGGGCATTTTTTGTTCCCTCGCGCCAAAGGTAATAATCATGATAGGGGTTTTCTTTTGAACGAGATGCTTCACGAAACCAATGGTGCTCATGTGAAGAATGATTAGCAACGAGGTCGCCAAGAATACGAATATCTTGCTTATGCAATTCCTGCGCCAATAATTTCCAGTCATCAAGCTTGCCATATCGAGGGTCGATGTCACGATAATCAGCAACATCATAGCCATTGTCATGTTGCGGGGAAGTATACACCGGCCCAAGCCATACAGCATCAACGCCAAGATCTTTTAGGTAGTCAATTTTTTCGTAGATCCCGTTGATATCGCCGATTCCATCGCCGTTTGAGTCATAGAAACTCTGTGGATAAATGTGATAGATAATGCCCTCTTTCCACCAAGTTTTTGTCGTGTGTTGCATTGGAACTCCTTCAAAAATACGTTTGAGTTTTAGAATATCAATAGACCTTTTTCTAGACAATAGGTAGCATGAGAAGATGAAGTATGAGGAGTTTACAATAGAATGAATATAGTGGTTCCTAAGGAATTGTATAAAGGAGAATTTAGAGTTGCGTTGATCCCAACACATATTCCCCAACTTACAAGGCTAGGGTGTAATGTTTTGGTAGAAAAGGATGCAGGTCTTGCAGCCGGATACGAAGATGATGCTTATCGTGAGAAAGGTGCTCGGATAGTTGAAAACCGCACAACCTTGCTTAAACAAGCAGATGTATTATTGAAAATTCGCGCGGGTGCTGCGGACCCCAAAAACGCTGAAGATATTCTTGCTTTGTCAGATGGAGCGATTGTGGTTGCGTTACTTGAGCCATATACCCGCCATAAGAGTTTTCCAATTTTTTTGCAAAAGAAGCTGACAGCCTTTTCTCTTGAACGTGTTCCACGCACAACACGAGCACAGGCAATGGATGTACTCTCATCGATGGCATCCATCGCGGGGTATAAGGCGGTTATCATCGGTGCGTTGCACTGTCAGAAGATTTTTCCCTTGATGATGACTGCAGCCGGAACATTGCGTTCGGCAGAAGTTTTTGTTATCGGTGCGGGAGTAGCAGGATTACAGGCCATAGCTACAGCGAAGCGTCTTGGTGCGCATGTTCGTGCCTATGATATTAGAACAGCGAGCAGAGAACAGGTGGAGAGCCTTGGTGCAAAATTTGTTGAATTTGACCTTGAAACAGGAGATTCAGAAGAAAAAAGTGGATACGCAAAGCAAATGGGAGAAGAGTTTTATCGCAAACAGCGTGAGTTAATGACCGCAGAGCTTGCAAAAAGTGATGTTGTTATTACTACAGCAGCGATTCCTGGGAAAAAAGCCCCGACTCTTATCACCAAGGAGATGGTGCAGGCGATGCATAGTGGTTCGGTTATTGTCGATCTTGCCGCAGAACGAGGCGGGAATTGTGAGTTAACCAAAAAAGATAAGACAGTTGTTGTAGAGGATGTTGAGATAATTGGCACCACTAATCTTGCGGCTTCCGCTGCATTTCATGCGAGTCAAATGTTTTCAAAGAACATCAGTACATTTGTCTTGAATTTGATCGAGAACAAGAAATTGAAGATTAATCTTGAAGATGACATCATTTCATCTTGTCTTGTCTGTCGGGATGGATCAGTGTTTGATGAAACACTGACAAAATATTTTTCATAGGAGATTACATGCTAGATACGGTTTTACTCTTTGTAGTATTTGTTTTATCGATATTTCTTGGATTTGAAGTTATTACCAAAGTGCCCCCAACACTCCACACTCCATTGATGTCAGGTTCAAATGCAATTTCAGGCATTACGATCATCGGCGCAATTGCAGCCGCACGATCCGGATATGGAGTTCTTGCAATGCTTATAGGGGTGTTTGCGCTTATATTTGCGACCATCAACGTGGTTGGAGGATTTGTTGTCACCCATCGCATGTTAAAGAAATTTCAGCGAGGGAAGAAATGAGCATAGGCATACAAAATCTCTGTTATTTGTTATCAGTATCACTTTTTATCGTTGGATTAAAACTTTTGGGACATCCCCGAACGGCAGTGACCGGGAACCTCATCGGTGCCCTTGGAATGCTTGTCGCGGTGGTCGTTACCCTAATCGCACAGGAAATCCTTGATGGATACCTCTTGCTTATTGGAATTGGTGTTGGATCGCTTATTGGAGCCTTGCTTGCAATTTTTATACAAATGACGGCAATGCCACAGTTGGTGGGTTTATTCAATGGATTAGGCGGCATTGCATCGGTACTGGTTGCCAGTGCGGTGCTGTACAATGGATCAATTGTTGGATTTGATGTCGTTGGCTTACTTGCAGTTACAGCATCTTCTTTGATCGGAGCAGTTACCTTTTGGGGAAGCCTTGTTGCCTTCGGAAAATTGCAAGGGGTCATCACCGAAAAACCCGTACGGTATCCAGGAGAGCAAATCGTAAAAATACTATTCTTGCTTGGTGCCCTCTATCTCGGATATCAATTTTTGCAATCTTCGAACGTAGAAATGCATGCACTGTATTATTGGATTTTGGCAGGTGTTGCTTCGATTCTCGGAATACTGCTTGTTATCCCCATCGGGGGGGCGGATATGCCCATTGTTATTGCCTTGTTGAATTCATATTCAGGATTGGCGGCCACCGCCACAGGCTTTGTGTTAGACAACCTAGTATTAATCGTTGCCGGCTCTCTGGTTGGTGCATCTGGAATCATCCTCACCAGCATCATGTGTAAGGCGATGAATCGATCTCTTGCAAACGTACTCTTTGGAGGCATAGGCGGAGTCCAAGAAGGCATTAAGGCTGACGACATATACGAGGGGAAAATAAAGGCAACATCGGCTGATGAAGTTGCGCTGTTGTTAGACTCGGCTGAGCATGTTGTTTTTGTTCCAGGTTATGGTATGGCAGTTGCCCATGCGCAATCTGCGGTACGCGGTATTACTGAGTTTCTTGAATCAAAGGATGTCTCCGTTAGTTTTGGAATTCACCCGGTTGCAGGGCGCATGCCAGGACATATGAATGTTTTGTTGGCAGAAGAACGTATTTCTTATGAAAAACTATTAGATCTTGATCAAGTGAATGCAGTCCTTCCTCAAACAGATATCACAATTGTTTTGGGAGCAAACGATGTTGTGAACCCCTTGGCCCGTGAAGAAAGCGGCACACCAATTTCTGGAATGCCCATCATCAACGTAGATGCATCTCGCACTGTTGTTGTTGTAAAGCGAAGCCTCAGCCCGGGATTTGCCGGATTACCCAATCCGTTATTTGCAGCAGACAACACGCTCATGCTTTTTGGCGACGGGAAAAAGGCGATGGAAGAAGTGCTCGCAGCATTAAAAGACCTCTAGAAAAGAAGGATTCTTCATGATAAGCAGGTGATCAGCATTGTTTGATGCCTGCTTTGGGTATTTCACCCAAACATATAAATGTTCAAATAGTAGGACGCCTATCGACGAACTGTCGGTGGGTGTGGGCAGTGCAAAAACTGCTAACTTTCAAACTAGGTGGGGTATGCCTTGCAGATTTTGTTGATTTCCGATTGCGTTTGGAAAAAAACATCAACAATTTCGGGATCAAAATGTTTGCCCTTCTGTGATTTTATTTCGCGAAGACAAGTCTCTTCAGGAAGTGCGTCTTTATACGAACGAGCAGAACGTAAGGCATCATAAACATCGGCGAGCGCAACAATACGGCCAGGAAGTGGGATATCAAGATCCTTTCTCGGCACCGGAACTGAATATTGAGGATAGAGTGATTCTCCGGTTTGTATATCAACATAGCCCGGATATCCAGTACCATCCCATTTTTCATGGTGGGTTAATGCCACATCGTGCACCATACGCTCGAGTTCTGTTTCGGCATTTTGGAACAAGCGGGCACCCTTCCATGTATGCGTATTCATAATTTTTCGTTGTTCCGAAGTAATCGATTTATACGAGTGTAATATCTTATCAGAAACAGATATTTTTCCAATATCATGGAGCATAGCTGCAAGACGAATGGTATCCCGCGTGAGTTCTAGCTTTTTATTAGAAATGCCATGTATTTGTGCCCATTGTGTGTAGATCACCTTTGAGTATTCCGCAACACGATTTACATGTGGTGCAGTTTCGCTTGGGTCGTGCATTTCAGTTATTGCAATCAACTTGAAAATGAGATTTCGGGTAATTTGCGCCTGTTCCAAGGCAATTGTGGCGTTTAACGAAAACAAAGACAGCAAAAAAGCGTCATCTTCTTTAAACAAGATTGATTTCCCTCGAGAACTTAACTTGTTTATCAGTTGGATAACCCCAATAACTCGTTGCCCATCTTTCAAGGGGATGGCAATCATTGATTTGCTTCGATATTGGAGTCGCTGATCAGTGGCCTTGCTAAAAGAATAGGGTTCCTTCGGAGATATTCCGTATACGTCCGGAATAATGAGCGGTTCCTTCGTTAATGCGCAGTATCCTGAAATTGATTCTTGATTTATTGGAACAAGCAATTGCTCCATATCTATATGGTTGTATAGAAGCGATGAGAGAGTAGCGTTTTGCGAATAATACGGAAAAAGCTTATCCCCTTGAGTAATATAAATACTGCCCGCATCTGCATTTGTGCATCGCCGGGCCTCAAACAAAATTCGCTCTAGGAGAGTATCAGAATCTTGAATTTCTCGTAGGGTATTTGATGCAATAATCGCTCTATTTACTTGTTTTTGATTCATTTGAACTAACCATAGTATACTGTATCATGCTATATATTCGACTAGTTTTGAAGAGTATTATAATTTTTATTATTAAAGGGTATCAATGGATAGTGTCACCGTTATTTCCTTCGAACTGCATCTATTACCCAACCTGTTCAGAATATATGGTGCACTCGATCAAACGATTTGGAGTGCTCAAAGGCCTATACCTCGGAGCCTTGCGGATCATGCGATGCTCAGCTCGATACGCTGGTGGATATGACGAAGTTCCAGTAGAGTGGACTAGAAAAACGCTTAGAGATACTCGGAAAAAATTTAAACTATAACGTTTTCCACGTATACCCCTATAATTTTATATCCCTATCAACGCAGGCTTTTTAATGAAATATTCTGTTTTCGCAAGTAAGCCAACAATCCAATCTTATCGATGGTGCGCAATGCACGAGTGGAAACCTTTATCCATACATGTTCATTGGTTTCAGGGATAAAAATTCGCTTCCTTTGCACATTTGGGTTTTGCACCTTTTTTGTCACATTATGTGCATGTGAAATATTGTTTCCAAAGAGCGGCCCTTTTTGAGATAAACTACATCGTCGTGACATTTACTACACCTTTCCTTGTTCTTTATATAATACATGTTTACGAACTACGGGGTCGTATTTCATAAATTCCATTTTTTCGGGGGTATTTTTCTTGTTTTTCACCGCATAATAGCAATGCGGACTTTCCGAACTCCTCAATCGTATTCGTAACATATTGCCTTTTTTTGATTTTGCCATCTTATACCTCGGTAATTGTTATACAATCATATTTTTATCCATTTGCCAAGCCGACACAAGAGGTTGGCGAAAAACAATGGATATAGATGAGCCATCGAAGCATTGAAAACCGCAGATTTGATCCTTCAAGACGATATCCTATTCGATCATAAAAAAATTCAGCTTTTTCATTTTTTTGGATATTAAACGCAGTTATGTCTTTCAACGTGAAGCTTCGTGTGAAATTTTCAAAATAATCTGAAATAATTTCTATTCGATCAGCGTGTCCATGCATGGTTCCGGTAATTTCAAGCTGTGGTTTTGTTGATCGCAGATTCAAAAGGGTGATCTTTTTACTTGTTATCAGTGGGGCAGAGGTTTTGGGAATTCTTTTTTGAGTAAGAAATGTCTCAAAATAATATCGTTGCTGTGCCAAATAGTCAGAAATGGAAATTACAGAAGGAGATTTTGCAGTATCTTGGGCGTCAGAACGGTGCATACCGGTTGCGAAAGTAAACAACCTAGGGGGCTTAGCTTCCTTCTGATGCATGAGCAGAGATCCTGTATCGGTATATGTAATATGATATTTGCAATTTGTGCAGCGTAGTTCCGTATGATACGAGGTCATACTTTCTTGTGTAAGACAGGCAGGACAAAGGTAGATTATGCGTTCAAGGTATTGAGCAGGAAATGATCCTGAAAAAGGAGTTTTGGTGGTCATCTGCGTTGCACAAGCATCGGTGGAAATGCCGGTGTTAATCGCATCGTGTAATTCAGTGAGATTCATCGCTGTTTGTTCTGCAACGCTGAGATAGCGATTCAGGTGAATTTTGATGCGCCCCCTTCGCAGTCCCTTCATCCAGCGAGCACTGGAAAAATAATTCCCCTCAATTGAGAAACAGAAAATGGGTAGTTTGAGCATACGTACTAGTTTTATCGTTCCCTTAACAATCGGGATGCTTTTTCCATCCCAAGATGTCTGACCCTCTGGAAATATCCCAATGGTTTTTCCGCCCTTTGCAAGAGAAATGATCTTGCGAATATTTCTAACATCAGATTTTCCCTTGATCTTTGGGATAGCTCCAGTAGCAGCCAAGAGCATTCCGACGAAGGGACGACGAAAATGCATGTCCGAGGCAACATAACAAATCTGTCTTCGCAGATATATCCCAAGGACGAAGGGATCCCAATTTGATGTGTGGTTTGCGAGTATTACTGCATTTGAGGCGTAAAGCAATCGACGATCTGGGAAATTGCGATCTAGGCGAAAAAACAGCGTTACAAACCCTGCAAAGAACAATCGCAAAAAGAAATAAAAATGAAGGGTAAACGTATTAAATAGCCTTGTTAAAAATGCACGCATACTTGAAGTATACTCAGTTCAGAATGAAAATGAAATCTCTCACCATGCACAAGATATTCTGTTAAAGGGATTTGCCGCACTTCTGATTGATGGAAATTCTAGTCGAGGGAAAGAAATGTGCGTTGTTATCGGATCTATCTAAATCTGCTAAACTTTGACATGGCAATCCTGAGCTTCGGCATCTCTCTTGGTATTTTTATACTTGCCTGCGTTGGCCCTCTTTCGATCTTCCCTCTGAATTTTGGCGGAGTGTTATATGGCGTAGTGCTCATCGCACAGCTTTGTATTCTTGCGATTGAGCTAAAAAATACACGAAGTATTTCCCGAAAAAAAAATATATATGTTTACTATGAAGCTCTGATTGCACTCCTCGTATTGTTATTTGTGTTTGCTTGGATATATGCACGAAACGCTAACATGGATTATGCACAACGATTTGCCGCCGGAACACATCTTCTTTCATTTGAACGAGACAGCACCCTCGCTCGGATCTACGCATTGATCCGCTACATACCATTGCTTGCAATAGCCATCTATTGGTATGTTCGCCATTCGCAAGGTATTCATCTTTTTCTGCGAAGTGCTCTTTTGTGGATTGGTGTTTCAGTTCTTCTCATCGTTCTTGCCCTTCCATCGGCAATCCACCTCCAAGGGATGGGCGTATTCGCATGGATTGCAATGGTACCATTGTTTTTTATCCTACGACGGTGTAGCTATGCTCGTGGATTGTGGCTTCTTGGGGTGTATGCAGCTTTTTCGACGATGGCAATTCATTACTGGCTTGGAGGATTCAACCTTGTTTCGTTGCAGGGAGCTGATTTCATTATCGTTGCCTATTACCTTGTGTTTTTTATAGCGGGCTATTTTATTCTTCGGCGCAATCCGCATCCCTTGTTTTGGGCGATGCTCTGGGCGATATTCAGTTTTTATCGTCATTATGGATTTTCTGCATTTCCCTGGGGATTGCTCACCCATTCACAATACACCAACATAACCTTCATTCAAATTGCAGAACTAACCGGCATTTGGGGCATAGAATTTGTGCTATTCTCCGTAAACGCTGCATTAGTTGTAGTTATTGAGCGAATGCTCGGAATCACCCAAAACCCCATCGGACAACTGAGCACTCCCTCGGGCATTCTCGACCGGATGTCCAAGTGGCAGACATGGCAGCCATTAATCATTCCAGCAGTGCTGGTAGTGGTAACTTATGGGTATGGAATCATCAGTCTTGCTAAACCTTCTGCTCCCTCTGATACGGTGCGTGTTGCACTTGTTCAAAACAACACCGATCCGCGAAAAAATGATTATCTAAACACGTTTAACATTCTAAAACGAGAAACGAGTGCAACCTTGGCTCAGAGCCCTGATATTGTCATGTGGCCTGAGACAGCCTTTGTTCCAAATATTCGAAGATGGTCGCAGGAAGACCCAGAACAATATCCACTGGCAAATTTGGTTGAACGATTTCTCGATTATCAAAAACTTGCGCAAGTGTATTTGCTCACTGGAAACGATGATTATACGCGCGATCTTGACGCAGCAGGAAACGAGATTAACCGGTATAATCGCAACGCTGCAATTTTGTTTTCTGATAGCGGTGAACGTCTTGAAACCTATCACAAAATGCGGTTAGTCCCCTTCACGGAATATTTTCCATATAAGCGTTTGTTCCCTAACCTGTATAATTTTTTGCTTGCATTTGATGTGACCTTTTGGGAGCCAGGCACCGAGGCGGTGGTTTTTCACCATCCGGATTTTTCCTTTGGCGTTATGATTTGCTTTGAAGATAGTTTTCCTGATTCTGCGCGCCCATTCGTTCTTAACGGTGCACAGGTCCTCGTGAATTTGGGCAATGATTACTGGGCTGAAGACCCCGTTGAAGCACAGCAGCACCTTGCGACAGCTATTTTTCGAAGCATTGAACACCGACGTCCACTTGTTCGTGCTACAACCTCTGGAATCACATCCTTTGTGAATGAACGTGGTGAGGTTTGGTCTTCGTTAGAACCCTATGTCAGTGGTCGTTTGGTAGAAGACTTACCAATAGCAAGGGATCCGGTGACAACTGCATACACCCGATGGGGAAATTGGTTTGCGTATCTGTTAATGTTTTTGGTTGGAGGATGGACTGGATATGCATTTTTCAAGAAAAGGCGCGCCGTAAAAAAGAAATAACAAAGGACAAAGGCGATTTAGCTGGGAGGACAAGTAATTTTTAGTTGCCGAGTTTTTTTCTGAGTCGGCGTTGTCTATTTTTTTCACTTGATGAAACTTCGGTATCAGAGAGCAGTTTTTCTTGCAACGAGCGCCTGTGTTTCAGATGGATGAAAATCAACAAAGCGATCCCACACAAAATCATTCCAAAAGAGAGCAATTGCCCCATTGTGAAATTGAAAGGAGAGATCAAAAGCCAGTTCGGGTTTTCTTTCGGACCAAGCTGTATGACAAAATCGAGACCGGCATCAGGTTGGCGAAAGTATTCTGCGAGAAACCGCATACTGCCATAGAGTATGGCATAGAGGGATACTGCATATCCGGGATAGGGGCGATGCTTGCGAACGATGAACCACATAACAAACCAAACCACAATTCCTTCCAAAAAGGCTTCATAGAGCTGCGATGGATGTCGCGGCAGGTTTACGACGCCTGATTCGTTTGCGGTCATACCAAGTTGCTCTGCATAGGAGGCAACATGAGGGTTGCTGATGGGCAATGGTTCCGCATGGGGAAATATCATTGCAAAAGGAGCGGTGCTGATACGGCCATACAGTTCGCCGTTAATGAAGTTGCCGAGTCTTCCAAACGTATATCCCAATGGGAAGGCTATCGTAGTGATGTCACAGAGGTCTAAAAATGAATACATACGCGCCCGAAATCTATAATAGAGATATAGTCCAACACCGGCGCCAAAAAGGCCGCCGTGATAGCTCATTCCCTGTAAGCCAATAAAACGCATGTTTTCGTCAAAGGGCCAAAATATTGCCCAAGGTCGACGAAGATAGTATCCTGTTGTATCGTAAATTGTTGTGGAGAAAATTCGTGCTCCTAAAAGAACACCAATGACAGTCCAGAACATGAGGTCAAGAATTTTTTGTTTATCGAGTTCAGGTTGGATATCTTTTGCTTGTGCTTTGAGAAAAACATAACACAAAACAAAGTTGATGACGTACATTATTCCATACCAGCGGATAGGAAGGCCCGGAATAATCACAGGGTTTAACCATTGTGGGAATTGAATAAACAAAAATGGGTTCATACTGTATGGTATGGTAGGATACTAGGAAAGTGCAAGGTGAAAAATAACGATGAATACTCCAAATACAAAATATGCCAGTGATATACATAGAAAGGAATCCAGAATGAAAAAATTTCTCCTGCTTGGAATTGTGTTCTGGATGCTTTTTATTCTGCCATCTTGTTCGACAAATGGTGATTCTCTGCAAGCACAGGAAATATCAAGTGATGAAGAGATGCTGGAGTTGTTCCATGATATTTATGCAAAAATCATTGATGAATACGTCGATGAACAACTTCCTCAGGAGCTGATCTATGCGGCATTGCGGGGGATGATTTCATCGTTGAATGATCCTTATTCACGGTTTCTTGATAATGAGGAACTTTCAGATTTACAAATGTCCACATCGGGAGTTTTTGGTGGGTTAGGGATGCATGTCAACAAACATCGTTCTGACAACGAAGAGGAACGCCATCTTGAAGTTATTTCTCCAATAGAGGGAACTCCAGCGTTTTTTGCAGGAATGCGTTCAGGAGATCTCATTATCGATGTTGAAGGGGAACCCACAAACGTCATGAGCACCCTTGAAGCGGTGATGTTGTTGCGTGGTGAGCCAGGAAGCACTGTTACGATCACCGTAAAACGAGGTTCTGGAAATCCCTTTGAGGTCAGTCTTACCCGTGAACTCATTACGGTACCGGCGATTCGTGCTGGAATTATCGAAGATGACATTGCCTATATTAAATTGATTCTCTTTAGTGAACATACAGCAGTGGCATTCAAAGAATTCTTTGAAAAAGAATATCAAGCAGATACGCACAAGGGGTTGATCATCGATCTTCGCGGAAATGGAGGAGGACTTCTTTCTGCAGCAAACAAGATGGTTGACTATTTTTTTGATGATGGCACAATCGTAAGTCTTAGGGGGCGAAACAGAGAAAATGAAACGGTGTACACCGCATCAAAGAGTCAATTGATTCCTGACGAGATACCGATTGTTGTACTCATTGATAACGCAACGGCTTCTGCCTCTGAAATTCTTGCAGGAGCATTAAAGGATCGAGAGCGAGCAATTATCATAGGAACAACGAGTTATGGAAAAGGGTCCGTCCAAGAAGTGCTGCTTTTTGGTGAAGAAGGAATTCGATTGACCACCGCACGATATTACACACCCTCTGGAGCGTCGATTGATGAGGTAGGCATTCCACCTGATATTGAAATTTCTGATCCTCTCATTTCGGAGGAAGAAGATGAAGTGTTAATCCAGTTATTAGAATCGGGCATCATCACAGCATTTGCACAGAACAATTCAAATGCTACACAGGCAGAACAAGATGCTTTTATTGTGGATATCGCAGAAGAATATACCCCACTGAATGAATGGTATGCTCGTCGATTTTTGCGATCGGAATTGTTTCGCACTAGTGAAAACAAACTGCTTCCATTTGATGCAAGGTATGATGCAGCTTTGAATGAAGCGATTGAATATCTGCGATCAAACTAAAATGTATGTACTTGGAGGAGTAGAATCCGATGATGTATGAGGCGATTTCACTTGATACGTTAAGAAATATCTGTGAAGACTGGTTTGTGATGAAAAAGCAATATCATATTCGATTGCTTCTTCGCTCTAATTTTCTTTTGAAAACTGCATCAAAAAAATACAAGCAAATGAATGAATCCTGTTCTCATATAGTTTCGTTCCGAAAATTCCAAAAGCAGCAGAAAAAACCGTTAGAAGAGCTTATTTTTTCATCATTGGTGCATTTGTTATCGTTTTTGGAAGAACGAAAAGGATCAATTTTTCTTTTGGGAGGGAGCACGCGACAGTGCAATACGGTATATACAAATTGCAAACATACCTTTCCCAAACTCAGCATTCTTGGTCGACATTCGGCAATCGGGTCTTCACAGCAGAACGATGATGTATTAAAGGCGCTGCAGAAACTTCGCCCGAATTTGCTATTGGTGGGAAATAACATGAAAGACGGCGATATGTGGCTCTATCTCAATCGAGAAAATCTTCCACCCTCGCTGTGTATGTGGTTGCCAGATTGCTTTCAACGCATGGCACAACATGTCTGATATAAATTATCCAGATGTATCCTGAGTAGATGTATCCACCCACCCCATCCTAAACAAGAGGCGGCTGCGTATCAGATGTGTCGCCTGTGGTATGCGCGGTTATGCGAAGTTGATTATATGTTCGATGGATGGCGTCCTGTGCGTATTTTTTCAAGATATACAAAAATAATTGCCTGATTGGCGGGGTGAACAGAAGAACTCCGATACAACTACTGACAAATCCAGGAATAAAAAACAGAATGGCTCCAATGGAATAATGCAGTATCTGAACAAATCGTCCATAGACGGAAATTCCGAACTGCATTTCACGTTTTAATTGGTATAATTGCGAGAGAATACTCGATTGCAGTGTAATAAGAGAAAACAGGGAAATTCCTGTATGCAATGCAAGCATTGCATACAAGCCAATCATTCGGGCGATGAGAACCGATACATAGGTATCAGCGAGCAAGAGCAGACCTCCGCCAAGTATTGTTCTAAAATAATGATGTAAATGCATCTTGGTTGTTATCGAACTAAAGATCCAGAATAACAATTGGACACGATGCTGAGCCATATATGAGTATACACGATAATCACAGCAATACACAAAAAACGGCATTGTTGGTGGGTGGGACCAGTGAATCAGGTCAGGCAATTTGTAAGACCTTAGTTGACCGAGGATATCGGTGCACGGTGCATGGCGGCAAACATATTGAAAAACTCCATATGCTGCAGAACGTGTATGGCAAGTCAATAGAAACGGTGCAATGTCATGCTGAGACTCCAGATGAACTCTGCTCTGCACTTGAACCACATTATGCGGTTGATCTTCTTTGCATTGTGTATGGACCGATGGAGCAAAAACCAAGCGAAGAAACAAATCCAACAGACTGGACAAGGATGATGGATTGGAATTATGCATTGCCTGTTACCCTCACATTGCGTGCAGCAAAGCGTATGAAACCAGGGGGGATGATTGTTTACTTTACGTTTCTCGATGAAGATGTCCAAAAAACATTTACACATACAGCTGCCTATGCAACGGCAAAGCAAAGCCTTACTATGTTTATACGACAAATAGCATCTGTATTACATGCACAGGGGATTCGTTGTTTTGGGATTGCTCCTGATTTTATCGATAGCGAGATGATATCGAGCGAGCAACGTAATCGATGGCGATCATATGCAGAAACGGGAAAACTGCTAGAATCAGGCGATATTGCGCGTACGTTAGCGTGGATTTTGGATGCTCCTGCTGTCGTAAATGCGCTTATTCTGCCGATAAAGAAGTGGTGAGCTGTCTATGAAAACGTAGGAATTAGTATATGAGATTTTTGTTTACACTACTACGCAGCATTCTATATCTTTGTCTTTTCTTCGCGGTTGGCATCGTGTTTACCGTGTTTCACTATAGCATTCTTGGAGCACAGCAACCGTGGTCATTAATTCCTTATATTATTAGCACCAAGGGTTCGGCCTTATTGGGTATTGCTGCATGCATAACATTTTTTTTCACCATACTTTCTGTTCTCAATGCTCCTTTCAAAAAGACATTCTCCAAGATTCTCAATGGGGTGTTTTGCTTTTTGTTTTTTGGGGCTGCCCTCTGGGCTTCTTTCCTCATGCAGGATCTTTCACCAAACGTAATTGATATATTCCACTCGTTGTATGCAACCGAGGCGAAGGAAGAATACCGAGCACTCAATGGAGAGGGGTTTTGGTTTGAACAGCGGGTGAGTGCTGATCAGGTCGAAAACATAGTGTTGGTGAATCCAGAGAGAATTCCTGTTGTGGAAAATGCCTCGCGGGGACAATTTGTGATAGAAGGCGATCTCGTGGAAAGTGCTGCGGGGAGTGTCTCTTGGAAAAAAATCGATACCCTTGCGTTTCCAACTGGATCAACCGATATGGTACAAAATTTCTTTGCTGATAGTGCAGATTCCTTTGCTCTATTAAGTGATTTTTTTCATGCGAATGATATCTTGTTGCGCATGCTCTTGGTGGCGCAGATGAGCATTGTTTTTTTCGCGTTGTCCTTGTTTTTGTTTTTTGTTACCCACAGCTTCGCCTTGCACATAGGTTTTTTTCTGATCATGTTTCGGTTGATTGTGTGGGGATTTCCCCGTTGGATGAGTTTTGGAATATCGCTCTATCCAAATGATCTCATTTTGCAATTAGTATTTACTGGCTCTGTGTTGTTGTTGGCAACCTGCATCACTTTTTTGTTTAAACGGAAGCATAATGCGTAAAATATACATTCGTTATTGGAGTTTGTTCTTTGTTGTGTTTCTTTTCTATGCGGGATTCACGTTTATTTTTGGCAATTTTCGAATAATCTTTGAGGAGTTTCAGTTTCACTATTATCTTCTGGAGACAGCCACGGGATTTTTTGGACGTATGTTGCTTTTTCATACGGTTGTCGTTTTCATCTATTGGTATTGGCATGAACGAAACGCAGCCACGGGAATGAATGTCATTTCGCACATTTTTTTGCTTTGTCTTCCCATTGTTGTTTTCTACGTAGCAATAGTATTTTTTGTGAATCCTCAAATGGAGCTTACAAAGATACGCTATGAATCTACGACTGAATATCTCGACGACCTTGTGCAAAGAGCAGAACAAGCTGTTGAGGAAGGAAGAAATCAATATGCCATGCGACTCCTGCAACAGTATATGGGGTTGACCGAATACAACGAACCAATAGAAAAACTTTTTTTGCAAGCACAACTCCAAGATGCAGAAAGCAGAAATCAACAGTATATCGATGAAGAATCGACGGCTCTCACAACACAACTTCGTGAACAGCATGCAGCAGAACTCTATGCTGTTGCAGAACGATATTATTTGGAAGATGATTATGTCTCATCCTTTTATTATGCGGGAGCAGCAACTCTGTTGAGCAATCCTCCCCGGGATGATGCAATTCAGTTGCAACGCGATGCACGGGCATTAATCCAAGAAGGGGTTTTGTTGCAAGAAGAAACAGCTGCCCGACGTTTGTTCTTTCGAAGATCAGAGGGGATTCAAGCTCTCATCGCAGGAGAAATGGATCCTGATCAAAGTCTTAAAGCATATCGACTCCTTCGTGCACTCACCAGCGAATATCCCGATGATTCTGAAATTGCAATACGGTTTCAAGAAAGCCTGGAGCAAATAAGCACCCGAACCTTTTTTCTTTCTCAGGCGATAATCGATGAAAATCGCCCGGGGTTTTACAACGCATGGTTTATCGATGAGCAAGAGTCGCAATACCTTGTGTTTTTTGCCAGGCATGTATCGTATAGCAGGCAATTTAGCTATGCATTTGATGTTGAAATTTTAGGTATCGATAAAGACAGTTTTCAACCGGTCTTGCAAGTACGAGCAAACATAGCGCAGGTTATAGACAATGTTGTCAATTTTCGTGGCATTGATATCGAAGGAACCCTCCAATCGGTGCAAGTGCTAACGGGGAACAGCGCACCGTTGACGGTTGCTTTCAGTCAATCGATCATTGATACGGTGAGCAAAAATCGCATTCAACAAAGTTGGAAGACCGTAGGGCTATTGGAATTTTTTCGAGTGCTTCAAGCTGGCGGCAGATATACGCAACAGTATATGTTTTCCTATCTCATCGCACAGGGAATGACATTGTTCTTGTTTATCATTGTGACTATTTGGGTTGGCATTATTGTCATCAGATATACCGCTACCCTCCGAAAACCAGAATGGTATAGTTGGTTGTTTGTTCCGGTATTGTTGTGGATAACTGGACTTGTTCAGGCAATTATCATTCAGGGCGTTGATCTATTGAGTATTGCGTTATACCGCATGATTGGATTGATTGGGGCATTATCGACTGTTGCCGCTCTCATAGTCTTGCTTCTTGTGATAGGAATGATACGCATTCAGCAGAGCATTTCTGCAGAAAATCCAGCATAGATGCTCTCTCCGTGAAATCTAGTGTGGACTATGTATCAGTTATTCGAGTGATCTGTGCGCCAAGCTGCGCAAGCCGTTCGTGGATGTTTTCATAGCCTCGTTCAATCTGATATACATTGTTAATAACGCTGGTTCCTGATGCTGCCAGGGCAGCGATCAACAGAGCCATTCCTGCTCGGACATCGGGAGAAACCATTTCTGATGCGCGCAGCGGGGATGGTCCACTGACAACGGCACGGTGCGGATCACAAAGAACGATGCGTGCACCCATTTCAATGAGTTTATCCACAAAAAACATGCGTGATTCAAACATTTTTTCATGTATAAGGATGGTTCCTGCTACTTGTGTTGCGACCACGGTGGCGATGCTCGTGAGGTCAGGCGGAAACCCTGGCCATGGCGCATCGTCAATTTTAGGGATATGGTTTCCGAAATCAGTGGTAACTTCAAGATGTTCTTGCTTGTTGAGGACGAGTGTAGTTCCCTGATAGCTCCACGAAATACCAAGTTTTGCAAATCCAATTTTCAGTCCCTTGAGCAGATGTGGTTGCACTGATTCTATCCGTAATGCACCACCAGTAATCGCCCCAAGTCCTATGAGTGATCCGATCTCCATGTAGTCGCTTCCAATGGTGAACTCAGCCCCGGCCAAGGTGTCCACTCCGGTAATATACAGAATGTTTGAACCAATCCCTCGAATTTGAGCTCCCATGCTATTCAACAAATTACACAGATCTTGTACGTGGGGTTCGCTTGCAGCGTTTTCAATAACGGTGTTTCCTTCTGCAAGAACCGCAGCCATAATCGCATTCTCAGTTGCGGTTACAGATGCTTCATCTAAGAATAATTCTGCCCCATGCAGGCGTGGTGCCTTGAAAGTAAACATATCTTCTAGCGAAATGCTTGCACCAAGTTCTTGCAGGGCTAAAAAATGGGTATCGAGTCGTCGTCTTCCGATGATGTCACCACCAGGGGGAGGGAGGTTTATTTCGTGCAATCGTGCAAGCAGGGGGCCAGCAAAGAGTATGGAAGCACGTATTTTCTGCGCTAATTCGTGAGGAATTGTAGTTTGGGTGATTGTCTGTGCACAAACGGTGAGCGTGTTGTTTTTAAACTCAACTCTAGCACCGAGGTATTTGAGTATTGCCACCATAATGCGCACATCTTCAATATCAGGGATGTTTTTTAGAATGACTTCATCAGCGGTTAGCAATGAAGCCGCGATGCAGGGAAGGGCAGCGTTTTTGTTTCCGCGAGCAATGATGGAACCGGATAATGGAAAGCCTCCTTCTACAACATATTGTGCCATATACAATGCTTTCCTGTGGGCGGGTTCTTGTCAAGATTTTCTACAAATAATGCAATTATTTATGTGAACGCGCGGTTAAGAGAGATCGATTAGATATCTTCTCGGTAGATTTGTTCTGTGTTACTCTCTAACTATGCATATATTCAGGATTGATGGTTCAGTATTATTCAATGAAACTTCGATGCATACTATTGCTCAACTCTGTCGAACACATTCTCGCTCATGTATTTTAGTCATCGCCGCTCCAGCTGCACTGCAAGAACCCCTGGATATGATAGCCGCGGTGGCTGCGAGTGATGCAGAAAAAGCAGAGACTTTGTTTCGAGAATTTGTCCAAATGTGTTTACAACTATGCACTAGGTATGACCTTGAGGACCTTATCGCACATGTCACCGAGCAAACTGACAATTTATACGATCTGATTAACGGCGTGATTCGTATTCGTGAATGTTCTCCTCGCTCTTTTGATTGTATACGTAGTTATGGGGTGTTGCTGGCCACTGAGCTTTGCGCAAAAATTTTACAAAAACATGCAATATCTGTCGTGGTGCATCATGCGCGCGATTATATTATGTTTGATAACCCTCGCGGTAATGTGTTGTTTTCAGAAACGTATGCGCGTCTTGGTGCATTCCCAACTACTGATGCAATGGTTCATCTCGTAAACGGAGGTCTTGGGAGCGTTCAAAAAGACAATGCAATTACGTTTCTTGGTGCGCAAGGTGCCGATCTGACTGCATCGTTGTTTGCAGTTTCACAACGGGCGACCAACCTCACCTTACTCGGAGGAGAACCAGGCATCTTTGTGGTTGATCCAACCCTAATTTCCGGTGCTCCCATCATTTCTGAACTATCTATGCACGAAGCCTTGGAGCTTACTTATTTTGGCGATCAGACAATTCATTCGGAAGCATTGATTCCCCTTGAGGAACATCCTATCGATGTGTACATCAACAGCATTGAGGATACGAAGGGGGGAACCTGGATACGGTGGAATCTCCCTTCAACAGAGGCGAGCATTCGAGGGATAAGCGTTGTTCAAGGCCTGGCACTGGTGGTCATCGAAGGGAGGGGGATGCGTGGAGTGCGTGGGATGGCTTCAAAGATGTTCTCTGCCTTGGCAGAGCGATCAATCAATGTAACGATGATCATTCAAACAGCAAGTGAACAGAATATCTGTATTGTCTGCAAGACAGTTCAAGCAGAGCGCGCAAAACAAGCCCTACAAGAGATCTTACAGAAGGAGATCAGCGGGCATCGCGTTTCACATATATCGATTACCAAGGATTTAGCAATAATGGGAGTGGTTGGTTCACAGATGCGAGGACAGTATGGGATAGCAGGAGCTATTTTTAGTAGTCTTGGTGCAGCAAAAATCAATGTCATTGCCATTGCGCAGGGATCTTCCGAACTTAATATTTCGTTTGTCATTGATGCAAATGACATAGAACGTGCGGCGAAGACATTGTATGAGCGGTTTTTTCATGGTGCTTCGTAGTACGAGAAATAAAACAGGTCTCACCGATTTTCGACACGCCGTGCTCCGTGGGATTGCTCCTGATGGAGGGTTGTTTCATCCCGTTGAGCGATTCGATCTTGCTCCAATTTTTCAAAACCCTCCGAGAGATTTTCAAGAATTTTCTCTTCGAGCTCTTGCTATTCTTTTGAAAGATGCGTGTTCCTTGGATGAATTGGAAAAAATCATTGAAGAAGCCTTCTACTTCTCCCCGGAATTACAACAGGTGCATGAACAACTGAGCCTTTTGAACCTTTCAACGGGAAAAACCGCGGCGTTCAAAGATTACGGAGCGAGTTTTCTTGCTGCTTGCATGAGCCATTTCAGTGATGCACCACGCGTTATCTTAACAGCAACAAGTGGCGACACCGGCAGTGCTGTTGCACAGGCATTTTATAAAAAGCAAAATATTCAGGTTGTCGTGCTCTATCCCGATGGTGGGGTGAGTCGATTGCAAGAACAACAAATGGCAACTTTGGGTGAAAATATAGCATGTCTCGCTGTTGCAGGCAGCTTTGATGATTGCCAGGCAATGGTGAAACAATGTTTTGCTGATGATTCGTTGTGTGAAAAAGTGCCGTTGAGCTCGGCAAACAGCATTAACATTGGACGCTTAATTCCACAAACATTGTACTATCTCTATGCACGCGCAGTATTAGACAAGCATTGTCGATTCTGTGTTCCGAGTGGAAATTTTGGAAACATAGTTGCTGCGATGTTGGCCCAGTATTGGGGGATGGATTGTGGCCGCTTTCTTGCTGCCTGTAATGCAAATGACACAGTTCCCAAATTTCTTGCCACTGATCACTATGATGCACAACCATCGATACAGACCTATGCAAATGCGATGGATGTGGGCAATCCAAGTAATTTCGAGCGATTTTTGCTCCTATGTGAGCAACGGAATATGTCTCCGCAAGAGATGGTCTCAGCGCGATCGGTATCTGATGACAGCATTCTTGCAGAGATGAAGCGCTATCATCAGACATATGGAACCTATATCTGCCCACATACAGCAACAGGGACATATTATGCAGAGCAAGAAATCGCCAAGGGTGCATCTGAGCATATTATCTGCGTCAGCACCGCTGATGCTGGAAAATTTTCTGAAACGGTCGAGCAAGCCTGCGGCACTCCACCACCACTTCCGCCACAATTGCAGGGATTGGAAGATAAGCCCCTCCATGTGAAGAACATCGCCGTAGATATAGATGCATTAAAACGATATCTCGTAAAGGAATATGCTTTTGAATGATGTAAAAGAATGGGTATTACCCCTTAGCCAAAATGAAGAGGCCTATCTGCGCATTACTCGCCTAGAGAATGCCATTTGGCGTATTCAAGTGCAGAATGACAGAGAAGTTTTGAAACTGCCTGACTACACAGATATTGAAAAAATGTCACTGACTAGATTTTCAGTGTCGCATGAGGGACAGCGAGTGAGCATTCAGGACGACAGGTTTGCAATGCAGGTCGATGTTGAGACAGCAGACTATCCTTCGCTGCGTATCTTATTTTTGCTTCATGATTATCACACCGATGTGGTCTTTATTCGTGAAATGTTGATCCGCCCCTATGAAGCAGGGATGCAATGCATCATCCATACCGATACAAACTGGTCGGTGCTTGGCCTGGGAGAAAAAAGTGGTTCCTTGAACAAGAAGGGCAGAGTCTGGGAGATGTGGAATACCGATGAACCTCGCCAATTTGCCGACACCGATCCACTCTATGCATCGATTCCCCTATTTTTTCACCATAAGCCAGGAACCTGTGTAGGATATTTGATCAACAGCACCGCTCGGGTGACTTTCGATTGCGCTGCTGCTCAAAAAGATAAGATCATCGTTTCAATACCAGAATCACATGTGGACTATTGCATTTGTGTGGGAGACAGTCTTCGGGATGCACATAAGCGGTTGACTGCACTTGGAGGGAGGATGGAACTTCCGTCACTGTGGAGTCTAGGATTCCATCAGAGTCGCTATAGCTATTATTCTGCGATGCAGGTGCGGCATGTAGTCAAGGAGTTTCGAACACGAGGGATTCCCTGCGATGCCCTGCACCTCGATATCCATTATATGGATTATTTTCGAGTGTTTAGTTGGGATGAGCTGCGCTTCCCTGATCTTGCTGCTTTTATCCAAGATATGCGCGCACAGGGTATACACCTTATCACCATTGTGGATCCTGGGGTGAAGGTCGATGAAAACTATCCTGTGTATCGTGAAGGATCCGCACAGAACCTGTTTATCCGGCGTGAGGATGGCAGTCTCTATGTGGGAGAAGTTTGGCCCGGTCCGGCAGCTTATCCTGATTTTTTCAACGAAAAAACGCAGAATTTTTGGATAGATTGGCATAAAGAGTTGTTGGGAAAGGGAATTTCAGGCATCTGGAACGATATGAATGAACCAGCGAATTTTCGGAATATCGATGATCCAAGCTCCCATGGACCAACGGTTCCGGGCAGCACTGTGACAGGCTATAAGCAAAAAGACATCCCCTTTAATTTGGTGCACAACGCCTATGGAACAGCTATGGCAGAAACAACGGTGCGCGCTTTTGCAAAATACGCCCCACAAAAACGCCCATTCGTGTTAACGCGTGCGGCATCCTTTGGAGCTCAGCGATATGCTGCGCTATGGACCGGTGATAATACAAGTTGGTGGGAGCATTTGCGACAAATGATTCCTATGCTGCTGAACCTTGGACTTTCTGGGTTTTCATTTGTTGGCAGTGATGTGGGAGGCTTTCAGCAAAATGCAAATGCTGAATTGTACACCCGGTGGATGGCTGCAGCCTGTTTGATGCCTTTTTTTCGCGCACACAGCGAGCTCAATTCACATAATCATGAACCGTGGGCATTTGGGAAAACCTGTGAAAACTGTTGTCGCGCCTTTATATCGCTGCGATATCAACTTTTGCCTTATATATACACGAATTTTTATGCCACTGTGCAAACCGGAGCGCCGGTCATGCAATCGCTTGGCTATGCGTTTGAAAATGATGAACAGGCTCGATTTATTCAGGATCAATACTTGATTGGATCTGATCTCTTGGTTGCGCCGATTCTGAGTGAGGGGGCCTTTGCAAGATCAGTATACCTTCCCCATGGTGCTGATTGGTATCTGTGGGATACGTCGAAATATCTGCAAGGGGGAGGGCATTATTTGGCGAACGGTGCATGGGATGATTTGCCCTTGTATGTACGTGCAGGAAGCATTGTTCCCACTGAGGGAGTGCGCCTGCACACCGCTGAAAAACGATCTGAGAATCTATTGTTGACGATTTATCCTGACTCGAATGCTCGTGCTAGGGGCATGCTCTATGTCGATGCAGGAGAGGGATTCGAGCATCGCGAGGGATATTTTTTGGTTCTTGAAATATTCTATGAAAATGGATCTTGTCGTATCTGCAGACGTTCAGGGTCGGGAGAATTTCCGTGGCCGGGAATTTGTGCTCGCGTTATGCTTCCAGAACAAGTTGATGCATCAGTCACGTGTAATGAGCATTATTTTCAAGATCATGATGAGGTTGTGATTGAAGTTACTCCGCGCGTATGATAGTGCCATTTTTGCACTGATTGCACTGCTTTTAATCGGCTTGGGCTATTATAGCTATGTTGATAAGGGAGATCTGCGTATTGTTGAGATACGTAGCGTCGCAGGAGTCGTGGTCTACCCTTTGTTGGAAGACAGAGAACTAACGCTTCAGGGACCATTGGGTGAGACAATTGTTGCTATTCATGATGAAACAGTGCGCGTCCTTTCAGATCCAGGGCCATTGCAAATATGTGTAAATGCTGGCGCTATTTCTCGACAAGGAGAATGGCTCGCCTGCCTTCCAAATCAAGTGCTTATCACCATTCAAGGAAGACAGTCTGGAGAAGTGGATATTATCAGCAAATAATGTTTCTAGCTTCAATTATCAGAAAAATGTCATCAAAAAACCTGGAGTCTGAAACTATCAATGTGTTTACTAGCAACGCGCTGTCAATAATGCTGATTAGTGATTAGTCCTCTGAATACGTAGTATAGAGAGCTTCCAAGGCGTCCCATAACGCAATCGCCATTGTTTTACAGGCTCCGCTCGCTTGGTTCTGTTCTTCCGATGTATAGGTGGCCATACGAGCGAGCAATTTTTCTGCCTCGTGTTCATTGTGCAAATGGGCCTCAAAATAGGGCTCAACTCCTTTTGGAAGTGAATATTTTGTCTGGAGTCCATCCAGTTTGCTCTTTGCGGTTGCGGGCTGTTGAACTTCAAATGCATAGAGTGCACCAGCTGCATCGATCGGATCAGCAAAAAGTTGCTTCGTAGTATCAATTAAATCTTTTACTGCGGGCACTTGGGCTTTTCCTACCTTTGTTTCCAACGCATCTGCAAATTGTTCCCACAGCTCAGCGTGTTCAACTTCTTCTTCGGCGGTTTCCTCATCGTTGAGGGTTTTCCATCCAGTTGGAAGACAAGTGATAAACGCGCCATACTCTTCAGCATAGGCCTGTAATGCGCGATGCGACAAGCTGCCATTGTTCCATGCCACGTAAAATGGATTCTTCAAAAGATCCCATTGTGATATACTCGTTGATAAAGACTGTTTCAAATGTTCTGTAGATTGTACCATATTGCTCTAGTGTACATATGAGAGAAAGATTATGTAAAGGAGTAGGGATGTTTTTATGAAATATGGATATATAGAAATGCCAATAAAAATCGTCACCTATGATATTGATTATGCGGGGCATGTAAGCAATACGAGTTATGTGCGCTGGCTTGAAGATATGCGGTTTCATTTTTTAGAAAATTATTACCCGATGGAACATATTTTGGAACGGAAATTGTTTCCTGTGGTGGTGGAAACCCATGTTTTCTATAAAAAGCCTTTGAATTTGTTTGATGCATGCATTGGAAGTATGTGGATTTCAGGATTTGAACGATTTCGATATACCATCCGCGCCATCTTCAGTGTAGATGCCGTTATCCATGCAGAGGCAGAGCATCACATGGCTTTTATCGATACCACCACCTTAAGGCCACAACGAATTCCACAAGATATGCTGGAAATGATCGAAACACATACTATACGTTAGTTGTTGAAGATGAAAAATAATTTGTATTAATCTAGATGAGGATTTAACACTATATTAGAATGATGTATTCTGGAGATATTTTTCTAGTTCTGAGATAAAAATACAATTATTGTGAAGTTAATGAAAAAACTGCTTATTTTTCTAGTGCTGTTTAACAGTCATGTGTTTGCTCAGACTACGTCTGTCGCAGTAAGCGAAATTCCTGTCGAAATTCGTTCAATTGCGTATACGATAGATGGCAAAACAAAGAAATATGCATTGCAACTACTTACAGCAGAATTGCAGGAGGGATTGGTTTTTCCTCGTAGAGATGTGTTTGAAACACTTGCCAATGACGTGTATATACGATTGCAGGGAGTCCGTACCGTTCAAGAAGCTGCTATAGATTATACGTATGAAACACTGCCGGAAAAAGAATTCATAGATATCAACATTCGTATAAAAGATACATTGAATATATTGGTGCTTCCTTATCCCAAATGGGATGACAACGAAGGACTTACGTTAAGTCTGCGAGTTCGCGATTACAATTTTTTAGGCACGCAATCGACGGCAGAAATTGATGCTGATTATTTGTATTTATTAGACAAAGGGCATGGGTTTCGGACAAAGTTTTTTATGCAGCCGTCTTTTTCGTTTGGGCCAGAAAACCAACTTCGGAGCATCGTATTATTCGAATTGCGGTATACTGAAACCGAGGATGTTACACTAAGAAATCAATTAGGATTGGGCATTTCGTTTTTATTATACGACCAACCTTGGGAAATGCGGATTATTCAAGAAACTGAGGTGCCACAACTGCCTCTGAGAACAACGAGTGATGATTACTTTGGCACAACGAGATTGGAACTTGGAGGGCCGATTAACACCCAATTACGTATCCCCTTACTTGGGTTTTTGTACTATGACATGCTTGTACATGCGAATTTTGTATATGATTATAGCGGCAAAGATGCAGGAAGGGTGCGTTACTCAACAGCATACTATCGTCATGGATTCCGTGTGAGTAGATTCACTCAAGTAGCAAATTTTGTAAAAGGGATGCGATTTACAATTAGACATACCTCTGAAATAGTTCCGACGAACACCAAAGATAAGATGCGTAATACTTTATTTTTTGAGGGGGTGTTTTCTTATCCGTTTTTTAATCGGATGGCCATAAAAGGGAGGGCGAATATAATCGCTCTATTTCACTATACGAGATCTGATTTTGGAATATATTATCGGGGGGTTTTGAATGATGCGATATCTAATCGTGACCTGCATGCTTCATTGAATTTTGAAATAGTTGCACATCTGTTTACAGTGTTTAAAACGATTGAAGCGCATGGCTCGATATTTACCGATATGGGTATATCCATGGATCGAGAAAGCCCCTTCACGGTCGAGGATGATTTTTTTCTTACAACCGGTATAGAGGGCTTCCTTTATTTTAACCGCCGTCGTAGTTTCATCGTGCGCCTTTCGCTTGGGATTGATCCTTTTGCCTTGACAGAGAATTTGAAAATATCAAAACCAGGAGATGCATTCTGGGATTCGAAGGAACTTTTCTTTGGAATCGGCCTTCACTTTTAAAATTTGCATTTCAACTCGTATTGGAGGTATCCATGGATCATTCTTGGTGTCTTGCGCCGATTGACTGGTTTGAGGGAAATGTGTTTCTCTTGGCGCAACAGCTGCTGGGTTGTTTACTTGTTCATGCAGTATCAGAAGGCGACCATTTGTGTGGCATCATCAGTGAGACCGAGGTATATGTGGAATCTGATCCGGCATCACATTCTTTTCGAGGACCAACAGCACGCAATGCCAGCGTGTACCTATCCCCTGGACATGTCTATGTGTATCAGATTTATGGAATTCATCATTGTTTTAATATTAGTGCAGCCAAGCAGGGACAAGGAGCAGCAGTTCTTATCAGAAGTCTGATCCCCTATTCAGGAGATATGAAACGGTATCGAAGTGATGGATCCTGCACCGGTCCTGGCAGGCTCTGTCAAAGCATGCAGTTCACTCGATCACGGCACGACGGATTAAGAATCAACAATGTCCCGGATGCAGTTGTTCGGTTATACGTTCCTCGCGAGCAGCAGAGAGCGCAGATATACCGCAGAATTACAACCAAACGTATTGGACTAAACAAGGCAAAGCACCTTTTTCGACGGTATTGCTCTGTCTAGATGAATGTATTCAGCCGTGATGTTGCGGTGAAGGCGCGAAATATTCACCCTTGGATTTCGGCGTCAGTGTGTTACATATGAAGAACATCAGCGTTAGAAGACCATGGTTGCAGGGGGATGTATTTTTCTCGCTGGGTCGATAGACGAGGCTAATCCATCCCAAAAAAGATCAAATCCCTGTGTGACAATGGCATCTGTTTCTTCTGCAGATCGACGTTCAGATTGGATAAACGCAACAATTGCTTCTCCATAGGAGCACAGCAATTTTCCAATGAGATGTTTTGATATGGGTTTGATTTTTTGTACTTCGAAGCAGCCTTCCAAGACCTTGTTGATGAGAGAGTAGATAGGATGGGATTGTTTTATAATATCATCGCTGAGTTTTTGTGAGCAACCAAGCATAGTTGCAACGCGCTGCTTATTCGTGTTGTGGAGGCTCCACTGAATCAATCGTGACCAAAAAATGAACGTTGCATCTTTGATATCCACTGGCTTTTCCATGTTGGCGAAGAGAAATATTTCTAATTCATTGCGGATTGAAGCATAGGTTGCATCGATGAGTATTTGTTTGGTTGCAAAATAATTGAACAATGATCCGTTTGAAATACCGGCTGCTCTTGCAACTTCTGCAGTTGGAACTGAAATCCCCTTGTCGGCAAAAAGGGAAATTGCGGCATCAATAATACGCTTGCGTACATTAGTCATAGCAAATATCCATACTTTTATAAAAAAAGAGCAGTAACACTAATAGCTTGTAAAAAGTAAAAATTCTATTCCTCATTCTGAGAAATAACCAGTTCGAGTGTAGCATGTTTTTAACTGTATACCTATACTTTTTTTAGTTGTTCTAATTTTGTTTTTTCAAATCTACGGTGTCATCGTATACCATAATCTAGTTTAGATACGCTATAGTGAGGCATGATAGCAAAACAAGAATCACTAGGCTCGTATGCACGCTATTTCGTTAGGCGCTATTGGCTCTATCTGGCATCGCTTTCCTGTATTGCAGTTTTTGCAGGAATATTTATGATAACGGTTAACTATCAGATCAAAGAAATTATCGATGCTATTGTGGGGGGGCGTATCGATGGACTGGGATGGTTGTTGCTCTTGTTTGCTTTTTACAAGTTGATGTATCATGGAGTCTTTTTCATAACTCGTCTCTTGGATATCCATTATAAACCAGTGATTTTGGAGCAGACGATAACCGATATCTATCGAATGGTTATGGGACATAGCCTTTTTTGGTTTGATTCACATCTTTCTGGCGAAATATCAAGCAAGATTGCCGATTTTGAAAAAAGCATCACCGCATTGATTACCTTTGTGTTTCGTGCTGCGATTAACTTGATTGTTATCGTGTTGAGCTTGATCTATCTGTTGCGCGTCCACATCCAACCGGCAATTGTGCTCGGGATTTTTGTGATTATCTATATGCCGCTTTTGTATTATCTGCTCAAAAAACAAATGGGATTGCAACAAAAATTTATCAATGCGCGTCAGCAGACCGTGGGAATTATCAACGATTCAATCAGCAATATCTTTGGGATCAAAATCATCGGTAGTGTTGAAAACGAGTTTGCGCTGAAATTCGCTCCCTCGCTCCGACGATGGCGGTTTTGGGACAGAAAAACGCGTCATTTTGATGCCTGGTGGGTGGATAATGTCGACACCGTATTCATTACGGTGATGTCGGTCATTCAGATTTTTTTGTTGTCACGCTTGTTTATCGATGGAGCGATTAGTGCTGGAGGGTTTGCCTTCATCGCCATGGTGACATTGAACATCCACGGAGAGCTCGATAAATTCCTTGACAGCTTGCTGTTCAGCATAAACCCAGCCATCGCACAGGCACGGTCCTCGTTTTCGTTTATTGCCAAACCATACGATGTGGTGAATGCTCCTGATGCGAAAGAATTGAACACCGATCGTGCGGCCATCGCCTATGAGGATGTTGTCTTTTCATATGGAGATAGCGACGCACAGATCTTGCAGAGATTCAATTTGCGCGTTGCAGCAGGTGAGCGGTTGGGCATTGTGGGCACCTCTGGGGCAGGCAAAACCACCCTGGTGAAATGTCTGCTTCGTTATTTTGATGTGCAATCAGGAAGAATTTGCATCGATGGGCAGGATATTGCAGGGGTGACCCAGGAATCCTTGCGGCAACATATTTCGATCATTCCTCAGGACATCACCATGTTTCACCGCACGATTCGAGAAAATCTGAGATTAGCGAGAATGGATGCAAGCGATGCAGAGATCATCGATGCTTGCAAAAGGGCTGAAATTCACGACGATATCCTGGCGATGACAAAGGGGTATGATTCTGTTGTGGGTGAGCGTGGCGTCAAGGTCAGTGGAGGACAACGCCAACGCATCGCCATTGCCCGGGCGATTTTGAAGAACGCACCGATCCTGATCCTCGATGAAGCAACAAGCAGCCTTGACACGCCAACTGAAACCCTGATTCAAAAATCGATCAACGAATTGTTGGAAACAAGCAAGGCAACGGTCATCGCCATCGCCCACCGCCTATCGACGCTGAAACACATGGATCGCATCATCGTTCTTGATTCCGGGCGCATAATCGAAGAGGGAAAGCACGACACCCTGATCGAAAAATCAGAAGGAGCCTATAAGCGACTTTGGGACATGCAGATGATCTAAGCGTCTGATTTGTCCTTTGGTTCTTCTTGCTCAGCCGAGTCAGTAAAGAGTCCTTCTAGATGGCTAATGAGGAAGTCAACATCCTTGTTTTTTTGTTTGAGCTCTTCTGCATGGGCTTTGATCTCAGAAATGTCTGCTCTAATCAAGTCAAGAAATGGGCGATGGAATGAATCGAATGGTTCTTGTGATGAATTGTTTTCTGGGTTACCCGCGTTGCATTCCTTTCTAAATTCAGAAAATAAATCACGTAATTGATCATAGGATTTTCGCACGACACGCATTCTTTGTGTATCTGCAGATTTACATGCATGACGGGTGTATTCAACAAGCATGGCACGGGCATCGCTCAAGGGCAGTGTTTTTGATTTTTTCGTTTTAAATGCATCCCCGGAAAGAGGCCTGATGAAATTGATGAGGCGCGCTTTAGAAAGCTTTTCGCTAAATTTTTTGAGGCGCTTTTCATCGACTCTTTGTGCGTCCCTCCTGATATAGATCATGTAGTCAGCAACACGTTCGCTGTCGAAAATGTCGGCCTCAAATGCAATCGATCCTTGCTCTGTCTCGTTTAATTTATTCACAGCCTTCATAAATTTCTTGAAATCAACGTTGTAAAGGTGGTGTTCAAATGGAATGTAGATTGGGGTGAGGGGAATGAAGTTATCGCGATTCTTTTCGGTGAGGATGGTAATGTTTGGTTTCGTACACTCAATGAAACAGCAAAACATCTTTTCAAGCGCATGGGCTTGTTCCCGGAGAGTTTCTCTATAAATCGTCCCCCGGATAATATGACTGCAATAGGAATGCTCCAGATTGATGGGATTTCCATATCCAAGGGTGAATCGTATTGTTCGTATGAAAAAAACAGACAAATAGGGGAGGGTAAAAAATATAAAGAAAAAGATCCCTTTTGCGAGATATGAAAATAGAAAAATAAAAAGGAACATGACATAAATAATAAACAGTGGAATGATTTTTGAATAATCGATATATAGGCCTCGCTGTATCTTGGTAGGCATTTGGTAAGCAGTGGTTGCTACATAGAAGATGTAGGCAACAAGTGTAGTTCCCAAAGCTATATAGATGGATCGTTGAACGTCTGTATCTACAATCTTAAGATATTTTGCGATACTCTGGACATTGTTATATAAAATACCAGATGATATCTGGAGTATATAGCCTATACTTAATAGCATTATAATCCCCACACTAAAATATGAATTAAAGGTGATGGAGTGTCTTTTCTTTAATCTCTTTTGAAACTTTTTCAGCTTATCCATAGTTCTTATATGACGGAGAATTCAAAAATTCTTTATCGTCTAATCCCTTCGGCAATGCACAAAAGGCATCGCATCTAAAAATTTGTATGTTTCAGTTTAGCATATCTATGTGTATAGGTATAGGATGATACTGTCGGCCAGTGGATTTCGCTTTGTTTAGGTGCTTGAGCTATTATCGTCGAGGCATGGGGCATAGCCGATGTTGAAGAGCTTTCGACTGACGTTGCGCACCAGGAAGATGCCAAAATAAAACAGCGATTTACACAGACCAAAGCCTTCAAGTTTTCTATAAATAGCCCAATTGTGCTTGATGAGTGCCAATTTGTTGGAAGAAACTGAACTCTTTCGAAGGGTATACACTGCGGTAATCTTTGGATAGCAATAGGCATAATCGGTTTTTTTGAGTATCTGCAACCACATGCCGAAATCTTGTCTTTTCTGCATATTTGGCATGTGTAATATCCCAATTTTTTCAGCATCGTAGATTGCGACGAGGCATCCGATGATGCAATCGGTGAGCAAGGAACGATACGATGTTTTTGTTCGTCGTAGTGTGTGTGGTCTAAGCGGTTGAGCATTCTCATCTATTCTTTCAAACCAAGAATAAGTAAATGCATAGTTGTTTTCCAGCATGTGCTGGATGCGCTCCTCGAGATGGAAGGGCTTCCATTGGTCATCGCTGTCTAAAAAGGCAATGAAACGTCCCTGTGCATGATCCAAGGATGTATTACGTGATCCAGCAGCACCTCTGGCATATTCATTGGTAAAAACAAAAATGCGATTATCCCCTTTTGCATAATTCTGTGCGATAGAGAGAGAATCGTCTAAAGAACGATCATCGGTAATCAACAATTCCCATGTCGCATAACTTTGCGCCAAAACAGAATCGATGGCTCTACGTAGAAATTTTTCTGCATTGAAACAGGGCATGATGATTGAAACAAGATGATTCATATCGATTAGTATACGCTGATCGGTTTGTTTTTTACTATCTATTCTTATAGAGATAGTTAGCTGATTTTGAATAGACTTCGAATGACGTTGAAGAGTTTCCGAGGAATGTTGAAGAGTTTTATTAGGAATACACCAAGATAAAATAGAGATTTGAATATATTAAGATTTTCAAGTTTTCTATAGATTATCCAGTTGTACTTAATGAGTACTAATCTGCTGGATGAAAGTGAATTTTTTCGAACAGTATATATTGCAGTAATTTTTGGATAGCAGTAGATATAATCGATTTTTTTGAGTATCTGTAACCACATGCCGAAATCATAGCATGTCGGGATAGTGGGTACGCGAAACATGCCAGTTTTTTCAGCATCGTATATTACAGTCAGGGATCCAATGATGTTATAGCCGAGCAAAGAATGATATGATTTTTTTGTTGTTTTTGGGGTGTGTGATTTTCGCGGTTGAGCATCTTCATCTATTACTTCATGCCAAGAATGGGTGAATGCATAGTTGTTTTCCAGCATGTGTTGGATGCGCTTCTCGAGATGGAAGGGCTTCCATTGGTCATCGCTGTCTAAAAAAGCGACAAAACGTCCCTGTGCATGATCCAAGGATGTGTTAGCTGCTCCAGGGGCGCCCTTGGCGTACGTATTAGTAAAAACAGAAATACGATTATCTTTTTTTGCATAATTCTGTGCGATGGAGAGAGAATTGTCTGAAGAATGATCATCGGTAATCAGCAATTCCCATGTTTCATAGTTTTGTGTCAGAACAGAGTCGATGGCTCTACGCAGAAATTTTTGTTCATTGAAACAGGGCATGATGATTGAAACGAGAGAGTTCATATTAATAGTATACAGGGACCACTCGTAATACACCACAATGCGTTTATCATAACGATCAACTATCGTCTATACTAAGTAGATATGCAAATATTTGAAGGGTGCGGTTGTAATAGATGTCTGTATTGAGACGAATATTAGAAAATAAAAACGTAAGAGCCGTAGGAATTCATTTTGGCGCTACCATTATCGCAAAGGCTATTCCCTTTTTCTTACTTCCAATTATAACAACGTATTTGTTACCCGAAGAGTATGGAAAATGGGCTATTTTTCTGTCTGTTTTTTCTTTTTTTTGTCCAATAATTAATTTCGCATTAGGGAGACAAATTGGTCGAAACTATTACTCTGCGTCCAAAGATACACTAGCACGAATGATCTGGAATCTGTTTCTTATCAATCTATCCTTAGCAGGATTTGCCTTTGTTTGTATCTATGCTATAACTTTTTTTGATAAAGAATTGGTGTATTCCTATGGACTGTATTTCATTCCGGGAATCTCTCTATTGTCTGCTATAAAAATCTGTTTTTTCACCATATTGCGTTACGAAAAGCGATCATTTCTATTTGGATTTTTTTTCATACTTGATGTAGTGATTATGTATACGACAGCTATGTTATTAATTTTAGTATATGAGTATACATGGACCGGTATGTTATTAGGGTTATTTAGTGCTGCCTGCATACTTGGTGGTGTTTCTTGTGTTTATCTTATTAGAAAAAAGTATATACGCTGTGAATATACCGTTAAAGAGATAAAACACTTTTTGAAAATAGGAGGGCCTTTGATAGGGCATACTGTTGGGGGAGTGATTTTGACCGTGAGTGATCGTATCATTCTTAATGTTATGCTTAATGTTGAAGTAGTAGGAGTCTATTCGGTTGGATATATGCTAGGAATGATAACGCTAATTATCATACTTGCCTTCAATACAAAATGGGAGCAATGGATCAATGAGAAATTAGCAAAAATAACAGAGAAAAAAAAGCGGACCATTGTAAAAGTTACATATATTTACTATGCGTTATTGCCAATTTTAGGAATAAGTGTATGTGCGTTTGGGCATATCTATATGACTTATTTTATTGATGTTCGATACCGTGCTGCACTTCCAGTTTTGTATTGGGCAACGGGGATTGCTACAGTACAAGGTTTTTCTCTTGGAATTTCACCGTATACTATGTTTATAGGAAAGACATTTATCTATCCAATTGCGACAGGAATTGCAGCAATTATCAATGTTTTCCTTACGATATATTTAATTCGCCTCAATGGGATGGTGGGAGCCGCACAGGCCACCTTTGTGTCACTTAGTGTTATGGTTTTAATTTTGTTTATCTATACCCAAAAGAGCTATCCGATGCCATGGTTGACGTCCATGACTAATAAAAATTATTATAAATAATACTTACCAACGTAAATACATAGAATTTGGAAACAAATAAGGAATAACGTGAGAGTTTAAACTAATGATGCTAAAACTAAGGTGTTTTCTACAGAATTATGGAGCTTTATATGCTGTTTTTATATTTTTCATAGTATGTGCTTTTGCTGCTACAGTCATTACCTATTCAACCACAATCATCTTTTGCTTTGGGGGAGGGGCCTTAATGGTGTGGTCTCTTCTGATAAAAAGAAGAGAATTTATTGATACTTATTTTATAAAATTAGACTGGAAATTGATGATTCATATTGTACTGGTGTGGCTCTATTATTTTGTCTTATTTTTGCTTTCTTCATCCAAAGAATTTGTGTACATGTCTATGATAGTTTTAACTTTGGGTTGCTTACTTACTGGAACCATAGTCCTATTTGCAAATACTAAGGAGAGGCTCTATTTTTTAATTAAAATCTTAAGTATATTTTTTGTTGCTAATATTTTTATTGGTATTTGTCAATCATTCTTGCCGTTTAACCTTGTTGTACACGGGGATGAAGCAAGATTTATTTTTGAATACATAAAGGCTTCTTATTCTCCCAAGGGGTTGTTCTATAATGAAAATGCATATATGGCCTTCCTTGTTGGCTATTTTCCTCTGTTTTTATACAGGCATCGAAAAAAAATGTTATGGAATATCATTATAGCAAGTATGCTCGTCTTTTTATGCATGACATCTCGTGCGAGAGCAGGATATATAACGTTACTATGTTTTGGAATAATTTTTGGAGGGCATGCAAGTATTGCGTTAATTTTCAAAAAAATAAAGGTTCAAGCCTGGGCAAAGGATGTAACACTTTTAATTTTTATACTTTTGTTGCCATATGGAATACGATCACTTCCGGACCAAATAACGAAATTTATCCCCTCTCTTTCTATTAAAATTCAAGAAGTTACCCCGACCCGAGTTATGGGGAGTGTCTTACACTTTTTTTCCTTTGAAGAAAATAAAATTGCTGACAATTCTGATTCGAAAAGAATAATTGTGTTAAAACATGCTCTTTCTAAATGGTCAAAGAATGCTAAAACGATTATTTTTGGGTTGGGATTTGGACAAAGTAGATTTCTTGATAGTGACGTAGCGTTGAAAATACCTGATAGATTACCCGGTGATCAATTTTTTCTACATAATGCTCCATTAGAGATGTTGACTGAAGGAGGACTACTTTTATTTGGATATGTACTTTTTCTTGTTATTATATCATTAGTAAAATATCATGGTGTTCTTCAACGTATAAAACTAATTGATATGGACTATGCAAATGTATGTAGGGGAATACTATACGCTATTCTTTTGCATGTTCTTGCTGGCACAACCTCTCTCTATTCCTTAGTATTCAAGTATAGAGATTTATTTCTATTTCTTGGTTTATTTCTTTGTGTTTTGAATTTTAATTCTAAGAAAAAATTGGTATCTTAATGAAAATATTTTTGTCTCGAAGAATTGTGTCGCTATAATTGTCATAATAGATAAACAAAAGATAAGTATCAAACGTCTTGCCTATAAGGTATTTAGCATTATACCCTTAACAAATAGAGAGGTTTATCATTGAAAAGGAACAAAATTTGCTTTGTCACACACAATTTTGAATGTGGAGGAATCTTAAGGGTAATCGCTAGCCTTGCAAATATTTTACTGGATAAGCAGATAGCGGTTACTGTTCTAGCGCTTCCAAATAAAAAGACAATTTCTACACAATGGTTTGACCGGCGGTGTAAGTTGCGATCATTTCGAGGGCCACGATTGTTTTCGTGGATTCCGTTGGGGTGGCATTTATTGTTTCATCGTTATGATGCGGTGATTAGTGGTATAGTTTTTGCAAATGTACTCACAATCATTGCACATGTGTTATCGTTTCGTCGATCAAAACTTATTGTAACCACGCACGGCAATTTACAAGTTCAATTACAGTATGGTTGTTCTAGACAGTATAAAATAGGAATTACACTTGCGAGATATTTATATCGATTTGCAGATTACCGGATAGCTGTGTCATATGGAGCGGCCCATTCTATGGAGAAAGTGCTGCATATTCCTAGGAAAGATATCCACACAATCTATAATCCGGTGGCGCGAGAGGAGTTTTTTACTCTTTGCCCTGAGGTACCCCATGAATGGCTGAAGGAAGAAATACCAGTTATTGTAGGGTGTGGGCGACTAACTGTAGAAAAAGATTTTTCACTGTTAATTCGATCTTTTGCAACGTTGATCAAAAGTCGAGATGCACGATTGCTTATTTTGGGAGAGGGTGAGTTGCGAGAGGATTTACAAAGAGATATAGAAGTATTGGGGATGGAGGATAGGGTATTACTTGTAGGCGGAGTGGACAATCCAGAAGCATACATGTATCATTCACGATTGTTTGTATTGAGTTCATTATTTGAAGGTCTTCCAACTGTAGTGATAGAAGCATTAGCAGTGGGATGTCCAGTGGTATCGATGGATTGTCCATCAGGACCAGCTGAAATATTAGAAGGAGGGAAGTGGGGACGCTTAGTAGACAATGCAGATCGAACACCGGAGGCATTAGCGAGTGCAATAGCAGAAGAGCTAGACAAAGAGAGGCCCTCGCGAGAATATCTTCAACAACGTGCACGAGATTTTACCCAGGAAAAGATAACAGCAGAATATCTTCAATTGGTGTATGATACGTGAAATTGAATGGAAATTAAAACCATATGAAAAAGAAAAAACTTTGTTTTGTTATTGAAAGTTTTGGAGTAGGGGGGATATCAAGAGTAGTTGCCAGTCTTGCAACTACTCTAGCAGATAGGCAGATAGCGGTTACTGTTTTAGCGCTTCCAAATAAAAAGACAATTTCTGCACAATGGTTTGATCGACGGTGTAAGTTACGATCATTTCGGGGGGCACGATTGTTTTCGTGGATTCCGTTGTGGTGGCATTTGTTGTTTTATCGTTATGATGTAGTAATTAGCGGTGTAGTTCTTGTAAATCTGACTACGATCATTGCACATAAGCTATCGCTTCGTCGATCAAAACTTATTACGACCACACATACTAATTTGCACTGGTATCAACATAAACGTTCTATAAAGCATGGAATAGGAATTACACTTGCGAGATATTTATATCGATTTGCAGATCATCAGATAGCTGTATCATACGGAGCAGCTCGTTCTATGGAGAAAGTATTACATATCCAAAAGGAAGACATTCACACAATTTATAATCCGGTGGCCCGAGAGCAATTTTTTACTTTCTGCCCTGAAGCCCCTCATGAATGGCTGAAGGAAGAAATACCAGTTATTGTAGGGTGTGGGCGACTAGCTGTAGAAAAAGATTTTTCATTGTTAATTCGATCTTTTGCAACGTTGATCAAAAATCGAGATGCGCGATTGCTTATTTTGGGAGATGGAAAGTTACGAGACAATTTACAGAGAGATATAGAAGTATTAGGAGTGGGGGATAGAGCATTACTTGTAGGTGAAGTAGATAATCCAGAAGCATACATGTATCATTCACGATTGTTTGTATTGAGTTCATCATTTGAAGGATTTGGAAACGTTTTAGTAGAGGCATTAGCGGTGGGATGCCCAGTGGTATCGATGGATTGTCCATCAGGACCGACTGAGATACTAGAGGGTGGGAAGTGGGGACGCTTGGTAGACAATGCAGATCGGACGACGGAGGCATTAGCGAGTGCAATAGCAGAAGAGCTAGACAAAGAGAGACCCTCGCGAGAATATCTTCAACAACGGGCAAGAGATTTCACACCGGAGAAAATTACAGCAGAATATCTTCGATTGGTGTATGGTGAATAAGAAAGTATATGAAGCTTGCTATTATAGGAACAGGATATGTGGGGTTGCCTACCGGAGCCTGTTTTGCAGATTTAGGAAACGATGTTGTTTGTGTAGACAATTGTTCAGAAAAAATTGAATCGCTTAACAATGACACCATTCCCTTGTATGAACCAGGACTTGCTGAACTGATTCAGCGAAACAGACAAGCAAAAAGATTACGCTTTACCACGGACCTACAATCTGCTGTATCTAAAGTGGATATTGTCGTTCTTGCTGTCGGGACACCAACTGATACCAAGACCGGACATGCGGATCTTAGTTTTATCAACAATGCAGCAACAGAGTTAGCAGGAGTTTTAAAACCAGAAGATGACTACACTGTTATCGCAGTAAAATCAACGGTCCCTGTTGGTACTAATGATCTGTTGGCTGCCCTAATAGCGAAGCAAAACCCACATATACAATTTGATGTTGCATCTATTCCGGAATTTTTACGTGAAGGGCGAGCAATTTATGATTTCCTGCACCCAGATCGTGTTGTGATAGGAGTTGAACAGGCACGTGCGAAGTCAATGCTAGAAGAACTGTATGCCCCATTTGCGACGGAAAATATTCCAATTGTATACTGCAACCGAAAATCAGCAGAGATGATCAAATATGCAGCGAACGCATTTTTGGGCATAAAAATTAGTTATACAAATGAGCTTGCTGACCTATGTGAACAGCTTGGTGGAGACATTCGTGCTGTTGCAAAGGGAGTTGGATTGGACAGCAGAATAGGTGCCAAATTTCTCAATCCAGGACCAGGATTTGGTGGATCTTGCTTTCCAAAAGATATGCTGGAATTTGTGACAACTGCCAAAGAAGCTGGGGTCCAGTTTTCCACGGTACAAGCGGCTATTGACTACAACTTGCGACGTGGAACCGTGATCGTGAATAAAATACGAACTATTCTTGATGGTACTGTGTCGAGAAAAAACATCGGTATCTTAGGTCTTGCTTATAAGGCAGAAACCGATGATGTTCGGATGTCTCCTGCCATTCCTATTATTAAGCAATTGTTGGCTGAGGGGGCAAGAATACAAGCCTATGATGCCCAAGCGATGCAGAATATGCGGACTTTGTTTTCAGATATTAGCTACGCGTCTGATCCCTATGCTGCCGCCAAGCATGCAGATGTCTTGGTGATTATCACTGAATGGATTGAGTTTACGCAATTGGATTTTGGAAAGATAAAAACACTTATGAAACATTCCGTTGTTATAGACTTACGAAATATCCTTGATCCAAAAGCAATTGTCGATGCTGGATTTTCTTATCATCCAATTGGATTTATGGCTAGCAACTAGGAATACACCGGCCTTGAGTAGCTCTGCATGCCTTAAAATCCTATTAACTCTAATAAATACATAAAATTACTTCTATAAATTAATTAAAAAATCTATAATGATGAGTTATGAAAAAATTATCATTAATTTTATTATCTTCATTATTTATACTCTCCTGTGATAGTCTTTCCCCTGATGGTGGAAATTCACCTAACAATGGAAATTCGGGGGGAGGCGTTTTTAGGTTAGAGAGCAGTAGTTTTACTTCTGGAGGAACAATCCCTAGTCGATTCACAAATCACTTTCAGCAGCAATGTTCAGGTAATAACGATTTTCCAGCTCTATCGTGGAGCAATGCTCCTGTTGGAACACAGAGTTTCGTTTTAATTGTTGATGATCCTGATGGCAACAACTGGGTTCATCTCAATCTTTACGATATATCTGCAACAACAACAAGCATTTCTGAATTGACAGCTACCGCCGGTGTGCCTTTCCCAGTTGTTACTTTTCCAGGCGGAACAGTAGGGCAAAACTCATGGGGAAGTTCTGGTTGGGGAGGCCCCTGCCCTCCGGGAGGAACGCATGAATATTTCTTTAAGTTATATGCGTTGAGTGTGGCAAACTTGGGAGGTCCGTTAAATCAAGTTACGCGAACATCTTTTGAAACAACTCATATGGCAAATATTCTTGGTTCAGTTTCTATTTCGGGATTCGTTTCACGATAAGATAAAACGCCTATGAAGTGTTCTTTTATTGATAGATATATGAAATGTTCTTGATTTGAAGGTTGAATCTTTAGCATTACTTAGGTTGCTTCCTAGTCGCAGGAGATTTTTAAGTGAAATTATACATATAATTTTTTGTGTGATCAAAAAATCTTAGGACAGCGTTCTGGGCGGCGCATATTGCACCTGTTTTCGTAGGCATTTGAAACGAAACACTTAAGAAGATAGGGGACAACTTCAGATGCCTCGTCCATCACCAGGGTGGAAAATGTTTGTCTGTCGCATTTTAGTTGTATATACTTGAGGCATGAAAAAAATACTAGGTGCTTTATTGGTTTTGTTTGTAGTATCTTGTAGCAGTCATTCGCCTACCAATAGAATCTCATCTGGTTCTGGAAATTTTTCGGGAGAGACGACCTTTAGGGTATGGAGCGACGATTTTGATGCTGAAAGAACAATTCCGCTTCGCTTTGCCTGTACTCAAAATGGCGGCTCTAATTTCGCTCGATCTTTACGATATACCTGCAGCAGCAACAAGTATTTCTGATCCTTCAAACGGAATAGCAGGAGGAAGGTTTGGATGGACTGGTATTTGTCCATCAACAAATGGAAGATATAAATATGTTTTTAAGTTATATGCACTGAGCATAGTAAGCTTGAACGTGGATAATGTCCAAGGTTATCAATATCCGTATCCTATGACTCACTCTATCTTTGAGACAACTTACATGGCAAGCATTCTTGGTACAGCTTCTCTTTCAGGGTTTTATACTAGGCAATGGTAAAACCTAGATTACTAATTGACCAATACATACATTTCAGATGCGCGTGTCTTGAGGCGGTGCGAGGAATAAAATTTCTTGTCCTAAATTGTGTGAGTTCTGCTGCATGAATTCCAGTCAGTTTCATCCGTAAATAACTACGACAAAAGTTTCCGATGAACAAACATATAGGCAAGAAAACTCCATTTCTAAAGAGATGGAGTCTCCCTTTACAGATGTTTTTTATGGATTTTACGTATAGTTTTGACTACTTGGACCCCGGAATGAATACTCCTTGAATCACCGCAGATAGATTCTCATTGATACCAGACGACTAATTCGATACAAGCTATTTGAACGCAATTCTTTCATGTGACTTGATGTGCACTTCCCTCGGCTCCAGAAGTTTTCCATTCTGAGATACAGTGGGCTCAGCACAAATATTGCGGTTAAAGCAGCAGGGGCGACGTTCACCTTTTTTGAGTTTATCACAGGTTATTTGAATTCGCTGCTTGCGGGTGTCTGCTTGCTTGCTTGATCGTATCCAACGGATCCAATCCCAACGCGCCAATGGGGTAATGTTTGTCCATAGGGGTTGAGCTTCTGAGATGGACGCAAGGGCCTCTTGCAAATCCGCTGGAACACTGGGTTCCGGCCATTGTTTGGAGAGCCTAATCGTTAATTCCACCCTGTCGTCAGCTTTGATCTTGGCTGCAGCACTCAAGGATTGGTCAATCCTAAACCAATGGCTTCCTTTGCCATCTGGTTCAAGCACCGTTTGAAAAGAAATATCCTTGATTGTCCCCGTGATCGAAACCAATCCTCGCGATGGCAGTCGAACACTTACGTCTTCAGGAAGTCTGAGAATAATCCATGCATTGATCGCAAACAATCGTGTTGTGAAATGAAATGCTTGGATCACTTCTTGCTCTATGCTTTTTTTGTTCACCTGACCTTAATGTTTAAGCGATTACCTGAAACAAACTGTACACTTTGAAAAATCTAGTTTACGCGCACATTACACGAGCATAACCCATGTATCATCCTAGCGTATTATACATGTTGATCGATCAATATCATGTTGCCATCTGGATCGGTGATGATAAAGCTTCCTGGTCCTCCGTCTCCATCCAATGATTCTTGTGCTGTAGGAATGTCTGCTTGTTTCAGCTGAGTATGTATCGCACGCACATCGCTAAATTTTTGTAATTCTTGTGCATCTTGGTCCCATCCTGGATTAAACGTAAGAATAGTACCGTCGAACATTCCTTGAAACAATCCGATAATGGCAATGCCATTTTTCATGATGAGATACCGATCTTTCATTGCGCCACCAAATACGCTAAATCCAAGCTTCTCATAAAAAATCTTTGATGCTTCGAGGTCTTTGACCGCAAGGCTAATCGAAAAAGCTCCTAATTGCATGTTACCTCCATAAATTTTGATGCTATAGCATAGCATTCCATGATAGGTCGTACAAACAAAGGCGAGTAGCAATGAGTACTTGGAAGAATGACAGGATTGCTTGTGGATAGTAGTTGATGGACAATGAATGCTATTAATCAGTTAGAGTATTTCCGCAGTGAGGACATTTTTTTGAAGTTCTTCTATGTGCTATTTCTGTGATAAACCCTGAACTGATAATACCTGTTGGAAGTGCAATAATTCCAATACTTAACAACACCATAACCCCACTGATTAGCCTTCCAAGCGGAGTAATTGGATAAATATCACCATAGCCAACGGTAGTCAACGTAGCAACAGCCCACCAAATCGTAGAAAGAATGTTGTTAAATTGATCGGGCTGTGCTTCATTCTCCACGTGAAACATTATGCATGCAGAAAATAATATTAAAATAGTAGTAATAAAAGTTGTTACAATCAATTCGCTCTTTTTTGCCTTAATAACCTTCGTAATTAAAGACAGTGAGTTATTGTAACGGTCGATTTTCAACAATCTGAGAATTCTAAATAAACGTAGCACCCTGATGAATCGCAGATCTATTGCAATTAGCAAGGGCAGATAGAAAGGTAGAACAGCAAACAAATCAATGAGCGCATAAAATGAAATCATATAGAGAAGCCTTGCTACAACCTTATTTTTCTTCTTGAAAATCAAATCTGATGTCCACACTCTTACCAGGTACTCTACTGTGAAAACTGTCACTGAAGTGAGTTCAAAATAATAGAGTATCTTTATGAGGACTGCATCTAATGATTGAAACGATTCAATAATTATTGCAGCAATATTCAACGTTATCAGTACGATGATAGACCAATCGAATATCTTGCTCGGAATATCGTTAGGTTTTGCTTTCTCGACTATTTCAAATACTCTAGTTTTAACGTTCATGCGTATCACCGGAATGGATCTTGCCACGAAATGTTGCAGTTACATGCATAGAAAAGCTTAACTAAATAGTACTTATTTTAAGTAGTTCTGCAAACAGATTCCGGATCACCCTGGTATTTAATCAGGAAAGAGCAGTGAATTAGAGGGAGAGTCGAAAGTCTGCGATTGATCTATGTTTTTGTTGTGGTAAAAGGACTGAATGAATTAGTATCCCATCGATATTCAGGTGATAAGCCCATCAATGCTTTGCTTAGGATGTTGTTGATTTTAGTAGTATTAAAGAAGCAGATCGCTAGTTTTCGGTTTTAGGCCATCTCCACGCATACCAGATTATCAGCAGCAATCCCAGAGCGGTTACAACTCTAAAAAATATGTGATCAAGGTCGATTGGGCCATCTGATACGGTAAAAAACAGATTCAATGCAGCTGCCGCAATGTTCACCCAACGGTTAATACTTCGTTTCAACACCAAGGATAACACGATCATGACAATGGGAATTTCATGAACCCATGCAGCAATGAACAGCAGGTTTTCTGTTATAAGAAGCCCTCTTACAGAGCCTTCCATGACTTCCTGCAAAAAACCAGGGGTTATAAATGCATGGAAATCTGCAAAAAAGAGATTTCCTAATACAAATATCCATAATGTTGAAAGTAATTTTTTCCTTTCTACTTCCATGATACTGTCCTTAAGATTTGCATTTCAAACTTTGTCAAAGCTATTCCCGGTTCATCACTTATATTGTCTGAGTTTGGAGAGTGTATTTCATTTCAATGAGTGATAGTTTGATACTAAAAGGGTTTGTCAATTTCAACAAGCCCTTTTTAGTATTCTCTGTTTATGAACTTTTTTGCCGTGAGCAAAAAAATCAAACACCCCATTGCTTATAAATCTAAAAGTTGTGCCTTTTTTGCTTGGAATTCTTCCTCGGTGATAATTCCTTTTTCTTTCAAACTAGCCAATTTTTCTAGCTCATCCAAGTCGCTATTTTTATTAATGATAACAGGTGAATCTGCGGCATGTATCTTTTCTTCGATCAGCTCTTTTGCTTCCTTAAAGAGTTGATTGTTGTTTCCACCAAATGCCGAATGAAAATTGATTGAATTCTCATCGCTTACCGATTCAAAAAGTCCGGCCTTAGCTTCTGAGCCGCCTTTCAGCGTAAGCTGAATATAGCCTGCCGTAAGACCTGCCTTTTTTAATTGAACTGCAATAATGCTTCTGTATGGAATTGATTTATCACCTTTTAATGTTAATCCACCGAAGAGAAATCCCTTCGCGCCTCGCCTGATGATTATTCCCGTATCAGTGAGAACTAAAGTTCCATTATAGCCCTTGTATTCTTTATGATTTTGAGTATCGCTCATTACTTTGTCCTCTCTCCTATCTATGCTGTTTACAGACCAACTGCGGTAGCTCCATATTCTGCTTGTCCTTGGGTGAATTTTTCGAATTTTAACTGATCAATCAATCCATCACGTGAAAATGCTGAAAATTCCAGATAGCTTTTGGCTTTTTTGGCTGCTTGCTCATTCCAGTCTGCTCCAGAACTATCTGCTCCGGATACTGCGTCATCACGAGAAAATCCTTCAAATTCCAACTGTTCAATCAATCCATCATGTGAAAATGCTGAAAATTCTAGATAGCTTTTGGCCTTTTGGGTTGCCTGTTCAGTCCAATTTGCACCAGAATTGTCTACGCCATATACCGCATCATCACGAGAAAATTCCTCAAACTCCAATTGTTCAATCAATCCATCACGTGAAAACGCTGAAAATTTCAGATAGTTTTTAGCACTTCGAACGGCATTCTTTTGGCTAGCTGTCTCTTTCGATTTTGGTGCAGGTTTCTCTTCAGCCTTGGCAGGAGTTGAACTTTCATCAACATTCGCTGGTTGTTGAGTAACTTGGGTATCATCTTTTGATGAACTGTTTGTAACACTGTGAAGAATAATGAAAACAACCGTTGCAATTCCGAAAATCACCACAATTTTTTTTCTGGTCATATCACCTTTTGTAAAACGAGAAAATACTGTTGGTTTTATTAAACCAACAATCAATGCAATCAGTGAAATAAAAAATAAAATTAAAAATAAAGCCATAACTTCATCTCCTCTACTAAATTTTCAACAATATGTATAAAGATCCTTGCAAGAGTTTCAATACGTTACTAAGTTTCTATTTAGTGACGTAATTTGACGCATAATAATACCTCTTACGACAGATGTTCAGTTTATTGCTATTACTTAATATATACTATTAATGCTTTATGAGCGTCAAGTTTAAAAGAACGAATTTATTGTTTACGCGTAGAAATTGGAGCAGGAATGGTATTCCTGGTGCTGTCATATTTTTTGCATGCTATACGTTTTAATTCAGTTGCAGAACAATCTGAACAGATATTAGAATCAACCTCTATATCTTGGAGTATAGGCGAATGTTGTGTTGGTGGAAGTGTTGTATTTTTGGAGTCGGAGAGAGAGGGATTCGAACCCTCGGTACCAAAAAATGGCACAACGGATTTCGAGTCCGCCCGATTCAACCACTCTCGCATCTCTCCAGACCGTGCCCAAAAGGACTTGAACCTTCGACCTTTAGGTCCGCAACCTAATGCTCTATCCAACTGAGCTATGGGCACAACGGAGAAGGAGGGATTCGAACCCTCGGTACCCTCACGAGTACAACTCCTTAGCAGGGAGCCCGATTCAGCCGCTCTCGCACTTCTCCTATAGCTGTAATATTACTGGATAAAGCAAGCCTTCTCAAGAGATGGTTTACATAAGGCTCTCTACAATTAGAAACGCTAATCTAACCAACTGGGCCTTCAAACGGTGATACTTGAGTATGAACTCCTATTAATGGTATAATGCCATACAAAGGTTAAGGAGTTAAATATGAAATCTATTACGCCCTATATTAATTTTGAAGGCGACACTGAAGAAGTGTTTGAGTTTTATAAAAAGGTGTTTCGTGCAGAATTTGGAATCAAGATGCGCTATGGCGAGATGCCTCCCAGTGAGACAGGATCATTCCCTGCGGTGAGTGATGAGCAGAAGAAAAAGATACTGCACGTTGAGTTGGAACTGGGTGGGCAAACGGTGTTGATGGGATCAGATGTAGACCCTGCTATGGGAAATTCGATTACGCCTGCTTCTCAGATAAGTCTCATGATCGAGGCTGAGAGCAAAGAGGAAACAGATCGATTGTTTTCTGAGCTGAGCGAGGGGGGGCAGGGAGTTATGCCGCCTGAAAAAACGTTCTGGAATGCATATTTTGGAATGGTAAAAGATCGTTATGGCATAACATGGATGATCAACCACAGTCTTTGAGCAGATAATATAGTGTATGTACAAGATCTCGGTGGTAGGAGAGTACTACGAAATGAATCAAGAAATTCAAATTAAATTTGATTCTTATCCACCTGAAGTGAATGAGAAACTGCGCGAAATCAGAAAGATAATTTTTGAGGTCGCAAGAGAGCAAGGTCTAGTAGATATTACTGAGCAACTCAAATGGGGAGAACCAAGTTATTCATCCAAGGTTGGTAGTCCTATTCGGATAGATTGGAAGTCAAAATATCCTAATCGAGTGTCAGTATTTGTTAATTGCAGAACAATACTTATTGAAACTTACAAAGAAGTATTTGGTGCTGCACTACAGTTTGCTGGCAATAGAGAAATAATTCTTCCGCTTTCAGAGCCAATACCGTTATCAGAGCTTAAGGGTTGTATATCAATGGCATTGCAATATCATAAGCTCAAAGAGCTACCACTGTTGGGTGCGTAAATGTTCACGTATAACAAACCGCTTGAGGGGGATTCAACTATGCTTGCTGTAAATTTAAGCCCGGTGCGCATGTTCGCAATAATCGCGGCTTGTAGTTTTGCCCGTCCAGCCCCCTCAGCTTTGACGTTATATTTTGCGGTGTTCTTGATACTTTTGTTACAGTTTCATACATATTATTAATGCAATTTAAGTGATTAAGTTATGATTAATGAAATTCCTATCAATAGTGAAATTCTAAAGTGGGCCAGAGAGTCTGCTGGGCTAACTATTGATGAAGTTGTGCAAAAAATGAATAGTAGGCGTATTACTTATGAAGTAATTAAGTTGTGGGAACAAGATTATAATACACCTTCATATTCTCAACTTGAACGATTAGCTTATGAAGTTTACAAACGTCCGTTAGCAATCTTTTTTTTCCCCGAACCTCCGAAAGAAATAACAGCTAAACAGTCTTTTCGTACTCTCCCTGAGTACGAAATTCAACGTATGCCTGTAAAAATGCGTTTCTTGTTAAGAAAGGCGCAATCATTTCAACTCAATCTCTATGATTTGTATGATGGTGGGAACCCCTCAGAGAAAAAAATAACAAGAGAACTAAAATTTTCTACAAATATTTCAGCAAAAGAAATGGGGGAAACGGTTCGACGGTATATCGATATAACTATTGAGTCACAAAATTCTTTTGGCAATCCCGAAAATGCCTTTAAAGAATGGAGGAAAATACTTGAAGGATTTGGATTATTCATTTTTAAAGATGCGTTTAAAAGTGATGAATTTTCAGGTTTTTGTCTTTACGATGATGTATTCCCGGTCATTTATGTAAATAACAGTAAGCCTTTTACAAGACAAATATTTACCTTATTTCATGAACTTGCGCATCTCTTATTTAAGACTGGAGGTATCGACGCAAATATTGGATATTATCTTGACTACTTAGATGGAGATGAAAAGCGAATAGAAATTATTTGCAACCATTTTGCCGGGGAGTTTTTAGTCCCTTCAGTGGACTTTGATCAGAGAGTGAGAGGTATAGCTGTTAATGACGAAAGTATTAGGTCCTTAGCTAATATTTATCATGTTAGTCGAGAAGTAATTCTTCGCAAATTTCTCGATTTAGGTAGAGTTGACCACGTATTCTATTCTAGAAAAGTTGAGGAATGGGGGGGAATAGAGGAAAGTGGTGCTAGTAAAAGAAGCGGTGGGAACTACTATTTTACAAAAGGTGCGTATCTTGGAAGTAAGTATATTGAAAAGGCATTCTCTCAGTTTTATCAAAATAGGATAACAACAGAAAGGTTGGCAGATTATTTAGGGGTAAAGGTAAAAAGTATCTCTGAAATAGAATCGCAGCTATATAGGATGGAGTCATCTACATGATCTATATCTTTGACTCAGGTCCATTAATTTGGATGTTTCGCTATTATTATCCGGATAGATTTCCATCACTATGGGAGCAATTTAATGAATTGATAGCAAAAGAAAGAATAATTTCTGTGAAAGAGGTTTCGAGAGAACTTGGTGGACAAGATGATCCACTGGCGTATTGGGTAAAGGATAATAAACAGATTTTTAAAGAACCAACGCAAAATGAGATGATTTTTATCAGGAATATTTTCCAAGTTTCCCATTTCCAGGGTTTAGTTAGAAAACAAGAACATCTACAGGGTAAGCCTGTAGCCGATCCTTTTGTAATAGCAAAGGCAAACTCAGTTCAAGATGGTTGTGTTGTAACTACAGAAAAATACAAAGAGAACGCCCCGAAAATTCCGAATGTGTGCAAGCATTTTAACATTTTATGTATTACTCTTGAACAATTCATGAAGCAGGAAAATTGGAAGTTCTAAAAAATATAACAAGGCAAATGCACACGGACGCCAAAAAGCGCCGCTTGCTCCGCTCTCTTCTTTGTGCCGTTGCCAGTGTGATGGTTCTATCTGATAATGCTCTGAAAAAAATCGCGTATAAAGATAATGTTCAAAATCAACACGTATAACAACCCGCTTGAGGATGACGCAACTAGCTCTGCTAGATATCTCAATTTTTTTGAGATATGCATGTCTGATGACTGCATAGAGTGAGGATATCAAGTACAATAAACTATGGGTAATGTACACATTGTTTCGCATCGCCTCCCGGTTTCAACAGGTGATTCCGGAAGAGTAAAGGGGTTGTCGCGAAGTGCGGGTGGATTGGTTTCAGGGCTTCGGCCTGTTTGGGAAAAAAGCAATGCGTTTTGGATAGGCACATTGGGAGCTGAACCAGTCAAGGATGTTGCAGCGTGGCACAAGGATCGCTTGGCACCGGTTTCTCTTGATCCGGAACTCTATTCTCGATATTATCATGGATTTTCAAATGGCGTATTATGGCCGCTCTGTCATTATTTTCTTGAAACGATAACCATTGATCCCTTGGATTATGCAGCCTATACAACAGTCAATCGCATTTTTGCAGAAAAAATTAATGGCTTAGTAAGCAGCGGTGATCATATTTGGATACACGATTATCATCTCATGCTTTTGCCGAAATTCTTACGCGAACTGCGACAGGACATTGTTATAGGTTATTTTCTCCACATTCCATTTCCTTCTTCGGAGCTGTTTCGAATGTTGCCTATGGCTGCTGAATTATTGGATGCGCTGTGTCATGCCGATCTCGTTGGGGTGCATACCTTTGATTATGCTCGTCATTTTGTCTCTTCCTGCAAGCGGGTTATCGGGGCTGAATTTCGTGAGGAACGCTTAATTGCTGGCGATCAAGAACTTGTTGTTGACGCATTTCCCCTAGGGGTTGATTTTTCGTCGATAGAACAGCGCACTGAGGAATCACGAACACAACAGGCGCTTGCATCTTGGAAAAAAGAGGTGGGTGAACGAAAAGTTCTCTTGGGTGTAGACCGAATGGATTATAGCAAGGGCATTCCCTATCGTCTGCGTGCATACAAATTATTGCTTGAACGCTATCCATTTTGGCGAGATAAATTGTTGTTTGTACAGCTTGCGGTTCCCACAAGGGAGGATATCCCTCGATACCAGGAATTGAAAAACGAAGTTGAGCAATTGGTAGGTGAAATCAACGGCCTATATGGGCGAAGAACAAAAACACCAATTCAATATATGTACACATCGGTGCTGCCTGAAGAACTCTATGCGATGTATCAGCTTGCCGATGTGCTTGTGGTGACGCCGCTGAGGGATGGGATGAATTTGGTTGCAAAAGAATACATAGCAAGCCGTCGTGAAGATACTGGAGTCTTGATTCTTAGCAAGTTTGCAGGAGCTTCTGCAGAACTTGGAGAAGCACTCACGGTGAATCCATTGGACGAAGAGGCCATTGCCCGTGCGATGCACCGCGCTCTTCATATGGAATTTCATGAGCAGGCAGCACGCATGCAATCGCTGCGCACGAAAATTCAAAGAGGGGATGTGCACCGATGGGCGCAAAACTATCTGGATCGACTAGAGGAGGTTTCAAAGGTGTATACTAGAAAGGTTGAAGTGCTTGATCCTGCACAGATGAAAAAAGCATGGACAAAGGCAAAGAGAAGGTTGTTGTTTTTGGATTATGATGGAACCTTGCGTGCCTTCACTCCAAAACCTGAAGAAGCAGCTCCGAGTGAGTCGATTCGTCGGATTTTAGATGTTTTAGCAGAGAATTCAAAGACTCTGCCAGTAATAATCAGTGGGCGTGATCGACATACGATTGGCAGTTGGCTTGGTGATATTAACATCTATATCATCGCTGAGCATGGACTCGTTATGAAGGCTCCGGGAAGCGATGAATGGAAATCTCTATTACACGATATCGATGTATCGTGGAAAAAAAACGTGCGGAAGCTACTTGAAGAGTATATTGATCAAACACCTGGAACCCTTATTGAGGAAAAAGAGGCTTCCTTGGTGTGGCATTATCGAAATGCTGAACCAGAGATGGCAAATGTTCAAGCAAAGGAATTGATTCATCATGTCACTGAATATTTCAATGCCTATCCTATTGAAGTTATGCATGGCAACAAAAATGTTGAAATTCGAGTGCAAGGTCTGCACAAGGGATTGGCGTATTCGGTAATTACTGATCGAGAAGGGTCCTTTGATTTTCTTGCTGCCTTCGGAGATGACAGAACCGATGAAGATTTATTTTCTTCTCTTCCAAAAACAGCATGGACGGTGAAGGTTGGTTCACAAATAACCACAGCTCGGTATCGTGTTAGCGATACTGAGGAGGTTGAGAGTGTTCTCAACGCCTTGGTTAACAACACAGACGATGGTCAGTGAACGAGAACGTGATCTTGTTGTACATACCTAAAATTTCTAGATATTCTTAAAATACTTACCAAAACTATTCATTTCGCCTAAAAAACACGCAAAAAATAACAAATCTACTCTACAATTGCACGCGAATAGGATAGGAGATACAATAGATTCATGAATAATAAGATAAACTATTCTCATCTACGCATGGTGTTGCTGTGTGTTTTTTTAATTATCTTCGTAATTGGATGCTTTCCTGGGCCAAATTTTGCCGACACGATAGAAACTCAGATTGATGACGCCGAGTCGCTGCCGCTTCGTTCGCGTGCGGGATTTTTCCGAGGAATCTGGCATGGCGTCATCGCACCCTTTTCGTTTGTAATTTCTTTGTTTACAGATCGAATATCTTTGTATGAAGTTTACAACAACGGAGGATGGTATGATTTTGGGTTTGTCATCGGAGCAGGGATATTGTTTGGTAGTAGCGGCGGGTGTAGCATTAGTTCTTCATGTAAAAAGAAGAAGAAGAAAGATAATGAAGAACTAGAAGAGGATGACAAGACCGAGTCTTCCACAACGGAGGGATAAAACTCTAAAAAACAGGTAACTAACGTAGCCGCAGGTGTAAAAACAATTATTGCCTGCGGCAGATGTTCTCAATGGAATAGGCGATTTATTAGCCAGCGACAAATGTCCAACCGCCAATCCCAAACGTTACGGAGAGAGAGGGATTCGAACCCTCGGTACCCTCACGAGTACAATGGTTTTCAAGACCATCTCCTTAAACCACTCGGACACCTCTCCTTTGTAATACTGTCAGTCTAATTTTCGTTTTTTTCAAAGTCAAGAAGCACTTTCAGCGAAATGCCCCTTTGGCATTGCAGTGCATTGCAATATCAGCATTATTTCGTTTTAATAACTTCGAGATTCTAAATTCTAATCAACAGAGAGTCATGAAAGCAGGGATCGTTACAATAACGTAGTATGCGTTGCTAGCTCTGAAATACGCGATGCATCTGTTACGCTTAATACGACCTGTAAGATATGAAAAATCTGATCTATACAGGTGTGATACGGCGATGTACGAAAATATATATCCTCTGCGACCAATTCTTCTCGTTCACCACCTGATGGCAAACTGTTTTCCCGCATGACTCGAATAAAATGAGCAATTGATTGATCATCGACACGAACTGCATGGGCTCCTAATGCAAATAATTTTGGAATATCAGAGTATTCGTGGATAATGCAATCAGCCAGCAGCACCATTGCGTGCTCTTGTGCGTATTGCTTGCATGCGGTGAATTGTTCAATGATTGAACCGCTTACTCCATATTGTTCTGTGAGGATAAATTGAGACAATCCATATCCAAATCGAATAATTGAAGCACCTGCTGCAGCCAAGGCTGGAATTTTATCAACAGAGCAGAGTGGCCCGATGGCGATTGGAATGTCTGGAAAAGAGGATTTCCATCGTTCAATTGCAAGCAGGATATTTTTTTGATTTTTTGATTTTTCTCTTAAAAACAATAGTATATGTGGTCTTTTGTCAGCATCACAGGAATCAAGAACAGTCTTTAATTGATCTGAGTCGTGATGATCATCTTGGACATGAATAGCATATACTGCATTTTGAGTAAAAGAAGTTGCAGATAACTGTTCTAGGGGTAATTCGTGAATACAGGATGCATGTGTTTGTGAAGTGTTTAGATGTATGTGCGGAATGATTAGCGGGATTTGTGTTGTTGTTAACTGATTATTCCATTGAATTGTTTCACGAAGATCAACTTGTTCAAGATGATCAAAAGCTGTTGTCTGCTTAATGCAGGATTTGATAATTGACATTGCATTTAAATCGTTCATACATCTATGAAACGTAATTTGTTGTTGATTTGCATGAGTTTGGAATTTGAATCTTTGCTAGGGCAATTATGTTCTAAAGATTGCTCTGATGATATTCATGGATAGCATAGATCATGATGCTCTGCATGATATACTGCTTATTTAATGCCTGTGTATGATGAATTGCACGAGGGAGCGAAAACACATCCTCGCTAATTTCTTCGTTGATGTGTGCAGGCAAGCAGTGCATAATCAAGGCGTGTTTTGGAGCATGGGAAAGAAGGGCATGGTTGACCTGATAATCAGCAAATGCAGCGAGACGTTCGGTTCGTTCAGATTCATCTCCAATTGAAATCCAGGTGTCGGTATAGATGATATCTGCGTTTTTTACAGCGTCTTTGGGATCCTTGAAGTATTGAATGGGAAGTGGTTCAGAAAAGCGGTATTTTTCAGGAGCAGAATATACCATCGAAAGGTGCAACTTATCCGATAGATGGGCGAGGGAACGAGCAACGTTATTTGCATCTCCAATATAGGCAAGGCGGAGGTGATGAAAATCGGTCTTGAAAAAATCTTTAATGGTGAAAAGATCTGTCAAAGCCTGGGTGGGATGTTCGTGTGCGCTCATTGCATTGATAAAAGGGACAGCAGAAGCTGCACTCATTTGTTTAAGCAAAGTGTGATCGCGCATGCGTACAAAGATCAAAGAATAGAGATGTGAGAGAATCTTTATCTCTTCAATGGGAGAGGTCAGGTGGATATTGGTGGTACTCCAGTCCATATACGTACATTTTGCACGTAGTTCATCCGCGGCGATATCCAAAGAAGCTCGAGTACGTGTAGATGTCTGCTGAAATAATCCAAGAACAGGGTGGTCAACCTTTAACGGCGTGAGCACCTTTGATGCATATTTGATTTGATGTGCAATGTTGATGATGTAGTGACAGAGATCCTTGGAGAGGTCATTAATTTCGTTTAATACAAAGTTATTCTTTGGAGAATTACTCTTGAATATGGACTGGGCTCGTTCTAGGGCATCTTCTTTATACGCCATTTCATACAATACCAAAAATATTCTAGGGATAGAAGATGCTTACCTATTTTTCGGGTATGTATAGATATTTTGCATCCATCTGTATCAGTTGCAGTGTCTCAACGGAGGTTTCGAGAGGATTCAAGAGTTGATCGTTCCTGTGGCGAGAGGTTCTGCCAACAATAATGTCGAAACTCACAGACAAAGGGATGGACACAATGGGGTCCTGGAGGGCATTCAGGCGGTGAGGGCTGTCTTGCTATGGCGCCTAATTCAAAGCTCAGTCGAAAAATTTCTTTTTGTTTCTGCAGGACCGCCTCGGTTAAATCAGTAGTAACAAACAGTTCTTGTGCAGACATGGAGTCATAATCATCAGGTAGGCCCTGCTTGAGGTGGATGACATGTGCTGACGCCAATGAATATTTTGCTGCACGAAACACATACCATTGAAATGCAAGATCTTCGATGTGATGGGTGTGGATTGTCCTTGTCGCCTTTACCTCGTGAAGTTGCCATTTGTTTTTGTCATCTCGTAAAAGGATATCGATTCGTGCATGGGTGTTATCGATGGGGTGTTGCGCACATGCTTCAAAAATAACATTGGCACCGCTACGAATAAGCTGTTGCGTCTGTGCAACGGCGCTGGAAGTCTGCCAAGGAGGAACAGAAACGGCTCTTCCGGAAGGAAACAATTCTTGGGCTTTTGCTCCAATATGCGTGCCAAAATCAAGGGCTTCCTTTGTGACAGCATCAGGAGGTCTGCGCAGGTCTTTTCGGTTTCGATAAAACCACAATGCCAGTTTACACTGTCTTCCTTTCAAATATTCTGATTTCGAAATACCGCGGGGCATATATTAGTATAGTGATAGCAATCTCGCTCTACCATAGAGAAAAGTAACCTTTAATCTATGCTGTTGTTTAAGGGGATATGAAAAGAATAATAACAGGTATAAGTATGTTATTGGTTTGTACTTCGGTTACGCTCTTTGCGCATGACTGGAATACAAAAAGAGGCAAAATCGATATCGATGCTCTAACACTCGAAAGGATATATGTTGTCGAACAGACATTGCATTCTTCACTTTCAGAAATGGCTCAACAGTTAGAGAATGGCGATATCTTGTATAACGATACCCGGGGTGAACAACGCCTCTCCTTACTCGAGAAGCATATCACTGCAACCGATGGAACTATTCCAGAAAACAGGAATGTAAGCATTCCTACGCTCAATACAGATGCAGAAGCAGTACAGTTTGCTATTGATACGACAAATACAGCCCTTGTTGAATATAGTTCATTGCTTGGAGCAGAGAACGATGCCGCCTCTCAAGAAGCTGTTATGCGTTTTATGAGGAGAGCTGGCGCTTTGATAGGGCAATTTACCACGGTGCAGGCTCAACTGGCTTCCGGCATATCACTCGAAACGATCGGTGAATCAAACCACCATGGTCGCTATGAAGAGATGATGGGAATGATGTCTCATATGAAGCAAAGAGGTCGAGGAAAGGGGTCTTGGATGAGCCGAGGGAGACGAGGCAATCGTGGAATGTTTCGGTTTTTCTGGAATCGTGAACGAGGAGAGGAGACTCGCGAACAAGGCTAACTCGTTGTTTAGAGATTTTTAATTTGGTATACTAGATTTGCACTGGGTGCTGTGCGCGTAGCAATTACAAAACTCCGTCAGGTTCGGAAGAAAGCAGCGGTATGTATGCGTTGCGGTGCTGCAGAATGCCTAGTGCTTTTTCTATGCGTCACCAGATAACAGCAACGAAACGAAGACCACAAACCTTTGAATCATTGAGAGGGCAATCGTTTATTACGCAGTCCCTACACGATGCGATACTATCTAACAAAATTAGCAATGCCTATCTTTTTTCTGGACCTCATGGAGTTGGCAAGACTTCAGCAGCGCGGTTGTTTGCAGCTGCATTGCAGGGCACTGGTGCTAAAAGAACCAAAGATTCCGCAGCACCTCCGCCATCGCAGGACCAAGTGCATGCGACAGAAGTTGCCTATGCGGATTGGGTTTCTGAGGGATCTGCGGTTGATGTTATAGAAATTGATGGTGCATCACATACAGGAGTGAATGATGTTCGTGCAATCCGCGAACAGGTCTTGTATCCACCGATAGAATATTCCTACAAAATTTACATCATTGATGAAGTTCACATGCTTACTCAAAATGCGTTTAATGCATTGTTGAAAACAATTGAGGAACCGCCAGAGTATATCGTATTTATTTTTGCTACGACCGAATTACAAAAGGTTCCCGCAACGATTCGATCTCGGTGTCAACAGTTTCAGTTTCAGAAGATTCACAACAAAGATATTGTTTTATCAATAGAAGATATTGCTCAAGAAGAAGGAATAGCAATCGATGATGCTGCGAAAAACCTGATTGCTACCGAGGCAAAGGGATCCTTGCGTGATGCCTATATGCTCTATGATCAAATAAAATCAAGTGCTACTGCCGATGGAATCACTGAATCCTTGGTATTGCACCAACTGGGGATGCATGGCGTTCTAGGATTAAAAAAATTGGCAGGGGGCATTGTTTCTGAGGATGAGGCAGAGTCGCAAAAAATTCTTCATCAGATCTTTGCTGAAGGAACGAGCCCATTGGTTGTTGCTTCGTTTTTGATGCAGTTGTTCAGAAATACATACTGTGCGACATTGGGGATCATTCCTGATGTTTCGGTGACATCTGAAATCGAGAAATCTATTTTGAATACATTTACAAGTGGACAATGTGAGCATGCGGTCAAGCGATGCGTTGAAACGCTGAAGGAAATCCATCACTCAGATTTTGCGCAAGTAGAAGTCGAGTTGTTGACAGCGGAACTTTGTTCTTTGTCTTCATACATGCCGTTGAGTAAGATCGTTCAGGAATTACGGAAATTGTCCAAGGAGCCTTCTTCAACAGCGGACGTTATGCAAAAAATTTCATCAACCCTTCCAAAAAATATGCCCAACCAAGACGTGCTCTCCAAAGACGTACAACCAAAACATGCAGTTTTAGGTGCTGATGCGTATGGCGACGTAACTATGCCAAATACGCAGACAGAAGAGCAAAATGATGTGTTCAGCAGGCAAGAGCAAGAACCGGCGAGAACTTCGACGGCCACACTATCCAGTGCACCTATAGATCGACAAGAAGGGGGGAATGTTTCTCAAGAATCGTTCACGCTGCCCCAATCGGATACTGGGATTCGGAAAAATACAATAGAATCATCTGAACCAGTTTCCCTATCGATTATTGATACCATTGTTGTCAAAGTCTCTGAAAATGAAGAACTTGCTCAAGCCTTGCGAGCGATATCTCGAATCTGGAAGGAATCGATTATCCTCCATGTTGAAATTGCTGATCATTTTATGCATCGTATACTGAGCAATCACAAACGGGATGTTATAGAGGTTTTTAAAACCGCAATAGATATCGAAGATATCGTGTTTCATATTAGAATACAGAAGGTGAATCATAATCAAACACTGCTTGAGATGCAACCAATTTTACAAGGAAAGATGGTGAGAACAGATAAGGATGAATGACAATTTTTTTCAATCAATGCAAAAATTAACCGAACAAACGAAGCAGATGCAAGAAAAGCTTGCTGCTATCAGAGTCGAAGGAAAAACGGGCGGCGATCTTGTCGTTTTGACCATGAATGGTCATTTTTTGGTTGAATCGGTGAACATCGACGAATCCTTGCTCACCCCTGAACACAAGACCGTTCTTGAGGGAATGTTAATCGCAGCTAGCACTGATGCAGTCACCAAGGTGCGTGAAGCAATTCAGGCTTCTATGGGAGATCAATGGAGTTCCTTGCTTAACCTTGGGTGATATCCAGTGACTGTTATTGATCAATTAATACAGTTGTTCTCACGCTTTCCGGGGATTGGTGCAAAAAGTGCTGGACGAATGGTGTATGCGCTGTTGTATCGTGATGCGTCGTTTGCAAAAAAACTTGCTGACGTCCTTGTTCGCCTGCACAAGGAAATAGTATTTTGCTCTCGTTGTGGTGGCTACAGTGAGCAGACTGTCTGTTCTATCTGCAACGATGCATTTCGAGATCACCATGTTCTCTGCATTGTGGAATATGCACAAGATATTCTTGCACTTGAACAGACGCATACATTCAATGGAATATACCACGTTCTGCAAGGTGTTATTGATCCTATGCATGGGGTGGGCATCGACCAATTGCGTATCGCTGCATTAGATCGTCGTATCCAAGAAGAATCAATCAAAGAGCTTATTATTGCGACAAATCCCAGCGTTGAGGGGGATACCACAGCGACTTTTTTGTTGCAGCGATATGAAAACACCGTGCAGATAACCCGGCTTGCTCTTGGGTTGCCAGTTGGCGGAACACTTGAATATTCAGATAAGAAAACACTAGCACGTGCATTGCAGAACAGAACTCCTATGGAATAACAAAACATGATTTTGAAATCCTTCGAGCGGTGATTCCAGAGGATGGTATACTATAGCAACGAAACAAATCCATATCTCAACCAATGTCTTGAAGAATCGCTTTTGCACAAGGTGAGTGAAACGCCAGCTTGTAATGATCTCATGGAACGCCAAAACGATATATTGTTCATCTGGCGAAACGATGCGTCGGTGTTTATAGGCAGAAATCAAATTCCCTGGAATGAATCTCATCTTTTGGCGATGCAGGAAGATAAGATAGCCTTGTGTCGTCGATTGAGTGGCGGGGGGGCTGTGTTTCATGATAAGGGGACGATTTCACTTTCCTATATCACCGACAGGGATCATTTTCAAAAATCAACACTTATTCATTTTCTTCAAGAATTCTTAACGAGACTTGGTATTTCCACAATTAGTGATGAGAGGCATAATCTCTTTTTGCACGAAGGTCCGATTGATGATGGTGCTTCTGAACATTCAAAACTACGAAAAATAGCAGGGAGCGCTTTCCGGTTTGTTAAACAAAGGGCATTGCACCATGTGTCTTTGTTGTTTGATTGTGACGAAAAAACCATGTGGAGGTATCTCCGCAAATCCGAATTGCTCACAACTGATACACGTGCAACACGGTCAATACGAAATCGAGTAGGAGCAATTGCGTCGCATATACATTCAATAGAAAATCTTTTACACGAGCTTGTCCTTGCGGCAAGGGCAGTGTTCCGGGAACCATTTTATTTCATCGATGGGGATGGAGTTGATCAATCCTTGGTGGAGTATAAATCATCGTGGGAATGGTTAATTGAACCCAGCCCACAGCATTTCCATGATCTGTTGTGGCATAGAATTCCGTATCGCTGTGTGTTTCGCGATGGATGTGTCGCTGCGTGTTATAATTTGTTGAATGGGAAAATGAGAACTGATATACTAGGACAACAATTATTTACCAAGTTGACAGATCATGGAGTCAATGATCCTCTGCAGGAACATTCTCCAACAGATCAAGCCGGATATGATTTTTTCCGCTATATAGAGGAGCAATTAGAAACATGAGTGTACATATTGGAGCAAAAGAAGGACAGATAGCAAAAACGGTATTATTGCCAGGGGATCCACTCCGTGCAAAATTTATCGCCGAGAGTTATTTGCAAGATGCAACTTGTTATAATGAAGTTCGCGGAATGCTTGGGTTTACTGGGATGTACAAGGACAAACAAATCTCAGTCCAAGGCTCAGGCATGGGGATGCCATCCATGAGTATCTATGTCAACGAGCTCATCAAGAGTTATGGGGTAACACAGATCATACGAGTTGGCTCTTGCGGAAGCATTCAAGAGCATATAAAACCACGGGATGTTATCCTTGCGATGTCCGCATCAACTGATTCAGGAATGAATGCAGGACGCCTCCAGTCTGGTTCGGTGTTATCTCCCACGGCTTCTTATCCTTTGCTCGAAGCCAGCGTCCAAGCAGCACGATCGTTAAAAATTCCTACACATATCGGCAGTATATTTTCAACTGATACATTTTATCATGACGATCCCGATATCTGGAAAACATGGCAGTCATTTGGGTTGTTGGGAGTTGAGATGGAGGCAGCGCAGCTCTATTCATTAGGGGCAAAATACGGAATACAGACGCTTGCAATTTTAACCGTTAGTGACAGCTTGGTGACTCATGAGGAACTTTCGAGCGAAGAACGACAGACAGGATTTCACGACATGATGAGAATTGCTCTGGAAGCAGCTTATTCTTTATAGGGTTCTTAACTCATCCCGGCGCTATGCGCGCGTTAGCAATTCTTATCTCTCTAGGTCGAAGGTATAGAGTTAGTTCATTTTTTAATTGTGTGAAAATTATTAGTCAGAACAGGTTGAACACCTAGAGAAGTTCGTTCTTGCGATGGATTGGTTTTAAATCGTATGCGGGAACTTCATAGGGGTGTGCAGCAATGAGTGCGTCAATGACCCTTGGTGCTTTGTCGCGAGGACAGATCATCTCAACGCGCAGTTCGGGCACTCGTTCAAGTTTTCCTGCTGTTCCAATGTATGGGGTACTGCCTTCTTGAGGAATGAACTGTCCAACTCCCAAGACTTCCCAACTACACTGTTTATATCCCTGTTCCTTGCCAGCTCCAGCGGCAAAAACGGCGTCTTTGACTGCTTCAGCGTGCTGCATTGGAACAAAAAAAGTCAATCGATATGCACTAAAGCGATGCATGATTAGTCCAAACTATTGAGCAGCGAAATCCCTTCTTGCACTGCATCGGCTGATTTTTTCAAGGCTTGTTGTTCTTCTTTGCTGAGATCAAGCTCATAGATTTTCTCAACACCATTGGCACCAAGAAGCACCGGAACACCAAGATAGAGATCTTTGTATCCATACTCACCTTGCAGATATGCTGATACGGGAGAGATTGTCTTGGTATCGCTCAACACAGCGTGCACCATTTTGGCAACCGAGGCAGCCGGAGCATAATAAGCACTCCCTGTTTTTAGATGATTGACTATCTCAGCTCCCCCAGTGCGAGTGCGCTGCACCATCTTGGCAATTGTTTCTTTGTCTACTAGGCTAGTCAAAGGAATGCCTGAAACCGTTGTATACCGTGGAAGGGGCACCATGGTGTCGCCGTGGCCACCAAGCACCATGGCAAATATGTCTTCAGGAATGATTCGCAAAGCCGCTGCAATAAAATAGCGAAACCGCGTAGCGTCAAGAATTCCCGCCATACCAAAAACACGGTGTGAGGCAAAGCCAGTTTCACGAAGGCAGGCAAGAGCTATGACATCAAGAGGATTGGCAACTGCGATTACAATGGCATTCGGGGCATAGGTTTTCACTGCTTGTGCAGCTTGTCGTGCTATGTTCACGTTGATTTTCAAAAGATCCATGCGATCCATGCCAGGCTTGCGTGCGATGCCTGCGGTGTGGACGATGATATCAGCGCCTTCAATGGCTTTATAATCATTGCTTCCTGAGATTGATACATCGAAATCTTGCAAACGATCCACATGAGAAAAATCCTGTGCGCGACTTTGAGGAAGTCCTGGAACAACGTCGATAAGTACTACGTCAGCAAGTCCCTGTCGTGCAATGTAATATGCCGCAGATGATCCAACGTTTCCGGCTCCGATAACTGCTACCTTTTTTCTCATATCAACTCCTTTACGATGGCTTCGACTTCGCTTTTTGCCGTCTCGAGTAATGTTGCTACCTGTTGTGAATAGGGGATGATTTTTTCTTCAATATGGAAGGTTTGTTGGTTGCACAAGAGATAATGAGGCTTTCCAATGGCAATTGTTTCATCATCTAGAGCAGCAGATACTGGCAAAATTTGCGGAGCCGTTTTCAAGGCGCTCTTGGTTAAGGACACAAAGGCTGCTGCCGGCCCATAGCATGGGTAGCTGCGTTTAGTAAGTTCTACGAAATCGTGATCATAGTTGCGTATTTTTTGTGCAAGAGCATTGAATTCAGCAGAAGATATCACTTGTGAGACAGGAATACCTGAAATACTTACAAATGCTTCGTCAACAACAAGCGTTCCGCCATGATGACCAAGAACCAATGCGCTGACATCACTGCTGGTAATTGAAAGATGTGCTGCAATCTCTTTTGCCAAACGAATGCTATCGATGTAACTGCCTGCGCTTAGGAGGCGATTTTTTAGTTCAGGTAAGACAGCACCAAGATAGCTGGTGACAACATCATAGGGCTCGGTTGCTACTATGATGGGAGCTGTTGTTTTTTTCAGTGCATCAAGATGTGGTTTGATGGCTTCAATGCTTAGTTTTGCACGTGTTAACTCATCGTGTTCGACGGTGTTGGTATTGCCGAGTGCGAGAATGATAACACCCTTGTTCAATACGTTTTCGATCTCTGGTGTTCCTGCAATATAGGTGTCGTATTTTCGAATAGGTGCTGCTTCGAGGAGATCAAGCGATTTTCCAACGGCGATGTTTTGTTGGTCATCATATACGTATGAAAATCCAATATGTTGTTCAGCAAGAAAAAACGCAATTGTTGCGCCAAGTTCTCCCGCTCCAATAATTCCTATGTTTCCCATTATTCCCCCAAAAAATTATACTAAATAATAGGCTCGCCAATGAGCCCTGTCAATGAGGAGAATAGCAACACTATGAAAAAGAATCAGGAATATCGCATTGAAAAAGATAGCATGGGGGAAATTACTATTCCTGCAGATGCCTATTGGGGGGCGCAAACCGGCCGAGCGATAGAAAATTTTAAAATATCAAAACATCGTATTTCTTCTTCAATGATCAAGGCCCTTGGTTTGATCAAAAAACATGCCGCTCTCACTAATGCGGGCCTTTCATTAATTTCTCAGGATATCTGTGATGTAATCGTGCGGTCTGCAGATGAGATTATACAAGGAAAATGGGACGATCAATTTCCACTTGATGTATTTCAAACCGGAAGTGGAACATCTTGGAATATGAATGCAAATGAATTGATTGCAAATCGAGCAAATGAGCTGTTGGGATTTCCTCGCGGAACTCGCAATCCAGTGCACCCAAACGATCATGTAAACCGCAGTCAATCATCAAACGATGTTATTCCATCAGCGCTCCATATTGCAAATCGCCTTGATGCACCACTTTTGATCGAGGCTTTGGATTTGCTAGTTGTATCGTTTGAAAAGAAAGAGAAGGAATTTGCACAAGCTTTGAAACTGGGGAGAACCCATTTGCAAGATGCGGTTCCGATGACCTTTGGTCAGGAACTCTCCGCCTTTAAAACCCAGTTTTTGAAGGCAAAGGAACGTATCGTCCGTTGTCTTCCTTCCTTGGAAGAATTGGCACTTGGGGGCACGGCTATTGGGACAGGGTTGAATGCACATCCAAAATACAAAGCTGCCGTTATCACGGGAATTGCTGAAGAAACAAAGATTTCTTTTCGACCGGCTGATAATACCTTTGAGGCAATTGCGGCGCGGGATGCGCAAGTCGAGTTGATGGGAGCACTGAATGTGTTGGCGAGCGCCTTAATGAAAATAGCGAATGATCTTCGTTTGTTGGCAAGCGGCCCTCGCGGTGCATTGGGTGAGATAATACTCCCATCATTACAACCAGGGTCATCAATCATGCCCGGAAAGGTCAATCCGGTTATTCCTGAGATGCTCATTCAGGTTGCTGCTCATATCAATGGGAAGGCGGTCTCGGTGAGTATTGCGGGACAGCATGGTCCATTGCAGTTGAACATGATGCATCCTCTGATTGCATTTGAGACAAGTGAATCGCTTGCAATTCTGACAAATGCACTTATCTCGTTGAGAACACAGTGTATCGATGGGTTGCACATTGACGAAGAACGCCTTGCGTTTTGGATCGAGTGGTCTCTGGCATTGGTAACTCCTCTTGCGCTTGAAATAGGATATGATCGAGCGTCTGCGCTTGCCTATCGAGCTTATAAAGAAAAGAAGAAGATTCGAGATCTCTTGGAGGAAGAGAAGATCCTGCCAAAAAATCGCATAGAATCTTTGTTGGATCCGAAGAGTATGATTTAACGTATCGAAATACAAAAAGGCATTTGTCCTATTTGTGTTTTTTGGTGTACTATATATATAGAGAATAAAAGTTAGTACAATAAGCAATATAATACATTTTTTGCTATATATTGTTATTATAGCTAATACACTGTTTTATTAAAGTAGCTTAAAGATGTAAACTTAGAACCATGTTTTTACCGGTAGTTTCAGATCCATTATATGCAATAACATTTATTACGATTGCGCTTTTCCTCTTGGCCTACTCATTCTATGTTCTGATCACTCGACAGCGTAAGGGAGGAATGATAGCACTTCTATTCGTTCCAATCCTATTGATTGCGCGACAGGTTATCTTCCTTATAGGCTTTCGTGAAGAGATCCTTACGATACTGATCACAGGCATAGACTGTTGTATGGCATTGCTCTATGTTGTTTGGTTCACAAGCACCTATGGCCAATATTCTGTGGTGATTTTCTTTTCTGTATACACCGGCTTGCTTGTTGGGGGACAAATTCTTTTTCTAGTATTGGCAAATCAGAATGTCCTAACACGATTTCAAGCAGCATTAGCGGTTGTGCCAATTATATTTTTGTTTATTACTCACGGTAGAGCTGTCAGAAATGGTCATCAGCTCATTAAACGTATTCAGTTATGGTTCTTTTTTTCGGTTATTGGCGCGGTGATATTCGGATTTACCAACCCCATCGTGGAGAATGTGATACAAGAACTAATCTGTGGCATTTTGCTGCTTGGTTATTTCACCCCTCTTTTCTTTCTTGAAAGAGGGACCTATCGACAGGTGCAAGATACTATTGTGTTGCAAAACAATACAATAAGCCGTTTGTTCGAGGACTTGCGACAGATAAGTTCAGAATCTATTGCTATATCGACGTCCGAAGATGAAGGTAGGAAAAACATTGATAATATATTGGATAGTCTTATCCAATCGATCGTTGGTGCAATAAACCCCGATGGAGTTATCATATTGCTTCTCGATAGGTTTAACGAAAATTTGGAAGTACGGGTAATCTACGGCGTGTTTCCTCCAGTTGTCGAGGTACCATCGCGTATTTTGCGTTCCCACGTTGGTGCAGTCGAGATGTACGTAAAATCAATTCCGATTAAACCAGGGGAAACGTTTTTAGGAAAAGTCTTTAGCGAGCGTGAACCACTGTATCTTCGATTTTTGACGACTGAACAGCAAACTGAGTTGTTTGCAAACACAAGTATGCGACACACGATGAATTCAGTTCTTGCCTTTCCACTGTTTTTTGGAGATCGTACCTTTGGTGTTTTGTCGATGACACGAAATGTCAGCAAGACCCCCTTCACTCCATCTGACTATTCCCAAGCAGAGCTTTTGGCAAGATATACCTCTCTTGTTATTGATAACCGAAACAGCTATATCGAAGTTCTTGAAAAGCAACAGATTGAACAAGAAATTGGCATTGCTGCTGATATTCAAACATCCTTGTTGCCAGCGAAAGGAATGATATCTTCAGATATTGCAGATATCGAGGTGTTTTCAAAACCGCTGAAGGGAGTTAGTGGGGATTATTTCGACATGGTCGAGATTCCAGACACGAATACACTTGCGGTGTTGGTTTGTGATGTTGCGGGGAAAGGTATTCCCGCCTCTTTGCTCATGGTGTTAATTCGTACCGTGTTTCACACAGCGGTGAAATCTTTAAAACTCCATGAAGCAGGAAAGATACTCACTGAAATTAATACTTCGGTAAACGAGGCTGCTTCGATTGATCGATTTGCAACCATGCTTCTGTTGTTGTTTACCAAAAAATCAGATAAAAAAATAGAATTAAACTTCGCAAATGCAGGGCACCATCCATTGATGGTCGCTGTGCACGACGCTGAAAATGTTGTTCAAACGATGGAGCTCGACAATGATGGCATTCCTATTGGAGTTGACGCTGACTTTCGATATACAGATAAACGCTTCATTTTACAAGAACAAGACATAGTTGCACTTTATACTGATGGCATTTCGGAGATTCGAAAGGGCTCTTCTAACGAGGAATACGGTATCGAACGACTAGAAAAAATGTTACATAAGAGCCGTGAGGAAAATATAGAATTACCAGCAATAAAACAGCGATTACTTGATGATATGACTACATTTGCTGAAGACAGCAGACAGCACGATGACCAAACTTTGGTACTTCTTAAAATGAAGGATAATTCACCATGACAATTACTTCTAAAACACAGAACAATATTATTATTTTTACTGTTGAAGGGGATATCGATTTATTCTCTTCAAAAGAAATGAAAGAATCTCTTATACAGGCGTTAGCTGGTAGTTATAATGGGATTATCATTGATCTAAAACAGGTAACCTATCTTGATAGTATGGGAGTGGCGTGCTTGTTATTTGCGTTTTCCGAGGCAAAAAAGAAAAACATCAAAATATTTTTTAGTAATGTTGAAGGAATGCCTCGAAAAGTTATTCAACTCACAAAGCTTGATTCGTATTTTCCGATAGTTGATTCTACTGAAAAGGCTTTAACAGAAATAGGGGAGTGATGTATGTCTGATGGAATAATAGTTGCTCAAAACAGTGAATTGTTTGATATAAGCGACTTATTTTATAAGGAATTTCCAAGTGATTATCGCCAGGTGCGATTCTTTGGACTGTTATTGATACAAAAAGCACCAACATCTATTCGCGATGTGAACTTGTTGGAACAACAGGTGACGGAATTGCTGAGAAATGCTATCAAACATGGAAACAAACTTGATAAATCAAAAAAAATTCATGTTTGGTATGGGTATACTGATAAATCGGCTCATTTAATCATAGAAGATGAGGGAGATGGATTTGCAAATCTAGAAGAATGGAATGCGTTCTACAAAAAGCGAAAGGAGTATTTGGAAGCAGGAGATTTTGAAAAGCTTGTAGAATATGCTTCGTTTCGAGATTTGAGCAGTGATTTTGACGATGGTGGAAACGCTTTGTTCGCTGCTGTAGAGTATTGGAACGAAGGTGTTGTGTTCAATAAGAAGCGCAATAAGGTTGCCGTAAAACGAAAATTCGGAAACAGCATTATCGGCACCGGATAATTCTCCGCCCATCAGTCTTCTTTATTATCATCAAAAAAGGCTTAGCGCTACTCAATGACAGGCGGTTCTGCGGCTCCCGTCATGATGGCAACAGCATCGGTCATATTGCATTCAGTAGGAGCTATCACGGCGACTCGTTTGCCAAGTCGTTGGATGTGCACCCTGTCAGCTATTTCAAACACATGAGGCATGTTGTGGCTGATCAAGATAATGGCAATTTCTTTTTTTCGCACATCATTGATAAGATCAAGGACCTTTCTGGATTCTTTGACCCCCAATGCTGCGGTTGGTTCGTCCATGATCACCACTTTGGTACCAAATACCACCGAGCGCACAACAGCAACTCCCTGACGTTGTCCTCCTGAAAGCGTCTCCACGGTCTGGTTGATATTCTGTATGGTGAGCAATCCAAGCTCATTCAGGCGATCCCGTGCGATTTGTTGCATCTTTCTCCGATTTAAAATCCCAAGCCACCGACCAATGGGGCCACCTTGATGTAATTCACGGCCAAGGAAGATATTGTCAGCGATACTCAGTGCAGGAGCAAGAGCAAGATCTTGGTATACAGTTTCGATGCCTAGGTTCCTAGCGTCGATGGGCAGGTGAAACTGCACTTTTTTATCTTCAAGAAATATATTTCCTCCATCAGGAATGACAGCGCCGCTGAGTACTTTTATAAGAGTTGATTTTCCTGCGCCGTTGTCGCCGATAACACCGAGTATTTCACCCGGCATGAGTTCAAAATCTGCATTGTCGAGAGCCACAACCCTTCCATAGCGCTTTGTTAGTCCTTGTGCTTTTAATATTGGATTCACTATTTTTTGTCCTTTCGATTAAAGGCCTTCACTGAGAGCCATATGAAAAACAGCGTATACGCGATTAACACGCCAATATGTATAAAAATATTCTGCCCTTGACTCATGCCAACTACGTTCAGAGCGAGTTGGGACAAATGATATGCAGGCAGTACGTTGGCGAAATCTTGCAGTACATTTGGAAAGAAATTAATGGGTATCCATATCCCTGATAACAATGCCATGGGCAAATAGATTAAATTAACGACCGCGGGTGCACTCTCTGAACTTAAGAGGAGTCCCAAGCTGAGTCCCATAGCGCAAAATGGAATAGTACCGAACAATAAGATGCTTGCGAGTAATGTCCATGAAGCACCCGGCATTTGGACCGCACCAAACAAAACAGCAAAGATAAAAAAAGCAATGATGATGCACGATGCAAAGAACAGATTTGCGATCATTCTCGCAAAAATATAGGCAGAAATGGGCATAGGGGATACCTCTTTTACATTAAACCACCCTTGACCTCGTTCTATAGCAACCCCTACACCAAATGAGAATAAGGCGGGTCCTATTATCCCAAAAGTTCCATAGGTAGCTAAAAGGTATGTTGGCACGTCGACCGAAGTTTTAAATACCACCCCAAAGAATAGATAGAACATCAATGGAAAAATAAAGGTTGGTAATGTAAATCCAGGAGTTCGCAGGAGTTTTATCAGTTCGGATTTTGTTTCTGCTAAATAGATGGTAATCAAATTAGGTTTTATACTTTTTGTAGGCATAATTTTTTCCATAATCAGTCAGTTGTGTCCATTTTCGATTCATGAATACGATTGAGTTCAACAAAGGCATCTTCTAACGCAGCTCCAGTTACTGAAAGATTTGAAATATGCTCACTCTTGCTGAATAATTCTCGAAGACTTGCTACAGGATCATGTGAACTAATCTGAACTAGATTGTCAAATTGCTCCACTTGAGAGACAGCATTCAGCGAGAGCAGCTCTGCGACAGAAAGGTCAGTGCTACAAACAATCTTTTTAAACTGAATTTGAGATTTAATTTCTTCGGGGCTTCCTTCGCGAATAATCTTTCCCTTGTTTAGGAGGACTATGCGATCAGATAATTGATCAGCTTCTTCCAGATAATGCGTTGTCAAAATAATGCTTTTCCCTTGATTTCGTAAAGAGGTAATTGCCTGCCACAAGAATTTGCGGGCTTGAATATCCAGGCCAACGGTTGGCTCATCTAAAAAGAGTATTTGAGGATTGCCGCAAATCGAAAGGGCGAACAACAAGCGTCGTTTTTGACCGCCGGACAATTTTTTAGATCGTCTTTTTTCAATTTCCTCTAGTCCGGTCAGAGCGATAACATCTGTGTATGGCATCGGATTAGAGTAGTATTGTTGAAACAGTTGAATATGTTCTTTAACCGTTAGCTGTCCCGGTAAATCGGCGATTTGCAACATTGCGCCAATTTGTCTTCTTACATGGATGTCTCCTGGCGCTAGCTCTAGCACCGTTAGCACATCGCTAGTGACAGAAATGTTCCCGAGTAATGCGTTGATGATGGTGGTCTTGCCAGCACCATTGGGTCCTAATATAGATAACACTTCACCTTTTTCTAGCGTTATATCCACCGCATCGAGTGCAAGCAGGGTGCCAAATCGTTTCGTTGCCTTTTTTACTTCAATGACTGGTGTATTGGCCATTCCTATATCTTTTTCCTCTCCCGTTTTTCTATCAACTAGTTGCATAATAAAATTGTCGATTTTTGCCTTTCAAGTTTGCACAAGGCAAACAGTAATAAAAATTTCGTATAATTATTTTTTGAAACATCATATTCACTTGAATGCTTAATTTCATTACTATCTTTTACATATGATGTAATGACTAAATTTAGTAGAAATTTTGGCCATTCACCGGGGTATTTTGTTATGGGATTTCTATAGCCCAACAACATTATTCCAATCTGCAATATACATATACATTCTTTTAAATTCATCAGGAAGCAACATTCTATTATGTGCTATAAAATTCCTTGATTTTTCAAGTTCATCCATACGTTGTTTTAGCCACTGTTGAGAAGGGATAATTGCTTCAAAGAGCTCCCATTTGTTTATGATAATTAGTGCCAAATCCCCAAAATCTAGAAAGCCAAGTATATCTGATTTTTCACCTTCGAGCCATGAGTCATTTATTGCTGTTTTTTGTTTATTCTCAGCATTTTCTTTTGCTTTTTGAGGAAGTTTATCAAGCCAATCCATGTCCTTGTTTTCAGAAAGGGTTTCACGAATGAATTCTCTAACATGATTTTCAAAAGCAAATAATATGGAATATAACCTTGCCATTTCCAACGCGTTATTTCTTAAATTCACAGGAAATGGGGCAAGGGCCTCAGTTAATAGTTTTTCTTTTGTTTCAGCTTGATCTGCACCTATTCTAATCCCTGCATTTTGAAATCTAGTAGCCTCAGTTTCGAAAAGCAGTCGTCGAAACATAAAATCTCTTAATCTCGTGTGTTGTTTCAAAACAAATGTTCCTTAAGAGATTTAAAAATAGCATTATAAATCTCGAGATCTTTAGTGGCAGGTAAATGAATTTGTATAGTGTAGTGAAGTTCTGGAATGTTGTTTTGAAGAGCTGACGATGGGGTCGTATCGTCTTCAAAAAATTCTGACTCTTCAGTAGGATTCCCTTCTCCAGAAATTTTTGACTCTTCAGCAGAATTCCCTCCTTTTGTTGTTTGGGTGGCCTTTAGATCAGCAAGAGCCAGTAATGCATAGAAAGTACTAACCATAAGTTTTATGGTAGTATCCTTGTCTTTAAAAGAATATCTAAATTTTCGTGTAATTAGCTCTTTAGGAGCAGAGGTAGGATCACTATTTATCAAGAAAATATCACGATATGTTTCTTTTATTGCTTCTCCCATTATTTGTTTTGATTTTGAATAGTCTCTATATTCGGTATACCGGGCAGTTGGTATGCCTTCGGGTGTAAGAAACTTCAATTTCTTCATGATAGGAATAAACATTCTGTCGTTATTTGATGTGTAACCAAGATCTTTTAGGTGTTCAGTTGTGAATCGTTCCGGAGTTTGTGCTTCTCGTATCTTTCCAAAGAACTCTCCCAGTTTTTTATGTTCTTGTGTATATATTTTATCTAATGCCATTTACTTTTCCTTGTTTGTTTTATCATAGAGCGGCATATTGATTCCTATATCTCTCTATGAATAGCTGGGTTCATTAATTTCCTACCCGGCGAATCCATTGATCTATGGCTACAGAGGCGATAATGAGCCACCCTATGGCAAATGATTGCCAAAGTACATCGACTCCAGCCAATGCAAGCATGTTGCGAAACATGCCGACAATGAGCGCTCCAAACAGGGTTCCCATGATTGCTCCGCGCCCTCCGAAGAGGCTGATTCCACCAATAACCACCGCGGTGATGCTATCGAGGTTAGCACTCCCCCCTGCTTGTGGGCTCACCGATCCAATACGGCCAATCAATGCCCAACCACCTATTGCACAGATGAATCCAGAAATGGTGTATACAGCTAAAAGGGTTCTATCGGTGCGAATACCAACCAATCGCGCAGCATTGATATCATCGCCAATTGCATAGATGTGGCGTCCAAATGCGGTATGTTTTAGCATCAGTGAAAATAGGATGAACAATAGGATCATCAATATTGCACCATAAGTTAACTGCGCTCCATATAATTCAAAAGAACGACCAAGAAATTGCAGTATTGGTGCCTCGGTTGCCACGTCTTGCGAACGTAGGGTTTCACTTTGTGAATACCAAAGATTTAATGCGAAAAATACGCTAAGTGTGCCAAGTGTTGCGATAAAGGGGGGAAGTTTGATCTTCACAACAAGAAAACCGTTTATGCATCCTGCAATACTCCCGACGAGCAATCCCATACAAAGGGCAAGCACAGGAGGCCAATTTGCAATCACCCCAAGGCGTCCCATAACTATTGAAGAAAGCACCATTATCGATCCCACTGAGAGATCAATTCCCGCGGTGATAATCACCAAAGATTGTGCAATTCCAACGATGCCGATAAGCACTACTTGTTGGATGATTAGTGAAAGGTTGAATGGAGCAAGAAATTTTCTTCCTACAATGAGACCAAACAGCAAGATGCAAATTATCAATACGATAAGTGGAGAAGCCGTTGGATGGCCATGCAGAAAATGGTGAATTCGAGAAAAAAATGATATTTTTGCCTGAGGGATAAAATGAACAGGCTCCTTCAACGAAGGAGCCGTTTGTATTAGTTTCTTACTTGATTTTGCCAAGGATTACCCCCAGCATTTTGTAAGACCTTCTTCAGAATCTATTGAAGGAACGCCGTTTACTGGTTCGTCGGTAATAAGTTCTACCCCAGTGTCGAAGAAATCAAGACCAGGAGTAGTCTGCGGTACCGCACCAGTGTTTACGTACTCGACGATGGCTTCAACGCCAAGCGATGCCATGAGTAATGGAAACTGCATAGAAGTAGCACCAATGATGCCTTCTTTTACGTTTTGTACGCCAGGACATCCCCCGTCTATAGAAACGATAAGGACATCTTCTTCACGACCAACAGCTTTCAAAGCCTCATAGGCACCGGCAGCAGCAGGTTCGTTGATTGTGTAGACCAAGTTGACATCAGGATCGACTTGCAGGAGGTTTTCCATGGCGGTTCGTCCACCCTCTTCTGATCCGCGTGTGATATCGTTTCCAACGATACGAGAATCATTTTCATCTCCCATCTTGTTGATATTTTTTGTATCTATACCAAATCCTTGCAAAAATCCTTGATTCCGTAATACATCGACGGTAAACTCGTCAGCACTCAGATCAAGTAATGCAATGCGCGCATAGGCAGCATCTGCACCCATTTTTTCAACAGCCCATTTTCCAATGTACTCGCCTGCTTTGAAATTGTCTGTTGCAAACGTAGCATCAGCAGCGTCTATTGGATCGAGTGGTGTGTCCAAAGCGATTACCAAGATGCCAGCGTCGCGTGCCTTCTGCACAGCGGGAACAACTCCCTTGGTGTCACTTGGTGTAATAAGAATGCCTTTGGCGCCTACTGCGATGAGGTTTTCTATTGCCTCAACCTGTGATTCGTTATCGCCATCAAACTCACCAGCAAAGGTTCGCAGTTCTACTCCAAGTTCATCAGCCTTTTCTTGGGCGCCTTCTCGCATCTTCACAAAGAAAGGGTTTGTATTGGTCTTGGTGATAAGTCCAACAATAGTTTTATCGGTTTCAGACCCCCCTGCCGCAAAAAGAAACGAGGGAATGCCTAACACCATAAAAATTATAGTTATACATATAGTAAATTTTTTCATATTTCCTCCATGAAAATTGTACTAAATAGTTAACGGTGCTGCTAGTCGCCTAGGATTATGCCCAACGCAACGTTAAACATAGATTAGTATATTTTTAGATTATCTTTTTTGGAATTTTCTGTCCAAGTGTAAACGTTTACTTTTGGATAAGAATATAGAAAAATTTGTTTCATGGTGAGTATCTCAGCAAGATTGGTCCTTTGTTTTTAGATAAGAAGTGATACGTTGTAAAGTGCCTGTTGTAAATCAGGAATGGTGCTGATGAAGGATTCAAAATGAAGGTTCAAATTTTTGCATTCGTTTTCAACATAGGAAAGATAGGTGAGTCCTAGCTTCCTGTCCTTTGCAGGATCGTCGTTGCTTAGATAGTATTCTTGGATATTTGCGTGACGAAGTACTTCATCGGTATCTTGGGTCAGGCGGGTATGTAGGTTGTGAAACTCTGATTTTTTGTTCGATAAAGCAACGCGTAATTGTACTCGTTCTTTTGGAATGTTCTGGCGCTGGCTGAAACTCCAAATTACATACGTAGATACATTATCCAATGAGTTTGGACCATAAGAAGCAGGGGTGTTGTCGAGCATCCACGTTTGTCCATGTTGCATCGATACCTGAAGGGTTAACTCAATCAAAAGCATGCTGAAATAATCAGCTATACGAATTTTCCGAAGATACTGTGCGAGCAGCGTGCTCAGCTGATTCAACATTAGTGGGTGCTTATTGTGATTAAACAAATAAAACAAGAGCTTTGTTGCAGAACTACAGTTGACAAGAAAATTTGTTGCGATGGCATGCACCATCTCAGGATTCTCATTATAGAGTGTGGCGTCAGTTAATTGACTAATGGCATGTTCTATCACCCTCTTTTGAGATTTGTCGATACTATTTTTCCGTGGGGCAAGAAGCTGATTTATCTTTCCGTTATTGCGGCGTTCATAGGTGAGAAGCAGTCGTGGGTGTTGTCTGTTCCATCGACTTACAATTTCTTGATTGGTAAGTAAATCAAAGGTTTCACAATCAAATCTTCGATAGAGTGCAGAAAAGATAAAGGCCTTTGTAACATCAGTGAACGCTGCTCGCTCCTGGGCGATGTCCTTGATACAAAGCTCGCTACTCATAAGGTATCCATTAAACAAAAAACTCTGCAAAAAATTCATGTGGTATTTGTTGATACGAATCCCGGGTAATACTCGCCCATCTGATAGGTGGATATTTGAAGAATTGATGTTGTTGCGTTTGAGGAATCCTCTGGCGTCATTGCTAAGAATAAAAGTCAGAGGTAATTGTATTTGTTCCATCCATAGACCCCTAATTCATATAGCGCACTATTAAAAATTTGTTTCGCTATACGATCCGCACTTACAAAAAAATGCAGTCAGGAAACTATATTCTAATTTATTGACGGCGTGTTATTCAATTGGTATTGTAGCCTATGAATATCAAAATTGCTTGTCTTGTCATGTTGACCTGCGCACTAGTGAGTGCATTCCCGACTGCAGAAGAAGGAATGCAGAACCTAGATGTTCTTGCCTATGATTCTTTTGTGTCTGAATGGGGATTGGGCCCTCAGGTGGAGCAGTTGTTCGAAGAGCGACACGGTGTGGATCTTGTCTATATCAATGGAGGAGATGCAGTGGTGACGGCACAGCTTGCCCAGCAATATACCAAAGATGATCCTGATCGCCCCGATGTTGTTGTTGGAATAGACAATAACATGGTTCCCTTGGTTGAATCGTTAGGAATTTTGCGACAAAAGCCAATAGCGCATGTTGCGGATATTGCTGCCATTGAAGGGGTGTTGCCGCCTTATCTTGTTCCCTTTGATTATGGATATTTTGCCATCATCTATGATTCAGAGCGCATTTCTCAACCACCACAATCACTGCTTGAATTAACCGAGTCACGATTTAACAAATCATTGGTGCTCATGCATCCAGGCACATCCAGCCCGGGGCTCTCCTTTTTTTATTGGACTATTGCCGCATTCGGAGAATCTGACTTTCTTGCGTATTGGCAAAATCTAAACAAATCAATACTCACGATAACTGATGGCTGGACCACTGGATATGGCATGTTTACAGCAGGAGAAGCGCCACTTGTCTTGAGTTATACCACGAGTCCTGCATATCACATTGAATTTGAGCAGAGTGATCGCTACAAGGCGGCAGTGTTTGCAGATGGACATTATGTGCAAGTTGAAGGGGCAGGAGTCACTGCATATGCAAAGAATCCTCAGCTCGCTGAGACTTTTGTTTTGTTTTTGCAAGATGTTGCGATACAAGAAGCAGTGCCTCTAAAGAATTTTATGTATCCTATTCGCACAGATGTTGAAACGCCTGATTCCTTTCAAGCATTAGAAACGGAATTTCCCACTCTCCATCTTTCCTATGAAAAGATTAAAACGCATGGTGATGTGTGGCTTGATTCTTGGAATCAACTTATGAGTCAGTGACACGATCTGCTGTTGGACAATGGATATTACTTGGCGCCTTGGTGCTTCTGGTATTACCCATTTCTTTTGCATTTTTAAACAATTTTTCCGTTGCTGCATTCACAAAACTCATCCAAGACCCTCGATTTCAATCGATATTTCTGAGAACACTTCGGCAAGCAAGTCTCAGCACATTAGGATGCATGCTCGTTGGCATTCCAGGAGCCTGGTATTGGGCTCGTTATTCCATAGGAAATGGCAAAAAAACAAACATAGCGAGTGCAGCATTGCAGATATTCAGCATATTGCCCTTTTGTCTTCCGCCGGTGATTTTTGTTCTCTACGTTATTCTTGTGTTTGGCAACAATGGAATCATCAATCGGTGGCTTCCGATGCCTTCGGTTCCCTTTCTATACAATAGTTGGGCTATCATCGGTGCGCATGTTCTCTATGATATGGGAATTTTCATACGTTTTGTCGGACAAGCCCTCCAACGTTCAATTATGGGGTATGCACTTGTAGCACAAGGTATGGGAGCTTCAAAAACAAAACGATTTTTAACGGTGCAACTTCCTCTACTGCTTCCTTCCATTATCCACGCAGCAGGCATTACGTTTTTGTTTTGTTTTACCAGTTTTATCGTCGTTATTGTATTAGGAAGCGGCCCTCGGGACAGCACATTAGAAGTCATGATCTATGAAGCATTGCTCGATGGCCTAAACATAGGACGCGCGAGTGCGATTGCAGGATTTCAAGCTTTGATTGGAATACTCATCATCACCACCTATATGCTTGTCTTGCGGAGACAATCGCGAGAACCATCCTATCGATCAATCGATGCATCGGTGCAGATTGCTAAGCCAGGGTTGTTCCATTGGGCGTATATAGGCAGCTTATGGACCTTGCTAGTCCTTCCGCTCATTGCCATCGCAGTAAAAATTTATGAGAAGAGATCGATTCTCGTTACGAATGAATTGATTAATCTTGGTTCGGTGGGCCTCAGTCTTGGAAAAACGCTTGCAATTGGGATGGCCACCGCATGCCTCTGTGCAAGTATAGCGGTTTTGCTCTGCTCTGCAGGCATCCGGAGCACCCTCCTGCAACGATTTTTTATAAACAGCGTATCAGGGATACCTCTATGCCTATCATCGTTCATCTTGGTGCTTTCTTTGTTAACAATTATTCCAAGAACAGTGCATTCTTCGGTGTTTGTTGTGCTTGTCCACAGCACGTTGACCCTTCCATTCATCGTTCCCAGATGCATGGATTACGTACAACGATTTTCAGAGACGATGATCTATGCACCACGTAATCTTGGGGCAGGGTGGGTGAAAGAATTTTTTAGCGTTAGATTGCCGATGTCTCGTTCCATAGTTCTTTCAAGTGCGAGCATGGGCTTGCTTATTTCATTTGGCGAATTTAATGCAGTTTTGTATTTTGGAACGCGAGATCGCATCCCTGCTTTATCGGTGTATTTGTTTCGCAGCATCAGTCGATATCGTTTTGAAGAAGGAATCATAGTATCCCTGGTGATTGTTCTTTTTGTAGCATTGATAACACAGTACATTGAAACCCTCCAACGCAAAGCCTATTGGACATAATTCCAAATCAGAGCAGAAGGCCACATCCTTGCAGGTATACCTACAAAATAGATACTTTACCGATATCAGTATGCGCGACGAATGGTTACATCGGGCTCCATAGTAATGGCGCAGGATTACGTACATAATACTAGCGTAATGTCGTTAGTATTGAAGGATGTCTTGTGCCAACGAGGAAAGTTTCAACTGAGGGTTGATTGTAATTTTCGAAGCAATGCTATAACCACCATTGTGGGAAAAAGCGGATCGGGAAAAACAAGTTTGCTCTATACGATTGCAGGCTTTTTGCCATTAGCTCGGGGAAGTATCATCAACAACGGCGCTGCTATTCATACCTTAAAACTGGAAGATCGAAACATTGGGTTTATTTTTCAAGACTATGCCTTGTTTCCGCATATGAATGTATTTGACAATATCGCCTATGGATTACGCATCAGAAATACTGCACCGCATGAAACACGAAAAAAAGTAGACGAACTTCTGCAGCATTGTGAACTTGAGGCATTTGCAATGCGCTCAGTAAACAGCCTTTCAGGAGGACAGCAACAACGTGTTGCCATTGCACGAGCAATTGCGTATAAGCCATCGGTTCTTCTCTGTGATGAGGCCTTGGGAGCATTAGAAGGAGGCATGCGAATCAAGATGCAGACGATGTTGCAAGACTACGTTAAACAAAACGATGCGACATTATTGTATGTAACCCATAATCGTGAGGAGGCTTTGTATCTTGGGGATGATATTTTGGGATTGGAGGATGGACAGGTGTGCATGTATGGGGATGCAGCATCTTTGTATTATCATCCAAAAACAGAGGCGGCGGCGGCATTATTGGGGGAGTATAGCCTCATTAGAGCAGAAATCTGCGCACAGCAGAATGACACGTGGAACCTATCCCACAAAGATTGGGGAAATTTTAATTGCGTGGTTCCAAACGAAGGGGCATATGGTATCGGCGATACAGTGTCGTGTATTGTACGAAATGAACACATCACTATTGGTGCTGCAGATCAGCATGAACCAGGAGTAGATGCGTCGAGTGTGGGCGGAATTTCTGCACCGGCGCGGGTATATGCACAGGAATTTCATGGATTTTATTGGCGTATAGAACTTGGCTCATTACACGGCGCAGAGAGCGAAAGAATCCAAGCACTCACCCATCACAGTATTTCAACAGATACATGTATGATACACATCGCAGCAGAGCACATTGTGCCGGTGCAGGAGAACATTGAGCGATTGAAGGATGCTATTTGAAGACTGTATTTCGGGTTTTCAAATGATGTTGGATCAATAACGCAAAAATCAAAATAATAAATGCGGTTACCGATGCTCCTCCGGCAATGCTGGTGTCTGATAGATTTGTCAGGAGTGGAATTCCAATCGACAGCATAAATCCGCTGATCATGGCAATTATTCCAAACCCGATGGTAGCAAGAAAAAAAGTTAACAATCGCTTGGTGAACAGCTGTGCTGTTGCAGCAGGAATTACAAACAAGGCAATGGTCATGATACTTCCGGCAATTTCGAACAAGGCTACATTGGTGATCGCGATGTCTGCAATGAGGATGTATCGTATAAGATTCACGGGAATGCCCTGCATTTTGGCAAATAATGGATCGAAAATAAACAGCGATATCTCTTTCTTAAACACAAAAAATATAACGATGTGTACGCACGCAAGAATGAATAATTGTAAGAATGCGGGGGGCATCGACAATCCAAGGACTGAAACTGAGAGCAATGGGGTGAGCTCAAGTGCTCCAAAAAGTACGCAAGAGGGGTCAAGATCGACATCACTTGCACCACGTGCCATAAGCAAAAGTCCCAAGGAGAAAAATATGCTAAACAAAATGCCAAGCAAGGCACCGGCATCGCTTCGCGTAACTTTATGCAGATATTCAAGTGCAATGGAAAGCAATACTGCAGCGAAGACAGCACCAAGGAACATGGGCAGGCTGTTTCTTAAACCGGTGATAATGAAGGCGATGGCAATTCCTGGCAAAATAGCGTGCGAGATTGCATCAGTCATGAGTGCATTTCCTCTGAGAACAAGGATGCCTCCCGGAAGTGCGCAGGCTAGTGCCGCAGTCACGCTGATTGCAAAAATCCAGATATCGATAGAGGTGAAGGGCATCATACGTATTGGTCTCCTAAGACAGATTCGACAGCAGGTGAAAACAGCACTGGATGTTCTTCTTCAAGCAGTTGGTGCGTTGTTGTTGACAAGAGTGTTCGGGGGCTGATCTCTTGCATATTCTTCGTATGAGAAAATGTATGCAATAAGCTTGGTTCATGTCGAATGAGAAAATGATATAATTCGTGTTTTCGCATGACCCGCAGGGCAGCACGAATACCAGTGGTTGTCAGACGGTATTCAGGCGTTTTTTCTGTCCATTTGTTTCGAGTGACTAGCGCAATTATCTTGTGAAATTGGAGGGAGGACCACCCTGTTCTTTGCAAAATATATTCTTTTGTTAGGGATGTTTGTTTGATTTGCTTAATGATAGATTCTTGCGAATCAGGGGCAATATGTTCAATGCTGTCTTGCCATACGCGTAAAAATTGCTGAATATTCCGCGTCCTTTGCTGGAAACGTATTATCCGGGCAGTAGCTATGACGCCCTTTCGTTTTCCGAAAAGAATGCTCAGCAAGAAAAAGAATCCCGAGCTCAACACAATGATTGAGCCGGCAGGAGCATAGGTAAATTGTGCGCTAAACAGCGTTCCAATGATCGTGCTCAACAATCCAAACACTCCTGCAATGATAATCATGAAGTGCAACTGTTTTGTCCACATCTGTGCAGAAACTGCTGGAATAATGAGAAAGGCAATGATAAGAATAATTCCCACAGCTTGCAGCCCTGCAAGGATGACTCCTAGGGTTAAAACCGATAGCAATATGTCTGTTTTTTCTGATGAGTAGTTGAGCGTTCTCGCGAACAGTGGATCAAAAATACATACATGGATGGGGCGATAAAAAATAAACAACGTTAGCAGAGAGATAAGAGAAATAACCCCTATAGTAACTGCATCATCAAACAAGATTGAGGCAGGTTTGCCGTATAAAAATCGATTAATTCCGCTTGCACTTGCCGTAGGGAGTTTTTGAATAATGCTCAATAAAAATATACCAAATCCAAACAATGCGCTTAATACCACAGCGATGGTTGTTCCTTCCTTTAGGGTGCTCAGTTTTCCAAAAAATTGTATGCAAAGTAGGGCAAGAAGACAGGTAATTGCAGCTCCAATTAATAACGGCAGTGTTGAAATGGAGGCGCCTCCTGCATAGAGGATGATGAAGGTAATGCCAATCCCTGGAAGGCTCGCATGTGAAATCGCATCGCTTACCAGTGAACGTTTTCGTAACAACAAAAAACACCCCAATATCCCAGAGGTAAACCCAAGAAGACTTGTGCCAACGAGAACAACCATTGTGTTATAGGTGAACAGAGCGGCAATCATGTTATGTGTTCATCAAAAAAGATTTGGATTCTCCCGCATAGGTCTTTTTTATGTTCTTTGGGGTGAAAACTTCGTCTATGGGACCCTGCGCCATAACAGTTCCATTTAAAAACACAAGATGATCGAATAATTTTTGTGCTGTGTCGAGGTTGTGATGAATCATGATGATACATTTTTTGCGTTTTCGAAGCATGCGTAATACATCTTGGAGGGAAGATTCTGTCTTTGCATCGACTCCGGAAAAGGGTTCATCGAGAAAATAAATGTCTGAATCCTGCACCAATGATCGTGCGAAAAACACACGTTGTTGCTGTCCTCCGGAGAGTTCGCCAATTTGCACATTGCTGTATTCAGTCATTCCCACAATTTCTAATGCTTGCATACATCGGTATCGCTCCGCAGTAGATACGCGTTTGAACATACCTATTTCCCGATAGAGCCCCATCAGCACCAATTCCAAAACAGTAATTGGATAATCCCAGTCAACGTTTTCACGTTGCGGCACATAGGATAATCGATGCATCTGTTGTTTTATTGGCTTTCCAAATATGTGGATGGTTCCGGTGATATTAGAAATGACACCAAGGACGGCCTTCACCAGGGTTGATTTTCCTGCTCCATTTGGGCCCATAATTCCAACAATAGATTCATTGGGTATATCGATATGGACATCCCATAATACCGGATCTTTTCCATAATGAGCCATGAGATCAGCGATGGAAACCGGATAGATACTACGTAGTTCTTGGTTGTTTTTAAAGCGTTCTATTGTTTTTGCATTCATTTCAATTTTTCCTATTCTAATAAGTTTTGGAATCCTTTTTTGGGAGCATTTCCGCCCAATGATCGGGTAATAATCGTTGCATTGTGATCAAGCATGCCAATATAGGTGCCACGATAGGTGCCTGGTTGTCCCATTGCATCGGAAAACAAGGATCCTCCAATAGTGAGTGTATGTCTTTTTGCAGTGCTTCCCTCTATCAGGGCGCGCACATATCGATCAGGAACGCTGGTTTCTACAAATATCGATGGAATTTGTTTTTCTACGATGAGGTTTACCAATTCGTTTACCCGGTCAATACTTGCCTCACTTATCGTAGAAATTCCCTGGATGCCATAGACAGTGATATCATAGGCTTGCTCAAAATAGCTAAACGCATCATGTGCAGTAATCATGCTCCTGTTTTTGGGAGGAATGGTGTTTGTTATTGTACGAATGTATGCATCAAGCTCGAGTAATGTTTTTTTGTATTCTTGTGCTCGCAATTGATATTCGTTTGCATGGATAGGGTCAAACAAAGACAGATAGTCTGCAACAATATCAGTGGATTCAGCCCATAACGTCACGTCCATCCAAATATGTGGATCAGGTGCGGTTCCTTCGTGATATATGAGCAAGTCTGCAGGCAAGGCTTCCCCAATTGCTATGATCGTATTCGGTCGTGTTTCCTTCAAGGTATCGAGGGTGGCAACCATGGCTCCTTCTAGATGAAGCCCTACGTAAAACACGATGTCTGCCTGGTGTAATTGCGCTACATCGCCTCGAGTTGGGGTGTATAAATGTGGATCAATACCAGTACCAATGATCGTGGAAGCACGTGCATTTTCACCAGCGATAACGCTTACTAAATCACCGATCATGCCAACGGTACTTACGACAGAAAAGGACGCGTTAGATTGAGCAGAGGGGTCTTCTTTGGTGAATTCCCTTGATCCAATGATTAGGGCAAAGATAACACTGACTCCAATCGTTGCAAGAAGAATGATGAGAAAAATGCTCGAATGCTTGTTCATAACTTAGTATGTATCACAGTTATATTTTTTACAAGCTAAAAATTAATTTTTTATTAATCAAAAATTACTGTAATACTAGGTCGAGGGTGACAGGTCATCGCTAAATTCTCTTTGTGGTATTACGTCAGGCAGAATCAATCGACGAGAACAACTCCGGCGTGTTGCATTTTTTGTATAGCAGCCTCGCTGTCACCTTGTTGCACATCAACGCCGCGTATTGCATCACAGTGTAATTGTACCATATATCCAAGTGAAACAGCGTCCAAAGCAGTAAATAAAACACAATAATCGGTTGCAAGTCCACAGATTCCTATATGGGTTTCCTTGTGCTCTTGGAGTATCGCATGCAATTGTGTTTGTTTTTTTCGTTGATTGTCAAAAAATCCACTATAACTATCGATGCGTGGATCAATTCCCTTGTGAATTACTTCAGAGATCTGTCGTATATCAAGTGATGATGCAAGAGATGCGCCGGGGCTTCCTTGCACGCAATGGCGTGGCCACACAATTTGAGTGAGGGTGTCTATGTGGATTGTCTCGCCGATGCTTGTTCCGGGGTTGTTGTCAACGAAACTGCAATGGTTCTCGGGGTGCCAATCCATAGTTGCAATGATGCGATCATAGTTGTGTTGTAATGCATTGATGCGTGGAATAATTTCGTTTCCCTGTGGAACGGCGAGTGCTCCTCCAGGAAGGAAGTCGTTTTGAACATCAACAATTATCAATGTGGACATAGGGCAGTATACCATGCTTGGAGTCAAGAATACACAGGAATAGTTGTTCTCCAGTACCTACTAAGGTAGAGTGGAGTATGTGTGCTGCTATTGGAATGGCTTATGATGCTGATTATGAGGCATTGCTCCAATCCTATTTATCTGCTGAGCAATGGAAGACCTGTGCTGACACCAATGAAATCATCTTTCGCTATTGGGATCCGATACCAATCTTGCCGGTTCGTCGAGATGGGGCTATTGCATTTGTTCAATGGGGAAACCGGAGCAAGGAACCGGGACTTCCACCAACCGGGTGGGCGCGCCTCGAATCTTTGGAACAAAATAAATGGGATTATCTGCATCCATCTGTGGTGCGTATTCCTGCAATGCGTGGATATGAAAAAGGAACATGGTTTGTTATTCAAGGAGATATCCGCGGGATCCTCATACAGTACAAAACCAGACAATGCGTGTATATGATCACCCAGGAAGCAACAATATCCTATCAAACACTCACCGGGCACACTCGCATGCCGCGTTTTCATGAGGGACAGAGCGCATTTTCTGCGTGATTAGGGCGCAAGATTTTGCATCCTACAAATTATCTTGGCAAATTGAGTAAATTAGGATACTCTGGGCACCATGAAAGCGATGACTACGTTTATCTTTCTGGGAGCCTCCTTCTTTGTGATGGCTACGGGATTTGCAGAGTCTTATGGTGGGGAGCTAGGGCATTCTGAGATAGGTACAGAGGTCAGACTCTCAGGAAAGGCAGAATCATTCTTATCGCCTGACACAGCATATGTGCATTTTTCGGTGAATCATGAAGGCACTGACGGTGTTCAAGTACAGCGATCCCATGAAGAGGCATTTTCTCAGATACAAACTGCTCTCTCTGAATATTCCATTGAAGGCCTCGAATTTAGGTTGTATACCTATACCAAGGGGGATTCTCAATCAGAAAAAGATCAGAGGATAACTGTTGCGCTATCGCGATTTTTTATTGAAATTGCTGATCTATCAAAATTGGGCAATGTCATAGCAAGGGCGGTTGAAGCAGGAGTCACCGAAGTTTCTTCTATACGCTATGAAAACAGCACCTATACCGAGGTATATGCTGCATTGTTGGCTCGGGCCTATCAGTCTGCGCTTAGAAAAGCAAGAATCTTTGCGACACAAATGGATAAACATTCGATTGAGGTCGTGAGTATCACCGAGTTATCACGAGAAGCTATGGGACAGAGGCAGGATATGGATGGACTTAGTGTTGCCAAAGAGATGCGATCATCAGCTCTGTTTTCCGACCTTGAACAGTTGCCAGAAATTAAGGTGCAAGCAATTATCGACGTGATATTCAGGGTGCACTAAAAAATGAATTGACAGAATATAAAAGATACCTTTGAATATCGAAAGGAGATGCGATGAAGAAATACGTCTGTGATGTATGCGGATACATATACGATCCAGAGGAGGGAGATCCCGAAGAAGGAGTTCCACCGGGAACTGCCTTTGAAGATCTTCCAGAAGATTGGGTATGTCCAGTCTGTGGTGCAGAAAAAGAAGAATTTACCCCCGAAGAAGACTAAGCTAATCGAATAACTGGGGTGCTGTTTGGGTTGAACATTTCAGTATAACTATTTCTCTGCTGCCTAGATTCAAGGAGCAGGGTTCATGACCATAGCTGCTTTGTTGAAGCCGACATTTGAACGGGTAATCTAAATGTGAATACAAAGAATGATGCAGTGATACTTCACGTATGCTCTGTCAACGCATGTTGTGTTTTGAATGAAATTCTTTCATCGGGTATTCAAGACATGCATGCTTGAAAATTTCCCTCAAGCATACAGCACCATGAACAAGTTTAACAGGTTTTTAACAAGCGCATTAGCACGTAGTAAAGACGCTGATCAGAGCAGCGATTTACGCATATCACACATAATCACTTACAATAAGAATGCCGTTATGGCCACCAAATCCAAATGTATTTGACATTGCGGTTTGAATCTTCTTTGATTCTGCTTTGTTTGGGACGTAATCAAGGTCACATTTTTCATCGGGGTTATCGAGGTTAATCGTTGGGGGAATAAATTCCTCGCGTATTGCAAGCAGCGATACGATTGCCTCAATTCCTCCTGCAGCTCCAACACAATGGCCAGTCATAGATTTTGTTGATGAAACTTTGAGGGTATCTGCATGTGAGCCAAAAACCGCACGTATTGCCGTTGTTTCAACTGGATCGTTGATCGGTGTGGACGTGCCATGTGCGTTGATATAGTCTATGTCCTTCGGAGAGAGCCCTGCATCTGCAAGGGCAAGCTGCATTGCTCGCACGGCGCCTTCGCCTTGTGGATGGGGTGCTGTCTGATGGAATGCGTCGCAGGTGGCAGCATATCCTTTTATTTCACCGTAGATGGTTGCGCCTCGTGCCTTTGCATGTTCTTCAGACTCAATGACAAGAATACCGGCTCCTTCACCCATAACGAATCCATCTCGATCTCGATCAAAGGGGCGAGAGGCCCGCTTAGGGTTGTCTGTGAAATGAGTTGATAATGCATGCAACGCGTTAAATCCGCACATTCCCACGTGGGTGATTGAGGCTTCGATACCACCAGTCACCATAATGTCTGCTTTGCCTGCCTGGATCAGGCTATAAGCTTGCCCAATGGCATCGGTTCCTGAGGCACAGGCAGTGGCGATTGTATAACAAGGGCCTTGTAAATTGTAATAAAGCGCAACATTTGCTGCTGCGATGTTGATAATGAGCTTAGGGACGGTCATGGGAGGAATTGAAACAGGAGCATGACGGTTTTCCTTTTGCAAGGCCTGTTCGTTGGTAATATAGCTATAGTATGCATTTTCGATTGTCTCAAATCCACCAACCCCCACACCAAAGATTACTCCGATGCGGGATGCATCAAAATCTGCACCAACCAGTTTTGCATCATGGATCGCCTCAATGCTGGCAAGGTGGGCAAACTTGCTGTAAAGGTCCATTCTCCGCAATTCTTTGCCAACGTAGTGAGGATGCTGATCAATTTGTTTTACTTCAGCCGCATAGGGAGTTGCATGGTACCCAGGGTCAATTTGGGTTATGATTGCAGCCCCACTTTTTCCAGTTTTCAATGCCTGCGAAAACTCTTTCACAGTATTTGCGATTGGGTTTATTGTTCCCATTCCTGTAACAACAACTCGCTTCATATACACTCCTTTTTTCCTAGATACCTAGTCCACCGCTCACCCGGATAACTTCACCGGTGATATAACTTGCATTCGATGATAGTAAAAAAACACAGGCTTTTGCAACTTCTTCACTAGATCCAGGTCTTGCCATGGGAATACTTTCAATAAAAGCCTTTTTTTGCGTCTCATTCATTACGTCGGTCATATCGGTCTCGATATAACCTGGAGCAATGGCATTCACTCGAACTCCTCGGGCGCCAAGTTCGCGTGCGAGGCTCTTCGTCAACCCGATGAGGCCGGCCTTTGCAGCACAATAATTACTCTGTCCGGCATTACCGATGAGGCCCACGATGGAGCTAATATTCACAATGGCCCCTCCGCGATTTTTTGCCATCGGCATGGCGACTGCTTGTGAGGTGAGAAAACAACTTTTAAGATTTGTGGTAAGCACCGTATCCCAAGCCTCGCTTGATAGTCGAAAGATAAGCCCATCGCGGGTTATTCCAGCATTATTCACTAGTCCGTCAATGCGCGGTGCGTCTTTCAAAATCGTTTTTACGGTTTCTTTTACGGCGGTTTCATCGGCAATATCACAGGCATAAAATTTTAGAGTTGCCCCTGGTGCGCAAAGAGGAGCATATTCCTCGCTGATGTTGTTTTGATTTCTGCTTATACAGTAGACCGAAGCTCCTTCTGTAACACAGGCTTTGACGATTGCACGACCAATGCCTCGTGAAGTTCCGGTTATAACAATGTGTTTTTCAAGCAATTGCATTCCATTCTCTCCTAAGTGATGTCTAATTTTCCTGACAGTATGACTTCTTGGTGCGCCATATCTGGATTTGCTTTTCCATAGGCCTTCCACAATCCTTGCAATACACGCCCCGGGCCAATTTCATACAAGAAGAGGTCTTTATGCTGAGCGAGTGCATGCATTGTTTTCGTCCATTGTACTGGAGAGACAAGCTGTTTTGCACAAAGCGATTGGATGACAGCTCCCTTTGTTTCTTGCGCTCCGGTAACATTGGAGTATACTGGTTTTTTCGGATTGTGAAACGTATATTGTGCGAGCACAGATTCAAATTCTTGTCTTGCAGTCTCCATAAGCGGAGAGTGAAAGGGTCCCGACACGGCTAAGGGAATGCATTTCCTTGCATGGGAAAATGCCTGGCGGGCCTGGGAAAGTCCATCTGCAGTGCCGGCAAGCACCGTTTGCTGGGGGCTATTGTATATGGCAACAGAGACATAGTCGAGCGTTTCAATAGTTTCTGTTATCTCTGATGCAGATAATCCCAATACTGCCATCATTCCGGCTCTTCCCTGTGCGGTATCCCAATTTCGAGCGTGTGATTCCATAATATTGCCGCGCGCGTGAACGATGGCGAGTGCTTCGTCGATTGCAATCACTTCTGCGTCTACCAATGCTGCGTATTCTCCAAGGCTGAATCCAGCCACGGCATTGCTGTATGTGGGTGGATTTTTCTTTTGCATGGCGATACGGGCCGCAAGATTGACAACGGTGATCAAAACTTGACTTTTGTCAGTTTGAGAAATTTCTTCCATGGTGCCATCTTTCAACGAGTGATATACGTCAAACCCTGCAAGGTCAGAAGCATTCTGAAAGAGTTCGCGGACTTCGGTAAAGGTATCATAAAAATCAATGCCCATTCCGATATACTGTGCACCTTGTCCAGGGTATAGAAAACAATTCATAGTATATTCCAGACTAGAATCTGTTGATTATGATGTCAAGAATGCTGTTGTGATAGTTTGTGGTATGAAGACATCGTTGCTTTCAACAGATACATTCTTGAGAAGATTGTCAGGTATTATCTTTCTGTATACAGGGCAGCGGGAATCGCAGAATCCTGCAGAGAAAGACAATATGATTTTCCGATGTGCAGGTGTAGGTGAGTGGGGCAGATACACGTCAAGAGATGTTTTTGCACCAATAATCGGGCTTCTTGGTGTGAACCATAAAAACGTGTGGCTATGAGTTTTCCTCTGCAACAAACACAGGATTCGTCGTCGTGTTCTTCGATGAGAAACATAGATGGGCGAATGACCAAGGCGGATATGTCTTCATCCCTGGTATAGCTGTGTATTCTGTTCAGTGCGATATTTCCGATTGGAGTTATGACATGGTCTCCATGACTTTTCGCAGGGATGATATTGCATTTTCCGAAAAAGCGAGCGGTGAAAATGCTGTGAGGTTGTGAATAAATGTGTTCCGGGGTTCCTTGTTGGATGAGTTGTCCATGATGCAAGAGTATGATGTGATCAGCGATGCGAAATGCTTCATCACGATCATGGGTTACGAAAATGGTGGTGATTTCTTCTTGCACGAGATTTTCTCTGAGGGACTCGAGCATGCTGTCTTTGAGGTGGAGGTCGATGCTGTTGAACGGTTCGTCAAGGATAAGTAGTTTGTTTTTCGGAGCAAGTGCCCGGGCGATTGCCACTCGTTGTCTTTGTCCACCAGATAATTCATGAGGGAAACTGTTTTCCTCGCGTTCAAGATTGCTCATGCTAAGCAGTTCACGAAGTCGATAGTTTCGCTCTCTGAATGCAAGTTTAGTGATTCCAAAAAGGATGTTCTTTTTTACAGTGAGATGGGGGAATAGGGCATAATCTTGAAACACCATACCAATTTTCCGATGTTCTGTGGGCATGATATAAGATTCACTCGTGAAGAGTTCACCATTTACGTGCACTTCTCCGGCGTTTACTGGTTCGAATCCCGCAATAATACGCAATAATGTTGTTTTTCCAGAACCGCTGCTCCCTACGAGAGCTACAATTGCTCCCTTTGGAATGGTAAAACTGACATTTTCAAGGACTGGCCCGACAGAAGAATCAAATGTCTTATTTATTCCGGAGATCTCGATATATTTCTCTTGTGAAGGTTGCATAACGGTATTGACTCAATTCTAGCAAAAAAGAATAGGGGAAGTAAGCCAAGAACGACCAAACAGAGCGCTGGAAACGCTGCATCGATGACCAATTCGTTTTCAATTAAAAAATGCACTTCAACGGGAAGGGTTGTGAAATTGAAGGGTTGGAGCAACATCGTCAGTGGAAGGTCACGCAAAATGTCTATGAACGTAAGGATGGTAGTTGCGATGATAAGTTGTTTCATGATTGGCACATGCACGTGAAACAAGGTCGCTATATTGTTTTTTCCAAGGCTTCGCGATGCTTCAGCAAAAAGTCGACATCGCGTAGAAAATCCGCCATAAAGTGGCCCATAGGCAACAACGATGTAGCGAATACACAGTCCATAGATCAAAATGATGAGCGATCCGCCTAGTGCAGTTTTTGCGAGGGGCTCAATCAAAAACAACTGTGCATAGAGACGCGTGAACGATTCACGCAACATGATGATGCCAATTGCCATAACTGCTCCCGGGATCGCATAGCAGATGTTCAAGGCGCCAGAGAGAATGGTGTTACGTTGCAGGCGAAGTATGGAGTGATGGTTTATCACCAACAGCGATGTGACGAGGCATAGGACTGTTGTGATGCTTGTGATGATAAGGCTCCGGGCAGCAAGCAGCCCAATAGCATTCCAGTCAGGAATTTTTAAGAAGGACCAATATCCAAGCTGTGATAGGGGCAGAATAAACCCCAAGATGACTGGAACGCACAAAACAGCCATGATGCTCAGCTGTTTTAACAGGGAAGTGTGTGAGAAAGATACAGGGTGTGCGGTTGGGGTGAAATGAAAATGTTTCGAGCTTCTGTTTTCTGCGATGAGGACAAATAGCACGATACCGGCGAGAAGTAGAGAACAAAGCCGGGCGAATTGAAAATTATACGCATAGGTCCATGCTTTGAAAATTTCCGTTGTCAGCGTTTGCACTCCAAGATAACTTGCGGCACCGTATTCGTTGAGGCTTTCCACAAACACCAAACACGCCACAGCGCCCAATGCTGGACGAGATAGCGGCAAAACAACGGTGAAAAATACCCTTGTTCGAGAGCTTTCCAATCCCCTTGTTGCATCTAAGAGGTTTTTTGATTGCTGCAAGAAAGATGCACGTGCAGCAAGATAAATATAGGGATAGAGTGCGAGGGATAGCACGAGAGCAAGCCCCCAGATTGAATGAATCGAGAGTGAAACAGTGTGTTCCGCTGGAGTGAGTGCAGAGAGCATTCGTGCGAAAAGTCCAGGGTATGCGAATGTTTCGCGTAATCCAAAGGCTGAGATATAGGCCGGAATCGCCTTTGGAAATATCAAAAACAGTTCAAACAATCGTTTGCCGGGGAAAGTATAGGTTGAAACGAGCCAAGCACAAGGTATTCCGATGATAAGGCTGCCAAGCGTGGTCAACACTCCAACGGTCAGGCTGTTTGCAATATAGCGGAGCAATGACGATTGATTTATTGCAGTGCTTGCTGCTGATCCCATTGAAAAAAACAACAGAGCAAGAAGGGGGAGGAAAAGGATACAAACAAGAATAAGGCTTAGTTTATTGCGAATAAAAAAAGACACAAGAAAATGTCTTATTTTCGTTGTGTCTTCTACGTTCATATTAGCTTAGTTTTCAATACCATCCGTTTTCTTCAGAGATTGTTATTGCATCTTGAGCATATAATCCGAATTGATATAGATCAAGATCAGACTCTGCAAAGCTTCCCCAGGAAGCCACGGTTGGGTGAGGTTCAACATCCGGATTTACTGGATATTCATAGTTCTCGTTCGCATAAATCATTTGTGATTTTTCCGAGAGAAGGTATTTAATAAAATGTTCCGCTAATTCTTTGTTTGGTGCGTAACGGGTTAATCCAACACCACTGATGTTGATATGGGTTCCGGTTGTTTCTTGATTAGGAAAGTGGATGCGCAATGATTTCCCTACTGTTTGCTCTGCGGGGTCTTCTGAGTGAATGAGCAGTCCTAAATAATAGGTGTTACCGATTGCAAGATCAGCACCTCCTGCAGCAACCAGTTTCATTTGATCTCGATCATTCCCTTGGGGATCACGGGCGAAGTTGCTGACCAAGCCCTGAATCCATGCAGTTGTTTTTTCTTCTTTGTTGAGTACTAATCGTGATGCAATAAGCGACACATTGTAGGCGTTTGCACTAGAACGAACAGCAACACGCAATGGCGAAGAAGCATCGCCCAAAGATTCATAAGTAGGGAAATCTGTTGGGTTATTTTTATTTGGATCATAGAAAAAAACGCGTGCTCGTTTGGTAACCGCTATCCAGGAATTATCTTGAGCCTTCATATACGAAGGGATAAAATGTCCGATCTTGATTGCAATAGGTTGTAAAAGACCATCTCGTTGTGCCTGCGACAATGCTGCGGCATCAGTGACAATAAGCACATCAGCGACTGAGCTTTCTTGCTCAGCGGTGAGTCGAGTGAGCAATTCTCGTGCCTTCCCAGTGATAAGATTCACTTGAACATTGTTTTCTATCTCAAATTGCCTTATTATTTTTTTGTCGCTTGCATAATTGCGTGCGCTATAAATGTTGAGAACCGGCTTCTTTTCTTCTGTTCCGATGGGAAATAGAGAGGTTACTGCGAATCCAATGAGTAACGAATAAATGATTATTTTTTGAATATACACTAATTTCATATAATCTATCCTTTTCTAGTATGAATTTTCGTTCATTGTAGGGGTTCCTAAAAAATAAGTCAATAATTAGGAAGGCCTAAAAATTTAAATAATACCGTATTCTCTGTGTGCGCCATACTATGTGTAATTTTGTGAAATGACTAGTGGTCTGGTCTGAAAAAATAGGCTATCCTTTCATTTAATGAATACTATTACTCATTCTGATATTACAGAGTTGCTTGAAACTCAGGAGTTGCCATCGGCCATTTGCAAGGCTTCTCCAATCGTTGTTGTTGTGTTTACACAAGGGTGGTGTCCCGATTGGCATCGTGCCAAAGTGTGGTTGGAACAGGTGATGCCCACGGCGGAAGGCGTTTCGGTGTTCGTATCGATCTATGACGAGGTTGATGCATTTGAACAGCTTCGATCGTTTAAAGAGCAGCATTGGAAAAATCCTATTATTCCTTATTTTCGATTTTATAAAGATGGCCTTCTCCAGGAGACGTACAATATTATTTCTGAGCGAAAATTTTATCGTATTATACAGGCGCTTAAATCAGATCAGTAACTGGGCATTGATTGCATATCTCAGTGATATTTTACGTGCAGTACCATTAAAAAATATGAACCGTGCTATGTATTCAATAACTGTAGCATCAAGTGGTAATGCTACAGTGGGAACTATTCGTATCCGCCAAAAGGAAGGATGCCACACTGTTTACAGTATCGCGCTATCTGATGAGATCATTGATTGATTCTAGATGCGCGATTTTTACGTGTACACTATCAATTGATTTTTCAAGCAAGCAAGGGCTTAAATCGTTCTGCAATTGCATCTCCCATTTCTGCCGTAGAAACTGGGGAACCATCTTGCGTAATATCGCGTGTTGAAACACCGTCTTGCAATGTTGTTGCAACAGCTTGTTCAAGCGCATCGGCAATTATTGGGCGTTTGCATGTTATGCGGATGAGTAATGCCAAGGACAAAATTTGTGCGATTGGATTGGCAATTCCTTGCCCTGCGATGTCAGGAGCAGAACCACCGGCAGGTTCGTATAAATTTGGATATTTTCTTTGAGTAGTTTCCATTGCTATGCTTGCACTGGGCAGCATGCCAAGTGATCCACCAAGTACTGCCGCTTCATCTGAAAGAATATCTCCAAAAAGGTTTCCGCACAGGACGACGTCGAATTGTTGTGGATTTACAATGAGTTGCATTGCAGCATTATCCACATACATGTGGTTGCAACTGATTTCTGGAAATTGAGTGCTCACTTCAGAAACGACATCCCTCCACAAGACCATGGATTCAAGTACGTTTGCCTTGTCAATCGAAGTGACTTTTTTGTTTCGATTTGCAGCCAAAGAGAAAGCAAGGGTGGCGATACGTTCTATTTCTTCTCGTCTATATCGCATAGTATCAAATGCTTCATCGGATGATCGATGCTTCGGTTGTCCAAAATAGATGCCACTGTTGAGTTCGCGCACAATCATGACATCAAGACCACGTTTGGCAATATCTGCGCGGAGTGGCGATATTGCAGCACAAGAAGGGTAAATTCGAGAGGGGCGGAGATTGGCAAACAGCGATAGCTGCTTGCGGAGTGCAAGGAGCGCTGCTCGCTCTGGCTGTTCTTGCGGCGGAAGTGATTCCCATTTTGGACCACCTATGCTGCCAAATAGCACCGCATCACTCTCTAGACAGGTGTTCAAGGTATCTTCTGGCAGGGCCATTCCATGCCTATCGATAGCAATGCCACCTACATCTTTTTCAACACATTGAAATGAAAGATCACTGTGTTCTTCAATAACTGATAAGAGTTTTAAGGCCTCTTGCATTATTTCTGGGCCAATTCCATCGCCGGGTAATACCGCAATAGTAAAGCTATGCATAAATTCTCCTTAGATATACGATAGTACAAAGGATACCACGAAGCATATGATCATAAAAGACTTGTACGCAATTGCGACTACCCTGCGGGGACTTTGTATGGATGGTGTTGAACAGGCCCAATCGGGACATCCTGGAGCACCAATGGGACTTGCTGAAATTGGAAGCTATTTGTTTTTTGAGGAATTAGCTATCGATGCAGAGCATCCTCAATGGCAGAACCGGGATCGGTTTGTATTGTCCTGTGGGCATGCCTCTATATTGCTCTATAGCCTTCTGCATTTACGTGGATTTCCACTCGGCCTTGATGATCTTCGCTCCTTTCGGCAATTTCAATCACGAACACCGGGACATCCTGAACATGATCCTTCTCTTGGCATTGAAGTAACAACCGGACCATTGGGGCAGGGAATTGCAAACGGGGTTGGATTTGCCATTGCAGAGCGGAGTTTGGGCGCACGCTTTAACACGAAAAAACATAGTATCGTTGATCATTATACCGTTGTTATTGCAGGTGATGGCTGCATGATGGAAGGCATCAGCGGAGAAGCAGCCTCTCTCGCCGGACACCTTGGTCTTGGAAAGCTCATCGTATTGTATGATGCGAACAGAATTAGCATTGATGGAAGCATTGATCTTTCTTTTTCTGAGGATGTAGCACAACGTTTTGATGCATATCAATGGCAAACCCTGTCCTGCGATGGACACAACATCGATGATATCAAACAATGCGTTGCTCAAGCAAAACAAGAAACAAACCGACCAAGCTTGATTCTCTGTCGCACCCAGATTGGCAAGGGATTAGTCACAAAGGAAGGCGATGCGGCAGTCCACGGGGCACCGGTGGGACCAGAAGAAATTACTAAAACTAAACGAGCGCTTGGATTGCCAGAACAATCCTTTTATGTTCCTTCTGATATTGAGAAGTACCGCAAGGAAGCACAAAATCATGCGGACAAACGGTATGCTACATGGTCAGCAGGTTTTGAAGAATGGAAGCAAGAAAATCCCGGACTATACGCTGAATGGCAAGAACGTTTTCACCTACCGATGGAAACAAATATTCGTGATATTGCATTTCCGCAATACGAAGTTGGTTCAAGCATTGCAACGCGTAATGCAGGCAAGGCAGCAATGCAGGCAATAGCAAATTTGCTTCCTGCCTTTATCGGCGGATCGGCTGATCTCACTGGATCAAATGGTGTTGGCATAGCATCCTTGGAAGATTTTCAAAAAGACAATCCTGGAGGCAGACAATTTCGTTTTGGCGTACGCGAGCATGCGATGGCGGCAACATCAAATGGGATTGCTCTGTATGGGGGACATCTCCCGTTTTGTGCAACGTTTTTGGTGTTCAGCGATTATCTGCGCCCTGCGCTCCGCTTGAGCGCCTTGATGAATGCAAAACTTGTGTACGTATTCAGCCACGATTCGATATTTCTTGGTGAAGATGGTCCAACGCATCAACCCATTGAACATCTTGCTGCACTCCGCGCAATTCCAAACCTTGTAGTGCTGAGGCCGGCAGATGGAGAAGAAACAAATGAAGCTTGGCGGATGGCCTTGTTGCACGAAGGACCAAGTTGTATCGTTGTCTCGCGACAAAAACTACGTAGACTTGAAAAACACGACAAAAACTGGAGAGACACGTATTCCAAAGGAGCCTATATACAATTTCAGACCGATGAAAATCCAAAAAATGTTATTCTAACAACCGGCTCTGAACTGGCAATCGCCTATGATGCGGTGAAGCTCTTAGGTATTTCTGCGCGGATTATTTCTGTATCTGATCTCAGCCTGCTAAAACGAAATAAAGAGCTGCAACGTGAGATTCTCCCGGAAAACAGTCGTATTTTCGCGATAGAAGCGGGGATTGCGCAATCTTGGGAATACTTCACCAAACCGGAATACATTCTGAGCATCGAAACCTTTGGTGCCTCAGGTCCCGCAGAAAAACTTGGCCCCGCCTTTGGGTTTGATGCTGCTCTGGTTGCACAACGATTGAAACAACACGTATTAGACTAAATACATGCGGGGCGCGCATCGTGGTGACGCATCTCGTCTTGTGGTTGATATCCACTACTCAATAGAGAGTATGATTAAAAGCCTGCCACGTTGCCAAAATTGATTCGGAATCATCGGATGGCCGAATGTACAAGTGAAATATTCCGCAGTTATTTATCTTTATCAGCGGCATCCAACTGCTTTCTTGAGTGAAACTCATTTTAACGATCCATTGCATGATCCCGCCATGGGAGACACAAAGAACTGACCGCTTTCCTTCGGCAATTTTCTTTGCCACAATGTTCCAAACTGACAGAGCTCGCTCTTGCAAGGATTGTTGTCCTTCTGCCTCTGGAACGCCATCCCAACTCTTTTGTTGATAGGCTTGCCATAATTCAGGATGTCCGGTGCGAACCGATTCAATCGATTTATCACTGAAAATGCCGGTGTCGATTTCTTGTAACTCTTCAAGTATTCCTATCTGGGTTGGATCGAGACCCAATGTTTTGACTGCAATACGAGCGGTTTCATTGGCTCGGATTAAGGGTGATGAATATATCCCATCGAGTGCATAGTCTGCAAAATAATTACCCGACAGGGCTGCCTGGGTTCTGCCCTCTTCGCTAAGCTCGCTATTTGAACGCCCTTGAAAGGTCAGTGTGCGATTTGCGATGCTTTGTCCGTGACGCATGAAAAAGAGGTGAACAGGATTTTGTAGTGGATAGAAGGCTTTGAGCGCTTCTGAAATAAAAGATGAATTCATACCTCAGTGTATCAAAGAAAAATTATTCGGACAGTTAAAGCATGTGTATGCACTGCGATATGTGCGGATGGAATAACAAAGAAGTTCTTCAGAAGATAGGGCAGTCACAGTATTTAAGCGGCTCTGAGTCGGAAGCCATTCTGTGGACATTATTCTTCAACATAGTTGAGGATCATTGCACGTGTTTCTATTGAATCGTTGTATTTGATCATAAGACTCTTCAACGTCTCGTCGTAATATCTTCCGCGTGCATAGAGTTCAAAATTTGGGTCGTTTCGCCAATCCAGGCCAAACAAGGTCATTGATTCAAAAGGTTCGATATTTGCAAACATAATATAGCTCGTTTGATCAATCGGAGCATTCACGGTGATGCGTAATGCGTTTTCTGTGTATTGCGCATTCAATAAGGAACATACGCTCCACGCCCAACTGTTCACCACTCCGGGAATGATAATCTGGGTATAATGTGGCCATGGCCCATCGATACGTAAAAAGCGATAGATCTGTTCTGGATTAAAGTGAAACTGACTTATTTCAGCGTTTCGAGTGCCAAGATATAAAAATTCAGGGATAGTGTTGTTTTCATTACGAAGGCTGAGCACCGCGTTGACGAGGTTCCTCCCAAGATTCTCTAATAAGGCATCGTTGGTTTCTTCACCATATCGAATAAACGATAACCCCGCGCGCAACGATAGTTCTGTGTCTACTTCATTGACACTGGTTTCTATGAATATTGCATCGTCAATACGAATGATCTTGGGAAGCAAGTACAGTTCACCAATATTCTTAAATGGGCGGAGCCAGGGTTCAGTTTTTGGAAGATAGGTATCACGCAGGGTATAAAACTCGAAGAGGTAGATAATATATTCCGGAGGCAATTCGTTTGGATCGAGAAACTGGAAAAAGTTTTCTAGACGAGCATTCAATTCCGCATCTCCGATAACACTCACAAAATCAATAAGATCGAACTGCTCTATAATGCGGATATCTTGGGTGATCATCCGTTGTTGTAATGACTCAATGCGGTTACTTATTGCGAGAAGATGTCGGGGAATAATGTCACGCATATAGCCCAAAAACGCCATCGAATCGATGCTCAATTCTGATTGATGGAGTTGCACGATGTTTCTCATTCGGGTCACCAACTCGTTGTAGGCACGAGGGGTGGTTTCGTTCTCTCTTTGCCAAGCCTCGCTCAACACTGCGGTAACAATTTTTTCAGAAAAGATTGCCGGTGAAGTAAATTGATCCCATGTTCCTGAAGCTCCATTGAGCCGGGTTGTAGTCCATCCTTCATAAGCAGTCTGAATATAGGATTCTATCCTTGCTTCATACAATTCCTGGGGAATCTCATTCAGCTGTTCAAGAATACTCAACGAATCAATACGTACAAATGATTCAGTAGATTCTGAAAAACGTAGAACAGTCTGTTCGGTTGCAATACTCACTTGCAGGAGATTATCTTTTCGGTTGTATTCAGAAAAAGGAGGAAGCACCAGGGAATAATTAGTGTCAGATGACACAAACTCGATGATCTCTGGAGTGTCCTGAGTAACAGGTGTGCTCAAACGAGAAGAGGTGTTTATCTTTATTTGCGCGATGCTGTATTGTGTGAATTCCTCTGGAATATCAAGAATTATATCAACCACTGTATCGCTTTTGGCTGCGAATGCAAGTGTAATGGTGTTATCAAAAAACAAGGTGAGGGATGTTTCGTTCATTTCATATGACTTAATGGGAAGCACCAGTGAATTTTCTCTTGATTTTGAATAGAGGATGAGCGGATTTCGTTCAGAAAAAAACATACGCAAACCCATTACTGTTACGTTTGCACTTGAAATATATGGTGATGATTCATCGAAGCCGCGAGCGATTTTCCCAGTGATTTCAATGGGGTCAATTGCCTTTCGAAAGGATAGCTGACCAGAAAATTGCAGAAACACAAACCCGAAGAACAAAATGGTATACACCAGGGGGACAACTATGAACCGATGCTTTTTTACCTGCCTCACACAGAATGATATCTCTATATACGTGAGAAAACAAGGTAGATAGAGGAGGAGAATCATATTTCATTTAAATATGGGATAGTTTTTCTCCGATTTTTCAGGTATGGTCTTTTCTAATAAATTTTTATTGAAATTAATTTGCTGTAGTATGGTATGGTTTTTTGCAGCGTGTCAGACAACGATTCCACACGATGATGCGATGATCGATGATGTGGTGATTTCTGAAGAACCCGTCGAACCTCCGGTGCCATTGGTGCAGATTACACTAGATGATTATGCTGAAATAGCTGCATTACTCCGTGCTCAAGGCATCGATCCAAACGATATAACCGATCCAAATGAACAGGTGTTGTTAGCAGCACAATCAAGCTATTTGGCAGGGGATATGGGAACTGCTATCGAGCTACTTGATTTCATCGCAGAAAATGAAGCGTTACAAAGAGAAATAGTTTATATTCGCGCCTTGGTGGCTGCGCATGAGCGTAATTGGGAAGAGGCAGAGACCCATTTTCTCGCCCTACTTCGCATTGATGACTCAGATCCCAAGGCGCTTGTTGCGCTCGCAGAAGTATACAGAGAAATGGAAGATTATACATCGTCTCAACGGCTTTTCCAAAAAAGTCTTGAGATTCAACGAGATCCACAAACACTCTGGGGATATGCAAAATTGTTCCAGGAACAAAAACAATATGTTCGTGCAGAGAGCATTTATGACGAAATCATAGAGCTTGATCCTGAAAATCACTTGGTGTATGCAGGCAGAGGAGAAGTGCGCGCTCTCCAGGATGCCTTTGTTCCAGCGGTTGTCGATTATACTCGTGCTATTGAATTGGCTCCGGAATATTCGTGGCATTATCTTGGCAGGGGTAAGGTGCAAGCTGAACTCCGCCGGGTCGACAAGGCCATTGGAGATTACAATATTTTCATTGAATCAAATTCTAATGTTTTTGTTACGTATTTTTATCGAGCAGAAATGTATGAATTGAGCCATGATTATCCTGCAGCGAGGGATGATTATGCGCGAACACTGGAACAAAATCCTGATTTTCATCCCGCCTACAGGGGCTATGCGGTTGCTTTGTTTGCAACTGGATTCTACGAAGAGGCCTTGGAATATCTCTACAAGCTCTATAAGGAAGATCCATACGCAGAATACGCCATGCTTATTGGACTCTCTCTGTATGCACTCAATCGATTTGATGTAGCACAGAAATTTCTTTTTCAAGTGATTAAGTCTACGCCACAAGATGATATTTTTAGAATTTTATTGCAATCTGTTATTGATGCAACCGCCCTGGAGCGAGCAGAGCATCGTGTTCAACAAGAAAAGAATATAGCAGATAGGGCAAAGGGATACTATTATCTTGGTGCATTTCATGAAATAATGGAGAACATTAAACTCGCACAGAAGTTTTATGAGGCAGTTGCGACTGAAGACAGGGGGGAGCTATTTGAAACAGGAATAGCACTGTACAAAATAGAAAAAATAAATTTGTGAAATTAATGAGCAATCGCCTAGGGAACCTGATTCAAGAACTATACACCCAAAAACAAGTCTGCATTATGACCCATGATTTTCCCGATCATGATGCGATCGCAGCCGCATTTGGATTGCAATACCTGTTGCAATCGGTTGGACTTGAGGCACAGATTGTATATCGAGGCATGTTGCAGAGCCCCTCGCTCGAACATGCAATTAATTTGTTGCAGATCTCTGTGTATCATTTTGATGATGTCGTACAACAGGATGCGCAGATTATTGCAATTGATGGCCTGCCAAATTTGCTATCTGAACACGAAAAAAAGATAACTGCGATCATCGATCATCACAATTTATTGCATCCATCTGGAATTCGCTACAAAGATGTACGTACTTCCTACGGGGCTTGTGCGACCATTATTTGGGAATATTTTCGTGAGAGCAGTTTAGAAATTCCTCGTTCTGTGGCGACTGCCTTGTTGATGGGCATTATGATGGATACCATGTTTATGACGCGAGGCGTTTCACAAGCTGATCTTCGTGCACACAGTGAACTGTTTTATTTGGGTGATTGGGAATTAGCAAGTCGATTGCTTAGAAATTCGTTATCTATTGAAAATCTCTCAATTTTTCGTGAAGCAATGCAACAATTTAGGCGGCACAAACATTTTGTGTTTATTCCCCTTTCTCTGAAGTGTAGTGTTGAAGTGCAGGCGTTGATAGCTGATTTTTTTCTTGGATTGCGCGAGATAACTGTGGTGGCCGTTTCGATTCGGCATAGTGGGTCGATACGCATTTCGGTGCGGAGTGAAGACAAGAGTTTTCCTGGTGATCAGTTGATTCGGCATGTTGTGCAAGGTATTGGACAAGGAGGGGGGCATGCGCATATGGCAGGTGGGCAGATTCCTGAAAGTGCATATCCGGGTGATGCAGAAATTGAAAAACGTTTTCGAAAAGGAATATTTTTATGATTCAATCAATAACTCTTGGGGACCGCACCATACATCTTGTTGGAACTGCTCATGTTTCAAAAAAAAGCATCGAGGATGTTCAGACTGCGGTTGAAACATTCGCGCCGGACACGATCTGCGTTGAGCTTGATGAGCGCCGCTATAAGAACCTCACAAATGAAAACAAGTGGAAAGATACCAATATTGTTTCTGTAATTAAGAAAAGACAGGGGATGTTTATGATTGCATCGCTCATGCTTTCTGCATTTCAACAACGCATAGGAAGCGATAGCCCTCCGGGAGCTGAGATGCTTGAGGGGATCCGCATCGCAAAGGAGAAAAAACTCCGTCTTTCACTATGTGATCGTCCACTTGATAAAACACTCATTCGAGCCTGGCGAAAAACTGGATTTTTTTCAAAATTCAAGCTGCTTGAGGCCTTGTTTTCAGCATCATTTTCCACCAAAAAATTAGATGTCGCTGAGATTGAAGCAATCAAAGATCAAAATGCAGTCGATGCTATGATGCAGGAATTGGGTGATTATCTTCCTTCGATTCGGGCGATACTCATTGACGAACGAGATCGCTATCTTGCAAAAAAAATATTTGAAACCCCAGGAAAAAACATCGTTGCAATCATTGGATTAGGACATCTCAAAGGGGTGGTCGATTGTCTGCACGCATTGCATGCCAAAGACTATGACATTGATTGTGCAGCATTAGAAGAACTTCCAAAACCTTCGGTGATAGGAAAAATTCTTAAATGGGTTCTTCCGGTGCTCATTGTTGCACTTATCACCCGAGGTGCCTTTCGGAGTGATTGGCAAAGTGTACTCAATAATTTTGTTATCTGGTTTACCATCAATGGTGCGCTTGCGGGCATAGCAGCCATCATAAGTCTCGCACACCCACTGACAATTCTTGGATCTATCATAGCTGCACCGTTTACCTCCTTGAACCCAACGATAGGGGTGGGTTTTGTGGCGGGTATTCTTGAGGGGACATTTAGAAAACCGTTGATTCGTGATTTTCAAACAGTAACAAAGGACATCAAATCCCTACGTGGAGTATACCGCAATCGCGTGAGCAGGGTCCTGCTTGTGTTTATTATGACAACCCTAGGTAGCGCCATAGGAACCTTTGGTGCTATTCCTGTCCTCATTGGATAGTGGTAGTCCGAGAATGTTCAGGATCAGAGAATATTGCTGCGTTAATCTAATTCAATCGAGCTGTTGAATATCGCGTATCGACGCATGAGATGCTGTTTGATGGTGTTCCTCGCAGTCTGTGCATCACAGTCAGTGCTCAATGTTATTGAAGCATCAAGATAAACACGATTATCGTCCAATTGCCAAATATGCATGGTTTTGATGGTCTTTACCCCTGGTATTGTTGTGATTGATTCTTGGACCTGGGTAAGGTCGATATGTTCGGGAACGCCTTGCATCAAAATGAGAATGCTCTTTTTGATCAGGGTAAATCCTTGAATCAAGATGTATGCAGAAATGGCAACGGTTGCAATGAGATCGACGACATACCACTGAAACAAGATGATACAAACTCCAGCAACAATCACTGCAACTGAAGCAAAAGCATCAGCAAGGTTATGCAGAAAAGCAGTGCGGATGTTGAGATTTTTGTCTCCGCCCGCTCGATAGGTTAGCACAGCTGTAACCGTGTCGATTATCAATGCGATGAGTGCAACCCATACGATGACCCATCCCTCTACTTCGGTGGGGTTGAAATATCGGTGAGCCGCTTGATAAACCAAATAAAACCCTACGAAAATGAGCGAAGAGCAGTTAATCAAAGCGCCGAGAATTTCTGCACGGCGATATCCATAAGTATATGTGCTTGATGCGGGGCGTTGTGCTATTTTTCGTGCGATCACCGCAATAAGGATGCTTCCCGCATCGCTGAGGTTATGGAGCGCATCGGCAAGGAGGGCAAGGCTACTTGCAAGAATGCCCCAAACGATCTGGATGACGACAAGAAGCAGGTTTACAAGGGTTGCTATAATCAGGCGCTGTGATGATCGCATTTCTTCTAGATCGATATGCTGATGCATGCCCTAGCATAGCAATCTGGACATAACGGCGCAAATAAAATCATGGAGGAAACATATCTGACCAGGAACGTCCCGGCACGAGCGGTTGTGTTGGATATGCATGTTCTGTGGAGTTTGCGGCACCTGTTAACTAGGTCAAGAGCGAGTTGACTGCATCAACAAGCGATGCTATCGAGGTATACGAAAAATGTTCTTCGCATCCATGGGGAGCGAGGCAATGGGTAAAACCAAAATCTTGTACTGCACGAATGCGCTGTTTTAAGAGGGGGATTGTCCGAACCTCGCCTGCCAAACTCAGCTCTCCAACAGCACAACAGCGGTGAGGCAGTGGTTTTTCAATGCGCGCTGAATACAGAGCCATCGCCAAAGCAAGATCAGAACTTACATCTTTGATGGTGATGCCGCCTGCAACATTGATGTATATGTCTTGATCAGAAAAACTCGTACCAAGTGTTTTCTCAAGTACCGCTGCAATGCGTGCAATGCGTCGCGCATCTATCTTGTCGGAATAAACCCGTGCAGCAGTGACCTGCGTGGCTATGGTCAAGGCCTGCAGTTCAATGATGAATACTCGACTGCCTTCAAAGATTGGCACTGAAATAGTTCCATTTGGCATTGCTTTGTCGTCCGGACGGTGCACCTGAAAAAAGGCAGATGGATTCTGCACGATATGCAGTCCACTTTCATCAAGCGAGAAGACTCCAAGTTCGTCGGTTGCACCAAATCTGTTTTTCGTTGCGCGGATATAGCGAAGTTCGGCATCGCCTCGTTCAAACAACAACACGGTGTCTACCAGATGTTCTAGCTGCTTTGGTCCGGCTAGATCACCTGCCTTGGTGACGTGGCTGACAATAAACACAGATGCGTGATGATCGCGCGAAAACTCAACAAGCCGTTGTGAAATATAGCGAATATGTGAAATAGAACCTGCCTGGGTGGGCAGTTCAGCAAGGTGCATCGTTTGAATGGAATCAAAAATAACAATAGCCTGAGTTACATCATGCAGCGTATGGAATACCCGGGTTAATTCAGTATCGCATATGATATGCACATTCTCTGCGGTGATACCTAATCGCTTTGCACGCAATTGTATGCGCGTAAAGGTCTCTTCACCAGTGATATAGTATACAGGCATGCTGTTTGCAGCAGCGTATTGGAGCATCAAGGTTGATTTTCCGATACCTGGTTCTCCACCTAACAATACCGTTGTTCCAGCGACTGCTCCGCCTCCCAAGACCCGATCAAATTCAGATAGTTGTGATTGCCACCGCTCTTCTGTCAATTCTCCGGAATACTCCAAAGAATACAGGGTGCTTTTTTGAGTGCCGGTTGCTGAAATATTTCCAGAGCGAAAAGCGGGTTCTTCAAATTGTTCTTCGAGGCTCGACCATGTTCCGCAATTGGGGCATTTTCCATACCAAGTTGCATGGTGTGCATCACAGGCAGTGCAGATGAAACCTTTTGATTTAGCCATAGTTCTCCATATGCATGTTTCGCCTCATAACAGTATCTAATTTCATACTAATTTCCATCACTCTTTCAAGCTGTTCCAGTCACGCAATACAAATGCCTCATCGAGCAAGGTAAAGGCGTCCGGATTGCTCACCCAGATCGATGCGTCAACCCCGATGAAGATAAACTCAGTTCCTGGATACCTGTCTTGGAGTTGAGCCGCTTGGCGTGCGCCCATAACAAAACTTGCGGTCGACAATGCATCTGCAAGTACCGCATCAGAGGATATGATGGTGGTGCTCGTCAAATCGCTTGTGCTTGGATATCCGGTGGTGGCATCCAAGATATGATGATAGCGAACATCATCTTGTTCAAAATAGCGTTCATAATCTCCACTGGTGACAACAGCGGTATCTGCGCCAATTTCGTATGCGCCAACCAATTCGTTTGCGATTCCGCGAGGATTGCGTATACCTACCCGCCATTGTTCAGCATCATTTTTTAGACCAATACTCACGATGTTTCCGCCAAAATCAAGCAGCGCCTGAGCAACTCCTAATGTTTTGAGTTCTTGTGCGATTTTTTCGGCGATATATCCTTTTGCAATACCGCCAAGGTCGATGCCCATTCCAACATGTTTTAAAAAGGCTGAACTCTCTGTGAGGAGAAGATCATGCGGATCTAGCAAGGAAAGGCGATTTTGGATCGCAGCGGCATCGGGAACCTGGGCATGAACAGTGCCAATGCCCCACAAAGAGACCAATGGTTCAATACACAGAGCAAATGCATTGTTTGTCTCCAGTGAAATTCCTTGAGCGATGCTCAATAGGTCAATCACTTCGACATTCATCTCCACAGGAGCTGTTCCGGCAGATGCGTTGAGTTTTTTTAATTGAGACATAACCGCATTGGGATATGTTGAAAACAATTGATCATATGCATCAATCTGCGTCTCAATAGACTGCCATTCTCGAGTGTTTAACTGCGTGTTAAACAAAGTGATGTGAATTGTTGTTCCCAGTTGTAATGACGAAAATGAAGCAGTGCCGCAAGCGATGAGAGATGATGCTATCAAGGCTATTCCCAGACCATGCTGAATCAATCGGAATCGATGGGCGATTGTTCTTTTGATGGTTATCAGGACAGCTGCTGTCATTATAAACCAGTTTATCATTATATGTAGTCTTGCATCAGCGTGAAGCTAGTGTTTATTCATCGCGATGACATATTGTTCTCGTGATCCAGACCTGCTTGATTGTGGTTTGAATAGTTTAATTTTCTCAAACTCAGTTTTGAGTGATGCGCAAAGGGCCTTGGTTGCCTCTTGAAAGAAAAGCTTGCATACAAAATTGCCTCCCTTTCCAAGATAGGTTTTGGCATAATGCACAGCGCAGCGGTTCAATTCTTGAGAACGAGCATCATCGACTATTTTTTGTCCTGTTGTCGCAGGAGCGGCATCACAGAGTATGAGGGCAAACGGCGCATGCATAGCTACCTGTGCAAAAATCAAATCTGAATTCATATCCCCGATGATGTGGTGCACCCTTTTTTGGTGTTGTGTAATTGTTCTTTGCAATGGTTGCAGATCAATTGAAAGTATTGTTGCGTGATTGAGCCTTTTCTGCGAAAGACACCATTGTATCCATGATCCCGGAGCAGATCCAAGATCCATGATTTTTGGCCTTGCTTGGTGGATGCAGGCAGAAAGAATGTGAAATTTTTCTTCAATTTCATCGAGTTTAAACACAGATCGCGCGAGAAATCCCGATTGTTTCGCCTTTTTAGTATAATGATCACTCCACGAGGCGGGATCTTGCCGTGCAGAACCGTGTGGTTTCGACTGCTTGGAAGGGCGAGGTCTTCGTTTTGCCATGTATTATTAGACAACAAAGGGGCAGCCCTGTGAAGGTTTGGTCGCAGTCTAGCATTCTTAAGATGGAATCTCTCCAGAAATTGATATGCAGCATCGGCATTGTTATGCTATCGCCGGGGCGTGTTGAACGCCGTACAGTTGACAATCCATGTGGAGAATACTAGTCTCAGACAATGAACAAACGTTCGTGGCTGCAAAGACCCCTTCCCTATGAATATAAAAACGTATTATTCATCATTATTGGCATCAACGTCGTCATGCAAATTATTCAGTATGCAGTTCCCAATATTGTGTATAATTACCTGGCACTGAGCCCTGGAGGCATTTTCAGAGGCAGAATATGGCAATTTGTTACGTACATGTTTGTGCACAGCACGAATATAAGCCATTTGCTGTTTAACATGCTTGCCTTGTATTTTTTTGGCAGGCAACTGGAACGCGAGCTTGGCAGCTGGGAATTCTTGTTGTTCTATCTGAGCACTGGGGCGGTGTCTGGGTTTCTGTCGTTTTTGTTGTTTTTGCTCACTGGTTCAAACGTATTGCTCATTGGGGCATCTGGAGCGGTGTTCGGGATCTTGTTGTTGTTTGCAACATTCCACCCCGATGCGCGAATTCTTATCTTTTTTGTTTTTCCAGTTTCGGCAGGAATAATGATTTTGATTTATGTTGCCTATGAATTGCTAATGCAGTTTTCTAATCGCAACAGCAATGTCTCCCATATAACGCATCTTGCCGGTATCGCATGGGCATATCTGTTCATCTATGTGCGCTATCGAATGAATCCTATTAAACGACTATTCCCGCGATATTTTTCATAGAAATATCATTCACCAAGATAATAATGTGGTAATCACGTAGTGTGATGCAATCTGTGTTGCACAGTTGTCATTTTGCGAGCATCATCTACAGCATTTCAAGCTGAAGAAAGCATCAAGTCTTATTCTAGGATGCCGTAGGTGAAGATGATATGGTTAAGGATTCACCTTGGCGCATGCTGTGCAGATGGATGGTGAGGGGGGGCTGTGTTTTAGGAATATGTATAGCCGGAATACTCAATGCACAAGAACAACTTCAAGCAATTGCATCGACTGGATACTACATTGTGTATTCAATTTACGTAGAAAACCCGCTGCAAAAGACCTCTTTGCAACAATTGGATGCTGAAGATTATGCAGAAGCGCTCACCCAGATCAGAGTGCGAGCACAAACCTATCTAAAATACTACATTTATGGTGCTCCGTTTGAATATCGTCCGCACAGCACAAAATATGCTGTTCCAGAGACCTTTGATGCCATGGATCCCGCTGCACCATTGCTGCATGAAAATGAACTCATTGATGCATCGGTGGACATCGGGGCAATTTCTTTTGTATATCGATACACCCTTGGGCAGGATGAACAGTTCTACAGAACCTTGTGGGAAGAAGGGATACATGAAACATATAATGCACGCGGAACAGGTGAAACTCCGGAAGATGCCTTTCTTGATGCGTTGCGCATAGCTGTTCGTGAACCACTCCGCAAACGGGAATGGAACAAACCAAGAAAGATCACCGGGAGAATCGTGTTGAACCGAATGCCACGCGAATATTTTTCAGAAGGTCGCTTTGTTTGTGAAGTTCAGACATTGTTGACGCACGTATCAGTGGAGCCATACGATGCACTGTTTTTGCAATGAAAAAGATCTCTGTGTAATTCAGATTTGATTCTGCTGCCCTCTAAGGTTTTGCTTCTATAATACACGGCAACTTGTGTATACTGATGTGTATGAAATCATTAGTTTTTTGTGTGCTGATAACCAGCACAGTCTTTCTTTTTGCCCAAGAAGAAATTACCCTCGAAAAGGCAGTTTCCTATGCTCGCTCACAAAATCGCTCAATTAGTATTCAGCGATATGCACTTGAGCAAGCAAAAAGGGATCGAAACACCGCTTGGACAAGCCTATACCCTTCGGTGAATGCTTCTGCTGACATAATAGAATGGAAACGCATTGACGCCACAAATACACCAGTTCAACCAGGCCAACCAGCCCCTACCACAGCAATCGAATCGTTAAATCTGAATGTTGGAGTATCTGCATCATTTACCTTTTTTCCAGCGGTCATTTCTCAAATCCGAAGCGCCTATCTGCAATATGAAAATCAGGAGATATCCTTCAACGATTTTCAAAATCAGCTTGAACTGCAGGTGCGAAGGATCTATTTTGATTTGTTGTTGCTCAAAGAAATACAAGCGTTATTACAACAGCAATATGATCAGGTTATAGCCTTGCTTGAAAGCGTTGAGCAATCCTATGCAAGTGGATATACGTCTGAACTTGAAGTTCTGCAGTTGCAACTGCGAGCAGATTCACTTCGTCTGGAATTGGAGCGACAGAAATCGATCTATGCACGAGCGGTGCCAGAATTTGCAGTATTGCTTGGCATAGATACTGACGAAGAGGTCGTTATTTCTGAAAACATTGCAGAATATGCAGTAAATCCCGATTTGCTTGATGCAGTGACCCAGGTTCGTGGTGTGTCCTTGTTTGATCGAGCAGATATTCGATTGACAGAACAGAGGATGGATCTCAACAAGGTTGGGAAAAACCTCAACACTCTTCAGTTATTTCCATCCATAATGCTCTCATATCAGTATGGAGGAACGCTGAACGAAATTGACAGCGCTGATTCGTATTATACTGATCTGCATCAGGTGCGGTTTTCGGTTGTGTGGAACCTTTCTCATTTTTTGCCGTTGTCATCGGTGTTAACCGGGATAGCCAATGCAGGCACACAGAAAACACAACTTGAAGAGCAATTAGTTTCGCAAATACAAGATGCAAATCTTGCAATAGATCGACTTATTGGGGAGATTGATCGTGGATTTAAGACACTTGAAGAACGAAGACTGAATGTAGATCTTGCAGAAGAATTGTATGCACTTACCCTAGAGGCCTATGAAAACGGTAGTGTGAACTATGATTCACTGCGACAAGCAGAGCTTGATTTGTTATCTCAACGACAGTTTTTTGTAACAGAACGAGTGTCATTGCTAAAGAGTGCATTTGATCTGGCTTATCAGGCACAGGTTGATTTTGATATGGTATATATAAAAAGGAATTAAAAATGAAAAATAATTTTAAAAGAACACAATTAAAATATTCTCTTCTTGGTGGGTTAGCGATTTTCCTGACTATTCTCGTTTCGTGCACCCCTAGAGAAGGCCAAAACGCCAATGGAGAAGTGCCGAAAGAAAACGGTGCTCCTCGGAGCGCTGCAGGAGAAGTTGAAACAAGCGATGAACAACAAATATTTGCGGTAAATGCAGTTATTGCCCAAGAGGGACAGATTGTTGATTATTTGGAATTAAGTGGCGACGTGCGAGCACGAACAAATATCGTAATTCCCGCAGAAGTCGGAGGAGAGATCATCCGGTTATTTGTTGATCTTGGAGATCGAGTAGCGCGCAATGCACGCATAGCTGAAATAGATCCTTCACAACCGGGGCAGCGTTTCGAAACAAACATCGTACGCGCTCCTATCGCAGGAACCATAGTAGGTATTCCTGCACAGGTGGGAATGAATATGGGAATTGGCATGCCGGTGGTTAACCTTGCAGAGACAGAAGATCTTGAAGTGGTGACAAGGGTGGCTGAACGAAATATATCGCGTGTATCAATCGGGCAGCGAGCACTCGTACGATTTGATGCCTTCCCCGACATCATTTTTGAAGGAAGGCTATCAGAAATTAGTCCAATACTTGATCAGATAACGCGAACGCTTGAGGTGCGATTGATCATAGACGATGAGCAGGGAAAGGATATTCTTCCTGGGATGTATGCCACAATTCGATTGATAACAGAAGAAAAGCAGGGAGTTATCATACCTACCCTAACCCTGGTGAAACGGTTTGGAAAGAACATCGTGTACATCGTGGGAGATGACAACACTGTTGAAGAGCGAGAAGTTCAGGTTGGAATAGAAATAGATAACAGAGTTGAATTGCTATCAGGAGTAACATCCAATGAAGTGGTGGTGTATCAAGGACAATCTTTGCTCACCGCTGGTGCCCCTGTCCGGGTCGTAAATGTAATTGATTTTTTGAAAGACGTGGAAGGAGAATAATACATGGGAGTTGTTGAAACCATAATAAAGCGTCCTGTAACCCCGGTTATTATTTTTATTTTACTTATTTCGATTGCTACGTTCACAACCTCCAATCTAGGCGTAGAACTTCTTCCTGAAATCAATCCGCCAATACTCACTATTTCGACGCAATTATCTGGAGCAAGTCCAGAAGAAGTTGAAAAGAGTGTCACTGAGGTCCTTGAACAAGTCTTAGGGAATGTTCCCAACATCAATGAGATTACTTCAAGTGTTCAGAAGGGGGTCAGCACAATTAACTTGTCTTTTGAATATGGCACTGATATTGATATTGCTGCCAATGATGTGAGAGACCGATTGGATCTTGTGGAGGGAGCACTTCCTTCGAATGCACAAACACAGGTCTTGCAATTTGATACCAGTGCAATCCCGGTTATCGTATTGCAGATCAGTGCTAATCGAGATTCCGCTGAGATATTTGAATTAGCTGATACCACGATTCGCCCAGTACTTGAGCGTATCCCCGGTGTTGCGCAGGGATTTGTTGTTGGTGGGGATGAAGAAATCGTTCGCGTTGAAATCCCCCTTGAGCGACTTGAGGCCTATGATGTCACGTTGACCGAGATATCTCAGTTCTTTCTTGTGAACAACACCGAGGTATTTGGTGGTGAAATTTCGCAAGGAAGCTATGACTATATTGTTGAAACTTCAGGACAGTTTAAAAGCATAGATGATATTCGCGATGCAGTTATTAGTTATCGGCTTACCAGTGGGCAGGAGCGATATCCAATTCGAATCAAGGATCTTGCTAATGTAAGTTATGCGTTTGAAGCGCGAGATACGCAGGTATATGTGAATAATTCTCCTGCCGTGTATATTGCAATTCAAAAGCGAAGTTCAGCAAATGCAGTACAGGTATCCAATGCAATACTTAAAAAACAAGGAGAAATTTTAAACATCTTGCCTCCCGATTATGGCATAGGCATTGTTTGGGACTCGGCAGAAACGATTCGAAATTCATTGCAAAGCGTGGGGGAAAGTGCGGTGATAGGGGCATTGTTAGCAATACTAGTGTTGTTGTTATTTTTGCGAAATTTTCGCACAACATTGGTTATTGCCTGTTCGCTTCCCGTGTCAATTATGATAACACTTCTTGCGATGTATTTTTTCGGACTGACGTTGAACATCATGACATTGGCGGGTCTGGCTCTGGGGGTTGGAATGCTTGTCGATAGTTCCATCGTTGTTCTGGAAAACATCTTTCGCTATCGAGAACGAGGAGCAAGCCTAACCAGTTCGGCGCTTTTGGGAAGCAAAGAAATGGTGACCGCGATTTCGGCATCAACACTCACCACCGTCGGGGTATTTTTCCCGCTTATCTTGTTTAAAAACGACCTTGAAGTTGTGGGAGAGGTTTTCACCTCGTTGGTATTGACCGTAACAATAGCATTGTTGTCGTCATTGCTAGTGGCGATTATTTTGGTTCCAGTGCTTTCAAGTCATTATTTTCGCCTAGAAAGCAACAAGCAACGCCTGCTTCGCGGCCCCTTTCGAGCAATTGATCAACTGTTTGAAAAAGGATTTAGAAAACTCGAAAGCGGATACAAACGATTTTTAAATTTTCTATTGCGGCATAGATTTTTCTCTACATTAGGAATAATACTTATTTTCATTGGGATGTTGTTTTTGTTTCCCCTGAAAGGATTTTCATTCCTTCCTAGTTTTGGAGAGGATCGTGCGGAGGTAACCATTGAATTGCCGCCAGGGACACAGGAAGGTGTTACGCGAGACATACTGTTTGCTGTTGAAAAAGAAGTTGTAGATACGCTTGGAACAGAAAGTATTGGAGACACGATTATAGAAATTGGGGAAGCAGTTCGTGGAGGAGCAGCGACTGTTCGTAATGGAGCCATCGGCACATTGACGGTATTACTCGCCACCTTTGGTTCAAATAGAGCTAGTGTAGCTGATATAAAAAATGTTATTACAGAAAAATTGGGAGATTACCCCTTTGTCGAATATGATTTTGAAGGAGGCGGTGGCGGCGGGGGAGCTAACGTACCGATTGAAATTTACGTAAAAGGACAGGATCTCACCCAGATGCGTTTTGTAGCAGAGCAGATACAGACGGTCATGACACAAGATGAACGAATTGTTAACCCGCTCATTGATGAAACCAAACCAATGCTCCAACTCAATGTAGAAATAGACCGCGAACGTGCATACGACCTTGGGCTAAACGTACAGAGCATAGGAAGAGAAATTAATGCCCTGCTTGATGGAGTTGAGGCGGGCAGCTTGAAGCAATCTGAACGCGATTACAACATTAGTTTGAGCGTGGCGCAGGAAAATCGTGATTCATTTGTTGATCTCAACAGGGTGTTCATTTTTACTGATCAGCGACAGAAGATTCGCCTCAGCAACATAGCCTCGTATTATGAAACGAATTCACCAGAAGTCATTCAACGTATTGGAAAAAGCCGATACATCCGCTTAACTGCACAAACGATCCCAAATGCTCCTGTTGATAGGATAGTAAACGATGTGCAACGAAGCATTCGCGAGAACGTCCCAATTCCAGCGGGAATTACTGTCGAATATCAAGGGGATTATCAGAATATTCAAGAACAACAAACCGTGTTTTTGCTTTTTGCCTTGTTTTCTGTATTAATCGTATTTGGTATCATGGCAAGTCTCTTTGAATCCTTTCTCGATCCATTCATTATTCTATTCACGATTCCATTATCTGTGGTTGGCGTATTTGTTATCTATAGTGTTACTGGAACGACGATGAACTCACTCACCGCTGTTGGATTGATAATGTTGATAGGAATTGTGGTAAACACAGGTATCGTATTGGTTGATTATACGAATTTGCTTCGAAAACGAGGATTGAAATTGATTGAGGCCTGTGCTGAAGCAGGTAAAAATCGACTGAGGCCAATTCTTATGACGACGTTAACTACTATTTTTGGAATGGCCCCCTTGGCATTTCGAACAACAGAGGGCAGTGAACTTGTTCAACCGATTGCGAAGACAGTCGTGGGAGGATTGGTGAGTGCAACGATTTTGACATTGTTTTTCATTCCGGTGTTCTACGCGATTATCAACATACGCACTGAAAAATTTAAACTATGGATAAAAAGGCGACGAGACAGAAGACAAATGGAAGTCTTAGAAGCAGAGAGGGAAGAGAAAAAAAACATAGAGGAAGGTTCGAATCATGCAACGAATTGAAGTGATGTCAACTGAGGCGGTACAGGATGAATTTTTGGAAATGGTTCGCAATGAAGCGGGTATACAGACATATTCGGTGATTCCACAAACACATGGTTCAGGGAACAAGGGCGTACGTCTCGGAGATTCAGTGTGGCCAGAAAAGAATTTTATCTTTATCTGTTATGCTGATGATCAAGAGTTTGCAAAAATAGAGAAGATAGCGAAGAAAATAAAAATGGTATTTCCGAACGAGGGAATTACTATGTTCAGCGTCACGGCAACTACGCATCCGTTGGATGGCGAAAACTAGTGTTTTAGATATACATTGTATTAGAGATCTAACCTGTTAGATCGATGCGATAAGAAAACACAGGGTGCTTCTAGGGTATGTTTGGGAACGTACCTGGAGAATAGTTATGGGAATAATAGAATCAATTATAAAACGTCCGGTCACTCCGGTTATCATTTTTATTTTGCTCATAGGTATTGGTAGTATTACTACGTGTAAATTGGGGGTTGAGCTGCTTCCTGAGATCGTTCGACCAGTGTTGACGGTGGTGACCCAACTGCCGGGGGCCAGCCCCGAAGAAGTTGAAGAAAGCATAACCGAGGTACTCGAACAAGTCTTAGGCAATGTTCCTAATGTCAACGAAATTTCTGCAAATGTGCAAAAAGGGTTTAGCAGCATTATTTTGGCTCTCGAATATGGGACAGACATCGATGTTGCAACCAACGATGTACGAAACCGCATAGATATTGCGAGAACATCACTTCCACTGCAAGCACAGACCCAGGTTCTGCAATTTGACCCAAGTGAAATACCAGTCATTGTGTTCCAAGTCAGTGCAAATCGAGATGCTGCTGAGATATATGATTTGGCGGACAATACGATTCGCCCGGTGTTGGAGCGTATACCAGGAGTTGCGAGCAGTGCTGTCGTTGGTGGTGATGAAGAGATTGTTCGTGTTGAGGTTCCTCTTGAGCGCCTTGAGGCATACGATGTTACGCTAACAGAAATTTCACAGTTTTTTTTCGCGAATAATGCAGCGATATTTGGCGGTGAAATTTCACAGGGTAGTTACGATTATATCGTTGAAACTTCTGGACAATTCAAAACGATAGAGGATATCCGCAACGCGGTTGTGGGATATCGTCTCACGAGCAACTTAGAGCGGTACCCGGTTCGTATCAAAGACCTTGCAGATGTATACTATGACCTTGAACCAAGGGATACACAGGTATATGTGAATCGATCTCCAGCAGTGTACATCACCGTTCAAAAACGCAGCGCCACAAATGCAGTACAGGTTTCCAATGCGATAATCGCAGAACAAGAAGAAATTTTGAAATTGCTTCCTCCCGATTATGAAATGGGATTGGTGTGGGATACGACAGAACTCATCAAGGATTCATTGGGAAGTGTTGGAGAAAGTGCGGTGATGGGAGCAATTCTTGCGATTATTATTTTGTTGATATTTTTGCGTAGCATCCGCACAACATTGGTAATTGCTTGTTCAGTTCCAGTGTCGTTGATGATGACTTTGCTCGCAATGTATTTCTTTGATTTAACAGTGAACGTCATGACATTGGCGGGGTTGGCCTTGGGAGTAGGGATGTTAGTGGATTGCTCCATTGTTGTCCTTGAGAATATATTTCGCTATCGAGAGCGCGGGGCGAGCCTAACAAGTTCGGCATTGCTTGGCAGCAGGGAGATGATCACTGCAATATCTGCATCAACACTGACAACAGTAGGGGTCTTTTTCCCCTTGGTTTTGTTTAAGAACGACCTTGAAGTAGTGGGTGAATTGTTTACAGCCTTGGTGCTGACAGTGACCATAGCATTGCTTTCTTCACTCCTAATAGCGATTATCCTAGTTCCAGTGCTTTCTAGTCATTATTTTCGTCTGCAAAGCAGCAAGGAACGATTCTTATGGGGCCCATTCGCAACAATAGACCGTGGTTTGGAAGTTGGTTTTGCCGCGTTAGAAAATGCATACAAGAAATGTTTAGCATTTTTGCTCAAGCATAGGGCATTGTCACTGATAGGAGTCGTGGTTGTATTTTTTGGATTGATATTTTTGTTTCCATTGCAGGGATTTTTGTTTCTTCCAGGCTTTGGAGAAGATCGAGTTGAACTTACTGTTGAGCTCCCACCTGGGACACAAGAGGATGTCACACGAAATATTTTGTTTTCAATCGAAGAAACAGTTGTTGAAACATTTGGAGTAAACAACATAGGTGATACAATCATAGAAATTGGTCAACCAATTACCAGAGAATCGGCTTCTGTTGGAGGTGGGGGAAGTTCAGGCGTCCGCAATGGGGCAATAGGAACCTTGACGGTATTGCTTGCTCCTTTCGAAGAACGAACGGTAGGAGTTGAGGATATAGAGAACACGATTATAGCGAGTATGGCGAAGTATCCCTTTGTGGAATTTGGATTTTTCTCAAGTTTCAACGGAACAGCGGGACGTATCGCGGGAGCTGGCGGGAATATCCCTATAGAAATTTTTGTAAAGGGTCAGAATATTTCTGAATTACGTAGAGTTTCTGAAGAGATCCAAAAAATAATGTTGCAGGATGAAGCAATCATCAATCCGATTATTGATGAAACCAAACCAATGCTGCAGTTAAATGTAGATATTAATCGTGAACGTTCCTATGATCTTGGATTGAATGTTCAAAGCATAGGCAGAGAAATCAACGCCTTGCTTGATGGAATAGATGCGGGAAGCCTGAAAGAATCCGAACGTGACTACGATATTGTGCTTACTGTTTCACAAGAAAATCGTGATTCATTTGTTGATCTTGATCGCGTATTTGTTTTTAATGATCTGCGCCAGAAAATTCGTCTCAGCAATATCGCCTCATACTATGAAACAAACTCACCAGAGGTTATTCGCCGCATTAGTAAAAGCAGGTATGTTCGTTTAACTGCACAAACAGCACCGAACGCACCAGTGAATATCATTGTCGAGAATATTCGAGGGAAAGTTTTGGAACATGTTCCATTGCCCAATGGGGTTACTATTGAATATCAGGGAGATTATGAAAATATACAAAAGCAGCAACGGGTTTTTCTGCTTTTTGCAATAGTTTCCACATTGATTGTTTTTGGTATTATGGCGAGCCTTTTTGAGTCCTTCCTTGATCCATTCATTGTTTTGTTTACGATACCGCTTTCTCTTGCGGGTGTTTTTGTTATCTATGGGATAACCAAATCACCAATGAATTCAATGACAGCAGTAGGATTCGTGATGTTGATAGGCATTGTTGTAAATACAGGCATTGTACTCGTTGATTATACCAATCTCTTGCGTAAGCGAGGGTATGCCTTGCTTGAAGCCTGTGCAGAAGCAGGGAAAAACCGTTTGCGACCAATTTTGATGACTGCATCGACTACCATTTTTGGTATAATACCGCTGGCGTTTCGTGTTACTGAGGGCAGCGAGCTTGTCCAACCAATAGCAAAAGCAGTCTTAGGAGGATTAATCAGCGCAACGATTCTTACCTTGTTTTTTGTCCCGGTTTTCTATGCAAGCATAAACACAAGAACAATGCAGTTTCGTGAATGGTTAAAACAACGGAGCGAGAAACGTCACGAAAAATATCAAGAAAAACTTGCAGAAAGAAGAAGAAAACTGAAAGGTTAAAAATATTGTTTTCACCTTGGCGTTGATGAGCTGTGGCGAGGAAGACTATTAATCTGTTGTTTTTGTTTCAAAAAATGATGCATACGTATCGAGGCGTTTGTTGATTGAGGTGCACAACCCCAGGGTGATGTCGATACATTTGCCATGATAATTTGATGGATTAACAAAAAAATCGTCAAGTGACTGAAATCCCAGTTCTTTGACGTATTGCATACACTGCTTTTTTAATTCTGCATGGTTGTTGAGCGTGGTATGAAGAGAGCGATTTGTATTTTTTGATTCGGTGATCAATTCTCGCACGTGCTCATAGGCATTTTGTACTCCTGAACAACTCAATAAGATATACAGTGGTTCTGCTAGGACGCTATCGTGTGCTTTTTTAAGATTTTCTTGCATGCGATCATGATTTATCGAGAGCCCATTTAAAATGGAATCCATACGTTCTGTTGCATGGATAACAATTGCATACCATTCAAGACTGAATCGAGTTGATGCAGAATTCGTTAGATCGCGTTGGTGTTCACTTAGTTGATCAAAAAATGCACTAAGCAGTTGTGGTGTTGCAACCTTCCAAAGGCTCTTTACGTGTTCACAATTCCAAGGATTTCGCTTTTGTGGCATTGTCGATGATCCAACTTGATCTTTTGCAAAATTCTCACTAAATTCTCCGATCTCAGATCGCGAGAGATGGCGCAAATCGTCTGCAAGGTCTGCGATAATTCCCAACGCAAGCTGTAATTCACTACGTAACCGAATGATAAATTCAGGTTGTATAATTTGCGTTGTAATTTCGCAGGGTTCTAATCCGAGAGATTTCAGTGTATCGCGCTCAAAAGCAACAGGGTCTTGCAATATTACACCCAATGCGTGAAATGCACCCACAGCGCCGGAAAGTTTTCCCTTCAAGGATTTTGTTCGTTCAATGATTTCATGAATTGAATTCGCCAAGCGTGATGCATAATTTGAGAAAAAATATCCAGTAGTAATTGGCACAGCAAATTGACCATGGGTTCTTCCGATCTGAACGGTTCTTGCCTCTTGTTGTGCGAGAAACGTTAATTTTTTGCAGATCTTAATCAATCTTGGAATGAGCAATTCCTGCATGCACTGCTTTATTCGTAATGTATGTGCAGTATCAAGAACATCAGATGAAGTAAGTCCAAGATGCACCAATCGCGCAAGTTTTTCTGGCAATCGTTTTGAGAAAGCCCGTATGACAGCACGGATATGATGTTTAGTTGCGATTTCCTCTGTATAGACTTCAGCGGGGCTAACCTCTGCTGCGGCCTTTTCGATGCTGCGAACAAACAATTCAATTTGTTCTTGAGAGTGTGAATCTTTGAGAAAAATCCGTACAAATTGTTGGGCGACAACTTTTTCTACGTGTAATTCAAAAAAGACAGCCGCTTCTTCGCTCAGTACACGAGATAAATCTTTGAATAATTCAGGGTTTGCGGTAGCATACCTATGATCTAAAGGAGAAATAGCAGAATAATTTTCTTTAGCAGCTGATGCAGATGCCATAGTGCATAGTATCGTATTGTTGCCAGAAAGTGCAATTGTTCATTGAAAACTAGATTGACATGTAAGCACAATATGCTATAATACTACAAAAAATACAAACTATGATGAACAAATTGGAGGATATTACATGGCAAAACAATTAGTGTTTGATGAGGATTCAAGACGTGCCTTATTAAACGGTGTTGAAAAGCTATCGCGTGCTGTAAAAGTAACTCTCGGACCAAAGGGGAGAAATGTTTTATTAGATAAAAAATTCGGAGCTCCCACTGTTACTAAAGATGGTGTCTCCGTAGCGAGAGAAATTGAACTTGAAGATCCATATGAAAATATGGGTGCTCAACTCCTTAAGGAAGTTGCAACAAAGACAAACGATGTTGCAGGAGATGGAACAACGACCGCAACGGTTCTTGCGTATTCGATTATTCGTGAGGGCTTGAAAAGCGTTGCAGCAGGTTTGAATCCTATGGGGATCAAACGAGGCATCGACAAAGCTGTCAAAAGAGTTGTAGATGAAGTGGTGAATGTTGCAAAGCCAATCAAAACAAAAGAAGAAGTTGCACAAGTTGCTGCAATTTCGGCAAACAACGATATGGAAATAGGAAATGAGATTGCCAATGCGATGGAGAAAGTTGGGAAAGACGGCATCATTACTGTTGAAGAATCACGAACCATCGAGTCGGATACTGTGTTTGTTGAAGGGATGCAATTTGATCGTGGCTATGTTTCACCGTACTTTGCAACCAATCGAGAGGCTATGACTTCAGACCTTGAAAATCCCTATCTTCTCATTCACGACAAGAAAATTTCAAATATGAAGGATCTTCTTCCTGTACTTGAAAAAGTCGCACAAACAGGGAAACCGCTTGTTATTATTGCAGAGGACATCGAAGGAGAGGCATTGGCAACATTGGTTGTCAACGCTTTGCGCGGAACATTAAATACAGTTGCTGTAAAGGCACCTGGATTTGGTGATCGAAGAAAAGCTATGCTCGAAGATATTGCAGTGCTCACCGGAGGACAAGTTATTTCCGAAGAGCTGGGACTGAAGCTTGATGCAACCGAAGTTACACAACTTGGAACAGCAAAAACAGTTAAAGTGACCAAGGAAAACACCACTATTATCAATGGCGGTGGCGAAAGCAGTGATATCAAAGATCGCATGGCGCAGATAAAGGCACAGATCGATGAAACGACTTCTGATTATGATCGTGAAAAGCTCGAAGAGCGATTGGCGAAATTGTCCGGAGGAGTTGCTGTTATCAATGTAGGCGCAGCAACTGAGGTGGAATTGAAAGAGAAAAAGCATCGTGTGGAAGATGCAGTATCAGCTACCCGAGCTGCTCAGGCAGAGGGAATTATCCCTGGTGGGGGTGTTGCACTCGTTCAGGCGATTGAAAAATTGGCGAAAATAGATCTCAGCGAAGAAAATGAAGATGTTCGAGTTGGTTTCAACATCGTACGTCGTGCACTTGAAGAGCCTGTGAGGCAAATTGCGATTAACGCAGGAGTTGATGGTTCCATTGTTGCAGATCGTGCAAAAAAAGAGAAAAGAGGCATTGGATTTGATGCAAGCACCTTGGAGTGGAGAGACATGATCAGTGCAGGTATCATTGATCCGGCAAAGGTCACTCGATCCGCATTGCAAAATGCTGCATCTATTGCAGGACTCTTGCTTACTACTGAATGTGCCATTACCGATATTCCTGAAAAAGAAAAACCAGCTGCTCCAGCAGGTGGCGGTGATATGGGTGGCATGGGAGGTATGGGCGGCATGATGTAGCCGTATCATTCATGATTTGTAAACGTAGTGATTTTGTTTTTTCTATTGCTTTCAACAAGGAAGCCATAGTGGTCAACAAACGCTTGAAAAAGAGGTTTGCAAATAAGCCTTTCCTAGATATTCTAGAGAAAGGCTTATTTCGTCAGGCACTTTCGATGGCGATTTTTGATGATAATGAAGAACAATTGCAAAAATTTATACATGACTATGGTGCATTAATTGGAAATTCTGCACTTGTTTTGTCGGATGTGAAGAAAATTTTTGGCATACACGATGTTCCAAGTTCGGTAAAAGCAGTACAATTAGTATAAATTTAGAAAGAAAGAGAAGATAATATGGATATAATGACAACATTTTTATTGGGAACTGGTATAGCGGGAGGACAAGCTGGAGAATCAGGCGGTGGTGGTTTAACTTCTACCATAATCATGATTGCTCTCATGGGGCTAGTGTTTTATTTCTTGCTTATTCGTCCTCAAAGCAAACGACAAAAAGAGCAAAAGCGAATGATTGAATCCGTTGAAAAGGGTGATTCAATTGTCACTATTGGCGGCATTCGAGGAACGGTGCATGCAGTGAAAGATGAAACGATTATTCTAAATGTTGGAGGAACAACAAAATTAGAATTTTCTCGTACAGCAATTTCACAGGTTACCAAATCTACTGGAAAAGAAGAAAAAGAGACAAAACCCACTACCACTGATTCTTCTGCTCCTAAAAAGAAGAGTGGAACAAAGAAGGATTCATAACGCTAGAGTGATGGATAGGGAGGTATGTGATGAGTAAGCGATTTCGATTTTTTCTCGTAGTGATAATTTTGGCACTTTCAATATTGGCAATTTATCCTACATTTGAATGGTATTTTCTCTATGATGAAAATCAGCGAGAGATATTGTCTTCAAGTCGACTGGTGTTACGAGATTCTGCACGTGCTGATGCACGTATTGTTCTTGACGAACTAAAAGATATCGTTGCCGATGATGAATCTGCCCCCCTTCCGGATAAATATTCATTTTTAGCGAATAGTGCAGAAGAAAACTATGCACTTGATGAAAGAGAGCCACCAAAACCTTGGACAGTAAAATTGGTTCTTGAAAGTTTTTTAACTGAGCAAGAAGCCTTTTCTAGTATTGAGAGATACTATTTTGATAATCTTGAAAAACAAAAAGGCAAAAAGAATCGTATTATACAGCTTGGCTTGGACCTTTTTGGTGGTGTTCGCCTCTTGTTGCGACCTGATGAAGAATCGATCGAAGAACAATATGGTCGCTCTCCAACTGAGACAGAACTTGATGAAGCACTTGATGTTGCAATGGAGGTTTTGACAAGCAGGATTGATGCTTTTGGAGTATCAGAACCGCAAATCCGCAAGCAACGTGATCAACAAATCAGCCTAGAAATTCCTGGAGACAACGATCCTGAACGTATTCAAGCCCTTTTATCAGGAAAAGGGAGCCTTTTTCTGGTCTTGGTTGATGAAGAAGCGACTGATCAACTTATTGCATTGCAGCGAGTAAATCCTGGATGGGATTATTTGATTGATGGAACTCCTGAGTTTGTTCAAAACGATTCACGAGTAGCAGAATATGTCACCAAAGATGAATTTGGCCTCGAACAACGGGTACGCTGGATTGTGATCTATCGCAACCCGGAAGAGAATGGCATTCTCGGAGAGTACATAACCGATGCGCGAACAGCCCAGGATCCGATAACCGGGCGCCCCTTGGTGAGTTTTACTCTTGATGCTGAGGGAGCAGATATTTTCGCAAAATTCACTCGTGACAATGTAGGAAAATCTCTTGCAATTGTTATGGATGACAGGGTGCGTGCCTATGCGCAGATTCAAAGTGAAATTCCAAATGGGCAGGGATCAATTCAAGGGTTCACTCAGCAAGAAAGCAGTGACATAGCCTTGGTCTTGCGTACTGCAGCACTTCCGGTGAAGCTCAATGTGGAAAGTCAAGAAACCGTTGGCGCAAGCATTGGGGCTACGGCAATTCAAGCAGGTATTCAAGCTGTGAGTATCGCTTTTATTCTTGTTATTTTGTTTATGCTTGTGTATTACAAAGGAGCTGGGACTATCGCAGGTTCAGTTTTGATCTTTAACTTGCTCATGCTCATTGCAACTCTATCAGTGTTCAATTTGACACTTACTCTAACAAGTATAGCTGCCATCGTGCTCACCGTTGGAATGTCTGTAGACGCCAATGTTATTGTGTTTGAGCGTATTAAAGAAGAATATCTAGCAGGGAAATCGATTCGAGCATCCATTGATGCGGGATTTAAGAAGGCATTTTGGACAATTATGGATGCAAATATTACGACTTTTATTGCTGCGTTTTTCCTGTCCCAGGTAACCACCGGGCCAGTTCAGGGATTTGCGGTAACTCTTTCGGTTGGTATCGTTACATCTATGATTTCAGCATTATTTTATGCACGCCTCGTCTTTGACATCGGGTGTGAAGCCATCGGGTGGAAAAAATTGAGTATTGCTTGGAAGAAAAGGGTTGTGCAATCATGAGGATATTTGCGTTTCAAAAACCGTCTAAACTGTATGTAATCTTGATAGGCATCATAATTCTAGCAGGACTAGGGGCCACCATCTTTTTAGGTGGATTCCATTTTGGAATAGAATTCAATCCTGGAAGCACGATTACTGTTCGGGTTGGGGGTAGGTCCACTGTTTCTGCCGTTGAGCAAGCACTCTTCGGAAAATATCCATCGATACGCGTCCAAGGATTGAGTAATATTGGTGATTATCTCATCAGTATATCTGATACAGAAGAGGCAGGATTTCAAGAGGCCGTTATCCCGACAGTGAGGGAAACGCTGAGCGAGCAATTTGCCTCAGTTACAGTTCTCGAATCCGCTTATGTCGGGCCAACGTATTCGCGTAATTTTCAACTGCAGACAGGGATACTCATTGCAGTAGCAGTTATCCTAATGCTTGCATATCTTTGGTTTCGCTTTCAGTTTAACTTTGCTATTGCATCGATTATAACGTTGTTATTTCATGATGCACTGCTGATAATAGTGTTCGTTGGAGGCGCTCAAATAGAAATTACCGCGGCAGTTGTTGCGGCAATGCTTACTGTTTTGGGATATTCTCTTAACGACACCATTGTTGTGTTTGACCGCGTACGTGAAAATCTTGTTTTGTTAAAAAATGCATCACTCACGCGCGTTATTAACACAAGTATTACGCAAAGTTTGAATCGTACGATAATCACTTCGGTAACAACGCTTTTGGCGAGCCTTGCGCTTGTTGTTTTTGCACAGGGCGCAGTTCGTAATTTTGCTATTGTTCTTTCATTTGGTGTTGTTGCAGGAACCTTTTCATCCATTTTTATTGCTTCACCAATCTTTTTATCGCTTGAGAAACGACGACAAGAAAAGAAGCGAAGCTATCAGCAGGCACAGGGCGATGCTGCTTCAATATCTACAGAGAGAGCTTCTGATGAGGCAGAGAATACCTCATCCGAGCAACAATCTTCTGCAGATGATGGTGGAATAGATTTGAAAAAACTACGAGAAGAGCTTGGCAGCAAGGCGAAACGAAAGCCGAAAAAGAAAAAATAAGAGCAGTTATAAAATTCTGAAATCTCATTAGCTCACTCGAGATTTGTTTTCCCGTGTCGCGATGATCAAAAACCCATGTGGTTTATCAAAAACCCATGTGGTTTTCTAAGAAGTTAAAAAATAATCAAGTCAACAACAAGAGACGAGTAAGGTTATCGTTTATTTATATAAGAATTGGCAGCTAGTGTTTTGGAAAAAGTAGATTATTTAGTTGTTAAGGTTTCGATTCCTGTCCAATCTTTAGGAAGGTTTTTATCCTTTTGACATTTCAAAGATCGCTCCAGAAAAACATTGGCGAGCAAATCATCGGGCAACATTTTTGCTACCTCTTTTAAATCAGTTACGGCAGTATCAAAATCTTTGTTATAGTATGCGTTGACAGCGAGGTGGTAGACATTCCAAGCCTCTTGAACTTCACCTGAAACGCTCTTCTGTGCGGTATAAATGCGTTCGCCAATTGTCTTTCCTTTTACGAAGACAGTATCAACGACTCGGCAAGAGTACAGCTTTTTAATTTTTTCGTAGACAGGATGTGAAAACAAAAGACCTGTTTTATATCGTTTTGTTAATGACTCGAGACGTGAACCTAAATTGACAGTGTCCCCGATAACGGTATAATCCATCTTTCGTTCACTTCCGATGTTTCCTACGGTTACTTTTCCATAAGCGATGCCAATACCAGTTTCGAATGCGGAAAATCCCTTTTTAGTCTGGGTTTTATTGAACTCAACTAAGGCGTCTTGTATGTGAAAAGCAGAGGTAACTGCATTATGGGCTGAATTCTTCAAATGATTTGGTGCACCGAATATTGCCATGATGGCATCTCCGATGTATTTATCCACGATCCCATCTTGATTCATGATAAGGTCAACCATGATGCTATAGTATTTGTTTAACGATGAGACCAATATATCCGGGCGTAAGCCTTCAGAAATCGTGGTGAAGCTGCGAATATCCGTAAACATAACACTCAAATTACGATTCTCTCCCACCAACATTCGCTCTGGGTTTTCAAATATGCTATCGATAACATTATTTGGCACATATTTTTGGAATATATTTCTGATTTTTGATTCATTCCGTTTTGCAACGACTGCATTAAAGGCATAGCTTTTAATCTGTGAATACGCTGTGTCGAGCTTATCGGTCATGATATTGAATGTTTGTGCCATTTGCCCAAATTCGTCGTTCTCTTGGACCTCTATCTTTGTTGACAGATCATTCTTCTCGATAATATGAACCATTGCAGAAACAGTTTTTCGGAGAGGACTCGTAATATAGGCTATAAAAATGAGGGAGAGCGTGATAACCGCAACTAAGGAAATCAGTGCAATAATGGATGATTGTGTGGTGATCTTTTCTGCGTCTGAATAAAATGTATTGTATTCCTCTGAGACGATGACCAACCAATTGAACGGAACAAATCGAAATATCTGCGCAACACGCGAGGTGCTCTCGAGTGTTATCTCCTTCCAACCAACGTCTTCGGTATCATATTGTTCCTTTGCCTGTTTTAAATCCTCTTCGGTGAGCAATACCTCTTCTTTTGATGTAAAGGCAAGTTTTGCTTCATTTGAGTTAACGTCAAAAATATAAACGGATTCAGTGTCAGATTGTTGCAACGTTGTGGAATATGAATTCACCGCGCGTTTTGCGGCACCAACAAACTCTATGTCTGTGGAAAGATCATTTTTTACAAGTATATCCCACTGACTTGTGATGTATTTGTTTAATTCAAGCGCCTTGAAAGCTAATGCATCCATCGCAACGTGGGTAATTCCACTTCGAGCAGACAATAACGCAAAAAATGCAGTGACAATAATTGTGGATACTTGCAGGGGAATAATAACCAACAAAAGCTTCCACTTGATACTCATTTGTTTCATTTTCTGTTGATGACCCATCATATGTATAATATAATAATTTTAGTGTATGTTCTATACTTTATATAGAAATTAGGATAAAAATGAATGGAAGAAAATAATAATACAGCCAACGAAGCCAGCGAAAATATACTTTCTTCGAGTGATATAGGATTTAGCAAAGAGGAACGACAGGCAATCCAAACTGAGATTAACGATCTTGTGAGAGAAAGCAGGACTGCTGTCACACAGGATCAATTACGTCCTCAAGCTGCGCGTTCAGGGTTGATGTTTCCACTTATTGTCAATGCTATTTTGCTTGGTGTTGTGGTAGCCATAGTCATCGTTTTCACTTTTCTTTTTAGTAATAGAGAGCAGCAGCGTATTGCAGAAGCTCAGACGTTTACTTCAACTGAATCGCAGTTAATAAGAGAACTGGTGCGCCAGACAGAACGGCAACTTGCTGAACGTGAAGCTCAGATCCAATCGGTTCAAGGTGAACTGACAGAGGTATCGCAGTTGCTTGTAGAACTCGAAGAGGGTATAGCTACACAAATTGAGTCAAAGCGAAGTGAACTTCAAGCGGAATTCGAAGAGGCGCTTCTGGCGCAGAGATTGCAACTTGAATCAGAAAACTACACAGAAGAAGAGGTGACGCGTTTACTTGATGAACTGCGGGTGCAGGCGGAACAACGTATTGACAGTGAAGTTTCCTTGTTTGAGCAACAATTAGAGACTGAAAATTCTACTCGCCAAGCTGAACTAACTACATTAAGGGATAGTTTGCAGCAAGAAATTTCGGAAAAACAGAGTGAAATCAATCAGCTGCGGAATTCGTTTCAACAAAGTGAACAAGAATTACTTGAAGCTGTTGAATCTGGTGAACAAACTATTGCTGATCTTGAAGCACAATTGGCAAACGCACTTGGATTACAAGGTGAGTTTCAAACAATGTCACAGCAAGAAGCAACCTCAGGTGCACTCGCCACACAGGTTGATGCTGCTTTTCAAATATTTTTTGATTTTCTTAATCAGGGAGATTTCGATCAGAGTAATCAGGAGCTGAACAATATAGAAGCGCTGGTACGGGGCCTCTCGATAAATGGATATGACAGAGCTGAGCTTGATTTGCAAACGATTCAGGTATTACGGAACTACACGACCCTTGCAGAAGCTGGAGGCACACAGCGGGAGCAATTGTTGGATCTTGCGGGTGATGATGGAACACTAAACGCGATTCTTCCGTTTGCAGATTTACAGACAGATTATCAGGCAAAACTGACCGAAGTGCAGGATGTTGCAAATCCAAGCCAGGCAAAACAAGAATTACTTTCTGTTTTTGACGAATACCCGTCCGCGCTTCCAAATTTCGTTGCCACTATCAATCAATACGATGCTGAAATTCTTGATTCACTGAGAGAAAGCAATGAAGAAGCGGTGGAAGCAGCAAGGGCACAACAAAATACCCAAATTCAACAAACGGCTGATCGAGCACGGGACCAGGGAGTTAAGGATGCTTATGATACAGTGCGCGCTGCATTAGGAAGCGGTCAATTTCAACAAAGGGCACGAGCTTTGCGAAATCAAAATGCAACCCTCGCAACGATGTATGATCTCATTCAAGACACCGTTAATGAAAAAGTCGCCCTCGAATCGTCACGACTCGCTGAAGAAATTGTGGCAGACAACCTTATAACCGCTAATAGTGAAGAGATAGGCTTGCCATTTATTGGATATGTTACGGGAACTTTGGGGAAAAAAGAGTTTACGTTTAGCAATATGGCAGGAATCGCTGTTCGACTTGGCGCTGAAGTTGTGATCTATCGACAGACCAATGATGTCTACGTGCGAATTGGCCGAGCGGTGGTGAGTCGAACTGATAATAGCGTTATTCAGGCGGTTATCAGAGAATCAGATGTCGGAGAAATCAAACGGCAAGATAGCATTTATTTGTCGCGCTAATGCTACGCTTTGCATTACCGGTATTGCTTGCATGCTTGTTGCCGTTGTCGGCTGAGGTTATATCGCTTCCTTTCGCATATTCTATAGACAACGATCAAGATGATCCTGAGAATACGCTCTTGTTTATCACTGAACCAACGCTCTATAAACGTCGTCTCCTGTCTTATGTGATAACACAAATTCAGAGTGATGCCGCAGGTTATCCAAACATCCACAAAATACTCGTGGTTCTTGAAGAAGACGCGCATGAGCACTATGCAGAAGAATTTTATCGTGTGGTCTATCTTACGAGTTGGAATCAGGAAGATTCTGAATATCTTATCTCTTGGAACGATCAAGCAGTTGATGCCATCGATTTGTTGTTCTATACAAAACTGAACCCCTATGAAGAGCACACAGAATCACTTCTGCTCGTTGATGCAATTAGCACGGCGTCTGAACTATCGAACATTGAGAAAACTGCAAGTAAGATCTTTAGCATATTAGCTGAATAGCGTATACTAGCTATGTGATCAAAAAAATCGTAATGGGTATCTGTCTATTTGCTATTAGTGTGAGCAATGGAGCAGCAATACACGCAGAGGGACAGGAAGAAACCATCAAAAAAACACAGCTCAACCCACATAATTCCTCTCCAAGAGGCTTATGGGTTTCAGCTTCCACGATTCCCTTTGATCAAGACTCCTTGCTATCATCATTCTTAGCTGCATATCCTAAAGTCACGCACGAAGTAGTTGATGTAATGCAAGGATCAAATTTGCTGAACGATGATAGGTCAGTGGATATCCTGTATATCGAAAGTGCAGATCTTGCAGAGATTACTCTTCGATCTGTCGATACCTTCAAAGATCTTGCCCCAGTTTATTTGTTGTATGGTGAAGCATTGGATCTTTCTGATGCGATCATCCTTTCTTTAGGGGACAGCGAAGGCCTCTATGGAATTCCTGTTGCAGTGCAGGTGACGAATATGATTTTCGTCGACGATGCTGTGTTTTCTGAGGGTCTGAATGATTGGGAATCTTTTTTTTCTCTGGCTGAGCAACGTAAACAAGAAGGTAGCCCAACAATACATATCGATGGAAAACAAAGCCTCGTTGGATTATGGGAGTCGCTGTTACTGAGTGCGCTTGGAGAGAAACGATACACCGCTGTTCTTCATGGTATTTCTCCAATACGCGAAAAAGAGTTAACCACAGTGCATGAATTGTTTCTTCAAATTCTCGACTATGGGCGTGTCCTTGATCTGCATTATTCTTCAGAATTTCCGGTTGTATATTCAGTAGATCCCGCAACAAATTTCAAACTGGCCTCAGTTGATCGATTTAAGCGACAACCAATTCCGGCTACTGATGATCTTGCTCTATTGCGAATGGTGCTCGTGGCTGTTCCGCAATCCTCAAAATCAGATACAACGAATGCGATGTGGATTCGATATATCAACCGCAGTGAGCAGCTTGATCAAAGAATGCAAACCATTATTCAATCGGAGCAAAACTATCTTGTTCCTCAGAAAAACAACGCCAAAGCTTTAAATTCTGATGCCCTGCGTGGAGATGCGCTACAATATAGTACCGCGACACATGCGCTTAGTGTTCTTCATGGAGGCACTCAGGTATCTTTGGATAGGCTTGCAGATATACTTTTTCAAGCAGTTGCATCTGAAGATTTGACCGCAGAAACGTTAACGCAACGTATTTCTGAGTTATTTGCCCAATAATCATCGACGACACGACTATTGAATCTGTGACCGTTGAGAAGAATGAACCATTCAACCAGGGTCAGAATATGTCGATTTTATGGTATGGGCGCTTTTTCATCTCTGCAAAAAATTAAAATAGGTATTTGGAGCGGGATACTTTTTTTGGGTGTCTCCATAGGAATCGCGATAACACCCTTTGTGTTATTAGGCAACACCTATGTGGTGCCCCCGAAAAGAGCGCTGTTTTTCTTTGGATCATTGTTGTTCAACAGTTTGTCGTATTCGGTTGTGGGTATTCCCCTCTATGTTCTTTTTGCAGCGATATTATTGGTGCGACAGAGTGTTTCTCTACGTCTTGTTATTGGGTGGACGAGCTCAATAATCCCGTTCCTATTCATAGGGGCAGCTGCTAATTTATTGCTGAATCAGGGCGATTATAGATGGATATCTCTATTTGCAAGCGTGGCTATACTGTCCACGGTTTTATGGGTGGTATTGGTTAAAATGATTCCAAAGAGAGCTAGCTGTCATGGATGGCTTAGTGAAGAGATAGGGGTTGGTGCAACACCGCTTCTTGTTGGAAAATCTCAGGATGAAAATGCCTCTGAAGTGGAGGAAACTGATGTCAGAGCAGAGGCTTCTGTGGTCAATTTTTCCTCAACGGATATAGACATTCTCAAAAATATTCCTTCTGCTCCAAAGGTGGAGACGGGTTTCAAAACGGTTGAATTTGCCAGAGTAGAGCAAGGCTTTGATGGAGCATCAACTCCCTTAAAAAATACGACAGAAGATGATTTTCTGGGTGTAGCGGAAGAAGATATTGTGGTTGAAGAGAACCCTTTTTCATCGCTCGTTCAAGAAGGGGGGCAGAATCCTGAAAGCATGGTGCAATCGGATACCAGGGCCATCCTTCAAGAAGATAATTCTGGACATCCTCACACCGAAGAGGCCGTTTCAGAAATATCACACGATGCCCAATCCAGACGGTCAGATGAAGCTATTGAGTATGTCGAAAGCAAGCCAGGTTCAAAAGAAGCACTGAACAAATACAGCAGGCAAGATGGCTATATCATCCCAACCACCGGAATTCTTCAATTCGGTTCTGAGAGAAACAGAAACGTTGATGATGGGAATGCGCATAATGCGGCAAATCGCCTCATTGAAACATTGGCAGAATTTGGCATCCCTGCTGAAGTTACCGCGATTCAGCGTGGATCTGCAATCACTCGGTTTGAAGTGCTTCCTGATCGAGGGATTCGCCTAGGGAGAATTTCTGCTATCGCAGATAATATTGCGTTACGCTTGGCAGCAGAGCGAGTTCGTATTGTTGCCCCCATTCCTGGAAAGGAGGCGGTCGGGATAGAAATACCAAGTAAACACCGAAACACAGTGCATTTTGGCGACCTCATCGAGAACAGCAAGCATTTTTGGAACCATGACATCACTATCCCCATTATCCTTGGGGAGGGCATTACTGGTGAGGAATGTATCATTGATCTTACAAAAACACCACACATGCTCATTGCCGGAGCGACAGGAAGCGGAAAATCAGTCTGTATAAATACGTTGATCTGCTCCATTCTCTATCGATGCCCACCGGAAGACGTAAAACTCATTCTCATCGATCCAAAGATAGTTGAATTGAGTTTTTACAATAATATTCCTCATTTGTTAACGCCGGTTATTACAGATGCGCGGTATGCATATCAGATTTTGCAATACAGCCTTTGTGAAATGGAAAGACGCTACGCTAAACTTGAAGAACTTGGCGTTCGAGACATCACATCCTATAACAAAGAAATGGAAGCGCAACAACGTTATGATGAAAAACTTACGTACATGGTGATAATCATCGATGAATTTGCAGACCTTATGTTGGTGTCAGGAAAGGATCTTGAAGCATTGGTTTCACGCCTAGCGGCGATGTCTCGTGCAATTGGTATTCATCTGGTATTAGCGACGCAACGCCCTTCAACCGATGTCATCACCGGATTGATAAAAGCAAATGTTCCTTCACGCATCGCCTTTATGGTTTCAAGCAAGGTCGATTCACGAATAATTCTTGATGCAGGAGGCGCCGAAGCATTGTTGGGACGGGGTGATATGCTTTTTACGTCTTCTTGGGATTCTGATCTGCGACGTATACAAGGGTCTTTTCTCAGTGAAGATGAAGTCAGGCGTATTGTTGGCGAGGTAAAGCGGTATGGAAAACCAGAATATATCGATGATGAACTGTTTATAGATGATCGAGTGCCCAACACTAATGATCTCTCCCCAGGGGATGATCCCTTGCTCAAAGATGCAATAAATTTGATTCTGCAATCAGAAAAAGCATCGACTTCATTTTTGCAAAGAAAATTCAAAATTGGATATAACCGTGCAGCTCGCCTCATAGAGACGATGGAGGAGCAAGGGATTGTTGGTCCTTTGCAAGGAAGCAATCCAAGAGAGATTTTAATAAAAAATAAAATGTAAATTTTTATTTACATAAATAGACATATCTATGATAATGGATATGCGATGGCTGCAGTATCATTACTTAAGCAAACCTTTGTTTTTATATGCGTATTTCTTGTTGCTGCTTCTTTCTGTGTAGTTTTGCTTATCGATTTTAATCACATCTACCATAACATAGAAAGAGCAAGCAGATTCTCAGAATATGCGACGTATGCGGTTCAGTATATCAGAACGGTTACAAATTCAAGGACTCCTTTGACAGAGGGGGTTCTAGACGGGATTAATCGTGAATTGAAACATACCGAGGCAGTGATTCGAGAAGAACACCAGAGTCATGTCTGGGTTTATTTTCTTGGATATGAAACTATATTTTATGAAATTAGCAATGATTTTACTGCTGTTGCAAGCACTATTATCAAACTATTGCAGGCTGAATCTGCTCGATCCACTATGGGAAGAGAATCCTTGGAGACATCTCAATCTCAAGCAATCCTTTCAACGGTATACGATGACCTACAATTCTCTGCTCATGATTTATCGGTCTTGGTTGAGCGGATGGGTGAGTTCGTTTCTATGTCTGAGAGACAACTATATGTTCACGGTGGAATTGGTGTAGTCATTATGTTTTTCCTCTTCCTTACCGTATTTGCACTATTTTGGATGATTTGGGTGAATCTGACGCGACAATTCTCTCAATGTTCTCAGTTAGCACAAAGAAGGCTTCCGATCTTGGATATTTCAACGAAACGATTTCCAAATGGTTTTACAAGCATCTTTCAGGACCTTTGTGGACTTTTGCAAGTGCAAGATGAAAAATTGACCCATATAAACGATACATTAAGCACATCTTTCGGCAAATATGGAAAATCAATCATCTCAGCCTCCTTACAAGGAGACACCCGGGTGCAGTATATAGAACATTATAGCACCGATCTCAGTCTATTTTTTGAACAATTTAACGAGCATTCAACTGAAATATTTACTGCCTTGCATGTATTGCAAGATTTCTCACACAGTATGCAGGAGCTCAACAATACGCTCAATCAAGGGAATACGTTTGTACATAGCCTGAACGGCTTTCTTGTAGATTTGGTGCCGTCGTATACTAGAAACGGAACCGCAATGACTGAAAATATAACTGCTTTGAAAAGCTCTGTAACCACGCGACAGAATACCTATAAAAATCTCGTTATGTATTCTGATGGCATTAAAAAAAATATCGTGAGCATCACTGATAAGTTGAAGCGAATCAACAATTTAGCGGACATGTTACTTGTGCTCACCGTTAACGCAAATGTGGAGCATTCTCAGGCCTCGGATAAGATCCGTAATGATGAAATTGAACAAATTTGTCACACGTTACGTGAATTAACCGACCTTTTATACAAAAAAAATCTGTCTGATAACGATGGCATTGAGAATATTTGTGCAACTATTGATGAATTGGAGACAACGTCTGATGAGGAGAAACAGCTCATTCAGAGCATTGAGGACAAAAACAAAGAACAGTACGATAGTCTTTCAACATTGAGTAATTTGAAGGGTGGAGTTAAAGCACATCAGTCAAACATGGCGACGATAAAAAATGTCATTGAACATGGAAGAACTCGCATTGACGAGAATATAGCTCAAATTCGACTGAAAGAAATCGAATTAAAGTCAACTGCAAGTGAAATCCGAAGAATTATCAGTTTTGTGCAAGAAGGGAGTGTGCAGCTTATGCAAAATTTAGTTCGTATCAATGCAGATTTCCATAATTTGCAGTATAACTCTGAATTTAGCCTAGAAGATAGTACACTAAAAAATGGAGCATATGACAATATGTATTAGAATGCCTATACTTTATGCATGCTCTGCCTTACTCTCACCGAGCCGACTGTAGAACAATTCTGCTCTAAAATACAAACTATTCCCTCCCATCTCAAAGCTGTTGAATGCAGGTTTGATTTGATGCATGCTGTAGATACGTCATGTGTCGATCAGGTTGGAAGATGCCTTCGCGCTGAAAAACCAGATATTGTGAGTATTGCAACGATTCGCAGACCGCAAGATGGGGGAACTTGGGCTGGATCAGAAGCAGATAGGCTAGACCTTCTTGCATATTGCTGGGCTTCTCAATTATTTACCTATGTCGACGTTGAGGAAGATCAATATCAACGCTTCGTTGAGAAGGGACAAAAGAATCCAATTGAATCCACAGAAGGCCATCAGAGAGAAAGCAAGAAGACAAAGATTCTCTGTTCCTATCATAACTGTGACGCAATTCCGACGGATATATTAAAAACAGTCAAAGCGATGCTTGCCTATGGAGTTCCAGTGAAGGTTTCGCTCATGATTCGCAATACTGCAGAACAACTGAAATTAGTGATCTTGGCCAATTATCTCAAAAGACACAGCGCTCAGGGGTTTATCTTGATAGGTATGGGAGAGTATGGTGAATGGAGTCGTATTCTCTACAGACAGCTTGGGGCATTTCTAACCTTTGTGCACGATGCTGAATCTCCGGCCGCCGGAATGTTACATCACAAGATCATACATACTCTGTATCGAGTTTCGCTTCTTGAAGAAGATGTCCTAATTTTTGGAATTATCGGAAACCCAATTCGACAGACGAGGTCGCCGCAGTTTCATAATGATGTGTTTGCATCTGTGGGAGCCCACGCGGTATATGTTCCTTTTCTTGTTGATGATTGTTCTATCTTTTTGCATATGGCAAAGCAGCTTGGAATTCGTGGATTTTCGGTTACGGTTCCGTTCAAACAGAAGATTGTTTCAGAATTAGATCAACGTGATCGTGTTGTTCAGGCATGCGGTGCGGCGAATACTGTTGTTTTGGAAAACGATGGGTATAGTGGATACAATACCGATTACACGGGATTTTTGCAGCCACTTCGTTTGGCTTTGGAATCTCGCTCTCTGGATGGATCTAGAGAACTAAAAGCAGCGGTACTAGGAGCAGGTGGTGCCTCAGCATCAATTGTTGCAGCACTTCTTGCCTTGCATTTTCACGTAACGGTGTTTAACCGTACTCTTCAGAAAGCAAAGTTGATTGCAGAGCGATATCCAAATACTGTAGTTGCTGCGCCATTGGAAGCTTCTCTTTCTGACCGATTTGATTGCATCGTGCAGTGCACAACGCTTGGGATGTATCCCCAGGAGAAAGAATCCCCCATACCTGAGTACCGTTTTCGCGGTGATGAAATTGTCTATGATATTATCCATAAGCCACGAAAAACAGCATTTCTTATCCGTGCTGAGGAGGCTGGATGTGTTTGCATCGACGGGATGGCAATGTTTGAAAAGCAAGCAGAAGATCAAGCGATTCTGTTCAAACGGATTGTAACCCAGACTATTGATCGCGCATGACGATTCTTTGTGAGGGCTAGTGGTTAGCTGCTGAACTTGGAAAGAACTTTTTCTGGATATACTGAGAATACTGCCTAGCTTCGTGTATTTCGTGCATTGGTTCCAGAAAACTTCCGAAGACCCACCCAACCAAGGTGTCGTATTCCACTCGATACCAAGGGGCATGCACTCCAAATTGGATATCATAGCGATCAGTGACAAACTCGATGGCGACAATATCTCCCGCTCGTAACAAGGTTAAAATAGGTGCGGAATGTACCGGCTTGGTGTAGAGTTTTACGTATGCTTCTGAGATGACCCCCATGGTGGGTGGTCCGTACAATTTTGCTGCTAGGGATTTTTGTTTTTCACACGAAAGAAGTAAAAGTCCGCAAAAAAGAGCGAGAATTGCATATCTCAAAATAGGCGATTTATACTTCTGTCTCAGTTGGGAAGAATTCATGCGGTGGTATCCATCTGTTTCAAGGATTCAATTTCATCACGAAGAACCATGGCCTCCTCGAATGCCAATCGTGAAGCAGCCTCGGTCATCTGTTCTTCAAGCACTTTGATATAGGCTTTTCGATCTCGTTTTTCAAAAACATTGTATTCCTTCTTCAACAAAGAAACAGTATAGGCGGTTTGTTTTTCGCGTACTGTTCGTTCGCGGGTTATGATTTCGTATACTGATTTTTGAATCGAGGCAGGCAAGATTCCATGCTTTATGTTGTATTCTTCTTGAATGCTCCGACGACGGTTTGTTTCATCGATTGCTTGTTGCATGGCATTAGAAATAGTGTCTGCATACATAATAACTTTTCCATGAATGTTTCGCGCGGTTCGCCCGATGGTCTGAATGAGTGAGGTTGCAGAGCGCAGAAAACCCACTTTATCAGCATCCAAAATTGCAACGAGGGATACTTCTGGAAGGTCGAGCCCTTCTCGCAGAAGGTTAATTCCCACGAGAACATCAAAAACACCGTTTCTCAAATCGGTGAGGAGTTCAACCCGTTCGATTGTTTCAGTATCAGAGTGGATATACCGTACCCGCACGCCCAATCCTGCGAAGTAATCACTTAAGTTTTCGGCAAGTTTTTTTGTCAACGTGGTGATCAAGACGCGCTCGTTCGCTGCGACACGTCGTTGTATTTCAGCATAGAGATCCTCGATTTGTCCTTCAGTTGGTCTTATTGAAAGTTCGGGGTCAAGCAACCCAGTTGGGCGAATGAGTTGTTCCACGCTGTTTTCTGACAGGGTCTGTTCTTTTGGACCAGGTGTTGCACTCACGAAAACACAGTTGCGTATCATATCTTCAAATTCATGTGCTTGAAGGGGGCGATTGTCCAGGGCTGAGGGAAGGCGAAATCCATGCTCTACTAACATTGTTTTGCGTGCGCGATCACCGTTGTACATACCGCGAATTTGCGGAAGGGTTACATGTGACTCGTCTATGAAGCAAAGAAAATTTTCAGGAAAATAATCCAACAACACATAGGGGCGCTCTCCTTCTTTTCTTCTGCCGAGAATACGCGAATAATTTTCAATACCACTGCAAAATCCCGTTTCACGTAACATATCCATATCGAATTGCACCCGCGTACGTAGGCGTTGTGCTTCAACGATGAATCCTTTGTCCGACAATTCTTGTTCACGAATAGAGAGTTCCTCCAATATTTCAGGGATAGCGCGAACCAACACATCTTCTTCAACAACAAAGTTGCGAGCAGGAAAGATGATCAATGAATTAACCTCTCGTTTTTCTTCAAGTGTAACTGGGTGCAATATGGTGATACGCACCACTTCGTCCCATTGGAGTTCGATGCGATATACAAAATGTTCATACGCGGAATAAATATCGATGATTTCACCACGTACCCGGAAGGTGCCGCGCTCAAGGGCAAGATCATTACGTTTATATTGCAAATCGACAAGGTTTCGTTTACACGCATCAAAATCAAGAGTCATGCCTTTTTTGATGAACATCTGATAATGCGAAAAACTATCCGGGCTTCCAAGACCAAAAATACATGAGACCGTTGCCACAACAATGACATCGGTTCGGGTGATCAGGTTGGTGGTTGCTGAAAGGCGCAATCGCTCAATTTCTTCATTTACTGATGCGTCTTTTTCAATATAGAGGTCCCGTGATGGCACATAGGCCTCTGGCTGATAATAATCATAGTATGAAACAAAGTATTCAACGGCATTGTTAGGAAAGAATTCCTGAAATTCTCGATAGAGCTGCGCGGCAAGTGTTTTGTTATGCGATAATACAAGACTTGGACGGTTTGATCGCTCGATGACGTTTGCCATGATGAAAGTTTTTCCAGATCCAGTGACGCCTTGCAGGGTTTGAAAACGATTCTTGTTCTGAATGCCGCCCATCAGGGAGTCTACTGCACGTTCTTGTGGTTCAGTTGTTGAGTATGGGGCGCGCAAAACAAATTGATTTTGCTTGAGTGTTATTCCCATTCCAATTCCTGTGGTCGCTCAGACAGTACAATTTGTTTGACTTTTTTCGTTCCGTCGGAGTGCACCACGGTTATAGATATCCGTTCTCCGGGTTTGTTGTCTTCCAATGCTTCGTAAAAATTAGCAATGCTTTCTACGGAAGTGTTGTCAACCTCGATGATGATGTCGCCTCCAAGATAGATCTGGGTGTTTCCATAGTATACTTCTGAAGTTCCCCCCTTGATGCCAATTTTGTCTGCATTCCCTCCTTGAATGACCCGTGAAACAAGGATTCCTCGATCAACTGGGAGCTTTGCGTATTCAACCAATCGTGGAAAGAGTTGCCGTGGGACAATATCAATCCATCCGCGTTTCACAAATCCATAATTGATGAGATCTGGGATAACCCGTCGAGCAGTATCAACAGGCACTGCGAACCCCACTCCTACTGAGCCGCCAGAGGGTGTGTAAATCATTGTGTTTATGCCAACGATATTTCCTCGACTATCAAGCAGGGGGCCACCGCTGTTTCCTGGGTTGATTGAGGCATCGGTTTGGATCATGTTGTTGATAACTAAGTTGTTATCGGTGCGAATGGGACGACCAAGACCTGATACGATGCCCACGGTAAGTGTTCGATCCAATCCAAAAGGGTTTCCAATGGCAAGTACTTGCTGACCAATTTGCAGCCCCGCAGATGAACCAAGTGGGATGGGAGAAAGTCTCTTTGATTGTGGATTAAAATATAATACAGCGAGATCGTTTTCAGCATCGATTCCTACGACCTCAGCGGGAATGGACGTGTTATCTGCAAGGGTTACTCGAATGCTCGTTGCACCTTTGATAACATGGTAATTAGTCAGGACATGCCCTCTTCCATCAATAATAGAACCAGATCCGGTTGTTCCTTGCTGTGGTATCGGTTCAAAAAACCAGTTATACGCGATGACTTCAGTTGAAATGTTTACAACTCCTTCGTTACGTAGTTGATATACGGTTATCGTCTCGCGCTCGTTTTGCGTCAACCCGCCCTGGATGCCTCCATTTTGCTGTACGAATAACCGTTCAATCGGTGTGTTGAGATCGATTGAGTCACCAGAATCCAAGATCGTTGAAACAGTATCTGATTGCTCTGTTTGAGTGTCTTCGGCTGTCAATTCTGTGGATATGGATCCCTCTTTCTGAGCAGTAGAAGCTGTAGCATTCTGTTCAGAAGACAAAGTGATCTGATAAGTTTGACCAAGTTTAAATGCGCCAAAGAGAGCAAGGGCAACACCCGCCCCAACGAGAAAAAGGGTATGCGGCTTCATACGCTAAGTATACGATCCGCAAGTGTATTTCTCAAGAAAAGAATTATATATAGTATATCTGATTGGAGATGAATTTATCCTGCAATGGGTATAAGTCCATGCATACATCTGCTATACTAGGTCAATTCATCTGTTATGCGCCAAACGGTTTTGTGACAGGAAAATAGTACATAATTAGTGTACAACAAAATAAAGGAGATGTAATGGCACAATCTGTACATATACCAAAATTTTTGCGTAAAAAAAACGTGATTGTTCTCATTATCGTTGTTATTTTTCTTATTGTGGGGGCACTAAGCAGCGTATTTGTAGTTGATCAGACTGAAGAAGCTGTTGTGTTATTCCTTGGAGAATACAGCAGAACGGTTGGTCCGGGTCTGCAAATCAAACTCCCACTTGGCATTGAAGTAAGCGAGAATGTACGAACTCAAATTATTCAAAACATGAGTTTTGGATTTAGGACTGAACGCCCGGGCATCACAACGGTGTTTTCAAATGTGGATTTTCCAGAAGAATCGATTATGCTCACAGGCGATTTAAACATTGTTGATGTTGAGTGGATTATTCAGTATCGTATTGAGGATCCGAGGGCCTGGCTGTTCAATGTTGAGGACAAGGAAACTACCATACGAGATATTTCACAATCGGTTGTGAACCAATTGGTTGGAGATCGGTCCATCATTGATGTTTTGAGCGATGAACGTCCAAATATTGAATTTCATGCACAGAACATGATGAATGATATTTTCGATAATTATCAACTTGGGATACGAATAACAGCAGTTCGATTGCAGAACATCGTGCCGCCGGTCGGCCGTGTCCAAGATGCTTTTGAAGATGTGAACCGATCTGTGCAGGACATGAACCGCCTTATCAACGAAGGGCGTGAAGCGTATAACAAGGATATTCCTCGTGCGCGCGGTGAGGCTGAGCAGCTGATTCAGATTGCACAAGGATATGCAGCTGAACGTGTTAATCGTGCTCGAGGAGATGCGGATCGATTTCTTTCTGTCTTGCGGGAGTACAATCAAGATCCAGCGACAACGCGCAGCCGCCTCTATTATGAGGTTGTAGAAGAAGTCTTGCCGAGTGAAAAAAATACTCGAGTGCTTGATCGAAGCATTGAAACGGCGATTCCGTTTTTGAATTTGCTTTCGCCAACTGCTGCACCAGGAGGTACAGAATGAAAAAGTTTCTTACCATTATTATAGTAATTGCGGTATTTGTAATACTTTTCTTTGCAGTCGGACCGTTCTACATTATCCAAGAGGGCGAGCAGGTCGTATTGATACGATTTGGTCAGATTGTTGAAGTTGAACAATCGGCTGGGTTAAAAGTCAGGATTCCCTTTGTAGACAATGTTGTTCGATATTCCCAAAAAATTCTGTCTTGGGATGGAGACCCACGACGCGTTCCTACGGCAGAAAACCAGTTTATCTGGGTTGATACAACCGCACGATGGCGTATTGAGGATCCAGCATTGTTCTATGCATCGGTTACCACCATGGAACAGTCCTATTCGCGATTGGATGACATCATTGAAAGCGCTGTGAGAACTGTTATTGCAGCAAACAACATAGACGAAGCGGTGCGTAATTCAAATATTATCAATTCGATTGGTCGAACCAATCCCTTTGAAGGTGCTCTCTCCGACGATTCTGCTGGACTTGCTGAGATTCAAAACCTTTTGACCATTGTTGAAATACAACAAGAAATAACAAAAGGACGGCGCACATTATCGGAGGAAATGCTTGCAAGTGCATTGACAACAACTCCTCGCTTTGGCATTGAGCTTATTGATATTGTTATTCGTCAGATTCGTTATTCTGATGATCTCACTGAAAGTGTCTATAATAGAATGGTTTCAGAACGACAACAAATTGCACAGGCCTATCGATCCTTTGGTGAGGGAAGAAAGCAGGAATTGCTTGGACAGCTTGAAAACGACAAACGAGCTATTCTTTCACGTGCCTATGAAGAAGCAGAGAAGATTCGAGGAGTCGCAGATGCTGAGGCAGCGCAGATTTATTCAACTGCATATCGGCAAAGCCCAGACTTTTTCAATTTTTGGCGTGCTATAGAATCTTATAGAAAGGTGCTTCCATCGTTGGATAAAGTTATCACCACTGATATGGAATACTTTGACTATCTCTACGATAAAAATGGAAATTAATTTTGCATGAACCTGGCAGCGCTGTTGGATGCGATCACCCCCTATACGATTCACATCAGGGGTGATGCTGCGAAAATAGATGTTGTTGATATTTGTTATGACTCCCGGGTGGTGGCATCCGGGAGTATTTTTATTGCCCTACGTGGCGAACACACCGATGGACATCGGTTTATAAATGAGGCAAAAAATCGCGGAGCATGCTGCATCGTTTGTGAAGACCTTCCCGCAGGTGATCATCTCGCCGATATCGTTTTTGTACGTGTAAACGACACAAAGCGATGTTTCTCTCTTCTTTCTGCTACGTTTTTTAATCACCCATCCCATCGCATCCCCTGCATCGGTATAACCGGTACAAACGGAAAAAGTACCGTTATTCATTATCTGATGCAGTTTTTGGAAGCGGCCAATATCCGCACGCATTATCTCTCCACAGTAGGGAAGTTTGAGGCGGGTGCGTTTCATAAAAACGTACATCATTTGACTACTCCGGACGCATTTACTGTGCAGAAATTTATTGCACAGGCGGCAGGGCGTGCTGATGTGGTGCTCATAGAAGCAACTTCTCATGCCTTGAGTCTGAAAACCTGCAGGCTTGAAGACGTAAAATTTGTTGGTGCAATCATCACCAATATCACCCACGAACACCTTGATTTTCACAAGACATATGAACAATATACAGAGGACAAGTTGCGTCTTGTGAATGAATTGCTCGTTGGCAGTCCTGAGAAATCTGAGAAAAAAGATAGCGAACATAGGCAAGATAATGCCCTCCTTGGAGGAAGGCACGAGCTTGATAGCGATTCACCACTTCTTCAGAAAGAGAATCACCAATTATCGATTGAACCGTTTATTATTTTGCAATCTGGTGAACAATTTGAGAAAAAGATAAAGCATGTTGATGGCATCACTCGAGGGCATATCCAAGCGATGTCGAGTGATCACCAACCTGATCAGCAGGCACCATCTGAGCGTGGATTATCTGCACAATCCCATCTCAGCAAAGGCGATTATCCTGAAGATGTCCAACACACTGTTCAATATGCTGTTGTGGATGAAACCATTTTTTCAAGCCTTGTTGATTTGCACCTAGGAACACAAACCATGCAGGTCGAGGCATCGATTGCCGGACTCCATAATATCAAGAATGCAGTTATGGCGATGTATGGAGCATCTCGAATAGCGCACCAAGATATTACTCGATTTTGCGCTACGTGGAGGACATTACAAAATCCGATTGGAAGAATGCAGATCATTCAACCCAAAGATCCCTTGGTAGTTGTTGATTTTGCTCATTCTCCGGATGCTTTTGAATTGTTTTTGAAGCATATGCGCATCCATACCTTGGGGAGGTTGATCCTGGTGTTTGGATCTGCAGGCGAGCGAGACAAGAAAAAACGTAGCATACAGGGGAAGATTGCAGCCGCCTATGCTGATCTCATCATTCTATGCGATGAGGATCCTCGAGGAGAGGCTTCAGAAGCTATTCTTGATGACATCTTTCAAGGGGTACAACAGCATATCCGGTGGAGTGAAGGAAAGATTAAGTGTACAATAATTCCCAATCGCAAAGAGGCGATCATTCATGCAGTTTCATTATCCCAGAAACGTGATACACTATGCACACTTGGAAAGGGACATGAAACGTCGGTGCTCTACGATGCGCATGAGGTCGAATGGGATGAAATTGCAGTCGTGAAAGAGGCCTTGGAACAGAGAAAATTATGAAATACATAGTTGTTTTATACGGTGGGAAAAGCCCAGAACACGAGGTATCTTGTGTTTCAGCACAGTTTGTTGCAAAGATTTTGAAACAAGCAGGATATCAAGTACATCTTATCGGCATAACACGCGAAGGAACTTGGTATCTGCAAAAGCAGTCAGTCTTGGAGAATATCGAAAGACTAGCTGTTCTTCCCATTTCAGAGGATGCTTCACCGGTATCTGTTCATCCGGGCATTGGATTGGTTGCAGATGGAAATGCGCTTGCATGCGATTGTGTTTTTCCGGTTATGCACGGAAGAAACGGTGAAGATGGCAGTGTTCATGCTTTAATCCATATGCTGAATCTTCCCTGCACTGGAGCACCACATCTTTCAAACGCTGTCGCGATGCACAAGGTTTTTGCCAAGCGTATCTGGCGTGATAGTGGTTTGCCGGTCTTGCCCTTTCGATGGATTCGTAGTGTAGACTTTGAAGATACGATTACTCGAACGAAGACATTTGAACGTCTGGAACGTGAAATTGGGTTTCCGTTGTTTATCAAACCGACAGAGGCTGGTTCTTCTTGTGGCGTTTCAAAAATTATGCATAAAAAAGAGCTTGAAATTGCAATGTTGGAGGCCTTTTCCATCAGCGATACATTGATTGCAGAACCTGCGAAGGATGTGCGAGAGTTTGAAGTTTCAGTTATCGGAAATGCTGAGTTGACAAGTTTTCCCCCCGGTGAAATCATCGTGAACACTGAATTTTATTCATACGATGCAAAATACAACAAGGCAAGCACAACGCGTTTGGCGATTCCCGCAGACATTGATGTGGAATTGCAGAACATGTTGCAAAACCTAGCAGAGCGAGCCTATGCCTTGATAGACTGCAAGGGGTATGCACGCGTTGATCTTTTTTTGGACAAGAAAACCGATCAGATCTATGTGAATGAATTAAACACAATCCCAGGATTCACCGGTATCAGTATGTTTCCAAAATTAATAGAGGTACAAGGAACATCCTACACTTCCTTGATCAAGCAGATTGTTGCTCTTGCGATACATCGTCACTCCAGTAATGCAGTACCAGCCTACAAATAGAACGATGTGGACAGGAAGAATGTTTCGAGAATAGCAAAATGACTAGATGGCTATACGGTATTCTTATCTCTTTGGCCGGAATAAACCTTCTGGCAGAACCGGCAACGATGTATGAGGAAGCCAAAGCATTTCTTGCAGACAATGCTTCTGGGCATTCGGTGCACATTGCCCATGAGTATATTCGCAACCTTCTTGTGGAGAAAAACACAGCCTACAATCTGCTAACGGTAGACGCTGGCGATCAATACGAAAACTATCTTATTGGCGCTCAGAAAGCAAAAATCTGTGTTATTCTTCCTCTGCGTGCAGATCCGGCCCTGCTTGCTCTCTTTGAGCAATTGCTTCAATTACGTGAAGAAAGTGATGACCCTCAATTTGCTATAGTATTGCAGGCAACATTCGAACAGGATACCACATTTGCATTGCTACAAGAAACAATACAGCGCTTGCCTCAGGGCACTCCCTTGATTTTAATTGATGAATCAATAGGCACCGATCCGTTAATTCTCCAATCAGGAAGGCCGCTTATGAGCCCGCGGTATCTGTTTACAACCATTCGGGATGCAAATACAGATGATATTCCTATCATTTATCAAGGATCGCGGTTGCTTGAGGCGATCAACAGGGAATTGTTTCGCGATGAATCAATTACATCAGCGTTATTATCCCAAGATATACCAGCCGTTGTGTTTGCCGGCGATCAGAATGACCGATTGGGGACCCACCAATCTGCATTAAACAGAGCAAATGATCAGAAGGAGGAGGGTGTACAGCAAAACATCGATTCCCTCGCTCGACTTATTGCAAATACCTCCCAAGGGATGACCCTTGAAAAAGAAATTCGTCGAGTTGATTGGCAAACACAGTTTTTAACACTTCAGTATGGGTTGGGTAATCCAATATTTTTAACAGAAATCCAGTTGTATCTCATCAGCCTTTCTATATTAGGATTCTTTTTGTTTTTATTGGTATTTGCGCGAAAAGGCTTTGATCGCTATATCGTATTACTTATACGTCACTGGAGGCAATTTCTTGTGTTTACGGGGTTGTTGATCCTTGCGGTAGGCGTGGGGTATGGAGTTGTAGCACTCCTCTTTGCCTTCAAACCAGACAGCGATTATCTTTCAGCATTGATCGTGAAGATTAGCTTATCACTTGGAATGATTTATCTGATATATCCCATTTCGGTACGCATATTTCAAATTCATCGAGCAAATCGATTCCTTACGATTTTTGCCCTGTTTTGGGTAATGGTGAATATGGTTTTGCTTCCTGTCGTGAGTTTATCGTTTATCTTGCACAGCACATTGATTTTTGTATGTTGTTATGTATTTTCCGTTTCCCGACGAGTTGCGTTTAAAGTCTTGTTTTTGCTAATAGCGAGCATACTTATTCTCGTTGATGTTGTGCTGGTACGATATATTCACGTTGAGGCGTTGATCGACACATTTCTCAACGATGTATTTTTGGGAAACCTTGTGTTCGCTGTGTTGATCTTCCCCTATTTTTGTATGCTTGCTCGATGTGAACTGTTGCTTTGTCGAAAACGACTCTATGTTTCGTATGGGTGTAGTTTTGTTTTCCTTGTTACTGCAATAGTTTTTATCGGTATAATGGCCTTTCGCCCTGTGACGACCTCCATTGACCTCGTTGAACGCATCGATATTCAAAAGAAAGAACGCATGGTGGCTATTTCCCGTCCAGAAACAGTGTCGCCTTACGTGCTTCATTACGGCGATAGAGTGTTTTATGCAAAGGGAGCGAAATATGAAGAGTTTTTGCTGCCCTATACCGATGCTGATGTGAGCATATCGATTGCAGAGAATCACACAGTGCCAGTATTCCGATTTCAAGTCGCGTATACCACACTGCAAGCTCCCTCGAGGGTGGAGATAACTACGTACTCGCCCAATCGAATTGTTCCACAAACAACCACCTGGTTCAGTGATCAACCAATTGGAGCAGAAACAAGGGAGTTTGTTGTTGCAAAACAGTTTGCGCCGCCAAGTGCAGATGCAGTGATAGTGGTTAGCGGACAAACGCAACCCGAGCTTCGCGTTGCCCTGCAATTTCCAAATGATGGAATGGCATTTTCAGACGTCAAAAACCTCAACGTTCATGCAATAACAGAGTATGTGTATGACACAGCAACGGAGTGAAATCGCACATATCGATCTTGATGCGTATTTCGTTGCAGTAGAACAGCGCGATGACCCTTCTTTGATTGGACGCCCGGTCATTGTAGGAGGATCTTTAGAAAACCGCTCAGTTGTGACCTCTTGCTCCTATGAAGTGCGAGAAAAAGGAGTTCATGCCGGAATGGCATTGAAACAGGCGCGTGCTCTGTGTCCATCTGCGGTGTTTAAGATAGCTCGACTCGACGAATATCGACGCACTTCACGAGAGGTCATGGATTTTTTTCATCGTTATGCTCCAATCGTTGAGCAAATGTCTATCGATGAGGCCTTTCTTGACTTCCGACATACTCGCTATATATACGACAATTTGCCCGCTCTGTTGATGACTATGCAAAAAGAGCTGATGACTCAATATGGGCTGTCTTGTTCCATAGGACTTGCATCATCACATTATTTTGCAAAGATTGCGTCTGATCACAAGAAACCCCATGGATTTGTGCACATAGAACCGCAGCAGGAGGCTGCATTTATCGCTTCGATTCCCCTTGAAAAGATATGGGGTCTGGGAAAAAAAAGTCTTGAGCGATTGCAATTCTTTCAAATCACCAGTATAGAAACGCTAAAGAAAACTCCATTGCAAAATCTTCGTGCGATTTTGGGAAAAAGCCATGCAAACTATCTAACAAAGATCCTCAATGGGGAGGATCCACAATCTTTTATGAAAAAGCCTCGTGAACAATCCATGAGCTGTGAAGAAACCTTTCCTCGTGATCTGGCGACTTGGGATGAAATCAAGGCAGGGCTTCTCGATATAGCACAAAAACTTGCGGCACGACTTGATTTTTATCATTATATCGCTTCGGTGGTTGTGCTTAAGGTCCGATTTAAAGATTTTTCAACGTTTACAACGCAAAAAAAGATAGAACCAGAAAAATTGTATACGCATCGGATCTATGATTATGGAGTACAATTGTTCAAAGATCGATGGTCGCAGATCACTCCCATACGCCTGCTCGGGATAGGAGTGAAAAAACTGCAAAGTGAGGCACAACTATTGGAAGATTTTTTTGAACATCCCCATGCGATCACCCAGCAGAAACTTGATAAAACGGTGTTCAGCATAAAAAATAGATACGGTGACACGTTGTTGCAACCTGCTCGCACGCTCTATTTATACGGTGATCCTAATCCACACGATGATTCACAATCATAGCCATCGCGAGGTTTTAATACCCAGTGATGTCTCGTTTGTCGATTCTCTAGATGACATTTTTTGAGCAGAAAGCTAGAATATAGGCTACTCACTTGAGGAATCTACACCATGGCACTCATTAATAGTCATTTTACTACATTAACCGATTCATACCTATTTTCGCGTATAGCAGAACGAGTTGATCAATTTGCTGCAAATGCCGACGCTGCTGATGTTATTAGTCTGGGCATTGGCGACGTAACCCAGGGGATATCGAGCCTTGCAAGTGATGCGATGGTTGAGGCGAGCAAGGAACTTGCCAGTTCGGAAACATTTCATGGGTATGGCCCGGAGCAAGGTTATTTGTTTTTGCGAGAAAGCATTGCAGCGGTGCATTATGGTTCAAGAAATATAGATATTGATCCTGATGAAATTTTCATCAGCGATGGTGCAAAAAGTGATGTTGCAAATATACAGGAACTGTTTTCGTCTACATGCACCATTGGCATGAACGACCCGGTGTATCCGGTGTATATCGATTCAAATGTTATAGCAGGACGAACGCAAGAATGGGATGGCAAGCGATACACTGGGGCGGTGTATACGCCATTGGATGCAGCACATGGGTATCGATTTCTTGTTCCTGATCAGCGAGTTGATGTTCTGTATGTCTGTTCACCGAATAATCCTACCGGAGCGGTTGCCACTCGTGAAGAATTAGCGGCACTTGTTGACTATGCCATTGAACACAAGGCAGTGATTATCTACGATGCGGCCTATGAATCGTTTATTCGAAATACAGACATGCCGCGAACGATCTATGAAATTCCTCGCGCAAAATTCTGTGCAATTGAATGCAATAGTCTTTCGAAATCAGCTGGTTTTACCGGAGTTCGTTGTGCATACACGGTAATTCCAAAAACCGTTCTTGGATACGATGCTGCTGGGAATACCTATAGCTTACGCGATTTATGGTTTCGTCGACAGAGCACCAAGTTTAATGGGGTTGCCTATCCTGTACAGAGGGCGGCAGCTGCTATGTTTACGCCGCAAGGGCAGGCGCAAATTCGCGAGCTCACCGATTATTATCTAAAAAATGCAACAATTATTCGGGCATTACTTGAAGAGAGCTCTCTGGAATTCATAGGAGGCATTAATGCTCCCTATATATGGGTAAACGCACAACGGGATAGTTGGGAATGTTTTGATTTGTTTTTGCATCATGCACAGGTTGTGGTAACTCCTGGCATTGGCTTTGGTGCTGCAGGAGCAGACCATTTTCGCATCAGTGCTTTTGCGCAGCGAGAAAAGGTTATCAATGCGGTGCAACGCCTTCGAAGTATTTTGTTACAGACATGGAAGAAGTAATTCAGAGCGATATTGCCATAGTGCAACAGGTGCGACAGAATGCCTATGCGCCTTATTCCTTGTTTAAAGTAGGAGCGCTGGTTCGATTTAGAAACAGCGACAATTACTATACTGGTGTGAATGTTGAAAATGCAAGTTATGGCGCATCGATTTGTGCTGAAAGATCTGCATTGTGCAAAGGGGTAACCGGTGGTGAACATACGCCAATTCGCTATGTCATTGTGGCGACCCATGCGGACGAGCCGGCTGTTCCCTGTGCAGTATGCCTGCAATGCCTTGCTGAGTTTTCCGACGAAAATACATTTGTCCATTTGATAGGAACCCCTGGAACATTGGTGAGCTACCGATTTTCCGATTTACTCCCGCATCCTTTTACCCATTTTGTTGGAAAAGACAGCAAATAATCCCAACAATCATTTCTGTACATAGACGATACAGACGAGACCTCATTAATTTGTATTCAGTGAGCGGCTCCGTGTTGTCAGATATCTGTGTGAAATACTTTAAAAAAGATGCGTTTTCGTAATTATAATCGCGTACCGGTATACCATATTTGATTTGGGCGATGGAATGTTCGCTTGCCTGCAAGGATGCGAAATAAGATGAAACAGGTGATAGCATAACAGGCGCAAACGCCAAGCATAATAAAAAACCCTTGGGTATCTCCGCCGATACGTGATTGAATCGCGGTGTTGAGTGAAAGAATGAATGGTATTGAGAACAAGAAATTGAACCCCATTGAATACATATAATCACTTGCCACAGGGGTTTTAAATCCAGGATCCACGATGCGTAGCAAGGCCAGGGCTATCGATAAGGTGCCTGAAGAAACTCCAAAAATGACCAAGGTACGTGGAAAAATATGATCTTTAAACAAGCGACTGCACATCCAGAGCAGAGGGATAATGACTATCAATATTCCTAGGATCGACAATAAGGTTAGACTCAGCCAATACTCTGCGATAACCGAAAAGGATATGCTTGCTACTGCAACAACTATGACAAAATCCATCGTTAATCCGTTAATCCGCGTAAAATACTGGTTGTTAAACACAGGAGTCACGCGAAAGAGTTGCAGTATACTCCGAATAATCAACGCCCATAATGCTGAAAACAAGAAGGTCAATCCCCACAGGGTCTCTGCGAGTTGAGCTAGTGCAGGGATATTGCTCGCCTGCATTAGGGAGGTGAGGCCTTGTAAAAATAGATAGGTTACCACGTATACGAAGAGCACCAAGGCGCTATGGAGCGTTAGTATATCGAGTGCAGTATTTTCTTGTGCGGATGCATTTGATTGATGATCGTTGCGTTGTTTGATCTTTTCTCTGTTCGTATGGACGGGATCAGCATCAGGCGGAGAGTTGTTCACCCCCAAGGAAGATAGGAGATTTTTTTTGCGTGCCCAATAGATCAGAATGATTCCGATAATTGAAGCGACAAGATACCCCACAGAAGCCATGAAGACCCCCAGAGTTGCTGCTGATTGGAATCCAAGTAGCTCAAAGGTTTTTCCAAGGCTGAATGCTGGACCGGGGCCAAGGGCAAATCCAAGCGGAAGCAATAACCCAAAACCAAGGGATAGATTGGGAAACAAGGTACTTGCCAAGAGATAGGTGAGGCAGAGTCCAAAAAATCCTTGCAGGGCATATTGCATGAACACAGCGGTGGTGTTCGCCAAGACCTGTGTGCCAAATTTTTGTGGTTTCCGAAGTATTATTGCTATGAACGAAAGGTTGAAACAGTGAAAGGTTATTGCTTCAAGAACATTCCTTGAAAACCCTGCTAGTTCATAAATTGGCAATAAGAGGAATCCTGCAAGTAATGCTATTGGCACTCTGAGGGTGCGGAGTATTGGGATCCATTTTCGAAGGATGCTTGCAAAGAGTATTGCAAGGCTTAACAGACCAAGGTCAACTAGCCATGTCCAATTCATAATCGCTATACGAGATCACAGGCCTCTGGTGGCATCCAATGGTGGTGTTGGCCATCCCATTTTACGTTGCACCCAATTGGGTTTGTAAGTTGTATTCTCGGTGATTTTCCCTGAACAATGTCAGAGAGCACGAGGTCCAGCGTATTTTCCGTCGCCTCATTTCCGTTTCGAGGATTATCAAGTGCCCGCCCGGTATACGCAAGTCTGCGATCTTGTGAAAACACAAAAAAATGAGGAGTTCGCAATGCGCCATAGGTGCGAGCAATATCCTGTGATTCATCGTATAGATAAGTCCATGGAAATTTGTACTCTTGCATGCGAAGGACCATGTGTTCAAAATCGTCTTCTTTGTACGTGTTTTTTGAATTACTGTTGATCGCAACAAATTGCACACCTTGACCTTGAAATTTCAAAGCAGTCTCTCGGGTGATTTCATCAGATCCAAGCACATAGGGGCAGTGATTACACGTGAAGAAAACAACAAGAATCTTAGCCTCAGAAAAATCCTCAAGAGAATATGTTTTTCCATCGGTTGCAGGAAGGGCAAATGGAAGGGCAGAATTGCCTATTGTCAACGTAAACGCCATAATGTGCTCCTAATTAGTATTAAGTAATTATACCAATATCCCGTAACATAGAACAGCGGAAAGCATATGTGGTCACGATTTCTTGTTTGGGTGAGAACTTCTCGCGTATTTCTTAGTATTCTGTTCATTGTATTTATCTGTATTTTGAGTATTTTTATTATCCTTCTCGAAACACCAAAGAACAGAATGTTTCAGACCTTCGGTGATGGATTATGGTGGTCAATTGTTACGTTAACTACAACCGGATATGGCGATCTTGTTCCGTCTACTAGAACAGGGCGTATTATTGCTTCTGTTCTCATGCTCGTTGGAATAGTGGTGACCAGTGTTTTTTCTGGATATGCTGCGTCCCTACTTGTCGAGCGAAGAAATATAATCAGGAGGGGGTTGATGAATTTAAACTGGATGAAGGATCATATTGTCATCTGTGGTTGGCGAGGAACTGAAATGCCTGCTCTTATTTCGCGGGTCTTGTCTCAAAACAAAGAAATCCCGGCAAGAAATTGTATAATTATCAGTTCGATAAGCCCAAAATTACTTGATGAGGTGCATAGTTTGCCTGATCTTCAAGATGTACGATTTATCCATGGGGAAACATTTTCTGATAAAATTCTCAAACGAGCAAATGTTGGCGAAGCCCGAAAGGTAATCGTTGTGCCAGAGGGTGAATCATTGAGCGTAGAACATGATTCTCGTGTTGTGATGACGGTTCTTGCGATACGAAATATATCACGGAGTGTCTATATCGTCGCTGAACTCTATGAAACGCAATACTATGATCAAGTACGATTGGCCTATTGTGATGAGGTGATTTTTTTGCAGGAATTCAACCGCGACATTCTTGCAGGGGTTTCAAATACAATTGGATTAAGTAATATACTTCTTGATCTTCTTTCACAGAATACTGAGACTCATTTTGGTACTGAAATCATTCCAAATGAGTACATCTCACAGACATTTGGCACGTTTAAAACACAGTTTGACGCGAAAAACCGCATTTTGTTGGGTATCCTTGAGCATTCAGGCAATCCGCTACGTATGAAGTTAAACGCAATCCGTGAAGCACAGAAAACAGCGAGCACAACACAGCTCATCGATAACCTCGTGCAAACCCGCCAATTGAAGGTGCATGCCCCAGTTTTTCTGCCGGAAGATGCGTATATCATAAAACCATATTCACGAGCAATGTATATAGAGCGAAAATGATGAACCACGAAGAATTTAAAGTACATATAGCAACGGTTCCACTGCTTGAATCCTGCGTGCAAAATGAAGCGTTTTTAAAACAACTCTATGCTTATTCAAAATTGGTTGTTTTTCGAGAAGGTATGATGATCATTCAGGAGGGGCGAGAAGAAACGGGGATGTATATAGGCATCTCTGGGTTGATCGAAATCTATAAGAAAACTCGTTCGGGGGATTTGTTTACGTTAAAGCCTGCGCACAGTGCCGCCGGAGTCTCCATCGGTGAATTTTCCCTGATTGGAAATGAAAAACGATCGGCAACGGTCATTGCGATTTCAAAAAGTCAATTTTATAGAATCGAGAAAACTGATTTTGATTCGTTGTGTCAGCGGTTTCCAGAAGAGGGAATCATCATCATGCGAAAACTCGTGATGCGAATGGCTGGGTTTCTTCGAGAAACCAATGAAAATATGCTTGCTCTTTTTGATGCCTTGGTCGATGAAGTACGTTTTTCATAATGGCATAACAAATGCCACAGATGGATACGAATAGAATGTCTGCGCTGTTGACTATAACAATGCAAACAAGATCGTTGCGCTTCCGATAACTGCTAAATAAATTGAGAAATACTGCAGTTTTTGTCGTTCGACCAAGATTTTAAGCGCTGTATAGGATAGAAATCCCACAACTACAGCGGTTACGCACCCAATGATGATTTGAAACGGGGTAAGCATGGATTGTAGGGAAGCAAAATCTCGGAGCTTTAGGATAAGTGCGCCAAGCATCACGGGAATCGCGCTGATGAACGACACGGTTATTGCGGTTCTATTTCCATATCCAAGCAGCAGTATGACAGCAATGGTTGTTCCAGCACGAGAAATTCCCGGTAATACGGTGCAACCATGGATGATGCCAATAAGCACTGCGTGATTGAAAGAGATAGTGGTGTGGCGTACTGTGGCGTATTTGCTTCCAAACAATACTGTTGCGGTTAGAAAGAAAGATATTCCTACCCAGAATAATGGAAGTGGCAACAGTAATTGATCGATGACGACTCCGATGATGGCAGTGGGAATCAGTCCGATGAGTATCGCATAGAGAATGTTTCTGTGGGATTTGTGATCTTCGCCCTTTGAAAAGGCAGATTGAAAAAGTTCCCCTAACGGGCGTCTCATCATGAACACGATGACGAGCAATGTTGCAATGTGGAGCAATACATCGTAGAGAATTGGAATTTCTGCTAGGCCTAGGATTGCCTTCACTAGTTGGAGGTGTCCTGAACTGGATATAGGCAAAAATTCCGATGCTCCTTGAAGAGCACCAAGCAATATTGAATAGAGGGTGTTCAACTCAAGCACCGTGATCCCTAGTTGGTGATAGCAGATTTATTAATTGAGAAAAAATACTGTGGTGCATATGCAAGTGTATCTGCATCGTACAAAGTCGTATACCACAGGAGTGATTCAAAAACTTTTCTTACGTGGTTGCGTGTTTCACGGAAAGGGATGGCGAGCGAGAAGAGAATTGGATTTCGTGGAAGGGCGTTTTTCCAGCGGCGGACACGGTTGGGTCCGGCATTATATGCAGCAATAATTTCTGCAGGAGTGTCAAATCGTCGTGACAGATCCTTCATATAGGTGGTGCCAAGTTGAATATTATGAGTTGGGTTTTCAAGGCTATCAAATGTAATGGCGTGCTTTTTTGAGAGTTCGGCGGCGGTTGCAGGAATGAGCTGCATCAGCCCCACGGCTCCTGCAGCAGAGCGAATAGTCGTATGAAATCGACTTTCTTCTCGGATGAGTGCGAGAACGAGCCACATGTTTTCATAGTTTATTCCATCGGTATAGAGCACTGGATAAAAGGGAAGAGTTGTCACATAGGATTTTCCATGGTCAGATCTATTCAAGGCTTTAAAACTCCAATAGGCTAACCCGGCATTGTGAAGCGTCAATGCTTGCTCTGCTATATGTGGATGCACGTGGTGATCTTCAAGCATTGCTTGCATGGTGGCTGCTAGTCCAAGTTTTGCATAATCATAGATGATGCGAGCTGACAGGTCTGCGTGAGAATCACGATCAGGGGTGTTGCGATCAAGATTGAACACAGGAGCTATTCGTCCAAGCGCCAAGGATGCAATCGATGCTGCAAATGGGGATGCATGTTGGTTGTACAGCAGCGTGAAAATCTTGTCTTTTTCAGATGATTTTGCGATAGGAGACAAGACATAGGCTAATGCGAAATGCATCGCCGCACGACTGGATTTCCACGTCGCAAGCAGGCGATACACTGCTCCAATCGTTATCCATGATTTTTTCTGGAGTAATTCTGCAAGAATCGCCTCGAGTGTTTTGTCGAAATAAGGTGCGTAGGGACGCCATATGTCTTCATGCTTTTCAAGTACATCGGTGAGTATTCTTGGGTTATTCTGAAAACTAACCCATACCCATTCAGCATACACAGTCATTTGCTGAGGTCCATCAGCGAGGTTGTTCAACGCACGTTGATAATAACCTTCTGCACGAGCGTATAACTCCTGTTCCCGGAAGAGTCGGGCAATCGTTATCAAAAGATATGGTTCGTCTTGATGGGTATGTGTCTGCAAGGCGAGGGCTCTGCTTGTTTCTGCAAGTGCTTCAGACTGCACTGCGGTGAAATACAAAATATCCAAAATGGTTTCGTTAAACTCTGCGAATTGGGGAATCAGAGGCATCAATTGCCCGTGTGCCTGGGCATATTCTTGTTGAGTAACAGCGAATTTTGCAGCAAGAACATCGAGCAGCAATGCCGTTGCCGGAGAATTTCGTATAGATGGATCTTGATTTTGCATATAGATATGCAAACGTCGGTCTATTTGAGGATCATCGACATCGAATAGCAATGTTGCCAGCGTTTCTATCCACAATGGATTGTTCTCGCTAAACTGCATGATGCATTCCCAGATGAGTTCTTCATGTTCAAGCATGGATTCTGAAACCCGATTCCAGAGCAAAAGAAGTGGAGGATCCCTACGTTCTTTTTGCAAGGCTGTGTATCGCTCAAGTCTATACAGTGCGCTCATGCGTAAAAAATAGAAATCTCGATATTCAAGAAGGGCATTTTTTTGTGGGAGTCTCTGAAGAATTGCAGCCCAGTCTTCTTGGGTATAGTGGTGCCATAGCAACTCTCGAAAAGAAAGAATTGCCCAGGGATCTTTTTCTTCCTTATATGATTGTTCAAAAAGAGCGAGGGTATGGGAGGATTGGTGTTCTTGAAGAAGCATGCCGGCATAGTGAAGCGATCCTGTTCCAAAGGAGTATAGTTTTTGGATGCTGTCTTGATCTAATTTTGGTGTGCTGCGTATTGTTTCAACGGTGGTGAGAAATGTTCGGTAGTTGTAATCTCCGGCGCTATTTCTTGCGATAATCGGCTCAATAATCTCAGCCTGCAGAATGCTTGATACTATCAAAGCGATCAAGAAAGGAACATTTGATACAATGCGATCTGATTGCATATTAGGGGAGGATTAAATCGAGAAATTGACGAAGTTTTTCCAAAACAAATGACTGTTTAAAAAACATAAGCCAACTAAGCGTTGCAAAAAGAAAGAACTCAATTGAAAGAAGGAGAATTGCATAGAAGGGCATCAAGTTCTTAGTCCGCTTTTTTTGCCCCTGTGGATTATACTCAATTTGCTGTTTTGCAAGTAGCACATGGACGTCTGATTCTTCCACGGTGCATTGCAGGAAATTACCTGTTCTGTGGATTGTGAGTTTTATCCGGTTGGTGTGGGTGGGCATATTGGTCAGTACAATAATGCTTCCCACCGTGTGGTTTGATTCGTTTATGATCACAACAGGAATAACTGCTTGTTTGGGCGATGAACATTGAAGATATACGTGTCCGGTGTTCTGTCCTTTTTCAAGAACAGTACTTACCGACGTATCTTGCAGCATAATCCCAATACTACACTCCTGTAGAGGTTGTACAGCGTGCATGGAACTATTTAACCTTTTTCTGAGGATATATACAATAGGATTACAGATGCCGGTACCCACGTCTAGCCTACAGCTATTTTTGTCGATAAAGAAACGATGAGAGTAGATTTAGGATTATTGGCTATAGTAATACTATTAGGGGGGCTCATCCCGCTGCTCATGCTCTATTTGCGCAAGGCAGGTACTGGACCTACGAAATCTTCCAAAAAAATATCTTCAAGTAAGCGCCTAAAAATGCTGAAGCAGACAAATCCAAAGGCAGCAAAGACCCCACAGGCATTACGAGTGATGGCTGATTCTCAGTATGAAATGCAGTTGTGGCAGGATGCGGCGGATAGCTATGAACGATTGCTAGAAATAACAAAAGAAAAACCTGAATTTTTTTCTGTGGATATTCCAACGCGGTTGGGACTTTCGGCTTTGCACGCGAAACAATACGATCGTGCTACGAGAGCCTTGCTTATTGCTCGGAGCGTGAAAGAAAGTTCATTCGAAGTAAACTATGCATTGGGAAAGGTGCGATATTTGAAAAAGGACTACCCTGCGGCGGTAAACTATTTCCGATGGGCATTAGCACAAAAATCTGATCATCAAGGGACCCAACGTCTTCTGGGCGTCTCACTGGCACGGTCAAGTTTGTTTAACGAGGCATTGACGTTTTTAGAGCAGAGCTTAACACACAATTCTCAAGACGCAACAGTTATGTTTTACTATGCACGATCCTGTCAGTTTATAGGAAATACCCAAAAGGCATTAAACTATTACGATAAGCTGAGCGCAAATGTTCGGTATGGATCTTATGCATTGCTCCAGGTTGGGCTGGAGATGAAGCAAAAAAAACAGAATGAAGAAGCAGCAAAAATGTTTGAAAAGGCATTATCCTATCCAAAGATCCCGCAATCGGTCTATCTTGAATTGAACTATCACCTTGCTGAGGCCTATGTGTTGATAGGAAAATACAAAAAAAGCACCGGCCCTCTTCGATCTATTATGGCACTCGATCCCGGCTATAAAGATACGATGAAAAAATTGGAACTCTATGAAAACGAAAATTTGTATGTTTTTCTGTTTGGTCAGGATTCCGAATTTTCAAAGCTAGCGATGCGCGTGGCGCATTCGTTGTATCCTGATGATGAAGTCCATGCGGTTCGTGCCGCCGAAAAAAGGGTAGACGACGGGAAAGTGTATGATCTTGTCGTACGTGTTCGTCGGATTGGGTCATCTGAGTTTATCTGCCTTCGCTATGTGCGATCAGGGAAAACGGTGAAAGACAACGAAATTCGAGAACTTAGCGAGTATATGCGCGATACTGATGCATCACAGAGTGTGTGCTTTTGTGCCTCTAGTTATTCTGATCTTGCTGTTGATTATGCAGCTTCACGTCCAATTCGGTTGATCGATAGAACTAAACTTATTAATTTCTTCGCTACAATGAAATGAACATCCTAAAAAAGAAGCAAAACGTTTTTTTTGTTGGAATCAAGGGAACCGGAATGTCAAGCTTAGCGGTAGAGATGCAAGCCTGGGGGCATCGGATGGCCGGCTCAGATGTGGAAGAAGTATTTTATACCGACGCAATATTAAAAACGCATGGCATCCCGATACATAGCCCATTTTCAGCGAAGCATATCGACGGATCTCTTGATCTTGTTGTCTATTCACCTGCATACGAATTATCACACCCTGAATTAGCACAGGCACGGGCCTTGAATATTCAACTGTATTCTTACGTTGAAATCTTGGGACAGCTTTCGCATATGATTCCTAGCCTCTGTGTTGCGGGTGTGCATGGAAAAAGCAGCACCGCTAGCCTTGCAATGCAGATATCTCGTGTACTGCCCTTACATCATTGTGGTATCGCAGGAGCATATCCAGTTGAAGAATCAGGAAAGCTCTCACAGGATTTGAATTCACAAACAAAAATAACTGTGGAAGGCAGTGATTCTGATACGTTCATTTCCCCGGACATTGGTATTTTTGAAGCTTGTGAATACAAGCAAAATTTTTTATTGTTCTCTCCATGTGTTTTAATCATCACCGCGATTGAACTAGATCACACCGATGTGTTTCCTGATTATGACTCGATAGAACAGGCCTTTCTTGCATTAATCGCCCAGGTGCAAGATGGAGGATCGGTGCTCTTGTGTTTGGATGATGCCGGATGTCGCCGTATAGCAGAAAAAATTGATAAAAATACGCTTAGAGATCGACAGGTGCACATTCTGTGGTATGGCAGTGCAGAGCAATACGCAGAGATCGTTGCTGAAGAACAGCAAAGTGGTGAACCAAATTATGTGCTTATGGATGAGTGCATTAGGCGTAAAACAACTGCAATGAAATTTGGATGGAGCGTTTTTGAGGGAGGAAAGACAAAAAGGCAAAATACGCATGCAAGGCTTTTTGTCAGTGGAGCAAAAATGGCCTTGAATACACTTGCAGCATATGCAGGATTGCAAGAATTGCATGCGCAAGTAGTGGGACATCGTTTTACGCGGCAGTTGAATAAGGCGATTGTAAAGGCACTTGCTGCCTATCGAGGCATTAAACGACGCTCGGAGGTATATGCTTGTATAGATGGCATTTGGATTCTTGATGATTATGCACATCACCCAACAGCCATACGAGAAACTCTGCAGGCATTGAAGGCGTTTTACAACCCACATAGGGTAGTTGTTGATTTTATGGCGCATACGTACACGCGGACCGCCGCGCTGATTGATGGATTTGCCCAGGCTTTTGCGGTTGCAGATGTTGTCATCGTGAATGATATTTATGCATCGGCACGAGAAGAGAAGGGAGATATTTCTGGGGAGGCCCTAGCGCAGGCGATCTCTGAGCACAACAGCATCGTCTGTTACAAACCTGATTTTGAAGAAGCTGCATTATGTGCGTTATCGTTTTTGCACGCCGGAGATATCTTCGTTTCCTTGGGAGCAGGGCATAGTTGGCGTGTCGCCGAACACTTGGTGGAACTGCTCTCAAAGGAAGGTGAACAGTGAAAGCTAAGCAATCCACGCCAGGGTTCAAAAGCATGACCGGCACTGGATCTGCACAGTTTTCCGATGCAAAGCAATCGTTCCTGGTGGAATTGCGCTCTACGAATGGGCGATTTTTTGATATACAATTGCATATTCCTGAATACCTTCAGCATCTTGAGGCGAACATTCGCGAGCATACACAGAAGGTCTTGCAGCGAGGAACAATAGAATTAAAAATTCTTCATAGATCGCAACAGCAGAGCATAGAAATACAAAAAGATCTGATTCAATCATTGCAAACTACCTTGAAAGACAACGACGTAGCTATGCAGGTGCAGGTACGTGATCTGCATGAGCTTGGCTGTATTTTCGTACAGGAAACTATCACAGATGCTGATGAACAGTTGTGTATGGATCTTGTTGCACAAGCGGTGAGTAATTGCTTGGAGTATCAATTACAAGAAGGGAAGGTTATCTATACAAATATTTGCGAACTCATAGAACGATTTACTCAGTTGGTAGATGGGTTGCGACATCATGCAGGAAAGATCAACACATCCATTGAGGAGCGATTAGAACAACGCATTGCTGCACTGCAACATTTGGCGATTGATGAAAAAAACATCCAGTCAGTTCTAGCAAATTTGTTGATCAAGGCAAGTATTACCGAAGAATTAGATCGCTTGCAGGGAAGTATAGAACAATTTTTTAAAACTATCGAAGATTCAAATGGCTATAAGGGCAAAAAGCTGGAATTTATATGCCAAGAATTTGTTCGCGAGACAAACACCATTGGGACGAAATTGCCATTTCTCAGCGAAAACAATACAATTGTTGAAATGAAATGTGTGATTGAAGATATACGCGAACATCTAAGGAATATCGTATAAGATGCGCGATGAATACATGTTTCCGGATGCGCGAAGACCGCATTTGTTTTCTGCAGATGCAGAACGGCGGATGCCAGGCTCTAAAAAACTCGATGCTAAGCGGGTGAAAATAGCTATTTCTGGGAAGAGCGGATGTGGAAATTCAACGCTTTGTTCTGTACTTGCAGAACGTTGTCGAGTGAACAAGACAAACTATACGTTTCGTAATCTTGCAGCGGATTATGGTCTGTCTCTGCAGGAAATTACCAAGCGTGCAGAACAAGATCACACTATTGATTGGTATATCGATTCAAAACTCCATGCCCTGTTTGAGGATTCTGGGGGAATTTTGGGATCGCGATTGGCAGTTTGGCTAGAGGCAAGCACCGCCTTTACGGTTTATTTGGATGCATCTTTGACAGTTCGTGCGCAACGTATTTCACAGCGTGAGCAGCGACCCTATGGTGAGGTATACGAAGAAACCCGACGTCGAGATGCAACGGATGAACACCGGTATCATAAATTTTATGCGGTAGATATAAACGACTACGGCTTTGTTGATACGGTGTGCAACGGTGAACAACGCAGCCCAGAAATGATTGCAGATTTAATCCTAGATGAATATCAAAAGCGAATCGGCTAACTTAACCTGTCGCTAGCTGCTCAGGTCACCGGTTTTGCTATTGAGATCAATTCAGATCAATCCCATTCAAGCGATCCGGCTTGTTGGTATTCAGTGACCCGTGTTTCAAAAAAATTCTTTTCTTTCGATAGATCAGTGGACGTGCTCAACCAGGGAAATGGATTATCCTTGTTGTATATTTTTTCCATCCCAATACGTTCAAGGCGTCGATCAGCGATATACTGAACATAATCACAGAACAATTCAGCGTTCATCCCTACAATCCCCTCCGGACAGGCATCACGAGCATAGGCTGTTTCAAATTCAACTGCTTTTTGGATCAGCGTTCTAATTTTCTTTTCAAAAGCCTGTGTCCATGCCTCGGGATTTTCGGCCTTGATAGTGTTGATCACATCGGCGCCAAAGGCAAGGTGGAGGCTTTCATCACGCATAATGTATTCAAATTGTTCGCCAACACCTACCATTTTTCCCTGCCGCTTTAATGAAAGCATCATGGCAAACCCTGCATAAAAGAAGATGCCCTCCATGATGATGTAGTATCCAACGAGGTTGTGGATGAATTGTTGTATGTTTTCGGTTCCCTCGGTGTTAAAATCGGGGTCAAGTACGTGCTTTGTCAGCTCGATAACAAAATCATCCTTTTCTTGAATCGAAGGAATGGTGTCGTACATTCCGTATATCTCGTCTGGATCAAGGGCAAGTGAATCGCAGCAATAGATGAAGGTGTCTGTATGAATTGCTTCTTCAAAGGCCTGGCGAAGCATGTACTGTCTGCATTCGGGATTAGTTATGTATTTATAGATTGCGAGGATGATGTTATTTGCCGTCAGTGATTCGGCAGTTGAAAAAAATCCAAGATTCCACAAAATAAGTCTTCGCTCTTCTTTGGTGAGTGCGGAAGTGGACTTCCATTGTTCGATGTCGTCTTGCATCGGAATCTCTTCTGGGGTCCAGTTGTTTGCCACTCCATCCTTGTAGTATTGTCTTGCCCACGTATAGGTCATGGGAAGAATTTTGTTTGGATCAGTTTTTTCATTGTTAATAATCATCAACACCTCCGGATAGATATACTATCACTATAAGTGTACTAAGGAAGCACGGTGGAAACAATATTGTAGATCGATATTTTCTGTCTTTTCACAAAGAATAGATATAGTTCTGGTTATCTTTTGTCAGATGGAGAAGGTGATAGAGGTGAATGAGATGATGGAGGTGTAGAAGGTGATAGAGGTTGGTCCTGATAGACACGCTTTTGGGTATACCCATATTTTTTTGCATTCAGGGTCGATTTTTCAATTTGGCTTGCTCCAAGGGTGCGAAGATAATATGTTGTTTTTAACCCGCAGCGCCAAGCGGCCTTGTATATTTTGTCGAGTAGAGCTCCAGAAACTGAATTTACAAAGAGATTATGCGATTGGCTCTGATCAATCCACTTTGCGCGTAATGCGGTCATTTTGATCAGATGGACAGGATCGGTGTCAAAAACATCGGCATAGAGCTCTCGCAATTCCTGCGGAATGTTGGGAATTTGGGATATCTTGCCATCATAGTATTTCAGCTGATCGAGCATTTCATTGTTCCACAACCCGCGCTCTTTTAAATCTTCCACCAAGAATGCGTTAATAACAACGAATTCACCACTCATATTTGATTTTACATAGATGTTTTTATAAATCGGTTCTATGCAAGGAAAGCATCCGGCGATGTTTGAAATAGTGGCCGTCGGGGCGATTGCCATGACATTGCTGTTGCGCATACCCTTTTTTTGTACGCATTGCCGAACATAATCCCAGTCAAGATTGCTGCTCATGTCAATTTCAATGGGTTCCCTGCGTTCTTTTTCAAGTAATGCTAGCGTATCGATGGGGAGAATGCCACGATCCCATTTTGAACCAGCAAAACTTTCATACCTTCCTCGTTCTTCTGCAAGACGTGAAGACGCAAGAATTGCATGATAGGAGATAAATTCCATCAGAGAATCGTTTACCTGGAGGGCTTGTTCACTCCCCATAGGCAGCTTGGTCATAAAAAAGAAATCCTGCAATCCCATAAGTCCAAGGCCAATTGGGCGGTGGCGCATATTGCTGTTTTTTGCTTCGATCGTCGGATAAAAATTAATATTGATGACATTGTCGAGCATACGTACTGCAACTTCGATGGTCTGACTCAGGCTGTATTGGTTAATCCCATCCTTGCTGCAATGGCGTGCCAAGTTAATCGATCCGAGATTACACACAGCAGTTTCATCAGCTGAGGTGTTGAGGGTGATCTCGGTGCACAAATTACTGGAATGAATGACTCCAACATGATCTTGCGGAGAACGAATATTGCAGGGGTCTTTAAAGGTAAACCATGGATGTCCGGTTTCAAACAAGCGGGTGATCATTTTTCGCCACAGTTTGATAGCATCAATTTTTCGAAATTGAGTGATCTCGCCGCGCTCTGCCATAGCCTCGTATGCACAATAACGTTCTTCAAAAGCATGTCCATACAGATCGTGGAGATCAGGAACCTCATTGGGGCTGAATAGTGTCCATGATTCTTGGTTGATGACACGTTTTACAAACAGATCAGGAATCCAATTCGCGGTGTTCATGTCATGTGTTCTGCGACGTTCATCACCGGTGTTGCGTTTCAAATCAAGAAAATCTTCAATATCTAAATGCCAGGTTTCAAGATAGGCACAGGTTGCTCCCCGGCGCTTTCCGCTGCGATTGATGGCGACCGTGGTGTCATTTGCAATCTTCAAAAAGGGAACAACTCCCTGACTCGCTACACGCGTGCTTTTGATAAAGGCTCCTGTTGCGCGCACAGGTGTCCAATCGTTTCCAATACCGCCAGACCATTTTGACATCTGTGCATTGTCGCCGATACATTTGAAAATATGTCGCAAATCATCGTTGATTGTGGTCAGATAACAAGAACTCAGTTGAGGACAAGATAGCCCTGAGTGAAACAAGGTTGGCGTTGAAGGAATGAAGTGGAGAGTGGAAATTGTGTCATAAAATGCCAATGTCCACGAATGTCGATCTTCTGGCTTCTCGTTAAGAGCAATACCCATTGCAACGCGCATCCAAAATGATTGAGGCATTTCAATACATTGCCCTGCATGTCGTATCAAGTAGCGGTCGTAGAGTGTTGAAATTCCCGTATACCTCAACAGATCATCTCGATCAGGCTGCAGATATTCGCCAAGGGCAGAAAGATCGTAATCATCAAGATTCTTGTCAAAAATCCCTTGGTCGAGTCCTAATTGTATACCTTTGATAAATGCTTCCTTATACTGCGATGCAAAAGAGAGCTGGGTTTCCTTTGGATTAAGCACCTCTTGGACAATCTTCTTGCAAAACATGCGTGATGCCAACATGTTGTACGCGGGATCACGCTCAATGTAGGAAGCAGCAGAAAGAATGAGTGTCTTAAGGATATCTTTTGTACGGATATTGTTGAAAAGGCTTCGTTCTAAATCCTGGACGATGGGATCTAGTGAAATATTCTTTAAATCTTCTGAAATGCGCTGCAAAGATGAACGAAGGCGAGATTGAGAATAGGTGCTTTTCTCGGTATCACTCTCAATAACGGTTATCTTTTGAGACCTTTGAGCAGTCTCTTGCTGTTGCTCTCGCAATCTCTTACGTTCATTCCGGTACAAGATAAAGAGTTTTGCAACCGGTGGATGCTGCTGCATGAGAATTGTTTCAACAGTATCTTGGATGAATTCAACGTGTAATGTCGTGTTGTGTGCTTCTGAAAGTCGTTCCTCGACGATGGAAGTCATCACCTCAGCTAATTGCACGTCGTTGTTATCTGCTTGAAAGGCCTGTTGGATTGCACGTAGAATGCGATCTCTGTCATAAGGTACTGTTGTTCCATTTCTCTTTTCTACATGCGTAAGTATCACAAATGCCTCGTGTGTATGTTTAAAATTGCTCTGCTTGTTTAAGCATCGGTTATCACTATGGTAATAAAGAAACAAAACTTTTACCACTTGAGAAGGTAGTGCTTCGACGTAAAATATTGGAAAATTTATGTCCTAGTGCTACTATAGCAAAATGGCACCGATTCTCTCTTCAAAAACATTACAGCAACGGGCGAATTTCAAGGATTTTGAGACTCATTGGTATACACAATGGAAAACACAAGGGTGTTTCTTACCATCGCATGAACGACTTGCCAAAGCAGGAAAATCTGAGGAAGCAACAGCTGCTGAGCAAGATATGTTTAGTATCGTTATTCCTCCGCCAAATGTAACCGGAAAACTGCATATTGGTCATGGATTAAACACGATATTGCAGGATATATTGGTGCGCTATCATCGCATGTGTGGGAAAAATGTTGTTTGGGTTCCGGGAACTGACCACGCTGGAATAGCAACACAAAATGTTGTAGAAAAGATACTTGCAACAGAGGGGAGCTCGCGAGAGCATCTTGGAAGGGATGCATTTGTCACGCGAGTAAGTGAACATTCTGAAAAACATAAAGAAATCATTCAGCATCAGCTTGCAAAACTTGGTGCATCTTGTGATTGGACGCGTGAGAATTTTACGTTTAGTGAGCGTTTGTCCAAGGTAGTTCGTGATGTTTTTGTTTCTCTGTGGGAAGCAGAGCTCATCTACAAGGGACATTATCTGGTGAATTGGTCGACAGCAAATCAGACAGCGTTGAGCGACGATGAGGTTGAATACAAAACGGTGAAGGGAATGCTGTATCACATCAATTATTCCCTGGAATCTGGCAAGGGAGCTTTGTGTGTTGCTACCACTCGTCCAGAGACCATGTTTGGTGACACTGCAGTGGCTGTGCATCCGGATGATGATCGATACAGGGACATCATAGGGAACATGGTGCACCTGCCGCTCACTGATAGAAAGATCCCTGTTATAGCAGATACCCATGTTGATAAAACATTTGGAACTGGTGTCTTGAAAATTACCCCCGCACACGCTGCGCATGATTATGCCATTGGTGAGCGACACAACCTTCCAGTTGTCAACATTCTGCATCCGGATGGAACGTTGAACGATGCGGTGCCAGAGGCATTTCGTGGACTGAGTGTCAGTGAGGCCCGCAAGCAGGTCGCCTTGGCGCTCGAAGCGCAACACTATCTAGAAAAAAAAGAAGTGTACACGCATCAAGTGGGGCATTGTTATCGCACCGGAATCCCGATAGAGCCTTATCTTTCTGAACAGTGGTTTGTGAAGATGAAACCCCTGGCAGAAAAGGCATTGCAGGCATGGGAATCTGGGCATTTACAGTTCTATCCTGATCGGTGGAAGAACACCTATCTCCATTGGATGAACACCATTCGGGATTGGTGTATTTCCCGACAGCTATGGTGGGGGCATCGTATTCCGGTATGGTATGATCAGAAAACAGGTGAGATGATCGTATCTCGCACAGATCCAAGCAAGGACCCACAGAACAAGGGGCGAATTCTTCATCAAGATGAAGATGTGCTTGATACATGGTTTTCATCTTGGCTTTGGCCCTTTTCAGTTCTTGGATGGCCAGAGAAGACAGAAGATTTTGCTAGATTTTATCCAACAACCACCTTGGTTACTGGGTATGATATTATCTTTTTCTGGGTAGCTCGAATGGTGATGGCGGGACTTAATTTCACTGACGAGACTCCCTTTCGAGATGTGTATATCACCCCATTGGTTCGAGATATCAAGGGAAGAAAGATGTCGAAAAGCCTTGGGAACGGAGTCGATCCGCTTGATATCATCACCTCATATGGAAGTGATGGATTGCGGTTTACCCTTGCCTATCTTTGCTCGCAGGGCAATGATATATTTCTCAGCCCTGAAACTTTTTCATTTGGATCTAAATTTGTCACGAAGTTGTGGAATGCCAGTCGTTTTATTTTCGCTGCTCTTGAAGGGGCGAGTTTTCTTGAACTCGATGAGATTACCCTAACAGATACAGATGCATGGATGCTCCACAGAATTGCACAAACAGTTGCAACAGTACATCAAGCCATGAATGGGTATCAGTTTAATGCCGCAGCGCACATGTTATACGATTGCGTGTGGGGCGATTTTTGTGATTGGTATGTAGAACTTGCAAAACCGCGGATCTATGGCGACAAGGAAGATGAGCGTAATGCGATGCTGAGTATGTTGCTCCATATTCACAAAACATTGTTGACAATGCTCCATCCATTCTTGCCCTTCGTCAGTGAAGAACTCCACGCACTCTTACCTGAGGCAGTTCGACATGATTCCTTGCTTATTCTTGCTCCATATCCAGAGGAATCAAAAACACTGCCCTATGCCGAGCAGGCAGGTCGTTTTGCGACGATGCAAGCAGTTGTAAGTGCGATACGTAGTGTGCGAAGTGAGTTCACCATCGCTCCTAGCAAAGAGATTCATGCAGTTATAGAAGTGCCAGTGCAATCTAAGATATATACTGCAATCACCGCATTTTCTGAGGAGATTGCCTATCTGTGTAAACTATCTAATTTGGTAACAGAGACAACATTTGACAAGAAATTTTCACCAATGACGGTGGTGGTTGACGACGCTCGGATTCATTTGGATATTCGCTCGATGATTGATCCAGAGAAGGAATTACAACGTTTAGAAAAACAAAAAAATACGTTGGAAAAACATTTGCAGCAATGCGAAAAGAAATTACAAAATAAGGCTTTTCTTGAAAAGGCAGATGCAGCAGTTGTGGCAAAACAACGTGATCTACAAGGATCCTTGCAGACACAATTGCAACATACCCAGACAATTATTTCGATGATAAAGGAGCTGCCATGAAAAGCGCGATACAACTAGTATTTTTTCTTATGGTGGGAGGAACAGTGATAGCACAGATGTCCTCTGATCCAAATCATGAGGTATACCACTATTTTGAAGAATGGGAGACAAAGGGATATGTGAGCCAAGTCCCTCCAATTCGTCCCTTTCCTGGGCAAGTAGTAGAATCATTGCTTCGACAAGTTGTCAAAAACGGTGATGCACATGCGCAAGAAATGGCAGGGCGTTTCTTACGGCCCTATGACAGTGGAAAAATTATGAATTGGAAGGTTACCGGTGAACACACGAGCGCATACCGAGTAAATGACACGTATGGGTGGACACTTGGAGGTGGAGCGAGTGCTGAAGGACGATTCCACCCACTCATTTACTATTCTGCAGATTTCCGCTTGGTGTTGCTCGATAAGGACACGCCACTGCTTACTCCCCTGCTTGAACGATCTGACAGCGATGTTGTGATAGACAATTTTGGATTTTCTGCAGGAGGGATAGATTTCAGCACCCTCTGGCAGGCAAAATCAAGCGCGAGTATTGGGAATGATACTGCATATCTGCAAACAGGAGTTATGCGTCATTCATTTGGCCCCTTCCACGACGATTCTGCTGTCATGAGTTCGAGTTCAACGTATTCAGGCAGCTTGCTCGTTCACTGGCGAGGAAAGATAGCCTCCTACACCGGCGGTCTGTTCATTATGGCTGCACCACAGATTTTTAAGAACTCAGAAGGGAATGCGCAAACTGATGTATACACATTAGAAGAGATTGCCGTTGCAGCCCCAGCTAATACCAATGCTCTCGGGGGAAACACCATATACAATGGAGTACAAACAGGATTCTATCAGCAATACCTTGTTCCGACCCGTCGCACTGCACCAGGGAAATATCTGTTTTTGCAGATGCTTAGTTTTTATATTACGCCATGGATGGAGCTTGCTCTCTTTGAAACAACGCTTTTTGGTCCTAACTTCGATTTCCGCTATCTTATTCCGTTTAAATTGCTCATTCACCTGCAGAACATCGGAGGGTTTCCCCATAATACCTATATAGGACTCTATCTGGACACTCGTGTTGGCAAGGAATGGAAGATTTCGACCTTGCTCTACGTTGATGATTTTGATGCAAGCGATTTTATTCAGTTTAACTGGGAAAAGATGAAGGCAAAATTGGCTTTTCAGGCAGGGGTTAAATGGGCACCGCGAAAATCAGTTGTTTCTTATATATCACTTGATTATCTGCTTGTTACTCCGTATATGTACACCCACTGGAACGAGAAAGGAACGTATCTTGATGAACCAAATTATGCAAATTATATGAATGGGCTTGATCCTATTGGAGCAAATTTGGATCCAAATAGTGATCGATTGACCTTGAACATACAATTGCGCTTTGGCAAGGGATTTGAGATGGATATATTAGGGCGTTTTTCACAGCATGGAGATGCATCTGCGGGGTATATTACCCACATGGATGGTATCAGCGGAACAGTCTGGGATTCTGGCTATACATCTGCAATGGACGGTAATAATAATGCGCTTGTGTTCGATGAGTATAATCCAGTGGATGGTCCACAACCAACCTTTCAAGACAGGGTGGGGTTTCTTTCTCAGTCGATTTTGCAGCGCATCTTTCAGTTTGGGCTGACCCTTCGCTATTCAACCTATGCAGTAAAAAAATCACATATATTTGCTGAATTGGGCTATACTGGCGAATATACGCTCAATAAGAATTTAGTCAAAGACAACAATACCTTTGAAAATTATCTCTATCTTGGGCTTCGGTATAGTTTTCTGCCTTAGGATGTGTATAGTATGAATATTGCATACATCTTTGAAATTTTTCTTCCGGTTATCAATGGCGTTACAATATCTACAATAGATACGGCACGGCGTATGAAGCACCGCGGACATAACGTTATATTTATTGTTCCCGGTTCAGATGATACCCCACTCGAAATAGAAGGAATTGATGTTATCACAGTGCCAAGCATTGAATTGGCGGTGTATCCAGGGCTTCGATTTATCTTTCCCTGGAGCAAGATTCCTGAAGTGGTGTTTAAACAAAGACAAATTGATATTATACACATTACCGGTCCATCGACTGTTGCATTTGCAAGCATGCGAGCAACTCAGAAGCTACGCATTCAAGTTGTGCACACATGGCACACGATGTTACAGGATCCACAGTATATCGAACATCTTACAAAAATGCGCTTCTTAATGCCTATAGCTGCAGTAGTTGCACGGCGACTTTTTTGGTATTTTTTAAAAAACGCCGACAGGATAACAACTCCCACCAAGGCAATAAAACAATTTCTTGAGAACGAATACAAAGAGCTCTCCCCAACAGTAGTTTCAAATGGTCTTGCGGTGGAAAAATTTTTATCTACTCCAACAAAGCGAATTGATAGCATCGACTATACTATTCCGGACACTGATTATTTCTTGTATGTGGGGAGGGTAAGTTCTGAGAAATCCATTGAAGTGTTGATCGAGGCGTTTGCCCAATTACTTGAGCGCTATCCAGAACAAGAACTAATTGTTGTTGGGGATGGACCGTCATACAAAAAGATTGAAAAACAAATACATATCCTGCATATACAAGATCAGATAACACTTTTAGGAAGGGTTGATAATGATGCATTGGTCCGCTCTGGGTTGTATGCACAAGCAAGGGCGTTTATCAGTGCATCAACAACAGAGACACAAGGACTTACCTGTATTGAATCTTTATGTAGTGGCACTCCAGTTATTGTTGCTGACACACCGGTGTTACGAGAGGGTCTTGGAGAGGCCGCAGTATATGTTCAGCCGAATGATGCTGCACAGTTTGCTGAGGCGATGGTATCTATGCTAGAAAATGAATCTTTATACGCCAAGTGTAAACAAGCCTGTAATGCTATAAGAGATCAATACGATGGCAATCGTATTGCAGACCAAACCGAGGAACTATATAAATCGTTGCTGAAAAATAAAGAGTGATTTCGGGAGTGACGGGGTTTGAACCCGCGATCTCCGGCTTGACAGGCCGGCGCGATAACCAACTTCGCTACACCCCCATGCTTACAGCATATACAAGCAAGACAGCAACGTCAACGAGGAACCGTTGAGAAGATCCCACCACACAATCATGGAATTTTTGTATGTTGCTATGGTAGACTAGATCATGCAGTCCTTGTATACCAAAGAGGTCCGATCTTCATTTGACTCAGCGCCCTGTATTGTCATACTCCATGGTTTGCTTGGCGAGGGAGCAAATTGGCAGAGCATTGCTCAAAAATTGCCGGAACGATTTCATCGTGTGATGGTGGACATTGTCAACCATGGGGCATCCTTCCATAGTGATACACCGACATCGTATGCGATGATGGCAGAACATGTCCGCAAACTGATGCAAAACCATTCGTTAATGCAGCAGTCGGTGATTTTGTTGGGGCATTCCATGGGAGGAAAGATCGCTATGCGTATTGCTTTGGAATATCCAAGTCTGATCGATGCCTTGATAGTGGTTGATATGTTTTTGCAAGTCTATCCGCCAAGTCACAACCGAATCCTTGAGGGAATGCAGAAAATCAGTGCCGCCGAGGTTGCTTCTCGCAGTGAGGCGGAGGTCATTTTGAAGGAATACGAGCCAGACAAAATCTCGCGGGGATTTATCTTAAAGAATCTTATCAAGAACGCGGATGGTCATATGCATTGGAAATGCAATCTCTCAGGCATCGCTACATCTTATTCCTACATTCGGTCCTGGGAGCCAATTGAAGCAGTTTCGCACCACCCATGCATTCAAATATGTGGAGCTACTTCTTCTTATCGCCAGGAAGAGGGAGAAAAAAGATTCTATCATCATTTTCCGGATGCACAACTGATTGAAATCGAAGATGCTGGACATATTGTGCATTTTGATCAGCAACAGATCTTCCTTTCTTCAGTGAATCAATTCCTTGATCAGGTTTATCCAGGTTAATTTCCTATATCTATACATTCAGCATCTACTAAAATGTGCGAAAGATAGTCGTTTTTGCGATGGGCTTTGTTATTTCTGGACGAAACACCTTGTTTGCCCTAGAGTAACTATATGGCCTCATCAGAAGAACAACTCTATACCATACGGCATTCTCTTGCCCATATCATGGCAGAAGCGGTACTCGATATGTTTCCCGATGCCAAAACTGCTATAGGACCTCCGATAGATACTGGATTTTACTATGATTTTGATCTCCCCCGTCCACTGACAACCGATGATTTGCTGCATATAGAGACATCTATGAAGCAGATACTTCGCACTGAGCATGACTTTGTATACAGAGAAGTCGAACGGGCCGAGGCTTTGGCAATGTTTAAAGATCAGCCATACAAGTGTGAACTCATCGATGCGCTTCCTGAGGATGCAACGATCTCAGTGTATACCGTTGATAGATTTACTGATCTTTGCAAGGGCCCCCATGTTAAGACTACCAAGGAGATTGATCTGCGAGCGTTCAAACTCATGTCGGTAGCTGGTGCATATTGGCGGGGAGATTCCACAAAACCAATGTTGCAACGCATCTATGCAACTGCCTGGAAGACCAAGCAAGAACTTCATGCCCATCTCAACCGTATTGCAGAGGCGGAAAAGCGCGATCACAGAAAACTTGGGCGTGAACTTGATTTGTTTTCAACGCATGAAGAAGCAGGTCCGGGCCTGATATATTGGCATCCAAAGGGAGCGCTGATACGCACAATTATCGAAGATTATTGGCGAAAAAAGCATTATGCACATGGCTATGATATTGTATACAGTCCGCATATTGGAAAATCTTGGCTATGGGAAACTTCGGGACACCTTGATTTTTATAACGAGGGGATGTTTCCCTCTATGGAAATGGATAAGGCTGATTATTACGCAAAACCAATGAATTGTCCTTTTCATATCATGATGTACAACACAAAAAAACGATCCTACCATGAGTTGCCGCTTCGATGGGCGGAGTTGGGCACGGTGTATCGATATGAGGCATCTGGGGTATTACATGGCTTGCTACGTGTTCGTGGATTTACGCAAGACGATGCACATATTTTTTGTACTCCAGATCAAATAGAGGCAGAGATAGCGCGTGCGCTTGATTTTTCACTTTCTCTGTGGCGGGATTTTGGATTTGACGACATCAAGGCTTTTCTCGCAACGAAACCTGAAAAAAGTGTTGGCGACGATGCCGAATGGGAGCAAGCAGAACACGCACTTCGCCAAGCCTTGGAACATGCTGCTATTCCGGTAACGGTGGATGAGGGAGGGGGAGCATTTTATGGCCCGAAGATCGATCTCAAGATTAACGATGCGATTGGGCGTGAGTGGCAGATGACAACGATTCAGTTTGACTTTAACTTGCCGCGTCGGTTTAAGATGACCTTTGTTGATTCTGATGGCAAGGAAAAAACGCCCTATATGGTGCATCGCGCCTTGCTTGGTTCGATTGAGCGATTTTTTGGAGTCCTCATTGAACAATATGCAGGAGCATTTCCCATATGGTTGGCTCCGCAACAGGTTGTGGTTGTTCCGGTTGCACCAGCGATCAACGAATATGCACAACAGATTTCAAAGCAACTGCAAAGAGTTGGAATACGTGCATCGGCAGATGTATCAACAGATCGCATGAATGCAAAAATTCGTCATGCACGATTGGAGCGGATTCCTTATATCGTTATTGTTGGTGAATCAGAACAACAGGCACAGACAATTTCCTATAAGCGCCGGGGTGGAGATCAGAAGAATGATCTCTCCATACAGACATTTATAGATCAAGTACAAAAAGAAATAGGAGAAAAGGTGACAATATGAACGAGGCATTGGTTTCATTAAGCAAGCGAATTAAACACTATATAGGGGTACTTGCATTGCTCCAATGGGATGAAGAAATCAATCTTCCTGCAAAGGGATTAGATGAACGCGCACAGCAAAAATCGTTAATTGCAACATTATTGCATACTGAGCTCACTGGAGCACAGGCAGAAGATGTCTTGGCAGCATTCAACTGTAGTGACGACAATCCAACGGGAAAGGCAGCACCAGGGAGTGATGATGCCGCATTGCTTCGTGAGCTCTATCGTGAATATCGCCAGGCAAAACGCATTCCGGTGTCATTCGTTGAAAAAGAAACGATGGGAATTTCTCAAGCCTTTCGATCTTGGCGACAGGCACGTGCAGAAAACAATGGAGCGGTGTTTCTTCCGCAGTTGAGTCATGTTATTGAACTTATGAAGGAGAAGGCAGAATACCTTGGCTATTCTGAAGATGTATACGATGCCTTGTTGGATATCTATGAACCAGGAATGAAGAGCAGCGAGGTGGATGTCTTATTTGAGAAGCTTGTTCCTGAATTGCGATCGATCCGCAACGCTTGTTTGGACGCAGAGCAACCGCAGTTTCCCCATGAATCATATCATATTCCCAATGATGCCCAATTTGCGCTCGGAAAAGCCTTAGTTGATGCGCTTGGCTATCCTGCTGATCGAGGCCGTCTTGATATTTCTGCACATCCTTTTTCTACAACGCTTGGAAGCAACGATGTTCGCATAACTACACGCTATGATGTGCTGCTCAGTTGTGTGTTCAGTTGTGCGCATGAATTTGGCCACGCACTCTATGAATTACAGATAGATCCAAAATGGCATGAGACGATGTTGTCTGATGGAACATCGCTGACAATTCACGAATCGCAATCGCGCACCTGGGAAAATATCATCTGTCGCAGTCGTTCTTTTTGGGAGTTTTGGTATCCTCGCTTGATTGAATTTGTGCCGGAATACAAAGATGTCCCACTGGAACTGTTGTGGAAACGTATCAATCGGGTGGGGACTGAGTTCATCCGCATTGAATCAGATGAGGTGAGTTATAATTTGCACATTGTGCTGCGTTATTTTCTTGAACGTAAGCTCATCAAGGGAGACTTATCAGTGCAAGAGCTTCCTGATGCATGGAGGGAGATGGCACAAACATTGCTGAATCACCGACCTTCAGATGATAACAATGGCTTTTTGCAAGATATCCACTGGTCGCACGGATCTTTTGGTTATTTTTCGACCTATGCGTTGGGAAATTTGACCGCAGCTCAGTTTTTTGCAGAAATGAAGAAGGATCTGCCCAATTATGAAACGAACCTCACAAAAGGGGATTTTGAACCAATCAGAAATTGGCAGAAAACGCGTATCCATACACATGGAAAAGCGCGCTCAGCGAAAGAAATTACACAAGATGTAACCGGTTCATCCTTGCAGGTTGATGCCTTCCTTCGCTATATTCGAGATAAATACGCAGAACTCTATCGCATCCAACTCTGAGGACTTGGATGTTGCAATCTGTATCGTGAGGATTCGCAATCTCTCCTAGGAAAGATTGTGGATAGGGTGTTTTTTTGTTTTTGCGCGACGTATATCCTGGATGAACAAATAGCTTCGTTCAATAAAAGAAATGCACATAAGACCAGTACTGCTCCAAAGCAAAGCCGTGTTTATTATATGCAGGATTCCCGTGAACCATGGAAAAAAACGAAGCAACTGAAAATTAAGAAAAAGCATCAATACAAAAACAGTGGTCTTACCAAGGGTGGTTGCTCCCGTTGTATAGGTACTTTTAAAAAAATAGAGATATATTGCAATACCAGCCTGCAACAAGTAGCGAACAGCGATGATCAATACGTAATATAATGGGAGAAATTGAATATAGACATAGGTCGCGGTCACCGAGATAAGCAAAAAATAGTCGGCCATGCTATCGAGATGCTTGCCGAGAGGACTCATTTGGTTTAGGCGGCGTGAAAGAATGCCGTCAAGAAAATCGGTAAGCGTGCTCAATGCGGCAAACAGAACAAGAAAAACTGCAAAACGTTGTGTTTGAAAAACCACGATGCAACAATAACAAAACGTTGGAGTGCTGCTTATGCGAAATGTGGTGAGGCAGTTCGCTATGTTCATGTGGGTGAAGGGTTGATTCGTTGTCAGTGAGCGAAAATCACCGCGGCGAACAACGAGATACGTAAAGAGAATGCCATGCGTAATAACTGAAAATCCCACAAAGAATAGAGAAAAAATTCCTGTGTTTTTTGCGATATAAACTATACAGGCAAGCTGTATGGTCGTGTAAAGTAGGATTATTTTGAGTATTGCTCTAATGCGTATACGATTAACGGTATTCACCAACCTTCCTTACACTTACACATGGTTATTGACATCCACAGGACGAAGAACATCCACATCCGCCGTAGTTTTCTGGTTTCTTTTCAGATAGTGAACGAATACGGACGGAAAAGCAAAGGTCTACCCCTGCTAATGGATGATTTCCATCTAAATACACTGTGGTATCGTTGTAATTTATAATTGTAAGGATTTTGTGGTTAATAGCAACTCGATTGCCCATGACGATGGCCGTTTCTTCAGGAAAATAACTTCGAGGTACAGAAACGGACAGGGATTCGTCTCGTTCACCGTATGCCTTTTTGGCTGGGATGACAAATTCTGCCTCGGTATTTTGTTCTAGCCCAAGAATGTGTTCCTCAAGCCCCGGAATAGCATCCTGGGCCCCTATTTTGAATTCATAAAATCCGCTTTGTGCAGAAGAACCAAGGAGTCTTCCTTCTTTATCTGTGAATGTGTACTCAAGTTGTACAAAATGTCCTGCTGCAGCTACCATTTTTGAACCCTATCCTTATTGCAGTATTACGATCGCGCTGATCGTAATGTCTGGATATACCATTCTACCTCATCAAGAAATTGAGTTACAAATTTCTGCATGTCTTTGTTGATTGGTTTGCCTTGTTCGTCGAGTTGGGTTTGTATCGCTGGAATGGGCAATGTATCTGGAACAGAAACGGCACCAAGTGCAGCAACCAAGGTATACAGTTGAACCCCTGCGCGAACGCCGCCAAAGGGGCCCATTGAATACGTAACGATACCAACTGGCTTTCGTTTAAATTCAGGACGATAATGATCGACAAGATTTGAGAGGGCTGGAGGAATACTGTAGTTGTATTCCGGACTCACAAAGAGGAAGGCATCAGATGCAGCAAAGATTTTTGCTATTGCCTCCAATGGTGCAGGAGGCGTGATATTTTTCTGCTGATAATCCATGTAACGCGCTTCAAGGAAGGGGGCAGGTGTCTGCATTGGATCAACAATGTGGATGGTCCAATTTCGATTCTGAATTGATCGCTGCAAAAATTGTACAGCTCGACTCCCTTGTCGTTCAGGACGAACAGAACCGACAACGATGGAGATAATCGGATTATTACTCATGGATATAGTGTATGCCCCTGGTGATTATGCAGTCAATAGATTCTTGGTAGCTTTGCGATCGCTGATATTTTGGATGGGGTATGGTGAATTGTTACGACCAACTGATGCATTCACTGTCTGGAGATTGCTCTATAAATAGTGGTGATGGTCCGCATAGGCTTTCCGTTAAGGATTATTCTTATTGCGTAACCGGACGATGTCGAGAGAGACTGATTCGTCTTTTTCGGCAAATTTCTGAAACTCTTCTTGGAGCATGGCAAGGGTAAGATCTGCGATAGAGTTCACCTGTGTATGGGCGTTCTGTGCAGCAGGGCCAATACCGACCGCAAGCATCATTGCTTTTTTAATTGAATGGATGCCGGCAGCGGAGTCTTCAACGCCAATGCAGGATCTTGGCACGAGTTTCAAGGCTTCGGCGGTGTTGAGAAAAAGTTCAGGATCTGGTTTGCCAAAATAGGCTTGCTCTGGATCTGCGATATAGTCGAATACGTCGTACAATCCTGTCTGCCGCAATACAATCGGGGCATTCCTGCTTGCAGAAACAACCGCAACCGCGAGGCCCGCACGTTTTAGTTTATCGATAAGATCGACTGTGTGAGGAAATATATCTTTTTCTGACAGCGATTGCAGAGATGCAACATAGGCATCGTTTTTCTTTGTGATAATCTCGGTGAATTGTTCATCTGAAATACGTTTTTGGGCGTGTTTGAGGATGGTTTCCAAGGATTGTGCGCGACCTACCCCTCGGAGTTCTTCATTGACAGTTCGATTAAAACTGATGTCATATTCATCGCATATTTTTTTCCATGCAAGATAATGTTGTTCTGAGGTACTAGTGAGCACACCATCAAGATCAAATAAGACTGCAGCAAGTTCAGGATGACGTTTACACACTTTTTTAGGGCGTTGATTTGTCAGTGTATGTATGGTGTTGTGATGTTTGATTTTAATCCTTGGTCCTTCGAGAAGGGTATAAGTGGTTTTTTCATGGGTAATGGCTACTTTGATGTGCGAGCTATGGATACGTACTGCGAATTGCAAGAAAGATAGATCCTTTGGCAATCGTGGGCTGAACTGCACCAGTTTTTCCTCTACACGGACGCCTCCAAATCCTAGGACCAATGCCATCCATGTTCCTCCCATCGCAGCGAGGTGGACGCCATGATCGGTGTTTCCGTTGAGATTGCTCAGATCCATGCGCGCAGATTCAAAAAAATATTCCCAAGCATAGTCCATATCACCGAGTCGTGCCGCGGCAATGGAGCGAATGAAGGGAGAAAGCGAGGAATCTCCAGTTGTGATGGGGTCGTAATATCGAAAATTTCTGCGTTGCACGGCAAGCGGGCTGTCATCAGGCAGGAATACGTTTGCAAGCACGACATCGGGCTGTTTCAACACTTGTTGTCGATAGATCACCAATGGATGGAAATTCAGGAGCAGTGGATAGTGTTCGGGAGGGGTTTCTTCAAAATTCCAGCGTGCTCGTGACAAGAAACTATCATCTTGGGCGTGCATGCCATATTCTTTGGAAACCGGAAGATACATTTCTTCTGCAATATGTTGCCAATTGTTGATTTCTTTTTTATCAAGGTTGATGTTGTTTGAAACTGCAAGAAACTCTTTTGTGAATTCAGCCTCCATTTGTGCTGCAACTTCAGACGCAAACCGAAGGTGCTCTCGTGCCATTACATTTGTAAAATAGTTGTTATCCACCAAGGCAGTGTATTCGTCTGGTCCGGTAACTGCTGCGATACAATACCCCTTTTCAGGGATATAACTGGTTACTCCCGCCCAGAAACGCGCAGTCTCAAACAAAATTTCTGCACCCTCTCGCAAAATGAAGTCCCAGTCTTTGGTTACCAAAAAATACTGTTTTATCATATAGGCGATATCGGCATTGATGTGGTATTGTGCCGTCCCAGCCAAGAAATACGACGATGCTTCATCCCCGTTGATTGTTCGCCAAGGATAGAGTGCTCCTTTAAATGCCAGATGCTGTGCATGCGCTCGGGCATTATCAAGTTGGGCATAGCGAAAATGTAATAGATTACGCGCTATTTCCGGGGCTGTATACAAAAAGAAAGGCATGCTATACACCTCTGCATCCCAAAAATAATGCCCATCGTATTTATTCGAGCTCAGCCCCTTTGCAGAAATGCTTCGTATCCCGAATCGCGGAGTCGACTGCAAAAGGCTGAACAGCGAAAATCGTAGCCCCTGGATGATAGCGGGTTCTCCCTCAAGCTCAATGCCGGCAAGTTGCCAGAAACGCTCTACGTATTCGCGTTGCTCTTCAAGCAAAGGTTGGACTCCTTTTTGGGCACTCTCTGAGAGTTCCTTTCGCACGAGTTTGACCAGATCAGCATGATGTTCTTCGTTGCTGTATTCATAGACAACGTGTTTTTCAAGAATTGTTTTTTTCCCTGCTTCTGCAAAGCAAGTTCCAGTGAGGGCAAGATCTTTGTACTGCCAATCGGCGTTTTTAGTGTGTATATAATGTGTTGCACCACAACTGACATAGAGATTGCTTTTAATTGTTTTGAAACTATACAACAGTTGGCGGCTGCGGATGATTTCTTCAAGGGGTTCGAATATCTGTTCAGACAACGTATGCGGGAGACGAGGATCGAGATTCTCAGATGTTTTTGATGCCGGAATGAATAGCTGCGTAGAAAAGGTGAGCTCACAGTCTTCGCGAGGGGCGCATACCTCATATGACCATGCAATACGGCCACGATAATTGTGCAAAACTGCACGTTTTATGCTAATTTCAATATAATTTCCGTTTTCACTTGTCCAGTGGATGGTGCGTGTTAGAATTCCTGTTTTGAAATCGAGTATGCGGGTGTGGTGTTGGAGGGTTCCAGTTGAAGGAGAAAAGCGTTCGCCGTTGACATAGAGTTCAATCCCGGTGATATCGGGAAGATCGATAAGCACTTGCCCATTCCTTGTGGATCCATAAAAATTTTCGGGATAGTTAAGCTTGGCAAGTTCATAAAATCCATTGCAATAGGGCCCCAATCTGAATTCAAAATCTTCTTCAAGAACTGCCGGGATGCCGATGTTCCCGTTTCCTTGAAAAAGCAATGCTGCATAATGTCCGGGAGCACAATTATAGAAATTTTCTTTGACCATCCATGGATGTATTTCAGGAACTTGCATAGTGCATTATCGGATAAAAGGGGGGTTTTGATAATAAACGTGACAGAATGTCTAGAATTTCGCCGGTATTTGAGCATTCTCGCCAAAGAAGGCGCTCGGCAAAAACGGTTGTGACGATCCATTTTCTCGGCAGAAAATAGATCTTTCACATGTCACAAGTTGTGATGCTAGCAGAAATCTACCAGTCGAGTCTTTTTCCAGTATAATCGATGAAGGGATGATCGTCGTTTTTCCATGCAAGAATCTGATCCTGTATTCCCTGTGCTGATTGCGCAGGACTCAGCGGTGCTTGAGAACCACCCATATCTGTTTTTACCCAACCTGGGTGCATCGCAAGAACGGCAATACCATCGCTTTTCAACTGCAATTGCATCAGGCGGGTCAGCATGTTCAAAGCCGCCTTCGATGTTGTATATGCATATTCATGCGCATGGGACTGAAAGGCAATGCTGCCAATTATTGAAGAAATATTGCATATTTTTGGGTGATCTGCTTTTTTCAGCAATGGATGCATAGCCTGGGAAAAGCGAAAACTTCCCAGCGCATTAGCCTCAAACGTTGCAAGAATCACATCGGGATTCACTTGATCAAACGAAAGAGTATCTTTTTGCAGGTATACCCCTGCATTGTTTATCAAAATATCAAGGGAAGGAATTGCCTGTTCGATATGTGTTTGCGCAGCGGTAATTGAGGAAGGATCTGTAACGTCCACAACAAAAGGAGTGAATGCCTTTGAATAACGATTATGCAATGTGGCAAGCCCCTCTGCTTGTTTTTTTCGAGCGCTGCCCAATACGTGATGGCCTTCTTTTAAAAATGTTTCAGCGAGAGAAAAGCCAATTCCTCGAGACGCCCCGGTAATAACTATATTCATAGGTATAGTATGCTATAAATGATGCAGTTGTAACACTGACACCGTCTATAGAAATAATTAGCGGTATGTCTTTCTGCACCGTATCGCATGCCATGAGACAAAAACGGCTTATGTTGATCTGTTTGGTGCCAGAATCGATGTGTATTGCAAAGGTGCTTTATGCACGTTAATGTAATTTATGATGAAAAAACTATATTTTCTGTGTGTATGCATATCTATGCTCATTTTTTTCATTGGTGCTGGGCAATCTGAAGAGATCGAAAGTGCTGATCAGGTCCAAGAGGATCATCCGGTGCTTTCGCAAACCATCACCAAAATGGGGCCACCGGCATTTGCCGATGGAACCATAGGAGGGATTCGCGTTTCAACCCTCAACGATGATCCAAAGACTTTTAATACAATGACCGCACGCGATGCTGATTCTCGCGCAATTATCGATGCATTACAGAATGAACCATTGGCTGATTATGATCCTTACAAAAAAGAATTTATTCCTAATATTGCACGATTTGAAATAGAAGTTAACGAAGCACAGGACACATTACGTGTTGTGTATACCCTGCGAGATGATCTGTATTGGACTTATCCTGAATCCGATGAAAAAATCCACGTTACCGCCGACGAGGTTGTGTTTTGGTATAACGAGGTAGACGGTGATCAGACATTGCAACAACCGGGGTATGCATCTCAATTTGTGCAGATGCCCGATGGTTCGACTGAACGTATTACCATTGAAAAGATTGACAGATATTCTTTTGCCTTTGATTTTCCACGCATCGTAGCGAATCCCATTCTTTCGAGTAATATGAGCTTTGGGCCAATGTTTATATACAAAGAGACAAAGGATGCTGAGGGAGCGGCTGCAATGCTTGATGTGTTGAGTGCTGATACCGATGTATTGCGGATTCCTTCGATTGGGCCCTATCACATCGTTGAGTATACCCCAGGAGTGCGAGTTGTTCTTCGAAGAAATAAACAATATTGGAAGAAGGACGATGCGGGAGTTTCCCTTCCCTATACTGAGGAGGTTATCGTACGCATTGTGCCTGATCAGAATACTGAATACCTTGTGTTTCGCAATGGTGAAACCGATTCCTATAGTCCGCGACCCGAAGATCTCATTCCGCTTCTAGAAATTGAGAATCGTGATTTTGATATTTATAACGGAGGGCCAGCACTTTCCTCAGGATTTTTTACGTTCAACCAGAATCCTGCCACCGTTGATCCCGTGAAACTTGCATGGTTCAGCAACAAGAAATTTCGACAGGCGATGAGCTCAGTCTTAAACCGTGAACGTATTGCACGAGATGTCTATCGCGGACTTGCAAGTCCGGCAAAATACTTTTTCGCAACGGCAAACCCAATGTTTGATCCTGCAATTCAACTTGAATATACATATGACCCAGATCGAGCATTGTCCTTGCTTGCAGAAATCGGAATGGAGCAGCGAAATGATGGTTTGCTCTATGACAAGGATGGCAACCAGGTTGGTTTTGACATTATGCATGGTGTTGAATCAGATATCGGCACAAAGGTTGTGGCGATTTTTGTCGAAGACTTGCGTAAGATTGGCATCAGTGCAGAACAAAAGCCAATTGATTTTCAAAACCTCGTAGGAAGGCTCACCAATACCTATGAATGGGATGCGGTGACAGTCAGCTTGGGAACAAATTATTGGCCAAGTGGAGGGAGCAATGTTTGGCAGTCAAGTGGCAATTTCCATCTCTGGCATCCGGTGCAATCAGAACCGGCAACTGAATGGGAGACGCGTATTGACGAATTATACAACGAGGGGCGATTTACAATTGATCGGGTGAAAGCAAAGAAAATATACGATGAATATCAGCGTATTATCCTTGAAGAATTACCGCTCTTTTATATCGTGTATCCAAACTCATTTTTTGCAATTCGTTCGAAATGGCAAAATGTGTTCTTTGATGCCCTAGGCGCGTTTGAATCGACAAGAATCTATCTTGAATAAGAACGTTTTGAATTCTGAGGCAGGGCTCAATTATTGTCCTGCCCAGAAAAAACAATGATCTCCGGCACCAATTAGTTAGCATTCTGACAACAATGATCGCAACAATACAAAAATTTTTGACTCGATTTCCACTTATTCGGTTTATCTTTTGGCGGGTTACTGCAATGATCATTACCTTATTTATTTTGGGTTTTTTGATATTTGCATTGATGAGCCTTGCTCCTGGAGACATCATGGATCGCTTTGTCCTGAGTTATCTGCTGAGCAGCCAAGATTACCAAACAGATGAAGCCATCAGTGATGAGGCCATCGCAATCGCGCGTGCGCGGCTTGGTCTTGATAAACCGTTTTACGTACAATACCTTCTGTGGGTAAAACGCGCAGTCATTGAACGAGACCTTGGAAGAAGCCTTATTACGCGTGCCCCCATACTTTTCTTAATACGAGATCGATTGATAAATTCGCTTGTTCTTAACCTTATTTCGTTGGTGTTTCTAAGTATCTCTTCATTCATGCTCGGTATCTATCTTTCATCGAAGGCAGGTACAAAACTGGATGTGGGGGTGGGATTCTTTGCCCTATTTTTTCATGCATTTCCCGGCATACTCATGCTCATCCTTCTGCAGTTGTTTGCAGCCACCAGTGGATGGTTTCCGGTTACCGCCTATCCTTCCTTTCCCCGTTCAGAAGCTCCAGTGCGCTTTGTTTTTAGTTATTTACACCATATCTTACTGCCATTATTTGGGGCCTTTATCTCAGGCATTGGATCTTCGCTGCGAGTTATTCGTGCGACCATGCTTGATCAACTGGGCAAGCCCTATGTTGTTTCCCTCCGCTCACGGGGGATTCCAGAATCACGTATCCGGTGGGTCCATGCCTTTCGCAATGCGATGAATCCATTCATTACCGGCAGTGCAAACCTTCTCGCCAGTTTGTTTTCAGGATCCTTGATCCTTGAAATTATCTTTGCCTACCCAGGCATCGGACGACTCACCTATCAGGCGGTTGTCTCAGAAGACGTTAACCTCGTGCTTGCAAGCATCATGTTTGTCAGTTTCCTGGTGATTCTAGGAATCATTATTTCTGATATCTGCCTTGCATTGGTTGATCCACGTATTCGCTTTGGACGAAAAAATGAAACCGTTTAGAACGCAACTCGCACGCAGCAAACTTGCAATCATCTCGCTGAGCATCTTGTTTGTTCTGTATTTTGGATTGGCATTCGGGGAATTTCTTGCCCCATATGGAGCACAAACACAATTTACTGAGCATGTCTATCATCCTGCAAACCTTCGATTCTATTCAAAGGAGCTTGGCCTTCGTCTTCAAGTGCAAGAAACCACATTGCTTCGTCCCTTGGATATGCAGTATGCACGCATTGCAGGCAAACACCATCCTGTTCGCATCTTTGTGCGTGGTGAACCGATACGATTGCTGGGTTTTATCAAAACTGACATCCACCTGTTTGGAACAACCAGCAGTTATGAACGCGATACATCCATGCAGTATCCAATATTTTTATTAGGTTCTGATGCATTGGGGCGCGATGTTTTTTCTCGTGTGTTATATGGCTCGCGAATATCGTTAACTATTGGCTTTCTTGGAATTAGCATATCCATGTTTCTTGCGCTCCTCCTTGGCGGACTTGCAGGCTATTTTGGGGGAATCATAGATTGGACTATTATGCGCATTGCAGAGCTGATCATCCTTATTCCAGGGCTCTATCTCATCCTTTTTTTGCGGTCTCTCTTATCCAATGATTTAGATTCAGGGCAGACGTATCTGCTGATCACGATAATACTTTCCTTCGTTGGATGGCCGGGTTCTGCACGGCTTGTGCGCGGGATGGTGCACAGCATCAAACGAGAAGATTTTGTTGTGAATGCTGAGTTGGAATCAGTTCCAGTGATAAAAATTTTGTTTGTCTACATCATGCCACACCTTTCTTCGATACTCATTGTCAGTGCAGCGCTGAGCATTCCCGGCTTTATATTGGGGGAGGTGCTCTTGAGTTATCTAGGATTGGGAATCAGTGAACCGGCAGTCAGTTGGGGATCGATGTTGAGTCGTGACACCATCACGTTGAGCACCCTGCAAAACTTTCCCTGGCTTTTCTCACCAGGAATATTGCTCTTGTTAACAACCTTGGGCTTTACTTTTTTTGGAGAATTTTTGCGGGATTATTTCGATCCACACCACGCAAGGCTATGATTATGAACGCTATGGTGAGCATCCACAGATCGAGAGAAGGATACCGGAGATGAGCTTGTTAGAAGTTCAAGAGTTAACAATTGCATTTGGAACAGGGGATGAAACACACAGCGTTGTCTGTGATGTAGGATGGCATCTTGATGAGGGTGAGATATTGGGAATTATTGGAGAAAGTGGCAGCGGGAAAACCATAAGCTGTTTGTCTATTTTGCAATTGCTTCCTCCATCGGCGAGAATTTTGAGAGGGCGTGTTTTGTTTGACGGTGTTGATCTTCTCCAAACAAAGAACATACGTGACATCAGAGGAAGACAAATTGCCTATATATTTCAAGAGCCAAATCCAGCCTTTGATCCACTCTATCCCATAGGAAAAACACTCACAGAGACATTGAAAAATTTCTATATTGATGAGACAACAGATGTCCTGCAAGATCGTGCTGTTCAACTCCTGCAAGAAATGCATATTCCTCATCCGCAACAGCGCTTAAAGAATTATCCACATCAGTTTTCTGGAGGGATGCTGCAGCGAGTTATGATTGCATTAGCACTTGCACAAAATCCACGCATTTTGATTGCTGATGAAGCTACCACCTCCTTGGACGTGACAATCCAGGCAGAAATTGTGCAACTCTTGCTTGAATTGCAGAAAAATCGTGCGTTGAGCATCATCTTTATTTCGCACGACATCGCCTTGGTGAGTGGTATTACGAATCGCATGGTGGTCATGGAATCAGGATTTATTCGAGAACAGGGAGATACTCGTGCGTTGATAGAGAATCCACAGCATCCATACACTGCATTGTTGTTGGATCATGTTATTACGATGGAGGTCTTAGACGATGCTAAACGTAGATAATGTGTTTCACCGATACGATCTATCTTCTGGATTTTTTGGTGACAAGTCACGCCATGTCTATGCGGTAAACGGGGTATCGCTTCAGATAGGCCCTGGTGAAATTTATGGATTGGTAGGAGAGAGTGGCTCTGGAAAAACAAGTCTTGCACGCATGATTGTTGGCTTGGTGCCCACCGAAATTGGTTCGATTGAGCTCAACCTTGCGCATACCCATCAGAATCGCATTCTCAAACCAAACGACAAACAAATCAGAAAAGAATTCCAACAACAAGTGCGATATGTATTTCAAGACCCTGCGCGTTCTTTGAATCCTCGCCTCAGCGTGCAAAGCATCCTCTATGACAGCATACGCTACACCGATCAGTGGAAGGGACGCCGGCAGGCGGATGTCAGTATTCAGAAATTGCTCTCTTTGTTGCAGCTTGAATCGTCTTTTTTGGGACGATCACCGATAGCATTATCAGGCGGTCAGCGACAGCGCCTGGCTCTTGCACGCGCATTGCTCACCCGTCCCAAAATCATCATCTGTGATGAAATTGTTTCTTCTCTGGACACGACCGTTCGACGTCAAATTCTCAATGTGCTCTTGGACATCAGAAAGACTTACGATGTTTCAATACTCTTTATTGCTCATGATCTTTCAAATGTTCTGTATATAGCTGATCGCATTGGGGTTATGTATCGCGGAGTTCTTGTTGAAGAAGGAAGCGCACATCAAATTAGCTTTAATAGTCAGCATCGATACACCCACCGCCTGTATGAATCTATACCAAAAATGCTCACTGCTCCACAGATCACAACAGCAACACAAGATTCTTCTTTTGACCCCACAACCGATGCAACTGCCTATGGGAAGGCGTTCCATTCTTCTGCATCGGCAGAAAAGAGAATTTCCATCGCAAAAGGTCATAGTATTTCTGCACGATATAATGGCAGCAGCTGAGTCGATATACTACACTGTACCTGTGAATACCAAGCAGATAAAACTAATGCAGAACATCCGCATACTAGGAATACTCCTCATAGGATTGGTTGGTGGTGGCTGTTATTTGACCCAAAATGCGGGGGAATATCTTACCCATCACACTGAGGCGGTGCCTTTTGAACAGGTGTATGCCAATCGGGCATTGACTATCTTGTTTCAACGCATTGCTGCAATTCGTTCCTTTGGTATCGATGTTCTCGATTTGAATCGCACGAAGAGTTACACAAAATACGTAAAAACTGATAAATCATACCTTGTGGATGTCGTTTCAGCGGTGAAAGCTGATTCTTTTGAGCGACATACCTGGTGGTATCCCATATTTGGCAGATTGCCATATCGTGGATACTATACGCTTGCACATGCTGAGAAAGAGGCAGAACGTCTTCGCAGTCAAGGATATGATGTCTATGTCAGAAGAGTGGATGCTTTCAGCTCGCATGGATATTTTCCTGAACTTGTCTATACCTATATGGCAGGGTATACAGAATATCATTTGGCAGAACTCGTGCTCCATGAATTGGCGCATTCGAAACTGTGGTTGCGTTCAAAAACGCAGTTCAATGAAGAATTCGCAAGTTTTGTTGGATCGATGGGAGCAAAACAGTATATGCAAGACACCCATGGGATTAATGCTTCGATTATCGCAGAACACGATGCCTTTGTTCGTGATTATGAACGTTTTCTTAATATAATTGCTTCTTTGCGAGAAGAATTGGAGGAAGTCTATAGTTCTTCATTGGGCAGCACCGCAAAAATATCTGAGAAAGAGCGCATCATTACACGATTCAAGCAAAACTATAAAAAGAATTATTCGGACACTTTTGAAACCGAAAACTTTTCAGGATTGCCGGATATCGAAATAAACAACGCTTTTATCGATCTCTATCACATATATTATGGAAACGCTGCGGCGTTTTTGGAGGCGCATGCACGGCTGGGAGGAAGTCTCGCTGAAACAATCAATGCAATTAGCGCGTTTAAAAAACTTGATTCCAAAGATTTTGACCCCTATGCGGCACTGGAACAACTGGGGCGAACAACCCCGCCAGAGGATGACCAAACCGACAAATAATGGCAAGGCAAGAAAGAATCATAACAATATTCGTTCATATTGAACGATAGGTTATCCATGTCAAAGAAGTCTACTTATACAAAACACCATGAATATCCGCGAACAAGGTCCTGATTATTGGAACGAAGGCTGTCGTGTATTGGCAGAACGAGATGTAGTGCTCGCACGCAGTATCCATAAATTTTCAGGAGAAGTTTTGCAAAAGCGTGCTGATGCCTTTGCGGTGTTATTGCAGGCAATCACTGGACAACAACTATCGGTGAAAGCAGCATCAGCCATATGGAATCGCATCCAGGAGAAAGTCGATCCACTCGATCCGGAATGCTTGATCACCCAAACTCCGGAAACACTGCAAAAACTAGGCCTATCGCGCAAAAAGGCGGAATATTTTCAGGCTGCAGCACAATTTTTTCTTCAGCATCCAGAATGCATGCAGATGCATTGGAGTGATTATGATGACATGGCGAAACAGCTGATTACGATAAAAGGGGTTGGGTTGTGGACCATCGAGATGGTGGGCATTTTCCATCTCAACCACCCTGATATTTTTCCTGCAGGAGATCTTGGAGTGCGTCGTGCGATAGAAAAAGGCTATGCGATTAGTTGCACGCCAAAGGAAGCTGAAGAGTTCAGTCATCGATGGAAACCCTATCGAACAATTGCAACCTGGTATCTGTGGCGGTCGATTGATACGCAGATATCGTATTAATAGTTAATTAACTCTGTATCTGCAAAATATAAAAAAGAGGTGGCATATACCACCTCTTGCGCTGTTCGTTGTCGGATTTATATTAATCCTTTAATTCAATCTTTCTTGGTTTGACCTCCTCTTTTTTAGGAATGTGTATCTCTAACACGCCCTTTTTGAATGATGCCTCGACGGCATCAACATCAACGCTTGTAGGCAAGGAAAAACTTCGCTCAAATGCAAGACCACGTCGTTCGCGCAGCACATAGCGTTTGTTGTCTTCCTCTTTTTCTTGCTCTTTTTCAACCGAAATATGCAGGGACTGATTTTCTAATGTGACATTGATGTCTTTTTCGTCGATTCCTGGCAAATTTGCTGAAATAAGATACTCATCATCTCGATCCTCGATGTCTACAAGTGGATTTCCATCGTTGTATTCACCAGGAACATGATGATCGAAATTCTTCCAAAAATTATCTACCCATGAGTCGAATCCCCGATGTGCTAACAGGAAACGACCAGGATTAAAGCATTTGTTTTTTGTAATTACCATATTGTAACCTCCTTAGTAATCTTACATATATACATATGCAAATATTGTGCCAAAAACAAAAATAACAATGAAAGAGTTCGTAATTATTGATATAATAGATAGTTAAAAACTGATTCTTCTTTCAAGAAATAAGCTCTCCGGGGTATTCCTGGATGATTTTGTGTAAAAAGTACACAGGTGCGCATAAAACTGTACCCGCTGTGTAAAAATGAAACAATTGGTCAGTATATACCCTCTGGGATACCAAAAATGACACACTGTGTAAAAAACACACAATCTTTGCATATACTAAAATTAGATATCATGGAGTAATTAGGTATTTTGAAAGAGTGCAGTGAACTTGCTGGATAAGAATATCTGTGCTAGCCTTTTGTGTAATGAAAAAAGCAGAGTATAAATGGAGCATTTGTCTCCTTCTTTTTGCTCTTTTATGTCCGAAAGGGTTGTTTGCACAGACAACCTATACGTCTATGTCGATGTTGGGATCACAGGTCTTCCAAGTTTCTGTTATTGCAAATCGACTACATGTCATAAGTGATATAGAAAACCTCGGGAATGGGAACATGTTGATTGCCGAAAGAGGTGGAGCTGTCTATACCTATCGTGATGGAATTTTCGACGCTACACCCTACCATGTGTTTCGAAATATCTACGCAGTGGGGCAGGGTGGGTTGTTGGATGTTGTTCCAGATCCGCAATATCGCCTTAATAAATTGCTTTATGCGGTTTACACCGTTGAAACTCGAGCAGGAATAGTGACACGGTTATCCCGGTTTAAGGATGGTGTTGGTGGTTGGGCGGATGAAAAGATCTTATACGATGCGGATCCAGTTGGTGCAAATAAGCATTATGGAAGTGCAGTAGTCATTTTGCCTGATGGAACGCTACTTTTTTCGTTAGGTGAGCGCGGGAATCTTGATTTGGCACAAGATCAAAGCACCTTGCATGGAAAATTGATACGGTTAACCCGGGACGGCGGAATTCCTCGAGATAATCCGTTTGTTGGCCGTGCGGGAATTTTGCCAGAAATATATTCTTATGGACACAGAAATCCCCAAGGACTAGCTGTGCATCCGGTGACCGGTTCAATTTATGGGATTGAACATGGACCGTCGGGATATGATCGTGCAGGGGGAGGGGATGAGATTAACCTCATCCAGCCGGGAGCAAATTATGGGTGGCCGATTATTCACCACAGCCTCGAGCGAGCTGGTATGATCACTCCTATTGTTGAATATACCCCTGCAATTGCGCCCAGTATGGGACTGTTCTACACATCGCAATGGATTCCAACATGGACGAACAATCTGTTTGTTGCGAACTTACGGGGGCAGTCAATACTGCGAATGAAGCTCGAGAAAGATCGTGTTGTTGAGCAGGAGTTTCTGCTAGAGGGTGAATTCGGACGTATTCGTGCTCTGGGAGTCGATGATTACGGCCATTTGTTCATTGGAACATCGAATGGTGATCTGAGAGGAAGAGATCAAGTTGACATGGTGCTTATGGTTATTCCTCAAAACGAAGATTCTTAAATCTGTCTGTAACAAGAAATTAACACGCAGTTCCCTAAACAAGGCAAAAATACTTCTTTGTGTATATCTAGATTGAATATTACCAAATGGGAATAAACTATATATCAAACATTCAAGGCTGCTAACTTGACTATAATTGATATTTGATGATATCATATTAGAATACAAGAATATACTGCTTCAGATCTGTATGTCTGGTGTATCTGTACTACGGTTTGATGCAGTACAAATTAATTCAGGAGGTATATATGAATACATTTTTGTTAAAAGTAGGTGTCATCTTACTTGCCGCTTCTGCACTGTTTGCAGCAGGGGATGTAGAAGAAACATTTATTCTTGGAAATGGTGCTGAACCAGAAACACTTGATATCCATTTAATGAGTGGTGTTCCTGAACACCGTATCGTTATGGGATTGTTCGAGGGCTTGGTTGTTCCTAATCCTGAGGATGCTCTACCTGCTCCAGGAGTAGCGGAGAGTTGGACTATCAGTGATGATGCAACAACGTATACATTTACGTTGCGTGATGATGCTGTTTGGAGTGATGGCACGCCAGTTACCGCGCATCAGTTTGTTGATTCGTGGCTTCGTATTCTTAATCCAGAAACCGCAGCTCCCTATGCATGGTTTCCTGCTCAGTTGATCGCTGGTGCTAATGCATACAACAGTGGTGAAGCAGGACCAGAAGCTGTAAAAGTACGTGCATTAGATAATCGCACCTTTCAGTTTGAGACTATTGGACCCGCTCCTTATGTTATCAAAGCATTGACGCATTATTCGTTTTGGGTTGCTCCAACGCATGCTATTGAAGAATATGGCAGTGATTGGACACGACCAGAAAACATCGTAACCAATGGGCCCTATGAGTTGGAAGAATGGTCACCTCAAGAGCAATTGGTTTTGAGGAAGAGTGATACGTATTGGAATCAAGACAAAGTAAAAACTGATCGAGTAGCATTCTTGCCGGTTGAAGATGAAAATACTGCGCATACTATGTACGAGAATGCGGAAATAGACTGGGTAACCACGGTACCATTGGATCAGATTGATCAGGTAAAGGTACGTAACGACTATCACAACAACCCTGCGTTTATCACCTATTACTATGTCATCCAGACTGAAAAAGAACCCTTTGACGATGTGCGCGTACGCAAGGCGCTTTCGATGGCATTTGACAGAGATCTTTTGGTCGATCAAGTTACTCGAGGCGGACAAGTTTCTGCAAATGGTATTGTTCCTCCGATAACTGGATACAGTCAAATAAAGGGAAATAGGCTCGATGTTGCTGCAGCACGCCGTCTCTTGGCTGATGCAGGATTTCCAAATGGTGAAGGATTTCCTGAGCTTGAAATTCTTTACAACACGAGTGAAGGTCACAAGACAATCGCTGAATACATACAACAGCAGTGGAATGAAAACCTTGGTATTAATGTTGTGCTAAAGAATGAAGAATGGAAAACCTATCTCGCGACTCGTCGTGAAGGTACTTTTCAAGTAGCACGTGCCGGTTGGGCAGGTGATTACTACGATCCAAACACTTTTTTGGACCTCTTCGTTTCTGGAAACGCAATGAATGGGGGACGATACAGCAATTCCGAATATGATCGATTAATCTTTGAAGCGTTAGAGCAGGTCGAAAATCAAAAGCGTCTTGATTTGCTTGCAGAAGCAGAAACACTTCTTATTTCGGAAGATCAGGCGATTATTCCAATCTATTACTATGCCGTAAACAATCTTATTGATCTTGATTCATGGAGTGGTTGGTATAAAAACGTAATGGATCAGCATCCAGTTGGTGAAGTAGCTTCACATTAATCTTTACAGTACCACGGTACAAAAAGCCTTCCTGTTTCAGGAGGGCTTTTTTTTTAATTAACTGTCAGAGCTATTCTTCACGCTGTAGGGATTCTCAGTCTTAAAACAGCATTTCTGAGGGGTATACTGGCCCCTCACCTATACGTTAATCTAGTATTGCTAGAATTCTTGTCTACATGATATGCTAAATAAAAGCATGATAAGTTATATTATCCGCAGATCATTGAGCACGATCCCTACGTTGTTTGTAGTTGTTACTATTTGCTTTTTCTTCATTCGACTTGCTCCTGGAGGACCATTCGATTTTGAGAAAGCGGTCCCTGAACAAATACTTCGTAATCTTGAAGCAAAATATCATCTTGACGAGTCAATGCTTATGCAATACGGACGGTACGTATTTAATCTCTTGCAAGGAGATCTTGGCCCTTCCTTTCGCTATGCTGATCGTTCAGTGGGTGAGTATTTGTTTGGGAGCCTTCCAAATTCGATGTTGCTTTCGTTTTGTACTCTGTTACTAGCAATGTTATTGGGGGTTAGCATGGGGGTTACTGCAGGGTATCGAAAAAATTCCATGTACGATTACTCTGTTATGCTTTTAGCGGTTTTTGGTATCTCGATACCGGTGTTTGTCGTTGGACCAGTATTGATGTATTTTTTTGCATTACAATGGCAACTTCTCCCCACATCAGGGTGGATAGGAGGCCGAAATGGAGCAATTACGCTGATTCTTCCGGTCGTATCCTTGTCATTATATTATATAGCCGCATTAGCACGATTATCTCGTGCAAGCACCATTGAAGTATTGCAAAGTGATTACGTACGTACAGCCATGGCAAAGGGGTTGTCTCCATTTTATATCACGATACGCCATGTGCTTAAAGGTGCCATGCTTCCGGTGACTAGTTATCTGGGACCCATCACAGCTGCGCTTTTAACAGGATCAGTTGTTGTTGAAACCATATTTCGTGTTCCAGGTATTGGAAGGTTTTTTGTACAATCGGCATTTAACCGTGACTATACCATGATTATGGGTACAGTCATCATCTATTCAACAATATTGATTATATTAAACCTGATTGTAGATGTTATCTATGGAATTCTTGATCCAAGGATTAGTTATTCATGAATCAAGCATCAATGAAAACTGATCAATCAAATCTTGATCGTGCAACGCAGATCATTACGTCGCAAGATATCCCGCCAAGAAGCTTGACAAAAGAAGCCTTTCTCCGATTGAGAAAAAATATACTTGCTATGATTGGCTTGGGAGTAGTCGTAGTCTATGTTCTCCTTGCGCTTTTTGCGCCATTATTGCCCCTATATTCGTATCGTTTTCAGGTCATTGAGCATCGTGACCTTCCTCCTTCGTTTGGGCGTATTGCAGGGGAGCTGTGGTATGAGCGAGAATACAACCTTATGGTGTCATTTGCTGCAAAAGATGGCCGCAGCGAATTAAATGCTGAAGAACAAGCAGTTCTTGCTTCTATTGAAGAGCGTATCGACACGGAACTCGCGGTTATAAATGGAGAAGAAGTTCTCGTACACCACAGAAAATACGTATTCGGAACAGACTATCTGGGCCGTGATCTTTTAAGTCGTGTTGTATACGGCAGTCAAGTGTCCATCGCAGTTGGCATCATCGGTGCTCTCACCTCGATGCTTATAGGGGTATTTTTTGGAGCTCTTGCTGGATATCTTGGAGGATTTTTTGATTCTCTGATGATGCGTATTGTAGACATTCTCTATAGCCTACCATATATGCTCTTAGTCATTATTTTTATGGCTGTCTTTGGGAGTAATATTTTCAATCTCTTTTTTGCGCTTGCCATTATGAGTTGGTTGACGGCCTCTCGAGTGGTTCGCGGGCAAGTTATAAGTTTAAAAAACCATGAATACATTGATGCAGCACGTTGTTCCGGGGCATCTATGTTTACAATCATCGGAAAACACCTTATTCCAAATTCATTGGGAATCATCATTATTTTTGGAACATTACGTGTTCCTGCTTTCATTCTTTTGGAATCATTCCTATCATTTTTAGGGCTTGGTATTTCTGCCCCTTATGCATCTTGGGGGACGCTTATTTCTGATGCGGTCGGTGCAATGAATGTAGCCCCATGGAGACTCTTTTTTCCATCGGTCACGATGTCATTATTTTTGCTTTCTATCAACTTTTTAGGCGATGGGCTACGTGATGCATTTGATCCAAAGAGTAAATACGACGAACGATGAATACAATTTTACGAGTTGAACATTTAAGAACACAGTTTAAGACAGACAATGGAACGGTAGAAGCGGTCAATGATGTAAACTTTTCTGTGCAAAAAGGCGAGGTTTTGGGAATCGTAGGGGAGTCTGGCTCAGGAAAAACGGTAACCGGAATGAGTATTATGGGGCTTCTTCCGCGAGGAAAGGGAACCTCGGTGAGTGGCGGCATTTTCTATGAAGGGGTTAACCTTCTCGAGCAGAATGAAAAATACATGTGTGATCTTCGTGGAAGCAAGATCGCAATGATTTTTCAAGACCCCATGACTTCCTTGAATCCTTTTTTGCGAATTTCAACCCAACTTACGGAAGTGATAAAACGGCATCTTGGATTTTCGAAACGTGATGCTAAAGACAAGGCAATAGAGTTATTACGACTTACTGGTGTACCAAAGCCAGAGGTTCGAATCAACGACTATCCTCATCAGTTTTCAGGAGGCATGCGGCAGCGTATTATGATTGCAATGGCAATTAGTTGTGAACCTGAGTTAATTATTGCTGATGAACCAACTACTGCACTTGATGTCACCATACAGGCACAGGTTATGGAGTTATTCCACGACCTGAAAGACAAACTGCACACATCGGTGATGCTTATTACCCATGATCTTGGCGTAGTTGCAGGATTCTCTGACCGAGTGCATGTCATGTATGCAGGAAAGATTGTTGAAAAGGGAAGCACCGAAGATATCTTTGAGACACCGAAGCATCCCTATACCCGAGGATTGCTTGCATCTATTCCACGGGCAGATGCATCTGAAAAAAAAGAACTCTATACAATACCGGGGCAACCGCCATTATTGGTAAATTTGCCTCCAGGATGTCCCTTCGCTCCGCGTTGCGGCCAGGTAAAGGAAGTTTGTACAAAGGAGTATCCTGAAATAACAGCCATTGACCCCACTAGAGAGGTGAGCTGTTGGTTGTATGAAGGAAAACAGCATGGCGCATAAGAAATTACTTGAAGTACAAAATCTGTCGGTGCATTATCCAATTTTGAAAGGGACGCTCTTCAAGCGGGTTGTTGGCCAGATATATGCGGTTGATTCTATTTCCTTTGATTTGTATGAAGGCGAAATACTTGGACTTGTTGGAGAATCGGGATGTGGAAAATCAAGTACCGCACGGGCACTTGTGAAACTGGTGAAAGCGGCCGCCGGCAGCGTTTTTTGGAAGGGAAAAGATATTCTCCCTCTGACATTTAAAGAAATGCTTCCTGTACGTAAGGAAATTCAAATGATTTTTCAAGATCCTTATTCATCGCTTGATCCAAGAATGACAGCGGGCAATATCATTGCAGAGCCACTCCACATCCATAATCGCAGAAACAAACTACATGAATCCAAAAAAGAGATCAGGGACAAAGTCGCTTCACTCATGGAGCAAGTAGGATTGTCCCCGCAATATGAGAATCGATATCCACATGAATTTTCTGGAGGGCAACGCCAGCGTATTGGGATTGCTCGTTCGCTTGCTTTGAATCCAGAATTATTGGTTGCTGATGAAGCGGTGAGTGCGCTTGATGTTTCGATTCAAGCACAGATTATCAATTTATTGCGAAAACTACAGGATGTCTACAAGCTAACCTATATTTTTATTGCGCACGATCTTGCGGTGGTTCGGTATATTACCAATAGAACAGCAGTTATGTATCTTGGGCGCATTGTCGAAGAGGGTGATACTGAAGAGTTATTTCAGAATCCACTCCACCCATATACAAAGGCACTCTTATCTGCGGTTCCTGTCCCCGATCCAAAAGAGGAAAAGCAAAGGAAACGTGTTATTCTTGGCGGAGAAGTGCCATCCCCCGACAAAATACATCGTGGCTGCGTGTTTTATGATCGTTGCCCTTTGCGTATGGACAAATGTAAGCAGGAAAATCCGCACTTGGCAAAGATGGCTGATAATCATAAAGTTGCCTGTTTTTTGCACCATGATAAGGTTGATCACGTCCTTATTAATCTTCCCTAAACCCTAATGATGAAAGTTCATCAATCATCTAATTTCTGATCGACAGGTGAGCTGCTGCTTAAAATTTAGCCGTAGTAATTTCGATATCATTGTCAAAGCGAATATCTAAGAATTCTGCAAAAGTGCTGGCGATACCGCTGTTTTTTTGGGGAGTGATCTCAATAGTGATTAGTTTTCCATCGGTGGTTGTGATAACAGATCGAGATAGGGTTCGTGACGTAAATCCTCGACCACGTGGTATGGGGATGTATCCAATTGAAGCGATGGTTTCAAGTGGAATTGTTAGGTGTTTGAAAGGAATAAGGAGGCCCATTTTGTGACGTATCGTGTTGCTTGTTTTGTCACAAATCCATGTTTCAAAATATCCGGTTGAAAGCAAGGAAAACAAACACAGTGTTGTTGGAAGGATGGCAAATTCCTTTGAGCGAATGATGACAGTTCCTAATAAGAGTGCTAAAAAACCACTGAAAAAGCGAAAGGTGGGGTTTAATGTTGCAATCAATGTGGTCTCGGTTTGTTTTTTTATGCGCAGATGAATTTTCATGTTATGGTATCTTGTGTACTGATACCATATGTCCACGGATATTGTCAAAGGCAGTGTTTGGGTTGTCTGGGTCAAGGATGCGCTGCCCGTCTACAAAAAAATAGTAATACGTCGTACCAGAAGGAAGGGGTATGGTCGTTGTGAAGAATTGCGTGTAGGGCTGTTCAAGTGGGTTAAAAAATATCTCCCATCCGTTGAAGCTGCCAACTATTGATACATAGGAAGGGGACTTCTCTTGCACGGTATACGTATCGTTAAAGATCGTTTGGACACTTGCAGAACTGGAATTGGCAAAGTCGATTGAAAATGTTGTAGGAGCGGGTGACTGTTCTGCTGCTACAAGTTGAGTAGTTTGTTTATCGAGTGTTGCAATTGATACTGTTGTTCCATACTGCAAAAATTTCATTGATGGGTTTGCAGGGTCGCTGATTTGTACGCCATCGACGATGTATTGATATTCAATGTAATTGGAAGAGAAAAGCTGTTTTGGTATGGCAGCATAGTAGAGATCATGCTTTGTGTAACTTTGTGAGAACACATAACGGTTTTGAAAGGATTCTTGTGCGAAGGCAACAGCGATTCCGCGAATTGGTTCATAGGTGCGATAGGTAAATATCACATGGTCTTGAAAGGTATATGGTGCTTGCTCTGTTTCCAAGTTTGTCAAATGAAAATAAAGAGTGATATCATCTATTTGAAAGGAGCGGGTTTCTGCGTGCAAAAATACTGCAGAGCATAGAAGGATGTTGCATAATAAAAGCCGATTCACCTATATAACTATCGGTGCTTGCATCAAAAGTTGGAGTAATATATTAAGCGCCTTTTAGTTTGGTCGAGGATAGTAGTGTATAGATATGCCCTCTATAAAAAGTATAGAAGAATTTTCTAAGAAGCTTTTCTCACTGGCTGATGAACCAAATGTTCTTTCTGAACGGGGTGAAAGTCCCGCAACTGTTGAGGTCCCTCAATATGAACAGATCGAACATGTGACTTCCCTTGAAAAAGAGGGTAAGCAAGATCTTGATTCTCAGAGTGTGTCAGAGTATTTAAAGAGTTTTGATGCACCAGAGACAGAAAAGGTGGACAATGCTGCTCCAGAAGAGACACGTGGTGGCTTTGGTGAATCAGAAATAGGAAGCCTACTTGAGGAATCTGATCTATCTTCCGGAGCACCAGAAGAGGAGGCAGTCGGTTCACAAGATGATATTCAGCTTGATGATATAATGGGAGCGACGATTGCTGAAGAAGGTCAAGAGGATACTCTAACCACTGATCAGGAGAACGATGATTTAGCGGCACTGTTGTCCACTGATGATATCGGTGATGGAGAGGCTGCTCTTCATGAGACAGCTGGGCAAGAAAACGATGATCTAGCTGCGCTATTGTCCACTGATGATCTCGGTGATGCAGAAGGTGCTCTTCATGAGACAGCTGAAGAAGAACAACCTGTAAACACCTCCGCTGTATTTGATGATATCGCTGCTCTTTCTGAGGGTGTAGATCTTGCATCTGTCGAGGGAATGGATTTTGAAACTCAAGAGGCACCTCCAGCTGAGGGTTTTGATGCATCGCAGGACATATTTGGCTCATTGTTTTCAGAATCTGAAACAAATCAGGGAGTGGTCCAGGGTGAAGAATTTGTTGGGCCATCCACTCCAGAAGGACCTAACGTTCCAGATCAATCGCCTGATTCCACAGAAGATCTCGATAATTTGTTAAGCATGATTCAAGATCAAGACCTTCAATCAGATGATATCCATGCTGCAAATGTTTCAACACGTCGGATGGAGCTTGCTGAACAAAGAGAGGAATTTGAAGCATCAATAACTGGAAAAACATCTGATTTAGAAGATAGCGATTCTCTTAGTATACCAGCAGAAACTCAGGAAGAGGCAGATGACGAGATTCTCTCTTTGGCTCCACCACCACCAAAGGTCAAGAAAGAGCCAAAAGAATCGGTATTTTCCGAACAAGAATACGAAGGCATCTTCAAGTCTTTAGACGCGCTCCCCTTTGATGTAAAAAAGGAATGTGCCACATTTATTGCAAATCCGGATAGCAATCAAGAAGAAGTACAGACAATATTATTGCTTTTGCAAAACAATGCACGTCCATCCTTAATTGTTCGCAGGCTCAACGATTATATTGGGATTGATCTTGAACTTCCTTTTGGCTATGAAAAAAGTACTGCCAGCGAATTCTTTGAGCGTGAAGAAGCAAAGAGAACAGATCCCGTCCGCAATACCATTCGCAGGATTGCTATCACAACGGCAAATATTGCATTGCTTACCTTAGTTGTCTTTCTTGGCATACGTTTTGTGTATAGACCATTGGTAGCTCGCTCCCTATACGAAGAAGGGTACACACAACTAGAGGCAAATGATTATGTTAAAAGCGATGAACTCTTTGAGCAAGCATGGAATCAGTGGAGAATTAACACATGGGCACTCAGATATGCACGCACCTATGCTGATCGTAATGAATACAGACTTGCATCTCGAAAATACGATGAAATGGTCTATGGCTTGGATGAAGATCTTCGGGAAGTATTGATTGAAAAAACACGAGAAGGCCTCTTACTTGATCAATATGCTTTTGGAGATCAGTATGTTCGTTTAATCGATATAATCAACGTGCATAAAACAGGTATTTACGAGCATGCTATTCTGCAATCTGAAAAACTCAAGGATTTTCAGCGAGCAGATGAACTCTTATCGATTGTACTTACACAAAACCCCTATGAAGAGGATGCATTGTTTCTGCAAGGAGATAACTATATTCGCTGGGCAGAAGTGGATATACAGCGACTTGAGGATGCACAACGCACTTACACCATTATCGCCCAAGAACATGGAACAAGCGATGCGGTGTTCAATCGATTTGCATGGTATTTTGTCAAAAAAGATATGCTGCATGAGCTACTCGAACTCATACCAGAAATCAGTGCCCAAAAAGATCCCAATGCGACAAATCTACAAATTTCTTCTGATATTGTTGAATACCTCATCGATACCAATGAATTATCCTATGTATCTGAAATGTTGCGCGCGCTTCGTGCGAACTATCCCTATGCTCCCGAGGGGCATTACCAATCTGCTCGATATTACCGTGTTGTCGACGCCTTGAACGAGGAGCGTGTCTCGCTTGAAAATACGATTAATACGCTCTCTGCATTGGAGCCGCTTCGTTGGAAACATCTTGCAATGTATATCGACGCTAAAATCCGTACGGCCGAAAATGAATACGAAAATCAACAAATTATCAATGCTGAACGTAATTATCAAGAGGCACTGGAACGATATGTTCTGGGAATTGAAACAAGAACCTTGTTTAGAGATCCTGTGATCGCACGATTCTACGAGGGATTGGGAGATATTCGTTATTACCATAGCAAAAATTTTGAAGAGGCCCGTTACTATTACGAACAAGCATTGGAAGAAGGATTGCTCTCTCGCGAGTTGTTTTATAAAACTGGAAATGTCGTATTTCGCGATCAGGATTATGCAATTGCTGTGCAGCATTTCTTGAATGCCGAAGTACATCCCCCGCGTGAGGCAGCGGGCCTGCTTGCAACAGGGAGTGCGCTGTATCATTTGGAAAATTACGCAGCGGCGGAATCCTATTTCCTTCAGTTAACCGAGTTATTAGAAGAAAAACGTGATTCAATTCGGCTCTTTTTGCCCTTTGAGGATCCCGAACATCAGGCGCTTATTAGCTATCTCATTCAAGCCTATAATGGATTGGGAGTCACACGGTACAAAATTGCAGATCGCAGCCAAAACGAACAAAAAGAAACAAATGCAATATATGCTTTGGAACAAGCAGTAACATTGTTTGAGAATTACAACCGGTCAGGAACTGATTATCAACGAACAATTGCAAAAAGCCTTCCTTATGTGAATCTTCGCGAGATACTATATCCGCAAGATACTTACGATGTTGAGATATACAATACCCTCCCTGTCGAGTTTGATGAATTAACTTTTGACGAGTTTATAGAAATCAGCGCATCGAACTAGGGAGCAATGCTGAAGCATCACCGAAATATACTCGATACACACTAAAACGGGAGAGTGTTTTCTTAGCTAGACCGGAAGCATCCATCCATGAGGATCTTTTTCCAATCCATACTGAATGCCTTTCAGTTGCGATTGCAGGGATAGGGTCAATTCACCAATAGAACCATCACCGAAAACATGCTCTTTACCTTTGTGGGTAATTGAAGAAAGATGACAGACCCCTGCAGCGGTTCCGGTTAAGAAAATTTCCTTTGCATCTGAAAGTATCTCTTGCACCGGGAGCGCACGTTCTTCAACCTGGATTCCTTGTTCCTTTGCAAGAACACAAACAGTCTCTCGCGTGATACCTGGAAGAATCGTATCTCCAAGTTCGGGAGTAACGAGAACGCCATTCTTGAGCAATGCAAAAAGATTGCAGGAGGATCCCTCTTCAACATTTGTTTTGGTGTAAGCATCCAAGAATATAACTTCCATATAACCGTTCTTGCTTGCTTTCTCGCGCTCTAATGTGGGAATCACGTAATTGGATGCGCATTTCATCCAGCCGGTTCCCCCGGGAGTTGCACGACATGAGTCTACGGTAATGCCACGCGCGGTAGTCATATTGTTGAAATATGATCCGACGGTGGTTGCAGCAAATACAATCCATGGGTTTCTGCTTATGTTGACCCCGATTCCTGCTTCGCTGTAAGAAAAAGGTCGGAGGTATATCGCAGAAGCCGTGAGAAAATTATCTTTTTCCCAAATGGGGTCATAGCTAGGAGAAAATCCCTCTGCTTGGTTACGTATGCACATCTCTCGACAAATAGCAACAAAATCTTCAACGGGATATCCTGGCATCATCAATCCTTCCATAGATTGTTGCATGCGCATCGCATTCTTCTCAGGACGAAAAATTTTAATGCTTCCATCCTTTTGTGGATATGCCTTTATTCCTTCAAAGCAACCAAGTCCGTATTGGGTTGTGTAGTTTATCAAGGGGAGTTCGGGAAATGAATTTCTGTTTTCAACAATGGATTTTAATTCGGCAGGACCAAGCCCCTCCTCGGTTTTCGCTCCTTGATGTGGCTTCATCTGCCATGTTCCGGTCCACTCATCTTCCATGTATTTTGAATAATACACCCATGGATTTACTGAAACTGAAAATGCCATATTAGATATACTCCTTGTTCACTGTTTATTACTGCGATACGTAATAGTATCTGAGGCAGGACTTCATTTCAATGATGCTTAGTTCAAGTCGATGTGGTCGCCGGTCTTTGCATAATAGATCCATTCGCAGACATTCGTTGCGTGATCACCGATGCGTTCCAAAAAGCGGTTGATAAAAAACGAAGTTGAAGCTTCTTCAATACTTTGATCGGTCTTTGAATCCTTCGTGCATTTGAGTATTTGCTTGTACAATTTTTTGTGAAGGCTATCGAGTTTGTCGTCTTCCTTTGCTGATTCGATAGCGTGGGCAACATCGTCCTCTTCAAAGGCTTGCAAAGAATTTTCAATCATATGTATTCCGATGTGCAGCATCTTGATGACAGTATCCAAAATATTTGCCAAGAAATCCTTTGATATACTCTGAATATCCCTCACAATATATTTTGCGTGATCCCCGATACGTTCGAGTTCAGTGGAGACTTTTAGAGCACTTACGATATGGCGTAAGTTGGAAGCCACAGGATTTCTTCGAGCAATAAGCGTAGTGCAGAGGCTTTCAATTTTTAACGTTTTTTCATCGATTATTTTGTCGTTTTGAATAAGCGCATCGCCTTTTTGAGCGTCCTGAGTCGATAAGACAGTGGCAGCCTCGGTTAATGCAGCGAGGACCATGGATCCAAGTTCCTGTATCTCCTCGTTTATGTGTACCATTTCCTGTTCTAATTGGGTCGCTGTTTGCATATTATTGCAGTATATACCGTTCATCGGCTCTGCGCCAGCAGATCCAGAGTGTGACTGTGTTCTAGCCAAATTCACCGGAAATGTATTCTTCGGTTTTCTTTTCCTGCGGATTCAAAAATATATCGTTTGTTTTTCCATGCTCTATAACCACTCCATTCAAGAGAAAAGACGTATAGTCTGAAACACGCCCGGCTTGTTGCATATTATGAGTTACTATGATGATGGAATAGCGTTTTTTTAACTCTGCAATGAGTGCTTCGATGCGGGCTGTTGCAACGGGGTCCAGTGCTGAGGTGGGTTCATCCATGAGTATTACATCAGGCTTGATCGCAATGGCACGTGCTATGCACAGTCGCTGTTGTTGTCCACCAGAAAGGTTTAACGCGTTGGTGTGAAGCTTATCTTTTACTTCATCCCATAATGCAGTACGGCGCAAAGAGGTCTCAACAAGTTCATGCAGATCCCCGGTAAATCCGTTGATCTTCGCTCCCCATACGATATTATCCCAAATTGTTTTTGGAAACGGGTTTGGCTTCTGAAATACCATGCCAATTTTTCTACGTACCTCGACCGGGTCCACTCCATCCTCATAGATGTTCTTTCCTTGTAGCGTAATGCTTCCTTCCGAATGAGTTCCATCGATGAGGTCATTCATGCGGTTGATGCTACGTAAAAGCGTTGTCTTCCCGCATCCTGACGGACCAATCAATGCACTGACATGTTTGGGATAAAATGAAAGAGATACCGTGTAGAGCGCCTGATATTCATTGTAAAAAAAGTTGAAGTTTTTTGTTTCGATAATGGGATTCATACTCTCTCCAGATTTTTGTTGAGTCTTATACGATAAAATATTGCGATGCTGTTCAACAGCAGCATGATTGCAAGCAAGATAATGATCGCACCAGCGGCCAAATGTTGAAATTCCTGCTGCGGACGAGCTGCCCATTGGTATATCTGAATAGGGAGCGCCGTGTATTTTGAAAATATATTTTGTGGGATGATGGTAAGAAACGTAGAAGCTCCCACGACAACCAGGGGAGCAGTCTCGCCGATTGCACGGGAAACGGCAAGAATAGTTCCAGTGAGAATCCGTCCCATGCAATAGGGGATAACATGGTGCCACACGGTCTGCCAGCGGGTTGCTCCAAGTCCATAACTTGCCTGTTTGATGTAGGAGGGTACTGCTAGAATCGCTTCTTGTGCATTTATTACGATTACTGGAAGAATCAACAAGGTCAGTGTTAACCCGGCTGAGAGAATCGTTCTGCCACTTTCTGTTGAACCAGCACCAAAACCAAACAACTGCCCACTGGTTAGGGGAACCATGATCCGGACGAAAATCACCAATCCAAGCAATCCATAGATAATTGAAGGAATCCCTGACAAATTGTAAATATTTATCTGGAGAAGGTTTTTCCAGCGTGAAGATGGCATATACTCGCAAATGTATACCGCGGAGCCAATGCCAAGTGGCAGGGAAAACAAAATCGTTACAAGAATGACAAACAGAGATCCAATGATTGCCCCTTTGATGCCTGTCTCAAGAGGGTTTGTGCTTTGTTCGCCTGCAATAAAGCGAGCAGTGATCCAGGAACGATAGCTGAGATCAGCATTTGCATGTTCAGCGAGGGTGGCAAAGATCTCTTTTCGTTGAAAGAGCGATTCAAGGACAGAATAGGCCTCAACGACTGATGCTTTAAGAACTCGAGTAAAAATAATCATCGAAAGATCAGTATCACTCCGACGTTCCATTGCCTTTTTTCTGTCGAGTGTTGCGTACACCCGCTCACGAAGATGCTCTTTTAAAATTGCTATTTTTTTCTCTTTTGACAAATCTTGAATCGATTGGGTAGCGGCAATTTCCGTTGGATGCACCTCATATGCAAATATGACATATCCAAATGCGTTGTTGAGAATGCTTCCGATTAGAATAAAAAGAAACGAAACGGTGCAGTACAATGCAATGACCATCAACGTGCGCATAATAAACGTATTTCTTTTACGAGTAGCCAATGGTTTTGGATTCCATTCAGCTCTGTCTACAGGATGTGTTTGTTTTTTGAGATCTGGCGGTTGATTTTGGTTCTTCGGTGTGGGCATTAAACTTTCCAATGATATTTTTTAACAATTCTTCTGCTGATAATGTTCAACCCCAGTGTTGCAACAAACAAAACAAGACCAACTGCAAATATGCTGTTGTAATCAACGGAATTGTAGCTGATATCTCCTCCGCTGATACGTACGATGTAACCTGTCATTGTTTCAGCACCGCGGAATGGATTCCATGTTAAGGCAGATCCGGCACCAGCAGCGAGGGCTACGATCATTGTCTCCCCAATTGCACGAGAAAAGGCAAGGATGAATGCTGCAGCTATGCCAGAAAAGGCGCCAGGAACAACGATTCCAAACGAGGTTTGCAGGCGCGTTGCACCGATACCAAAGGCAGCCTCCCGGAGGTTCCGAGGAACGCTGTGGAGGGCGTCATCAATCATGGTTACTAAAATGGGAAGTATGAGAATACCGATGACGATGCCGGCTGAAGCGGTGTTATAAAATTCCACGACATTTGTGCCAAAGATGCCTTGTAATGCCGGTGTTACCGTGCTTATTGCAAAATAGCCATATACCACCGATGGAATGCCAGCGAGAATTTCTAGGATAGGTTTGATGATGGCTCGAACACGTTGGGTGGTGAATTCGCTCAGAAATACCGAGACGAGGATGGCAAACGGGGTTGCAAATACGATTGCGATGAAACTAGTCAATACAGTTGCATTGAGCAGGGGAAGAATTCCAAATTTTCCCACTAAAGGCAGCCATTCTGTTTGTGTGAAAAAATCTATGATGTTTACCTGTGGGTCGGTGAAAAATAAGGCTGCTTGACTGACAAGGACGTAGATGATTCCGATTGTTGTAAAAATCGAACATACAACACAGCCGAACAGCACCACATGAATCAGCAATTCACGTATTCGAGGCTTCTTTGCAAGATCCCCATTTTTCTGCGCAAATACTGCTGTGGTGCTATTCACAAATCATTCCTATTTAATTGCTTCTAGAAGTTTTTGTTTCGCAGCATTAAGATCAGTTTCAGGTGCTGGAAAATATCCTACAGAAGCGATGAGATCGTTGACATAGGTCAGTGCATATATCATGAATGCGGCAACCTGGGGCCTCTCCTTGAGAACGCCTGCATCAGTATACATAAACAACGGTCGTGAAAGAGGATAGCTGTTGTTGTCTACGTTTTCACGCGTTGGTGAAACACCATCAATAGCAATTGCCTGCAAGACATCTGCAGATTCTGCATAATATGCATATCCGAAGAATGCAACCGCATTAACATTGTTTGTGACTCCACGCACAAGGATATTGTCGTCTTCAGAAGCCTGAATATTTGATGAAGAAAGCATTGGTTCTGGGTCATGATCGAAGACCTCTTCAACAAAGAAGTCGAACGTACCACTGTCAGTTCCAGGTATGAACTTTAACACTTCGGCATTTGGCCACGATGCGTTTACATCGCTCCAGCGATCTGCAGTGAACAATGTGGCAAGTTCTTCTATGCTGAGTTCTTGCGCCCAGGTGTTGTCCGGGTGAATGGCTACCGTAAGAGCATCCGTTCCAAGGCGAATTTCGATTGGTTCACGACCAATTGTTCGCGCTTGTTCAATCTCCTTGTCCTTAATAGGGCGACTTGCATTTGAAATATCCGTTTCACCAGCGACAGTGAATCGCTCAAATCCAGCACCGCTTCCAATGCTGTCAATGGTCAGATTATACGTATACCCTTCATCACGAAATTGAGTTCCCAATGCTTCTGCAAGTGGAAATACAGTTGAGCTTCCTGCAGAGATGATATCACCTCTAACTAAGTATGGATCTACGCCAGGCAGCAGATCATCATCTGATTCTTCAAGCATCCAATCCATGTTGGATGCAGCTTCTGTTTCACTGCTTCCTCCAGAAAATACCGGAAGTGCAAGTAACAAAAAAACTAACATAAACAATGTAGAAAAATTTTTCATCTATAAATTAATTCCTTTTTTTAATTTTTTAGTTTTTTCTTGCTGTTACTATACTTCTAAAGTAGTGTTGACATCACCCCCGGTTTCTAGTTCTTCATTAACTGAGTATACACCCATGATGTTAATGCTATGAGCCGATTAGTCAAGCTCTTAGCGATTCTTTTTTTAGGAGCAATTTTGTTTGATGGTTCAAGAAGTTTATTTTTCACCCCAGTAAATCCGTATAGGGTAATTGTCGTATCCTGTTCTTCTATAAAAAACAAGGTTCTGAATTGTTGTGGGTCAGCAATCTTGATGAACGGAAAGGAATTCCAACGTACTTTCTCGCTATTGCTTAGTTGCAGTATGGAACGATTTTTTTGATGGCTACCTTGTATGGTAAATTTGTTTTTCCCAAATGTGGTGGTCTCCAAGACAACATGAAACAGGGTGTCTTCGGGGGTTGCCACAAATGCTGGAGGAGGTATTGGGACATCAGGTTTGTTTGGTTCAAAATAATAGGCATCCATCACCAACTGACGAAACTGTTTTCGAGATGCAGAATAATATTCAAGCCCAATGAGGCTTGAAATAATCAGCAGGTTTTCTGTCCTGTCTGCAATGGAATAGTCGCGCGGTTTTTTAAACTGAACAATGATTTCAGCACCAATTTGCACATCATAATCAAAAACGAGCTGCTCAATCTGTACATCATGCACCAACTCTGACTTGTTGCTCTCTGGTTGAATAAAACTTCGATAGTTTAGCGATTGTGAAGGGAGTACATGTGGCAACACGGCATCTTGTGCATGCACAGAAATTACGATGCAGAAGGCGATTAAGATGACCTTTGATTGCACATCCTATACTCTATACGTAGCAACTTAGCGAGTCAATATGCAGGACACCCACCAAAAGAACCAAGATACAGATCAGCTCCCAACAATTGTTATCACTGGCGGGGGTACCGGAGGGCATGTCTATCCGGCATTGGCAGTTGTGGATGTGCTAGAACCGACATGGAGGATTCTCTGGATTGGTAGCAAGAGCGGCATTGAACGTACGATCTTAGAAAAAACAACCATCCCGTATCATGGTATTGCATCGGGAAAGCTGCGAAGAGATAACAAGTTTCGATTTCTATTGGATATGTTCAAGGTCTTCTGGGGAATATTCCAAGCCTTGTTTATGCTGGTAAGACAAAAACCCGTTGTTGTTTTTTCAAAGGGGGGCTATGTGACCGTTCCCGTTACCTGTGCGGCGTTTTTGTTGCGTATTCCGATTATAAGCCATGAATCAGATGTCAGCTTTGGGTTGGCGACGCGTATAAACAGTATGTTTTCTCGCATCGTTTGCGTATCATGGAAAAATCAAACACGAGGCTTGATGAACACAACAAAGATTGTCTATACCGGCCTGCCGGTAAGATCAGAATTTTTTTCCCAGGAGCAAGAGAACAGGGATGACATAGCGCCACGAAAGAATCCCATCCTCGTGTTTTTGGGGGGTAGCCTTGGATCGCAGGAAATCAATGAACTTGTTATGGAACTCCTTGATGATCTTTCATTTTGCAAGCAGGTCTATCATCAACACGGAAGCAATTGGCATCCATCAAGAACTGCAAAAAACTATAGCTCGATGGAACACTATGATACGAGTTTTATTGATGTGTTAAGCAATGCTGATTTGATCATCAGTCGTGCAGGAGCATCTGTGGTGCATGAATTGGCGGCAATTGGAACACCAGTAATTTTCATTCCCCTCCACAGTGCAGTGAGCAGGGGCGAGCAAGTTGACAATGCGCAGCATATGGAGTCGATAGGAGCAGCAAAAATGCTGATCCGTCCCAATGCGCAGGTCTTATACGAAACGATCCAAGCTGTGCTCCAAGACCCCAGTGGATATGATGCTATGCGAAAATCTATGCGTGATTGCACAAAGCCTGATGCGGCACAGCGTATTGCTGAACTAATAAAAACCGTTGCTAAAACAGGGAATCTGTCGATACAGGATAGAAGAGATCTAAAAATAAAACGAGATGTGCAGCATGGATGATCCTATACAAGAGGTAAGATATTGAATTTACTTGATATATGCATGCTAGTTATTGGTATTTTAATCATCATCCGGGCAGGCATGCGCGGATTGGTGAGAGAGATTTTTGGATTTGGTTCACTGTTGATTGGGCTACTCAGCGCATTTATTTTTTCGCCATGGCTTGCGCAGTTTATCGTTGACCGCAGCTCATTTCAGAATACCAATTTAGTAAGTTTTATTATTATTTTTGTCATAACATACCTTATATTGCGACTTGTTGGGAATGTATTGAGTGAATGGGTTGATACCAATGAAACGTTGACTGGAGTAGATCGTGTGCTCGGGGTGGGGATTGGTATTGTCGAAGTCGTCATTATTGCATATGCAATTCTTGTTTTACTCTTGATTCAGCCTTATATTATTCTTACAGACGTGTTGGAAAGTAGTATTACCTATAATTTATTAAAACCGCTACTTCCTTTTGTACTGAAGCTGTGGAATATTGACGTGTATGTTTAGACATATTATTGGATACGAATCATTGATTGCACGATTGTGCGCGTATAAGGAAAAGCAAGAATGGCCTAAAAGCATGGTGCTTGCCGGGGCAGGGTTGACAGGGCGCATGAGTTTGGCGCTTGAATCTGCTCGTGTATTGTTGTGCGAACAGGATGGTGTATCTGATTGCACGTGCCAATGCTGCAGACGTCATTCGCTGTTGGAAACCAATGAACTGATGGTCATGGGTCCACGAACTTCTGTCGGCGACATTCATTATTTTCTTCATATGCTCGAATCATCTCAACGGAGAGAAACGCAAGGGTCACCATCACAAAAGACAGATGAACCTGATCAGACAGGGAATCATCAAGAATTGATAGCAAAAAAAATGTTTCTTCGACGTCTTGCGATCTTTTTGAAACGTTTTGATGAGGTATTGCTTTCAGATAAAAAAAGAAAACAAGTTGCGCCCTTGTATGGCCCATTATTTGAATGTTTGCACACCGATTTATCTTCGCCATTTTCGATTTCCTATAAGAAAATAACAGAACTGATTGAGCAATTGACTTCGTATCACCTTCCTGACATTGATTCCATGCGAAATATCCAGGAATATTGTCAATTTGGCAATGAGCGAGGAATGAAGGTGCTCATTCTTGAAAATATACACCAGTATTCTTTGACAGTGATGCACAGTTTACTAAAGTTTTTGGAAGAACCGCCAGCAAGTCTCACCATTATAGCGACTTCTACGACAAAACCGCAGCATGCCAAAAATTTTGCATCGCGATTTCAGTGGTTCTATCTTCCGGTGCGCAGTTCTGAGGAACAAGCTGCTGTGTGTGAGCGATATTTTGGAAAAAAAGCAACATCTTTGGATATATTATTACAGAGGGCTGATGAAACTTCCATGGCGGAACGCTTGTGTGTGGAATTTTTGAATAGTTTGCAAGCTAATGCCAGTGATAACACATTCTGGCAGATAGTGCAGACATGTCCGGGAGATGGAGAGAAACGAATAATGATATTGTTTTTGAAAGCATTGCCTCGTTTAACGAGTCAGATTTCTGGATATTCCAAGAGGCGACGTATTGTCTATGCATGCAAAGACGCATTGATGAACATTGAACAGAGAAATATCAATCCACGGAGCGCTGTCGAGGGGGTCTACGGTCTTGTCCATTGTTGATCGAGATTTTATACCAAAGGTTATTCGCAATGTGCATCGTGTGGATAAGGAGCAACTGAGTGCTCTTATCATCCATACGTCAGAAGAGAATGATCAATTTAAGATGGTTCTTAACTCTCTTGTTGAAGGGGTTATCGTCTTGAAAGATGATTACACCGTTAGTTTTGTGAACACACCTACCTATCGACTTATTCCAATGGAACAGAAACTCCATGGTTTGGTTTGGGATAGTATCCACGACGGGGATGTGTGTGATTTTTTATACGAGAATCTAAGGCAAGAAAACAAAATCAAAGATAAAGAGTTCAGCATCAGCGATGAACGTATTGGGATGAAGATCATCACCATTAATGGATTGCCCTTGGTAAAACAGGGGCGAGTGGTAGGGACTGTGATCATCATCACCGATATCACTGAACGGAGAAAACGCGAAGTGAAGCTGCATCAGGCTGAGCATCTTGCTTCTTTGACGACTTTGACCGCGGGAGTTGCACATGAGGTGAAAAATCCACTTGCTTCGATGAGCATCCATGTCCAATTGATGCAACGAAAATTAGCGATTAAGGATGTTGTCCAAGCAGATGAAATGGAAAAACATCTTTCGGTGATTGATGAGGAAGTGAACCGATTGAACAGTATAATCGTTGATTTTTTGTTCGCAGTGCGCCCCGTGGACATAAAACCCACCAAACAAGCGATCAATGAGATCATCAACGATGTTCTTACGTTTGTTCGGTTTGAACTCAAAGAGCATGGCATTAGCGTATACCGAAATCTTGAAGAAGATATGCCTGAGGTTGTTGTTGATGCGCGATATATCAAGCAGTCTTTGTTAAACATTATCAAAAATGCCATAGCGGCAATGGACAAAAAAAATCCGATTCTTGAAATACGCACCCGGAAAAAGAATTCTGTCATTATGGTCGTGATTAAGGACAACGGAGTTGGCATTGAATCCGAAAAAATAGGAACGATATTCCAACCTTTTTATACGACGAAGTCATATGGTAATGGACTTGGACTCACCATGGTGTACAAGGTTATCAAGGATCACGGGGGTGATATTGCTATAACTTCAAAGAAAGGAAAGGGAACGACGATAACGCTCTCATTTCCTATTGAGCAATCAGAACAGGCATTAATTACTAAGGAAGAAAATGGACGTTAATATTCTCGTTGTCGACGATGAAAAAAATATTCGCTCTGGAATCGCCGATGCATTATCTCTTGAGCAATACAAGGTATTAGAGGCGAGCGATGGACAAGAGGCGGTGGATATCCTTGCGGTTGAAGATATCGACATTGTTATATCTGATTTAAAAATGCCGCGCATGTCGGGGGAAAAATTGCTCAAACGGATACTCCAAAACTATCCGCTTATTCCAGTGATAATATTAACGGGGTTTGGCAGTGTTGAGGTTGCTGTGCAGGCAATGCAGAATGGCGCCTATGATTTTGCAACAAAACCCATTAATCTTGAACGACTTTCGCTCATTATTCGACGTGCCTTGGCGTTTCGCAAAACGATTAGAGAAAATCAAATCTTGCAGCATGAGCTTACACAACAAAAAAGCGAGCATACCATTATCGGAAAAAGCTCCCATATGCAACAAATTCTTGCATCAATCCAACAGATTGCTCCCACGCGTGCTGCAGTATTGATTACCGGTGAGAGCGGAGTTGGAAAAGAAGAGGTTGCAAATGCCCTCCACATGCAATCGCCGCGAAAGAATGATCCATTTATAAAGGTGCATTGTGCTGCATTGAGTGAGCATCTTCTCGAAAGTGAATTGTTTGGTCATGAAAAAGGGGCATTCACTGGTGCAATTCAGCAAAAGAAGGGGCGATTTGAACTTGCTGATGGGGGAACTATATTTCTTGATGAGATAGGAGAGATAGATCAAAATACACAGATAAAAATTCTTCGAGTCTTGCAAGAAAAGGCATTCGAGCGAGTTGGTGGCGAGAAAACGCTCAATGTTGATGTTCGTGTTATTTCTGCAACAAATCGCAATTTGCATGAGGAAATTCAAACAGGGCAGTTTCGCGAAGATTTGTTTTATCGACTCAATGTGGTGCATATCAATGTGCCGCCTCTGCGTGAACGTCGTGAGGATATCCCTCTTCTTACTGCACATTTTCTTGCAATTTGCGCTCAGGAAAATAAGAAAAACATAGAAGGCATTGATTACAAGGCGAGAAAGCTCCTGGAGGAATATCATTGGCCAGGAAATATTCGAGAGCTTCGTAATTGCGTCGAGTCAGCCGTGGTTTTATGTAAAGGGAGTGTGATTGAATCTGATGATCTTCCTGCGCACATCCACCGTGATTTAGAAAACTCAACGATCAAACTGCAAATAGGGAGCACCCTAGCTGATGCTGAGAGAGAAATGATTCGAGGCACGTTGCGTGCTCAGTCCGGAAACAAAAGCCGCACTGCAGAAATCTTGGGGATTGGTCGAAAAACACTCCATAAAAAAATTAACGATTATCATTTAGATTAGAGTTATCGTGCTTCCTGCATAATCTTTGCAAAAATCCACGCAAGAAGTTTGAGAAGATGTGTGTCTTGAGTATAACTCAATTCGGTCCTGGATTGATCAAGGCTGCACACCGGCTGGCATTAGCTTGCGTTCCACGCTTCAAGTTTATCGAGAGATCAATATCTCCTGCACATATATTCCCAAAATTCCCACTATAGTATAGTATATGTATAAATTATATATACATGGAGTTTTGTATGCACCGGATTGTAGTCATATTCTTTCTTGGGCTGGGTCTCATCAGCTGTGGAGAGGCAGGTACTCAAAAGGGAGAAGCCCTAACACCAGGATCGGGATCATCAGGATCGGGATCATCAGGATCGGGATCATCAGGATCGGAATCAGGAACGGAATCAGGATTGGGATCATCAGGATCGGAATCAGCGCCAGGAACATCAGGATCGGAATCAGCGCCAGGAACATCAGGATCGGAATCAGCGCCAGGAACATCAGGATCGGAATCAACGCCAGGAACATCAGGATCGGGATCAGCGCCAGGAACATCAGGATCGGAATCAGCGCCAGGAACATCAGGATCGGAATCAGCGCCAGGAACATCAGGATCGGAATCAACGCCAGGAACATCAGGATCGGGATCAGCGCCAGGAACATCAGGATCGGAATCAGCGCCAGGAACATCAGGATCGGGATCATCAGGATCGGAATCTCCAACCTCAACACCACCACTAGATGCTGTGAAGGTTCGCAGAGTTGTTTTTCCTGCTTTGACTGATGTCCATTACACCAATACACAAGAATTATTTTCTGTGTATGCAGATATCACCGATGATCGCATCGAGGCGATCATTCCAGACATAGGCTATACAACAGATCATGAGCTGACCATCACGATTGCTCCAGGCGCACAAGCGGTGTTCCAAGGCGTCGAACACTCCGGTCCAACGGTAAATTTACTCATTCAGACATTTTTGGCAGATCCTGCCTTACAAATCACGATCAAAAACAACGACGAAGAACACAGCTATGACATTGTGGTCTCACGCTATGATTCAACAATGGCGACAACTCGCGATCTTCCAGAAGATACGATTCCCGTTTATGGACAGGATAATTTTGCCTACATCACTGCAAACCCCACGTTGAAATACATCCTTGTCAACGATCTTGCCCTACATGGTGAGCACACTCCGATTGCTCCAGATACAAATAGTGCTACCGATGGTTATCAAGGAAGGGCATTCAGTGGAGTCTTTGAAGGCAATGACAAAACGATCAGCAATCTGAAAATCGCAAAAGAAAATGAAGATTTTATAGGGTTTTTTGGATCTATAACAACTGTAGGCTTTTCTGCACCGGATCTGTCTGAAGGAATAGTTCGTAATCTCATCCTTGAACTTGCAGACGGAAACGTAAACAGCCCCAGCATAATAGGGAGAAACGCTGTAGGAGGACTTGTAGGATCCAATGGCGGTCACGTAGAACGAATCGCTGTCAAAGGAGGGCATGTGAAAGGAATTAATGCCGTTGGTGGACTTAGTGGAGGAAGTCAGGGAGTCACTGGCGTTGCTGCTAGTTATGCGACTGGGGATGTGAGTGGAACTAATGAGGTTGGTGGTCTGGTAGGGGGTCTCGGCGGTCTCATCGTTACTAGTTATGCGACTGGAACTGTGCGTGGAAATGATGAGGTTGGTGGCCTGGTAGGACTGTCCAGTGGTGAGGTAAGAAACAGCTATGCGACTGGAGATGTGCACGGAAATAATGATGTCGGTGCTCTGGTAGGATGGAATAATGGCCCTGTTGCCACCAGTTATGCGACTGGAGAAGTACCAAAAACAGGAAACAATATTGGTGGACTAGTGGGCTATGTCCACTCTCCAAATATTTCCATCGCTAGCAGTTATTTTGATGCAAGCACGACTGGGACACAAAAAGGAGTCGGGAGTAATCCTAATGAACCTGGATTCACTGCATATTATACTGTAGATGGTGTCGTGCGCACAGGAAATGGTCAGAGCTACCCATTAATTAGTCAGACTATTTTTCCTACTGTTGATGACCCAGACACACCGGAGAACGAAATATGGGATTTCGTCGGTACTAATGCTGATGGAACTGAAGGCATTTGGCGGATGAATCTCGGTGAATGGCCACGACTTACCTGGCAGTAATCCAAACCCAACAGCAAAATACACTGAATAATGCCCCCTTCCTTCCGGGGGTATTATATGGGGCTTAGGTTTTGGTGTAGCCACAGCGGTACCCTCGCATAATCTTTGCAAAAATCCACGTAAGAAGTTTGAGAAGATGTGTTTTTGCACAACGCAATTCGATCCTATGTTTATCAAAGATACGTATCAGCCATCACTACCACATCGTGGTCACACTTCGATCCTCCTCTCAAGTGAGAGATATTTCGATAACAAATGGTATTCTGCACACTTCGATCTTCTTTTCAAGTGAGAGCTGGTTCGTTACCATTTGATGAACGGAGATGATTCAATCGACGTGATAGAAATGCGTTGTTTATTTTTGTTGTTTTTGGGACGTTGTTGAATCTTTGAACAAGGTGCTATGCAATCGCTTGAGGGCGAGATCTGCTTTTGTGTCAGGAATAACCACCGTGAGGTTGTTCTCTGAACCTCCTAATGATATCAGTGTGATTGGAATATCTTCTCCCAGAGCTGTGAATACACGTGCAAGCAAGGATGCATTGCGCCACATTTTGTATCCAACAAGGCAGAGGCAGGTCTGATTATGAGTTACAATCACATTTCCCAGCTGAGCGAGATTCTGTTCAAGGCTCTCCGGAAGTTTGGAATCGACACTCACCGTAACCGATACTTCGGAGGTTGCAACAATATCAATTGAAATTTTGTAGTCATTAAAGACGCTGAACATGCGGCTGAGAAATCCATAGCTATTCAGCATACGTGAAGAATTTATCTGGAGGAGGGTAAGGGAGTGTTTTGCCGTCAACGCTTTGACGGTTCTTGTATGCGTTTTTGCAATCTGAGTTCCTTGATGATCGGGATCGTTGGTGTTTTTGATATGAACCGGAATGGAATATTCTACTGCGGGTTGAATGGTCGAAGGATGCAGTATCTTTGCGCCAAAATAGGCAAGCTCTGCTGCCTCTTGATAGGAAAGTTTGGAAATAGGTTGTGCCTCCGGAATAGTTCGGGGATCACAGGTCATAATGCCATGTACATCGGTCCAGACTTCCACTGCTTTTGCATCAAGCAGGGCCGCACAAATAGAAGCGGTGTAATCAGATCCGCCGCGTCCCAATGTTGTGCACACACCATCGGTGGTGCTTCCTATAAACCCTTGCAGAATATGTATCGTCGACTCTGTGGATGCGATGTTTTTTTCCAGGCATTCCTTCGTTCTTTGAAAGTCAGGAATAGCTGCACCAAATGCATCGTTTGTCTTTATAAGGGTTCGACTGTCATGAAAATAGACTTTCAAATCCCGAGAAGCTGCATAGGAATAGATAATTGTTGTTGATAATAGCTCCCCAAATGCGAGCAAGGTATCCCTAGATCGAGGGGTTGTCTCTCGCAATAAGATCAATCCATGGGTGAATTGTTGGAGTTCTTTCAAGAGTTGTTCGATAATTGTTTCTGAAAGAGCAAGGGCCTGACATAGTTGCACATGGTGATCAACAATCTTCTGCATTGTTGCAGATAGTTGATTTGCATCGCCATTACGTGCTGATTCTGCAAGCTGCACCAAATCATCGGTTGTTTTATTGCTCGCAGAATAGACAAGGATGCAGGGAACAGGCGCTTTCTTTTCAGCAATATCAATGGTTGTGCGGATCATTGCTGCGTTTCTGATTGAGGTTCCACCAAATTTTAATACTATCATACCATGCTCGTAATTCTATTTATTGCAACATCATGCTGCCAGGGTGGCTGTGCTCACAGCGTATACCCCTTTGCAAGATAGGCTTCTGCGTTGAGGATTGCTGCCCCGGCGGCACCGCGTACAGTGTTATGTCCGGCTATGACCATTCTATAATCCAAAATTGGACAGTTTCTGATACGTCCAACAGAAGCAGACATTTCATGACTAATGCATTTTCGAATTTGCGGAGAAAAAGGATCTGTATACACAATAATAGGATGTTTTGGCGCAGAGTGGAGGCCCTGCTCTTGTGGATAGCCACGAAAATCACGAAGCAAGGTGGTCAATGCCTCAATGGAGATCTTGTTTTTCACAGCCATAGTCACGGTCATGACATGTCCATTGAGTATCGGTACTCGATTGCACTGTGCGCTGATGGGAAATTGGGCAGGCTCAACTCGATTATTCTGCAAGTTTCCCAGAATACGTAGAGGTTCTCGCGAGAGTTTTTCTTCCTCGGTTGGGATATAGGGAATAACGTTGTCGAGAATATCAAGCGATGCAACACCGGGATATCCTGCACCACTTACTGCCTGCATGGTGCTGATATGTAATTGGGTGATCTCAAGAGCCTCGTGGATGGGTGCACACACCATGGCGAGAAACATTGTTACACAGTTGCTGTTTGTAATAATCTTTCCCGTCGTCTTCTGAGTTTCGATGAGCGAGATGTGATCTAGATTCACTTCGGGAATGATGAGGGGGATAGATGGGTCCATACGGTGTGCAGAAGCATTGCTGATTACAATATGCCCCTTTTGTGCATATGCTTGTTCAAGATCACCGGCGACTGAAGAATCGAGGCCTGAAAACAAGAGGCGAGACTCCAATGCATCCTGCGTTCCCTTCACCACAGTGGTGGCGATCTCGTCGGGGATGGCAATATCCTCTATCCAGTTGCAGGCTTCAAGATATGATTTTCCGGCAGATCGCTCCGAGGCGACAAGTTCAGCACATACAAACTGTGGATGGTTCCTCAACAGACGTATAAATTTTTGTCCAACTGCGCCAGTTGCGCCAAGTATTGCTACAGGGATTCGCTTCATGATTACTACAGTATATACTAAAAAAATGAAATTCAAGCAATGAATCTTTCTGACATTCTTCCAGACAGGCTACACGATGCTATAATTGCACAGTATTCTCAACAAACTACTGCCATTTGGTTTTTTGGCATTACCTGTGACGACCTCGGTGAATTTTCTGCTATTGTATTTGCTGAAAAAGATCGACTTCCAGCGCTGTCGAATAGTGATCTTTTGATCATCTACCTCCCTGAGCGAGCAAATATACAAAAACAGCGTCAAGAAATGTCTGTCGAGGATATTCCGATACGGGTGGTATTCATCGATCATCGAGCCAGGATTTTGACAGCGGATGAAGATGATTACGCTGCTGTTTCGCTTGAAGAGATAGAATCCGTTTTTTCTGAGGATGGAATGCTTGCTGTGCATAACTCTCAGTACGCTCGGCGTGATGGACAGGTGGATATGGCTTTGCAAGTCATGAAGACGTTGAACGATGGAGGAATAGTTCAGGTTGAGGCAGGCACCGGTGTGGGAAAATCCTTTGCCTATCTGATTCCTGCTGTGCATTTTTCTGGATTAAACAACACACGAATTCTCATCTCAACTGCTAGCATACCCCTGCAACGGCAGTTGATTTCAAAAGACATTCCCGCCATCCTCGGGGCTCTCAACAGCAAGCTCAGCGCCGCATTGATAAAGGGAATACAAAACTATCTCTGCCTGGACAAACTAAACCAGCACGATGATTTCTTTGATGACTTTGACGAGGATCTCATTACCCAATTGCGCACCTGGGCAAATAGTACCGAAACAGGTGATCGCGATGAGGTTAATATCCCACTGAGTGATGCTGAATGGTATTCCGTTGCGGCTGATCATGATCATTGCAGCATCCATAGTTGCCCGAATAGTTCTCGTTGCTTTTTAAAAAAAGCAAGAAATACGGCGTATACCGCACAGATTCTGGTGACAAATCATCATTTGTTCCTCATTGATCGTGACATTCGCAGTGCGTCTCATGAGGCTGTGGGAGTTATTCCTCGCTATTCGCATGCCATCATCGATGAGGCGCATAGGCTCTCAGATATTGCAAGAACTATTTTTTCTGAAAAGATCGGTTCACATGGGGTTTTGCATGTTTTGAGAAGAATTCACCACCAGTCGAAACAACGTCTCCTTAGTGTATTGTTTGCACAGCGAGGTGCTGGCTCAGGATACGATGAACGCAAGACCACTTACATACAGACTATTCGCAACCTCATAGAACAACTCAGCGCTGCTATGCAGGAATTTGATCAGTGTATGATGCAAGAAATAGACGATTCTGAATACACCATACCAAATGCAGGGAAAAAGGAATTGCTTCTGCAGGCCTGTTCTCATGTCAAAGAATATCGAGTCATTTCTGAAAACATCTGTTTGATCCTTGAAGAAATGCTTACGGTGCTCCAATCGGTACGGAGGTATGTAGAAGAAGTAACTGAAATTGAAAAACATATCCTCTATCGATTCACTCAGATAACCCATCGACTCGGTGAGCTGCGGCATTTTTTTGATCATCTGAAGATTCCAGAGCAGGGTGATACAAACGTGCAATTTGTGCAGCAAACCGATAAGTCGATACATGTTTGGAATATTCCTCTTGAGCTGGGAGACCTGTTTCATGAGAAATGCATAGTGCCGCTTCGATCAATTGTTTTTACAAGTGCAACTCTTGAAGCCTGTGAAGCGATACACGCATGGCAGCAAGGTCTTTCTGTTGAGGAAAAACGTATACATCGAGTTGAGTCGCCATTTCATTATGAAGATCAGCAATTGCTTGCAATTCCCACGGATGCGCCCTTGGTAAAGCGAGATCCAAAACAGTACGTAGTATTTCTCGCTGATTTGATTGAAAAACTCGCGGCAATAAGCAATGGCTCAATGTTGGTTCTGTTTACTTCGTATCAAATGTTGAATGATTGTGCTCAGAGACTCCAAGAACGCGGTGTTTCACGATCATTTACGGTATTACAACAGGGAAGTTTGCCACGAGAACAACTTCTTGCTCGATTTCGGAAAGAAACGTCAAGTATTCTGTTGGGGACTGATTCGTTTTGGCAAGGCATCGATGTCCCTGGTGATGCGTTGCGTATGGTGGTTATCACTCGGTTGCCGTTTAAAGCTCCCAGCGGAGTCTTCGCGCAAGCGCGAGAAGGTTATATTCGATCGCAAGGAAAGAACCCATTCATGCACATGAGTGTCCCAGAGGCAGTGCAGATGTTGAAACAGGGAGTGGGAAGACTTATTCGAAATGAATATGATTACGGGGTTGTGGTTGTTACCGACACACGAATTCTGCAATGGAAAGAACGATTTATTGATGCACTACCGCGTTCACAGTATAAATGTTTGCCCAGCACGGAACTCATCGTTGATATAGCAGAATTTTTTAGGCTTCAGACATAGCACGGGGAACATATACCAAATGCACATCGATATAACGTAAAAAAGGCAACACGATCTGTGTTGCCCTTGAGCTATGCATAGTTTGGAACTATGAAATTATTGCAAGAATATCTTCAGCCTTCACTACCAGATACTCAGCATCATGCAGAGAAATTTGTGTTCCAGCATATTTGTCGTATAAGACACGATCACCTTTTTTCACTTTTATTTTTTCTGTGTCGTCTCCAACAGCAAGGACCTCGCCGGTCTGTGTCTTTTCTTTAGCGGTATCTGGGATGATAATTCCCGATGTTGTTTTTGTTTCTTCAAGTGCAGGTTTTACAAGCACTCTGTCACCGATTGGTGTGATATTCACAATATCCTCCGTATTTGTTTAATATAAGTTACGGTATTTTAGAAGATGTGAATCATACTGTCAACGAAATAAAAATAAAGAGCAAAAGAATGCGTATAGACCAGATTTTTCATGGCATATAGAAAAGTGGGTTATTTTTACACAGTAATAACGATGTTTTTTTGAATATGTTTCAAAAAAAGACAAGATTCCACGATTTGATGAAGTCAAAATGCATACAATGAATGATCACGAAAAACATTGTGCATAATAAAAAAATAACATTTTATATTTGATTTATTATAGAAAATTGACGTGAACATAAGCGACGAAATTGATGGAATTTGCTAAATTATCACACCGAAAACAACAATCAGAATAATATCCTCGAAGAATGGTCTTTGGCACAAAACGTGCATATATATATGTGGAGGAACTTTATGGTAAATACAGGACGCCAGAAAGAGACCAAACAGCAGCTGGGACATTTGTTGTATCGTGGACAAACAACAATTCAATTCACAGATGCTGATCTTGAGTATTCGCTTCTCAAGCAGATACAAGAAGAGTCTACTGAGGCACAGCAAAAATTATTGGTCATGCATCGCATGTACATCTATCAATGCGCAAAATCGTATCACACAGAACATCTTTCAGCAGAGGAGCTTATTACTGAGGGGAGCATGGGGTTATTGAGAGCAGCGCAAAAGTTTGACATAGCCAAAAAATGCAAGTTTATAACCTATGCGAGCCATTGGATTCATGCATATATGCGTAACGCTATCTACAATACAGATTTCTGTATTCGGTTGCCAATGAACAAATGGGCAATGATAAAGAGAACGGAATGTCTGAGTGAATACAAACTTTCACGGTATGGAGACAAAGCAGATCATACAACTTTTTTGAGTGATGAAGATCAGAAAGAGCATGCCAAGATAACTGCTGCCCATGAACAGTATACGAATCTGCTTAGCACTCAATCACTTGATACTGGAGAAAATAATAAGGCGTATCTCTATGAATCCATTTCCTATGAAAATGATAGCATTCCCGATGATTTGCTCGTTGTGAAAGAGGCTGTGCAACATCTTCATGACATTATGAATGCGGTGCTATCGCGACGTGAGATCGACATACTTACATTGTATTATGGACTTTCAGATACTTGCGCGTATACATTTGCCGAAATCGGTGTTATGTTTGATCGTTCGAAGGAACGGGTTCGCCAAATAGTACACACTTCTATCAAAAAATTAAAGAAGGCCTTCAAGCAAGAGGGCTGTTTCGCATAGCATTTCTTCTGCCATTACGTTTTTTGTGGAGGCTTTCAAACCTTGACGGAAAGCATCACAAACGCTTATAGTGAACAAAATCTACAAAGAGGCGCTCATGGCAAAGAAAGTTTATTTTTTTGGAAAAACAAAGACAGAAGGTTCTGCAAAGGACAAGGTATTACTTGGAGGTAAGGGCGCAAATCTTGCGGAAATGACCTTGCTTGATATTCCTGTTCCTCCGGGGTTTACCATCACTACCGACACTTGTGCAGAATATTATACTCATGGCGAAACTATGCCGGAGGGGCTTGCTGAAGAAATTCAACACAACCTTGCTCTTCTTGAGCGTATGACCGGCAAGAAGTTTGGAGATGAAAAAAATCCCTTGCTCGTATCGGTGCGATCAGGAGCGGCAGTATCAATGCCGGGGATGATGGACACCGTGCTCAATCTGGGTCTAAATGATAAGGCGGTTGAGGGCTTAGCTGAGAAATCAGGAAATAAAAGGTTTGCACTTGATGCATACCGAAGATTTATCAATATGTATGGGAATGTTGTTCTTGGCATGTCCCATAGTAATTTTGAACATGAGATGGGGGCTCTTAAAAAAGCCAAAGGGGTTGACCTTGACACTGAACTTGATGCGGATGCATTGGCTGAACTTGTGCAGCGGTACAAGGCGATAGTACGTAAGAAAACAAACAAAGACTTTCCACAAGATCCGTTGGATCAATTAAATGGTGCAATTCTCGCGGTATTTGGGTCGTGGAACAATGAGCGTGCTATAAAATATCGAAAAATCAACAACATTATCGGATTGACTGGAACTGCGGTCAATGTGCAGGCGATGGTGTTTGGTAATTTTGGGGATGGGTCAGGGACTGGAGTGTGTTTCTCACGAGATGCATCAACCGGTGAAAACTATTTCTATGGAGAGTTTTTGATGAATGCACAGGGCGAAGATGTTGTTGCAGGAATCAGAACCCCCGATCCTCTTTCAAAACTTGAACAGGTGCAACCAAAGCAATATGCAGAACTCGTTGCTATAAAGAATCAACTTGAAAAACATTATCGAGACATGCAGGATATTGAATTCACCATTGAAGAAGAGGTCTTGTATATTTTGCAGACAAGAAATGCAAAACGAACAGGAAGAGCATCGGTGCAAATAGCGGTTGATATGGTTTCAGAAGGGTTGATTTCAAAAGAAGAAGCGATTTTACGTGTGAGCAGTGACCACCTTGATCAGCTGTTTCATCCAATGATCGATGCTAAACGGCGAAAGGAATTTTCCGTAATAGCAAAGGGGTTAAATGCATCACCAGGTGCGGCAACAGGACAGGTGGTGTTTTCTGCTGAAGATGCAGAACGATGGGTTGAGCAAGGGAAAAAAGTTTTGCTTGTTCGCCAAGAAACATCTCCGGAAGATATCGGTGGTATGAACGTAGCCCAGGGGATTTTGACTGCAACAGGGGGGATGACTTCCCATGCAGCAGTGGTTGCACGTGGTATGGGACGTCCTTGTGTTGTTGGGTGTCGCGAACTGCATATCGAAGGAAAAACACTCACTATCGGAGGACAATCATTCAATGAAGGTGATGCCTTTACGATAGATGGAAACACTGGTGAGGTGTTTATTGGTGTTCTTCCTTTGGAAGAACCAAAAGTTAGTGAAGAATTGAACACGGTACTCGCATGGGCTGATGAATATCGAAAAAAGAGCCCTCGAAAAGATAAGGCAGAATTTAATGTTCGAGCAAATGCTGATACAAAGGATCAAGCAAGTCGCGCCTTGTCTCTTGGAGCAGAAGGCATTGGGCTATGTCGAACAGAACATATGTTTTTCGATGCGGATCGCATCATTCATTTTCGACGTATGATTGTTGCATCGTCTTTAGAGGATCGTATTGAAGCCTTAAACACCTTGTTGGTGTATCAACAGAAGGATTTTACAGATATTTTTGAAAGCATGGCGGGATTACCGGTGACTATTCGCCTCTTAGACCCTCCTCTGCATGAATTTCTCCCGCAAGATGAGAAGCAAATCAAAGAATTGGCAGATCTCGTCGGCATCACCGTGAATGCCCTAGAAGCAAAGATTGCTTCCCTGCACGAGATGAATCCCATGCTTGGACATCGTGGGTGTCGATTAGGGATAACTTATCCAGAGATTTATGACATGCAAGTTCGCGCGATTATACAGGCTGCATTAGCGGTGCATAGAAAGGGCCTTGGTGTTCTACCAGAGATTATGATTCCGTTGGTGGGTACTGTTGAAGAGCTTGGCATTTTACGTGCGCGAGCAGAGGGGATTGTCAAAGAGGTATTGGGAACCTATTCTGACGCTATTGCCTATAAGATTGGGACGATGATCGAAATTCCACGAGCAGCGTTGACTGCAGATAGCATTGCTGAACAAGCAGACTTTTTCTCGTTTGGGACCAATGACTTAACCCAGTTAACCTATGGGTATTCTCGAGACGATATCAACTCTTTTCTTCCCTCCTATATCGAGAAAGGAATCCTTCCAGAGGATCCATTTCAAACACTCGATGCTTCAGGGGTGGGGGAATTGATTCAGATTGGCTTTAAAAAAGGGCGCAGTGTGAATAAAACATTAAAGGTGGGTATTTGTGGTGAGCATGGCGGTGATGCGCAATCAATAGAATTCGTTTATGGAATCGGATTTGACTACGTATCGTGTTCGCCTTTGCGTGTTCCGCAAGCACGCCTTGTTGCTGGGCAAAGTGTTATTAAAGACCTCAAAAGCAAATAACAGTTAGCGGCGAGTTATAGAACATATATGAAAAGAGTACAGGAACTTCCTGTGCTCTTTTTTTAATGGGGATTTGTGCTGGAAGTTCTGAATGCCGCCGATCAGAATCGAACTGATGACACGAGGATTTTCAGTCCTCTGCTCTACCGACTGAGCTACAGCGGCTAGGTATATTGCATAGTATGATCGATCTTTTAAGGAAAGGTCAACACTATACAATGGATTAGAATGGGTGAGTGGTAGAATGTCTATCGATGCATGCAGCCGTGAAGGGCATGACGTATCACTCCTACGAAAATATAATAATATTTAATATAATTAATATCTCTAAGTTGTTTACAATACATAGCAAATATAGTTTAATCAGTTATGAAAATGTTTACTCTCGCATTCGATTGCGGTACTACAACACTTCGGGTAGCAATTATTGATGAGGAAGGCAATGTAATTTCAATTGCTCAGCAAGATGTCTTACAGCATTTCCCACAAATCGGCTGGGTGGAACAGAACCCTATGGCTTTATGGGCGACGCAAGTGAGTCTTGTGGAACGGGTGCTCAAGCAAAAACGTATTGCTCCAAGCGAAATTGCCTGTATTGGATTGGCAACACAACGAGAAACGATTGTCATGTGGGAAAAAAATACTGGAAGGCCCATACACAATGCGATTTCCTGGCAGGATCGCAGAAGCATTGATATATGCGAACAGTGGAAGCAGGCTTCGCTGGAGGATGATATTCGCAGAAAAACCGGATTGCTTATCGATCCTTATTTTTCGGCTTCAAAAATTCGGTGGTTGTTCGACAAAATTCCTGAAGCGCGGAACAAGGCCTTACGTGGTGAGGTCTTGGTGGGCACGATTGATACATGGTTGATGTGGCAATTTACAAAAGGGAAGGAGTTTATCACTGATTATACCAGTGCATCCCGAACGATGATGTTTAACCTTGAAACTTTGGATTGGGATGATGATTTGCTTGAGGCCATGTACATCCCTCGTGCTTGCCTGCCCAAAATTCGTCCAACGATGCATAGTTTTGGCTATATCCAAACGTCTTCATTGGCGCATTATGATGTGCCGATTTTAGCAGTTGCAGGAGATCAACAGGCAGCTCTGTTTGGGTGTTGTTGTTTTCATAAAGGAATGACAAAGAACACCTATGGAATTGGCGCCTTTATGATGATGAACACTGGCAGTGATCAGTTCTATACTGATTCTGGTGTGTTAAGCACTGTTGCCTGGGGAGATAAGGAGAATGTCACCTATGCACTAGAAGGCCCGATGTTTTTTAGTGGAGGTGCGATTTCGTGGATAAAGGACAATCTTCATCTCATCAATGAATCCTATGATTCAGAATACTATTCTTCGCGGGTATCCAGTTCAGATGGCGTATATTTTGTTCCCTCGTTTGTTGGATTGAGTGCGCCGTATTGGAATATGCATGCAAGAGGGGCGATATTTGGATTGAATCAACATACTAGTGTATACCATTTGGTTCGTGCAACATTGGAGTCGATTGGATATCAAAGTAGGGATGTTTTGGAGTGTATAGAAGAAAACTCGCAGATAAAGGTTGGAGAACTGAGGGTTGACGGAGGTGCGACGCGGAACAACCTTATGCTGCAATTTCAATGCGATATTTTGGGAATACCGGTGGTTCGACCATTTAATCGAGAGCGCACTGTTTTAGGAATTGCATTTATGGCTGGGCTACAATATGGCATATGGAAATCCACTCAGGAACTCGAACCTTTGTTTAAAGTTGCAAAAACGTTTATGCCGGCGGTACACGATGATAAACGCGAGCTTCTCTATGATGGATGGAAGCGCGCATTACTCTATGCCAAGAATAGTGGAGCCGACACGAAACTAGAAGAAACCATCGATAGCTAGTTACTAGCTATCGGTATGGATATTAAAGGTAAGGGTTCTGTGTATTGCGTTAGAGTACGTCGCTGATTAAATCAAGAATGATGTGTTTAGGCACAGCACCCACTTGCCTTTGAACAACGTCGCCATTTTTTATGATAAGCAGTGTAGGAATACTGACGATCTGATATTGTTCAGCAAGCTCTGGGTTTTCGTCTACGTTAATTTTCGCAATTTTTAGTTTGCCCTCGTATTCCTGGCTTAGTTCATCTAAAATAGGCGCAACCATCTTACAGGGGGCGCACCATTCCGCCCAAAAATCTACAAGAACAGGAACATTCGATTGTAGAACTTCTGGCTCAAATGTTGTATTTGTTATAGTTAAACTCAATATCGCATCCTTTCGAATCTAGTGTACACCGGGGTTTCATAAAGATCAATAAGGTTGTACACATCTGTATGCGTATATCTTGGTATTCTAGGGGGTTGACAGAATTTGTCTGCTTCTATGGAATGAGTATGGTTGTATGGGAGATCCACTAAACAGCGGAAAACCGTTTATTTCTTCTAGTCACGTAGCGCGTGAGTATTCAAAGACGCAAAACCCTAAAAAAAATACAAAAACTGGTTCTAAATCTGCTACACGAGGAACTTCGGTCAAGGAAGCCTCTGAATTCACAGAATCTGCAAAACAGAAACCTACACAAAAGCTATACAAAAAAACACGTTCGACACATGCAAAGAGTAGTTTGCAGAAAGAAAAGGCACTCCACGAAGATGATAGGGGGCGTTCTCCAGAAACGGGTGAAACTTCTCCCATTAGTCGATTTTCAAATATCGAAAAAGCAGCATATTTTTTGATGAGCATTCCAAAGGAAGAAGCAGCCACTTTGATTAGATCGTTTCCGCACGAGGTTCTCCAGAAGGTGAGTGCTGCAATGATTTATCTAAAGCCTATTTCCGAAGAAGAGATCAATGCAATACAAAGAGAGTTTCATGCGGGAAATGCTGAGATGCCGCGGGTGGGAGGAAAAGAAGTTGCTCAGCAGATACTGGAACATGCTTTCGACGAAGATACTGCACAGCGAGTATTACAAAAATCCGGAGTCGTTGGCGCTCAAGAGATATTTGCCTTTCTTGATTCTGTACATGGAGAAGAACTATACCATGTTCTCAAAGGTGAATTGCCCGCTACCGTTGCAATGATTCTTGCGAATATCCCCAGTCGAAAGGCTGCAATGGCATTGAGTTATTTTCCACTAAAAACACAGATAGAGATAACCAGAACTATTGCTGCTATGCACGAGGTAAGTGTTGCCTTGCTCCAACAGGTTGCCTCCCCCATCCGTCAACGACTTTCTGAGATTCAAGATGGAGAGTCGGTTGCTATTGATGGGGCTGAAACTTTGGCAACGATTCTCAGAACAATGCCCCATGAATCACGTACAAAAGTTATTTCTCATTTGGCAGCAGAAGATCAAGCACTTGCAACTACGATCCACAAGGAAATCATGGTGCCCGACCTCCTATACGATGTTCCAAGTAGGGAATTGCGCGCGTTTTTGCAAGAGATTCCAACGACTGATCTTGCGCTCTTTCTCAGTGATGCTCCATCAGACATGCGTGATTTGATCTATGCAAATGTATCGAAACGAAGAAAGCTCCTCATTGAAGACGAGCTTCAGTTTCAAATTGAGGTCTCACCAAAAGAAAAAAAGCAAACAGTCCACAAAATTCTCAACATCCTTCAAGAAAAAGAAAAAGCGGGGGATATTCATTTTCTCACTTCCGAAGAATACCATTCTTGAGAAATCATCGAGATGTATCTATTGTTTAGGTGATACGTAGCGCTAACTGCGTGGTGATTTCTGTGATGCCTTGTCTATCTATTTTGATTTAGGCACTATAGTAGTATATGACAGCACAGAACCTCAAAGACCTGTATTTTTCGTTTTTTACGCAACATAATCACGTAGCAATTTCGGGAAAGCCGTTGATTCCAGAGAACGATCCAACGGTTCTTTTTACAACAGCGGGAATGCACCCGCTTGTCGCCTATATTCAAGGAAGAGAACATCCTGCGGGCAAGCGCTTAGTGAATGTGCAGCGTTGCATCAGAACCGGTGACATCGATGAGGTAGGAGATGCTAGTCATCTTACGTTCTTCGAGATGCTTGGCAACTGGTCTTTGGGTGATTATTTCAAGGAAAAATCGATTGCGCTGAGTTATGCTTTCCTTACTGATAAAAAATATTTGGGAATTTCAAAAAACGATTTAAATATCAGCGTATTTGCTGGTGATGATCAAGTTGAAATGGATAGAGCGTCGAAAAAGATATGGCTGGACCTTGGCATTGCAGCAGAGAATGTGCACGAACTGGGGAAGGGCGACAATTGGTGGGGTCCTGCAGGAAAGACAGGTCCCTGTGGCCCTGACACTGAGATATTTTTGACGCTTGATGGGAAGCAGCGTTTTCCAAATGGGCATATTGAACTATGGAACAACGTGTTTATGGAATACAACAAAACCGAGGATGGAAGGTTGGAGCCGTTGCGGCTTCGTTGTGTTGATACCGGCATGGGATTGGAACGAACAGCAACTATTTTGCAGGGGAAGACTTCAGTATATGAATGTGATCGTATCGCACCACTCTATGCAGCGGTATGGGATGCATTTTCGCAACATTCCTTGCAGGATCCAAAGGTCTTGCGCTTAGTTCGCATCATTACTGATCATGTTCGTGCAGCCTGTTTTATTATTGGTGATGGCATACATTGTTCAAATCTTGGACAGGGATATGTGCTTCGTCGGCTTATTCGACGAGCGGTTCGATCACTTGCGCAGTTAGGGGATGATTCAGGCGATCTGCATCGGTTTATTCCGGTTCTTGTTTCTCTACATCAACATGATAATCAACAAATACGAGAGAAACGCGATGAAATAGAACAGGTGCTTGTTCATGAAACAGTGCAATTCAAAAAGACATTGCAAAAAGGGGAGCAGGCGTTTTCGAAAATACTGAGAGAAGGTGCCGATAGGAGCCAAATCTCGGGCAAGGACGCATTCAAACTCTATGACACCTATGGGTTTCCGGTGGAGTTGACCCAAGAACTCGCGCAGGAACAGGGCTTGCAGGTTGATCTTGCAGGGTTTGAACAGGCTTTTGCTGAACACAAAGAAAAATCAAAAAGCCTGGGTGGAGGAACCTTCAAAAGCGGATTACAAGATCATTCTCAAAAAACAACTGCATTACATACAGCAACACATCTCTTGCATCAGGCGTTGCGCACTATTCTTGGTGATCATGTGCAACAAAAAGGAAGCAATATTACCCCGGAACGCCTTCGTTTTGATTTTTCGCATGAAGCAAAAATGACCGAAGATGAGGTACACCAGGTAGAAGCATGGATCAATCAAGCCATTCACGATCATCTAACAGTTACCTCGAAGAATATGACCCTGGAAGAAGCGCGCAATCAAGGTGCTTTGGCGTTTTTTAACGATAGGTATGAAGAGGTTGTGAGTGTATACTCCATCGGTGATGTTTCTCGAGAGGTTTGTGCTGGCCCTCATGTAGCGAACACTGCAGAGTTAGGAAAATTCCGCATAGTAAAAGAGCAATCGTCTGCAAAGGGAATTCGACGGATCAAAGCGGTCCTTGAATGAACGAGAGATACACAGATTGTGTATGCCTTGGGAAAATGGTGGTCTATTGAGGATGGTCGTTTGAAGTGCTTGAGGCAGATGGCTTGCCAGCTTCTCGAAATGCATCACCTTTTAGCAGATAGCGTATTCCTTGAGCGAGCTTTTTGCTCATGACATCGGTTTTTCGGTGATCGTTTGCAAGCCAATACAGTCGTAGGGCCTCCATAAAATTGCCCTTTTTCTCTTCCTTCACGGCGTAGCGAATAAGTCCATCGGCGTATCCGGTGGTTTCATAGATGCGTTCTGCTAGGGGATGCTTTCCTTCGTTGTAAAGCATGTTCGCCTTGCGGATGAGCTTCACACGATCTTCTCGAGTAATTCGTGGCTTTTTGTTGGGACGCCGCAAAAATTTGTCAGATGATTCTATTTGCATCATTTATTGCGTTCCTTTCATGCTTGCTGTTGTGCATCGGCGAACGTTCAGAAAGGTATTCTGATGCATATCCATTTCTGCTATACGCCGGCTTTTTATACTATCTAGGCGCAAAACAAATTGCGTATTAGGCATAGAGACTCCCCTTTGTTGATGGAAGTCCTTCTTTGCTATCGGTTAAGGCCTCTGCTAGGGCTCGCCCCAATGCTTTAAACGCCGCTTCAACGATGTGATGCCCATTCTCTCCGCAGCGTGAGATGAGGTGGAGGTTTATCTTCGCAGATTGACTCATCCCTATGAAAAATTCGCGCAGCACCGGAAGATAAAACTGGCCTGCAAATTGTTGAGGAAGGCTGAGGTTGTAGACGAGATATGATCTTCCTGAAATATCGATAACTGCCTCGCACAATGCATCATCCATTGGAATGATAGCGTGTCCAAACCGCTTGATGTGTTTTTCTTTTTTCACAACCCAATCAGCAATCGCAGAACCAAGAACGATTCCACAATCTTCAACGAGATGGTGTGGATCAACCATAACATCACCATTTGCCCGCAGGGTCGCTGAAAAATTTCCATGGAAGAACATACTTTCAAGCATATGTGAAAAAAAAGGCAGAGGCGTGTCTATGTTTATACCCTTTCGGCGGTCAGGAGCGATGGAAAGATTGATATCGGTTTCTTTTGTCTTTCTGTCAATTTGTATCATTGGTAAGATGCTCTTTCATTCGTGCAACCAATGCATCGATTTCACGAAAAAGGATTTTATACTGTGCCATGTTTGCGATCAACTGCACCTCAGTCTTTTGAATTTCGTCTTGAATGACAAGATTGTTAGCATTTAACGTGCTGCCTGTTTCAACGATATCGACGATGCAATCAGCCAATCCAAGGGTAGGAGCGATTTCAACAGAACCATGTAAGGGGATAATCGTGGGGGTTATTCCCAAGCTATGGAAATACTGTTTGCTTATCTCAATGTATTTCGTAGCAACCCGCATGCCGATGCTTCGATAGGTGAGGGGGTATTTCTTTTGCGGCACTGCAACACAGAGCCTCGCACTGCCAAAAGGAAGGGTCAACAGACGATAAAAATTATAGTTGTACTCATTAATGCTGTCAGACCCACAAATTCCAAGCGTTGCAGCACCATTGTACACATAGCGGGGCAGGTCTTGATTCTTCACTAGGATTGCTTGGAGGCCTGCAGTGCGATCAGTTGCGATGAATTCGCGATCCTTCATGGCAAGATCAATGCCAAGGGAGGCAAAAAATGAAAGACTACGCGCATACAGACGTCCTTTTTGTAGCACTATTCGGATCATATTATAAGATGGTGGCTTTCCCTTTTTGTCGATTTTTCTGAGCGCTATGGAAGCGTTCTCTGAACGAGCCGGCATCTATGGATACTGGAGTTTCGGTGTGTTGTATATGCGATAGTTGCAGTGGATACAATGAAAATCCTGCTGCAGGGATTCTCTTCTGCGTCAATGAAAAAAGCAGATCATCGTATCTGCCACCGCTTGCGAGGGCCCTCGATGCATTGTTTTGATAGAGTGAAAACACGATGCCCGAATAATAGGTGTGGCTGCCGATTTCTGAAAAGTCTATTCGCAACTGCGAAAAACGATCACATTGCGTCAATATATCACAAAGATCAAGCATATAATCGCAGTGGATGCAGATTTCTGCAGGGAGTGCCTGCTTGTGTTCGCCATACCAAAGAGTAAATTCATCGTGGGTGCCAATAAAAAAAAGCAAGGAAGACAGCACTTCTCGTTCGTTCTCGGGCAATGTTGCAAGCAATTGGGCACAGCGGTTTTGTTCCCGCGCGTATACAATTTTGCTTAGTTGAACATAATCACAGTCGTATCGCTGGGCGATGGTCTTCAATACTGCACGTGATCCGATATGCAAGAAGCGATCTTCACCATCAAGGATTTTCAAGCATTCCTGGAGCAAAAGAATGATTTCAGCATCTGCATCCAATCCATCAACACCAATCAGTTCAGCACCACTTTGGAGTGTTTCATGCTCAGACAAGTCGTGTTGATCCTGCGTCCGAATAATCTCACCAAGATAACTCAACCGCAAAGGAAGCTGCTCATGCATCGCATACGAAGCAATAAACTTGATCAAAAACAAGGTAATATCAGAACGAAGTGCGAGGACCCTTCCGTCTGAATGCACGAATCGGATCGTCTTTTCGTATTCTTTTGGAGTCAGAAGGCCTTCGTAAAAATCGGCGTCGTCAAGGAGTGGGATCGAAGCAAGAGTATATCCCCAAAGATGATAGGTTTTTTCAAGAGTATGAAATATATCGCGGTAATTTCCATAGTCAAGTCGAACATAATTGCCACGCATAAGCTATTGTATGCTGAGTGGGTGAATTCTACAATAAAACATGGTTTTTACTCCTTCTGTGCCCCATGCTCGATATTGCATGCTGAAATTTATCCTACAAACCCTACAACGAGATCGCAGCGTTCTGATTGAGCATGCGGAACACTTCTCACCGAAGATGAGCGGTCATGTTGATGCGAGGCTCGACACGATATGCATTCGACAACTTGAAAAACGTGGTGTCATTCAGCGAAACAAGACGGACCTCCAACGAAGCAAGGCTGTTATCTCTGTTGCAAGCATTGTATTTGAGCATACGGTCATACATGCAAGACTCATGGATGAATTTGGCGATGTCCTTTTTGATTATTATACCGATGGTTCGGCGCAAGAGCCCGCATTCTGGATACGTCATATCTTTGCTGAGTTTAGAAAGGAGCGCTTTGTTCCCCTTGCAACCAGTGTCGTTCTGCCTAATGAATTGTTCTGTACGCATGAAGTAGACCCTTCTGACAAGAATCTGTTTGCAAACCAGAACGTCGTTCTTCATAAACTTAAGTTGAAGACAGAGTTTGGTTGTCGAGCAATCGAAGAAGATACAGGAATTCCCCTCTTACTCATGCCCAACCTCTATGCAGAGTATTGGAGCAGCCACGTTCATAGATATATCCACAAACGGGCAATTGATTTCAAAAAGAATACTGATACATATATGAAGGCCGGTCCGTTGAAAACAGATTATCAAACCATTCAGATAGCACAGCAGATCATGGAGGGCATCACTAAAATAACTCATCCTTGGATTTTTGTCTCTCAGGGGCAATTTTATATCGCCCATACAGATGATTATCAAGGTCTCGTGACTGATTCTTTTCAGAATACTACTGCATACGATGCGATCAACACCCTGCAAAATGGATTACTGCATGCGTGGTTACTTGATCTTTTCTATGTTTCGGATGCGGTGCTCACCGATGTGGTGGATGCATTTGCTACAGCCTATGCCTTTCGTTAATATCAGAATGCTTTGAAGGTCTATATTCTTTGTTCTGCAGAGAAGATATACTTTGTATAGTGTATGCGTGTGAATAGTATCAGGTATAGCATTATGGCTGTTGCAGTAACTGTCTATATCATCGCTTGCGTAAACGCTGGCATTCCACCGATTTCACCTCCCACTGGCGATGGATATCTTCCCTATTCTGCCATGATAGAAGGACTCCAAACCCTAGCAAAAAATCATCCAAATTTCATGGAACTTAGTCCAATAACTTATGAAAATGGAAACGAAGTGCTCACCCATGAGGGTCACACGATATACCGGGTTCGTTTCAGCGATAACGTGGGAACAGATGAAGGCGAACCAGATATATTTGTTCTTCTGGGGATACATGCACGTGAATGGGCTGCGATTGGAGCGGGATATAAATTTATCCATCATATTGCGACATCCTATGATGGCTCCGATCCAACGATAACCGATCTCGTGGATAGAAGTGAACTGCACATCATTCCCGTTGCCAATCCCGATGGCTATGTGCACACGTGGCGATCACTCAACCCCGAATATCGCTATTGGCGTAAGAACCGCAGAAAGAATGCTGACGGCAGTTTTGGCGTTGATTTAAATCGCAATTGGTCGTATCAGTGGGGATATAACACTGGCGAAAATAATGCCGATCCAAAAGGGTGGGTATATCGGGGGACAGCTGCATTTTCTGAACCAGAAACGCAGGGGATACGCGATACTTTGAAAGACTTGTCAGATCTCAAGTTGTTTTTTGACGTTCATTCTACTGGTGAGACCGTGCTGCACCCCTGGTCATACGATGGAAGGGTGCCAAATGATGTCAATCTCTTGGATGTTGGCAATGTTGTAGTTAAGGCCATGAATAATGTTCATAGCAGACAGTATACTCTCTCGTCTAAATTGATTGTTGATGGGCAATTTCAGTATTATGCAGCCGGTGTTTCAGAAGATTTTGTATACCATACTTATGATGTGCCAAGTTATACCATCGAAACACGCCTGGAAGGAAGCGAGCGGAATGTCGCTGCCTTGTTTCACCCACCAGAATCAAGTGTAGAGCCAACCTTCGAAGAGTTGTCTGCTGGCATCCTAGCAGGTTGGAAAAAAGTTCTTCTCCCATAATCGCTGAAACTAGCAAAGAATCATGCAACATTACCTTATTTTTTGTTACAATAAGGTCGAATTATATTACATAATTTGTTTACACACTGTAGGAGCTGTCAGTATACTAGCAGTATATTGAAAGGAGAATTATGCGTATTGCGAATGCCCCTTGTTCTTGGGGAGTCATAGAGAACATCGATGGAAATCGAATAACGTATGAACAGTTGCTCGATGAGATTGCTGCAACGCAGTATACTGGAACCGAACTTGGTGATTGGGGATTCATGCCTACTGATCCGGCGAAGCTTCGTGATGAACTTGAAAAACGTAGCCTTGAGCTAATTGGTTCGTGGGTAACGGTATATCTGCACGATCCTGCTGCATTTCAAAAAGATAGGGAGCAGGTTGTAAAGACCGCAAAACTTATGAAGGCAGCCCAAGGGGATGGCCCACTTGTTGTGTTGGGAAATGATCCTTTCAAGGACCCTGTTCGAAACGGCAATGCAGGTCGTATTCAACCGCAGCATATGTTGAGTGTTGAAGACAGCAAGCAATTCGCCAAGCGGGCAGAGGATCTTGCGCGCATTGTGCGAGATGAAACTGGATTGCGCACCGTATTACATCATCATGTAGGCACCTGGATTGAAACTCCTGAAGAGACCAGTCGATTTCTTGATCAAACCGATGCTGATCTTGTTGGATTAACCTTTGATACAGGACATTGGACATTTGGTGGTGGAGATGCCTTGCAAGGGTTGCAGCAACACTGGGATCGTATTTGGCATATCCATTTTAAGGGATTTTCTCCGAAGGTTGCGCAAGAAGTGGCCAAAAATCAGTGGACTGCTGTGCAAGCCTATGAGCATGGCGTATTTTCTGAATTGGCGCATGCTGACATTGACTTTGCTACCTTGTTGGCTTTTATACAAGAAAAACAGTACAAAGGGTGGATCGTTGTTGAGCAAGACGTTCTTCCTGGAATGGGAACTCCAAAGGAGAATGCACAACGTAATCGCGTGTTTTTGCGTGGGCTTGGAGTATAGATGATTCGAGTAGGGGTAATAGGAACAGGGTTTATGGGCAGCAAGCATTGTGAAAACATTGCATGGTTAGACAATGCGGAGCTTGCTGTAGTCTACGACGTTGACGCAAAGAGAGCGCAAGACTGTGCGCAGCGATATGGAGCCAAGGCGGCATCTGTTCCTGAGCAGATCATCGAAGATTCCACGATTGATGCAGTAGTAATTGCGACTTCTTCTGACACGCATCGATATTTTCTCGAGGCGGCAGTCAAGGCGGACAAATGGATATATTGTGAGAAACCTCTCGCAGTGAATGAAGATGAACGCAAAGAGCTTGAAAATATTGTTCAAGGATATGAAGAACGCATTTTTGTTGGATTCGGCAGACGGTTTGACTCACATTACCAAGTGCTAAAGCAGCAAGTACCACGTATCGGTGCGATTGAAATGATACACATCATCAATCGAGGTCCATCTGTGCCACCATTGGAATATATTAAGATTTCGGGGGGGCAGTTTCATGACCAGTGCATCCATTTTTTTGATTTGCTGCGGTGGTTTTCTGGCACTGAGGTGCAATCAATTTATGCACAAGGTGCAGCGCTTGCCGATCCGCGTGTAGCTGATTATGGAGATGTAGACACTTCATTGATCCATATCAATCTTGTGAACGGCGGATTTGCCTCGCTGGACAGTGCCCGCCGCACTGCATATGGGTATGACGAACGCATAGAATTGCATGGAAGCAAGGGTCTTCTTCGATCTCCGGCATTGTTGGAACATCAAGTTGAATTGTTAAACGAGCAAGGGAGCAGCGGCGCAATGATGCCATCGGGTTGGTTTGCACGTCTGCAAGATTCTTTTCGCACTGCAATGGAAAGTTTTGTCCATTCAGTAGAAAACAAGATCCCATGTTCGCCAAATTGTACCGATGGATTCATCGCACAACGGCTTGCGGAACATGCATTGAAATCCTTTCGAGAACATCAAGTAGTTGAGGTAAATATACATGGCTAAATATTCATTTGCAATAATCGGTGGTTCCTACGATTCATTTATGGGACCAGTACATCGTATGGCAGCAAGCCTCGACGGGTTGGCTGAGCTTAGGGCGGGGGCCTTCTCGCGAAACGAAGAGAAAAACAAAGAGACCGGAAGACGATGGAATCTAGATCCTGCGCGAGTATATGGATCCTATGAGGATTTGCTCAAGGCAGAGCAAGGAAAACTTGATGTTGTTGTCATTGCAACTCCAAACCATCTACATGTTCCAATTATTGCACGAGCTACGGAACTTGGATATGCAGTGGTTTCTGATAAACCCCTTGGAACTGATTTTGCCTCTGCCTATGCAACATACCAACAGCATGCGATGAGAAAAAAATATTTCATGCTCACTCACAATTATTCTGGATTTTCCATGGTTAAAGAGGCGCGAGAACGTGTGCGAGGAGGGGATATCGGCACGATTCATCGGGTTGCTGTTCGATATGAACAGGGCTGGTTGCAAGCAGTGCTGCAGGAAGCAAAAACCACTCCGAAGTTATGGCGTATGGATGTCAACCAAGTTGGTGAATCCATGGCGTCAAATGATATTGGATCGCACACGGCACATATCATACAGTATGTAACAGGATTACGTATTCAAGAAGTTATGGCGCAAGCACGCTGTGGTGTTCCGGGTGTTTCACTGGATACCGATGTCGACATATTGTTGCGTTTTGATACCGGCGCTCTTGGATATTGCACCGTCTCATATTGTTCAACCGGATTAAGAAATCCATTTGAAATATCAGTGTTTGGTTCAAATGGGAGCATATCTTGGAATCAAGAATATGCTGATCGGCTACGCCACACGACGCTCTATGGCAGTGATCGTTATACGTATCATGGAAGCAAAGATGCCCCGACCTCTTTGCAATGGGCGCGTATTCCTATGGGACATTCTGAAGGATATATTGGTGCGTTTGCCAATCTCTACAAAGAATTTTTTCGTGCGCTTTTGGATAATGCACTTGCGACAGCTGATTCACTGGCAGGATATGACATACCTTCTTATGAAGATGGACTTGATGGCTTGGCGTTTACTGAAGCAGTGAGAGGCAGTTTCACGTCACAGAGTTGGACGCCTGTTTCCTATCCCCATCAGACATAGACACGTAAATCACTCAGGCACCCATATGGGGCCTGAGAAAACTCTTGTTGAATTCGCCATAACAAAGCCTATATTCTAAAAGATTTTTCCAATACGACAGACTTAAACATTTGACATAATTGCACATCTGCTATTACAATACTGTATATAAATACAATTAGTAGGAGGTGTTTATGAAAAGAGTTATAGCAACTCTTATTGTTTTGATCTTTTTTGCTCCAGTGGTGTTGTTTGCTGCAGGACAGGAAGAAGATGGAACTTTTCTGATTGGCGCTGCGATGAGCAGTTTTTCGGACAAATGGCAGACTTATCTTCAGGATGGTATTCGGGAGTTCGACGCAGAATATGATGACGTTGAAATTCAGATGACTGATGGAAAAGACGATCCCGCATTACAATTGTCACAGGTTGAAACATTGATCACTCAGGGGATTGACGCACTCGTCATTGTACCTGTTGATATTTCAGCTCTTGGACCAATTATTGATGCAACCGAAGCAGCAGATATTCCTATCGTGGCGGTCAACCGTATCCCAGGAGAAGAATTTCTGAGCAGAGTAGATCTTTATGTTGGATCAGAATCCATTGATGCTGGTTTATTGCAAGCAGAGTGGATTGCAGAAGCCATGCAACCAGAAGGCGGCAAAATTGGCATTATGCAAGGGCCACTTGGACACGAAGCAGCGCGTATGCGTACAACTGGAAACAAAGAAATTTTCGACAAGTATGATAATGTTGAAATTATTGTCGAAGGCGAAGGAAAATGGGATCGAGCACTTGGTCAGCAAATAGCTGAAAACTGGATTCAGGCATATCCAGACCTTCGTGCCATCGTTGCGAACAACGACGAAATGGCAATTGGTGCTTTGTTAGCAGCACAGTCAAGTGGAATCAGCGATGAAGATCTTTTCATCGGTGGTGTTGATGCAACACCTGATGCGCTAGAGTATCTTGGAAAAGGGCTTGATGTTACGGTGTTTCAGAGTGCCCACGGTCAAGGGTATGGTAGTCTTGAAGCTACATACAAATTGTTGAATGGTGAATCCATTGATCAACTGTATTGGATACCTTTTGAATTGGTAACTCCTGAAAATATGGCTGATTATCAATAGTCTTTATGCAAAGAGCTGCTACACCTTCTTGGTATAGCAGCTTTTTATTAGGAGGATATGTACATGTCAAGTGGATCCGGATGCATCCTTGAAATGAAAAACATTTCAAAATCGTTCCCTGGGGTTAAAGCGCTCGATAACGTCGATTTACACGTTGAAAAAGGTGAGGTTCACGCCGTAATGGGTGAAAATGGGGCAGGAAAATCAACTTTGATGAAGGTGCTCTTTGGGCTACTCCATCAAGATGAAGGAAGGATAGAGTTTAAAGGCGTTCATTACACCCCAAAATCTCCAACTCATGCAATTCACACTGGTATTTCTATGATCCCACAAGAAATAAGTCCAGTTCCCTACCTTGATATTGCAAGTAATATTTTTCTTGGTCGAGAACCATGTATTGCTAAACATTTTATAAAACAAGAGGAAATGTACGAAAAGGCTGATGCGCTTCTTCAGGAGTATGGACTTACCGTTTCTTCACGCACCTTGATGAAGGACGTTTCCATTGCTCAGGCACAGTTAATAGCCATCGCAACAGCTGTTTCATATAATTCAGATCTTGTTATCATGGATGAACCTACATCGGCTCTAACTGAGCAGGAAGTAGACACGCTGTTCACCGTAATCCGAAAAATTCACAAAGTAAACGGAATATCGGTCATTTATATTTCACATAAGCTTGATGAAGTCTTCCAAATAGCAAACAAAATTACGGTGCTTCGTGACGGCAAACTCATAAAAACAGATACTGCAGAAAACTACACAAAGGAATCTATGATTGCTGCAATGGTTGGGCGGAGTATGGATGAGTTTTTTGCCAAAAAGCCGGCGAATATTGGGAAAGAACTCCTATCGGTAAAAAATCTTACTCGTGACGGAGTGTTTCATGATGTTTCTTTTTCTCTCAACCGAGGAGAGGTTCTTGGATTTGGGGGCCTCATGGGTGCTGGGCGTACCGAAGTGATGGATGCATTATTTGGTTTTCACCCTGCAGATAGTGGAGAAATATTCGTCGATGGAAAAAAGCTAAAGATACATTCTCCACAAGATGCGATTGCTGCGGGGATGGGGTATGTAACTGAAGATAGAAAACTCACAGGACTTTTTCCTACGTTGAATGTGCAAGACAATATGATTATCTCTGATGTGGATAGTTATCTCAATATTCTTCGTCTCTTGGATGCAGCAAAAATTCGCACTAATTGTGAGAAGCAACGAAAAAGTCTCAGCATTAAGACGCCTTCTTTGAAACAGATTATAGATAATTTGAGCGGCGGAAATCAGCAGAAGGTTTTGCTTGCCCGGTGGCTTTTGATGGAACCAGATATTCTTATCTTAGACGAGCCAACCAGAGGAATTGATGTTGGTGCGAAGGCAGAGATCCATCGAATTATTAGTGAACTTGCTGCCATGGGTAAGGCGATCATCATGGTTTCTTCAGAAATGCCTGAGTTGTTATCGATGAGCGACAGGATTGTTGTTATGCACGAAGGCAAGTATTCAGGTGAGCTTGACCGCAGTGAGGCGACGCAAAATCGTGTATTGGAACTTGCAATTGGTGAAGGAAGTCAAAAAGGAAGAAAAGGGTAAAGGATATGGAAAAAACAAAAACAACAGGAAAAAAGGATAAGAAGCTCTCTCTAGTACAGCAGAAAGATCAACGAAAAAACATTACTGCTAAAGAAGCTCTCATCCATTTTTTGCAGAATTATGGGATACTCTGTGTACTCATTTTACTGATAGTCATTATGGCGAGCATTAATCCGGCTTTTAGGAGTCTGACGAATGCAACGAATGTGCTAAGACAGGTTTCAATTATTGGTATCATTTCGATGGGTGTTACGTTTGCTATTATCACGGGAGGAATTGATCTTTCTTCGGGTTCAATGGTTGCGTTCGTTGGGGTAGTTGTTGCTTCAATGTCTCAGCATACCTTGATGGATGGACAGCCTCTTGGGGTGGTGATGCCTATTGTTTTTGCAATTATTTTGGCATTGTTGCTGGGAACAGCGCTTGGTGGGGTGAATGGAGCGCTTATCGCCTATGCGAGAATACCGCCTTTCATTGCAACCTTGGGAATGATGACCATTGCCCGTGGATTTGCGTTGTTGTATTCTGCAGGACGCCCCATCGGTAATTTGAAACCTGCGTTCACCTTTATTGGTGCAGGAAGTTTTCTTAACATTCCCATTCCCATTTGGATCTATGCTGTCATGGCAGTGGTTTCGTATATCTTGCTGAGTAAATCTCGTTTTGGACGATATGTACTTGCCATAGGAGGCAATCGCCAAGCAGCGCGTATTGCAGGAATCAATGTTGAAACCATTCTCCTGCGGGTATATATGTATGCAGGAATGCTGTCAGCGATATCTGCGGTTATTCTGGTTGCGCGAACAACAGCAGGAAATCCATCCTATGGGATGATGTACGAACTTGATGCAATAGCAGCAACGGTTATTGGAGGCACGAGTCTCTCTGGGGGAATTGGAAGCATTCCCATGTGTGTGGTTGGTGCGATATTCATAGGGATTATAAATAACAGCATGGATTTGATTGGTGTGAATCCCTATTGGCAACAGATTGTGAAGGGGCTTATTATTGTTGCGGCCGTTGTCATTGATTCAACGAAAAACAGAAAGCGATAGGAGAAAACAGTGCAGATTGATTGTCCATTATCTTATATGGTTCAGAATACTGATACGCAGTATTGGAATGATTCTTGTGCAGTTGAAGCCTTGAAATATGCAATAGCCCGAGGAGCAACTGGAGCAACGAGCAATCCAGTCATTGTTGGGCAGGTATTAGAGCAGGAATTGTCGTTGTGGGAATCGATGCTTTCAGATTTGGCAGAAGATCCTTACGCTGATGAAATTAGCGTTGCTTGGAGCCTCATTGAAGCATTGACTAAGAAAGGTGCAGAGCAATTATACCCGGTTTTTGAGAAACACGATGGCAAGGCAGGAAGATTGTCGATACAGACAAATGCACAGAACTACAGACAAGCTGATGTCCTTGTTGAACAAGGGCTGCGATTTGATAAGCTTGCAAAGAACATCCAGGTGAAAGTTCCAGCAACTGCTGCTGGAATTACTGCCATTGAAGAACTAACAGCTCAAGGGATTAGCATCAATGCTACGGTTTGTTTTTCGGTTTCTCAGGCCATTGCGGTTGCAGAAGCGGTTGAGCGAGGCTTGCAACGCGCAGAAAATCCTACAGCGATGACCCCGGTATGTACCATCATGGTTGGTCGTGTTGATGATTGGGTGCAGGCCTATCTTTCAAAAAAGAAAATAGCGTTGGAACCTCGGGCTATTCCCTATGCAGGAGTAGCGGTGTTCAAGCATGCGTGGAAAATTTTTACAGAGAAAGGGTATAAGACTACCTTGCTATCAGCTGCATATCGCCATTTATTACATTGGACTGAGCTAGTAGGCGGCGGTGTTATTCACACCATCCCGCACAAATGGCAAGTGATGTACAACGAAACAGGCATTCGTGTGAAAGAAACGATTGCTCAGGATATTCCTGATTATGCGATGAAGGCGCTACGAACTGTTGATGAATTTAACAAGGCTTATGATGCTGATGGCATGACGCCAACGGCATTTGAATCCTATGGTGCAAGTGCGCGAACATTACGTCAATTCCACAGTGGATATGCTGCATTACTTTCCTTTGTGCGTGACCGTTTGATTCCAGATCCAGATAAATAGATGAGATTTTCAATCTGGAATGCAGAATTATCATAAATAATGTTTCACGAATGAACCAAGGGGAAAGGCTTTAGATAAAAGGAGAACGAGATAAGAATGGACACAATCACATTAACCGCATCACAGGCATTAATAAAATTTCTTGATAATCAGTTTGTCGAATTTGATGGTGAGGTAACAAAATTTGTAGAAGGTGTTTTTGGCATTTTTGGTCATGGTTGTGTGTTGGGTTTTGGGGATGCATTGCAAGAATCGAATCATACCTTGAAATTTTATCAAGGACATTCAGAACAGGGAATGGGACATGCTGCTATGGCATTTTCTAAACAGCATAATCGCAGGAAGATCATGGCAGTGGTCAGTTCGATTGGTCCCGGAGCATTAAATATGGTTACTGCAGCGGGCACTGCAACGGTAAATAGAATACCTGTTCTTTTCTTGCCTGGTGATTCATTTGCCTGTCGGCAGCCTGATCCAGTGCTGCAGCAAATAGAGATGCCCCATGATTACACGGTGACTGCAAATGATGCATTCAAACCAGTTTCAAAATACTGGGATAGGATTACCCGACCCGACCAATTAATGAGCGCGGCATTGAATGCAATGCGAGTGCTTACCGACCCGGCGGAAGCTGGTGCAGTGACTTTGGCATTTCCACAAGATGTTCAAACTGAGGCATATGCCTATCCAAGTGAATTTTTTGAAAAACGAATCCATCGTATTGTTAGAAGACCCCTGTCGCCGGGTGATCCTCAGCGCCTTGCTGAGCTGATTGCCAGCAAGAAAAAGCCTATGATTCTCTGTGGTGGTGGGGTACGTTATTCAGAGGCAGGAAAACAACTCGCTGAATTTGCAGAACAATTTCGTATTCCTTTTGCAGAGACCCAGGCAGGAAAAGGATCTATAGCATGGGATCATCCCTATAACTTGGGTGGTGTCGGTGTTACAGGAACATTAGCTGCCAATGAAATTGCACATCAAGCTGATTTTGTTTTGGCAGTCGGAACCCGCTTAAACGATTTTGTCACTGCATCCAAATGGAATTTTCAGCATCCCGATGTTGAAATTGCCACGCTCAATGTGAGCAGCTTTGATGCATATAAACTGAACGCGAAACCTTTCTTGTGCGATGCAAGGCTTGGTTTGGAGTCCATAGCTGGGCTTTTGGCAAAACAAAATTATAAGGCTTCTTGGAGAGCAGAATTAGAAGCGGTGATTAAGAAATGGACGATTGAAGTTGACCGATTATACACCTTGGATGATGCAAAGCATGGATTCACTCAAACGAAGGTACTCGGTCTGCTAAATGAAGGAGGCATTCCCGAAGATGCAATCGTTGTTGCTGCAGCGGGATCATTGCCTTCGGACATGGAACGCCTTTGGCGAGCCAGGGTGAAGGATACCTATCATCTTGAATATGGTTTTTCTTGTATGGGATATGAAATTGCGGGAGGCTTGGGTGCAAAAATTGCTGAACCAAAAAGGGAAGTGTATTGCCTGGTTGGTGATGGCAGTTTATTGATGCTCAATTCAGAAATGTTCACCGCGCGCCAGGAAGGATTAAAAATAAACATTATTCTTGTTGATAACAATGGATTTCAATGCATCGATAATCTGGAAACCTCGCAAGGAATTCCGCATTTCGGATGTGAGTTCAAATATCGTAATGAGAAAACAGGGTTGTTGGATGGCGATTGGATCTCCACAAATTATGCGCAAGTTGCAGCAGGGTTGGGGTATGATTCATGGCAGGTGAGAAGCAGCGATGAATTCAAGAAGGCATTAGAGAAAGCGCGCGAGAGCAAAAACTGTACTTTGATTGATTGCAAGACTGAACGTAAATCCATGACAGATGGGTATAGTTCTTGGTGGCGAGTGGGAGTTCCGGAAGTTTCGCCTAAAGAAGCCGTTGTAAGAGCGCATCAAAAAATGAAAGAAGATGTTCAGAAGGCTAAACGATTGTGACGAACGAGATGCTCTGGTGATGAAAAGGCATATACAGACAGGATGTGCTGTGAATTTGAAGACTCTTATCTGGTTCCGCTCCTTGGCACAAATGTCACAAAGAAAATACATCGTTGAGATAGAGACCTTGTGCTGAACTAGCCCTATTTTCAGGGTTGCAGTAGAAGAATATGCGTAATAGCGAAAAAAGGAGAAAATATGCCTGCACATATTAAACCATTTGATAATGGTAATGTTCCCATTGTTGATATAACAAATAACATTGTTCCCAGTAGTTTTTTTAATCGAGTTAGACTCCACAAGAAGGAGACATTCACCTATCAGTTACCTGGTTTTGAAAGTGTTTGTGTACTTGGATGGGGAACTTGCGATATCACCGTCGATGGGGTGGTGTTCTCAGAGGTAGGGCAACGTAAGCATCTATGGGGAGGAAAACCTGATTCTGTGTATGTTCCTGTTGCTGCCAAGGCTGAAATTACTTGTCTGAGTGATGAAGCAGAGATCTATATTGGCGGCGGTGCCTACGAAGAAAAGACAGAACCGTTTCGAATCACTCCAGAAGATTCTGAAAAAGTGCAATATGGGAGCGACGATACCAAGACACATCGAAAAATCTATCATGTACTTGATCAAAAGGTAGCTGATAAAAAAGGACGTCTTCTTGTGAGTGAGTTATTCACCGTTGGAGCTGGAGGCTGGTCTGGATTTCCGCCACATAAGCACGATGAGGATAGGATGCCTGAGGAATCTGCCTTTGAGGAGATTTATTATTTCAAGTTTAATCCCGCACACGGCTTTGGTGCTCAGTTCACCTATGTGCATGAAGACGATTTTGGTCCGGTGCACCATGTCAAAGATGAAAGCACTATTATTCTGGACAAGGGCTATCATCCAGTAGTCGCCGCACCGGGATATGAAATGTATTATTTCACTATCCTCGTAGGAAAGACGCAAAAATCTTTGATTCAACATTTTGAAGAACGCCATAGGTATCAAATGAAGACCATTCCAGGTCTGAGTGATATGATTGCAAAATTCAAAAAATAGCATGCTGAGAAAACAAGCAGAATTATTTTGTACGCTCTGCCATCCAAGCTTATGCAGGTGTGAAATCTATGCATATTGGAGGAAAAGCTAATCCTATGAAAATAGAATTGGCAAATGCTCCTTGTTCTTGGGGAATCGAAGATGCAACTAATCCGGCTAATCCTCCTTGGCACCAAGTGCTGAAAGAAACGGCAAAGGCAGGGTACACAGGCATCGAGACAGGACCCTATGGATATCTGCCAAATGACATGGAGGTTCTGATGGATACGCTGCAGCAGAACGGTATGCAAATTGTTGCAGGAACCTTGTATGAAGATCTGGTCGCTGAGGAAAGCCACCATCTATGCATTGAGAAGACCAAGAAGATTTGCGCGCTACTGTTGCATATCAAGACAAAAACAGATATCCACACAGAGCTCCCTCCCTATCTAGTGATAATAGACAGCGTAAAAAAGGAACGAAATAATACTGCGGGAAATCCAGAAGGAGCGCCGCGCCTTTCGAAGGGGCAATGGAAGGTGATGATGCAGCATATCGCTGCTATTGCAAAAATTGCAGCTTCGTATGATGTTCGTCCGGTGATTCATCCTCATGCAGGAGGATATATTGAGTTTGCCGATGAGATAGATCAGATGCTGAACGACATTTCTCCTGACCTTCTTGGGCTCTGTTTGGATACCGGACATTTGCACTATAGCCAAATGGATCCTGCCCAATGGTTAAAACTATGTGATGATCGAGTGGAGTATATTCATTTCAAGGATATCAACCGCGACGTATATCAATCTGTACTTGAGCGACATATTGGTTTTTTTGAGGCTTGTCTGGAACAGGTTATGTGTCCTATTGGTCAGGGTGACATTGATTATCGAAAAATACTGACAGTGCTTGATGCAATAGGCTATGAGGGGTGGATTACCTTGGAACAAGAGAGAGATCCATTGGATGCTGCTCAGACATACGAAGATATTGTTAAAAGCAGATTGTTTCTTACTGAATTAGGATATCAAACAGAATAGCGGAGGATTTATGTTTAATGAGGAATTTTGTTTTAATAAACCCATACGATGGGGGATGATTGGCGGAGGGCGTGGCAGTCAGATAGGGTATATCCACAGGGCTGCCGCCGCACGAGATCGACTGTTTCAATTGGTGGCAGGAAGTTTTGATATAAACGCTGATCGCTGTGTAGACTTTGGGAAAAAAATTGGAGTATCTGCAGACCGGTGTTATTCTGATTATACGCAGATGCTTGCAACAGAAGCAGGTCGAAGTGATGGGGTGCAAGTTGTCACCATTGCTACGCCTAACAAATTTCACTATCCGATGTGTAAGGCGGTTCTTGAAGCAGGGATGCATGTTATCTGTGAGAAACCACTTTGTTTTACGAGTGGGGAAGCAGAATATCTTAAAAAACTAGCCGCAGAGCAGAATAAAATCATTGGGGTCAATTATAGTTATACTGGGCATCAGATGATCCATCAGGCAAGAAATATGATTGCGCAGGGGGATATCGGGGAAATTCGTGTCATCAACACACAATTTGCCCATGGCTGGCATTCCGCTGAGGTTGAAGCTGAGGATATCGGAACGAAATGGCGGGTTACTCCAGAGATGTCGGGCCCGGCTTATGTGTTGAGTGATGTAGGTACCCATGCGTATTACCTGGCAAAGGCAATGGTTCCTGGGTTAAAGATCAAAGAACTTATGTGCACCAGGCAGAGTTTCGTAGAGGCGCGCGCGCCGCTTGAAGACAATGCCCATGTAATGCTTCATTTTGAAGGCGGTGCGGTGGGTACGATTTGGGCGAGTTGTGTAAATGCAGGATCTATGCATGACCAGAGAGTTCGTATAGTAGGATCAAAGGCATCCCTCGAATGGTGGGATGAACACCCCAATCAATTGAGCTATGAAATACAGGGGAAGCCAAAACAGGTTTTGGACAGAGGCCATGCATATCTGTACAATGATGACCCTGCGGTTTCTTGTAATAGAATTGGAGGAGGACATGCCGTCGGACTTTTTGAATCATGGGCTAATATATACCATCGTTATGCATTGGCCATCGATGCGACTGATAGGAAGGACGCTACTTTTCTTGCTGATTTTTGGTATCCCGATGTTAATGCAGGGATTGAGGGGGTGAAGTTGATCGAAAAATGTGTTGAATCGGCGGACAAGGGCAGTATCTGGGTGAGGTATTAGTTCATCTCAGAACACCAGTATCACTATATGCCCGATGCCTTTCACCCAAATCTTTTGCGTTTCTGATACGCTTCACAAGAGACCTTAATTTCTGAAAAGCAGAAAGCTAGTATTTCAAGGTATCTGCTTAGAGATTTTTTTCTGCCACGGCTGCCAAATCTGGTGCAGTTAAACCATTGGTCTTTAAATGGTAGGCATGATCACCGAGTTTTTTAAAACTATCACCTAGACTACAGATGATTTGTTTCGGACTAGGGGTGATCCCTGCCTTGTACTCAGCAACTGCTCCGCCGAGACCACCGAGAGCACTGTGCTCCTCAACGGTGATAATCAAGCTGTTTTCTGCAAAGACTCGATCAAGCATTTCTTTGTCCAGTGGTTTTATTGTATGCATATCGATTATTCTAGCTGAGATTCCCTTTTCCTGGAGAATGTCTGCAGCAGCAATCGTCTCAGCGAGGAGTGATCCCGTTGAGATAAAAGCAACATCGCTACCTGGTCGATATTCAATTGCTTTTCCAATTTGAAAATCAAACTCTTCTGGATACAGCAATGGATGTCCTGGGCCCCCAGTTAACCGGATGTATACCGGTCCGACGTGGTCCGCAGCTGCAGCCAATGCCTTATAGACTTGATGAACATCAGATGGAGCCATGACAGTGAAGTTTGGAATCGCCCTGGTAACCGCGATGTCATCCATTGAGCAATGGGTATTTCCCAGCGGGCCAAATCGCATCCCTGCTTCAATTCCAACGACCTTTGCGTTTAGATTCATATATCCTAATGCCATGCGTATTTGTTCAGCGCAGCGCATGGGTGCGAATGCAGCGATGGTGACAGCAAAGGGAATCAATCCTTCCTTGGCCAGGCCAGCAGTAAAATCGATCATATTCTGTTCAGCAATACCCACGTCAAAGAATCTGTCTGGATAGGTATTTTTGAAATCGGTTAGACGTGCAGTAGGTGTTATATCCGCAGTTATGGTACAGAGTTCCGGAAGATCGGCTCCCAGCAATACCAGTGATTCACCCAAGGCATTACGGTGTCCAAGTTTTTCCCATCGCGCTAATTTATCGATTGGTGTTTTTCGCATCTGAATCTCTCCTTTTTCCATCTTCAAGTTCTGCAAGCGCACGCTCATAATCTTCCTTCCCCATCGGTCTGGCATGCCATCCAAGGTCGCCCTCCATAAAAGAAACCCCTTTTCCTTTTGTCGTATGTGCGATAATCACATGGGGTTTTCCGCTCTTGGATTGTTTCATTGCTTTCAAGGCTTCTAGCACACTGGATGCATCATTACCGCTCTCCACCACAGTGACTTCCCATCCGAATGCCTTCCAGGCTGCCTCAACATCTAGGTCCATGATTTCACTTGTTTTTCCAGCCAACTGTACACCGTTGCGATCAACGATGGCGATGAAATTATCTAATCTGTTTTTTGCTGCGTTCATGATCGCCTCCCACACAACGCCTTCGTTGCACTCCCCGTCGCCAACAACACAATAAACCTTGTGCTGTTCCTGTTTAATTTTTGCGGCCTTTGCTATTCCGCAGGCAATGGCGAATCCATTCCCAAGGCTACCACTAGAAATTTCCAATCCATATGTGATGTTCCGGCTAGGATGCCCAAATAAAAAACTGTTATCTGCCTTAAAAGTATACATTTGCTCTCTTGTAATATAACCAGATTCGATCAATGCAGCATAATACGATAGGCAGCCATGCCCCTTGCTGAGAACAAATCTGTCGCGTGTTGGCATGCTGGGATTCTTGGGGTCATGGTGCATAACACCAAAATACAAACTAGCGAGAATTTCAATACTCGATAAAGCCGGCCCAAAATGTGCGCCGCGTCCACCGGCAGTATAACCCATTTCGATGACATGCCGTCGCATGATCGAAGTCTTTTCTTCTATACGTTCAACAGTTTTTTGTATCATACATATATCTCCTTATACAGTGTCATAATCAAAGGATGCCTTGCATCGTATTCCATATTGCTAAGCGTTTTTTCAACATTGTTTTCGATCCTTTATCGTGAACAGATGTCCGCTAAACTGCCCACTGGGTATTACTCTAGCTTGATATTTTGCAAGCTCAATCAGTTTCTTGATGTCAATATCCAAGGGATAACCCATTTCCGATAGCATGAACACCAAATCCTCTGTTGCAAGATTACCCGATGCACCCGGAGCAAAAGGACAGCCTCCTAGGCCACCCAAGGTTGATTGCACCTTGTTAACGCCAAGCTCTATCGCGGCCAATGTATTTACCATACCCATATTACGAGTATCATGGATGTGAATCTGCAAGTCCAGTGAAGGGTATTCTTTTTTGACGGCGGTGATGGTTCTGCGAACCTGAGTAGGATTTGCTATGCCGATGGTGTCACAGAGGTTGAGCGTCTCTATTCCAGCAGCAACATAAGGTTCCAAAAAGGGAACCACATCTTCTTCGGTTTTCTTTCCTTCAAAGGGGCATCCAAAACTAGTTGATAGGTCCAAGCAGATCTTCAAGTTTGGATAATTCTGCACAATTTCTTGCAATTGGGTGAGTGATTGTTCGTGTGATTTGTTTATGTTTGCACGATTATGACTTTCACTCAACGAAACAACATAAGATACCCATTTGATGCCGATCTCCCAAGCTGTTGCAGCACCGCGCAGGTTTGGAACCAATGCAAAAAAATCTATATCGGGATGATTCTTCATGCATAATTTGGTCAATTCCTGGGCATCTTTCATCTGCGGAACAGCCTTGGGGCTGACAAACGAGGTAAGTTGCACATGCCTTATTCCAGCATCGAGAAGGCCTTCTATGATTTTTGCCTTTGTTTCTAGTGGAATGTATTCGGCGATATTTTGGAATCCGTCACGCGGACCAACTTCATATAATTCAATTCTTTCCATAATTAGCTTTCCAACATAGATCCTTTTTCTTTGAGTCTTTGATACCAGGCAAAGGCCTCGCTCGGGAGCTGAGGATGGTGTCCTCCACCTGTTTTTTGAGCAGCATGCCAATACGCCATCAACTGTTCTTGATAGGCACCGGCGCTACATTGTTTGATGATGGCCTCTGCTCGCTCTCTATCATCCAATCCTCGGAGGTCGACGATTCCATGCTCAGTGATGACAATATCAACATCGTGTTCGCCGATGTCTTGATGAGAAACCATGGGCACGATGTTTGAGATCGCTCCAGACTTCGCTGTAGAGGGAATCAAAGCAATTGATATCTCAGCATTTTGTGCAAAATTTGCTCCACCACCGATGCCATTGACGACCCTGCTCCCTGCAATATGGCTAGCATTCACATTGCCATAGATATCTATTTCAACGCCAGTGTTCAACGCAATCAGGCCAAGACGACTGATAACCTCAGCACCATTTGTAATATCGCCATTTCGAATTACGAGATGATCACTCAGACTCGGAACTTTCTTCAGGATGTCTTCAACTCGCTCACTCATTTCAAGCCCACCGGTTGACAATGCACTTGCCTTTCCAGATGCGAGGAGCTCCATAACGGATACCCCAATGCCACCACAAAAAAACTGTATATCATTAAAATGAGAATCTTGAAAAGCGTCTGCAATGCTGTTTGCAATTGTCCCAAATCCAGTTTGTAGGGGGGGAAGCCTGCCATCTGTCTGCTGAACCTTCAATTCCAAAAAATCAAAGAGGTGGGCAGCAATTTGTTTTGCTTCTAGAGGATTTTTTAAGGGAGGAGCGATGCGTTCAGGTATATGGGTTTCAACGATATATTTGATTTTGTTCGAATCTACCGGGATGCTTGTTCTTCCAATTCTCTGATTGACGCGAAGCAGGGGAATTGCCTGTGTTTTGGGAGGCGGGAGGGGAATATATACGTCGTGCAGATCTTGCAGTTTGTCTGGTTGTGCAGTGTTGATCTCAACAATGATGGCATCTGCTGCATCCATAAGGTGATGTGTCATCCCGATAGAATTCGTAGGTATCAAATTTCCCTCTTCATCAAATCCTAATGCTTCGACTACCGCAACATCAATTTTCCCAAGGGAGCCACTTCTCAACAAGCGAGGAAATTTGTTCATTTGTTGTTCAGCATAGTATACAGAACCAGCATTTATTTGAGCGGCCAATGCCCTGTTTGCACACATGGGTGTTCGCCTTGCAAGAATCTGCGCTGTGCCAAGTTTTTCATCAAGCCAAGGAACATTTGCACCGGTGATCAGGTGAATTGTTAAATCTTCGCCTGCCAGTCGTCGTGCGATGAGTGCTTCTACAATTGCTTTTGGATATCCTGACATTGCATACCCACTCATAGCAATTGTCATATTGTTCTGTATTAAGGAACTAGCCTCCTCGATATTTCCAACAGCCTGTAGAAGGCTAGATTTTTTTATTCTATCTTTCATGCAGCAACCTTGGGTATTCTTACGTTTATCTGCCTGTCAGAAATACAGGTCATTTACGCGGAGTAAATCCCGCAAACAGTTCTTTATCACTGGGTTTCCAGTTTGGAATTTCGCGTATAACCCAGGTATTGTTTAGATAATGTTTCAGCTCTATATTTTCCGATGCGATATTTCCTCCCCATGTTCCACAACCCAGGGAACTGGTGAAGGGCATCCCGCTTATCCAACTTCCGGTATTTGTTGCAGATTGCGGTTGATTGACAACTATCCGGGTTGTAAAGGTTTCTATTGCCAGTCGTTCGACATGTTCGGATATGGTAGAAAAAATTCCACAAGAATGTCCTGCTCCCGAATACGCATGGTTTTCATTAATGATGCGGATTACATCGTCCAAGTTTCTGCTTTTGTAAACAGCCATCACGAGGCTCATTTTTTCACCGCTGAAAGGAGATGCTGCGCCGGTCTGATCCTCTTCTACCAACAAGACGCTGGTTTCTTCTGGGACGCTAAGCCCTGCGAGTCCGGCGATATTGCTCACCGGAGATGCAACGATGTCTCGATTGATGACATGATCTGCAGGCCAGTTCGGCCATATGGTTTTTTTCAATTTTTCTTTTTCATCTGCATTAAGCAAATGCGCACCAATTTTCTTAAATTCAGCTAGCATTTCATCATAGACTGATTCATCAATGATCACGCTGTTGTCACAAGAACACCCAGCAGAAAGATCAAATGTTTTGCTTGCTTTAATTTTTGCTGCTGCGTCTGCGAGATTAGCTGTTTTATCTATAAAGATAATCGCGTTTCCCGCTCCAACTCCAAAGGCAGGTGTTCCGGAACTATAGGCGGCACGAACCATCGGTTGCCCGCCTGTTGCGATGATAAGGTCACATTGTTTCATCAGCTCATTGGTTTTTGGGATGGTGGGATTTTCAATGGAAATGAAAAGATCTTCAGGTGCATCGTATTTTTTCAGCACTGCGCGGATAAGGTTTACCGTCTTCAACAATGTGTGCTGTCCTCGTGGATGTGGTGAAAAAATAACCGCGTCTCGTGCCTTGAGTGCAAATATGGCCTGTATCAATGGATGCATTTCAGATTGCGTGCTTGGAACCAGAGACCCTATCACCCCAACAGGCTTTGCAATGCGAACAAGTCCGCGCTCGGGAATTTCTTCAACAACCCCTACCGTTTTTACGTTTTTCACATTGTGAAAGACTCCGCGGCATTTCACGCTCACTTTCAGGATCTTCGAAGGAATATCCCCCAAACGACATTCTTTAAAAGAAAATTCTGCTAATTCCTTTACAAGGTCATCGTTTGCTACGATCTCCCAGGTAATAGCAGCAGCGAGCTCGTCTACTTTCTCTTGAGAAAAACTCTCTGCAATGTTCTGCGCCCTGCGCGCTCTCGTCATCAGCTCTGAGATATGGAGTGCTGCATCCTCTTGTTTTTGGTTCACTGCTTTGCTTTGATTCATGAATTCCCCCGAAATTACATCTTCGGTCATCCCGCGAGACGTTTTTCTTTATACGAATAGTTACATGTATGTTATATTTTCCTACTGAAATTGTAAAGTCACGTTGACAGATTCTCCTGGTTATACCTATACTACGATATCGCATATCTCAAATGAACATCACGCGATGTGTATAACTGGTAACAGGTATTGTCTCTTTTTGGGGCATGTTGGTGAAAGGCTAATAGAATATGAAACACAACCTTGTACATATAGGTGTGGTAGGATTGGGAACCCTTGGATCATTCCATGCCCGAACTATCGCGACTTCAATTCCAGGGGCACGCTTGCAGGCCCTATGTAGTATCCGTCAAGAAGAACTTGATACGTATTCCACTGAATTTTCGATCAAGCAATGCTATACTGATTTCGATGAAATGATCGCAAAGGAAGATCTCGATGCGGTTGTGATTGCAAGTACATCTGAATCGCATTATGCTCAAGCGGTCAAAGCTCTGCATGCGGGATTGCATGTGTTTATTGAAAAACCGGTCGCCTTGACGCTTGAAGATTCTCTTGCACTGCAGTCGCTTGTGCACAAACATCCTCAGCAGGTTTTTATGATTGGCTTCATGCGCCGATTTGACGAACCATATCAATATGCGAAGGATGCGATCGACAAGGGGCATATAGGAAAACCATATTTTATTCGTGCCTATTCGCATGACTGCATCAAGGTGAGCAAGCGCATTTTGAACTTTTCAAAGGGAAGTGGAGGACTCTACATTGATGTTGCGATCCACGATATCGATCTTATGCGGTGGTATCTTGGCGCTGAGGCCCATGCTGCCTATTCTGGTGGTGGATGCTACGTCTTTGAAGAGCTCAAAAAACAGAATGATCAGGACAATGCCTGCGCATTTATCAATTTTCAAGGGGGAGCGATGGGATTTTTATTTGTAGGCCGTACGATCGCACATGGATATCACATCGAAACCGAAATAGTAGGGAGCGAAGGTTTTTTGCGTATTGGCAGTCTTCCTGAACGCAATAATGTAGCCTTGTTCACCACAGAAGGAGTGCGAAGAAGTTGGTATGTCAATTTTCTGGATCGATTTGGCGACGCCTATACTGAAGAAATTCGTTCCTTTGTGCAGGCTATTCATGATGGTCAGGTTTCACCATATGCGGCTACTATTGATGATGCAGTTCAATCTTTCAGCATTGCACTGGCTTGTACGCAATCTTTGACTGAAGACAAACTAACACATTTGGAGGATATCAATGCTCGTTCAACAACCTAATAATACCCTTCCCCTGGGGATAACATCGGTAACGCAAGAAGAAAATACCCATCATAAGATGCATATGGATTTTTCTTTGATTGCGCTAAACAAAGAAGAGAAACATGAAATTACATCAGCAACAAAGGAATCGGCAGTGTTGTTGCTTGAGGGGAGTGTGCAGATCACCTGGGGAGGAAGAACAGAATCGATTCACAGAGAGTCGTGTTTTTCGTCGGGACCCTATGCACTCCATGTTCCCAAATCAACACCGATAGAAATCTTGGCAAACCGATACAGCGAATGCATCCTCCTTCAAGCGAGTAATGATGTTGATTTTTCGCCAGTGTTTTATACGCCAGATCAATGCACAGAAAAAGTATTTGGACGTGGAGTCCTTGACGACACATCGATCAGAACAGTAAGAGAGGTTTTTTCATATACGACTGCTCCATATTCTCAATTGGTGCTTGGTGAGGTTATCTCACATGCCGGGCGCTGGTCGAGTTATCCTCCGCATTATCATGAGCAGCCGGAAATTTACTTTTTTCGATTCTCAAAACAGCAGGGATTCGGGGCAGCTTATCTTGGGGATGAGGTGTTCAGATCGACACATAATTCAACGCTGTTAATACGCGGAAACCTAACCCATCCCCAGGTTTGTGCGCCGGGGTATGATATGTACTATTGTTGGACGATACGAAATCTTGGTGAGAATTATTGGAAGGATCGCATCACCGCAGACGAACATACGTGGATAGATTCACTCTCATGAAGACAGAACGGTTGACAACCGCACAGGCATTGATACGCTTCATAGACAATCAATATATTTCAGTCGATGGAGCAGAGAGAAAATTTGTGAAGGGGGTGTGGTGCATTTTTGGGCATGGAAATGTTCTTGGCATTGGGCAAGCACTTGAGGAGTTGAATCACGATCTTGCGCTCCACCATGGACGAAATGAGCAGGGGATGGTGCATGCTGCCACCGGATATGCGAAGCAAAAAAATCGCAGAGAAATATATGCCTGCACGTCTTCGGTTGGCCCTGGTGCTGCAAATATGGTGACAGGTGCCGCAACTGCAACGGCAAATCGTATTCCTGTCTTGCTTTTGCCGGGTGATACCTTTGCCACACGACAACCAGATCCGGTACTGCAACAACTTGAACACAGCCATGAAATTGATATTTCAACAAATGATGCTTTTAAGGCGGTTTGTACGTTTTGGGACCGCATCAATCGTCCCGAACAGATAATGCTATCTTTGATCAATGCATTTCGGATTCTCACTGATCCAGAACAAACTGGTGCAGTCTGTATTGCACTGCCCCAGGATGTGCAATGTGAAAGCTATGATTTTCCAGCTTCTTTTCTTGCAAAACGCATCCACCATATTGAACGAAAATATCCCACGCCAACGAGTGTTTCTCGCGCAAGCGCAGGTATCGCCAATGCAAGAAAGCCAATGCTTATCTGTGGGGGAGGGGTGAAATACGCTGATGCGGCAGATGCTTTTATCGTATTTGCAGAAAAGCATAATATCCCCTTTGGTGAAACTCAGGCGGGAAAGGGTGCTGTTGTTTCAACGCATCCACTCAATCTTGGTGGCATCGGGACCACAGGGACTGCGGCAGCAAATCAAGTTGCTGCTGATGCGGATTGCATCATCGGTGTAGGAACCCGATATGGTGATTTCACCACCGCTTCAAAATGGTTGTTTCGTGATGCACAGATCATTTCCATCAATGTTTCCCGGTTTGATGTCAGCAAACTTGACGCAATAGGAATCGAAGCAGATGCAAAAATAGCCCTCTCGCAGTTGTCAGAATCCCTTGGTGAATACGTAAGAACTGATTCAGTTGCTTCGATACGCGATGCTTGGTTCAAGGAACGAGATCGGTTGTTCCATGAGACCGAGACAGAAAAAAGCAAATTGATTTCGCATGTGCATTCGTTTTCACAAGTGAGGGCATTGGGCATTCTTAACACTGCATTGCCAAAAGACGCAGTCGTTGTTGGCTCTGCTGGAAGCCTTCCGGGCGATTTGCAGCGGATTTGGTCAGTTGAGCAACGTGGTGGATACCATCTTGAATATGCATATTCGTGCATGGGCTATGAAATAAGCGCTGCTGTGGGGGTAGCCTTGGCAGAGAAGCGGCCAGTATATGCATTTGTCGGTGATGGTTCTTATCTTATGCTGCATTCAGAACTCTTGACGGCAGGTCAAGAAGGAATTCGATTGCACATTGTGCTATTTGATAATACTGGATTTGGGTGTATCAATAATTTGCAAACAGAAAATGGGATGGGCAGCTTTTTGACGGAGTTTGCTTATACAAAACAGGCGAAAACCCAAACCAGCAGACGAGAGCAATACATTGATTTTGCACGGTGTGCTGAGGCCTATGGATGTGTTGCCTATACGATTACCACCGAAGATGAACTTCGCGCAGCTCTCGCTGATGCTCCTCACCACAAGCAGTCAGTTTTATTTGATATAAAGGTGCATCCCAAAACAATGACCAGCGGGTATGATGCTTGGTGGCATGTTGCCATTGCTTCAGAGACTGCCGATGTGCGTACACAGGACATATACAACAAACACGTGAACGTACTTTCTAAAGCAAGAAAATACTGAGAAAACAACGATAAAGGAGAATAGAATATGCAAAAAAGAGGAAATTATATCAATGGAGTTGAGCAAGATATCGAAAAAGCGGTGATCCCTATTCGTTCACCACTCGATGGCACAACGATAGCCTCTGTCCCAGATAGCACTGCAGATGTATTAGCCCAGGCGGTGGATTCGGCACAAAAAGCACAATTATCATGGGGAGCTTTGACGCTACGACAGCGCGCGGAACTTATGTACGACTACCGCGAATTGCTCAAAAAGCATGGTGAAGAATTAGCAGAAATCAATCACAAAGAAAACGGAAAACATATCAATGAGGCAAGAGCAGGAGTTGCGAAGGCCTTGGAGCTTGTGGAATTTTCTTGTTCGCTTGCAAATAGTGATAGTGGAAGCATCCTCAAGGTGAGCGGGGATATCCGCTGTGAAGAGGAACGTCGCCCGCTTGGCGTTGTAGCAAGCATTACACCGTTTAATTTTCCGGTTATGGTTCCCCACTGGACAGTACCAAATGCACTTATGGTAGGGAATGCAATGATCTTGAAACCTTCTGAGCAAACGCCGCTATCAGCGCTCTATATGGCAGACTTGTTTCAACAAGCCGGGTTGCCCAATGGTGTTTTGTCGGTATTGCATGGAGGGCAGATTATTGTAGAGGCGCTTTGCGACAATGAAGAGATCAAGGCCTTGTCCTTCGTAGGCTCAACCACGGTTGCACAAATTGTCTATAAACGCGCGAGCGCATCGCTCAAGCGAGTTCTTTCTTTGGGCGGAGCAAAAAATCATATTGTGATCATGCCAGATGTAGATCCTGATATCGCTGTTCGAGATATCATCGCATCTGCTTATGGGATGGCGGGGCAGCGGTGTATGGCAGCATCGGTCTTGGTTTGTGTCGGTGATTGTGATCACATTTTGCAGAAATTAGTCGAACATATCAAGAATATTGAAACCGGGGCAGATATTCCTCCAATCATATCGAAGGAAGCTAGAGCGAAACTTGAAAACTATCTCAATGATCCTCAGGCAAAAATTCTTGTGGATGGGCGTAAAAAAATCACCAAAGAGGGGGGATTCTATATTGGTCCAAGCATTATAGAATGGAAAACTCCGCAAGAGATGCACGATTATGAGGTCTTTGGTCCGGTTCTTGAGGTGTTGCGTGTTGGCTCCCTGAGTGAGGCGTTGGCTATTCAAAACGCGTCACCCTATGGAAATGCGGCATCAATTTTTACGAAGGATGGAAGGGTTGCGCAGGACGCTATTGATGGGTTTACTGCAGGTATGTTGGGGGTAAACATCGGTATTCCTGTTCCAAGAGATCCATTTTCATTCGGTGGAATAAAATTCTCGAAGTTTGGACATGGTGACATTACCGGGAAGCTCTCGCTTGATTTTTGGAGCAATACTATTAAAATCACGCGAAAATGGAATGTTGACCACAAGCGTGATTGGATGAGTTAGAAATATTCGGTACAGCGAATATCACCTAGTGGGCTGTGATAGGCCGGGTAGACAATCTTTTTAGGGTTGATATCTGTTGGGATTATTTGGTTCTCCGAAAGTACTCCCTCTATTCGGTACGATGTACCAATCCGTCTTCGTATTTGTGTCTGAATAGCTGGTGGAAGCACTGCCCTCAATCCTGCGATTGATTGAACGGGTTGCGGTGCTTGGTTCTGAATACACAGCGGTATCTGGTCCAATGATGGATTGATCTGTGATCCATTGTCCCTCTGTGACGAGATATTCAAGTAGGGCAAGATCGCTTGACCTGCCATACCCTCGATATCGATGGCTTTCATCAAATACCTTGACGGTATACACGACAACATCGATGATCCTACCATCAGGTCTATCGGTGATGATTATTGCACCGCTTGTGTTTGAAAGCCCTGGAGCATCCGACACCCACGCATCCCAGGCTGCAGGATGAGCATTCCTTCCTCCAGAACTTGTTTTATCTGTTGTCTCGGTTTGCTCTGCTGCGGCGCCAGAAGGCTTTGTGTGAATGATGATAAAATCGCCAGCCATTACCTGTATTTCAGGAAAGATGAATATGGGCTCATTTTCTTTAGGGTGGGCAGTGTATACGGCGAGCCCAAGTGTGTTGCCCGCTCTTAATACAAAAAGTTCAATACGATCAGGGTTTGAACTGCTCCCTTCTGAGGAAAATTCTGTAATCAACAACTCAGGAATATCTGCATTGATTCCATAGAAAGAAATATGCAGACGGTTTCGATTGCCACGATGATCAGTAACCTCGATTGACATTGTGTGCTTGATCGCTGGTCTTGGTTGTGTTGAAAATAGCAGCTCAACGGTTTGGTCATATACTCGTGGTTCGAATTGTTGTTCAGGAGAAAAGAAAATCTTAGAGGTAAGTTGTATGTCTTCTGAATAGGTGATTTCTAAGGTTTTTGAATTTGAAAATGCATGGGCGAGGTATTGTGGTGGGTCGAAGTCTAGGCCAAGCAAAGATTTATAGCTAGCTGTTTCCATTCCACACCCAAACATTGTTCCCAGAATGGTGCAAACAAATACTAATTGTTTCATATCTAATCTACGTAAAAAAACGTAATTTCAATTGAAGTAGTAATCTATAAAATGCGGGTGGTCAGGCCTTACACAAAAGGATGACAATGAGTTATAGCGGCGAGGTCATTCTCTTGAATCGATCATGTTTGTCTGAAGCTATCAGTGGAGAAAGTTCTTGATAGACACGCTCATGATAGGCATTGATCCATGCGATTTCTTCTTGATCGAGTATTCCTGGGAGGATTAACGCTTTTTCATAGGGGCATAAGGTTAATGGATGGAGATAATAAAATTCGTCTTCAGTAGTACTCTCGTAATGCGCAACGTAGACCAGGTTTTCGATGCGAATCCCATGCGAATTTTCTATATATATTCCAGGTTCTACGGAGAAGACCATTCCCGGTTTTAACTGGGTATCGCCACCAATCGTGGAGATGTTCGGCGGAAACTCGTGAACCGTGGTCGCATATCCAACACCATGTCCTGTTCCATGATAGAAATTTCGTTTATGGCGCCAAAGTACCGATTTACAAACCGCATTTAGATCTCTTCCTTGGGTATGTGCAGGAAAAATCAATGTGGATAGATGTACATGTGCCTTGAGCACCAAGGTATAGTCTCGTTTTATGTGCTCTGGAACATCTCCAATCCCCAAGACGCGGGTGATATCGGTGGTTCCGGTCTTATAATGTCCGCCAGAATCAATCAAAAGAACAGTGTTATCGTATAGGGGAGAGCTAGATGCTTTTGTCTCATAGTGAGGACTTGCAGCGTGATGTCCGCTTGCACAAATTGCAGAAAAACTATCCCCAAGATAGCCTTGATGGCTGCTTCGATACTCCCTGCAATAATCTGCAATGGTGTTTTCAGTAAGCGTATCGAGATCTGCATCTTCAACAGCAAACAACATGTTGACCATTGCAGCACCATCTTTGCAATGTACTTCTTGCAAATTTTGCAGCTCGTTTTCAGATTTGATCGATTTCATAGACGAACTTGGCTGGTCGCCGAAGACGGTGGAAGCAGAAATATAGGGAAGAAAGCCTGCATCTATTTGTTGAGGGTCAATCAACACCGATTGATTCTTTGGCAAGATTCCAAGGGCATCTACGATATCGAAATAGTTTCTTATTTCTATAGAAGCTTCTGCAAGTAATTGCACTGCCTCAACGGTGAGTTGTGCTGCATTACGCAAAAATAGCTGTGTTGACCGCTTTTGAATTATCAAAAAGGCATGGAATAGCTGTTGGTATGGGAGATCAAAGGCGCGTAGATTGGTGATATGAGCAATGTCGTCGAGGTTTGCGATGATATGCATGGTACAGTTCTGCCCAGTCATGGCAGTTCGTATTGTCTCCAGGTTTTTCACCACAGCTTCGCTTGATCCTGATGGAAGTACGCGAATTGGGTTACAAATGACATCGGGACGATTTTTCCAGACGTGTTCAGGATAATGGATGTGCGCAACACAGGTCCGAGGGGCACAGATGGATTCATACGAACGCAACTCACTTATTGGTTCGTGAAAAAAATGAATATGGGTGTGTTCAGGGGTATTGCGAGCTATCCATGCTTTTGGCGAGATATCTTTGTTTAAGGAGTGGAGCGTGATGGATGAATCCTTGAGGATATCTTGTGCTTGCAAAAGGTAGCGTGAATCTGTCCATAGGTGAGCCTCAGAACGAGTAACGATAAGGGTGCCATAGGATCCGCGAAATCCGCTGAGATAGGAACGGAAACAAAACAAGGGGGCGGGAATTTCACTGCAATGCGGATCACTGTCATTACACACAGCGATGCTGGGTTCATCACAAGAAGATAACCATCTGCGGAGTTGAGAAATTGGGTCGGGCATTACCCAAGTATAGTGTATTTCTGGAGAGAGCAAAAGGGAGAAGCTTGACCTTTTTGATTCTTGCTTATACCCTAGGTCATGGCAACAGAAAATTGGGGAAAGTTTAAATCGCTGTTGAAAGAGACAGCTGACATCAGTGCAAAAACCACAAAATCAGTTTTGCAAGAGGTTTCTCGAAAAACAAAAGAACTGACTGAGATAGGAAAGATAAAGCTTGAAATAGTACAGCTGGAAAAAAAGAAGGAAAAACTTGTTCTTTCTCTTGGAGAGGTAGTGCTTCAAAAATTCAAAAGCGGCACCCAGCAATCAGTTACGCAATCGCAAGTAGAAGTAAAAGAGATACTGCTTGGAATAGGCGAGATAGAACGAAATATTTCAATAAAGCATGCTAAACTTGAAAAATTGAATACCACATCAAATACCACTACAGCAACAACAAATGATGCACCTGCTGCCCCACAGACTCCTCCTCCAACAGAAAAGAAAACAAAGGAAATCGCTGACTCAAGCGAAAGTCCTGCAAAAAAAACAAAAGCACCAACCAAGAAGACAACAGCAAAAAAGTCTGATTCTTAAATTCTTAATTAGAAATACGATGCTTTAATCTGCATCGATGTATGTCTATACAAGGCTCCTTCCTTCAGCGTGATTTTTTAGATTATGCTTTTTCAGGCAGGTGCTAATACAGTGTAAAAAATAATACGTAAGTGGAATAAAAAAACAGGCAGGAATATTCCTGCCTGTTTGACGTTAATTGAACTAATTACTGTTCAATAAGTCTTGGTGATCGCCAAGCTCGTGAATTAACATTTTTTAATTCAGCTATGTAGTTATATGTTGCCTCTGCATAAGAGACACCAAGTTGTACTTTCAGAATTGAAGGGTGTGTATCAAGCATTGCATAGCCATCTCCACCACCAGCGAGAAAAGAGTTTGTGACAAAGGTATAAGTATTTTCTAAGTCAACAATTTCTCCGTTTTCTACGATTGGCGTTCTTCCAATTCTAATACTTCGTACTCGATCACCAGGATCTCGTGAAGCATCATAGGTAACGCTCACCCCTGAGACTTGCAAGAAGCGACCGCTTGCATCTGGGAGGCCAGCAACTGAATGTTCAAACAGGGCTTTAATTTCCTGAGCTGCCATATCTTCGATAGCCGTCAGATAATTGCTGAACGGTAATGCGGTGAGAATATGGTACATCGAGATATCACTGTTTGCAGGTATTACGATACTTTTGCGAATACCGCCACCATTAGTTACTGCGAAGTGTACATCTCTATCATAGAGTTCGTTTGCTGCTGCGAGATATGAATCTGCTATAAGATTGCCGAAGGCTGTTTCTTGCGTACGAACTAGTTGACGTGTTCCATCGAGGGCAACGCTCGTAGATCCAATAATTTCATCTTTATAACCCGCGATTGCATCAGACACTGTCTGAACGATTTCACGATCAATGGTGGAATTGGTTGGGTCATCAGGATGCACGCCGACAGGACCTGATTGTGGGTTGACTGAGGTTATGATTCCCTTCTTGTTGAAAGTGACCATGAGTTGTCCGATGTAGTTGTACGAACCATCAGTTGCAACGACAAGAACAGGTTCACCGCTTGGTGATTGTGTTCGGTATGGATAGGGACCTTCTGGTGAATCAGGGACTCTATCTCCATCGTTGTTTACTCGCATCAAGTAATCGTTGTTGGGATTTCCAAGCAGGTTATCACCGCCACCGGCAACAAATATATCAACCCCATCAATTTTTGATGCAAGCTCAATTTCTTCATCTACATTTTGCAAATGTGACAAGGAAATAATAATGTTCACTCCCTGCTTTCGCAGATCATCTGCAGCTTGTTGCAAACTCTCTTCGACATCAGCAATTTTCACCCTTCCAGGAGAAGAAATAACAGAAATAGATTCCGTTGTTGCGCCGATAAATCCAACTTTTTGTGTTCCGGACGGTGTTGTGATCTCTTTGATATACCAAGGAACAACTTTATCCCCAACATATTGTAAGACATCGGGCTCATCCGAAAAATCGAGATTTGAGCTGATAAATTTGAAATCTGCTTCTGCAAGAAAGCGTCTAAATCCATCGACTCCAAGATCAAATTCGTGGTTACCAACTGCAGAAAAATCATAACCAGCAAGATTGAGTGCTCGTGCGTCGTAGACGCCTTGGGAAGCACTATACTGTAATCCAGTGAGAAAATTATCTCCGGCTGAGACGGTAATAACTGGGTATGGTGATGCTGCGCGTAAGGTTTGCAACTTTTGCGCAAATTGTGCAACTGAACCAGAATAATCATTCGCAGTCAAAGAAGATTCCCCATCATTGCTGTGCAAGATAGTCAATCCAAATTCACCGGAATCTGATTTATATTCTTTCAGTCCTGTGGCGCTTAGAACACCAACTACTAAAACTAATGCTATTCCTACTGGTATAGCTCTTTTCATCTAAGTATCCCCCTATATAATAGTTTTGAGTTTATTGTATCAATAGATATGCACTTGTGTACACAGACAGAGCACTAATTGGCAGTTCTTTATATCTATTGGTGTGGTATAAGAAGGTAAAATCAATTGTTCAATCAAGATATGCATTAATTGTTTAGATAGTGCGCTTATTTACCTTGCACTGTTTTTTGTTATCAACTATACTTGGACTCTGTTGACTAGATGCTAGGGAACTTTTTGATCTCAATATAGTGTTTAGTTACAAGACTGAGAGATCAATGGAAGAATAAGGGAAGGGAAGCAAGCGGGCTAGGAAAAAGAAAAGAGAACCTCCATGAAAGTGGAGGGGAAAAAATAATGAAGAGTTTGATCCTGGCTCAGAACGAACGCTAGCGGTGCGTATCAAGCATGCAAGTTGAACGGTAGCATTGCATTAGCAATGTGAGAGTAGCGGACTGGTGAGTGACACGTGAGGGATCTACCATGAGGAGGGGGATAGCCACTGGAAACAGTGGGTAATACCGCATGGAGTTATGGTGATGAGCGCCATAATGAAAGCTGTGAGAGCAGCGCCACATGATGAACTTGCGGCCTATTAGCTAGTTGGTGGGGTAAGAGCCTACCGAGGCGATGATAGGGAGCCGGCCTGAGAGGGTGTACGGCCACATTGGGACTGAGATACGGCCCAGACTTCTACGGAAGGCAGCAGCTAAGAATCTTCCGCAATGGACGAAAGTCTGACGGAGCGACACCGCGTGTACGATGAAGGTCGTGAGGTTGTAAAGTACTTTTCTATGTGAGGAATAAGGGTGCGAGGTAATGCGCATCTGATGACGGTAGCATAGGAATAAGCCCCGGCAAATTACGTGCCAGCAGCCGCGGTAACACGTAAGGGGCGAGCGTTGTTCGGAATCATTGGGCGTAAAGGGCTAGTAGGCGGTTTTACAAGCCTTGTGTGAAAGACCACCGCTTAACGGTGGGAGCGTGCAAGGAACTATAAGACTAGAGTCGCGCAGGGGAAAATGGAATTTTTGGTGGAGGGGTGAAATCTGTAGAAATCAAGAAGAACACCAGAGGCGAAGGCGATTTTCTGGGTGCAGACTGACGCTGAGAAGCGAAAGCGTGGGGAGCGAACAGGATTAGATACCCTGGTAGTCCACGCAGTAAACGATGTGTACTAGATGTTTGGCAGTAATGCTGAGTATCGAAGCAAACGTGATAAGTACACCGCCTGGGGAGTATGCCCGCAAGGGTGAAACTCAAAGGAATTGACGGGGGCCCGCACAAGCGGTGGAGCATGTGGTTTAATTCGATGATACGCGAGAAACCTTACCAGGGTTTGACATTTTCTGGGAAGTGCAAGAGATTGTGCTGCTCTACGGAGACGGAAAACAGGTGCTGCATGGCTGTCGTCAGCTCGTGCCGTGAGGTGTTGGGTTAAGTCCCGCAACGAGCGCAACCCTTACTGTCTGTTGCTAACAGGTAATGCTGAGGACTCAGGCAGGACTGCCGGTGACAAACCGGAGGAAGGTGGGGACGAGGTCAAGTCATCATGGCCCTTATATCCTGGGCTACACACGTGCTACAATGGCAAGTACAGAGCGCTGCGAAGCTGTGAAGCTAAGCGAATCGCAAAAAGCTTGTCTCAGTTCGGATTGGAGTCTGCAACTCGACTCCATGAAGTTGGAATCGCTAGTAATCGCAGATCAGCATGCTGCGGTGAATACGTTCTCGGGCCTTGTACACACCGCCCGTCACACCACCCGAGTTGGGGATACCCGAAGTCGTTAGCTGAACCGAGAGGAGGCGACGCCGAAGGTATGCTTGGTAAGGGGGGTGAAGTCGTAACAAGGTAGCCGTACTGGAAAGTGTGGCTGGATCACCTCCTTTCTCAATGAGAAAGGTATGAGGAAGTATTGTACGACGATACTTCATATAACAATACCGAGTGCCTGCTTGTTTCCTGCTTATTCTTCTACTCTTAGTTTTTTTATCATAATTCCCATAGAATCAATAGATAGTTTCACTAGTGTATATACACTATATATCCCTTTTTGTGAGGTCTGTAGGTGTATGCCTTAGGGTTCTCTGTATGCTGTCTGCAAGAGCTAATCTGATATCACCAGCAGTGTGGTTACCCCTAACAAGGGGTGGATTATGAAAAACTTGAACAAAAGGACTGCAACATATTTTACTATTTACTTATTGTATTTTTTCATCTATAATGTAACAATAAATAACTCAGATTTAATCTGAAAAACAAGGAGTTTATATGAAGTACAATATTGTGTTAGTTGGCATGATTCTTTTTCTTCTCTGCAGTGGTTTTCTTTTTGCAGCTGGAGGAAGTGAAAACGAAGGTGATATGTCGACGGTTACCTTTTGGATGGCTGATTATGATGGTTTGGATGGCGCTTTTTTAGGAGAGATTGAACAAGCTTTTGAAGCTGCCTACCCTCAATACGATTTGGATCTAGTAATAGTAGATTGGAACAACTTGCTTGCTAAGTTGACAACCGCGCTTGCGGCGAACAGACCTCCAGACGCTTCTATTATTGGAACTCGCTGGATTCTTGATTTTATGCGCGAGGATGCAATCGAAGCTCCTCTACCCTATCTTTCAGGAAACACGGTGAGTAACATTGCCCCCGGTGCTTTGGAGGCAGTAGTTGATAATGTTGTGATGGGAATTCCTTTTGCAGCAGGTGCTCGATTTATTGCGTACAATACTTCACTTACATCAGTAGTTCCTACGACTATGGAAGAGTTACGACAAGCTGCTATAGCAGCAACGACTGAATCTTCATATGGACTTATCGTTCCTGGTGGAAAGCATACTGAACTGACCGATTTTTGTTATTACTTTTATGCTGCAGGCGGAGATTTTTTTGATGCAACGGGCAAGAGTACGGTAAATTCTGATGCGGGTGTTAAAGCATTGGAATTCATGGCAAATCTTGCAAACAAAGATAAGGTTGCACAAGAAGGATATATCTCAATGGATAGGAAGCAGTCACATCCAGTATTTTTTGCAGGAAAAGCTGCCTATACGATGATTGGTGCCTGGGCTCAATCAGAATATGACAGTGTGTCGCCAGATTGGGATATTGCTTATGCACAGATTCCTCCCTTCAGAGGCTCTGAATCGGCACCGCTTATTATCACTGACTCTATTGCAATATACAAGAATGCGAAGAACAAGGAAGGCATAGGAAAATTCATTGATTTTCTCTATCAAGACGAGTGGAAGGCTGCGTTGGATGAGCAGATAGGCTTTCCGCCGGTAACCATCAGTGCTGCAGCTTTGCCACAATTTCAAACTCCCATGTATCAGGCAATGGCCGAGGCAAATATCAGCGCTAAGGGATGGCCACTTGTAGAAGGGTGGACAGAGGCCTCAAGCTTAATATGGGATGCGGTACAGAAGGTGTTTCTTGGCAATATGACTGCACAAGAAGCGCTTGATGAAGCGGCAGAACAGATTGATGAAGCAAGGGGAATGTAAGTAAAAAATCTATTTGGCCGGGACAAGGGTCTCGGCCAAATTCTTGTTTTATAAAAAATTGAATACTTTAAGAAAAAAGAAATATTTGAGTGAACGATCTTTAGCATATTTGCTTTTGATGCCGGTTTTTTTGCTTATTGGATTGTTTTTAGCCTATCCAATACTGTATGTGTTCAGCATGTCGTTTTTTTCAACGAATAAGTTGGGTACACTGGTTGCGTTTTCGGGGTTCAAAGAGTATCTCTCTGTATTCACCTCTGCCCAAACTTGGATAGTCACCGGGCGTACTGTGTTGTGGACGATCCTTGCCGTAACTATAAAAGTGTTCTTTGGATTGGTCATTGCGGTGCTCTTAAATACCTCCTTCCCTTTTCGAACGCTTTCTCGTGTGCTTTTTATTCTTCCATGGGCATCCTCGATACCTATTAGCGTGATGCTTTGGAAGTGGGCATTCCATCACGAATTTGGATTATTGAATCATTTGTTGCAGTCAACGGGAATATTCACCAATCCCCCCGTATGGTTAGGCAATCCAATCACGGCCTTCATTTCGACAGTCTGGGTAGATAGCTGGTTGGGGATTCCTTTTATGGCAGTTATGTTTTTAGCAGGAATGCAGGCGATATCCGCTTCTTTATATGAGGCTGCAGCGATAGACGGGGCAAATGTGATGCAGAAGTTCTTTTATGTGACCATTCCGGGTATACGAGGGATTCTGTTTATTGCAATCATGCTATCCAGTCTATGGACCTTTAGTGATTTCAACACTCCCTATATTTTGACTAAAGGGGGGCCAGCGGGAACTACTGATATTCTCATCACGTATATCTACAAGAATGGATTTGAATATCTAAAATGGTCGCGTGCAGCGGTTCTTTCTGTCATGACCTTTCTCATTTTATCTGTGATAAGTACTATCAATGCTAAGTTGTATTTCGGAAAGGCAGAATTATGACGAATCTCATGAGTAAGGGAAGACTAGCTCTCTATAAGGGAATCATCATGGCTCTGGTCATAGGGTTATTAGCAATCATGCTGTTTCCCTTTTTTGTGATGGTTGTTTCGATGTTCAAATCATCGAGTGAGATATACCATTCTCCTCCTTATTGGTTTCCAAAACAATTCACACTGAAGAATTTTGTTACTGTGTGGTCAGTAATCCCTTTGGCAAACTATTTCAAATCAAGTCTCGTTATCTCTCTTGTAACAATGATCTTAAATCTTGGTATCTGCATCCCTGCCGCCTATGCGGTTTCTCGTCTCCGATTTCCAGGGAAAAGAGCAATATTATTTTGCTTTCTTGTGATACAGATGTTTTCACCGGTAATTATTGTAATTAGTTTGTTTAAAGTTGTCGTATTGACCGGTCTTGTCGATACATACCTCAGTCTTATCCTTGCGAATACGATTTTTACTGCATCCTTCACCATATGGATGTTGAACGGTTATCTCTCAGCCATACCGGTTGCCATAGAAGACGCTGCAAAGATTGATGGCTGTAACCGCTTTCAGGTTGTGGTGTACGTATTATTGCCAATTGCAGTTCCTGGAATTGTAGCTACTGCTATCTATACTTTTATCTATACATGGAATGAATTTCTGTTCGCATTGTCATTTGTACAATCTACGCGGAAAACGCCGTTAACAGTGGGGTTGTTTCAGTTTGTGGGTAGATTTTCCGTGGAATGGGAATTGCTCACTGGGGCTGCATGTATGGCACTTATTCCGGTGCTTATACTTTTCTATCTTATGGAGAAAAGATTAGTGGCAGGACTAACAGGAGGGGCGATAAAAGGATGACTGAGGCGGATGCTTAAACCAGATTGTTGGATCCTAGTATCTTAGGAATTGCTATTGCAGCGTTAGTTTTGAGAAGGCGTTGATTGAGAGAACCGTGAATCATTGGGTAGTTCGCCTGGAATCAAACTATACACCACGCAGATAGCATTAATCGCAGGAATCGACAGAAAGGGTAACAAATGAACAAAGAAAATAATACACCTATACGAGTGGGAATAGCAGGCATAGGGTTCATGGGATCAACGCATTTTGGGATATACAAGGAACACCCACTTGCCAAGGTAGTTGCTATTGCCGATGTTGACCTACGTAAACGAGAAGGCGATTGGAGCAGTATCGCAGGAAATATAGATGACGAAGCAGAGAGCGACAAAGTTGATTTGCAGGAGATACGATGCTATGCGACCATTGAAGAACTCATCTCAGACGACAAGATAGATCTCATAGATATTTGCGTACCGACACATCTTCATTTTCGCCACGCCTCACATGCACTTAAAACGGGAAAACATGTCTTGTGTGAAAAACCTCTTGCAAGAACAGTAGAAGAAGCAGCTGAATTATTGCAACTAGCAAGCACAAGCAAGGGATTTTTTTCTGTGGGCATGTGCATCCGATATTGGCCTGAATACTCTTATGCAAGACGATTGTACCATTCTGGAACGCTAGGAGCAGTGAAATCTGCATATTTCAGAAGGATATCTGGCAACATTGCAGGGAATGCCTGGAATAATTGGTTTATGAATGCACAAGAAAGCGGCGGTGCATTACTTGATTTGCACATCCATGATATTGATGCTGTGCGCTATTTTTTTGGACGCCCCACGGCATTACAGTCCTTTGCCCTGCAAGGGTTTCGATCAGACACTGGGGTAGATCATTGCATGACTGTATACGATTATGAAGATGGAAGCCTTATCTATTCAGATGGAAGTTGGAGCCCTGCTGCTGGGACTCCTTTTGATATGAGTTTTCTCATCGTTTGTGAGAAAGGTACTATGCAATTTACTCAACAAGGGTTGCAAATCTTTATGGAAGATGGCAGCCAGCCCACCCCAGATCTCGGGGATCCGCATCTGCCTACAGGATGGCATCGGGAGATTGATTATATCCTAACGTCCATCAGACAAGGGAGACCGCCTTATGACTACCTGCCTCTGTCTGAGATGGCTGATGCAATGTGCATGGTGCAAACAGCAGAGCAATCAATTGTTACAGGTAGAAAACAACGTATAACGTATCTTTAGGAGAAAAGAATGGACAATATATTGGCTTTAAACTATTGGGTACTTGGCGGTTTTGACGGTATACTCAGCCCACAAAAGGCCATCGCAATGGTCAAATCTTTTGGATTATCCGCTATAGAACTCAGCGTAGGTGACTGTCTCAAAACCACTATGACACAAACAGAATTGGAAGATATTCGTGATTATGCCAACAAAGCTGACGTTGCCTTGCCGACTCTTGCAACGGGGCAATATTGGACTTGCTCGCTTGCAGCAGTAGAACGAGAAGAAAGAGAATGCGCATTGCAATTTACCCGTACCTATATAGATATGGCAGCTAATTTGGGGATCGATACCATATTGATTACCGGAGGAACAGTAGACGTGGCATGGGATGATACGGTGCCTGTTACTCCCTATCATGATGTTTGGAATCATGCACTTGATTCTCTCAAAACGATACTTCCCTATGCAGCAACAAAGAAGGTAAGACTAGCTGTAGAAAATGTTTGGAGTAAATTTCTTCTTTCTCCCATGGAAATGAAACATTTCATTTCGCAAGTTGAGAGTGATTATTTGGGAGTTTATCTTGATGTTGGAAACGTATGTGCTTTTGGGTATGCGGAACATTGGATACCCGTCCTTGCTGATAAAATCTTTGCGGTGCATCTGAAGAACTATGAACGATCAGATTGTCTTGGGGGTCTGCATGGATTCACAGATGATTTAGAACGTGGCGACGTTAACTTTGATGCAGTTTTTGCTGAATTGCAGAAGATCGCATACACAGGGCCACTCACTGCAGAGATGATCCCTTTTTGTAGGCTACCTGACATGGTACTTCCGGATGAAAGGCTTGCAGCTGAGACAGCAAGAAAACTTAAGAAAATATGTGAAGGCAGAAAACTCACCATTAACTAAAAAGAATTTTTGAGGGTTGAGAGTTCTTAACATTGCACAGTATATTTTGTAGCGTAGAAAATTTTTCTCTGCTTTCTTGAACGTCGCCCACCTCCTGTTCTATGTAAAGAGTTTTTCTAGTAACGCTATTCTATGCAAAGATTCTTGCTATCGTTTATAAAAATGCGAAGAGAATTCTCCTGGACCAGTTTCATCCCTTTATGCCGGTTGTTGCAATACTTTCAATAAAAGCGCGTTGCATGGACAGGTAAACGAGCAAGACAGGGATTGTAATGATGGTCAGATAGGCCATGATCTCACCCCAATGGGTGTCTAGCTGAAAGAAATACTGCACCCCAACCATAACAGGGCGGAGCGCCTCAGTTTGTACAACCATTCTTGGCCAGACAAACTGATTCCACATTTCAAGAAATCGCAGGATGGTTGCGGTTGCCAAAACAGGACCAGAAATTGGAATAACAATATTCCAATAGATACGAAACCAGGTGCTGCCATCAATGCGCGCAGCCTCCAGGGTATCGCGTGGAATATCACGAAAAAATTGATAAAACAAAAATATCTGGAATGCATGCGCAATAAACGGAACAATCTGCACATGATAGGTGTTCAGCCATCCAATGGTAAATCCTTTAAACCCAAACCAGGGTAGAAAATTCACCTCCAGGAGCAGGGGAATCATAATGGTTTCAAAAGGAATGATGATCGTTGCAATGATGATTGAAATTATAATATTTTTGCCGCGCCAATTGAGGATCGCAAAGGAATACCCCGCCATTGAATTGACAACTAATCCGATGAGTACCGTTGTTACCGAGATGAAAATCGAATTGAATAAGAATCGTCCAATCGGTGCGCGGACAAAGGCCTCATTATAGTTATTCATCGATACATCACCAACGGGGAGAAAGGCACGAATGTTTTGGGTATCTCGCAGTAGTTGGAGGTCTGGTTTAAATGAGGACATAATCATAAACCAGAGTGGAAATATAAATATTGCAGCGATAAAGACCAACACGAGGTATACGCAGATCGTTTTTATAGTGCTTAGTAGCTTTTTCGATGCATGCAGCGGCGTCATGATCGTTTCTCCCGGGTGAGGATACGTTGGGTCAATGTTATGCTGAACACGAGCAAAAAGAAAATCAACGATAGGGCAGAACCACCCGCAATATCTTGTTTTCCATATCCTCGCTGTACAGCCTGAAAAATGAGTGATTGTGTTGAATCGAGCGGTCCGCCCCGAGTCATTACCTCAATTTGCACGTAGAGACCGAATGCCTGCATGGTGATAATTACAAACACAAAAATAGCAGTATTACGCAGGCCTGGAAGGGTGATGTTCCGCAGTTTTTGCCAGGCATTGGCGCCGTCGATAGATGCAGCTTCATACAATGCTCCGGGAATATTTTGAAGCCCTGCAAGCCATATAACCATATGAAACCCGACTCCCTGCCAAGTGGACATGACAATAACGGAAAAAAGTGCAGTCTTTGTATCTCCGAGCCAGCTAATAGGTTTAAAGTTGCCAAAGGTTATTGCGTTGAGCATTGCATTTAGTAATCCGCTGTCTCCGTCATAGATAAAGCGCCAGAGGAGCGAGACGATAACCATTGAAATGACAACTGGAGTGAAAAAAATCGAACGAAAAACGGTTATCCCGCGTAATCGGCGATTGAGCAAGAGCGCAAGAAGAAGAGCGAAGCCACCTTGCAGGGGGACAATCGCCAAAACGAATAGAAACGTATTCAACAATGCCTTGTAAAACACAACATCGCTTGCAAGAAATACAAGGCGCGTTTCACCAAAATGCCAGGTTGCAAGTTCTCGCAAGCCATCTAATTTTGGATAGTCAGGGTTATTGCGCGTATAGCTCCGTATGCTTGGATAGAGCACCTCTCCTTCTTCGTTGTATTGAATGCTTCCAATTGAATCACGTACTGGTTCAAGGGTAAGCGTTCGCAGCGTTAACAAACGCGAAAAGTTTCGTAACCCTACAAATTCAGTTGGGTTTGGTGAGATAAGGCGTTGGTTGGTGAAGGATAATACCACCGACATGAAAAACGGTGTTATGAGAAACAACATAACAAGGAGTATTGCCGGGGCAGCCATAAACCAACCGGTGAGAGTTTCATCTCGATGTGTGTGAGGGCGAATTTTTTTTTGGCTTGTCTGGACCAGGGCCGCTGGTTGATCTTTTTTCAGCATAGTAGGTTTTCAAAGAAAGGGAGCGGCTGCTCCCTTTCTGACATGGTGTCACAAATATATATTAAAAACCGTAGTAGCTGTTGTTTTCAATATCAGCATCGATCTCGTCTACAGCTGCATCCAATGTGTCACGTACATCTGCTCCGTTTGCAATGTCTGCCAATGCTTTTTCAAATACCTTGGCTGCAACAATGTACCCCGGAAACGGTGGGCGAATAAGAGCTTGTTCTTCACTTAATGCAAAGAACACTTCCAGTGCTCCCCCTGGAGAATAATTTTCTGTCAAAGCAGCAGCAGCAGGAGTTGCCGGGATAAGCCCGATACCATCTGAAAACTGCGCAAGATATTTGTCCTGGATGGCGAATTCAATGAATGCATTGGCACCTTCCTTGTTTTCACTTGTTGAAGAAACGGCAAACTGCCACGAAGCAGCACCAATAACAGGACCATTTCCAAAATCAGGTGCAGGCAAAAACAAAAGGTCATCAGCATTGTCGCCGAGCGCATCTAATGTGGGAATTCCTGCCCAGTTTCCATTCCATTGAAGGGCATATTTTCCATCAATAAACCCAGTGTCACGATCAGCTCCATCTTGAGTGGTTCCAGGAGCCAATCCTCGCTCAAACAGACTCTGCCACCATTCACCAAATGCAATGGCCTCTGGTCCGTTTAGTGCACCTTCGGCAGTGTGGAAACTCGATCGATCAACGATATCGCCGCCAAAACTCTGCAAAAAAGGTGAAAAGGCATAGGGATACCATTCCCCGGTCCATGCCATGCCAAGATCAAGTGCATACTCATAATCACCGGTATTTTGGAGTTTGACTAATATTGCATCAAGTTCTTCAAGAGACCATGGATTATCGAGGGTTGGTATGCGAATATTGTTTGCCTCCAGCACTGAACGACGTGCATAGATTGCAACGGCAGCGTCCCAGAGCCCTATCGCATAGGTTTCTCCATCCCATTTTCCGACTGCGCCAGGCAGAAATCTTGCAATCTTGCTTGCTGGAACTTCCAACGGAGAAAGATATCCAGCCCAAGCCCAGTTTGGCATAACAGGACCATCGACATCAATGATATCAGGAAGGTTGCCTGCAAGCGCTGCAGCAATTACCGAATCGTTAAAAGATTCCTGTGGAAATTCCTCAAGCACGACAGTATATGCATCCTGAGATGCATTAAAATCATCGATTATCCCAACAAGGATAGATCGCTCTACTTCGTTTCCTGCACCGTGATACCAAAGACTGATCTCAGTGGGGCCTGACATCCTCTCATTGTCACCACCAGCGAAAAGCACCAGTGTACTCAGTGCAATTAAACATAACATAAGAATTATTGATATAATTCCTTTCATAGTATCTCCTTTCCAGCATAGCTGGGTCTAATAGTATTAAAAATTTTAGAAATTTCGATATCGATGGACTCCATCGTATGTGGAGTAATGCTCAAGAATTGTAATCGTTTACATTCAGGGAACACCCTGTATGTTCCAACCTGTCTATCGTACATGAACAGCTCAACAATAGTATAGTCGATGAGAATGGTCAAACGCCTGTTCCCTGGTTGATTGTGCAGGATAGGCATAGTGAATATTCTTGTCTGCGCTGCTTCAAAAAAACTGTCACTCTTGCTGCGATCAAATACGATGGCATTGGGATTTACGTCGATGTCTACCCGCTGTGTATCGCTCCAGAACAAGCTGACGCTGAACGCTTGATCACCCTGTATGGTAATCTCGACAAGTTGTGCATCTCCTTGTGATGGAATATGTGTGAATTGAGAACAGGTTTTTGAAAAGAACGTTTGCGCATAGGAATAGATAGAGGGGGTAATTCGTTGACATAGGTGGTAGTGCCCACCATATGTTGCAATGCGCAAGAGGCTAGGGAAGGTCATGATTCCTCGATAGGTTTGCATAGGGGTATTGTTCGCATAGCTCCAATGTGCAGACCATGCAATCTGTGTCTTTTCATGCTTTTGTGTGGGGTGATGCCAGGTTTGCGATGCATAGGCGTCGATACCATAGTTCAGAATCTCCCATCTCTGAGAAATGGGGGTGAATACAGACCCATCAAAGGTTCCAATTTTATACCGCTGAGAGGGAATCAATTCTTTGCACTGAAACGAACAGGTCAAAACCCATAGGGAATATTCTGTGTTGAGCTCTCTTTCTATGATATGGGTGTTTTTTCCGTCAAATTCGGTAATCGGCAATTGGAAAAAATCGGGGCATTCTACGGCTCCGTCAAAATCTTCAAGGCTTGCAGAGATAGTTGAAACAAGCTCCCAATCAAGCAAATTTGCAGACCGATACAAATGAATGGTGTTGGAAACAGCAAGCACCATGATCCACGATTGCGAAAGAGCATGAAAATCAACCTTGGGGTCCCGGAAATCAGCTATGTTTGGATTTGCAATAATAGGATTATGATGGTATTGGAGAAACGTTGTCCCCCCATCAAGGCTATATGCGAGACATTGTTCTTGTAGATTTTTGTCTTCATGACAGCGAGTATAGAATGCGATGATATTGGGGGGTGCAGATTCTGGCGAAAACAATCCCGAAACATTGTGTGTATCAATAACTATCGATCCAGAATAGGCAGTCATGTTTCCATCAGCATGAATTGCGATGGGTTTATGATCCCAGTTCACAAGATCGGAGCTTGTTGCGTGCCCCCAATGCATGGGTCCCCAGACCATGTCAAATGGATTGTGTTGAAAATAAAGATGATAGGTTTTGTCGTAAAAAAAACACCCGTTTGGGTCGTTCATCCAGGACCGTTGTGGATGAAAATGAACCAGCGGTCTAGTTTGCATGGATTCAGTGTATGAAGGCATAGAATTATGTGCAATACAATGCTCATTGAAATCTGTGAACTATTTTTGCAGGAACTATGATGCTATCATAAGATAGCATTGCGCGGGCAAGGGAAGATTTTTAACAAACAACATTTTTGCGAAAATTGTGAGGGTTGAGATGGCCGCAAAAGTAATCTCAAATTTTTTATATATCTAAATGTTTTTATATATCTAAATGTTTTTATATAAAAACTGCTTTTTATTTTTTATTATAAAAAAAGGTTTATATAAGAAATATTTAAAATTATTCTATTGAATAGAAAGTATTATTTTTGTACAGTTAAATAAGGCATGCACAAATTTTTGACAAGCAAATTGAGAACGCTTTGCCAGGTGAGAATTGTGTGGAGCATTGCGCAAGAATTTCTCACGGATAGGCTGTGCTATTTTTGTTGAACTGGTCGATATGCGAATTTATAAAAAAGCATCTGTCTTATTTTGTGCAAAAAACTTTTCTTGAAGCAGGAATCTGTTTCAAGATCAATCGTCGATATGCCAGGTAGATTGGAATGTCGAGAGAGAAGATGAAAAAGAGTTTATTATGTCTGGCAGGATTTAAAGGAGAGGAAACATGATTCAAGTCGAATCAAGCATTGAAAAAACAATTCAAACAGGAGGGCCTGTCGTTGCATTGGAGACTGCCATGCTCACGCACGGGCTTCCAAAATCACACAGCATGTCGTTCATACACGATGTTGTAAAAGTGATATCTGAAGAAGGAGCGATTCCGGTCTTTATTGCGGTGGTTGCCGGTATTTTACGTGTAGGGGTGACTCCGGATGTGTTGGAATCAATCATTGCTGATGGGAATAGTCTTAAGACCTCCTCGCGTGACCTGCCGCATCTTTTTGTAACAAAGAAACATGGAGGCACGACTGTTGCAAGCACCTTGTACGCAGCACATCAGGTAGGGATAGAGTTTTTTGCAACAGGGGGAATCGGTGGTGCCCATCAAGGGGTAGCACGGTCATTTGATATTTCAGCGGATATCGGGGGATTAGAAAAACACCCTATTTGTGTGTTTACAAGTGGTGTGAAATCAGTCGGTGATATTCCAAAGACTATTGAGATCATTGAATCGAGAAGCATTCCTGTTTGGGGATATCAAACGAGTATGTTTCCTGAATTTTTTGTACGTGGAACATCGCCAATTACAACCCGAGTAGACAGGCCCCAGGATATTGCGGCATTATGGCGTGCGACAAGAAATATGAAGCTAAATACTGCGGCTTTGGTTTGTGTTGAGGTTCCTTCCGACCATGCAATAGGTGAAGATGAATACCATTCTTGGCACGAACAAGCCATTTTTGATTTGGTTGAATCAGATATCAGGGGCAAGGCTGTGACGCCCTTTTTATTGGATCGAATTGCTGAACTTTCAGAGGGGAAGTCACTAAAGGCAAATATGGCCTTGTTGTTGAACAATGCACGTATTGCGGCGCAAACTGCGGTAGCTTTTTCAAATCTATGATGGCTGATGTCGATGAGGAGCATGTGGGATATGCAGTGTTTTGCAATTTCGCTATGCTGAACGGTAATGACCAACCTGAGATCAAATCCTTATAGTACACATACAAAAAACATTCTGGTGATATATTGTTCCATTTGTGCGAGGATACGGATTATGTTTGCTTTTCAGGGTAATTTTCTTACAATGGACACTACGGCACATGTTTGATCGATTTATCATTCAAAAACTTGAATCAGTTCGCAGAGCAGTTGCACGCTTGCTTTTCATGTGCAAAATTAAACCCAATGTGCTGAGTGCCGTGGGGTTTTTGATTGGCCTGTTTGGCGCATATGCCATCAGTCGTAAACAATTTTTGCTTGGGTTGTTCTGCATTCTTGGCAACCGTATTCTTGATGGTCTTGACGGACCGCTTGCATACGAATTCAAGCGACAAGGAAAGCCACATAATGCAAAGCTGGGAGGATATCTCGATGCCGTTTTTGACTTTATATTTTACTCTGCTATTCCTACGGCATTTATTATAAGCGATCCATTACAAAATGCGGTTGCAGGTGCGGTTCTTATGCTTGCGTTTATGACCACCTGTGTGAGTTTTTTTGCATTTGCAGCAGTTAACCCATCGGATACGAAACTTGCCTATCAGCACAACAAAAGTTTTCGTTATTTGGGAGGATTAACCGAGGGATTTGAAACAATAATTTTTTTCGTGATTCTCTGTCTACTCCCGGAATGGTTTTCGTTATTTGCGTGGATATTTGCTGGAATGTGTTTTTTTACTGGAGCAACAAGGGTTTGGATTACTGTAAGTACTTTGCGGCGTGGAGATGAAAAGGTGGAGAATCAAGACAATTAGCTCTTGACTAAAAGAGGATAAATTAAGTTAGCTTAGACAAGTTTATTAAGTAGATAATTAGGATTGTTTTTGAGGCGGCAAAAAATGGTCCTGCGGAGCGTAGGAAATTCTATGACTTACATAAAAGGAAGGAATTAGGAGGTCCTGCGCTGAAAATCCGCATTTGAACTCGTATACCTTTATTCAGCATCGATGATTATATCATACCATGACACAGGCTCATTGTTTTTCCCGGTTTTATTATGTCTAATCTTTTCTGGGAAGCAGATATTGGAGCAATCTTGTGTAATCGGTACAGTGCGGAATCGAGGGGTATTGGGTTCTAATTTTGGAAGTGCTTCGAAACAAAACAGCGTGCTCTGCAGTCTGCAGCATGCTTATGTCATTGTATGAATCACCAGTAGCACTCACTCGACATCCCATGGATTGGAAGCCCTCAACAGCACGTTTTTTTCCATCAGTTTGTCGAAGCACAATATCAAGAATAGTGTTTTGGTGAACAATGAGGCTGTTGCATAACATGAAGGGGTTGCCAAGCTGTGCGGTCAACGGGGTGGCAAATTCAACAAAGGTATCAGACAAAATGGCTACTTGCGCGTGTTTATTCAATGTTTGCAAGAATTCATAAGCCCCATCTAGAGGGTGCATTGTCGCAACAATTTTTTGAATATCAGACAGTCCTAAATTGTTTTCTTGTAATATATCAAGGCGATATCGCATCAACGTAGGATAATGCGGTTCATCGCGGGTTGTTCGTTTGAATGAGTCCAAACCGGTGTGTTCGGCAAGGGCTAACCATATTTCCGGAACGAGAACTCCTTCTAAATCAAGGCAGACAATGTGCATACTGTATGCTAGCGGATATTGGCAAAATCAGTAAAGAAAGCTTTTGTTAAGTGGTCTTGCACAGTCTGAAATATCGTGATACTATAACTAAAAACAAAAACTATAATATAGGAGAAATTATGAAGAATTTTGTTAAAATATTGGTTATTTTTCTTCTTGTATTTGGATCTGTTTCGGTATTTGCTGGAGGCTCCAGTGAAGAAATAGTTGTTGGAGTTGCTGGCCCATACACTGGCGACCTCGCTAGCTATGGTATCCCGACACAACGTGCTGTTTCTGACTACATTGAGGAAGTAAATGCAGCAGGTGGAATCCAAGGCAAGATGATACAGGTTATTGCAGAAGATGAACAATGTGCCCCCGATCAGGCGGTGAATGTTGCGCAAAAATTTGTTGATGCTGGTGCAGTTGCCGTTATTGGGCATATCTGCTCAGGTGCAACGATTGCAGCATTACCAACATATACTGAAGCGGGTATTCCAGTTATCTCACCATCGGCAACAAATGTTTCTATAACGACATCTGGTGATTATCCAACGTTCTTGCGAACTATTGCTCATGATGAGAAGCAGGCAGAATTGCAGATTGATTTTCTGAACAGTCTTGGCGTAAAGTCAATTGTTGCTTTGCATGACAAGGGTGATTACGGAAAGGGTCTAGCAGAATTTGCATCAGCAGCAGCAGAAGCAAATGGCATAGAGGTTCTTCTTTTTGAAGGCATTACCCCTGGAGCGCTCGACTATTCGGCAGTTATTCTCAAGATTTCAGAGGCAAATCCTGATGCAGTTGTCTTCGGTGGCTATCATCCAGAAGCTTCAAAACTTGTTGCACAAATGAAATCGCAGGGTCTGGATATTCCATTCATTGCTGGTGATGGAGTCAAAGATGACACATTTATTAGTGTTGCAAAAGAAGATGCAGAAGGCGTATATGCAACGGGAGTTATTGACACCACAACATTGCCAGTGACTGCTCGTGCGAGAAGTGCCTATTCTGACAAGTATGGTGAAGAGCCCGGTGCATTTTTTGATAATGGCTATGCGGCAATCCAGGTTTTGATTGAGGTATTGCAGTCAAGCGGTGCCGATGCGGATGCGTTGTTAAGTGCATTGAAGTCAAATACCTTTAGCACAACGCTTGGTGATATTTCTTTCAACAACCAAGGTGATGTTGAAGGAGCAGGTTTTGCTGTATACCAAGTGGTTAATGGCAGCTATGAGCGCGTACAATAATTGAAAAATTGAAAAAATGCGCAAATTGCAAAGAGAGGGGCTATGATAGCCCCTCTTTTGTTTGTGATGCATTAGAGAAGATCCTGTTCTTAGACAGACAGTGCTTCATATAAGTGGTTAGTAACAATGAATCTAGACTTTTTTTTACGAGTATTATTTAGTGGTTTGACAAGGGGAAGCATCTACGCGCTTATTGCTTTGGGATATACAATGGTCTATGGCATTATCCAACTTATAAATTTTGCTCATGGCGAAATTTATATGATCGGTGCGTTTTCGATGCTTATTCTCATTGGAGTTTTATCTGCATTGAATTTGCCGATTTTGGCAATAATCTTGCTTGCGGTATTTGTATCGATTGTATACTCCGCTGGGTATGGGTTTTCGATTGAGCGCTTGGCCTATCGCCCAATTCGTTCAGCACCACGCCTTTCGCTCTTGATTAGCGCAATTGGTATGTCGATGTTTTTGCAAAATTACATATTGCTTGCACAGACAAGTAATTTCTTGTATTTCCCAAAACTATTTGCAGACCTCACCTGGTTTGAGAATGTTAGTTTTTTGAACGCTACCCAGGTGATCATTTTTATCTGTACTGCGAGCATCATGGTGTTCTTAACCATTTTTGTGCAATATACGCGTACAGGAAAATCAATGCGTGCACTTTCTCAGGATCGGGTTATGGCCCTGCTTGTTGGTGTTCCCGTCAATCGCATTGTATCAATTACGTTTATCATCGGATCGGCAACAGCAGCGATAGGGGGGGTGCTGGTATCTGCACAGATCGGGCAGATAAACTTTTACATGGGATTTATTGCAGGAATTAAAGCATTTGTTGCTGCGGTTCTTGGTGGTATTGGAAGTATTCCAGGAGCAGTTCTCGGAAGTTTCATTCTTGGCATCACCGAGAGTTTTGGCACAACTTTTATCTCCAGCGATTATGAAGATGTGTTTGCATTTATATTTCTAATTCTCATTCTTAGTTTTAAGCCTTCCGGAATACTCGGGAAAAATATTTCAGAGAAAGTATAATGGGTACCTTATTTACACAGCTAAAAACAAAATACGCAAACTTGCAGAGGATTCCTAAGTATCTACTTCGTAGTGTATTTGTCAGCATATGGTTCACCCTATTGACCTTTCCTATCATGGTCATTCAGGTAAATACGGTGACAAACACAATTACCTGGTGGTGGGGACGGCTGATCTTGATATTTTTAGGAAGTTTAATTGGGGGATTTATTTGGTTTATTGCTCTTGATCACAAGGATCGGGCAAAGAATGCTCGTGGACTTTTTCAAAGGCTCATAAATCTGGGTGACAATCAAAGGGTCGAACGCATAAAAAATACCATAGAAAAAAGAAAAATCTTGTTGCTCATTTTGGTACTTATCTGCGTTTTGATTATCCCATTTATTACAAAGAGCTATTTCACTCGTGTGTTGATTTCAGCAATGATCATGATGATTCTAGGAGTTGGCCTCAATGTGGTCGTTGGATACGGCGGCTTGCTGAATTTGGGCTATGCTGCCTATTTTGCGGTTGGTGCCTATACGTATGGATTGTTAAATCATTATTTCGGTATTGGTTTTTGGGTTGCCTTGCCAATCAGTGCTTTTGCAAGCACGATTGCAGGACTTTTGGTTGCCCTGCCAGTTATTCGATTGCGTGGGGATTACCTTGCTATTATAACCCTTGCCTTTGGTGAAATTACCCGCATAGTGCTTGAAAACTGGGGGGATTTTACCTTTGGACCAAGTGGAGTCAAAGAGATTGATAAACCTGGACTTTTTGGTATTGAGCTAGCGCAGAGAGGTGATATTATCTATGTTTATATGATAGCATTGCTCTTACTGTGTATCGCTATTATCGCTGCAAAACGTATGGAATCCTCGCGGATAGGTCGTTCTTGGGAATCATTACGTGAAAATGAAATTGCAAGTCGTTCGATGGGCATTAATATTCCACGAACAAAACTCCTTATATTTGCAGTTGGGGCCTTTTGGGCAGGCGTCGCTGGTGCTTTGTTTGCAACAAACTTCGGGTTTATAAATCCAAAGAGCTTTTCCTTGCTTGAATCAGTAAAGGTTCTCTGTGTTGTTGTGCTTGGAGGAATGGGATCAATTCCTGGGGTTATTGTTGGATCCATCGTGTTGCAGGTGATCCCCGAATGGTTGCGCCCATTACGAGATTATCGATTATTAGTTTTTGGAGCATTATTGGTTGTAATGATGATCTTTAAACCAAACGGATTTTTTCCAAAGGTGAGAAAATCATTTACTTTTAAAGAGGGAGATGGGAAACATGATACTCTCAGTTGAGCATCTTTCAATGTATTTTGGTGGTTTAAAGGCAGTTGATGATGTTTCACTATATGTCGATGAAGGTGAAATTGTATCTTTGATTGGGCCAAATGGCGCTGGAAAGACAACGGTATTTAACTGTATAACTGGAATCTACACGCCAACCCATGGTGCAATCCAAGTAAAAGACAGAGACAGCGAGGGTCTCCATAAAATTCACCATCTATCCCCAGATCAGATAACAAAAAGAGGTCTTGCCAGAACATTTCAAAATATCCGTTTGTTTAATGAAATGACGGTACTTGAAAACGTGATGTTGGGCTTTCATACGCGCCTCTCATCACGTCTTTTCGATGCTTTGTTTTTGACAAAACGACATCGAAACGAAGAAAAACGCCTTCTCGAAGATGCATATGCAGTTCTTGAGTATTTTCACCTTGAAAACCATGCAAATGAACTTGCCCGCAGCCTTTCTTATGGACTGCAGCGACGGTTGGAAATTGCTCGTTCCTATGCAACAAATCCGATTATGCTCTTGCTTGATGAACCAGCTGCGGGACTCAACCCGCGCGAGACTGATGAATTGGCCGATCTCATTCGAAGGCTTCAAAAAGAAGTGACGATTCTCTTAATTGAGCATGATATGAGCATGGTTATGCAACTTGCGGAGAGAATTTATGTTATGGATCATGGAAAATTGCTTGCGCATGGAATACCTGATGAAATCAAAGCAAACAAGGCTGTTATCAGTGCATATCTAGGAGAACCTATCGATGCTTAAATTACAGTCACTTACCGCAGGATATGGAGAATCTACTATTCTGCACGATATGAACATTGAGGTGAACGAGGGAGAAATCGTTACCATTATCGGCGCAAACGGAGCGGGAAAATCAACTACTCTTATGACAATCAGTGGATTCGTATCAGTTTTTCAAGGGGATATTCTTTTTGAAGACGCATCCCTGCTCAACACGAGACCGGAGAACATCGTTCGTAAAGGAATTATACAAGTTCCTGAGGGAAGGCGGATCTTTCCTGATATGAGTGTAAAAGAAAACCTAGATATGGGGGCATTGCTTCGAAACGATAAGCAAGAAATAGAACAAGATTGTCAGCATGTATATGACCTTTTTCCGATACTCTATGAACGACGACGGCAAATTGGATCAACCTTGAGTGGTGGCGAACAACAGATGCTTGCAATTGGTCGAGGGATTATGGCAAATCCCAAATTGCTCTTACTTGATGAACCCTCGCTTGGACTTGCTCCTATTTTGGTGCAACAGATACTCGGTGTTATTCGTCGAATTCGAGATGAGAAACACTGCACGGTCTTGCTTGTCGAGCAGAATGCAAACCAAGCATTGCACATTTCTGATCGGGGCTATGTGCTAGAGACGGGCGTTATAAAAATTTCTGATAAAAGCGATATATTATTAAAGAATGAGGAAGTAAAAAAGGCATATCTTGGGTCTGTATAGCTTGATATTGATAACGTATTTATCTTACAATTTATAAATTCCAATCATTCCAGTTTTAGAATAGGAAATTACAATGGCATATGATTTAAGCAAACTGAGAAATATAGGTATAAGTGCGCACATAGACAGTGGAAAAACGACGCTTACTGAGCGTATACTGTTTTATTGCGATAAAATTCATGCGATCCACGAAGTACGTGGTAAGGATGGAGTAGGCGCTACGATGGATTCAATGGAGCTCGAAAAAGAACGAGGGATAACCATTGCTTCGGCATCAACCAACGTAACATGGGGTGAACACCCGATTAATATAATTGATACCCCGGGACACGTTGATTTCACCATTGAAGTTGAACGCGCCCTGCGCGTCCTCGATGGGGCGATATTGGTGCTTTGTTCAGTCGGTGGTGTGCAGTCACAATCGATCACCGTTGACAGGCAGCTAAAGCGGTATAATGTTCCTCGATTGGCATTCATCAACAAATGTGATCGCGTGGGAGCGAATCCGGAAAAGGTTGCTGAGCAATTGCAGCAAAAACTAGGCTTGAATCCGGTATTTGTTACCATTCCAATTGGACTTGAAGTTGATCATGTTGGTGTTGTCGACCTTGTTCGCATGGAGGCGGTGTATTTTGAAGGAGAGAACGGAGAAAAAATCGTTCGTGCTGAGATCCCTGCTGAGTTGAAAGAAGAGGCTGAGAAAAAACATGAGGCGCTCCTCGATGCAGCAAGTATGTTTTCAACTGAGCTTATGGAAGCAATCCTTGAGGATACGGCGAGTCCTGAATTGGTAGCACAAGCAATTCGCGAAGGATGCCTTCAAAATGAATTATGTCCGGTCTTTGTGGGTTCTGCGTATAAAAATCGCGGTGTGCAAACACTTCTTGATGGGGTTGTTTCGTATCTTCCTGCTCCATATGAAAAAACAAATGTCGCACTTGACCTCGATAATGCTGAGGCTGAAATTGCATTAACTGCAGAAAACGATAAACCAACGGTTGCCCTTGCTTTTAAACTTGAAGATGGCAAGTATGGTCAGTTAACCTATGTTCGCATCTATCAGGGATCTTTAAAAAAGGGGCTGGAAATTTTCAACATGCGCACTGGTCGAAAAACAAAAATTGGACGATTAGTACGTATGCATGCAAACAGCATGGAGGATATCAGCGAAGCCGGGTGTGGGGATATTGTTGCATTATTTGGTGTTGAATGTGCCTCTGGCGATACGTTTTGCGCGCAGGGATTGCGCTATTCAATGATATCGATGTATGTTCCAGATCCAGTTATTTCACTTGCCATAGAGGCAAAGGAAAAATCTAGCTCAGACAAATTAAGCAAGGCATTGAGTCGCTTTACTAGAGAAGACCCAACATTTAAAACCTATATAGATCCTGAATCAAACGAAACCATTATCCAGGGGATGGGTGAATTGCACCTTGATGTCTATATTGAACGCATTCGGCGTGAATATAAGGCAGAAATCGAAACTGGAGCACCGCAAGTTTCCTATCGAGAAACTATCACCAAGCGGGTTGATTTTGATTATACACACAAGAAACAAACTGGAGGTGCAGGGCAATTCGCACGGGTTGCTGGTTTTTTTGAACCTTCTGAATCTGGCAGTTTTGAATTTAACAACAAAATCAGAGGGGGAGCTATTCCCGTTGAGTATATTCCATCTTGTGAAAAAGGTTTTTCAGCGGCGATGGGGAAGGGAACCCTCATTGGAGCGCCTATTGTTGGGATCAAGGTCACGATAAACGATGGGTCGACCCACGCAGTGGATTCCTCAGACCAGGCTTTTCAGACTGCATCGCTGCAGGCATTTCGAGAATACTATGATCGAAGCAAGCCAATAGTTCTCGAACCGATCATGAAGGTTTCTGTTGAGGGGCCATCTGATTTTCAAGGAAATGTCTTTGCAAGTCTGAATCAACGTAGGGGTATCATTGTAAGTAGCAGTGAAGACAACAATTTTTCCGTAGTAGAGGCAGAGGTTCCTTTGTCTGATATGTTTGGATATTCGACGGTGTTGCGATCTTTGACGCAGGGACAGGCATCGTTTACTATGGAATTCCTCAAATATGGAAAAGTGCCCATGAGTATTACCGAATCATTGCGAGAAGATTTTCTTGAGCAAAGAAGGAAAGGAAATTAAATGAGACGAGAAGCATTGTTAGAGAAAAGTGCGCTACGAATTTTTGAACAATCAGCACATAATGGGGTAAGTTCAGGGGAAGTTGGACTTATCTGCTCACGACATGGTGTTGGAAAAACTGCCTGCGTGGTACACCTGTCAGTAGACAAAATTTTGCAGGAAAAACATGTTATCCATGTTTCATTAAGTGATACTGCTGAACACATCGTGCGGTGGTATAAGAACACCTGTCACAGCCTCAGCTCTAATACAGAAGAGGCAGAGACTATCCACAGGGAAATAACACAAAATCGAGTCATTTTGCACCTGTCACAACGGACTGATCCAAACCATATTTTTACTACTATTGAGGCACTCATCAACAAAGCTAATTTTGATGTTGATATTGTCATCATTGATGGATACGATTTGGTCTTGAATAAGCATGAACAGTTTCTTGAAACCCTTCGCTCCTTTGCTCAAACAACTGAGGTAGCGGTGTGGCTGAGTAATTCATTTCATCGAGAAGATGTCCCAGACAATATGAACATTCCCCATTCAGTGGCAGAAGTTATTGGGTTTTTTGATGTTGTTCTGTTGTTAGAACCGCAAAATGATTCTGTTCACCTCAATTTATTGAAAGATCACAACGTTTTTCCCGATGATCCGTTGAAACTTAAACTAGACAGCGCGAGCCTGTTGATTAAAGAGGAATAGTTTCAAGGCGATGCCTTGGCTGCACATTAGTATTTTTCAGTTGGTCAATTCTTCAGAATGGGTTGTGCTTGCAAAGTTTTTATAGATATTAGGAAATAACTTCTAAGACCTTTTTCACTTGTGTTTTTATCGGAAGATCGGCGTTAAGGTTGTAGTGAGCAATTTCGTTGTACACGTGCATGCGAGTTTCAAAGAGATCTTGTAGCTCATCTCTTGGATTATCAGCAACAAAGGCAGGCATCCCCTTGCGCTTGATGCGTTTCCAAATTGTTTCAAAATCAAGATAGAGGTGTATGATGGTGGTGTGCTGCTGAAGCAGCCTCAAAGAATCAGAATTCTCTGCAATTCCGCCACCAGTTGCAATAAAGGCAAGATCAACCTTGTTGGCTTGGTCTATTTTTTTTAATAGCCTATCCAGGATTTGGTTTTCAAGAAGATGAAATGCAGTATTGCCAAGCTGTTGATACATTGTGCGAACTGACACATGGCGCTGTGATGAGTTTTTTGTATATTCTGTAAGCATTTCGGTATCTAGATCAAAACAAGTTCCATGGCTAGTGAGCTGTTGTAGCAGAGTTGATTTTCCAACGTGTTTTACGCCGATGAGTGAACAAATCATTTTCTTATTCTATGACTATAGTGAAGGATGTCAGTAATACTGTGCAAGTCTTTCGCAGAACGAGTCTTTCAGTCAGCAAAAGCATCAAATCTTTCTCGGGGAATATATACGGCGGGACTCTCAGGCTGAGAGTCCCGCCGCTGTTAGACAAAATCTTATGCGAATTTATCAAAGAATATTCTTTCAGGATCCATGGCATTCTTTTTCATAACTGCCATACAAGCATCAAGCATTCCAGGACTCCCACAGAGATATCCTTCACGAGGTTCTTTGCCTACTTGCTCTTTGAGGAACTTATCCATAACATCGGTGATCAGTCCAATTTCCCCATCCCATTTTTCACCTTCTTGTGGGTTTGATAATGCAGGAACAAAATGAAAATTTTCATACTGCTTGTCTAAGTCCCACAACCAATCGAGATAATACATATCCTTGGTGGTCAGTGCGCCAAAAAAATACCAAATTTCACGGTTAGTAAAAGTTTTTCGTTGGAGCATATCGTTAAAGATACTCTTGAATGGTGCCATTCCGGATCCACCCGCAACACAAACCATCACAGCATTGGTATCGCGTACATGAAAATCACCAAAAGGTCCGGTGATATTGACATATTGCCCTTCCTCAAGTAGTTCGTGTACGTAGGTTGTTACAATGCCGTCGGGAACCAAGCGGATGAGAAATTCCACTCCTTTTTTGTCTTGTGGATGTGATGACATTGAATATGCTCGAAACGTTGCCTCTTTTATTTTTCGATACGGAGGGACTTCAAATTGGCAGTATTGCCCGGCTTTGTAGCTTACAGAAGCATCCTGTGGCAATTCAAGATAGACTTCACGAATATCATAAGTAAGCTGTTTGATACGGGTAACTTTTGCATTGTACTGCTGAATATTGAACAATTCTTCTGGAATTTCTATTTCAATATCTGTTTTTACTTTGACCTGACAGGCCAATCGAGTCGATGCTGCAAGTTCTTCCTTGGTGAGATAAGGTGTCTCTGTTGGCATTACCGGGCCAATATCAGAGGTTACAACAACCTTGCAGGCACCGCAGGTGCCTTTTCCACCACAAGCTGATGGAATAAAGATTCGTTGTTCACCCAATGTCGTGAGTAGTGAAGCGCCGCCCTTCACGGCTAATTCCTTTGATCTGTTGTTTACGCCAATGTTTACTTCACCATAGTTGTTGACGATCATATCGGTAATATAAATAAGGGTTGATAGGACTGCACTGATCCCTGCTATGTAAAGTGATGTAATTATTGCTTCCATATTATCCTTTCTATTGTACTGCGAGCATTCCTGAAAAACCGATGAATCCCATCGCCATCAATCCAATTGTGATCATTGTGATACCGGTTCCCTTTAATCCATCGGGGACCGGCGCCTTGTCGACCTTTTTTCTGATTGCCGCAAGAAGAATGATAGCGAGCCACCATCCTAGCCCTGATCCAACTGAATATACCAAGGTTTGCAAAAAATTGTATTGTCGAATTTCGATGAACAATGCAACGCCAAGAATTGCGCAGTTAACGGTAATCAAGGGCAGATAGATACCAAGTTGCATATACAAACCTTGTGAAGTGCGATCAATAATCATCTCCAACATCTGAACAACAGCGGCGATAACGACGATGAATACGATGTATTGCAGATAGACAATTCCTAGTGGGATCAGCACAAAGCGCAGGATCAGCCAATTGATAAGCCCAGTTACTGTTAGCACCAAGGTGACTGCCATCCCTAGCCCGTTTGACGAATTGAAGTCTCGAGAAATCGCAATAAATGAACACATGCCAAGATAGTTTGCCAGCAAAATATTACTGGTAAAAATGGCTCCTATTAACAATGACACTGCTGAAATATCAGGGCTCATACGTCAACTCCTTGTTTTTTTAAGATAGGTTTCACGATCCATACGATAATTCCCAATAGGAAAAACGCACTCGGTGGGGTGACCATGATTGTCCAGGGAACGAAAATACTCGATGGAATAATGGTAAACCCAAGAAGGGTTCCAAATCCCAATAGCTCGCGAACAATGGCGATACAGATTAGCACGGCCATATATCCAAATCCCGCTGTCAGTCCATCCCATAAGGATGTGAGTGGAGGATTTGAAATAGCACAGGCTTCGGCACGCCCCATGATGATGCAGTTGGTTATAATCAACCCTACATAGGGTCCCAGATTTCTTGAAATTTCGGGGACAAATGCCTGCAGCAATAGATCAACCACGATGACATAGAATGATATGGTTAAGACCTGAATGATCATTCGTACCCGTCTGGGAATCATGGATTTAAAAAGTGAAATAGTCAAACTGGACATTCCAGTAATCAATGTGACACCGATGGTCATAATCAAAGTATTTGATAGAAGGTTGGTTACAGCCAATGCTGAACAAATCCCCAAAACCTGCATGAAAATCGGATTTGACCGCCATACATTTTCAATAAAAATACCCTTGCTCATTGCAATCCCCCAATCATCTCAGCTAGTTTTGGTAATTCAGTGTTTAATATCACGCGGATTGCATCGCTTGTTCGAGTTGCTCCGGTAATTGCATCAATTTGTGCATTTGTTTTGTCAGCATCGCCAAGATCACCTGACTTGGATTTTCCAACCCGCAGGGAATGATTTTTAATCAATTCATCGGTAAACTGTGCTTGAAACCATTCTTCTTCTATCCTGCCACCTAGACCCGGTGTTTCATTGTGTGCCATAAATCGAAGACCAATAATTTTTGAAACATCTTGATTTACTGCCAAGACTCCGGTGATTGTTCCCCAGAGACCGGCACCAGTAAACTGCTTTGCAAAAACCACTTCATTATCAAGCACGGCGCTATACACCTCGGTGCCATCTACGCGATCAATGGTTATCAATTCATATTTTTGTAATGCATCCTCGTCAGAAGAAAATGAAATTCCCACTGCACCGAGCACCGCTCGTTGATAGAGTAGTTCCTTGTTTTGCGAAACAAATGCTGCCGTTGATTGATTGACAAAGGCAAGTATAAAGACGAAAAGAAATGAAAAAATAAATGTAAATACTATTGTATACGCTAATTTTTGCTTCATGATGCCTCCTTTGCTGTCTTTGCTGGAGATTTTTTGCTGGCTGCTTTCTTCTTCTTTGGCATTATTTCATCTAAGAATGATGCGAAGGTATTCCCCACGATGATTGCAAAACTTGTTCCTTCGGGAAAAAGCGAGAATGTGCGAATAAGTATCGTGATTACCGCGATTAATGCCCCATATATGAATTGGGCCGGCGCCTTGTTCGGAGCCGTAACCGGGTCAGTACACATAAACACCAGACAGAAGAAAAAGCTTCCCGACATAATGAACAAGAGAGCGATATACAGTTCCTGCATGAATGTGTATGCAGATGGATCTATTCCTGGAACAAGTCCAGTGGTGATGAATATAAAACTAAGCAGATACCCAGTGACCAAGGTTGAAAGCATCAACCGCCAATTTGCTGTTTTTGTGACGATAAGGTATATTGCCGCTGCAAGAATGAGAAGAATGGAACTTTCTCCGATTGATCCAGAGCGAAATCCGAACAAGAGGTTGGAAAACTCAGGAATAATTCCCTGTCGAAACTCTTGCAATGGTGTTGCAGCGCTTATCGCGTCAACAGCCAAAACTCCAGATTGACCAAAGGCACCAGGGATCATCCAAGACAAGGCAAGTATCGATGGAAAGGTTATGTATATGAATAACCGACCACCAATCGCTGGATTAAATATATTGCGCCCAAAGCCACCAAAGGCCTCTTTTACTATAATAACACCGAATACGATCCCAACCGCCGCAATCCAAAGAGGAGTCGTTGGGGGGAGCGACAAAATAAACAAAAAACAAGTGACGAAAACCGCTTCACTAACTTTCTTATTTCTTCTTTTTGTCATTATATATTCAGCAAGTACTCCGCAGAATAAAACAACCAATGAAATTGCCAGCACTCGCCAGCCATATAGGTACACAGAAAAGAGATATACTGGAATAAGTGAATACATCACCTTCCGCATAATCTTTTGCTTCTGAAACATGTAACCTCCAAACACCGAATGGTTAATCATATAATGATCAACTGTATGTTCTAGAATAACACTGATCGAGTATGCCATGCAAACCATTCTCATTCTGAGCATTGAACAGAAATCTGGATTGAATCGTTGAACAAGAAAAGCATATGTGGACATTTCTGGACGGTCTCCACGAGGGATGGTATATTTATAGAGGTAGTAAATATTATGGATTTAATATATAAATATGCAGCAGTTATCTTCCTTTTTCAAGCACTCATAACTTCTTGTGATACCGGAGCTTCATCCGGAGGTGGTGGCCTCGCTAATGTCGATCCCATCATGTATAAATCACATGAAACATTTTCAGGTGGGCGGGCGGTTTTTTCTCGATCTGATCTAGAAAACGAATATCTCCTGGCTCTCAACACAGCGCAGTTCCAAGGTGCAGATTTGAGTGTTTCAATTTCTGTGGAAGTCCGCGATGTTGGTGAATCTGCAGGAACCGAAGTTTTCTCGGTTGAGGGCAAGGCAATCAGTTCTTCAACAACCTATCTGGGGGTGCAGGATGGAAGCAGTGGGCAGAGTTTTACAACTGCTGAGTGGAATTCTCTTATCAGCAATGCGGTGCCTGAGGGCGTGAAGCACGTTGTTATAGCGGTGCGCATTATGGATGGGAGTAGAGAGGTGGCGCAGTCAGAGTTTGTGAAGGATGCCGTTCCGCTCTCGCATATATACACTTGGCGTGATCTTACCACAGTTATGCTTAACCCTGCTGGAGATTATGTGCAGCAGACGGATATTGTTTTTCCAGAACCAGGAGAATTAGGAACCTCATCAGAGGGATTTCTCCCGATTGGAACAAATCAGAACCCATTCACCGGAAGCTATGATGGAAAGGGGCATACAATCAAAGGGCTAACTATACGCCACACGCGCTCTGTGGATTGGCAGGGATTGTTTGGATATGTGTCGTTTGCAAGCAAGGGATCATCTGGATTCAAGGGTCTTGAAAATATTCATTTGATTGATGCGATAATAGATCTCAATGAGGCAGACATAGGAACCACCGAAGTTGGAGCATTGGTCGGCTATATGTCTGGAGATAGCAATCCAACAACCACTGAGTTAAAAAATATATTTGTCAGTGGAACAAGTCGTATTGAGGGAGGAGAGTTTATTGGAGGAATCGCAGGGAAAGTGATAAATGTCTATGCATCTGAACTGTATAGTGAGGCTAGGGTGCAAGGGGGAGGGTTTTACGTTGGTGGAGTCTTTGGAGAGACAAATAATTCATTTGTAGAAAAGGTATTTGGGAGGGGTGATGTTACTGGACAGGACAATGTAGGTGGAATTGTAGGGCTCGCTACGACAAGCACCTTCCAAATCGTTGAATCAAGAGCATCAGTAGATGGACGTATTAATATAGGTGGAGTCATCGGGCGTGTATACAATCCACAACTGAACACGAATGCAGCGAGCTTGCTCTATGTTTTGGCAATTACATCGGTGAGTGGCAAGAATAAACTTGGAGGTGTTATTGGATCGGGAGAAAACATAGGCCTTTTGGAACTACATGCGCGTACGGAGATCGTTCGAACAGTGGACACTTTTTCTGATATGCAACCGATTATTGGTGATTACACCAATGTTATAGCATCGAATCAAAATGCGTATTTTTCATCTGCGAGCACCGTCAAAGATAATCTTGGAAATTTCATTTCAATTCCAAGTATTTTTGGTTCCATCATCGATGAAGAAACGTCTGCTGCTCTTTCGGATTGGAGAGAGTTTACCTCGGGAGTATGGAATTATGCGGGAACTGGTTCCCATCCAACCCTTGTTGCTGTTCCAGTGCTTCCATGATTTGATATCGTAACATGTTGTATAGCGAAATCAGGTGCATAAGGCAGATGTGCAAGTTTGATTTAACAAAAATGAAAAAAACTAAAACATTCTTGTAGATATATGATCTTTTTAGAGAAGCTGAACATATTCCAAAATATTTGGATTGAGTTGATTTGTTTTGGTGAAGAATTGCAAAATAATATGCAAAGATGTAATCTTACACAAATACTACTGATTGAACTTTTCATTTTATGAAGATTTTGCTATTTTTAATTGATTCGTTTTCTACTGATATCTTTCGGGGAAATCCAGCGGGCGTATGTATCTTACAAAAAGATCAGGAGCTTAACGACTCCGTTAAGCAAGATATTGCCATGGAGTTGAACCAGGCGGAAACCGCATTTGTGCAATTGGGTGATCCTGCATCGATACCTTTGCAATGGTTTACCCCAACCGTTGAGGTTGATCTCTGTGGACATGCAACACTTGCATCTGCGCATGTCTTGTTCCATGAACTACAAGAAACAGCCGATGTTTCAATTTCATCTCAGAATCCTCCATCGATATCTTTTTCCACCAAGAGCGGCATGCTTTCTGTGGAAAAACAAGCCGACCAATTAGCGATGTATTTTCCTTCTCGCAGACCCGATGCGTATAATGGAAACGAACAAGAAACACAGCGAGTGATGGATTATCTTGGCATCACCGATATGGTGTCTATTCAGAGTGTTCCAGAAACCGATGCGCGATTTTATGTAGTTGAATTGGCAAATCGTGCAACACTATCTGCGCTCACCCCCAATTTTTCATTGGCAGACGAACTTGAAAACAAAGGTAATGTTATTGTTACAACCGCAAGTACTGATCAGGATCTAGACTTTTATTCTCGAGTCTTCGCTCCTGGTCTAGGAATTCCCGAAGATCCAGTAACCGGGGCAGCTCATTGTAGTCTTGCACCGTATTGGTCTGCAAAGCTCCAGAAACCACATTTGAGGGCCTATCAGGACTCAAAACGAGGTGGATATCTGGAGCTTTTTTTTAATTATGAACAAAAATCTGAAACAAAGGTGACTATAAAAGGATATGCAAAAACAGTTATGCGTGGGGAACTATCGCTTTAAAAAAGAAATAATTGAGGATGAATATGTCAAAATCAGTATACGATAAAACATTATTAAACCATGTGCTTAAACAGATGCTTCTTATTCGTGTCTTTGAGGAGCGCTGTGCGCAACTCTATGGATTGCGAAAAATTGGAGGGTTCTGCCATTTATACAACGGTCAAGAGGCTGTTGCGATGGGAACAATTGCAGCAACGGATCAGAGCAAGGATTATATGCTTACTTCTTATCGTGATCATGGACATGCGCTTGGGTTGGGGATGGATCCAAAATCAGTTATGGCGGAATTGTTTGGAAAAGAAACGGGATGCTCAAAGGGAAAGGGTGGATCAATGCATCTTTTCGATGTCACGAGAAACTTTTTTGGAGGAAATGGCATTGTTGGAGCGCAAATACCCGTTGCCGCTGGCACTGCGTTTAAGCAGCGATATCTTAATGAGGATGGGGTAACCCTCTGTTTTTTTGGAGATGGAGCTATCCATCAAGGGGCTTTTCATGAAAGCATTAACCTTGCGAAGATTTGGGAACTCCCGGTCCTGTTTATTGTTGAGAACAATGAATATGGAATGGGAACTGCCGTCAATCGCGTTTCTAGCATTACTGAATATGAAAAGCGAGCAAGTGCCTATGGTCTTCCGGGGTATCTGGTGAATGGCATGGATTTTTTTGATGTATATGAAAAAACGAAAAAGGCAGTTGATCGCGCACGAAAGAAGCATGAAGCCTGCATTATGCATGTGAAAACCTATCGATACAGGGGACATTCTATGAGTGATCCAGCCAAGTATCGCAGCAAGGAAGAATTGGAGGAATATAAAAAGAAAGATCCCATTCAGACCTTGCTCCGATATATGATCAATGAGAATATGATATCTGAGAAAGCCTTTCAAACCCTGGAAGGTGAGTTAAAGCAACAAGTAGAAGAGGCGGTACAATTTGCAGAAGAAAGCAACGAGCCACCGCTTTCAGTCTTACATGAGGATGTATTAGCAGAATAGGTGGGATATGGCAGAAATTACGATTAGAGATGCAATTGGACAAGCGATAGATGAGGAAATGGCGCGAGATGAGCGTGTATTTCTCATTGGTGAAGAAGTAGCTCAATACCAAGGGGCTTACAAAGTTAGCAGGGGATTACTTGAAAAATACGGAGAACGTCGAGTAAAGGATACCCCTATTGCTGAATTAGGATTTACTGGATTGGGTGTTGGTGCTGCACTTGCAGGATTGCGCCCCATTGTAGAGTGGATGACGTATAATTTTGCGTTGTTGGCACTTGATCAAGTTTTCAATAACGCTGCAAAGATGCGGTATATGTCTGGAGGACAGTTTAGCTGTCCAATAGTATTTCGTGGCCCAAACGGTCCAGCAGAATATCTTTCATCCCAGCATTCACAGGCTTTTCAGTCGTTTTTTGTGCACGTTCCTGGATTAAAAGTAGTTGCTCCGTCGACAGCCTATGACGCTAAGGGATTGGTAAAAGCGGCTATTCGAGATAACAACCCTGTTGCGGTTCTTGAATCAGAGCTTGCCTATGGATGGAAGGGTGAGGTTCCCGATGAGGAATACATCATTCCTTTTGGCCAAGCCGATATCAAACGCGAGGGAAGCGATGTTAGTTTTATCGTGCACGGCAAACCCTTGCGCGCTGCACTTGAGGCAGCAGAGGTGTTGCAGCAGGAAGGTATTTCTGCAGAAGTGCTCGATCTACGTTCTCTTCGTCCTTTGGATGAGGAAGGAATTAGAAAAACCGTACAAAAAACAAACCGCGCGGTGGTCATCGATGAATCGTGGCCGATGTGCAGCGTTGGCAGCCATGTTGTATCGGTCATTTCACAGAGCTGTTTTTTTGATCTTGATGCACCAGTTGCCCTGATTTCTTCCGAAGATGTGCCTCTGCCTTATAACCACAAATTGGAATTAGCAGCACAACCTTCAGTTGAAAAAATTGTAAAAGCAGCAAAAGAAGTCTGCTACGTATAAGAGCAGGAAGAGAGAAGAGATATATGGCAGAAATAATACAAATGTTGGCACTTTCCCCTACGATGGAAGAAGGGGTTATTCTTGGATGGAAGAAAAACGTTGGTGATACCATTGCAACCGGCGATGTACTTTGTGAAGTTGAAACCGACAAGGCGAGTATGGAGTATGAATCAAATCAAAACGGTGAAATTCTTGCAATTGTCAAAGATAAAGGAGAGAGCGCACGGGTAGGTGATGTCATAGCAATTCTCGGAAAAAAGGGAGAGGATATAACATCCTTGCTAGCTTCATCACAATCATCAAGTGCATCTTCATCAGCGACAGATACACAAAAAGCAGAAGAGAGTGCTGCTCCTCAACACGACGTCTCGAAATCCGGAGGAAGACCTTCCGGTGCAACAGATGGTCGAAAAGCATCACCACTTGCACGTCGTCTTGCTGAGCAACGTGGCATTGACCTTTCGCTAGTGCAGGGCAGTGGACCATCGGGCAGGGTGATTAAACGCGATATAGAATCGTTTGTGCCTACAGCGCAGACTGCAGGATCAACACTTGCAGATACAGAAACACCAGTTGTTGGAACGAGGGCAGTTATTGCACGTCGTCTTGCAGAGTCGAAATTTTCTGCACCACATTATTATCTCAAAGTGAGCATAGATATGACTGAAGTCATTCGTGCGCGTGCGCAGTTGAACAAGGTTCGCAAAAACAGCAAAGTTGGGATGAATGCGTTTTTCTTGAAGTTCATTGCTGAAGCGTTGAAGCGACATCCCAGTGTAAACGCATCTTGGGAAGGTGATGTTATTCGCACCTTTGGAAGCATAGATATTGGTACTGCTGTCGATCGAGGCAATGGGTTGATCACGCCCATTGTTCGCAACTGTGGAAATAAAGGGGTTGTGGATATTGATGCTGAACTTGGTGTTCTTATTGAAAAGGTAAATGATGGCAAACTTCGTCCTGAAGAATACACTGGGGCTACGTTTACGATTAGCAACCTTGGTTCTTTTGGAGTTGAAGAATTCTCTGCGATTATCAATCCTCCCGGGGCTGCTATCTTAGCGATTGGACAGACAATCCCAAAACCAATTGTCAACGACGAGGGAGATATTGTTGTTCGCCCCATTATGAAAGTTACACTTTCTTGTGATCATCGAGTAATCGATGGAGCTGAGGCGGGCCGTTTTATTGCTGATCTGAAAGCGGTTATGGAATACCCGGCACGGGTCTTGTTTTAAAGGTAGGTATGAGTATGTATGATGTAGCAATTATTGGAGCAGGTCCCGGCGGTTATGTGTCTGCCATTCGTGCACGACAGCTTGGTTTGACTGTGGCATTGGTTGAACGCGATCAACCGGGTGGTGTTTGCCTAAACTGGGGATGCATTCCCTCAAAGGCTTTGATTCACAGTGCTGATCTGTACCGACATCTTGGACAGACAAGCAAATGGGGTGTCAAAGTTGATCTAAGTTCATTTGATTATGCAAAGGTGCACAAAGAATCACGGACTACTGCAGCGACGCTGTCGCGCGGGGTGCAGGGGCTTATCAAGAAGAATAAAATAGACTATTTTAATGCACAAGCAACAATAACCGGCCCTCAAAACATTGAGCTTGCCTATGCTGACGGAAAAAAAGAATCGTTAAGCACAAAAAACATCCTTATTGCCACTGGGTCGCGACCACGAGAAATTCCAGGATATGCATTTGATGGCAAACGTTTTTTGTCGTCAACTGATATGCTTTCTTTGACTCAGTTGCCAAAGAAACTTGCTATCTTGGGTGCGGGTGCAATTGGCATTGAATTTGCCTTTGTTGCAAATGCCTTTGGAGTTGAGGTTCATATGATTGAGATGCTGCCGCAGATTCTTCCGAATGAGGATTCTGAGATAGCTTCTGCATTAGAAAAGAGCCTTCTTGCGCAGGGAATCAAGATATACACATCGACAAGGGCTGAAACGCCGGCGAGCGATAAAACAAAGGTATCCATTCCCCTGGTTCAGGGAGAAAAGAAGACAACGCTTGAGGTTGATGCGGTGTTGGTGGCTGTTGGGAGAATTCCAAACACCGAGAATATCGGTTTAGAAAACATTAAATTGCAGACAGAAAAAGGATTTATTCCGGTTGGTGATTACTATCGAACAAAGGTCAATTCCGTGTTTGCGATTGGCGATGTTGTTGCGACTCCGTTGTTGGCGCATGTTGCCAGCAAGGAAGGAGAGATCGCCGTTGAACATATTGCAAATAAATCACCTGAAAAGAGCATTAATCTTGATACGATTCCATCAGCAGTATACGCAGAACCACAGGTTGCAAGCTTCGGAAAGCGAGAGGATGATCTTAAAAAGGAAAATATCGAATACCACAAGAGCGTTTTTCCTTATAGGGGAGCGGGGAAATCAATTGCAGTGAATGCTTCTGAGGGATTTGTGAAACTGTTGTCTGATAAAAAAACCCATGAAATTCTTGGTTGCCATATTTTAGGAAAAGACGCCACCGAGATTATTCACGAGTTGTTGCTCGCAAAACATGCAGAATTACTTCCAGAAGATATTGCATCGATGGTGCATGCCCATCCAACGATATTTGAAACGGTTATGGAGGCCTCAAAAGGCGTCGATGGGGCTGCAATTCATGCGTAACAATGGCACCTGATACCATAGAAAATACAGCATCAACAAAAATAACCAATTATTTGTTAGGGTTTCTCTTTATCTGTGCAATAGGGGTGGTTATGCGATTAGGCAAACCAGTTTTGATCCCCCTAACCATTGCGATCTTGTTTAGCTTTCTTTGTTTTCCGCTGGTGCAGCTGTTTGCAAAATGGAAGATTCCACGAATCATCACCATTTTGATTATCATGTGCGTTATTCTTGCAATTGGCTTTTTGTTTGGACTCATTTTCTTTTCTGGCATTCGAGCCTTATTGGCGGACGTCCCACGACTTCAAGCATTTCTCACACAGATAAATGATGTTATCATTACTCAATTTTCCTCTTTTTTTCCAAATGTTGAATTCTCTGCTGATGATTTTGTGGATCCCCGTGAGTTACTCTCGCAGTTTACTACCATAATATTGAATATATCGAATACATCGTTGCATTTTTTGCAAGGATTCTTGTTGGCCCTTTTCTTTTTGTTTTTTATTTTGCTTGAAGAACCAGTAATTCGACGAAGCATCAAGCGAGCGATCAAGGGATACTACAAGCGTATACGAGTATTGATTATTTTTGAGAGAATCTATCGGATGGTAGTTCGCTATCTTAGCGTAAAAATGTTTATCAGTTTTGGCACTGCGCTACTGGTTCTGGTGATCTTTTTAATAGCAGGCATCCCAAATGCATTGTTGTGGATGCTGTTAACATTTTTGTTTAATTTTATTCCAGTGATTGGTTCAATAGTTGTGAGCCTGTTTATTTTTCTCTATGCATTGATACAGCTCAGTCCAAATTATGTGTTGATCGTTGTAGTTTGTTCTCTTGTTACTGGAGTTCAGCTGACGCTGGGCAATGTTATTGAACCGAAAATTATGGGCGAACACCTTAACCTGAATCCCTTTGTGATTTTGCTTGCCCTGGTCAGTTGGGGGTTGATGTGGGGTATTCCAGGCATGTTGTTGGCGGTTCCTCTGACCGTGTTTATCAAGATAATTTTGGGTAATACGCGAAACTTCCAGGGAATTAGTATTTTGATGGAAAAGAAGGGAAGATAATGCGCTTACGAATTTTGACCGGAGATCGTCCAACTGGAGCCTTGCACCTTGGCCACTACGTGGGATCATTGCAAAATCGCGTATTGTTGCAAGAATCATATGAGTGCTTCTTCGTCATAGCAGACCTCCATATGTTGACAACGCGGCCATCGTCTGAGGACATAGCACAAATTAGCGAGCGGAGCATTGAGATTTTGGCAGATTATATAAGCTGCGGCGTTGATCCGGAAAAATCTGTTGTGTACTTACAGTCTGCGGTGCGTGAAGTGTGTGAGTTGCAATTACTTTTTTCAATGTTAGTCACCGTTCCGCGATTGCAACGTATTCCAACGCTCAAAGACATGGCTCAGGCGGTGCATCTGAGTGAGATGCCGCTAGGACTGCTTGGCTATCCGGTGTTACAGAGTGCTGATATTCTTCTTTCTCGTGCACACCTTGTTCCTGTTGGAAAGGACAACGAATCACATATAGAAATCACCCGCGAAATTGCTCGACGTTTTAACAAGACGTATGCAGAAGTGTTTCCAATTCCAAAAGCATTGGTGGCGGATGTTCCGGTTTTGGTTGGCATTGATGGGAAGGCCAAGATGTCAAAATCATTGGGGAATGCAATTTTGCTGTCAGAAGAAGAAGGCTCGCTCAAGAAGAAAGTCAGGCGTATGTATACCGATCCAAATCGTGTCAGACCGGATATCCCCGGAAAAGTTGAGGGCAACCCGGTGTTCATCTATCATGATATCTTCAATCCTGACAAGGATGAAGTCGCCGATATGAAGGACCGTTATACAAAAGGTGCTATTCGCGATGTTGAAGTGAAGGATAAATTATTTGTTGCATTGAATGCGTTTCTTGAACCTATACGAGAAAAACGAGTGACCCTGGTGCAGCGAAGAGATTATCTGTGTGATGTGTTGACAGAAGGGACCAAGCGCATGCGTGAAGAGGCGCAAGAAACGATGGCCTTGGTGCAAGAAGCAATGGGGTTAACAAAATCGTGGAAATCACTGGGTTTATATAACTAAAATCGTGGAGCTGTGTGTGCATCTTGAACAAGCCACGATACAGGATTTTCAAAAAACAGCATATTCACATTATTCACCAATGCGCGACGGACAGATCATGCCTTGGCGTGCTGATCCAAGCCCATACAATGTTTTTGTTTCTGAATTCATGCTACAACAGACGCAGGTGTCGCGGGTTATTGATGCATTCCTGCAGTTTATTGCGGTTTTTCCAGATATACGCGCATTAGCTGAGGCGGATTTTCGAACGGTGCTAACTCAATGGCAGGGACTAGGTTATAATAGACGTGCGAAATACCTCCATCAGAGTGCAAAGCAAATTCTTGCTCACCATGGGGGGCGTATTCCTCCCCGTGTTGAAGATCTCAAACGGTTAGATGGAATAGGCCCATACACAGCAGGTGCTATTTGTGCGTTTGCATTTTCTCAACCAGTTTTGTTTATCGACACCAATATTCGACGTGTGTACATCCATTATTTTTTTTCAAATCGTGAACATGAAATCGATGATGTAGAGCTAGAAGTGTTGAACGAGCAATGCCTGGATCGCGATGATCCTCGCAAATGGTATGGAGCCCTGATGGATTGGGGGGCCCTGCTTGGAAGGCAGATGAAACAAAATCCAAATAAAAAAAGCAGGCATTACGCCAAGCAATCACCTTTCGCAGGAAGTGTTCGTCAGGTACGTGGACAGATATTGCGCTTGCTAGTCGAACATAGATCGCTCTCCTATGAACAGTTGCAACAACAAAGTGGAAAAGACAACGGAAAATTTTCAACTATTCTGTATTCCCTGCAAGAAGAAGGATTTGTCATGTGTGAAAATGATCGTTATTGGATCCAATCTGATAAACAATAGGCCTATCGTAAACGCCTCTTTTTAAAACAATACGCAAGACATAATACAACAAGTTATGGGAAAGACGATGCGATGCGCTAGACAGCGACCCGTGGAACCGTTGTGGATATGCCGCAGGTGATCTCATAGGGGATGGTGTTGCAGAGCTTTGCAACATCGATGGCAGTTGGCGCACCCTTCTGAGGGCCAAAGAGCGTGACTGGCGCATAGCGTTGAATGGGGGCATCTCCAATATCAACCATGCAATGGTCCATGCAGAGTCGTCCAACGATTGGAAAACAGTGGCCGTTTATATATACCGTTCCCTTGTTCCCGAGTGATCGCGGAATTCCATCTCCGTATCCGGCAGGGATAACCGCAATTGAAGTTTCTTGTTTCGTTCTGTATTCTACGCCATAAGATATTGGATGGTTTTTCGGCACTCGTTTTATTGCAACCACATAGGATGAAAGTTCCATCACCGGCAGAAGGTCAAGCGAGGTATCTGTCGAGGGGTTATATCCATATAGGGCAATACCAATGCGGACCATGGTGCTGATTTCGTCGAGCAGATGCGAAAAACGCAAGGATGTTGCTGAATTCGCAACATGTATCATTCCCAACGAATACCCTGTCTGGTCTATTCCATCACAGCATTGCTTGAAGCGATGCAGTTGTTCTTCAGTAAAAGCGGGATCGACATCTGCTGAACTCATATGAGTTGCCGTTCCCGTATATTCTAGATTTGCACATGCATCTATGCTTGCCCGCAGATCCACTGCGCGTTCAGGGAGGCACCCAATACGTCCCATCCCAGTATCGATTTTCATGTGTACTTTGATAACTTTATGTGCTGCAGCTGCTGCCTTATCAAGCATGTGAGCCAACGTAACATCGTCTATCATGGGGGTTATTCCATTAATGATGAGTTCAGGAAATTCATCTGGGTGCGGGATGCTCAATAGATAAATAGGCAAATTCACTCCAAACTCACGCAAGAGGATTGCCTCGTGAATGTTGGCGACAACAAAACTATCTATGCCGGCTCGAAGCAAAGATTTTGTGATGATGCGAATATCATGTCCATAGGCATTGGATTTTACGGCTGCTGAAATAAGAGGGCGGTTGTTGTGTTGAAGGTGATTTTTTATTGTTTTGAGATTATGAATCAAATGCGAGAGATGGATCTTTGCTTGAGTCATGCGCATGTAAAAACAGTAGTGTGTATAATTAGGTTTTGCAACTGCGGGATTGTATTCTAGAATGAACACTGTGCTATTTGCTCTATTGTACGCAAGAACGCGGAAATCCATTCTTTTATTCAAGCTAATAGCGGATAATAGTGATACATGAAATGAAATATATGTATAATGAGCTAGAGCAATGAATTTTATGAGTATGCAAAAATCCCTTTTTTTGCTCGTTTTACCTGCATGTATGCTATTATCCTGTGTTTCGACTCCATCCAAAGTGGGTGATGCGTCGGTGATTGATACTGATCCAATGAGGCTTGCGCAGCGACGGCAACTCGTTGATTTGCTGCAAACGCAGATTGCACAAGAAACGCCGAATATGCATTTGGTGGCAAAGTATCATCTTGCGATTATTGCCCTGGGGCAAGAAGAATCAATTAGGTTTAGGCAATCAACTATTGAAAGTATTCGTGCGATAAATAGCATCTTAGCTGACGTGCATTATATCGTTATTTCGCTCCCCGAAAAGGGATATGTTGGGCAGGAATATCAAGAACCGCTTATCATTCAGGTGATGAGTGCTGACCTACCGCTGACAAATCTCGTTATTAACGTGCAAGAATTGGTGCAACAGGCAAATGGAGTGACGAATTCTACAAAATATACCATGAAAACAGATAGGCAAGGAATTGCACGCGTCTATTTAGGAGCCCCGCAGGCTGTTGGTGTTCACCGAATCATCATTGGAATTGATACAGATTCCTTTCTTGAACCTAGGCTTGCTGACGAGATGCATAAAGTAAATCTTTTGTTAGACGAAGAAATACGTAGCGGGTTTGAAAATCTTATTGACAACAATGACGTGCTCGTGCGCATAGCTGTTGATTCTTTTGCAATACAGCATACTATTGATTTTTATGTGGAAGATACAGATGTTTCCGGTGCGATTATTGAGGGAGAAAATACAGCGGTGGGTATTGTCCAAGCCTTGTCAGAAGCAGGGTTTAATGCAGCAGTGCTTTCTCCTCCTGAATCGACTGAGCGAATTACCCTGGGTGAGGCTTTCGCATTGAGTACAGCTGACCGGGTTGCCTTTGGGGAAGTCAAAATTCTTCAATTTGAAGAATCAATAGGAGGGTTCTCTGTAGAGCTTGGGGCAACGGTTCGGACCTATGATCGAACAGAAGGAAAGGAATTACTTGTGATACGCAAAACACAACGGAGTAGTGGAACTAATTCTTCAAGTACAGTAGTTGCAGCATTTAGAATTCTGGGAACAAAAATAGCAGAAGAGCTTCAAAGGGGGTTGCCATAATACGGTATACATATGATGAGTAAGAGTAAGATTTCCAGCAATGGGCAGTGGAGGTTGTGGAGTATACTAATAGTCTATCTGGTGGGGAGTGCCGTATTGGCCTCTGCGCAAGAAATACGTACTGCAAGTAGTTTATTTGATCAGATATCGCAGAATTATGAGACAATTCAAGATTACTCTGCGCTGATAACGCTTGAGGGTGATGGAGGAACGCAACGAGGGGAGTTGTTTTTTTTGCAGCCGGAATACCTTCGTATAAAATTTTCGCAGCCAAAAGACCAAGAAATTGTATCAGATGGAGAGGTATTTTCAGTATATATCCCACAGAGCAATGTTATTTTACAACAAGAATACACCAACACGAACCAAGTGACTGGTCTTGGCAATCCGGAAGGATTACGCCTCATGAAGGAGCGCTACAGTATAGCGTATTTAAGTGGTGCTGAATTGCAGCCTCTTTCCGATTCTTCAGATATATTGGTGCATGCGCTCAGATTGACTTGGAAGAACAAAACAGATGGGTTCCGACAAATCATTTTGTATGTTTCTGAAGACTTGCTGATTCGAAAAATAGAGGCAACGAGTGCGAACTACAAAGAATTGATTTTGACATTTGAATCTATTACAGTGAACAGCAATCTTACCGAGCCATTTTTTCAGTTTGATTCTCCGGGAAGTGCGAGTATATTTGAGAATTTTCTTTTTGAGTGAATAATATGCAGACGGTTGGAACATTACTACGAGAACGACGACTGGAAAAAGGGATATCAATTCAGCGTATTGCGCAAGAAACACGGGTAACGCAGAAATACCTATACGCATTGGAAAACAGTCAGCACGATGTATTTCCAGCGGATTCATATCTCATTGGTTATCTTCGAGCATACGCTGAATATCTTGGATTTAATGGAAACGAAATTATCACCCGGTTTCGAAACGAGGTAATTCAAGAGCAACCGGCACCTATTGAAGAATTGCTTGGAGCAACAAAAAAGCCATGGGCTCGTTGGGTATTGTTTATTGTGCTTGGTGTGTTCGTGCTTGGTGGAGTGGGTTATCTGCTATACGCAAACTATGAAAGCTTGGTTGCCTTCTTTGATCGCCCCGATAAGGTGGCCATCCCTCCGTCTTATATCGATATACTCCACGGCGAACGAATTGTTGAGCAATCTTTTGTGAATGCTACGCTTTTGCAAGTCGAAGTGGAAGATCAGTTGTTTCGGTTTGGGGTGGCTATTCAGGATGCTGCGGTATTTCTTGCATATGAAGGGAATGAAATTCCCCTGTCTCAAGAAACAGTACGCCTCATAGATTTCAACGAGGATGGTGATTACGAGTTATCTGCATTTGTTCGGGGGATTAATGAGGCAGAAGATACAGTAATCATTCGATTTAGTCGTAATGTCGCCCCGGATGCTTTGGATACTCCCCAATCGAGCAGTATAACCTTGGATGATCTGACTTTAGAAAATGAACTACAAGAAGAGATCCTTGATCGTAGTGAGATTGCTTCATTTGATCAGCGGGTGACTCCTACAGAGCTGCTCTTTCGAATGCAAGCACCTAGTTATATTCGTTTTCGATCAGAAGATACTGTCCAAGAACAACTTTTTGAAACCGGTGAAGAGGTTTCGTTTACGTTCCAGGAATCTGCATATATATCGTTGACTAATGGAGCCGCAGTGGGATTAATCCTGAACGACCAACGATATCTTTTGCAAGATGGGAGTAATTCATTTGTACTCCACTGGATATTCAACGGTACAACACTGAAACATACATTAGTGCTTAGTCATATAAGGTGAGGAATGAAAAAAATATTTGAACTATTGTTACGCTTTCGGGTAGTTGTCTTTATTATTGTTGGCGTACTTACTGTTTTATTCGGAATAATGATCTTTCAGCTGCAAGTTGATAGCAATGCTTCTTCGTTTGTTCCTGAAGATATTTCATCTCGGATAATTACAAATACAATCAACGACACGTATTCGCTTTCTCGAGTGATGCTTATTGGTCTGGAACACAAAATAGGGGAATTCACTACCCCCGAGGAAATTCAACAGCTGCGAGATTTAACTGCTCAACTGGAAGCTGTGGATGGTGTTGAGAATGTGATATCGCCTACCAACATTGTGGTTGCGCGCATAGAGGATGGGTTTTTTGTTGCAACACCGGTGTTTGAAAATGTGTTTTCTCAAGAAGAAATCGATCAGGCACTGATATATCTTCGTGAATGGGATGTAACAGAGCGATTGGTTTTAAGCAGAAATAATCGTGCTGTTCAAATAATTCTTGGGCTAGAATATTCATTAGATACAACAGGGCTAAATCGAGTATTAGATGAAGTGAGCACCACGGTACACGCGATGTATAGTAAGAACACAAATATATACATCACTGGAGAAGCAACGCTCAGCAATAAAATCGCCACAGTAACTGTTTCTGATTTCACTCGCCTTATTCCTTTGGTAGCAATTGTCATATTCATCGTCTTGTATATCTCTTTTCGACGTATAAGTGGGGTTTTGCTGACCTTTCTTGTTGTCCTGGTGAGCATCGTATGGACTTTTGGTCTGAAGGGCCTTTTCAATATCCCAATTTCTTTGGTGGCGGGTACCATCCCGGTGATTTTGTTTTCGGTGGGAAGTGCGTATGCAATTCATTTTTTACATAGCTTTTATCACGAACAAAGTCTTGGCAAATCTTCACAAGAAGCGGTAAAGCAAGCCTTGCGTTTTGTTGCGTTACCCGTGACATTAGCAGCGCTTACGTCTGCAATTGGATTTTTATCGAATGTGTTTACGCGGGTTGAACCCATGCGAAATTATGGAGTTTTCACATCCATCGGCATATTTGGATCGGTTTTGATATCCCTAGTGATCATGCCGCTTATTTTGTATAACACAAAACCTCCTAAGAAAAGACCCCACAGAGGGATAGTGGTAGAACGATACAAGGAAATTGTATACCGATTGTATACCTATATCATTCGAGGGCGCCTGTTTGTGTTGGTGGGATTCTTGTTGATCATTATTACTTCTTTTATTGCATTACGCAATATTCGAGTAGACAATAACTTAATAGGCTATTTTTCTAAATCAAGTGATATTGCCCAGGCAGCAGATTTTGTAAAACGAAACTTTCTTGGAACTCAGCAAATCAGTGTGAATATTCGCTCCACAGATGGGGCGCTTCTAACTAATCCAGACGTGCTTGTTGCAATGGACAACATCAAGGCAACTATTAATGAAGAATACGGTGATATAGCACTAGTGCAATCCTTCAGTGATTTTATCAAACGTGTCAATCAATTGGTTCACGCAGATCCCGATGAAGTATCTCCAGAAGAAGAATTTGAATCCTTACCGAGTTTCTTTTCGGATGAAGCAGATTTTTTTGAAATACAAGACGCTCCCTTGCTGGACGCATTTGGTGATGGTGCAGCAATCTCTGCGGAATCTGAATTTGCTCCTTTAATTCAAACCCTTTTGGATGTTGTCTACCTTCAAGAATATCCCGACCCGCATCTGCAAGTATATTTTGAAGAACTTGCACAACGAATAAATCTTGGCGGCCGTGCGTATTATGAGATTCCAAGTGATATTGAAAAATACAATGTTGCAAGCAAACAAGATCTGGAAAACATCATTTCTCAATATTTGGTGCTTTATGCCGGAAGCCTTCGTGGGTGGATTGACAGTGACTTTGAACCAACTTCTGCACGCTTGACTGTTTTTTTGCGAGTGGAAGAAGACAGCGTTGTGAGCAATATTGCAGATCACGTAAAGGAGATAGCCATGAGTTATCTTCCTGCTGGATACACGGCAGATGTTGGGGGAGACACCCTTGTCCAGTTAACCTTTACTCAGCTAGTTGTTCAAAACCAATTAGTAAGCCTTATCGTTTCATTGGCAGCTGTTTTTCTGATTATCTATATAAGTTTTCGATCATTTGCCGTATCATTTATTGGCATTGCTCCGGTGAGTATTGCATTGTTGGTGAACTTCGCAGTGATGACTGTTTTAAACATATCAATTGATGTCAGTTCTGCCTTAGTTTCCTCAAGTGCTATTGGCATTGGCATTGATTATTCTATTCATTATCTGTCGGCGTTTCGCCATGAAAACAAAATTAGCAAATCAATAGAGGAAACAGAATTCCACGTTTTTTTCAAGACAGGCATAGCTATTGTCTACAATATGGTTACGGTAGGAGCAGGATTTTTAGTCCTCGGTGCATCGCAGTTTATTCCAATTAAAAATTTAGGTATTCTTGTATCAATAAGCATGTTTGTAACCGGACTATCATCTATTTTGTTATTACCAGTACTAATAGATTTATTTCGTCCCTTGGTCTTGACCGGACGTGCAAAGGAGGAATCATGAATAAAAAAACCCTCGTTGTAATAAGAATGCTATCCTTTGTGGTAGTGTTGTTTTTTGTTATGGGAAATTTGTCTGCACAAGATGCAGGCATAACCATTGAGGAAATTCTTGAACTGCAAAATCAAGATATACAGCCACAGAGTGCCCATGGTCTTATTTCTATTAAGAACATATCTGATGGACGTGTAGAAACAGAACTTTTGCTCGAAGGGTATGGCACCTTCGACAAAGTTATACAGTTATTATTGGTCTTCCACCGCCCCACGGCAGTTCGAAATACTCGTTTTCTTGCATTCTTGTCCGAGGAAGAAGGGTCTGTACAGTGGATATACCTTCCATCGATACGGCGAGTACAGCGGGTTGTTGGTTCCAATAAAGACGCTCCATTCATGGGAACAGAACTGCTCTTCTCAGATATAACAGGGCGGGATCAAGATGATTATGTGTATACGTATCAAGGTACAGAGACACTTCGTGGTGAAGATACGTGGATTATGGAGCTTACTTCTAAGAAAGAATGGCAATATGGCAACACACGTGAGTGGATTAGTCAGACCTCGTATTTTCCGATCAAAGCCGAATTTTATGACAAAAAGGGAAACCTCGTCAAAACAAGTGAAACAATGAGGATGGAATTCATTGATGGGTATTGGGTACCGGCATATACAGAAATCACCAATGCTACGACAGGGAGAAAAACCATTATCGATATACAGAAAATAGAATACAATATCACCATTCCTGATCGTTATTTTAGTACGGCCTATTTGAAACAAGGATCCTAATGTCACGCGTTGCATTTTTCTATATAGCAATCATCAGCATCACCGGCTTTCTTTCTGCACAAGAGCTGAGCAGCTTTGTTATTGAGGAAGAGCAAAGCAACCCTATCAATTTCTCCGGAGATGCCTATCTTGGTTTTGGGGTGGAATCTCTTATGGACACAGGGAGGCTCAACCCCATCCCACTGTTTGGATTGAACGCCCATCTAGATTATGATTCAGAATCAGTGGTCTTTCGCTCCCATATCTTGTTGAATGAGTTGTTGTTGGGTATTTCTGATGCAAGCATGATTCACCGGTTGCTCATTCGCGAGCTATACATTATGTATCAATTCTTGGATATCGGGTTGGATCTGCGATTTGGGTATCAGGGAGGCACGAAAAAGGAAACCAATCTCATTGAGGTGGAAGATACCATACATCAACAAAATCATGCAGTTCCCTTTGTGCAACTGTTTTATCAACGTATACATCCCTCATTGATGCTACACCTGCAGTATTATATTGACACCAGCTCTGCCTTGGAGGCTTGGTATATTCCCATATACGAAGCAGGATTCTCTGCACAAGAGCATTGGCAGGATTGGTATGAAGGTCGAGGTGAGCTTCCGCAACCGACTGGTTCTAATCAGATAGGTCTGAGTATTCCAGCAAGCACAGAAAGTGGGCAAGCCGGTATCAGATATGCCTATAGTGGATCGAAGATTGCAGCCTCAGTTGGGTATTCTTATCAGTATTTTACTCGTCCACAACTTGCAGCGTGGTCAAATCAAAATCCCGAGGCTACGTTGTTGTCCTATGATCGAGCACATCGATTCTCCGCGTCGTTCGATGCCTATGCTGAACGTTTTCAGTGGTTTTCACAGGCAGCATTCTTTTTGTCAGAGGATTTTTCCGGAGATGATCCGTTTACCAGTAATCATGAACTGCGATACGATTTGGGTATGCAGTATGAGATTCCCTATGGCCCGATTATCATAGGAACTGATGTGAATGGCGTTTTTGTTGTGGGCAATGATCAAGATGGATTCATTGCTGCTGCAGATTTTCAATCGCTCCAATCGCCACGTGCACAAGAACAGTATATTGCAGATATACTGCAGGCAAGCAGCATAAGCTTTCGGTTTTATGTTGATATGCTTCTCTTTTTTGGCGTCGTGCAGGGCTATGTCGAGGCAGTTTTGGAATATCCCACATTGGATTATTTGGTACAATCACGCCTAAGCTTTTTATTGCACACAACACTGCGCTTGAATTTTGCCTTTGGTATATACGAGACGGCATCAAGCCCTTATTTTGGATCATTGCATACGAGAGATTATCTATCGATTTCGATAAGTTTTTTTTATTAAGATGACTCCAACGTTTCAAACTGCAATTCATTCACTCAATGAACAACAGCGTGCAGCAGTGCTCTCAGAAAAACGTTTTCTGCTTATTTTAGCAGGAGCTGGATCAGGAAAAACAAGAACCATCACGGTGCGTATCGCAAGACTCATCGCTGATGGGGTGTTTCGCCCCTGGGAAATCCTTGCGTTGACATTTACAAACAAAGCCGCACGGGAGATGCGCGAGCGTGTCCACGATTTGCTCGATACCGATACAAGTGGTGTATTGGTGAGCACATTCCACGCATTTGGGGCTCGATTTTTACGACAATACCATGCATATGCCGATTTGTCGCGCGGATTTGTTATCTATGATGATCGAGAGAGTGTTCAATTGCTTCAACAATGTTTTCCAGATCATCCTCGTGCAAGGATTGTTAGTTGGGCAAAGGCAATAAGTCGTGCAAAAGACCAAGGATTGTTTCCCGATGATTCCTTGACGAATGTGAGCAAAGAGAATGATTTTCATCTTGTGTATCGGCAGTATCAAGAAGCGTTGCGATCTGCAGGAGCGGTTGATTTTGGAGATCTCTTGCTTTTGCCGATACGCGTATTGCGGGATCACGAAGATCTTCGTCAAAAAAGTTGGTTGCAATATAAAGCAATTCTTGTTGATGAATACCAAGATACAAATTATGCACAATTTGTCTTGTTGCAGTTGTTGTTGAGTCAAACATGTGAACTTTCTGTTGTCGGTGATGACGATCAATCGATCTATCAGTTTCGTGGTGCTGAAATTCGCAATATACTTGATTTTCCGCAACATTTTTCACCCTGCACTACTTTTCGATTAGAAAAAAACTATCGCTCTACTGAAGAGATTCTCAAACTTGCAGCCTGTAGTATTGCGTATAACACAGACAGGCATGAAAAACACCTTTATGGCGTTGGAAAGACAGGTGGAAAACCAGTGATAGTGGTAGTCCCAGATGATATTCAAGAAGCGGTGTATTGTGTTGAGCGCATTCAAAAGGATTGTCCGACAGGAAGCATTGCTATTTTATACAGACGAAACGCACAATCACGCTTGTTTGAATCGCAGTTGCAGGGTGCACAGCTTCCCTATCAAATTGTTGGGTCAGTTCGCTTTTGGGCTCGTGAAGAGATTCGTGATCTCATGTCGTTTTTTTCATTGCTGGTGAATCCTCGTGATATCATTTCATTCACGCGCATTATCAATAAACCAAGTCGAAAAATTGGAGCTAAAAGTATTCAGCGTATACAAGATATATCCTTGCAAAAAGAGATCACTCTTCTTGATGCTCTGCAAAGCGATGCAGGATCTGCAAAAAAGGCAATAGATTTCACAAGAATCATGGAACATCTTGTGCAACTTCTTGATGCGATGCAACCATTTTCAAAACTTATCGCGTATATTCTTCAAGAATCAGGGCTCAAGGAGATTTATGCAGCAAGCGGTAATGAGCAAACCAAAATGGAGAACATAGAGGAGCTCATGCGTGTTTGTGATGAATTTGAACCAACCGAATCCGGCTTACAAACCTTGCTTGAACAATTTGCCCTTGATAGCAGCCTTGATGCACTGCAGGAAGGTACTCGTGTTTCGCTTATGACGATACACAGCACGAAGGGGCTTGAATTTGACCATGTGTTTCTGACAGGAGTAGATGAAGGACTTTTTCCAGCCAGGGTATCTGCTGATGAAATTGAAGAAGAGCGTCGGTTGTTCTATGTTGCCTGTACTCGTGCAAGAAAAGGGCTAACTCTTACATCGAGCAGATATCGACTTATACACGGAAGACGTGAAGCGATGCAGGTATCTCGATTTATTGAGGAGTTAGATCCCTCAGTGTATGAACTATCAGGATCTGAATTGCGAAGATACGGTGTCGGATTTCAAAAGAACAGGTGGAATGTTGGAAACTTGGTGTACCATCCAGAATATGGATCTGGAAGAATTGCCCAAGCAGAGCGTCGTTACGGTGAAGAATATGTAGTAGTAACATTCTTTGATGGAAGAAGAGGGGAGTTTGTTCCACGATATGTTAAGGACCTGGTGAAACTTGATGATTGACGATCCAATTTTTGAGCAGCTACACCGAGCGCGGGGTTATTTTCTGTATACTCGAAAAGGGAGGCGATTTTATGATTGCTGGCTCGCTGATGGGGCAGCCATTCTAGGACATAAACCTAAAAAGGTCTTGCATGCATTAAAGAATATCGCTGAAAAGGGACTCTGGGGCAGCTGTCATGCTAACTCGAAAATTGCAGGTATTGCGTCTGTAAGCAAGTTACTCTTTCCACAATGGCATCTCGCGCAGATTCTTGCGCTCCCGAAATGTTGTTCTATCCGCGCCGGAGACAGAGAATCTTTGAATGCAATGGTAAGATCAGCGCTCAAATTGTATCCGCACGCATCGTGTAAAACTATGTCTCCAGAAACAACCAATATCTATTTCTTTTTTGAAGAGTCCAACCAAATCGATTCCTCCAAGCAGTATCTCTGGATATACCTGCCGTTTAACTGGGAGAATCGATATGTGCTCATTTTTTCGAAAAACAATACCGCTCGAATAGAGCATGATCTGTCTATGATTGAGTTAACCGGTATTATAGCGGTGCTCAAACAGCTTGTTTTTCTTAACGGGCAGTATACATATCCAAAACAGTTGGGTGATCTTGCTTTTCTTCCGGAGAATCTCTGGAAAAGAAATGGTCATTATGCACATTTTACTGGTTCTTCTAGCCAATACAGAAGATTACACAGCATTTTCGGTGCACATCAGATTATGCTATCTCCCTACGCTCAGACGGTGGTACTACCTTTACACATATCAGACAGCATGATATCCTTGTGGAACAAAGCAATATTTGCGTTTAATTCTACTCCTTATTCTGATACTATAGGCCTGGAGCGAGGAGTGAGTTAAACGTGGAACACCAAAGAGGTTTATGGGCATGGTTTCAATAGTTGTAGGATTAGTATTGATTTTATTTGCATTGTGGGCGAGTCTTCCGATTTCCTGGGGATTGCAATGGACCGAAGAGGTATTGATTGTATTGCGTGGGGGATTGCCTTTGGGGGCATTATTTTTCGGATTGTTGTTCCTAGCGGTTGGGTTTATGGTTTTAAAGGATAGAGCTCTTGCGAAAAAAGAAGAAAAAAGACAAAATGATGGTAAATAGAGAAAATTCTCATTTCTTTTTTATGAATGTGATATATACTATAATAACTAAGCAAGTATTTACCAAATGGAGGATTTGTGAAAACTGTATTTAATCATACTCCTGCTACAAAATGGCATGTTATTGATGCTGGCGGGAAGGCATTGGGGCGTGTTGCAACACTTGCAGCTCGCATTTTGCAGGGAAAAAACCGTGTTGATTACACTCCGCATGTATTTATGAATGACAATGTGATAATCATCAATGCAGACAAAGCGGTCACTACGGGGAAAAAAGAAACAAAGAAGATATATTACTCCCATAGTCAGTACATGGGATCTTTGCGTGGAGAAACATATTTGTCGATTATCAAACGTAAACCAACGTTTCCGATGGAGCATGCGGTTAAAGGTATGTTGCCGAAGACAAAACTAGGCAGACAAATGTTTAGATCTTTACATGTGTTTGCAGGTGCAGAGCATAAACATCATGCACAAAAACCGATTTTAGTGGAGGTTGATGATTAATATGGAACAAATTGTTGCGGTAGGAAGAAGAAAAACTTCTGTAGCGCGAGTATTTCTTAGAAAAGGTGACTCGAAACTACAGATAAATGCGCGTAGTTTGGAAAACTATTTCCCAATAACACGCCACCAAAATTCTGTTCAAGAGGTTCTTAATGCAATAGAGAACAGTGGGAATTTTACAATTATTGTAAATGTAAAAGGTGGAGGCCCCTCAGGACAGGCTGGAGCTGTCTGTCATGGAATTGCTCGTGCGCTTGCCAAAGTAGGCGAAGAGAATTTCAAAATTTTGAGGAATAGCAATTTTCTAACAAGAGATTCACGAATGGTGGAAAGAAAAAAATATGGACAAAGAGGAGCACGAAGGAAGTTCCAATTTTCCAAGAGATAGAGGAGGAACTATGTCAAGAAAAAGGAAAAAGGCACGATTATACTCTGCGCTGGAAATTGCAAATATGTGTGGAGTCGTCAATCAGACAGCAATAAACTGGATAAGAAAGGGGACGATTAAGGCATTTATGACACCGGGTGGGCAATATCGGGTGTATCCCAATGATCTTGCACGATTCTTGGTAGAGAACAATATGCGCGTTCCAGACGAACTTGCTGAATATATTCAATCTTCAGAGAATGCCACGCAGGCGAGTATTGTATTACTCACCGACAATGATGAGTTGTTTCAAAACATTAATTCTTTTATTAAGAAGAAACGAGAAATTGATTTGTATAAGGTTGCAAATCCCAAGCAAGCGATGCGTGCAATTTCTACGTATAACCCAAGTGTTGTACTTACTGATTCTTCTAGTATTAGTGATGAAGTTATGGAACTTTTGGCAGAGTACATCGAACAACTTCACAGCTTTGAAGTTCTCACTAATTGTGAATTGGTGCTATTCACCAATGTAGAAGAGCTGCCAACGGTCATCGAACAGCGATACAACGTAGCCTAAATTTCTCAGGTAAAAAAACATAGAAGGGAGAAATCATCCCCTCTATGTTTTTGGTTTTTCAGATCAAATGCTACATCTATTGTGGCAATTTCCCAAATCGAGCATCAGCTCCCAATGCTTCCTCAATTCTTAATAGTTGATTGTATTTTGCAAGGCGGTCAGATCGTGAAAGCGAGCCTGTTTTTATCTGCCCTGCCTCCAATGCTACTGCTAGATCTGCAATAAAGGAGTCCTCAGTCTCTCCACTGCGATGGCTGATTACAGCAGTATACCGAGCTTGTTGTGCCATTCGAACAGCTTCATAGGTTTCGGTTACTGTTCCGATTTGATTGAGCTTTATCAAAATTGAGTTTGCAACGCCTTTCTGGATTCCCTCAGCGAGTCGCGTTGTATTTGTTACGAAAAGATCATCTCCAACGAGTTGCACCTTGCTTCCGATTGTATCCGTAAGCAGCTTCCATCCATTCCAATCATCTTCTGACATGCCGTCTTCGATTGAAACAATGGGGTATTGCTTCACCCAATTGTGCCAAAAATCAACCATCTTTTCCGTAGATAGTCGTTGCTGAGTTGATTTCTTGAAAACATATTCCTTGCTATCTTTGTCATAGAGCTCACTCATCGCTGGATCCAGTGCAATCTTCACGTTTTTTCCTGGCTGATACCCTGCTTTTGTAATCGCCTCAAGAATGACCTCGATAGCTTCATCATTGCTTCTGAGATTGGGAGCAAACCCTCCTTCATCTCCAACCGATGTTGCATAACCCTTCTTATGGAGTAATGTCTTTAACGCATGGAAAATCTCCGCAGCCATCTGAACAGCCTGTCTGATCGAAGCCGCTCCGATGGGCATAACCATAAATTCTTGAAAATCTACTGAATTATCTGCATGAGCCCCACCGTTGATAATATTCGCCATTGGGATCGGTAAAAGATTTGCATGGATGCCGCCAATATACCTATAGAGCGGGAGTTCATGATATTGCGCAGCCGCTCGAGCAACAGCCATCGAAACACCAAGCATTGCATTTGCTCCAAGAGAGCTCTTGTCTGAAGTGCCATCAAGTTCGCGCAATGCAGTATCAATGCCTATTTGATTTGAAGCATCTTTCCCAATGAGTGCAGGGGCAATTTTAGTATTTACATTGTTAATAGCGTTGAGTACACCCTTTCCAAGATAGCGCTTTTGATCTTTGTCACGAAGTTCTAATGCCTCATGTTCACCGGTTGATGCACCGGAAGGCACCGCAGCTCGTCCAAGGATTTCTCCGTCGCAAATAGATACGTCAACTTCCACAGTTGGGTTTCCTCGTGAATCCAAGATTTCTCTTCCATGGATTTCAGAAATTATACTCATAATATTCTCCTATTTATTTTAGTGTATTTGATCTAGTTTATAAAAATCGAAATCTTTATAAAATTTTTGTACGTATTTTTCTCGTGTTGCTGTTGCAGATTCATGCATGTCTTGGAGTTCTTTCGCGATTGCTGCAGCCATCAGTTCTCGTTGATTGGAGGCATTAGCGTCACGTGTGATCTTTGAGCGATAATCTGTACAGGAGTGAACTTGTCCAACATCATATATAATGACGTCTCGTTTCACAAATTCGTTGGCCATATTGCCGCCCTCATCAACTTCCAACAAAATGCCTGACGATCCTACAAAGACCATATAATCAAAATGCTTGATGAATGAATCCATTTGCGGAATTGGGTATTTTGTTTCAGGACGGCTAGGACGAAATCGTGTTCCTGCGGGAAATATCAGAATTATTGAACCATTGTTCTTTTCGGCGATCATATGCTTGAAAGAAAGATGGTTTTGATGCAAGGCTTTTCTCACGTCGCTTTGGCGTGTTGGATCCTTGCGGATGGTCTCAATGTCAGGAGCCGAAATGACCGGGATACGAGGATAGGCTTGAGCAAATGCTCGGACTATTTCGCTGTGTTTGACCAGTTTTGTTGTTGCCATTGAGATAATTTTTGACGAAAATGCCAGACCAGCGTCTTCATATCGGTGTTTTAAGAGATAATACCACGAAGGGATATCAAAATTGCTGTAATGTTCAAGCAGCAACAAGCAAGATTTTCCCTCATTCGATAACTGTTCTAATTTTTGAAGGTTTTCAAATCCCAAGATAGTGCTCTGTGGCAAAATAAGCTCAGAAAGCAACATATCCACAAGCTCCCGGTTTTTTAACGAAGCAGGCTCAAAACTTAGTAAGGCTTCTTTATTTGCAGTGGCTCTTGAAAGATATACAAGTTTTTCTAAAAATGGTTTGTAAAATGTAATACGCTGCTTTTCAGAGGGCATTATAATCTCGTATACATAACGCTATACCGCATGACTGAATTTGGTCAAGACTCACATTTTTTTGCTAAAAAATAGTTTTTGTTATATATTTAACGTGTATGAAATTTTTTAGACAAACTATGCGATATATCGGTGTACTATTTTTTGGTAGCGTACTAAGCTTTATGGTGGACGCACAAGAATCTCCTATGCAGGGTCAAACCGACCAGATCATCCTTGGTGGTGGCTGTTTTTGGTGTATCGAGGCAGTATACGAACGAATCGACGGCGTTAGCTCTGCGGTTTCGGGATATTCCGGAGGAACGACGGTGCAGCCAACGTATAAAGAAGTGGTCCGTGGAGATACGGGTCATATCGAGGTTGTACAAGTAACATTTGATCCTTCGGTTATTTCTCTTGAAGATATCCTTGATTGGTTTTGGAGGGCGCATGATCCTACTTCAAAAGATCGTCAAGGTGCTGATGTAGGTATCCAGTATCGTTCGGTGGTGTTCTATACTTCAGATGAACAGAAAGATCGAATCAATGCCTCGCTTAAACAAGCGCAAACCGAATTTTCTCGCTCTATTGTTACTGAGGTCAGAAAACTTGATCAATTCTACATTGCAGAGGGATATCATCAAGACTATTACGATAAGAATAAATTTGCTGGGTATTGCCAACTGGTTATTCGACCCAAGTTAAAAAAATTATCACTTGATGGATAGTGGAGAATCGGATCTAGATACTCTCAGTATTTACGAAAAAAAGCAGAAGATTCGAAACATCATTGCACAGCATTGTGCGGATATTCCCAATAAAGAATCTCAAGATATACGTATACAGAAGAAACTGTATGACTATATAGATTCACTGTGTACTATTAGGCATATTTTTTCATACCGAGCATTGAATGACGAAGTTGATTTAAGCCCTTTGCATCAAAGATGGTTTGCCTCTGGAATTTCGATATACCTTGCAAAAACAGCCTCAACTCCTCCAATTGCATTTGATCCAACACCACCTCATTTTTTAAGCATCGGATACGATTCATGTCTGTGCATTGTTCCGGGGCGGGCCTTCACTCGGGACGGCAGGCGCATTGGACGTGGTATGGGCATCTATGACAGATTTCTTTCAACACATCCTCAACTTAAAACGGTGTCGGTTGCCTACGGTTTTCAAATCGTTGACAGCATTCCTAGTGCGACATATGATTGCGATATAGATAACATAATTGCGTAACTATTTTATGTTGGCTAACTGTTTGTAGCTGTATGAATTATGATGCACAAAAACGCTCTTCATTGAGCAAGCCTCCTGGTGGATATACTGAGGAAGACACAAAAAAGAGACAAGCTTGGCTTAAAGCAAAGCGAAATGTCGATGTTTCGACTATAGATTATCCCGAGGCCGAAGAGCTCCAAGGGATTATCGAATATCATTCTGGATTTGTTCCGATTCCCTTGGCCCTTGCGAGCCCATTGCATATCCATGGCATTTATGCAGAAGGAGAGTTTGTCGTTCCCCTGTGTACTCTTGAGGGAGCTCTTGTGATGTCGATGTGCAGGGGGATGTTGGCAACCTCCCTGTGTGGCGGTATTCAAACGCAGTATATACAACAAGAAGTAAGTCGTGGTCCTGCTTTTATTTTCAATTCTGCAAAAGAATCACATGATTTTGTGCAATGGGTAAAAAATAATTACGATGCGATCAAAAAGGCGGCTGAATCAACTACGCGATTTGGAAAGCTGAAACGAATTGACCCTCATTTTATTCATCGCTGGGTAGTGCTCGATATGGTGTATGAAACTGGAAATGCGGCTGGACAAAACATGGTGACGATAGCGACAAATGCAGCATGTGGCTACATTAAAAGTCAATATCCAGTTCGGTTTTTGCTTGAATCTGGTTTCAACAGCGATAAAAAGGCTTCTGCACGAAACCTGGTTCAAGGAAGAGGGCATTTCGTCATCGCCCAGGCTGAAATATCTGACAATGTTCTCAAACGAGTTTTGCGAGTTAGCAAGGATGATGTTAATTTGTTGCAGATGATGTCGCTGCCCATAGCACATCTTGTTGGTTTGTTAGGAAATCATCTTCATATTTCAAATACATTAGCGGCAATCTATATCGCTACTGGGCAAGATGCTGCTTGTGTGGGAGAAAACTCTCTTGGTCACACGCAGTTGATTTTTACAGAAACGGGCATGCAGGTTCATGTAACCCTGCCTTCTTTGACTATTGGAACCGTTGGTGGCGGAACACGATTACCGGTGCAACGTCGTAACCTTGAGTTATTAGGATGCGCTGAGGGAGAAGATGCATCAAGGAAATTTGCAGAAATCATTGCTGCCTCGACCCTTTGCTTGGAATTATCGTTGCTGTCAGCTATCAGTTCGGGTACCTTTTCACAATCACACGAGACGTACGGGAGAAAAAAATAATATGAATAAACTGTATCAAAAGGGAAAACGCTATGCACATCGGTGGGGATTTGAAGACACTGATTTTGTGTTAACCAAAGATAAAAAATTGAAAATTACCGGATCTCGCTATCCAATTTCTGGGATGGTGCTCCCCCGATTCATGGATTTTGTCAATGATGTTCTTGAGCTTCAAGTCAACACAGAAGATATTCTCCATGAAAATAAGGAAAAAATCGTCCCTGAACCAATTATCAACAAAGATTTTCTTGATGGAATAAAAAGCTCATTTGATGAAACTGTATATTCCTTTGATAAAATAACACGCCTTGTGCATAGCCATGGACAAACAACGGCGGATGAGTATATGAAAGTTGTCTATGACAATCTTGATCGCGTTGCAGACATGGTGTTTTTTTGTGAAACAGAACAAAGTGCAAAAACCATCATCTCTCTTGCTGATCAACATGGAGTATGTCTCATTCCTTATGGTGGAGGCACGAATGTCAGTTGCGCATTAGCTGTTCCTACAACTGAAAAACGTATGGTCGTCTCACTCGATATGAGTAGAATGAACTCAATTGAATGGATCGACTTTGAAAACGGACTTGCCTGCGTGCAGGCAGGCATCACCGGCATTGAGCTTGAATCCCAATTGGAACAAAAAGGATATCTATTTGGACATGAACCCGATAGCATTGAGCTGTCAACATTGGGCGGTTGGATATCGACAAATGCCAGTGGCATGAAAAAGAATCGATACGGGAATATCGAAGAACTCGTAGAGCGTGTACATTGCATCACACCGAAAGGTGATCTCACCTTACAATGTAGTGCTGCTCGACAATCCATCGGGAGTAATCCAGAATTGCTTTTATTTGGCTCAGAGGGAAATTTTGGATTGATAACCAAGGCGGTTATTCGAATCCGCCAACTTCCAGAAATCGCTGAATATGCATCTGTTGTGTTTTCTGATTTTCACAGAGGCACTGCTTTTATGTACGATTTGCAACGATCTGGGAATCCTCCGGCGAGTGTTCGTTTGGTGGATAATCTTCAATTTCAATTTTCCCAAGCTTTGAAGCCTGCACCCTCTCGAATGGGGCGCATAAAGAGTCAATTACAAAAATTTGTTCTGAAAAAAATCAAACATTTTGATCTCAATGCGATTACCGCGGCAACGATTGTCTATGAAGGATCGAAATCTGAGGTAAGAGAACAAAAGAAGCGGATTTCACGGTTAATTAAAAGACATGGTGGACTGCAGGGAGGCTCTTCAAATGGGAGGGGCGGATACCTTCTTACCTATCTCATTGCGTATATTCGTGATTTTCTTGCGCAATACCATGTGTTAGGAGAGACGTATGAAACAACGGTTCCGTGGGACAAAATTCATACGGTCTGTGAGGCGGTAACCACTGAGGCAGCGCGCAAACATGCTGAGTTTAACCTCCCTGGAAGAGCCTATGTTTCTTCTCGAATAACGCAGATATATCCTAGTGGTGTGTGTATCTATATCACCCATGGTTTTTTTGCAGAGGGAACGGAAAATTCTGCTGACCTTTTTTCTCAGATTGAAAAGCACATGAGAAAAATCATTATGGATAATGGGGGAAGTCTATCTCACCATCATGGCATTGGAAAATTGCGAACATCTTTTCTTGACCGTGTCCATTCAGAGAATGGGGTGGAGATGCTTCAGGGTGCGAAAAAGGCAATAGATCCAAACAATATTTTTGGCATAAAAAACAATATTTTTTCTGGTTGATACCATGAACTTCTTCACAAAGAGGTTTGTAAAATCATGATTATTTCACTATACTACGTACCATAGGGAGATTAATCAGCATGAACTTCAAAACCAGCGTTTCGATTAAAAAAAGCCATTGGGTATGCAGTATACTTCTTTTTGTCTTTTTACTTTTTTCCTGCACGGCAAAGACTGAACAATATAGCCTTGAAGGAAAATCGTGGGAAGATGTCGTTGCAGATGCACGAGACAGCACAGTGCATTGGTATATGTGGGGCGGATCAGATGTCATAAACAAGTTTGTAGAGGAATCAATTGGTGCACGTCTACAAGAAGACTACGGTATTACGCTAACGATAAATCCAGTTTCAGACATTGCATTGATTGTTGCACGCATCGAAGCAGAAGTATCTGCTGCTACGTCTCATAGCGGAAGCGCAGATTTGCTGTGGATTAACGGTGAGAATTTTAAAACTTTGAAAAAACAAGAATTGTTGTTTGGGCCCTATCTTGATTTTTTGCCCAATGCACAGTATATCGAAAAAGATGCATCAATGTTTCAATACGATTTTGGATATCCAACCGAGGGGTATGAAAGCCCATACGGAGCTGCACAGTTTGTATTGGTATACGATAAAGCGCGTATAAGTGAGCCACCAAGAACTATCGAGGCATTACTTGAATGGATTCGAGAAAATCCTGGTCGATTTACCTATCCTGCACTTCCTGATTTTACAGGATCTGCCTTTGTTCGCCACATTGTTTACCATGCTGCAGGGGGACATGATCAGTTGCAAGGCCCCTATAATGAAGCTGTCTATGAAGAAGTCAGTGATCGAGCGTTTGGCATCCTTGAAGATATTGAGCAATATCTGTGGCAAGAAGGGGAGTTCTATCCCACAAGCCTTTTACAACTCAATGAGCTTTTTGCCAATGGCGTTGTTGACATGAGTATGACCTATCAGGCAAATGATGTAGGTGTATTGATTGAAGAGGGGCAATTTCCAGCAACTGCTCAGGCCTATGTGCTTGAAAGTGGGACTATTGGAAATGTACATTTCGTAGGCATTCCACGTAATGCGCCGAATATTCCAGGGGCATTAGTTGCGGCGAATCTTATTCTTGATCCAGCGGTACAGCTCGAGAAACTCGAAAATTGGGGTGATCACAGCATTATTTCCTATGATCGGCTCTCCGAAACGTGGAAGGATCGATTCTCTGCGATCTCTGCACACCCATCTTCGGTCTCACAGGATGCCCTTGAACGCGTAAGAATACCAGAAATTGGAGCAGATTGGGTAGTTGCCATTGAAGAAGATTGGAAAAAGAAAATTCTTCCTAATCCGTGAGTCTGTGTACGCAGCGCTCCCGGCTGTTCTCTGTGTGTTTTGTGTCACGATTTGCGTATTGGTTTATTTGCAAAGTAAGCTGCTTATTGTTTCGCAGGAATTATCACTATCTACGATAATCACTGATACACAGCACTCGTACGGATATACGATTTGGGTTGCGCTTGCCGCTACGCTTTGTTCGGTGGTTTTTGGATTTTTCATAGCTGTAGTTGTTTGGTTATACCAAGAGAGCGGAAACACCGGAGCAGAGTATGCAATGCAGTTGACATTGGCAATCCCTTATACTGTCGTAGCATTTTTTTGCTTATTGATTTTTTCTCAGTATGGTATTTTCGCACGAATTATCCACGCCCTGTTTGGGAAGGAGGTGCATGCTGCGCTGCCAAACCTTGTGCATAATTCATTTGGTATTTCAATTATTGCAAGCTATATTTGGAAGCAAGCTCCATTCTCCTGCCTATTGTTTTTGACGCGATTTCACAGAACTGGAAAAAAATATTTTGAAGCAGCTCGCGTCTTGGGAGCTTCCCCATGGAAAAGTATTCGCCATGTTCTTGTTCCTCTAGTACTGCCGACGGCGATTCCATTGGCGTTGATCTTGTTTTCGTATAATTATTTTTCCTATGAAGTAGCGTATATTGTAGGCACAAGCAACCCGGTTGTAAATGCGGTCTATGTTATGCAGTTGTTTACCGATGCAGATGTGGCAATACATCAATCATCGTATGCGGTGATGTTCATTTCGTTTTGTGTTGCCTTGCTTGTCATCGGTGGTGCTGCATCTATCTACTATGTGTGGCGAGGGTGTAAATATGTATTCCAGCGGTAATTCTTCCCGATGAAAACGCTGTATCGCATAGTATCTTGGACTATCATTGCATCGGTGCTGCTTCCTTTATTGGTTATCCTCCTCTATTCGCTGAGCAGCGGATGGTTTTTTCCTAATATATTCCCGAACACAATAGACATTGAAACATGGGCCAGGGTGTTTTCACCACGAAACCGGATCGGTGCAGCGTTGTTAAACAGTGCATTCGTGGCAATCATGGTCTCTTTCCTTTCATTGTGCATCGCATTTCCAGCGGTCATCGTTGTGAAACGGTTTTCATTTCTACGACCCTTTCTATTTATCCCGCTGCTTATGCCTCCCCTTGCGATTGTGCTTGGTATGTTTGAGGTTTTCTTGTATGTCGGCCTAACCAATACCTATATTGGATTAATAGGCATCCATGTGCTTATCGCTATTCCCTTTGCGATATACATCCTTGATGGATCGTGTAGCGATGAAGTGCTCATGCTGGTTGAACAATCGCGCATTCTTGGAGCTCGCTTATCCGTGCGTATATATTCCATCTATCTCCCTATGATGATGCCCTCGATTACGTACACAGCAACGATGGTGTTCTTCCTTTCTTGGCATCAATATTTGCCGAACCTCATTTTTGCTGGCGGACGCATTCCAACGATTGCGGTGCAATTATTGAATTTTATCTATGCAGGCAACACGGCTTTGTCCGGAGTTGTGGCTCTGATATTTCTTTTGCCGTCGGTTATTGTTACACTGATTCATAAAAAATACATAAAACAGGTTCCATGGATAGTATGAGCACAGTGCTTAGGGTAAAAAATATATCAAAACAGTATAAGAAACAGCAGGTTCTTTCAAATATATCGTTCTCAGTTGAAAAAAATGAGATTATCACCATACTTGGTGCATCAGGATGTGGGAAAACAAGCTTGTTGAAGATTATTTCAGGACTTCTCGCTGCGGGCTCAGGTTCTGTTGCATTGCATGGGCAGATAATTGATGAACTCCCTCCAGAAAAACGGAATATTGGCATGGTTTTTCAAAATTATCTCTTGTTTCCGTTTATGACGGTGTATGAAAACATAGCCTTTGGGTTGCGGATGCGAAATATAGCTCCAACAGAACAGAAAGAACGCATACGCCTGATGGCTTCGATATTGGGGATAGAACAAAAACTCTTTGAATATCCCAAGGCCTTGTCTGCAGGACAGCAGCAACGTGTAGCACTTGCTCGTGTTTTCGTAGTGCGTTTTCCTTTGATTTTGCTTGATGAGCCATTTTCTAATCTTGATCCGCACCTTCGTGAGGATATGTACGATATACTGCTGTCGTTACACCATACTAGTAGTACGTCAATTATCCTCGTGACGCATAACGCCAATGAGGCAATGTTTCTTTCTAAAAAGATTGGAATCTTGCACGATTCGCAGATGGTGCAGTTTGATACGACGACAAAAGTATTTCATCAACCGGTATGCAGCGAAGTAGCGCAGATATTTGGTAATAAGAATGCATTGCCAGTGACCATCACTGAGGGAAAAAAAATACACTACTACGATGCGGCGATTACCGCTTCAAAATCAAATGAAATGTGGGTTGAGAAGCCAGGATCCTATATGCTTACCTGTCATCCTGAATTTGTGCGCGTTGGGACGTCACTTTTAGGAAGGGAAAATGTTCTAGAAGGAGAAATCTTGTCGATGCATCAACTTGGTGGAAGCACGCATGTAAAAATCAAAGTGCGCGAGGATTTTGTCTATGCGATACTCGATAAAAAACAAAGCATAGAGCCTGGATCGCGTGTTCACGTGCAGTTACCGCAAGAGCATGTGCAAATAATGGTTCATTAATTCCAAGAATGGTATGTGTTTGAACCACCGTATTAGCCTAGCATTATGAATGTATTTCTTTTCGATGTTCGCAAGGAGAGTTACGAAGTAGACCGACATTCAAAAGAATATACTCATATTTTAAAGATATTGCGCTTATCGGTAGGAAGTAGAGTGCGTATTGCTACCAAGGATGGGTATGTGGGGACCGGTACGATTAAGATGATAGACGCATCAAGGATCGAATTCTCTGCTCAATGGCATGAACAAGTTTCAGGACAGCGGTTACCTATTGAAGTGCTGCTAGGACATCCACGCCCGATTGTCACAAAACGTTTGATAAAGGATCTCACCACGATTGGGGTTGCACGATTGCATGTTGTTCAAGCTGATTTAAGTGAAAAAAGTTATCGTGATTCGAAGATATGGCGCCCTGAGGCTATTCGCAGCTATCTGGAAGAGGGCACCATACAGGCGGGAACTCCTGGCGATATGGAGGTATCGCGATACGATTCACTTGATTCATTTTTTGCCACTAGAGCAAAGATGCACCAAGAAAATGCCGGTCTTGTATATGCGAGCATTGTCAACACGATTGTTGACAGCACCCCATCGATGATTCCAGAAGAAATCTGCCCGCCAGTACTCGTATGCATCGGTCCAGAGCGCGGATGGAGTGATCGTGAAGAGGCTTTGCTAAAGCGTCATGCAACAACAAATCTTTCTTTTGGAAATCGCATCCTCAGAACAGAGACTGCTTGCACAGGAGCGGTTCTTTTTATAGCACAGCGTATCCAACTACCATAGGTAAACAGTGAATAGTTGACCACAGCAATCGGGCTTTTTACAATACCGTATGACTGAACACAGGAAGGATATAGTTATTTCGGTACTCGCTTCAGATGCGTTTACGTTGAAGGCCCAATGGGTCTATGAGGCAGAGGCGATAGATGCCATCGTAGGTGGCACGGGGGATGAACTTGCAGACCCCCCGGTTGATGGTTTTTTCAAGGGAAAAAAGGCGGGAGATCTGACAAATCATGGTGATCATATGCATAACCTTCTTCGTTATCTTGCTGAAACGCATGCTTTTGCGCTTGATTCTTATGCACAACAGTGGCGATCATTTTTTCATTCGTATGGGGGATATAAAGATTTTGCACTGAAATCAGCATACGAGAGGTTAGAAAAAGATGGGCAGGCGGTCAAAGCTCCCAAGAAGATGTTGGCAGATACCGTTGGAGGAGTAAAGTTTGCTCCGCTTTTTTTGCTGGCTTCGGAAGATGAAAACAAACTTCTGCAGTATGCTCAGGATGAGGCGGGTCTGTTTTATAACTCGCCATTCATCACTGATACGATAACCCTTGTCTGTTACGTCATGTTTGCAGGACTTGAAGGCGTTCACCCATATCAAGCCTTGCAGTCGAAGGATGCACCGGTATCTGATTTATTACGACCATTAGTGCAAACCGGACTTGACTCTGCGCAGGAAGATACACGAAAGATGATACAGAAATTTGGAAACGCCTGTGGAGTGGATGGGGGATTGCCCGGTGCAGTGCATTTAATTGCTAAATATAAAGATGATCCTGTTCGCGCACATCGAGAGAATCTGCGAGGAACTGGAGACATTTCTGGTCGTGCTTTGTTGTATAGCAGTTTGGTTGCTCCGTATTTCAAGCGAGCATCTGTCATGCAGAAATGGATCGATGGAATAACAGCACTGTCTTCAATAGAACATGATATGAATCGTGTCTAGAAATGCCTCAGAATGGTGAATATATGCCCACGTATGTCTTTTCAATAGGTGGTTCGATTCTTTGTCCGAATGGGCCCTCAGAATCGTTTGTTGACTCTTTATCGCATATCATTCAAGAATCCTTGAAGGATGGCATCCGAGTGGTGCTTGTTGTTGGTGGCGGATCCATTGCGCGAGATTTTCAAAATACCTTAACCAATATACATCCAGAATGTGATACGCAGGCATTGGATTATATTGGGATAGAAGCAACACGCGTGAATGCAAGTCTTTTGGCAGGAGTACTTAAGGCACCGCTTCCGGTTCCACGATCTCCAGAGGAATTGCCGTCTCTTTCGCAGCAATGCATTGTGATGGGAGGATGGAAGCCTGGATTTTCAACCGATATGGTTTCGGTTTGTGCAGCAGAGGTGCTTGGTGTTAATCAAGTGTTTAATTTTACAAATGTTGATTATGTGTATGATAAGGACCCTCAGATACATCCGGATGCAAAGGCTATTACACAAATGAGTTGGGAAGAATACGCTACGTTATTTTCGGTTGACCAGTGGAAACCAGGTATGCATGCACCATTTGACCCTATTGCGGCACGGAAAGCACGTGAATTATCAATGAAAATATGGATTGCAAATGCTGAAAATCCTGATATCATTAGGAATATTATAAGCGGTAAGATCAATAGGAACATGATTGGCACCGTTATAGGATGATCAGCCGGCGTGGCGGAACTGGCAGACGCAGTAGACTCAAAATCTACCGAGAGCAATCTCGTGGGAGTTCGAATCTCCCCGCCGGCAATTAGGTGCATTATGAACAGGGATACCCATATATTCGTGTGAGAAAACCTTTTTTGCCATATACCCAAAAACTTGAAAAACATCTTTCTGATTGTGCATTGATCACGCGGGGTGATATTGTCGAAATGATTGCGCATGCTGGGTTGGGACATCTTGGTGGTTCACTTTCTGTTGTTGAGATAGTGACAATACTCTATGAATGTTTTCTTCGCATAACTCCGGACTCACCAGAGGATGAACAGCGAGATCGATTTATTTTATCCAAGGGACATGCAGGCCCATGCCTCTACAGTGTCCTTGCTCGGAAGGGATATTTTGGTCGCTCATTGCTATTTACTATGAACGAAGGGGGAACCAAGCTCCCCAGTCATGTTGATAAGATGCTCACTCCGGGGATAGATTGCACGACGGGTTCACTGGGACAGGGATTGTCCGTAGGAATTGGGATGGCGTATGCTGCACGATTGCAGAAAAAGGATATGCACGTCTATGTTGTGTTAAGCGATGGCGAATGCAACGAGGGCCAAGTCTGGGAGGCTGCCATGGCAGCTGCGCATTATAACCTTGCAAATATCACTGCATTTGTTGATTATAACAAACTCCAAATAGATGGGTTTACGAAGGATGTCATGAACTTGGACGATCTTCAAAAAAAATGGGAAAGCTTTGGGTGGATATCGCAGAGCATCGATGGACATAGCTTTTCTGCATTGCATTCTGCAATTACAGCTGCCGCAGAAACAGGAAATACTGACGCGAAACCACAAGTTATTATCTGTAATACGATCAAGGGGAAGGGACACCCAGTTCTGGAAGGAAAACGAGAATCACATCATCTTGCCGTCACTCCAGAAGATGTAGCGATCAGCAGGGAATATTTAGGAATTAACAAAAACGATGAAAACACCCGCAATTGAATTACGACATGCATACGCAGCGACAGTGTTGCGCCTTATGCAAGAAGATGAGCGGATTGTCTTATTCCAGGCTGATCTTATGTATGCTCATGGATTTCAAGAAATTCAAGCGATCTTTCCCGATAGGGTGATCAATGTTGGTGCTGCTGAAGCAAATATGATAGGCATTGCAGCAGGATTTTCAGCAATGGGATACATTCCCATTGTGCATAGTTTTGCTTCGTTCGCATCGCGGCGTTGTTATGATCAAAATTTTGTTTCCTCACACTATAGTCGAAATCCGATTATCGTCATCGGCAGCGATCCGGGACTCTATGCCACGTATAACGGAGCAACCCACATGTGTTTTGAAGACATTGCACTCATGCGGGTCATTCCGGGTTCAGTTGTCTTGGAGCCATCTGATCAGTATGTGCTGAACAATCTGCTTGTTGAAAGCATTGCATTAAAAAAAACATGCTATATCCGCATACCAAGGCGTGAGACAAGAACACTCTATGATCAAGAAGTTTCAAGTCCAATCGGCGCGTCCATTTGTGTGCAAGCAGGAAAGACAGTATGCTTTCTTGCGGCAGGCACTCTTTCACTGTTTTCCTGTATTGATGCAGCTGAAATACTGCTTCAGCAAGGGATAGCGGCATCAATTTATGACATGTACAGCATAAAGCCAATAGATTCCAAACTCCTTGTCGACATTGCGCAAAACCATGAATTGATTGTGACATGTGAAAACCATCAGGTGGTTGGCGGATTAGGGGGTAGTGTTGTAGAATCTATTTGTGCAATATGTCCAATCAAGGTTATCAGATGTGGCATACAAGAGGCATTCGGTGAGGTTGGTAATCTTGAATATCTTACAAAACGCTTTGAACTTACTGGGGAGGCTATTGCTAAACGGTCGATTCACGCGTTAAAAGGAATAAAATGAAATGATAAAAGTTGGAGTAGTTGGATTTGGTGCAATTGGTCAACGAATTGCGGAAAAGGTCCTTGTTCAAAAGGATATGGAGCTTGTGGGAGTTGCAGATACTTCGTACAGCCTTGCGGTGCAGGCCTTGGTTGAAAAAGGTATGCCCTTTGCATTCTATAGTGTCTTGCATGAAAATGATGAGACATTTACAAAGCATAACATCCCTTTGTCAGGTACCTTGGCAGATTTGGTGAGTGTGGTCGACATTATCGTTGATGCAAGCACTGCAGGGATGGGGGAGCAAAACAAGATCTTTTATGAACGAAGCAAGAAACATGCCTTGTTTCAAAGTGGGGAGGATAACTCCATTGCGCAGTGCTATTTCCATTCCTACATCAACTACGATAAAGCGCGAGGAAAACAATTTTTGCAAATGCCTCCGCCGAGTCTGATTGCGATGTTACGCGTTATCGATAGCATTGATCGTTCAGTACGCATAGAACGCCTAAACACAACAATTTTTCATCGCTATTCAAAAACGGGATACTATGAAAAAGGGCTCACCAATGCATTGAAAATAGAACCGGGCGCCTCCCTCCATGCTAAAAAAATAATGGAGTTTATTCCACATATTCAGGCGATGAGTATCTTGGTGCAGGTTCCAACTACCCATGGGCATCTAGTTACCCTCCATGCAGGCACAACAAAACCAATATCAAAGGATGAGCTCTGTGAACTCTTTGCAAATGACAGGCGTATGCGGGTGGTAACAACCGAACAGGGATTTCATGGTGATGCATCCTTGTTTCGTTTTGCGCGTGACTGTGGTGTCCAACGCGGTGATCTGCACCCCGTTGCTATTTGGGAGGATAGCATACAATGTATTGGTAATGATGTATTTTTAGCGCTTGGGGTTCTTCCCGAAGGGTGCAGTATTCCCGAAACCATTGATGCGATTCGCGCCTCATGTAGTATGCAAAAGAACCACAGAGATGCAATTGCTCGAACAAATGAATATCTTAGGCTTGCAAAGTAGTGACAGTTTTATAAGATTGCAAGATCTTGATGTATATCAGAAAAAGGTATTGCTGCGCATTGATATAAACGTCCCCCTTGATAGGAGGACAAAAAAAATAGCAAACAAAAATCGTATCTTGGAAAGCATGCCCAGTTTGCAATATCTTTGTGAGCAGGAAGCGGCGGTGGTGATTATTGCCCATCAGGGCGATAGTCTTGATTATATAAATGTCTGCAGTCTGTATGAGCATGCACAGGTAATCAGTGCATACATTGATCGCCCCGTGCGATTCATAGACGATATTGCGGGCCCCTATGCGCGCGAATGCATAGCGAGGCTTCAACCCGGCGAGATACTACTCTTAGATAATCTTCGCTATCTTTCAGAGGAAATATCAGTATTTGATGATGTTGTAAAACTCTCAGTAGAGCGTATGACCAAAACCTATCTTGTCCGCAACCTTTCTCCTTTGTTCGACTATGTTGTTATCGATGCATTCTCAGCTGCGCATCGTCGGTCACCTTCTATTTTGGCATTCCAAGAGTTGCTTCCTTCAGCGGTTGGCATACAGTTTCACAAGGAGATAACCGCTCTGAGCACCATCCATCAACAACATGAACAGCCTTGCTGTTTTTTGCTTGGAGGAGCGAAGGTCTCAGATGCATTTTCTATGATAGAATCTGCGTTTACAAACAAGATTGCTACAAAGATATTATGTGGAGGATTGCCTGCAATGGTATTTTTGTATGCGAAGGGGGTGTGCTTTCATGAAAACTATATCGATTATCTTGAACGTATCGGCGCGCTGTCCTTTTTGCCAATTGCTGTGGAATGTTTGAAGCATTTTGAACAAGATATTATCTTGCCTGTTGACCTTGCTTGTGACGTTTCTGGAAATCGAAAAACAGTATCTATAGACGAGTTCTCCGCGTATGAAGGAGGATATGATATTGGTGTGAAATCAGTTGAACGATTCATGCATGAACTATCCTCAGCACGTATTGTAATCGTTAACGGCCCAATGGGGTGCTATGAGGAACCGCAGTGGTCATTGGCTACCCAAAAACTATGGCAATTTGTTGCTCAATTGAATGCATATACCGTTATTGGTGGTGGAGACACCGTTGCTGCTGCCGTAGCATTTGCACAATTATCTGCGTTTAGTTATGTCAGCACTGGGGGAGGAGCAATGCTTCGCTACATTTCTGGGGTGCATTTGCCCCTCATTGAATCTCTGAAATCTGCATGTGAGAGAACACAAAGGAAAACACCACATAATTCATCGGTGAGAATATAGCTCCAGCAGGCCTCTCATCTAAAAGCTAGATAAACAATACTCAATTATTCCAATGCTTTGCGAGACAGGTTTTCAGACAATGCATCGATTAGATTGGGTTGGAGGGCATCGATAGCAGTGATATATTGAATAAACTCAGAAACATCCACACCTGCCTGGAGATAACTAACACCAGTGCTCAGATGTGATATTTGATCTACAGTGAACACGGCTCGCCATATGTTTTGAATCTGCGTGCCTATCTCTGATGTCTGCTCAGATAGTTCATCAATAGAAGGGGCTAGATCAGGATATAGCTGTGCGCTGCGAGTGAGAATATCAGCAAAGATGACATCTCGTTGTTCTTCAAAAAGATCAGTAAGTTTTTGCAATCGGTCAAGTCTCGTCCCCTCTTTTGTTTCGATGACGATGCTCAAATACCCTTCTTGAGCGTTTTTTTCTTGGACGAACTCTGGCAACGTTTCAGTTATGCGTGTTTCATCAGGAAGAACAGATTCAAAACTTGGTTCTACTGTTTGGCAAGCGATTAAAGTGATTATTCCACATAGGCCACAGAGAAACTTCACTCTCTTCATTCTACACCAATTTCATTTCGTATTTGCATCAATATAGCCTCTGCCTGTGCGGCATCTGCAGGATATATGGCTGTATATTTCGATTGGGGCCTTCCCTTTTCAAGGAGCACTGTTTCGATGTTTTTGAATATCTCTTGTCCGATTTCAAAATAATCTACGTAGATGGCCGAGGTAATTTTTTCTAGAGTGACAAATTGCAGAATATCTGGAGAGCTTGTAAGCGCAAACAAGGGGACTGTTTGAATCAATTGCTCTTGGTGGAGATAATTTGCTATTTTAAGAGCACCGTTTTTAGTGTCAGTGACAAGGAAATCCGGAGGTGGAGAGGCAGCAAGAACTAAATCGGTGAGAAATTCTGTGATTTCGTGTATCTTTTTGTCTTGATCAAAGGCAATATTGGTTATCTCAATGGGCTGAGGATCGACATCCTGACCTTCATCTGTGAAAAGGTCCAACGGAGCACTGGTATCCTGTGTCAGATAGAGACCATTTTTTACGTTGGAATAGGTATCAAGAAGGTATTCGTAGAGAACAGTGATGGCTTGTTGTTCGGGTCCGATGAACACATTGTTGTTTATCAGTGTTTCAGGCTCGATTCCAGTGAAGATGATTGGGATATCAATCGATGATTGCAGTTCACTGGTGCTCAGATCATCCCTGGAATCCTCAGTCATGATAACAAGACATTCAAAAGGAACGCCGCTTAACAGCTCGGGAAGATCAAGAAGTTGATTGTCGTCTTCTTGGAAAAGGATATTTATTGAGAAATTTTGCGCCAATGCCTGCAAGCGAAGTGATTCCAGCAAAATCTGCGCATCATAGGAATCTTTCTGTGGAAGCACTACGAGAATAGACGCTCGAGTTTTTTCTGGTTCAGATGCTCCATTTGCAAGGATGACCGCCGTAATACTAAGGAAAAACAATACTAGATATATTTTTTTTAACACGCGCCATTATATATACTAAAAATAAATGAGGACAAGTATCGTGTTTATTTTGCAAAAGCAATTGTAAGTTAAAGCAATTTTAATTATAATTTATCTATGAGATTAATAGCAGTATCTGTCGTGAGTATATACATACTTGCAAATTGTATTACGTATTATCCAGGCCGTGTGGTGGAGCGAACCGATAGCGATACAACGGTTGACTTAAGCGGAAAGTGGAACGATGCGGACAGCAGAATTGTGGCTGAGGACCTTTCTGCAGAGATGCTAACTGGAGCTTGGATTCGATTGTTTGCCCAGCGATATGGAAAACGCCCTGCGATTATCGTGGGAAATATACGGAATCTAAGTAGTGAGCACATCGCTATTCCTGCGTTTATAAAGGATATCGAACGCGTATTGATGAATAGTGGCCAAACGCAAGTAGTTGCTTCTCCTGATGAACGTATCGAAGTACGAGCAGAGCGCAATGACCAGCAATACAATGCCGCATTGGAAACACGGGTGCGCTTGCAAGAAGAACTTGGGGCTGACTTTATTCTTATTGGAACAATCACTTCGCAAATAGATGCGGTGGTGGGACAGAAAGTTGTCTTGTATCAAGTCGATTTGGAACTCATTGACATCGAATCAAATATTAAAACATGGATAGGATCTACAAAAATAAAGAAGGAAATCAGTCAAGGAATCATCATCCCATAAGATGGAGCATCCAACTAGGGATCCTGTTGATTAGTCTGGGCTGTGCCTCGACGAGAAATATTGATTTTCAATCTATTGATAAGAAGGTTGAAGATAAGCAGTATACCAGTGCTTATGAAGAGCTAGAGAGTAAAAAAACACGACTCTATGCGATTCAAGATCTTATCCTTTATGACATTGAGGCGGGAACGCTTGCCTTCTATAACAAAGAATACCAGACAGCAATAAATCATTTTTTTTCTGCAGAAACAAACATAGAGCAGTTTTATGGAATAACACCGAGTGAACGCACTGCTCGATTTGTACAGAACGAGGCCGTTATCATGTATGAGGCGCTGCGGTATGAACAGATCTATGTTAATGTCTTTCTTGCATTGGCTTTTCTTGCGCAAAATCAGGTTGATTCAGCTCTGGTGGAGATACGCAAATTGGATGCAAAACTTCGATTATTGGAAGATTACTATTACCGAGAAGTGGAGGCGATTAACTCCAGCGATGACCTCTATATATCAATTGACGTAGATGCTTATTCCCCCTATGATTCACCCTTTGCGCGATTTCTTGGGTCAGTTCTCTATCGTTCTATTGGTGCATACGATGATGCGCGAATTGATAGGGATGCCTTGTTTGTTGCGCATGGAGCACAACAAGGAAATGACAAATTACCAAGTGATTTCTCTGATCCAAGCGCAGAGGATCGACATGCTGTGGTCATTTTTGCTCGAAAAACACCCCTCAAAGAGGGAATTGCTGTTTCGTATCGCTCAAGCGATACAGGATATAACTTTTATGTGAGTGATGAATATTATGCAGAACATATTCGAGCGGTGAGCACAACCCAAACTATCGTGAGCAGTGATGGAGTTGAACCAGGGCTTGAGGTGCACTTTGCACTTCCGGCGATGCAGGAGAGGCCTTCGCAGATTTCTTTTATACGCTGTTATATCAACGGTGAACTGCAGTACGACCCAATACTTCTTGACGACCTTTCAGCTGAATACGTAAATGAATTTACTGCAAAATATCCATTTGTCTTTGCAAGGGTAGTATCAAGTGCGATTGCCAAAGCAATTGCAAGTCTCGCTGCTCGGACCACTGCCCAGGTCCTAGAAGATTCGGATAACGAGTATGCACTTCTTGCCTGGTTAGGCAGCGCAATCCTTGATGTTGCTATTCAGGCAAACGCGGTGGCAGATATACGAGTATCTCGCTATTTTCCTGGAGCGGTGTTTGCAGGGGATTATACATTGCGTGAATCGTTAAACACCGTTCGTGTTGAATACTACGATTCGTTTGGCGCATTGATCGATAGCGAAAATATCGTCGTATCTGCTGAAGATGCACTTAGCTTGTATATTAATCTAAAATAAATAATAGAAATAAATTGACTAAACTAATGTATAAGAATAGATTTAGGTATGTATGCAAAAAAGTACATAACTTTAATATCTATAAAATGTTTATTTTTCGCGATTGCTGCATGTTCAATCGAATCATCACTTCTCAAAGATTATACCATTCACAATCTTGATGAATCAGAATTTCATGCACGTTCGTGGACATTGTTGGTGTATATGAGTGCCGATAATGATCTTGAGGAGTACGCCATTCAGGACATAAATGAATTGGAGTCTGCGTTTAACTTAGCCAATCATAATGTTAACGTCTTGGCACTTGTTGACCGTTCTCCCCATTATACCGAAAGTCATGGCAACTGGGATGGCACACGGTTGTATCAGATACGGTATGATAAAGATGACACATCGGAGTGGACTTCAAGGCGCCTTTCTTCTGAGAAATTGGGCCTCAGTCTTGAACATGATACCGAGCTTGATATGGGGAATGTTCAGACATTGGTGAATTTCATCGACGATGGAAAAGATCGATTTGCAAGTGAGTACATGGGACTAATTTTTTGGGGGCATGGGAGTGGATTCCGAAATAGTAGCTCTAGCGATACATCAATTTCAAAACTTGTTGTGCATGATGCCTCCAATGGGATGAATGCATTGTATACCCAAGAGATTGCGCGAGCGCTTCGTAATAAGGGAGTAAACTATGTTGGTTTTGATGCTTGTTTAGGGGGGCATATAGAAATTGCATACGAGTTGCGCGATATTGCAGATGTTTTTGTTGCCTCTCCAGATCTTGAGAGTGTGGATGGATGGGAATACGATTATCTTTTGGGAACGTTTATGATGTCTGAAGGAAATCCACAAGACCTAGCGCGAGCGAGTATTGATGCATTCAGGGTTCGATACTCCCGTGAGGCATACACTACTATTGGGGCATTTGATCTTTCAGGTATTGATGCGGTGAATACAGCCCTCAATGATTTTTCGCTGAGTTTATCTGCGGTGATAACCGATGCAGAATCGCAAAAAATGATATTAAATCAATTTCTGAACAAGATAGAAGAAGTTCGCATTGCTCCTGGCATGCTCAGCATGGATATTGGTGATATGGCAGCGCATTTTTCACAACGTCTTGATCAGAACACAATTCCATTTTTAACCGAAGATGTGAAAACAAGTGCGACTAGATTGTTAGACCGCCTTCGTCAAGCTACCATCGCTGAGTGGAATCATCCTCTTGGAAATGGTCGTTCCACTGGATTGGTTGTTGGCTTTTCCTATATTACCTCCCATGGGAGCATAGCAACATTTCCTCATAGTGCTTCCTATATCCAAGGGGCTGCTGTCAATTTTCCGTTGTCTTTTGTAGCAGATTCAAACTGGGTACCAAATCGCAACCAAAAGCGAGGTCTGCTCTATCATTTGTTATATGCTACGTATTAGGTAGTTATTTTTTGAAAGATCACCTATGATTGATGTTATGAAATTGTCTTTTTCTCGCCACATGAAAGCATTGCAATTGATGGGTATAACCTTTGTTGTATTCATTCAATGTACGAACATGCAACCAATTGTTCTCGGTGATGCAATCGATGAGCGATGGACCGTTGGAATCTATATGGAATCCTCGCTTGGAGCGAACTCACTCGCAGAATATATTGAACGCGATCTAAATGAAATCAGGCGTATTCGATCAACTGCAAACAATCTCACCATCGTGGCATTGGTGCATGCAGGAGAAGATGAAAACAGCAGAAATTTGAATGAGCTTAGTTTGCATACATTTACGTTTAACAATGCTGGAGACGTCGATGAAGTTATTTGGAGGGGGGCACAAGCACTAAACAAGATCGGTCTCAGCGAGAGGTATTTTATATATTCGAATTGGTTGGATGATACCGAAGTGTTTGATAAATTTTTGGATTATGTGGGAAACGAGGTGTATAGTAGGGATGCAGCGGGAGTGGAGATTCCGGAAGCAAGACGTGGAGATCTTGCGTTCACCTTATGGGGGCATGGAGATGGGGCAACGGGATTTTTTCAGATAAACAACAAGCAGGATCTTGTAGGAAAGCCGCCAATGAGTATCGAAAACACCGCACGGGCATTTGCAGATTTCAAAACTCGGAGCAACGTGGCTTCTATCGACAGCATCATCATTGACGCTTGTTCCATGGCACATATTGAATTCGCCGATGCACTTGCGGAGGCAGGCCCTGTTGCAGACTACCTTGCATCTTCGCAAGAATATGTTAACGCCAATGGATTACACTATCAGTATTTTTTTGAGTATTTTCTTGCTAAAGGAAGTGATATTCCATCTGGCGTGAGCAGATTAGCGGCGAGTGCCTATCAGGCATATAAAGATGTTTACATGAAGTATTCATTAAACAGACAAGAAACGTACTCGGTAATCGATCTAACCAACGTACAGTTTATAAAAAACAATCTGGAAGATCTTCAAAATAGTCTTGCGAATGATATCTTTGATAATCCTAATGAGGAGAATCAAAGAGCAAAGGCATTTGTTGAATCTTTGTTTGATAAGCGGGCATATGGATTTCCGCGAATCTGGCCTCATTATGATGCGAACGGGATACCAGATTTTAGAGATCCTCTATATCTACAAAACAACATCTCATTGTCTGGATTCGCAGAGATATACAAAGCTTCTGAATATTCCGATACAATTCAAAACGCTGCTGCTGCTCTTTTTCAGGCAGTAGAAAACTCCATGGCGTTGCGATGGGTACATCCTGGACTCCTCGGGGATTATCCTTCTTTGAGAGAGGACAATTTTGGCATATCAGTATCGACGTTCGCTAGAGCGCTTGATCAAATTCAAGCTGGTCCCTCAGAGAATTTTCCAGATAATGAAAACAAATTCAGACTCTGCTATTATGAGAGCACTGCGGTGGGCACCCAAACACAACACTGGTATGAATTTCAGAACTTTGCATATCTTGAAGGCCAAAATCCCAATCCTTGGTGGAATATTCGACCTACAAGAGGAAGAACAAATTTATTGAGTGCAACAACTCCTAAGATAACGTCAAATTATTGTACCCCTTAATGTAAATATATATTTACAATATATTAGAGATATTACACTATATAACCGTGAGATGTTTTCCTTGGGAGCGTTGTAATCGTACTAGTATCATTCTTGTTGGATTTTTGGTGATATGCACCTTTCTGACGACCTGTTCCCTCACTACTGAAACGACTCCTTGGGTGATTGGGGTGTATATGGCGGCAGATGTTGGTGATCTTCATGGTGTTGCGTTGAGGGATATCCAGGAGATGGAAGAGGCACGCATGCATGCTATGGAGGTCGTTGTGCTTGTTGATCGCTTTCAATACTCGTATAGGAATGATGCTGATGCCTCGGATTGGGATGACACGCGTGCCTACAGAATACGAGGGGGAGCAAGGGAAGAGATAGCGATTCCTGAGCTTGGATTGCGCATTGGTGGGGAAGAAGAGCGCGACATGGGCAGTGAAGCAACGCTTGAAGGGTTTGTATCGTACCTTGCTGCACAATATCCCGAGTATAGGAAAATGATTGTGTTATGGGGGCATGGTGAAGGCTATCGCTCTCCTATATTTCCACCCGACGATAGGAACATTGTTCGAGGGGTCGCCGTTGACAATGGTGCAGCCGTTGAAACACGCTTGCGAATCAAGGAGATAGGAGGGGTGTTTTCCCGTCATCCGGTTGAAATTGTTGCGCTTGATGCCTGTATTGGGGCAAACATAGAACTTGCCTATGAATTACGCAACAGCAATGCGGTCTTGCTTGCCTCGCAGGAAAATGTTCGTTCTTCAGGATGGGATTATAAAGAGATGATTCAGGCGATATCTGGATCGGACAGGGGAGTGGCAACAATAAGCACCAAAATAGTAGAAACATATAATCAACAGTATGGAGATGCATTTCCTTATTCGGCGATTATTACTAGGAACAGCACTGACATTGTCTCTCAGTGGAAAGAGTTGATGGTTGTGTTAGAGGGTATCATCCTTGATGCTGATCAAAAGGCACGCTTACAAGAGCTTTTGCTGAATAAGAATCATCTTTTCCCGCAGACTGATATCGTGCGGTTATTAGACGATCAATCAATCAGGGAGAACCTCTTGGTTGATGTACACCTGGACCTATATTTGTTTCTTAGAGCATTGCAACAATCAAGTGACATCGTGCTCTCTGCAGATGAAAAACAACGTATTATTAATTTGCAACACTCCCTGGAATCTTTGATGCTTGTAAGAAAGCCAAATACTCCAACAGGTCCTCAGGGAATATCAATTTATCTTGGGGCTTTGCGATCTGACAACCAAGTGATGTACAGCGGGGTATACAGCTCCTTGGACCCTTCATCGCCTGATTTTGTGCACGATACATCGTGGAATGAGGAAGGATTTTTGCAGAACGTTTTTCCTTGACCTATCTTATTTTTCCAAGCAGAACAGATACATATATTTTTAGAGCGGATGTATGGGCTAGGTGTTCCCACGTGGTGATATAATCAGTCATTTTTGATTCAGTTATTGTTTTAAGCTCGGCGACAGCATTGCTGTTGTTGACAGCATCTAATTGAGTTTGTTCGTATGCGATGATATTTAACTGGAGATCCATTCCAAATCGGTATCGTTTGCTGGCAACAAAATCTAATCCAACAAATGCTCCCACGCTCAAGGCTCCAAAGGTTACTGGATGGTAGATAATGCTATTGGTAATGGAAGGAGCATTGAGTTGTGGACTATGAGTATCTGTCAAATGGAATGATCGAAGAAACACTGTTAATGATGTTCCAACACGAAATTCAAAATTCCGGTATGCAGGAAGTATCGTATAGTAGCCGATTTCAAGACCATAGGATTGCGTTCGATTAGAAAATGATCTAATGGTGGTTGGTGCTGCTGTAGAGACGGCAACATTGATAATTTCGATGGGTCTATAATGATAATATGAAGTAAAAAGAACGTGTCTGGGGTGGAAAAAAATCTCAAATTTAAAAAATGCAACTATGTTGTTGGAGGCCAGCGGAGGATTTATAAGAAGTAATAGGACTGGATCGCTAATTGTATGGCCCGGTTGGGTATTTTGTAGAATTGTATTTGCTTGCAAAACATTGGCTAGGTCTTCTCCTGTGGGCGCATAAACAGGAAGGTCAACTCCAGCAACAATGTTATATGCTGGGTAGGCATAGACAGCAAGGGGAAGAGTTACTGTGAATAGTACGATGAAAAATCTTATAGCGCGCATTATACAGTATATAGTGTAGTTAATACAAATTGCTTAGACAAGCAATTGCGGTGACACAGAGATTATGTATTAGAAAATAAAATACTTAGATTTGCTTTCTCCTAAGATAGTATTATACTACTAGTGGTATTTTATGAAGATCGTAAGAATAATAGCCTTTTTCTTTTTTGGAGGGGCCTCTTTTGTGATGGCTCAAGTTAATACGCTCGAAGGTATTTTAAATGATGTTCTTTTTAACGATGGAACTCGTGCTTTTTTGCATAGTGTTCCTTTGCAAGCAACGATTGGAAATGAGTGGAGTGATCCATATATCGGAGCGCTTATAGATGTTCCCCCACACTTTGGTGTTGGAGTAACAGCAGGAATTGCATTCTCGCCATTAAAATCTGTACTTGTTGATGTTCAACACATTATTGAAAGTGCTGGAGGTAGTACTGGAATCAATGAGATAGATCAACTTTTGAGTTTGTTCATCCCCTTGCCGGCGTATTCAGTTGATCTTCGCTTTGGATTTACGAAAGATATTCCTTTAGAGATAGGAATTAAGGCTGGATACCTCCCTCTGGATTTTTCTTCCTTTGGTCTTACTGGTCTGAAATTTGATTATTTGATGATTGGCGGGGATATTCGGTATGCATTCTTGAAAGCAAAAAACATAATTATTCCTGATATCATCATTGGGGTTGGATATAGTTATGTTAACACAGGCATCCACTTCACATCGGTGATAGAGTTGATAGGCACCACTGGATTGCTCACCACTACGAATACTCCGCAAATAGATGTTGCACCACAGGCATCCCTTTCCTTTGGTGCCCATGTTCTTGAAGCAAAATTGCAGGCCGGGTGGCGAATGTTGTTTTTTGAACCTTTTTTGGGAATTTCAGTATACTATGCAATAGCAAATATGGATGTTACAACGAGTGGAAATCTGCTGATTACCGAAAACACCGGTGCAGGTTCTACCCAACACAATCTTGGAACGTATAGTGGAGGGCTTACAGAAGATATGATATTTGGACTGCGTACCTATGGAGGCTTTGGGTTAAAATTGTTTTGGTTTCACCTTGACTTCGGTGCAGGGTATGAAGTGATGACTGAAACATGGAGCGCTTCTGTTGGGGCTAGATTTCAGCTCTAACCACATCTTATGCAAGACAGCCAAAAAGAACGTACAAAAAATCTCTTTCCTGATCTAATACGATCGGTTATTCCGGTTATCAGTGGAAAAGGAGGAGTGGGAAAGAGCACAGTCACTGCGTTGCTTGCGCTGGCATTGCAATCTCAACAACATACTGTTGCGATCATTGATATTGATATTCATGGCCCAAACATACCCCATCTGTTTGGATTGGATGATGCTGTATCAGGTCTACGCGATGAAAAACTCCTTCCAATCGTGTCATCTGAGGGAATTCAAATTGCTAGCGTTGGTGCTTTGGGATATGGCAATGATATCGCCTTTATATGGCGGGGCCCGATGAAAATCGGCATCATTCGACAACTGATCTGTGATGTATTATGGAAGGATCAGAGTGTTTTGTTGGTGGATACTCCGCCAGGCACAGGGGATGAAATAATGACACTCTCAGAACAATTTGACCGAGTGGTGGGTTGTGTCATTGTGACTACACCACAACCAGTGGCTTGTATCGACGCAGGAAGAAGCATAGCCTATGCAAAGAAGGTTAATCTTCCGATTCTTGGCGTTGTTGAAAATTTTTCTGATAGTGATGAGATACGCTTGTTTGGCAGCGGTGGGGGAAAAGAATTAGCATCTGCACATGCAGTACCTTATCTGGGTGCAATAAGGTTGCTACCGGCATTAGCGCAAAAATCTGTTCGCGAGGTCTATACCAAGCACCCATCTATACTTCCTGACTCTTTACTCAAAACCATTTATACTGCCGTATAGTTTTCATGAAATACCGATATACGACATCATATTCAGGGAACCTCGTTAGAACAGCACGCATCTACGCAGGCGATGAGCATTCACTCACAAAAACACTTATTCGCCGAGAAGCGCTGCAAGTTATCAAGCGGCTCATCTCGCATGGATATGAAGCATATATTGTAGGAGGATCCATCAGAGACATCCTTCTTGGCATAAAACCAAAAGATTTTGATGTGGTAACAAATGCGTCACCGCGAAAAATACGTTCGCTGTTTCCAAAAGCATACGTCATTGGAAGACGTTTTTTGTTGGTGCATGTGCTCATCAATACTATTCGTGTTGAGGTCGCAACGTTTCGATCTCTTACATCACAGACCGATGAGCAACAATGGGGAAGTATCGATGAAGATGTCTTGCGGAGGGATTTTTCTGTGAATGCATTGTATTATTCGCCAAATGAAAACATTATCTTAGATTTCGTAGATGCGATGGATGATATTACAAGCAAAGTTCTTCGCCCGATCATTCCGCTTCAAACTATTTTTGTTGAAGACCCCGTTCGATTGATTCGTGCCGTAAAATACAGCAAAGGTTCTCAACTTGAATATACGAAAAAACTTAGAAAAAAGATGGTGCAGTCCGCACATCTATTAAAAAATGTGTCCGAAACACGACTTACCGAAGAATTTCTAAAAATTCTTGCCTCACCAGTGTTTGCGCAGATATTTGTTGAACTCTATGAAACCGGTATGTTGAGTTATATTCTTCCGAATATCGACCGTTATTTGCGGAAAAAACCATTCTTCTATACCCAATGGGTGAACGATTTAAAAGAATGTGAATATTCGCTCCCTGCACTGGGAGAACTGGTTGATGAATCAGATGAATCTGCCCATGGCACAAAGATGAAACGTATTAGATATGGACAGATTATTTTTGTGCTTTGTCGACAATCTTTGTTGGAAATGCCCCGTGGAGCGAAAAAGGATCGACGTCCCTTGTTAAAAGTAGCTATAAAAAAATTATTAGAGCCCTTGCTCCCACCAAATCAGTTCATCGTTAGCGCAGCTCAAGAGTTTATCAGAGAGGAGCTCTAAGGTGCTGCGCTTTAGCTAATTCTTAATTGCCAGACCACTGTGAAAGAAGATCCTGAGCCCGGTTGTAGTATTGACTTGTTGCCGGTATCTGCCCAAGCAGTTCTATTGCAGTATCTCTCTCGTTCAATGCATAACGGGATAATGCAATGGCAAACAAACCAAAATTTTCATCCAGACCGTAGTGTATTGCTTCTTCGTAGAATGCAATGGCAAGCACGTAATTTTTTTGATGATAATTTGCCAATCCTCGATAATAATATCCAGAACTTTCTTCAGAATCTAATTCAATAACACGTGCAAATGTTTTTTCAGCCTCTGCATATTTTTCTTCTTGCATGAGCTTTTGCCCTCTTCCAAGAAGAATATAGGGAGTTTCATAGTCTTTAATATACGAAACGATGGCATTTTCAAGTTCAGGGTAGTTAATCCAATCGTATTCATAGGTTTGGAGAGTCTCTTGGTTGTTGGCGAAACTTGCAGATGGCATCAAGCGAGCAATCGATCCCCAGAGAATACGCGCATGATCTGCTTCATCTGTATTGAGCAGATACGCGATCAATCCCCAAGCTGAATGATAAAAATCAGCACTGTTTTGTTGCAATGTCTCACGAGTAGAAGTAAGAACCGATTCAATAGGCAGCGTAAGCTTTCCATTTGATCGTTCAATGATGATCTGCAATGATTTTGCACGGCTGATACTCTCATTGAACATAATGCTTTGTGTTTGTGGGTTATATGTTGCATTACGTACATAGGTGCTAAACCCCTCGCTGAGCCAAAGCGGTGGATTTGTAATATGCGCGCGCAAAAATTGAAGAAAAGCCTGACGTACGAAAGAAGAAGCAACCTCAGCATCGTCGCTTACAAATCCAATAAGTTCATTTCTCTGTGGTCTTCCATAGTGGAGATAGATAAACCCATCGTAACTGACGTTGACCAGTGATTGGATATGTTCATCAAATAACTGTCTTGATGAAAAGATAAGGACACGTAATGGCGGATTTTCCTGATTCGTTGGAAAGTGAAAATAATTGTTAAAGAAACGATACATCGCTTCAAGTTGTATAGCAATGGTTCTTGCGTTTTGGGCAGTTCCTTGTGTACGAATAGAATAATGTGTGGAATTATACTCTGGATACGCCGTATCATTACTTTGTGCATAGATCATTGAAGCCAGTAAGACCCCAATGAAAACAAAGATTTTTGTATAGTTGTTCATGTATAACCTCAACGGCTCATCACAGAGCCTTTTCTCTTATAGCTTCCATAGTGCTATAGAACTCTATAGATTATTACTAGTTCTTAATCGAGTTTACAATAATATTCAGTTTATTTATATATATCTGAACAAATTTCTGCACCTGTGTGATAATATACTGTCGCATTTCGTATAAAGAAGCACTTAAATCATATCGAAAGGGAACTTTTATCTCTAGGCTTACTGCAAAACCCTCACGTTTAGATTGTCGTACGATTATCTTTTCTACTGTAATGGCGGCATCGAATTCTTGGACGCAATGCATAAGGATTTGCGTCAGAGCAGACTCATTTATGGAAAGTTCACTGCGGTGAGTATAGGTGGGCGTTACGATGCTCTGCTCAATATTTTTGGATGTTTTGTTGATAAAATTCTTGCGTGAAAGATATCGGTGAACAAATACACTAAGACTATCGCTTAAGGCCTTTGGGAGGTTTTTTTTGATTTCAAGTTGAGGCAGGGGGATGACATGCGATTTTCGGTATTTTCGGTATTTTTGTGCAATTGCAATTTCTTCGTGGGTGGCTATATCGGTAATTTCAATATATGCAGTAGGCATGGGAAGTTGGAGATTTTCAGTGATAATCTGAATCATGCGGCGCGAAGTTCCGAGTACAAGCATCTTTGTCCACTCTAGGCTTTTAAGTGCTCGAATCGCGTTATTCCGATGAAAATCGCTTTCAAACAAGGCGATACGCACTGCTCCCAGATAGGTGTCTGCGCTTTTTGCTGTTTGCCCAGAGAGAATTTTTTGGTTCTGTATGAGCAGTCCATCATCAATGAGCAAATCAAATCCATGTTTTTCAACGAGCAAGAGCGAACGAAAACTTTTGCCGCTTCCGCTTTTTCCTACAAGACCAGTCACTTTCTTTTTTGTGAACAATGCACGTAGTTTATGGATGAAATTTGTTCTGGGTGATTGTTCTTCTTTGTTCATAGGATGGCAAGACCAAGATCCTTGGCAATCTGCACTTGGGCATTAGAAAGTGGCGCTTCAATTTTAATACCTGGGGTGCATGCATTCATGGGAATGATACACGTTTTTGCATGTAATAGATAGTTTCTTGAGCTCCAGCGGCTCTTGTATTTTTTGTCACCAACAATTGGGTGCCCATGATGGATTCCCTGTGCACGAATTTGATGAGTTTTTCCCGTTTCGATCATACAACGTACCAAGCTAAGATTATTAGCTTTACTGTATTGTAAAGGGTATACATGGGTTATTGCACATTGTGGGTGGTTTTCTGACGCAGAGCTCTGTACGTAACTCGTGTGTGATTGATAATCTCTGTCTAAGACGTCATACCAATGCTGTGGTTTGGAAATTCTTCCCTCTACAATGCTCAGATAATATTTTTTGATATGGCGTTCTCTGAACAATGCACTGAACACCTGTGCAGCCTGCACAGACCTTGCGACAAGAAGAACTCCGCTTGTGTTCGTATCCAATTGATGCACCGGGTGTGGGCGATATGCATGGGGAGCAACGCTCAAGGCATAGCTCTGAACCTTATCGATGAAAGAAGTATCGATGGTTGTCGCAGGCGGTTTATGAACTGCAACAAGATGTTCATTTTGCCAGAGTACGTTGTATGGTGGAGGGGAGTGATGGGAATGTGCCTCTCCTTTTTTTGATTTTTTTTGCTGGCCTTGAGGATCGCGCAGATACAAATGGAATGTATCAGGAAAGCTAACCGTATCTCCAGATTGAATGCGGTAATGGATTGCTTTTTTCTTATCGTTGCATCGTATTGTTCCATTCCGAATGAACATATAGACCTGTGACAATGAAAGATTCACCATATGCATGCGGATGAATTTGTCGAATCGGCGCCCTGCTTGTGTACTATGTACGTGAATCTTCATAAACTAGTATAATTCTAAGAGTAATTTTATGAAATTACGTAACACATTATGACGACTTCAACAGATATACAGATATTTTATGCAATGGGACTTTCATGGTTTTTGGCACAGTTTATAAAAGCTTGCATTGAAAAGCGCAGAACGCCAGAAATTTCCTGGCTAAAAGTGTTTTTTTGGCATACTGGAGGCATGCCATCTAGTCATTCTGCATTAGTTTTGGCAATTACCACGTATATTGGTTTCACCGTTGGCTTTTTTTCCTATCTTTTTGCATTGAGTTTAGGATTTTCTGCGATTACTATACGGGATTCTCTTGGAATTCGCTATTCGGTTGGCGAAATTATCAATCGCATTGGTGAAATTGAAACTGCCCTCAGCAAGGAAACCCATATTACCATCTCAAAAAGCAAGTTAAAGGCACTTCGCGGACACAAACCCTTGGAAGTGTTAAGTGGGATGGCAGTCGGGTTTGCTGCTGCATGCCTCTTTATTTTTATCGTTTAATGAATATGGCCCATCCTCCCGGAGTGGTGCGCATCTATTATATTTGCGTGCTGGTGTACGCTGCTGCATGGGCACTCTATCTGATACTTCCCGGTGACACACAATCTCAATGGCGCTCCTATACTCCATTGAAGATAGAAGGCTCAAGCAGTGAGGTTGCGATGCATTTTCAGCCTTCGGGAGAACGATCAGTCATTTCCCTAGATACTGCAGAAGTAGCCTTTCAGGAATTTTCCGAGCAACGTCGGTATACACTTCGTCGCATTTTTTCAACTTATGACCCCGATGATCTGCGTATCGATCCATTTATGCAAAGAATGGCCTCAATTTTTGTTGATGAAGGCCATGAATGGCTATTTATTCCAAGTGAGCTATCAAAATCATGGATCACACAACAGATGCGGGAGTATTTTCCTGGACGCAATTGGAGTTTCGGCACTGCATGGATGGCAAGGTGGTCGATCATTGTAGCATCGATTTTATGTATTGTTTCTGTTATCTTCAATTGGCAGATCCGTGCTGTGGCAGTGCCTGTTTTTTTGGTATACTGGGTTGTTTCCTTTTTGTTACACGTAGCAACCGTAGTATTGCTTGCTTTGTTTTTGCAATCAGTCATGATTCTCGTCTCACGAATGTACCATAACAAGAGCTCTGTTCAAAAGGAGACGTTTTTTAAACAAGGTGAAATTATTTTATTAGGATTGTTGTTTGTGAGCGCATTGTTGTTTATTACTCTGCAAAACAGATCTGAGCAAGCATATTTTTTGGTGGTATACTTGGCAACATTTTCTACAGTGATATTTTCTGTCGTATTCCTCTATGACACCATTCAAAAACGTGATCACCCCATCTTCGTGGGACACTCGCTGAATACACATCCATGGAAGATTTTTTCAAATCCCAGATTATATCTTTTTTCACTGACTGCTCTTGGAGCTGTCGCGTTTGCGATTATGCCATTACAAGGTAGTTCACCACCCATTAGCCCCCATGGCAAACAGCAAGGCGATAGTATTGTTTCAACAGAGCTATTTGTGCAACATAGTAAATATCAAGAAGCATTAGCCTATGGTTATACATTTGAAGAGAGCAAAGCTCTGTCGGAGATAGCGATTCCGATGTTTAGTATTGATACTAGCTATGCTATACAGGAATCTTATCATACACTTTTATTAGATGATCATTGGGAGGATGCACTGTTCGCGAATTTGGGGCCTCGTCATGTTATGCAACTTTTATTTCGTGAAGGTACTGAAGGCTTGTTCAAGGACGATTCAGTGTATATTGCATCGCTGTTTTCGATGTGGATCCCAATAGTATATTGGATCTGTTTTATTATTTTGTTTTTTATGTTCAGTCAATCTGTATCTAGATCACCAACACAACTTATTCGATTGCTGTGGGCATTCCGTTCTCAAAAGCTGTGGAAGATTGAGGCAAAATGAAAACTAGAATACCCCAACAGTTCCTACGAAAACAAACATTTATTCCACCGGTGTGTAAGATCGTGACTCTTCCAGAGACAAGAGACGATACACTGCATAGAGGAGTGCGGGTAACAGAAGGGCAACGCATAACAAAAAAAGGAATCTATCCCAGCGTGCATGCCTCTATTCCTGGAATCATACAGCAGACATATTTGACAACTCACGCGTTTGGACACACCGTAGAAGTTATAGAAATCGCCCTAGATGGACATTTTGATTTTAGTAATGATACAACCGAAAAACATGATTGGCGTACAAAATCAGCGAGAACGCATATCTCTGCTATAAAAAATCTTGGAGTTACGACGAGCATTCCGGGAAATGATGGAATAGATACTATTCTCCTGAATGCCTGCGAACAGGAACCAGGAATACGACATAATCTTGCATTGTTCTGTGAATATTATGCATTTATTATTGAACACCTAGCACTTATTCTCTATTTATTCCGAGCAAGACATATCTATATTTGTTTGGATGATCGTATTAAGCACTTTAAACACGTAGCTGCGCGGTGTATAGAAGAACACCAATACAACAATGTTACGGTGAAAGTCGTTCCTCCATATCGAGGAATTGCCTATTACAATGATACACTGCTTATGCAGCATTGCAAGGTTGCACCTAAATCAGCATGCGTCATTTCAATTGAACCCCTAATCCAAATGTTTGAAGCGGTGCTCTATCGTCGACCGGTGCGAAAACAAACGGTATATGTTTATGGAAATGCGGTAAAAAAACCTACTTTTATGTATGCACATATCGGAGCGCCACTCTCTCAGCTTGTAGAAACGCTTGTCCCCAATACAGATGATCTACGCATAGTTCTAAATGGCATGTTTACAGGAACCGAAGTCGTCGACCTTAATTATCCTCTTGATCCATCCATCCATGCGATAGAAATAGGTACACGCGAAAAACAGATGAAAGAACTACCTTGTATTTCTTGTGGAGCCTGTACTGCTGTGTGTCCAGTCAACCTTGAACCACATTTATTGTACAAGATATTAGAAGCAGATAGCACCGCTTCTTTGCAAGAATTCTTCATTGATCGATGCATCTCGTGCGGCTTGTGTTCATATGTTTGTCCATCACGAATCCCCTTGTCGCATCGTATTATTCAAAATAAGCAGTCTTTTCATGCTGACAAATCTTCTGGAGATAGCTCGAAATGAGGAAAACTGCGCCGGACATTGCCCCTTTTATCTATGCAGGTAATACTAGTGATTTTATCTATACCAGCAAGAACCTTGCATTAGGCGTTCTCATCTTGTTGGGGTGGTATCAATTTGGGGTCTATGCAGTGGTGAATACCTTGATTGTGGCATCGATTGTGTTTTGTAGTGATAGCATCTTGTATTATGTAGCAAAAAAGCGACTTTTTTGGAAACGTAGCATTTGTTCTGCACTGCTAATCGTTGCCTGCATTCCTCCGGCCACACCATTGGTGTTGATTATCCCGGTTACAATTGTTGTCTATCTTGTCGTGCAGTGGACGGCATTACACGAACACAGAGAAATCTGCAATCCTGCTCTTGCTGTATTAGTTTTTCTCTATGCTTTTTTCCCTGCAATGCTAAGAGAAGCCTACATCACCCCAATGTTTTGGGGCGTAGATGTACAAACAAGTGCTACCCCTCTTTCTCCACTATATCTCACTGCTCAGGCATCTGAGGTGTTGGGCGCATTCCCGGGCTGGATCACCGCTGCAATTGAATGGATGCAAGGCGGACTTGATCGCATATCTTTTGTGGTAGTTCCACCACAGGTTTTGATTCACCTCATTGGTTTGAATGCAGGAACAATAGCAGAACAGTTTTCAATAGTCATTTTGCTCATTTCGGTATTCTTTTTCTCCTACTCTTGTATTCGCATTACTCCCATCATTTCTGCAATTACAGGATTTACGCTGTGCATCTACTTTTCTGCAGGGTTCTCTGGGGGAACTTTTTTGTTAGATGGAGATATTCTCCATCACTTGTTTAATGGTGGTTTTCTCTTTGCGTTATTTTTCTTTGTCGGAGATTTCAACATCAACTCGGAAAATATCTTGGGCAATATTTTATTCGGCGCCCTTTTTGGCGTTCTGGCTGCCCTGTTTCGACTGTACAGCATCTACAATGATGGAACAGTATTTGCATTGTTTTTAGTTACGCTCCTTATCCCGTTGTGGGATCAATTAGAATTGACATTGAGAAGACGAAAGGCTCATCGGTTTATTGAAAGAAGGAAGACAAGCTCATGATATTACTTCCGCCACTTGCTGCTTTGTATCTCATACAAGGCAGCATATCAGGAATCTACCGGGCACGAAGCAAGACTGATGCACAAATAGCAGTCTTACTAAAACAACATGTTTTTATCATATGTGTTGAGTTGATCTTCATCAGCGTGCAGTTCTTTTTTCACTATATTTTTACAAAGGTCTTGTTTGATTCTCAGAATACTTCTTTGATTGGTACCATGTTATCAATAGGAATATCTGCGCTATGTAATTATGGTCTTGGGTACAGCATGTATATACTGGTGAAAAAGAGACCATATTGGCTTTCCCGTTCAGCGTTGACCTATGTTTTTGTGCAAAGTTGTGCATGTTATCTGTTTTGGAATGTTTTTATATTTTTCCTCCCTTTGGTGATAGCAGATCTTTTTATAATTGGATATTATTCAGTTATTTTTGCCGCAACGTTATTACTTCTTACAACATTACGTTCACAACTTCAGATAAAAGGACAGCCTATACGATTGGCAGAGCAGTATCTATCGCGATTTATTCACGTTGCATTGATTGCATTAGGTGTGTACGTTATTGAATATTTTTTGCTTTGGCATCCTATTTTTCTTCCACTCGTGTCTAACTAATTTCTGCTGGAAGTATTTCTTAGATTTGGATACCGTTCCAGCAGAGTGCTGATATAACGCTTGTTGTAGAGATGTATTCCTGTGTCGTCTTCTACAGAAAGAAAGGCGATGAGTGCATCACTAAATTCGTTGTTTCCAAGATGCGATTGTCCAAGATAAAAATATGCGCGCGAAGCATATGCTGTATTTGGATCGGTAGTCAGGAGCAGCGTCTTAATCCGATGTATCGTTGTGTCATAGTCTCCTGAAAGAAAACTTTCACGAAGAATCATTGCAAGTTCATTCTTGAAAATAGACTGGGAAGCAGCGAGATCGTCTTCTAGCACAAAATAAGGTGGAAGCAGACTTTGAGAAGAACCAACATTTCCAATTTCAGAAAGTTCCTTTCGCAGATTTTCCGGAATGTCAATGGAATAAGGATCCGTGATTTCTGCATTAGAATCTTTAGAATCCTCTGAATCACCTTCTTGCAATGTATTGAGAATCTCTTCTAAAAGAGCTTGGTTTGTTTCGGAAGGCTCTTTTACAGCAGGTGCTTCTTGAGGAGTAGGCGGTGGCGTGGAGATTTCGGTTTTTTCTGCTTCAGTTGGAAGAATTCCTCGCTCTATAAGCGTTTCAACGATTTTCTCAGCGATAACTTCCGCTTCATTGGTCTCTTCCTCTGGTTCTAATTCTGTTTCTATTGCTGTATCAGGTTGATTAAGCATGTTTTGTGTAATAAAGGTATCGACAATTTTATGAGCAAGAGAATCTACTTCATCCTCATCCCCTTCTTCTTTCACTTCAGGTTGACTGAGCAGATTTTGTGCTTTGAGCCTCTCTATAACTCTGTCAGCGATCGCATCCACCCCAATGGGAGCTTCTTGTGGTTCAGGCTGATCGAGCAAATTTTGTGCAATAAAGGCATCGATTATTCTGTGCGTAAAAACATTTGGTTCACCCCCACCATCTTTTGATTCGACCTGATCTAGCAGGCTTTGGGTGATCAAGGCATCGATGACTTTTTGAGCAAGAGAATCTGACTCATTTTTACTCTCAGTCTCTTTTGGTTCGGGTTGATTTGACGTATTTTGGGAGAGAAAGGAATCGATAATTTTGTTATTAAGGAGATCATCTGTTTCAGGTTCATCTTCTGTGGATGCGGTCAACCTATTTTGTTCACGAGGAATGCCAGTATCTCTTCCGGAAGTGGTAGTATCAACTGTTTGTTGAGCTCCTGTTGGCAGGCTAGAATTACGCATTCCCTGGATAACTTCTGCGAATGATTGATCCAAAGAATCTCTTTCAGCAGGTGTATCTGCTGTTTGCGGTGCAAAGGGGTTTTCGATTCCAGGCGTATCTGTCACTTGCGGTGCAAAGGGATTTTCGATTCCGGATGTATTTTCCCTTGCGGCGTTGTTTTCGAAGGGGTTAAGAATTTCCTCCCTGGTGAATGGAAGCAATGAAACAGGTTCTGCTGTAGTATTCACCCCGCGAAGAACTATCCCTATATCTCTATCGATCAGCTTTCCATCTTGAATGCTGTAATAGACTGGGACATTCGGCGGGGAAGGATCCGCGATTTGCCCTGCTGAGTCTATAAAACGTCCTATCTGAACGGCATTCTGAAGATCACTGTATTGGTATAGCGGAGTTGTACTGCGGTATACGATTAGATCAGCATTATCAGTGGGTACATCATAGGTGAGTACAATTGAGCCTTTCTGGCTTGATGCATTGATTTTTTCTACAATAACACTCTCCATGGTGGAAGGAGATGTTACATTAACAACCACTGGGTTTTTTGTGTATCGATGTTCAGCAATCTCGATACGTTCTTTTGAATTAAACAACCCCATTGGAATCAAGGCATAATAATATCTGCCGGTTGCTGGAACAACATCGGCAAACTGCAAAGAGGATGCAGGAATCTCAGCGACAATATCTGCTCTTCGAATATTGTTAGGGCGGAATTTCCCGTTTCTACGCACCAATACGTAGGATTCCCCCCCTTCATTCTTTTGAATCCAATTAAGCACCACTACTCGTCCACGGACTGATCCTCGAATGATATTCACATCAACTACGCCAAATTGTGCATATGCCGATTCAGCAGAGAATGTGCAAAATATAAAAAACACATACGCAAGCATAAAAATTGGCCTAACATTTGGTGTATACTGTATTTTTATCCTATGGAACATAGCTCTAACATTATAATCTTCGGCAGTTTTAGGTGTATTTTCCACACTGTATAATATAGTGTATGTTTTTTGAAAATGTTAGATACAGTTGCAAATATTCATAGTTCCACGCTAGTATGATTAGCATGAGCGGTGACGTAGAACAGCGTATTCAAACATTAAAAAAGAACATTTCCTCTATTTGGAGGAAACTTTGACCTCGACTCGACACAAAATGATATTCTTCAGCTTGAACAGAAAAGTTTGAGTGAGAATTTCTGGCAAAATACTGCTGAGGCAGAACAGATTCTTACGCAACTTGCAAAACTTAAAGGGCGATATGCCCCGTGGAAGCAATTGAAACAGAATTGTGATGATATAGAAGTTTATTTTACCCTATCTGTTGATGAAAACGATGCACAAGCAGGCTTGGAATCTGAGCAGTTGCTCCAAGAGGCTGAGAAAGTGTATCAATCGCTTCGGTTTCAAACGGTATTAACGGGGCCATATTACGATGCAAGTGCCTATGTGCAGGTTCATTCTGGGGCAGGTGGCCTTGATGCAAGTGATTGGACTGGCATGCTGTTTCGCATGTATCTAAAATGGGCAGAATTGCATTCGTATAAGACAAGTATTCTGGAATATACCGAAGATGAAGGTGGAGTGAAGTCAGCAACCTTGTTTATTGAAGGTTCTTACGTCTATGGCTATTTGCAATCAGAAATAGGAATTCATCGATTGGTACGTATTTCTCCCTTCGACAAAAACAGCAGAAGACATACTTCCTTTGCATCGGTGTATGCAAGTCCGGAGGTACAAGATGATATCGAAATAGATATCAAGAGCGATGACATTCGCATCGACACGTATCGAGCGAGTGGTGCAGGGGGGCAGCACGTAAACAAGACCGATTCTGCGGTGCGAATCACCCATTTGGAAACAGGCATTGTGGTTCAATGCCAAAATGAGCGATCACAGACAAAGAACAAATCCACTGCTATGAAGATTCTTAAAAGTAGATTGTATAACCATCTGGAAGAACAACGAGCAATAGAACGCGATAAATACAGCGCAGAAAAAATGCAGATATCTTGGGGAAGTCAAATTCGATCCTATGTGTTTCATCCCTATACAATGGTCAAAGACCATCGAACTGGGGTGCAAATTGGGAACCCTCAAGTTTGTTTAGATGGACATATAGATGAATTTATCCACACATATCTTGACGCTAAGGAGGTGCAATGAGTTTTCGACCTGTTTTGATAGGATTATGTTTAAGTGTCTCGGTGGCATCGATGCATGCACTTACCATTGAGGAACAACGTAGCAATTGGCGGTTTTATATCTTGGAACCATCGCTTGAGATTGGTGATCCATTGTTTTCGGGTCTGCTTTTGCAACTTGAGGAAGCCCTGAGTGGTGTAGAATATCACATGGTTGATAGGGAAGAATTGGTTGTCTTGCAGGCACAGGCAAAAGAGATGGCATTGAACGATCAACGGGAAAAGATGTTTTCCATACAAAGAAGATTGGATAATCTGTTGTTTAACGATGCGCCGTATATTGAAAACGCCAAAACGCGTCGTGAAATTCGCCGGGAATTGAAGCAGGCAGAAGAAGTATATGATGAAATCCATTTAGTGCCGGTGGAGACAATTCCAGTGCAACCCCAGCGGTCGCTAGAACGGGTCACTACACTTCCTACGGTAGTAGAACTTGTTAATACCGATCACCTTGTTTCCTATGCAAAATTGCTTGCAGCAAGAGAGGATCTGCAACAAGTTTTTTACACTAAAATAGAGACCATTAGTGATTATCAAGTAATATCTGTTTGGGTATACAATAGCCTTACTGACGCCGTTACAAAGATCACTGAAGAAATTGCCCGCATGCAAGAACTCACAGAAATTACTGATAGAGTTGTGTTTCCAGTGATTGAAACCCTTGCAGGACAGCAACTTGCTGAACTGCATATTCAAGTATTCTCGCAGGATGGCAGCATTGAACATAGTTCTGAAATTCGGATAAACGATGAAGTGATAGGGTATGGTGAATTTCATAGTCGATTTTTTCCGAGCGGCTATTATACAATTTCCGCAAATCTTCCTAAGCAGCAGACAGAGACGAAGGATGTTGTGTTGATAAGTAAGGAAGAGCGGATCGTGCAGTTCCACAGCCGCATGCAGGTAGATGATGCAATACAACTTATCAGTATTCCGCCAGGAGCGAGGGTATACCAAGATTCATTGTATCTGGGATTGACCCCACTCGAACTGCAAAGACCAAGCGTTTCTCACCATCTTTTGTTGCAACGTGATCTCTATTACGATGCGTGGACGGTGTTGATGCCGACGAGCAGCGATATTGTGTCTGTTTCATTATTGAGTAAACGCACTGACATAGAATCTGAACTCCGGAAAAAACGAAATAGATTCTATACTGCGGTTGCGATTATGGCCGCTACGATACCGTTTCCAATTGTCTTTAGTGCACTCTATCAAGAGCGTGCGTCCTTTTTGCAGTCTAGTGCGTTGACAAGTGCTGCTCGTGCAGAAAACCAGCAATTACATGATATTTACTACTATACATTCTGGGGAACTCTGGGGATCTCCATTTCTGCAACGACCTATATGGCAGTTCGTCTTGGGGAATATATCCATTACGCAAATAGTACCGCTGAGGATTGGGCAGACAGATAGATGGCGCGTTTTTTTGCACAGATTGCGCAAATTGTACGCAAGAAAAAAGGAATTTCACCGGATGATCGTGAAAGGATTGAGGAACTTCTTTTGGAGTCTGATATTGGCGTAGCGGTGACTGATACTATTCTGGATGCACTTATGCAGATGTCGCCCGCTGATTCGATAGATGATCTTCTTGCTCGGAACCTTCAGGCTGGATTGCTTGAGACTTCGTTTTTGCCCTTGAAGGATCGTCCCGATGTCATGGTGTTTTTTGGGGTGAATGGCACTGGAAAGACCACGAGTATTGGAAAGGTTGCTGCCTTGTTGCGAAGGCGAGTTGGTGATATTGGGATTGTGTTAACTGCAGCTGATACGTTTCGGGCAGCAGCGCGTGAACAGTTAGAGGTGCATGCACTTCGTACGAATTCTCGGCTTGTCTCTCAGGGACAACATGCAGATCCTGCAGCGGTGGTCTTTGACGCAATTGCAAGCGCAAAGGCGAGGGATGACTATGTGGTTTTAGTTGATACTGCAGGGAGGATGCATACCAATAAGTCTTTGATCGATGAATTGATAAAAATTCAACGAATCGTAAAAAAACACGAGGTTTCTCAGCGAAATATACTCACGCTTGATGCAAATACCGGTCACAACGCACTCTCTCAAGTTGAAGAGTTTCACGCAGCCATAGGAATTGATGCTATTTTGCTGACCAAGGTGGATAGCGCTGCAAGCGGAGGGATTCTGATTCCCATCGCAAAGCAATTTGGCATACCCTGTATTGGTATTGGAACTGGCGAACAATACGATGATCTGGAAGAATTTCATGCGAAAACTTTTGTGGAACTGATGTTGCGAGGTATTTCTGATGTATAGAAAAATTTTGATCTGTCTTGGTATGTGTATGGCGGCTAGTTTGTATGCACAATCGCGTTATTTTATTTCAAATGAGCAATTTTTCATGATTAAAGAGATCCCTGCATCTTCGCGGGATAAATACGAATATGTATTGATGCTCGATGCTGAGGTAGGTGAGGAGAGTGGAATCCTCTTTAAAAATGATGAGATCGTTGGATATATCCGAAAAAACTATGATTCAGAGGATAGACTCATCGCTGAGGAGATTCTTGATAAAGAAGAAGTCTTGATCGAGCGAATACGCTATAGCTATTATCCTGATGGACGTCCACGGGCTACGTATAGCGAATATCCCGACGGGAGCACTAATCAATTCATGCTTGCTGAACGTACAGGAGGTGGTTTTGATTATTACCAGGTTGATGCTGAGGATGAACGAATCCGGATCCAGGCGAATCAGATTGCTGCAATACGATTTCGGGAATCAAGACAGGCTGACGAGGTTATGGAATTGCAGACAGTTCGGGAAGATAGCGACGGCATGATGCGTAATGAGCAACGATTTGCAAATGGAAGCAAACGTGTTGAGTACTATCAAAATGATGTGCTTTTTTCGGAAGAGCTGTATGAACAAGATGTATTAGTGCAGCGGACGCGGTATACTTATTCTCCTGAAGGACAACTTCTTGTTGTGGTGACTGAACGGGCTGATCAAAATGAACAGGTTTTTTATTCCTATCAGAGCGGGAGGCTTATGCGAGAAGAGATATACATTGAAGATGCCATCATCCGCACCGTTGATTATGATACTGATGATGAAAAAACCATTACCCATTATCGCAATGAACAAGTGTTTCTCATTGAGCGATATAGCGGCGAAGACAGGACCGAACTAGAAATTACTCCATCTCTCGATGGTGGGAATTAATGCAATTACTGTGGATCAGTTTGCGATATTTTTTTTCGCCTGATCGGAGAACAATCCATCTACTCCTGGTATTTTGTTATAGTGCAGGAATTGTGATACTTTTGGTGATTCTTGCCGTTATGAACAGCCTCCAAGCGGATATCATTGCTGATTTAATCCAATACCAAAGTTTTTCTCTTCAAGCGGACATGCACCCAAGCCTTTCATCGATTCTCTCAGAAGATGATCGAGTGCAGAGCAGTGCAATGTTTGAAGACGTACAAGTACTCATGCAGACTCCCAGTGAAACAGCAGTGCCGGCGACACTTCGATTTGTATCCCAATCGTATATCCGCGACACGATCACAGCAGGGTTTGTGGATGATGGTCTTGTGATTTCTCTGGCATTTGCAAGAACGCATGATCTTTCTATTGGGGATAGGCTCGCCTTGACTGTTATCCCAGAGAATTTGCAACAGAATGTCTATCATCTCACCATACCAATAGCTGAGTTTGTGAATATTCCGTTGGTGGGCGATAGTGTATTCGTTGGATATTATCCATTGGAACAGTTGGAATTGAGGGATGATGCGACACTCCGGATGGGTGTTTTTTTGCACGATGAAAATCAGGCAAGGGCAGTTCAGCATGATATACACCAACGTATTCCTGGCCTTGATGCAAAAACTTGGCTGGAATTAAACAAGAATATCCTTGCTGCGTTACGTTTGGAGAAAACAGCAATGGTGTTTTTCATGCTCATTTTATTTGTAGTTGTCGCTTATTGTACTGCACAAATGGTTAGTCGCTCCTTTGCTGAACGGTATCAAGATATAGCCATACTACGTAGCATGGGCGCAACACTCACCGGAGTGCAGCTGATTTTTTTTGGGGAAGCAATAATTCTTGCCTGCATCAGTGGACTATTTGGAACTATGATCGCCCTGTACATCACCGTCAATCTGCACAGCATTGTTGAGGGAGTTATTGCTCTGCGGTATGGCATTCAGGAGATAGCCTACCGCGCTTTTTCCATCCAACCACGAGGATTTCCATCCTTTCTGTTGTTAGATATTGAGGGAAAACTTCGCGTTACAACCCTCTTTTTTGTGCAGTTTTTTTGCACAACGATTATATACCTTGCCAGTGTGCGCGTTATCAAGAATACTAAACAGGTAAGCCTTTCTGTACTATTGCGAAACAAGCGATTATGAGCATTTCTCTTTCACATATAAAAAAATTCTATAAACAAGGGGATAGCACCATTCCGGTTTTGCAGGATGTCAACCTAAAGATAGATGAAGAATCGATATGCATCATCAGCGGCGAAAGTGGCTGCGGAAAGACCACGTTGCTCAGTATCATAGGAGCAATTGAGCATCCGGATGCTGGCGAAATAATCGTACACAACCACCGAGTGCACGATATGGAAGAGGATGAAGTCAACACATTTAGGAAAGAAGTTGTTTCGTGTATATTCCAGTCGCATTTTTTGTTAAAGGACTTCACCGCAATTGAAAACTTGATGATTCCCCTATTACTGAAAGGATGGAAAAAAGGCAAGGCGCGATCACATGCACGAGACTATCTTGCGCGTGTTGGGCTGTCTCATCGCGGTGATCATCGTCCGCATGCATTATCAGGTGGCGAATGTCAACGCATTGCAGTAGCGCGTGCAGTTATTACCGATGCAGCTGTCATCCTTGCTGATGAACCAACAGGCAATCTTGATTATGATACTGCACATCAGATCATTGCATTATTGCAGAATTTGGTTGTTGAGGATAAAAAAACCCTGTTCTTGGTAACGCATAACCGTGAAATTCTTAGTTTAGGAGACACCACTTATGAACTTTCTCAAGGATGTCTTTACCCACTTACGCCTTAGCATTTTTCTCATACACAAAATTTTATTTCAGACACGAAGGAAGCAGAGCATTGCAGCCATATTGAGTATGGCTTTGGGAATTTTGCCCATTATTCTTGTGCAAGAAGTCGCGATAGGAATGATTGAAGGGATGAGTGGTCGAATCATAGAAACGAGTCTTTATCATGTCAATGCGCACCGGCAGACTCCTGTAATCAACGAGGATATCGATGGCATACTGCAAGAGTTGCAACAAGATCCACGAGTTGAAGGAGCATATCTTGAATTGAACACCGCAGTGGTTATCCAAAATGAGAAAAAACGCGCATTTGCGATGCTTCGAGGGATTGATGAAGCCTTGATCACCACAGATACTCCCTTTTCTCGATACATGGATGTCGTGGATGGCGAGATAATATTGACCTCGTCTGAACTGCCTGCAGTGATGATTGCTCAATCGCTCGCCGAAGAATTGGAAACTCAGGTTGGCGATTCCCTCCATGTTATCAGCGTGAATACTGCGCGTGGATCAAGCATTCCGCGAATATCTCGGGCAGTCGTACGTGGAATTTTTACAACGGGATTGGCGCAACTCGAACAAAATTGGATCCTAGCATCACATGATGGGTTTTCGCGAGCTTTTCCCCCGCGGAACACGACCTATACCATAGGAGTCAACGTAGAAGATCCCTTTGCGATTCAAAATAATCTCATCCCTACAGTTATTCCGGACAGAGCACGCCTGGCAAAACAAAGGGAATATCAATTATTGCAAGAAAAAATAGAACGTGATTTGTCATCACAATGGCGTGTTGCAACATGGAATGATCTTGGTGCAACTCGATTTTCTCGCTTGAGACAAACGAGGGGTACTCTCATCGTGCTCATGGCCTGTATACTCATTGTTTCGGTTATCACCATCGCTGCGTTTTTGCTACGTATCACAACGGAGCTTGCACAACAGTTTTCAATAGTGCGATTGTTGGGGATGTCCTCTGATAATTTGAAATTATCTATGGTATACTTTGCATTACTTTGTGGTATATGTTCTATAGTGTTGAGTTTTAGTATTACACTTGTGTTATTGACCTTTATCAATGAAATACTGACTGGAATAGGCGTATTAACGAGCGTCATTATGCCAAATAATGAGAATATACTTACAGCAAGTGCAGAATTCTATTTGGACTCGATTCCTGTAACTATTTCAGGGTTTCGACTGTTTATCGTTTGTTTTAGTGTGTGTATATTAACAATGATTTCTGGATTGTATTCTGCAAAAAAACTCGTAAAAATATCAAATACAAAAAGTTTGCAACTATAGACTATGGAGACGGGACAAGAATTCCGATAAAAAAAGAGTTATGGCCATGGGAACATCACCACTTGCCCAACGGGTAATTAGAATATTAGCACAAGAAGAAGCTCGCAAATTGCATGCAACACAATTGCAACCTGAGCATCTGCTACTCGGCGTGCTGCGTACACGTAGCGAGATTGTGCATCAAATTTTTCTTGATCTTGCATTATCAATTGATTCTCTGAGAACGTACATCATAGATCGATTAAAAACAAATCATGAAAGTTTTCCGCTGGGGGATATTCCTCCAAGTACGCGATGCAAATTTGTATTGGAACGTTCTGCTCAGGAAGCAACCCTGCTTGGAAGGGAGTTAATCGACGTAGAACATATCCTTCTTGCTTGTTCAAGTGAAGAAAATGGATTGGTAGCACAATTTTTCAAGGAATTAGAAATCACCATAAAGAATATTCGATTGGTTGTGCAGATGATTTATTCTGAACGCGGAAGCAGCAAGGCAGAGATAAAAGAACCAGGTTTTCCGACGTTGAAGCGACAGCAACAGGTGTTGGAGGAATATTCGATTAACCTTACTGAATTGGCGCGACAAAAAAAATTGGATCCGGTTGTTGGACGTTCAAAAGAAATTCGACAGCTCATGCGGGTTCTCGTGCGCAGAAACAAAAACAGCCCAGTATTGGTTGGCGAACCTGGTATTGGCAAGACCTCTATTATTGAGGGATTTGCTCAGCGCATTGCTGACAAAACGGTTCCTGTGGAATTGAAAAATAAGCGCGTATATTCGCTCGATCTTGGTCGATTGATTGCTGGAACAAAATATCGTGGAGAATTTGAAGAACGATTAAAGCGCATCATTCGTGAATTGCAAAAAGATCGGGATATCATTGTATTCATTGATGAAATCCATACGATTGTTGGTGCAGGTGGGGCAGAGGGAGCTATTGATGCATCGAATATGTTAAAACCTGCACTGTCCCGGCGAGAGATACAGTGTATTGGAGCAACAACGCTCGCTGAATATCGCAAATACTTTGAACGAGACAGTGCCTTGGAGCGCAGATTTCAGATGATCTTGGTTGATGAACCAAGCGAGAGCGAAACGGTTGATATCTTGGAAGGAATTGCCTGTTTTTATGAAGAACACCATGCGGTTAGCTTTACCCATGAGGCATTGGTCGCAGCAGTTGAGCTTTCTCAACGCTATATAAATGATCGAAGCCTTCCCGACAAGGCGATAGATATCATTGACGAGGCCGGGGCGAAAAAACGAATTTCTGATATAACACCACCGAAGGAAATTTTAGAACTTGATAAAGAAATAGATCGATTAAATGCAGAAAAGATTGCGCTGGTTACGATTCAAAAATACGAACAAGCGGCAGAGATTCGCGATGAGGTGCAGGTCTTGCGCAACAAAATAGATTCGATCTATGCACGTACAAAGAAACCTGATTCCAAGGAGTGGAAGACCATTGGTGAAGAAGACATCTATGCGGTCGTCTCCGATCTAACTGGCATTCCGATTACCCGCATCGCACTCTCAGAATCAAAGCGATTGCTCTCAATGGAAGAGAGTTTGTATAAAAAAATGGTTGGTCAAAAAGAAGCTATTCGTACCGTGACCTCGGCAATTCGTCGATCACGAGTGGGGCTGTATCGGAGAAAACGTCCCATTGGTTCGTTTTTGTTTCTTGGTCCAACAGGGGTTGGAAAAACCTATCTCGCCAAGGTTATTTCGGAATATCTGTTCAACGATGTAAAAGCATTAATTCGCATTGACATGTCTGATTACATGGAGAAGCATGCCGTGGCACGATTGGTTGGTTCTCCTCCAGGCTATGTTGGTTATGAAGAAGGTGGTGTTCTTACAGAAAAAATTCGTAGGCGACCATATGCAGTGATTCTTTTTGATGAAATTGAGAAAGCACACCACGATGTCTACAATATTCTTCTGCAAGTTTTGGAAGAAGGTGAGTTACAAGATCATCTTGGGCACACTGTCTCTTTTCACAACACGGTGATTATCATTACGTCAAATATTGGGTCAGAACAATTTTTTGGACAGGGGCTTGGGTTTGCTTCTGAAAAAGGAAAACAATTGCAGCCTCTCAAAACCAATATGGCGACATTAAGTCGATCATTTCGACCAGAATTTCTCAACCGCCTAGATGATATCGTGACATTTCATGCATTAGATCAAACCCATCTACGTTCTATCGTAAAACTCATGATTGATGAGTTAGAAACTGGATTGCAGGCTACACAAATCAAAATTAAGCTGACACGATCTGCCATAGATTATCTTGTGGAGAAGGGCTATGATAGCAAGTTTGGCGCAAGGAATTTGAGACGATTGATAAGCAGAGAAATAGAAGATGAAATTGCGATGGGAATTCTTGAAGGTAGGTATCAGTATAATTCACACCTTAAAATAGGAGCAAAGGGAGATGAACTGCGGTTTTCTCTTGTTGATACTGCTGAAGTTGTAACACGAAACTTGCCAAAATAAGGCGTATCATAGAATTTTACTCTGTACTAGTCGTAATTAAACAGATCCACGGCGATCTTAGATGCGGTGAATATCACATCTATTGCTACATTTTTTATATCAGGTATATCATCTAAAAAACTTCGATATTTCTCGACAAAGAGTGGGAAGACGAGATAAATAATACTATACTATTTGTATAGTATTCAAATGACACATTATTCTGCTACATATAGAGGTATGAGAATGAGGTTATTTCGCATGAGATATTTGTTTTTAACCTTTTTTGCTGTTCTTTTCGGTGTTATGGCACATGCACAAGGCGATTGGCCAAGGCTTTCAGTAGAAGAATGGCAATCCATGGATGTTGCAACACTGCAATCATTGTTAGAAGAACATCACGTTGATGAGCGCGATAATACAGATAAAACTGCTTTGATGTATGCTGCTCATCATACACGTGCTAGTGAAGTACATGAATTTTTGTTAGTTCAAGGAGCGGATGTGAACGCATTCGATAGGCTAGGCAATTCGGTGCTGTTTTGGGCTATTTTGAATCCAGACATCGAGGTGGTGAAATTTTTTATTGACAAGGAAGTGGATGTTACCCATCGTGATGTGTTTGGAAGGCAAGCACATATGATTGCTGCCGCATATGGAGCGTCACCGCTTCATTTTGATGCCTTGTTGGGTGCTGGTTTGCGTATTTCTGAGGTTGATTTTGAGGGGCGAACATCACTTATGCACGCGGTGGGTACAAATAGTGATATACGTATGACACAAACATTGTTACGTTATGGTGCAAACATTCATGCGGTGGATAAGGATGGTAATTCGGTTCTATTTTATGCTGCTCGTTCTAGTCAAAATCCTGAAATTATTCGCCTTCTCATTGAAGATACAGGATTGCTCAATAAAAAGAATAAAGATGGAAAGACAGCCCTCCATACAGCTGCTGCAGTTAATACTACACCAAGTGTTGTGCAGGAATTGATCAGTTTGGGGGCATATTTGAATGAAAAAGATAACGAGGGAAGAACCCCTTTGATGATGGCTGCGGGATACAATTCGAACGCTGATATCGTGTTTACCTTGTTACGCTTTGGTGCGAACTCTGCGCTCTTGAGCAAGGGGGGGAAGGCTGCGTGGAATTTTTTACAGCGAAACCAAGAGCTCCGCAATTCTGAATATTATGTCCAACTGAGAAAAGCTCTTGTTCAATAGAACTGTGATAGGGTGGTAGGGGGGAATCTTCTTATGCGAAGGCTTGTCCTGGGGTGCGTGGAAAGGGGATAACATCCCGGATATTTGTCATGCTTGTTACACACTGTATTAACCGTTCGATGCCCAGGCCAAATCCTGAATGCGGCACTGTTCCATACCGTCGCAAATCAAGATACCAGGCGTATTCATCGGGGTTGATGCCGTATTCGTGCATGCGTTTTTCAAGAACATCGAGACGTTCTTCTCGTTGAGAACCACCAACTAGTTCGCCAAATCGAGGAATAAGGATGTCTACTGCGGCAACCGTTTTTTCATCATCATTGAGTCGCATATAAAATGCCTTTGTTTCCTTCGGATAGTTCGTCACGACAACAGGACGTTTGCAATACACTTCTGTCAGATAATGTTCATGCTCACTTTGCAAATCTATTCCCCAGATTGGCTCATATTGAAACGATACATCTGCTTTTGAAAGAATTTTAATTGTAGCGTCGTATTCCAGACGTTCAAACGGTGCATTCACAATGGTTTCTAACTGCTTATGATGATCGGGATCTATGAACTTGGTGAAGAACTCCATCTCTGCGCTATATGCATCGAGCAAGGAACACACGATGTGTTGAATAAGTTTTTCAGCAATGGCACAGTTTTCATTCAGGGCAACAAAGGCAGCTTCGAGTTCTAGCATCCAAAATTCTGAAAGATGTCGGCTGGTGTTGCTGTTTTCCGCACGAAATGTTGGTCCCAGGGTATACACCCTTCCGAGAGCACAGGCCATTGCTTCTGCAGCGAGTTGTCCGCTAACCGTGAGATAACTTGAAGAACCAAAAAAATCAGCATTTGCACCATGCACAACTTGAAACAGTTCTCCGGTGCCCTCTGCATCTGCTTGGGTTATTATGGGTGTTTGAATGTTGATGAAGTTTTCTGCATTGCAAAATTCGTGAATTGCCATGAACACAGCGTGGCGGATTCTTGCAATCGCTGCGAAGGTATTGCTCCGAGGGCGCAGATGTGGAATCGTTCGCAGATATTCAAAACTATGTCTCTTTTTCTGCAGGGGATAGGATTCATCAGCGATCCCAAGAATTGCGATAGACGAAGCCTTCAGTTCATAATCTTGTCCTTTCGCAGGTGATCGAGAAACGATGCCTTCGGCCGTGATGCTGCTTCCGGTGGTTAATGTTTTTGCTTGATGGGTTAATGTTTGATTATTTTCGATAACAATTTGAAGTGGCTGCATGCTGGACTGATCGCTCAATGCAAGAAATACGATTGGTCCCATTTCTCGAACAGAGCGTACCCAACCAGAAACACGAACGGGCATGTTTTGCATGTGGTTGTCAAAAATATCGCGAATTCTCACTGAAAAATGCATACATCAAGTATACCATGCAGCAATTGGTTTGCACATGAACCCATGAATAGCATTCTCTGAGAGATAGTTTCTAAAACGATTATTTAATGAGAACCATTTGATGTGCCTGGTTCAGAATCATTCCATGAGGTGAGCTCGATTAAATTGCCTTCTAAATCGGTGAGCACGGCACTATACATTTTCCAAGGCATTTCTTTACATGAATATATTGGCTGAGCACCTGCGAGGATCATTCGATTGTATTCGCGTTTTACGTCTTCACCAAGTGGAAAATTAATGGAAAGTTGAAAGGAACCGTTTGGTGTGCCTGCGGGAAATTTTGGCAAAACATCGAGAAGATCGATGAGTTCTTCTCGATGAAACAAGCAAAAACGTATGCCGTCATGGAAGAATTCCGCGTAATCGTCGCCAGCTTCCCAATCTGTTTGTAGTCCAACGACATCGCGATAGAATGCAACCATTGACGGCAAATCTCGAACATATAGTCCGAGCATATCAAAACGTATTAATGCCATGCTATACGTGTTACTTATTTAGCGGCTTTCTTTGTGGTATTGGTTTTTTCTGGACGAACAAATATATAAAATACCCCCACTGGTCCCAAGAAAAGTCCGTATGCCCAGGATCGCTTAAATCCTTTCTTTTTTCCCAATTCAGCGCATACAACTATGGAAAAAATCCATGCTATTCCCGAAAGTGTATTCAAAAATTCAAACATTATCGTGTGCCTCCTTTGGTATTACTCTGATTTTTAGCTGGTCGAACCATGAGCAATAATATGCCAATGGGTCCCATCAGCAAGCCCCAGAGCCAACCAGCAGTAAATCCTTTTTTCCTGCCGATTTCTTGTCCAAGATTTGCGCTCGCAGCGAAATAGAACACAATAAAGCAAAGGAAAACTAATGCTGCGATGGTTCCTAATACGTAGCCTGCAGGGCCGAGCTTTTCAAAAAACATCATGACATGATCAGAATCGAACATATCACCACAAAAATTACGCAAATATTTTCCGGACATACCTGAAGATGAATCACCCATCATTCCCTTATGACCTATTAATTGAATCAAACTAACCTCCTAGTGGATAGAATCCTTCTAAGGGTACTATGGATGGAATAGGATGTAAATATATGTATGGTGGAGTTCTAGAGAGTTGTATGGTATGCTATATGCCGTATACATCATTATCGAGATAATGCTGAGTAATTTATGCAGACATATACGAATACGAGAATAAAACAGTTTGTGCACCTGCCGACACCGCGGGAGTTAAAGCAGAAGATTGCTATTTCTGAGACTGTTCAGGAAGGAGTGCAGCAGTCAAGAAGAATTGTTTCTGAGATCCTCTCCAAGCGAGATCCACGATTATTGTGTATCGTTGGACCTTGTTCGATCCACGATGTGCAAGCAGCTTCTGAATATGCAGAACGTCTCAGCGATCTGAGCAAGCAAATTTCTCAACACATATGTGTGCTTATGCGGTGTTATTTTGAAAAACCAAGAACGCGCCTTGGATGGCGTGGACTGCTCATTGATCCCCATCTTGATGATTCATACGATATGAATGGGGGGTTGCTGCAGGCAAGGACCTTGCTGCGTAATATAACTGGTTTAGGAGTGCATATTGCCACCGAGTTCCTTGACCCTATCGTTCCGCAATATCTTGATGATCTGCTTTCTTGGGCAGCGGTGGGAGCTCGTACAACCGAATCACAGATACACCGAGATATGACAAGCGGACTTTCAATGCCGGTTGGATTTAAAAACGGGACCGGTGGCGACATAAAAATTGCTGTCGATGCTATGGTTTCGTCTCGTGATGCGCGTTGTTTTCTTGGAGTTGATCAAGATGGACGGCTTGCGGTTGCACATACAAAGGGAAATGAAGATGTGCATCTGATCCTTCGGGGAGGAAGCAAGGGGCCGAATTTTTCACCATTGCATATCAAAGAAGCAGAACAGGAATTGGAACGCGCTGGACTTGCCGCACGGATTATGGTTGATTGTTCGCATGGAAATTCTCAAAAAGATTTCGCGATGCAAAAACATGTGCTTGAATCGGTGCTTGAACAATATGTTTCGGGAACAACGAGTATCTTTGGCGTTATGATTGAGAGCAATCTCCATGAGGGACGACAGGATCTAGGAGGCGATCTTGCCTATGGCACTTCAATCACCGATGCGTGCATTGGGTGGGAAGAAACCGAGCGCATTTTGCTACGTGCAGCAGAATTACTATCAAAGAGCTGAGATTGAGCACTGTCTTGCAGAATGCCATCAAGAAATCATGACCAACTGAGAATGAGGTGTTATTATTCAATACTGGTTTGAATAAAGATATAACGATGAGTGGTGAAGAAAAAACAATTGCATTAGCAGAGCAGGCACGAGAAGCCTCGCAGGGATTGTTGTCGTTTTCGCATGCACAACGCTGTGCCTATCTATCTGATTTTGCCGATGAAATTGCAAAAAATACGGCTCGTATCATCGAAGCAAACAAGGATGATTTCGAGGATGCACAAGAACTTTCTGAAAGCTTGCGGGCAAGGCTGCGTATTTCAGAAAAGGGACTTGCGCAAATTATCCAGTATCCAAAGGGCATTGTGCAATTGGACGATCCTTTGAATGTCCTCCAAAAGAAAACACAGCTTGATGAAGGGCTTGTATTAGAACGAAGATCAGTACCGCTTGGAGTGATATTGTTTATTTTTGAATCGCGCCCGGATGCCTTTGTGCAGATGGTCTGCCTGGCGATTAAAACCGGCAATGCATTGATTTTGAAGCCTGGCAAAGAATCTTTACGTACCTGCTCAATATTTTTTGACTGTATCGCACGGCTCAACCAGCGACATGGGTTTCCACAGCAATGGTGCACCGTAGTGAATGATCGTTCGGCGGTGCAAGGTTTGTTGCGTTGCACTGAGTATATTGATTTGGTCATTCCTCGTGGTTCAAAGGAATTTGTTTCTGCAATCATGCATGATTCCAGCATTCCAGTCCTGGGTCATGCTGATGGGAATTGTCATATCTATGTGGACGATGCAGCAAATAGCAGCCTCGTTAACTCTGTCATTGTGGATTCAAAAACGCAGTATATTGCAGTGTGCAATGCAGTTGAAAGCATCTTGATTCATCGTGATGCACAGGCTGAGATTATCAAAATTGTTGATGGGTTACACGAAAACCAGGTGAGCATTCGTGGTTGTGAACGTGCGCGAGCCCTTGATCCACGCATTGAGCCTGCGGATGAAGAGGACTGGGCAGCTGAATATCTTGATCGTATTGTATCGATTCGAGTTGTTGACTCGCTTGATATCGCAATACGCCATATTAACAAGTATGGGTCGCATCATACCGATGTGATTATCACTGATAATGAAGCGCAGGCTGAGCGATTCATTCAAGGGGTTGATTCAGCAAATGTTTTTGTAAACTGCAGCAGTCGATTCTCAGACGGGTATCGATATGGGCTTGGTGCAGAATCGGGCATTGCGACTGGAAAAATTCATGCGCGCGGACCTGTGGGACTTGAGGGTCTGTGTAGTTATAAATGGATATTACGTGGAAATGGCCATGTTGTTTCTGATTATACTGATACTACAGGCAGACAGCTCCACCATAAAAATTTGTTATAGGGATATGCGATGAAACGTATTGTGGTGAAAGTAGGTACCAATGCCTTACGTGCGCAACATGGTATCGACGAAGAGTATATCGACAATCTGTGTGCGCAACTTGCCTATGTTATGCAGGAAAAAGACCTGCAAATCGTGTTGGTGTCTTCGGGAGCGATTGGACTGGGAAAACGGCTGCTTGGTATTACCGATAATTTGAATGCTATTCCTCAGCGCCAAGCTGCTGCTGCAATTGGACAACCCTTGCTTATGCAGGAATATCGCAGGGCCTTGAGTCCGCATGGCATTCAGCCCGCTCAGATATTGTTCAGTCGACGATCATTCAACCACAGAAAATCGTTTTTATCGCTACGTACTAGTCTTGAAACAATTCTCAGTATTCGCAATGTATTGCCCATATGTAATGGAAACGACAGCGAATCAACGAGTGAAATTGATGAAGGCTTTGGCGACAACGACATCCTTTCCGCCTTGTTGGCATCGAAGATAGACGCTGATCTGCTTGTCTTGCTCAGTGATATCGATGGTTTGTACACTGATAATCCTCATGTGGATGCGACAGCCAAAAAGATAGACCGCATCGAATCAATTTCAGATGCGCATTGGGACGCTGCAAAAAAGACCCACAATAAACATGCAGTTGGTGGTATGCGATCAAAATTGGAGGCTGCTATCATTGCACGTTCAGCACAATGTGATACGATCATTGCCTATGGCCGTGAGCAAGATGTGTTAAAATCCATCGCAGATGGCAGATCAATCGGGACTCGAATCGTCTCTCAAGAAAAACTATCAAGCAGGCGACGATGGATTTTGCAGAGTATTGCACAGGGATACCTTCAGGTCGATAGTGGTGCAATGCGCGCAATCAAGCAGAAAAAAAGCCTTTTGTTGAGCGGATTGCTGCATGTTGAAGGAGAATTTGATGCGGGTGCGGTTGTATCGGTGAACGATCACGCGAAACTCGTCACTGTTTTGAGCAGTTCTGAGCTACGCACCATGCTTGGCATGCATTCAAAAAGCATCGCTGAAAAATTTGGAAACAACAAAAAACTCATTGCACGACCTAATGATATTGTTTTTTATGAATAATGAGGTGGTAGTGCTGCTATGGAACAAGAAAAGAGAACCAAAACCCACCAAACGATGACGATTGAAGTTTTAGATTCACCGGTATGGTGCATTATCGGAGTATACCCTGTTGAGCGAATGATGTCTCAGCGCGTACGCGTTTCGATTGTCTGCACCCTGCGTTTTGATATGGATGCACAAGAAGATGCACTACCACACACAATTGACTACACCATGATTGCAAAGCGAGCTCGATATGTCCTCAGGGAGGGGAAGTTTTCATTACTCGAAACAGCAGTGTGTCATATATGCAGGGACCTGCTCGCACAGTGGGAGTCTATAGAAAACGTGCATGTGAGTATAGCAAAAAAATATAGACGTAGATGGTATCGTGTTTCTGCACAGCAGAATCGGTGAATACGTCAGACAGGTCTAACCACAGTAGAGGGTATGCCTTGTTGTTGGATCACTGAATTATACCTATACAATGATCAGCCATCATGCATTCGCATTACAATGGACTTTACGATTGGGTGAGAATTTTGTACACTAAAAGCCATAACACAGTTAACATTGTGGAATCAATGGCGTGAGGACGTAGTATGGCAAAAATTTCAAAAAATGCACGACGAAAAGGTGGTCAAGAGCTAGTGAGCCGATGGGGTGGGAAAATTATTATGAAGGGTTTGTTCAAAGATGGGCGACTGGTGTATTATGCTACTTGTGAAAAAAGTGGCAATAAAGCAAGACGACCACGCGATCTTATGTAGTTGATGATTCTTTCTGGAAAAGAAATAGAGAGGGAACTTGGAAAGAACATCGTTATCGATCCCTTCGATCCTGCACAGGTAAACCCAAACAGTTATAACCTTAAACTTGATAATAAACTCTATATCTATAAATCTGCCTTGCTTGATATGAAGCGGAACGAAGAAGTTCAGCAGATCATGATTCCTGAGGAGGGAATCGAACTTCGCCCCCACGTGTTGTATTTGGGACAAACTGTTGAATATACAGAAACAAACAATTATGTTCCCATGCTTGAAGGAAGATCTTCCATAGGGCGTCTTGGGTTGTTCATCCATGTTTCAGCAGGCTTTGGTGATGTTGGGTTTGCAGGACGATGGACTTTGGAGATGTATTGCACACAACCGCTACGAGTCTATCCTTTTGTGCAGATTTGTCAGATTTTTTATCACACGATTCAGGGCGACTATAAACCCTATAGTGCGCAGAGCAAATATCAAAACAGCGATTCAGTGCTTCCTAGTAAGCTCTATACTGAACTCAATTGATGCAATAACAGCATCAAGAATGCCTACCTACAGATCGTTGTATTGAACAGCATAGTATCGATGGAGGATGTCCTTGCACGCGGTGTGTAGTTCGTGTGCGAATGGCGTTGATTGTGCTGCAGATTCAATATGTATGCCACTAAGGATGAAGGTCTCAAGCAGCATTTTTGCAGAAAGCAGTCGTTCTTTTTTCTCCACTTGAAGCACCTTGAGGGGTTTTGTATGGGGCATTGCCTCCCATGTCACCAATTCAATTTGTGCATATTTCCCTGCATCCTTGTGCTGATTTGAAACTCTGATGGGGAGGTTGGCGATTATCGTATCAAGTTGCCCAAGCAGGAACTCAAGGTTGAACCACCCGGTTGCACAGTTGAAATACACCTGATCAGTGGATGCAATGCAAGAAGGATCAATCGCTACTCCAAGATCAGCACAGCTTAGCTCACCTGCTTCGTTGGCGACCAAGATTCCTCCTTTTTTATCAAGTTCAGTTCGAGGACTGAATTCATACAGCGAAGCAGCCTGAGATAGGGCAAGATAGGCAAGAGTTTTTGGATCGATGGTGTATCCAAGGTTGTCTATGTTTCCGATGCTTATGAATCGAATGCCTTGAGTATAGAGTGAGGTATAAACATCTTTTAGCACATGGAAATTTTGTCCATGTCCGCCGGGAAGTCCATAGGGACGCCCAGGGCTTCCAAACGCATCCTGGAAAATCGTTCGTGGATGGGCAGAATCCCCCTGTGTAATAGTTGCAATGAGGCTTTGTTCGGCATCAAGGATATCCGCTTGCCATAATGAAGAAGCGCAAAAATCGTCTTGAAGCATGCCTGGTTGTGCATTCCTGATAGCAGCACTGTTTTTAGTGCTCAACATTTGAAACACTGGAGCCTTGTGATTTGTCGGGTGCAGACCATATTGTTGTGCGAGTGATGTATATCTTTCAAATGCTGTTCGTATCATACGAAATTTAAACGCAAGAAAAGGAGGAGCGGGGCCCGATGGAAGGTAGAGGGCCGGAGCAAGTGATTTTGGAAGATCACGCAAGGAGGGGGCGTGGTGCTCGAACTGGTCCTTATACAAGGTGAATAGCTCAGATGAGTATGCAGCGTTCTTTGTTGCATCAGCATAGCTCGAAGCTGATCCACCGTTTAACATACCATATGAATAATAAGGAAACAAAAGCCCTCCGATTTCTTCAAGTTCCTTTTTGTTCAGATATACCTCATCCGTTGTGTGCAGATAAGAAAGACATTGCAGATCAGGAAATGCAGTGATGAGATTATCACATTGCTCTTTTGATGCGGTGATTCCTTCAGTGAGACAGATGATATCTTGGTGGGTTGAAACAGGGGTGAACTTTGTCTGTTGAGGCGGCGTGTTGTTTATACGATTGAGTAAGGAAAACGAGAGATCAACATCGATTCCCTCTGCAATGAGTGCATCTCTGAGATGGGGGTCAATCTTATTATCAGGACGCATGACGAGGGAGCCTCCCTGGGCCCAATTGGAGATAGGCGTGAGCCCCGCCAATAAGTGATACATTGTAATCGGTGATGATTGAAATGGGTATGTCTGCAAGAAATTCATTGAGCAGATCGGTGTAGTTTTCACAAAATGCTTTGTAAAAAGAAGCGTTGTTTCGAGTGTGTTCTACGTTTTTTGCGACAATACCACCTGCCAAGAAAACGTGAACATGGAGACCAAAAAACATGCAGGCATTTGCGGAAAATCGCGCAAACAGTCGGATGAAAGTACCCCAGATGTTTTTGCATTGTGGATCGCTATCTTTATGTTGCGCAATCATCGCTGGTCGATCTGTCCTATCTGCCGCACGAATGCGAGACAGCATGTCCGGTGATTCCCATGATACGCACTCTATAAAATATTCAGCGATATTGTATAACCCTGGCCCGGAGACAAAAAGCTCAGCTCCAGGGGGAGCATTCAATCGCTTCCTCCAATATTCAAAGAGGGCAACGGTTTGATCATCCATGGGCAAGACATCGGCATGCCCTCCCTCACTAGGGATTGCGATAAACCTGTCGTTAAAGCGGATCAAAGCGCAGATGCCTAATCCTGTTCCTGCACCAATAACAAGATAGGTTGGATTTTTTTTTGGTGTATTTTGAAATCCCTCTTTCATCGTGACAACCACCGAGGGGTCATTTTGTATGATGGGCAGTGAATAGGCCAATGCAGAAAAATCGTTAATCGCAAGACAGGGGAGATTGCAGTGATCTGCAATGCCTTGTCCATCGATATTCCAGGGCACATTTGACATATAGACAAATTGATCAATAGCATGCCCGGCTCCTGAACAAACCAAGGCTTCGGGAGGATGGGGCAGTCGAGGGATGACGTCATCAAGTGCTTCTGTCAGTGAAGAAATTTCTTGCGAGTGATATCGATACACCTCACCTATTGTATATGCACCGTTATTGATGCGTACTAATGCGATGCTTGTATTCGTTCCACCAATGTCACAGGAGAGAATTTGTCGCTCTGACATGGGATATAGTATCATAAGCAGATGGCAAAAACAAATAAAGGAATAATCATCTATGAGAACTAGGGTGAGGAGCATGCACAGATTTGTGCTTTGCCTATACCTCTTTGGAGGCCTTCTTTCTGTCCATGGACTCCCGCGTATCGCAGAACATTTGCAGCATAGGGAGGAGACCCAAGTCTATAAAGCTCAAAGCATCATTCTCTATGATCAAAGCAATGACCTTGTGCTATACGAAAAAAATGCGGATATGGTGCATTCGATTGCTTCGCTCACAAAGATTATTACGGTTTATCTTGCCCTCGAGGCAGTTGCCCAGGGGGGCTTTGCATTGCATGCTCCGGTCACGATCAATCCTCGATCCTATGCAAGAGCGCAACCTCCTGGATCTTCACTCTTGTTTCTTGGTCCAGGACAACGCGTCACTGGGTTGGACCTGCTCTATGGGCTCACGGTGAGTTCCGGAAATGATGCTGCTCATGCACTTGCTGAGGCGGTTTCAGGATCGGTTGAGCAATTTGTCCAAAACATGAACGAGCGTATGCAAGAATTTGGATATACCTCTACGTCCTTTGTTGATAGCTCTGGACTAGGAGAAAACAACGAAAGCACTGCACGTGAGCTTGCCGATTTAACCGCTCGCCTATATCAAAACTGGGAATCGGCAACCATACAATTGTTCAGTCGAAAATCCTTTCGATTTCCACACGATGAAACGGGAATTCTGCAATACAATCGAAACACATTGCTTGGGACATATCCTGGAGCAGATGGACTCAAAACTGGATACACAGAGGAGGCAGGATATACTTTTGTAGGTTCGGTGTCCCGCAATGGAAGGCGTATTATATTAGTGATGCTTGGACTTGATGCCCCATCAAAACAAGAGGGATATCAACTACGACACGAACAGGCTCTTGCATTATTCGATAGCGCATTCAACGATTATTTACTCTACACATTATCTTTTCGCTCTCCAGAGCCGCCCCATCTTCCTAGCCATGGAGGAAAAAAGCAGAAAGTAGCACTTGGATTTGGTCCACGTCCTCGATTCTATCTCCACGAAGATCAAGTGCCTTATGTCGAAGCCGGGGCTGATATACCATCCTTCTTTGCAGCTCCAATTCAACAAGGCGATCACATTGCAACCATTCACCTCAATCTCGATGGACAGTCTTATGCTGTTAGCACGATAGAAGCAGCAGAAACAATTGAGCGAGAATGGTTTGGAATGCGGTTTCTGCGATGGATACAGCGATTATTCTATACACCGAGCATTCCACAGATACAACTAGGTATGGATCTGTATTCTGAGTAAATCACACAGGTAATTGCTAGCCACTATCTTGCTGAAGAGGTGGGGTATTAGAGACTCCACAAAAAGGGATGAGGTAATTTGTTGACCAGGAATTATTGGAGAGATATACTACACTACCTACTGGTTGAAAGGATCGTATATGTTTACAGCAGAGCCACTCCCATATGCATTTTCTGCATTAGAGCCACATTTTGATGCGCGCACAATGGAGATCCATTTTGAAAAGCATTATAAAGGATATATCAATGCACTGAATGCTGCACTGAAAGGCACCTCGTTAGAAAAGGTTGATTCGATGCATACCATTTGGGGGATGTATAATGATTTATCTGAAGATATTCGATTGAAAGTAGACAAATTTGGTGGTGGGTTTACCAACCATTATCTTTTTTGGAATATGCTCAGCCCAGAAACAGGACAATCACCACGAGGGGCATTGAAAAATGCGATTGAACGTGATTTTGGTAGCTTTGATGGATTTGTATCAGAATTTTCTACAAAAGCAGCAAGCCATTTTGGAAGCGGATGGGCTTGGCTGGTGCATGAAAACGATAAATTCACCGTGCGAACAACATCAAATCAGGATTTCATAGGAAAAACAGGCACCTCAGCACCATATCTAGGTCTTGATCTTTGGGAGCACGCATACTATCTGAAATACCAGAATCGTCGCCCAGAATACATCAAGGCATTTTTTAACATTATCAACTGGCACTGGATTTCAGATATGTTTGAGCAGTACACTTCAAAATAGAAGGAGCTCTCAATAACGGTAATTGAAGCGGTAACGATCAGTCTAGCAGTATTCTTATAGCCCATGAATGAACAGCTACGCAAAGTATTTCCACTTCTTTCTCAGCAGATGCGGGGGAAACCGGTGGTCTATCTCGACAATGCGGCAACAACTCCCAAGCCTACTACGGTTATCCAAGCCGTCAGCGATTATTATTCATCCTATTGTGCGAATATACACCGAGGTGTATATGAGTATAGCGAGCGAGCGAGCAATGCTTACGAAGAATCACGCAAGGTAGCACGAGACTTTTTTTCCGTTCCTGATCATATGAGCGTGGTGTTCAATCAAGGGACAACCAGTGGAATCAATATTGTTGCTCACGGCTTAGCCCATAGACTTTCGCAGGGAGACGAGATAGTAATATCTCCTGTTGACCACCATTCAAATATCGTCCCATGGCAGATTATTGCACGACAGAGAGAAGCACATCTGCGGTATATTCCCATCAAAGAAGACAGTTCGTTCGACGAAGAAGCCTTGCCTAGTTGTTTCTCGAAACGAACAAAAATCTGTGCGATTACGGGGATGTCGAACGTCACCGGATATATTCCTCCTCTAAAGAAGATTGCAGAATTGTGCAAGGCGCATAACACGCTATTGCTTATCGATGGGGCACAACTGGGGGGACATGTACCGATTGATCTAGGAGAACTAGGCTGTGATTTTTTGACCACGTCGGTACACAAGATGTATGGCCCAACGGGGGTAGGTATTTTAATTGCGAACACCGAGCTACTTGAATCGATGTCGCCGTATTTCTATGGTGGTGGTATGATTGACAAGGTGGATTATCAGTCGAGCACCCTTGCCTCCATTCCAGAACGCTTTGAGGGAGGAACGCCGAATATCGCCGGGGTCATCGGTACAAAATATGCACTTGATTTTCTTGCATCGCTTGACCATGAGATTACTTTTCAACACGAGCAGATGCTTGCACAATATGCGCGCAAACGGTTAAAGGCTGTGGATGGCATCACCGTGTTGGGTCCTGATGAAAACATCTGTTCGGTATGTTCGTTCATTGCGGACGCAGTCCATGCACACGATCTTGGAACCTTGGTTGATCGAGCAGGAGTGGCCATTCGCACAGGCCATCATTGTGCACAATTGCTTATGCGACATTTTTCTGCGCACACTACATCGCGTATTTCTTTTGGGGTATACAATACGAAAGAAGAAGCAGATATAGCAATCACTGCGATTGAGAATGCATTGGAGATGCTGCGCTGAGATATGTATACCCAGGAACTGAAAAAAATTGCAATTGAGCGTATTCATTATTATAAGAGTGAACCAGAGTTCACCTTGTTCTGCTCTTGCAGACATCGTTCTTGTGCTGATGAGGCGGATTTCTACGTGCAGAAAAGGGATGATAAGATAGTCGCGATGCGTTATTGCGGAGAGGGCTGCATCCTTTCGCATGTGTCTGCGCATATTTTTTGTGAAGCAGCCCAAAATCAGACCATTCTATCATTGCAATCCCTCGTGACTGCCTGCTTGGAATCAATTAATTCTCAGAATTTACACGAAATGTTGAGCTTGTTTCAAGATATTCCACGTGATTCAAGTCGCACAAAATGTTATCAATATATTTGGAAATTTGCCTTGGAAACACTGACTGCGCATCACGTTTAGCATAGATAAGCAAGAACAGACAGCGGTGATCTGCAACTGGACAGAATGGAAAGCACGCCGTACTATTGGATAAAGAGGAAGTGTATGTATACAGTAGTCTTGGTTCGCCACGGTGAGAGCCAATGGAATAAAGAAAACAAATTTACTGGATGGTATGATGTTGCGCTGAGTGAAAAAGGGCGACATGAGGCGATTGAAGGAGGAGCGCTGTTGAAGGCAGAAGGCTATACTTTTGATCTTGCTTACACATCAGTGCTTACGCGAGCGATACAAACACTTTACTATGTTTTGGATGGACTTTCGCTGTTGTGGATTCCTGTTGAAAAACGATGGCAGCTGAACGAACGACATTATGGCGCATTGCAGGGCTTGAATAAAAAAGAAACAGCAGAAAAGTTTGGACCTGAACAGGTACTTGTTTGGCGCCGAAGCTATGCGACCCCACCTCCGGCCTTGGAGAAAGACGATCCTCGATATCCCGGAAACGACCCTCGCTATGCAGGGGTTCGTGATCTTCCGCTTACTGAATGCTTAAAAGACACTTATGAACGAGTGATTCCGTTTTGGAACGAGGAAATAACTCCCTTGGTAAAGAGCGGCAAACGAATTTTGATTGCAGCGCATGGAAATTCACTTCGTGCTCTGGTTAAATATCTTGATGACATCTCAGAAGAAGAAATTGTCAACTTGAACATTCCAACTGGTATTCCTCTGGTGTATGAATTTGATGCATCGTTTAAGGCAGTAAATCATTATTATCTCGGAGATCCTGAAAAGGCAAAACAAGCTGCTGCATCAGTTGCCGCACAGGCATCACAAACATGATGCATGGCAACTAGTAGCGAAGAACAATATCTAAAAACGATCTATTCATTGTCCTCACGTTCATTTCAGTCCTTGGTCCCTATGAAGGAAATTGCTGAGTTGATGTCTGTTAGCCCAGGAACGGTCACGAGTATGGCAAAGAATCTGCGACGGCAGCGTTTAATAGAATATGTTCCTCAACGGGGCTGCCGCCTCACAGAGTCAGGAAAGATGGTTGCCATTAAGCTTTTGCGACGACATCGTCTTATTGAGGAATTCTTGTTCAAAATTCTTGGATATTCGCGGGCAAAAGTGCACGAAGAGGCTGAGATATTGGAACATGCGGTGTCTGATTACTTCATTGAGCAACTTGATGCGCTCCTTAATTTTCCGGCCGAAGATCCACATGGTGACCCGATTCCAACGAAATCAGGCGAGATTGTGCAACATGATAGCATTGCGCTCCACACTGTGGAAAAAAAAGACAACTATGTTGTGCAAAGACTGGTGCACATTGATCCATCAACCATGGTCTATCTTGAAGACAAGCAACTGGTGCCAGGGAGTCTTATTGAAATAATTGAAATCGACAAGATTGCGCGCATCGTGAAGCTCCGGATGGTGCAGACAAATGCATCTGCTTCCCTGTCGTTTGATGTTGCGGCAAATATCTTGGTTACTCCCGAAACAAGCTAGGCTAGACCAGGGAATCTCACCACAAGATTCATTCTGAACTGTATGATTGTACAAGTTGATAAATCTGTTAATCCAACTTCATCAAGTTACCCCAGTGAACTACACAACTATGCAAATCGATAGATAGTGACTATTCTCTTATCAAATTGCAAGCGCATTCATATACAGTGATTTTATGCACGCAATGAATTCTTATGAACCCCGGCAGTAAACTAAAACTCAAATTTCTATTTGCAGCCGCAAGATCTTCGCTTTATAAAAATTGCTGGCACCTTTTCGCTATGATACTCAGGATACGTGCTGTTGTATTGAATATAACGCATTCCTATAAACAACTGCTGGACTGCTTTAACGCCTAATAGTCGTATCTGTTGATTCATCGTTGTGAGGTCAAATATTTTTGCTATTTCAAAATCCGCATAACCGGTAACAGCAGTATTTTTTTTGGCCTTTTCCAATTCTCGTATGATAGGAATGGCTATGTTATCAGAAAGACAGACAATAACATCTGCATCGGGGTTTTGTTCGTTTATTTTTTGATATCCAATGCTTCCTGCAGAAAGTCTATATGAATCAAGAAAAAGAACATTTTTGCCTTCTTTAAAATCAAGCAGGTTTTTTTCCATGGCTTCTTTGAAAATTCTGTATTTTTCAATTCGCTGGGAATAATTATTAAGATCAACCGAAATCAATACCGGATTCTTGTATTTGTGATCGCAAAACAGATGGTTCAACAGATCAGAAAATGTTCCGGCTTCTGAATAGACGCTTCCTATGAAAGGAGGTGTGGTAACTTCAACTCTTGGGTTGATGTGTATGATGGGGATTTTCCTTTTGATCAATGGGGCAAGATACTGAGCGGTTATTGTTGAAGAGACTATAATAAGACTATCGATGAGTCCCAGAAAGGGTAGTTTTGAAAAGAAATTCTGATCGTTATTTTCCTCAATATCGTAAATATCAATTGAATAACCATATTTTAGCGATTCTTCTTTTATACCTTTGAGGATTTCAAGATAATATTCACTTGATTTGCCGTTAGAAATCGGTGCTACAAACCCTATGCACATTTTATTAAGACTTCGAAGTCTTTTCGCTGCATTTGTTGGGATATACTCGAGGCAGTCGATTATCGTTCTTAACACTTCTGCCTTTTCTGAAGATATTGAACCTTGTTTTTTGTTTAGGTAATTTGATACCGTTGAGGGAGATACACCCGCCAACAATGCAATAAGCTTATGATCTATTATTTTGTTCTTTCCCTTTTTTCCCTTCTGTAGCCATTGATTGTACTGTTCTTGTAGCACAGAAAGAGGAATTCCTGTTTTTTCAAAAATCAACTGTAAATCTGCTTCCATGTTTTATCCTATATAAATTTTGTAATCTCTATAGTAAATCGATATAGTTTCTATGTCGACTAGTCAGTATATAATAGTAAACATATATAAAAAGAACCATATATATAATTTCCTTAGAGTCTTGCTCTTTATGATTCGGTATCAATCTCAACCTTGACTTATAAAGTAAATCTAATTAGTATATAAAAATAGTAGTAAAGAACATTATGCTATACAGTATAGTGTATTTTAGAACGTTTCATACAAAAGGAGTAAGGAATGAAAAAAACTATTCTAGTATTAGTGGTGTTGTTCCTAGGTTTTGGCGCATTATTTGCTCGAGGACAAGATGAATCTGCTGCAACACAGAAAAGTATTATGGAGCTGCCTTGGGACGAAGTGGTGGCCCAGGCAAAAACCGAAGGTGAAGTATTTTGGTATAACTGGTTTCTCCAAGATGCTCTCAGAGTTCATGTAAAAGGTTTTGAAGAAGAGTATGGGATCACAGTGACCATTCCCGATGGCGCTGAAGCTGCTAACAATCAAAAACTGCTTGCTGAACGAAATAGGCCAATAGGAACTATTGATGTGCTTTCCACTCCTGGCGATGCTACGAAAACCATGGATTTTCCAGCATTGTTTTATGGCCCTATAACCGACGTACTTCCCAATGGCAGCAAATTGACGACTGCTATCAATGGGGGTGATACAAAAGGATATGGAGTAGCCTATTGGGGAAATCAGACAGGTATTGCGTATGATCCGCTCAGGGTCGATGAATCCAATCTTCCACAGGCGCCAGATGATTTTGCAGCCTTCATGAAGGCAAATCCTGGAAAATTTGGGGTTAACTACGAAGGTGGCGGATCAGGGCCATCATTTATACAAAATATTGCCCGAAATATTACAGGTATTGATTTGTTGGATGCCAGCGACGCTGAAGGAACACTTGCAAAACTAACTCGTGCATGGGACTGGTTTAATGATTTAGAGGAATATTGGGTGATTACTGCAGGTAATGCAGACAGTCTTACGCGAATAAACGATGGAGAACTTGTTATGGCAGCAGCATGGGAAGACCATCTTGCTGGATTGCAGAAACAGAATGCCATAGATTCGAGAATCAAATTATATGTTCCCACGATGGGCATGAACGGTGGAGGTAATGTTGTAGAGATTCCTCTTAACGCTCCACACCCGGCAGCGGCACTTCTATTCATTGATTGGCTAACTTCTGCTAAAATCCAGACGTTATTGAACGCTGAAATGGGGATTGCGCCTCAGAATCCAGATGCAGATGATTCGCTGGCTCTCATTGAACTGGAACAGCGGCAATATCAGACCACATGGTCGCCTATTTCTAGTGAAGTATTGAACGATTTTTTCAACAATGTGATTGCTGATTAATTAAGTCATCGATAGAAACGTAACAACTGGAGCTTCTTCTTCTCATTAGAAAGAAGCTCCAAATTATACTTGGTAGTAAAACAGAGGTGAGTACGGTGAGTACATTGTCTGTAGAAAATATCTCAGTGAAATTTGGAGATTTTTTTGCTGTTAATAATATTTCTTTGGAAGTTAATCAAGGAGAATTTGTTACCCTACTTGGACCTTCTGGATGTGGCAAAACTACGTTGTTGAAAGTTATTTCGGGTTTTTATACTCCTGATCCTGGGGTCATTAAGATTAATGGAAAAGATGTCACTCAAATACCACCAGAAAAACGTGATACGACTATGTGTTTTCAGTCTTATGCGTTATTTCCTCATTTGAATGTGTCAGAGAACATTGTTTTTGGGCTTAAACAGCACAAAGTTAAAAAAGCTGATAGGGATACTATCCTCAACGAAGTGGTGAGACAGGTGGATCTGGGAACGCAATTGAAAAAAACTCCCGATAAGCTTTCCGGCGGTCAGCAACAACGGGTTGCTTTAGCAAGAGCACTTGCAATGCGATCTGGAATAATCCTCTTTGATGAGCCTCTTTCGAATCTTGATGCACGATTACGTGAACAAGTTAGATTTGAGATATTGGGGCTTCAGCAAAACCATGGGTTTACTGTTATTTATGTGACGCATGATCAATCTGAAGCTCTAGCCATGTCAGATAAGATTGTGGTTATGAATAAGGGTAGGACGGTTCAATGGGGGGCACCTTATGAGATTTATAATAATCCAGTTAACAGTTTTGTAGCGCGGTTCATCGGGGAAGCCAATATCATTAGTGGAACGATTGTTGAAAAGATAACCGAGAAGCAATACAGAACAGAAACAGAAATGGGGGATCTGGTCGTTGAAAGTTCTGTGCCACCAAACGGGAAAAAAGTGCAGCTTTGTTGGCGCCCAGAAGTAGCAAGGCTGCTTAAAGAACGCGAAGGGATAAATTCGTTTGAAGGATTGGTTGATCTTGCTGTGTTTCAGGGAAATTTTACAGACTTGTTGATGCATCAGAAAAACGCACAAGCACAGAAAATTCCGTATCGCATTCAACTATTTCAAAATCAGAAGATAAACAGGGGGGACAGAATCACCTTTAAGATTTCTCCAAAAGATATTCGATTCCTGGAGAGTTTAGAATGAAATCCAAAGTGGTGAAGAATCTAAAGATAGTAGCTTTACTTATGCCAGGCCTTGGATTGATTATCGGGTTTATTGGCATTGTTATCACTATGGCTATAAGTCAATCATTGGGTTATTTCAACTTTGCAGGCGAAAGCAGCTTTACTGTGGCAAGTTGGGGTAAAGTTTTGACAACACCCTTTTATTGGAGAACACTTTTTTATTCAGCAAGAATTGGCCTTTTTAGTGCATTATTTGCTGTTGCAGCTGCCTATCCGATTGCTTTATGGCTTAGAAAACCATTTCCTGGTTCTGGTTTTCTATCTGCCATGTTGAAAGTTCCGATGCTCATTCCTGGATTGGTGGCTGCTTTTCTCTATGTTAATTTAATTTCTCACGCAGGCTTTATCAATTATGGATTAATGTATCTGGGAATTATTTCAGAGCCTCTGAGAATGCGTAATGATGAATGGGGCATCGGGGTGCTAATCCTTCAGGTGTGGAAAAATTTGCCATTTGCGTTACTCCTTTTATCCGGATCGGTTAGGGCCATACGAGATGATATTTTGGATGCTGCACAAGATTTGGGTGCCCACTCTTGGTCACGTTTTTGCAAGATAGTTGCCCCTCTTACATTGAGATCCCTTCAGGCAGCAATGGCTATTATTTTTATTGGGGCAGTGGGTGATTATTCGTTTCAGGTTATTGCCGGACCGTTAAAACTCAATTCACTGGCACAGTATATGTTACGACTGCAGAGTATAAGCTGGGCCGATTCTGCAGTAGTTGCAGTCTCCCTTATGGTTCTTTCACTTGCGGGTGCTGCAATAGTAACCGCGGTTATGCAGCTGATTATTAAGGCAGGTCAGAAATAATACAGAATCACTCAAAAAGAAACAGAATTCTTTTGGCGGTAATGGTGGGGATTCTCTTCTTCTGGTTAGTTGTCCCCATAGGGATGGCTGTTCTATATTCCTTGGTAGATCCTGATTACACGTGGAGTTATCCTGATGTTTTTCCAAAGGTGCTTTCTTTTAGACGTTGGCCTTTGTTGTGGGAAACCACTTCTCTAAAACAAGCCCTTATTAACAGTTATACACTTGGAATTACTGTAACATTGGTTGTTCTTGTTATCGCAATGCCAACGGCCTATGCCCTTGGAAGATTTAATTTTAAAGGAAAAAATTTGGCAAATGTCCTCATACTACTCCCGATGGTTATGCCTGGATTTGTGGCTGCTATTTTCTTTTCCTCGTTGTTGATAGGCCTTGGTATTTATTCAAAATTTCTTGGCATATTGATTGGGCATACAGTAGTGAGTCTTCCTTTTGCTATTAGAATTCTTTCTGTCTCCTTTAGCCAAGTACGGCAAGATCTGATTGATGCAAGCAGAGATTTGGGTTCCGGTTGGTTTAGCAGAATTCGTCATGCATATCTACCAACCCTTAAACCGGGAATTATTGCATCCTTGATTGTGGTGATGATACGAAGTATCGAAGAATTTGCTCTCGCCTATATTATAGGGTCTCCTGATTTTATTACGGTTCCTACCATTCTGTTTCAGTATTTAGGGTATGCATATATTCGGACAAATGCGGCAGTTATATCACTTGTTCTCGCCGGTCCGAGCATAATTCTCATGGTTTTTCTCGAGCGATGGCTTGAAATGGCAAATCCTGCAGCATCAATAGGAAAAGGTTAACGCATGCCTGATTTAATTCAAAAGAAGAGGGATATTGTCAATTCTGTTAATATGAAAAATCGAGTATTAATTGCAGCCCATCGAGGATCGGCTGGAGGGAATATTATACTGAATACCATTCAAGCCTTCATTGCAGCTGAGCGCCAGGGAGCTGATATAGTTGAAATTGATATATCAAGAACTATTGATGGGGAATTACTGGTTTACCATGATGGAGCAGAACATTATTTTTTTGGAACGAGGAAGAATATTCAAACGCTCACCAGAGGTGAAGCGTTGCAACTCCGATATCGCAATCCGATAGGCAGCAAGACGATCCAGAGAGTTCAAACACTCGAAGAAGTATTAGTAGCGCTGAAGGGCGATATATTAATTACTATCGATCGAGGTTGGGGTTATGTTCGGGAAATTCTGAAAACAGTAAAGAAACTTGATATGGCAGATCAGATAATCGTGAAAGGCCCGGTTCTTGATTCTTTTCTTAAGGCTCTCAACACATATGGCCCTGAAATCATGGTTATTCCGATTATAGAAAATTTGAAAGATATTGAGAAAAGCCTTTCTTATGATCTTAATTTTCTTGGAATAGAATTGGTCTTTTCCTCTAAAGAAGACGAGCACGTGCAGCTTGAGACTCGTGAATATTTGAAAAAATTGGGTTTGTTATTGTGGGGGAATGCGATCCAACTAAATGAAAGAGATAAACTTGCTGATAAGTTTGATGATGTTGTTTCCATTATTGAATCTCCTGATAAAGGCTGGGGAAAACTTCTTGCTATGGGATTCAATATAATTCAGACTGATTGGCCTTGGGCCTTACAGGCGTATCTTCAATCGAAAGGATATGCTGTCAAAGAACAATACTTCTTCAAAGAACAGCGCTAATGCTAAAATAACCTATTATCTCTGCCATGCGTAGTTTTCAATACGTCTTTTGTTCGAGTAAAAATAACATATGAGGGTGTGATTTACATGATAAAAAATATTGTTTTTGATCTTGGAAATGTGTTGATCTATTTTGATCCGAAAAGATTTCTCAAGGATAAAGGATTTTCTTCAGAAGAGATCGCATTTATTCACCAGGAAATATACTGCAGTCATGAATGGGTTGATCTTGATCTCGGTGTAATAACTCGAGAAGAAGCAAAAAATCGTATTTTGCTAAGAAATGCTGAGCGAGCAGAGCTGCTTGATGCCTCTTTCTTTGTCGACGAACTGTTAACACCGATTGCAGAAAATATAGCGCTATTGGCGAGGCTTAAACCTAAATACTCTCTCTATTATCTCACCAATTACCATAAAGAAGCATTCAGGTATACTCATAACCGTTATTCTTTTTTTAATCATTTCACGGGAGGAGTAGTATCAGCTGATGTGAATTTGATTAAGCCTGATCCAGCTATATATACGACTCTTCTTGAACGCTATGCATTAAATCGTAAGGAAACGCTATACATTGATGATCTTGAAAAAAATGCAGCAGCAGCAGCAAGCCTTGGTATGGAAGCCATTCATCTGGAGAAACCAGAATATCTCAGAACTCAATTGCAGAAAAAGGGAATTGAAATTAAGGGGAATGCAAACCTCTCTATCGCAGAAGGAAAATAGGATGTCGGGTCATTATATCTCTGCTGAAATTGGTCACCAAGAGGTTAGAATAATCTGTTGATGAATTGTTACCTAGTGTAGTACTATATAAATATCTTTTTTTTTACTAATAGGGGGATTGTATGAGATCAAAACTATGCATAATTATCGGTTTTTTGTGTACATCTTTGTTTTTGTTTGCTCAAGAGGGACCGCATACGTTATTTATGGGGGAGGCTTATGAATGGAATGACGCCTTTGAAGATTTGTACAAAGCTGAAGTGGGTATATTATATATTCCAGATGTCTCTGTGTTTTATTTAGCTCGCGATAATTGGTTAGGGCTTGAATTTATCAAATTGGATAGATCAGGTATGAATATGCTCATTTCGGTCTTGGACAAATATCTGGAATGGGAAAAGATTGCTGTTGAAAACGAGACTACGATAACAAAAGATATTCCAATTGGACCAGTACGTACTGCGGTGGGGTGGGAGTATGGAGACGATTGGTATTTCAGCAGTGGATGGGATACTCCTAGCAACGGACCTCTCGAGCTAGAAGCGACATTCTTCTCCCAGAATAACACCAACCACCAACTTGTTCTCAGTACAAATAAAGTAGAATCGCTTACGAATAAATATATTGACTATGAGATGGAGACACTTTATTTTTCAAAATCTCAGGTGCTCGCACTCAAAGAAGGTATTAGCGAAGAGGCTATCGAAGATTTGCTTCTAAAGATCAAAGAAGAAGAAAAAGAAAGCGATCTTTTTAATTAGAATGGTGTTTGGGGCACATTGGTTATGGGATCTGCCCTTGTTGAAAAATTCTCCACACAGTCTCAGCAATGCTCAAGAAATGAGACTCAGAGAACAACTGTGTGGGGAACGAAAAAATATTTTATAGCAGGGGCAGGACTCGAACCTGCGACCTCCGGGTTATGAGCCCGACGAGCTACCACTGCTCTACCCTGCGCCGATTTCCCAGTATTTCATAGTGAAATAAAATTGTCAAGAAATGCTTTATGCTTGCTTATTCGCCATGGCAGTTTTTGAAAACCACAAGGCGGTTAGCTAGCTTGTTTTTGTGTTCCATTGCTGCAAGAGAGAAATGAAAACATCCATTGCATCTGTTGTGCCAATACTCACGCGGATATATTCTGGCATCCCAAACGATGCAAGATGACGTATGTAGAGGTCATGTTTCGCGCAAAATTCGCAAAATTCATGAGCCTTGTGACCAAGGTGTATGCACAAAAAATTTGCATCACTGTTGAAATAGGGCAATCCAAGAGTGGTGCAAATTTGTTGCAGACGAGCCTTTTCAGTTCTCACTATATTAAGGGTTGTTTCCACAAAAAGTTCATCCTCTAATGCGGCACAGGCGGCAAGTTGTGATAGGGTGCCAATGTTGAATGGCATCCTTACTTTGTTTAACACCGCAATAAGAGGGGCCTGTGCATAGGCAACTCCGATTCGTAGGGATGCAAGCCCAAATAATTTTGAAAATGTGTGAAGGACGATGATATTTTGAAAATCATTGATATGGTCCTTTGCATCGTCAAACCCGGATTCGGCAAACTCAGCATATGCCTGATCGATAACCACGAGGGTTGTGGAGGGAATTGCTTGGAGGAGGGATGCAAGATTCTTGAGGGATGCTCCAGTGGGATTGTTCGGATGGCATAAGAATATGATTTTTGGAGACTTGGTGAGCAATGATCGCAGGTGTGCATCGTCTATCGCACCGTTATGCATATCTATGGGGGTGATCTGTGCCCCAGTGAGCCGGCTTGCAGCCTCGTATTCACTGAAGGTGTGTCGCGGAATACACACGAGGTCTCCGCGTTCTAAATAGGCATAGGTGATTTCGCGGAGTATTTCATCAGAACCGTTCCCGATATGGATGGTGTCTGCTGAACATCGGTGCCTTTTTGCAAGAGCATAGCGTAACTGAGTTGCAGTTCCATCTGGATATCGATGGAGCAGTTCATCGTTATTTCTGAGCACCGCTGCTGCAAGAGGAGATATACCAAGTGGATTTTCGTTTGAAGAAAGCTTGATAGCGGTGCCACTTCCCTTTCCAGGGATATAAGCTTTTATTGCATCAAGTTCCTTTCTTGGTTGCGGAAGGGATGGAATTGATTTGGGATTGGTGGTCATGGGGTCTTTTTTTGTGGATTTGTATCCGCATTGTCTGTGGTATCATTCTGCTTAGCGTGCTTTTTCGGAGGATTTTTCAACAAATATTCATGATCTTCACACATATCTTCGATAAGCTCCCCCAGTTTCATCTGCAGCGAACGTTCTGTCGATGTTGCGAAAACAAGATTTCTTCGCTCCACAAACAAGGATTTCACTGCCTTCATGACCTTGTTGATTTCCTCATACGTATAGCCATGCATGATGATCACCTTGTGTGGTGAATCACTGCTGACAGACATGTTTTTGTTGTTCATACTATACAGATAGTACAATAGAACCCCCCCACGGTATAGTATATCGGTGGCGAAGGAGGAGACTGACGATGTTGTGGAAAAAGGCATATAGTCTTGATGAACGAATATTAGCGTTTACTGTGGGAAATGATCCGAACCTTGATACCAAGATTTTTTATGCAGATATCATGGCGAGCATCGCACATGTGCGGGGACTTGCGACCATTGGTATTCTTGATCGTTCTGAATTGAAAACACTTGAGGATGCACTGCGGAAATTGTGGGAGAAAAAACCATTAATCAAGATGGAAGACGAAGATTGTCACACTTGGATCGAGGCAAGACTTGTTGAGCAACTAGGTGAACTCGGGAAAAAAGTACACACAGGACGAAGCCGGAACGACCAAGTGCTTGCTGCAACACGACTCTATTCCAGAGAAATGCTTTTGGTGATTTTCGAGAAGGCATATGCCATGTTGAAGGTGCTTCACGAGCGAGCAAAAGAACACGTTGAAACGCCCTTTCCTGGACGTACCCATACGCAAATTGCCATGCCATTTAGTTTTGGTATGCTCTTCGATGCCTGGTTTGAGCAGTATTATGATGATGTTAGGTTTATGCAATATGCCTACGCACAGATCAACCGCTCACCACTTGGTTCAGCTGCAGGATACGGGGTGCCCTTGCCCCTGGACCGAGAATATGTTTCTGACCTTCTTGGATTTGATGCAGTCCAAACAAATGTGCTTGCGGTGCAAAATTCCCGATCACGTATCGAGGCAATTGTTTTGCAGGCATTGGAGCAGCTCTCAATTACAAGTTCTCGCATTGCAGAAGAACTGATTTTGTATAGCCTTCCTGAGTTTGGGTATACATCCTTGCCGAAGGAGCTTTGCACAGGATCAAGCATCATGCCACAAAAGCACAATCCAGATGTTCTCGAACTTATTCGCGCATCTGCATTGCGTATGCATTCTTTTGCTGAGCGCATAGCCTTGCTTTCTGTGGGACGTATCAGTGGCTATCATCGAGATATGCAAGAAACCAAACAGGCTTTGTTGGAAGGATTGGATTCTTCCGATGCGATTCTTGCAATGATGCATATAGTGCTTGAACGATTGATTGTCCATGTGGATGCCCTGGAAAAGACACTCTCTCCTGAACTCTTTGCAACCGATGCAGCGTTTAGCAAGGTGCTCGATGGAATGCCCTTTCGTGATGCCTATCGTGAGGTTGCCAAGGATCCTCGTCGCCATGGTTCTGAAATATCCTATACAGATTCAACAAAGCTTCGCCGCTCAACAGGAACGCATGGCAATCCTCCCTGGGAATTACGGATGAACCAATTGGATGCATTGCAGACATGGACGCAGGAGGCTATTGGCGTACATCGCACTGCATGTACTGCTATCTTGGGGAGAGATTGGATTATGCCGGAACAGTAATTGTTCCGATCTAAGACAGAAGGATGGGATTGTCCAGGTCGACTTCTCCACGTTCAGCAGGCCTTTAGCAATTGATTGACAGAGATCTAACGTGCTGTCTACTATGCAGAATAATGAAACCAAGGCGATTGATCACATCTGCATTACCCTATGTCAACAATATCCCTCATCTAGGGAATCTCATTCAACTCCTTTCTGCAGATGTCTATGCACGCTATTGCCGCCTAGCAGGGTATGAAACGTTGTATATCTGTGGAACCGATGAATATGGAACCGCGACTGAAACGCGTGCCCATCAGGAAGGCATCACGCCTCAGGAGCTTTGCGACCGGTATTACACCGAACATAAAAATATCTATGATTGGTTTGGAATTTCCTTTGATAATTTTGGACGTACTAGCAAAGCAAAGCATAGTGAAATCACTCAGGATATATTTTTAAAACTCTATCAAGCGGGGTATATCTGCAAGCATACAACGACTCAATTGTATTCTGAAACCTCGCAGTTGTTTTTGGCAGATCGCTATGTTCGCGGTGTTTGTCCGCATTGTGCATACGAGGACGCGCGAGGTGATCAATGTGAACATTGCGGAAAATTGCTCGATCCTATGGATCTGATTTGTCCACGCAGCATCCTTGATGATTCGACACCAATTCCAAGAGAGACCACGCATCTGTATATTGACCTTCCGAAATTAGCAGAACGCTTGGAGGAATTCCTTCACGAGCGATTTTTGAAGGGTGAATGGTCAAAAAATGCGGTTCAGATGACCAAGGCCTGGCTTCGGGATGGCCTAAAGGAACGTACCATAACCCGGGATCTTTCTTGGGGTATTCCAGTACCGCTTGAAGAATTCAAAGATAAGGTATTTTACGTGTGGTTTGACGCACCGATTGGGTATATTTCAATTACTGCTGAAATTATCGACGATTGGCAGCAATGGTGGAAAAATCCCGACGAGGTCACCTTGGTTCAGTTTGTAGGAAAGGATAATATCCCTTTTCACACCGTGGTATTTCCATCGAGTCTGTTAGGAACAGGTGAGCCATGGACCTTGCTCAATCAGATGTCTTCGAGTGAATATTTAACCTACGAAGGGGGAGCGTTTTCAAAGAGCAGGGGGAGGGGGATTTTTGGTTCTGATGTGCAGAAAACCGGAATACCTGTCGATGTTTGGCGATTCTATCTGATGTACAACCGCCCTGAAAGCGCCGACTATGCTTTTAGTTGGAGCGATTTTCAAACGGCCACCAACACCGAGTTGATCGGTAATTTTGCAAATTTTGTAAACCGCATTTTGAAATTTGTTAAAAACGTAGTACAGAAAGAACAACTGACTGAGTTCCCTGCAGCAGATTATACAGATCAGATCTGGAAAGATGTCCGCGAAGCAAAACAGACATTCCTTGACTGCATGGAAAAGGCGCAGATCAGAAAGGCTCTGCGCACGATTCTTGCATTGAGCGATAGAGGAAACAAATTATTTCAGCAAGCAGAACCATGGAAGCACAAAGGGACATTGGATACGAAACTGCAGGCATTGCTTGGCAACCTTGTTCGCCTTGTTGTCGATTTAGCGATACTCATTGAGGTCTTTTTGCCAAAAACAGCGAAGAAAATTCTTTCCTTTATAGACCTTGATGCCTCAGTCCCCCTTAATTTCGATGCTCTTGCAAGCAATCATGTGCGTGTTCTTGCCATTCACACCGTAAAAGTGTTGTTTTCCTTTCTTGAAGATAGCAAGATATCGACGCTCCAGTCCCAATTTTCAACATCATCAGCGAACACTCCTTCCATGGAACAGGAATTTTCGAACATGGTGAGCCTCTGCACGGCGCGAATCACAGAGGCAAGGGTTCATCCTGACGCAGAAAAACTCTATGTGATTGCGCTTGATGATGGGAGTGCAGAGGGAAGACAAATTGTTTCAGGTATACGCGAGTATTATTCAGTTGAGGATCTGCGCGACAAAGTGATCATTGTTGTAAAAAATCTCAAACCGGCAAAACTACGTGGAATCCTAAGTCAAGGCATGCTCTTGGCGGCTGAGCAAGGCGATGTTCTTGAAGTCTTGGAGGTTCCCTGGGCAAAGCCGGGCGATCTTGTATACCTTGAAGGCATGAACACAGCAGAAGACAAGAAAAACATTGATATAAAAAAATTCTCTTCGACTTCAATCGAGGTACATGAGAGCGTGGTACATGTTGGCGCATTGCCACTGGTGTGTGCAGAGAAAATTATCAACACGCAACACATTGTTTCAGGGAGCGTTTCATAACGGTTCACATTTATTCCAGACGACTTGGTGGGTTTTTGCAATCTGAACAGTGGATTGAGCTAAGACGTCGACATGGTTGGAAGGCTATCACTACAGCGCATGGGTTTTGCCTTGTTCGCCCCATCGCAAAATTCTTTCCCTTTGCTTACGCACCGTTTTTTGGTGTGCATCAGTTGCATGAAAATCCATCCTCTCAGAGCAATGCGGATAGATCAAGCACGTCACTCACATCCCCCGTTGATATCACTGCATTTCATCAAGCCTGCAATGCAGCGTTACGTGCACTACCGTTGCGTGCACCATTTATTCGGTGGGATCTGCCATATTATCTGTGCGATGATCCGCTGACCCTTTCAACATCTCAAGAGACCAAGAACAGCGATGCTAGCGATATCTCATTGCATGATATGCTCTATCGGCAGGGATTACGCAAGGCATTTCACGATGTTCAGATGCGGAGTACACGAATTATTGCATTAGATCAAAGCGAAGATGCCTTGCTTGCACAGATGAAATCGAAGGGGCGATATAATATTCGTCTTGCCCATAAAAAAGGGGTGCGGGTCGGCCTCTGCGGTGTTGATGATTTCTATACCTTGCATAAAAAGACATGCGATGAAAAACATATCGCTGCTCGTCCGCTTTCCTATATGCATGATGTAAGCAGTATTTTTGGTGATGCTTGTCGTTGTTATGGGGCATACCTCAACAATCGCATGATTGCTTCGATCATGGTCCTGCATTTTGATGGTTGTGCAAGTTATCTTTTTGGCGGCACTGATCGAGAAGGAATGCAGACGATGGCAAGTTATGCAATCCAATGGCATGCGATCACACAGGCCAAGAAACTCAATATGGATGTATACGATTTTATGGGAATTCACGAAGGCGACAAACGGTATGCAGGAATCACCCAATTCAAAGAAAAATTCGGAGGAATGGTGGTGCATCGCATGGGAGCATGGGATATTCCAAAAAATCGCTTGCTGAGAGCCCTGGTGAACACTGGAGAAAGGCTGCGAGGAAGATAACCGCTATACCAGGTAACACAGAGTTTTTGAATATATCTTAAGTTAGCGAAACTTAGGGGAGAACAAAGCTACCCCTCTGAGCGAGGGATAGCCATTGGTTGCTATGGAGCTTGCCAAGATAAAATGGGCCATTGCCCAACTGCAGGCAAATGCCAAATGGGATTAGCTCTATCGAAATTCCACCCAGAAAAATCATCCTTGGTGACTGCTGCTGCATCTGCATCATTAGATTTGCGCACTAAATTAGCCACGGTATAGAAAGGAGTAACGCCTGAGGCGTTTGGATTGCCGCCAACTCCCGGGAGTAGCATTGTTTGTCCATCTGGCTTCGTTAATATCGCATCGAAATAGGAGGAAGTGATGCTTCCACCTTCGAGGGACCCCACCAATCCCCCTATATCGCCATTTCCCGATACAACACCGGTTGCATAACTATTGGTGATGTTTCCGTCTTCGAGGGATCCCATCAATCCACCTATATAGGTATTTCCCGATACGGCACCAGTAGCATAACTATTTTCGATGCTGCTTCCAGTTGTAGAACGTAGCCGCCCCACCAATCCGCCTACAAAGTCATTTCCCGACACGGTACCGGTTGCATAACTGTTCTCGACGCTTCCAGCAATCTGATACCCCACCAATCCACCTGCATGATTACCTCCCTTTACAGTACTAGTTGCATAACTATTCTCGATGCTTCCGTCTTCGTGGGACCCCACCAATCCACCTAAAGAGCTAATTCCCTTTACAAATCCACCAATTACGGTAACAGTGGCTATCTTGCCATAATTCTTTCCTGCAACTGCACCTACAAAGTAATTGCCTTCTATACTGGGACGATTCTCATCGCCAGAAGCCAAGACAAGGACAAGATTACGCACCACTGTGGTGGTACCCATCGATCCTAATTGCCCAAACAACCCTACATAATCCTCACCTGATTGTGCAATCCTAAGATTGCTGATGGTTTTTCCGCCTCCATCAAACCTTCCTAAGAAGGGGCTGGTATCATCCCCAAGAGGGACAAAATCAGTGGTCAATTGAATATCATTCGCAAGAAAATAGTTTTTATCCAACCCAGTTTGCTCGATGTTCTGAAGATCAGCCTCAGTGAAAATAGGGACTCCCACAACGATAGAAGCTGTATAGACTTCTGAACTTGCCGCTTTATTTATCGTAAAACTGACAGCAGTTGAGAAATCAACCATAAATGATGTCGAGAGATCTTGACCTGAAGGCGTATGCACGGTTCCACTATACTCAAGGGTGGTTCCTTGCGAGAGATACGCACGCAATGAGACATTTGTTTTATCCGTAGACTCTAGAATAACCACAGTGATCGCTTTTGCTGTTTCATCAACATATGCCTCTGTCGAGAGTGTCTCAGCATGTCCTGGATCCATAAGAGATTCAGCAACAAAACGTAGCCTACTTTCATTTTCAACATTTCCCGCATTTCCAGCATCTCCCGCATTTCCAGCATCTCCCGCATTTCCAGTGACTCCTGCATTTGAACATGCAAGAATAAACAGCATGCTGAACATAATCAATGGTATGTAATAGTTTGTGATGGCTCTGTAGTACATATCAATCTCCTTACCTTTGTTTTGCATGGGTAACAGCCCTTTAATAGAGATGTTACCTATAATATAGTTTTAAATTAAAAAGGACATTTATGCAACGGCTATGTCATCACGGATGCTAGGATGATCCAGGGATTGGGTGATATATATTGCATTACTATAAAAAAAGCAGATTCCTCGGTGTATTGCTGATATAAATCAAAGTGAACGAATCATAGTCTATCTTGACTTCGGAGTGTCTTGGTTGAAAAAACTGTGTACAATTTCCACAAATCGGTCACCGCGCTGAAATTCATGCTCAAATTCATGAAAGGATGTGGCACCGGGGGAACAGAGGAGGGTTCTTGCTTTGTTTTTTTTCGCAAATTCAAGTGCTGCAATGCAGGCTTCATCAAAACGTGCAAAGGGCCCAAAGACAGGTGTTGATTCGCTCTTGCCTAATGCCGCAATGAATCGATCACTCGCTGATCCTGGAGCAAGAAACAGTGCTGAGGATTTTTGTGCGATGGCAATAATCGGATCTATATCGAGGTTTTTGTCAGCTCCACCCAGAATGATAATTGGTCTTGTGTGAGATTTTTCTTTGTCCATGAAAGAAACATGCGAAAATTGGCTGAGTGAGGCATGGGTTGCTTGGGGAATCGTAGATGCATTGTCGTTGTAGATGGTTATTCCCGTAAAGGTTCCAAGGTATTGCATGCGGTGTGGCAATCCAGGAAAATTCTGAATAGCAGAAAGGATGCGGTCGATTGGAATGCCGTATTGCATGAAGACCTGTATACACAGCGCAGCTGCATGGAGCAGCGGGAGACTTGGTGTCCTAGATATTGCAGAGAAGGGAATGGTGCTGGTATTTTGCGCGGTATCTAGACGGAGGCAATCATCTGAAACATGCATCTGTGACAGCAATGGTGGCAACTCAGAAGTGGAGAGAGCCTTTTTAGTAGTAAGCATATGGAGTTGGGCCTGTACATATGGTTTGATTCGCTTCCAAGCCCCATATTCAACATAGGCATGATCCTTGTCTTGTTGAAATTGAAATAGCTGACCTTTATCGTGGATATAATCGTCGAAACTAGCATAATAATTGAGGTGATCCGGAAAGATATTTGTCAGCAATGCATGGGGAAAACGTAATTCCAAAGGATGGCTGAAGGGCGTCTTTTTTGTCTTTTCTTGGTTAACGATGAAGCATAGATCCCCAATTTGAAATGATGAAAGCTCAAGTATCGCAAGCAAGGGATTTTGTTGGAGGCCATGTAGCGGTGATGTCCCAATATTTCCATAGGCTTGAACATCTGATGAAATGCAGCGTTGTGCGATGTGGTGAAGCAAGGCAGTTGTGGTCGATTTCCCTTTTGTTCCGGTCACAGCCCAATGTTTGCTTTGCAGAGGGGCATATCGAAAATACAAAGAAAGATCGCTCTCTATCCATCGTGCATGCTGAAGAAAGGGAGAATCAGGGCGAACACCGGGGTTTTTGACCACTATGTCCGCATCTCGAAAATCCTGCACGCGGTGTTCTCCCAATACAAAAGTAATGGGATAGTTTTTTAACTGGTCAATACTTTTACTGAGGGTCTGTTCTTTCTTCAGATCAGTGACGATGACCTTGGCTCCCGCCTCAGAACAGAATTTCGCAGCACTCACCCCTCCGCCGTGGAGTCCAAGACCGTGAATAACTACTGTTTTATCTTTTAATCTAGAAAAATCCAAAATATTAAATATTATTTTTTAATCAAAATGTGTTGACACATTTAAAATAACTAATTACTATAAAAACGTCTTAAAGACCAGTTAAGACCAGCGAAAGCTGTTCATGGTTCCTCCTTTTTCCTTCCTTTTGGCGGAAATGCAGCACTCTTCATTGTTCGCATTTCTGCCTTTTTTATTATATAGCTCATCACGCATTAGAAATAAAGGAGATGGTTATCTGGGTACCGTTGTTGTTGACATTCTAAATTATAGCTATAATACATCTTAGCTGGTAATTTGTCATAATCCAGCAACCTTGTGTAGAGGAAATCTGTTGTTTCTGGGAGTTTGCAGTGAAGGTATTAAAAAATCCATGGGTAATACTTGCTTCGATAATCCTTGGTATTATATACGGAATTTTAGCAAGCGAAGCTCTTGTCAACATTATTGCTCCTATTGGAGAAATTTACGTGGCATTGCTTCAGATGTGCATCGTTCCAATAGTATTGACGGCGATATTATCGAGTGTAGCTGAATTAATACGTTCACCATCGGTTACCCAAAAAGTCATTTGGCGATTTGCAACATGGCTTATTGTCATTTTGTTGCTGGTCAGCACACTTGGTGTTTCTTTAGGTGTTCTTGTTGAACCGGGGCGAGTTAGACAAGAGCAACGCAATGCCTTTGGACAAATTATCGAATCCGCCACCATAGAGACTGATTATGGAGTTAGCCTAACTGAAGAAGAGCAGGTTGTTGAAGAGGAACCAGAAGGATTCTTGCCTTTCTTAAAAGAAATTGTCCCTCAGAACATCTTTGCCTCACTCACTGATGGAGAAATCCTCCGCATTGTATTTTTTGCGATTTTGTTTGGCGTTGCCATTGCTTTTATAAAAAAAGAACAAAGCGATTACATAGTAACCTTGAGCACGGGGATATACCTCTCGTTTAACAAAATTATTGAATGGAATATGTATCTGCTTCCGGTTGGATTGTTTTCACTGATTGCAAAACAAGTGAAATCTACTGGAGTGAGTGCGCTTATCGCATCAATAAAACTTATCATCACATTCTATTGTTTGGCGATATTTGTTTTACTCATCAATACATTGATTATCTCGATTCGTACGCGCAAATCGTTTTTTTCTGCCCTACGTGCCTGTCTGAATCCCATATTTGTTTCATTCTCGACGCGCAGCAGTATCGCTGCGATACCATCTGCCTTGGAAGCGCTCACTGAAAATTTATACATGGAACGCCTCACAACAAAGTTCATTTTTCCATTAAGCATCACGCTTGGTCGATTTGGCAATGTGCTTTTCTTTTCTCTAGCGGGAATATTTGCTGCACAACTCTATGAAGTGTCATTGACCTTTGGCCAGGTTATCTTGGTTATATTTGCAGCGGTGGCTGCTGGGATCAGTACTGCAGGGGCTACTGGATATGCAACACTTGGCATGATTGCAATTGTAGTCCGCGGACTTGGGCTGCCAATAGAAACACTGGTTTTGATTTTGTTTGCCATTGATCCTATTATTGACCCTATGCGCAGTTTGTTGATCGTTCACACAAACATTATGTTTACCACATTGGTGACATCGGTTTCAAAGAATAAACGAAGCACTAAAACACAAGAACCTATAGAACAGTTTTCTTCTTATGCGGAGAGTCATCATGAATCGTAGAATTGTACGTATTATTTGTAGTATTTTGTTGGGATGCATAACCTCGGTTGCCTTTGCGCAGACATTTGCTCCCGATATTGCACGGATCAAGGAGCGTGGCAGCCTTATTGTTGCGCAGTTGCCGAGTGAGCAATCACCTTTCTTTTTTCGTGACGGTGCTAATGATTGGGCGGGCATTGATGTTGAATTGGCGCAAGGGATCGCCGATGGACTTGGGGTGAAACTTGCATTCAATCGCGATGCGCAAACGTTCAACGATCTTGTAACCATTGTAGCCCGCGGGGATGCTGATATTGTTATTTCAAAGTTGAGTCGCACTAGTATTCGTGCACAGTTGGTGCGGTATTCTGAACCATACATCGTACTCCGTCAGGCATTGATGATAAATCGATTATTGCTTGCTGAGCGAGTTGCCGAAGAAGCAATTGGGATATTTGTTCGGAATTTTACGGGCACGTTGGGAGTTGTTGCAAATTCATCATATGCGGTATTTGCTCGGAAAAATTTCCCGAATGCAGAAATTGTAGAATATCAAACCTGGCAAGAGGTTGTTGACGCCGTTTTCAATGGAGAGATCCTCGCAGCATACAGAGATGAGCTTGAAATAAAAAAAGTTATTAAGTCGCGACCCGATTCAGCACTTAGTGTGAAAACAGTACTGTTGAAAGACACTCGCGACCCGATTGCTATGGCATTACCTTGGGAAAGTGGACAATTGACTACCTGGGTAAATTTATACCTTGATTCTTTGAACTTAAATCTAACCGTGGATAAATTGCTCAGTCAATTCGATATCGAATAACTAACACGTTATGATTGCACGTGCATTACGCCATCCACTCAGTACGATTATAGCAATTCTTTTGGGTATTGTTCTTGGATTAACTGTTCAAGCAGGATGGCTGTTTTCTGTTCGAGAGATTGCAGGCTTGTTTTTTCAATTGGTGACCGCAATCGCGATCCCGCTGGTTACATTCACTATTGTTGTTTGTATCCCAACCTTTATAAAGCAGTTTTCGCTTGGAAAACATCTAGCAAAAATCGCCCTTTTTGTTGTTGGCATAGTCTTGATCCTTGTACAGCTCATCTTGCTTGTCGATGTTATTTCCAACACGACAATTCCATTTGATGAACAAGCAAAACAAAAATTTTATAGTGCAGATGATGATTTTGACATAACGCTATCTCTGGAGCTATCTGAGGAGAAACTGCAAACCAACGGCGAATTGGTATTACTCACCACAATAAGGAATATTATTCCCAAAAATCTGTTTGGTGCGCTGTATGGGGCACAGTTATACAGCATTCTTTTCATAGCAATCTTGTTAGGAGCCGTATTTTCACGGTTTGTGACAAAGGAAACAAGGTTTTTCTTGCAGGTAAGCGAGGGATTGGCAAATTCATTTGAGAAGATATACCACATTGTTCTCATCCTCTATCCGTTTGTGTTGATCCCAACGGTTGGAGCAACGGTATTATTGCTGTCAGAAATAACTACGGCGTTTGGATTTTTGATCGTCAGGTTTCTCATATCCCTATTGGTTATACTTGTAGTATTATTTGTCACTGCCATCTTCGTCATTGCACAATTCAACCGCATACGATTACTCTCAGCAACAACACGATTGATTCGTATACTCAGTTATGGTTTTTTTGGGGGAGGAGTTATCGCAGCATATCCTGATGTGATGAGCACTTTCCATAAGGATCACGACAGAAAAACGTTGTTTGGAACGATTTTCGCTCTGTTTATCCCGTTTAACCTCAGTGTTTTTGCTATTGTTCTTATTTTTGCCTTGATTTCGCTATCGATTTTTGACGTAGGCGTCACCATCTCAGGAGTGTTCTCATATATCTTTTCATCTGGCCTGAAAACGCTTTTTGGGAGTTTCGATCAAAGTATTGCTGCACTGGGTACGGTGATTTCAGCCAGCGATGGCAAGATAGTTCCGCTGATAACAACACCATTATTATCAATTTCGGTGATTCTTCTTCCGATTGGTCGCATGATTTCCTTGCTCTCTGCTATGCTCATCGCCTATGTAGGCAGTTCAGGTGAAAAAAAGGGTTTGAAAGAGCAAGCAGAAAGTGCATCAATCGCCTTAAATCAAGGAACTAATGTAGAACTTGCAACAGAATTGCAGAGACATTCGGAGGAAGGCGATCCCTCAGAACATCCACCAGAAAGACAAATTGAGAGCAGCAATAGCACAACTCAGGAAGATTTTTTTAAATTGACGCCAGGGATGGTGAACAAGAAAAAGCAGAAGGGGATTCGATTTAGTTCAAAAAAGAATGAGCGAATATTGAGCATCCCGTTTCGTATCAGTGTCTTGGTATTACTCTTGGTGATGCTTGGTGGGTATGGAGCAATCAGCACGGTGGTTAATTTTGAAGGAACACGTATTTCAATGTATGGGGTTAGCAATGTTATTGTTAACTCAAATCTTGGATTTATTGAAACGCAGATACAGGATTATTTTGGAAACTCAGAAAAGGTCACTGCATCATTTGATTTTCTTATTAACAATGGATACGTCGATATCCAAGATTTTGAAGAACTCTCCGTTATTTTTGAAGAGAGCATCCTCAAAAACTACAACACAATAGCTTCTGTGTTCATTGGCATGCCCAATGGGGAATTCATCCTTGTGGGGAGAGATGAGGAACATGGTGGATTTCGACGACGTTTGATCACTCAAGCAGGATCCCGGATGCGCGAGGTCTATACATTTGATAACAACCCAAATGCAAATGTTGATAGGGTTGGAGAAGTGGACTATGATCCACGCACACGCCCATGGTATCAACTTGCAAACGAGGAAGGCACGTCCATTTGGACTGATGTCTATGTGTTTGCTTCGACCGAGGTCATCGGTGCTACCTATGCCTATCCACTTTTCAACGATCAAAATGAATTTGTTGGAGTATTGGGTGTTGATATTGATCTTCGCGATCTGTCCCTGTTTTTATCTGAGTTGAGCGTCACCTCGCAAGTGCAGGGCTTGATTTATATCTATGATACGAAAACTTATGAAATGGTTGCGATTTCGGTTGATTCAGAGAATGCATACTCGTATTTATACTATCAGAATGAAAACTCTGCTGACTTTGATCCAATTAGATATACTGCTGCAAATAATCCTGATGAAAAAATACGCGAATCATTTGAGGCTTTTATTTCAGAAGAGACAACGCGAGCTGATGCACGAACTGATTTCTTGAGAAACATCTTTTCCATTGATGTGTTGAGCAACCTCAGTCAACAATTCTCAGGATCAATGCAGAGCATACGCCTTGATGAGAGTGGCAATTTTGTCCGCTTTCCTGTCGACAGAGACCATTATTATGGGCTTAATTCTGAAATACATGTCTCTAACCAACTTGACTGGGCAATTGGGATTATTATTCCAGAAGCACCACTCTTGGAGATAGCAACTCGGAGCACGATTCTCCAGTTTATTGGAACGATTATCCTGCTTATTATCATCGGAATATTTGGAAACATCTTGGCGAATCGAATTACGCGGCCCCTGGAGTTCTTGGCTGAAGAAATGCTTGAACTGCGTGAGCTCAAGATTCATTATCGTGAAAAGATTGTGTCGAATGTCCAAGAGGTAAACAAAATAGACGAAGTCATTGGAAAACTCAAACAAGGGCTTGAGTCATTCCGTAGGTATTTGCCAACTGAGGTTGTGCGTGAATTGTTGCGCACGAATAAAGCAGCGAGCATTGGTGCAGAACGTAAAGATATTACTTTGTTCTTTTCTGATATACAAAATTTCACGTATCTGAGTGAATATACTGAACCAGAGGTTCTGCTTCATCAACTTGAAATGTATTTTGATGTGATGAGCAAATGTATTATGCGAGAGCGGGGCACAATCGACAAATATATCGGTGATTCGGTGATGGCGTTCTGGGGTGCTCCATGGCAGATCAAGAATCATGCAGAATCAGCTTGTCGAGCAGCTATTCGTTGTTGTCAAGAAATTGCCAAATTGACCCAGGTTGATTTTCAGAAAACACGTATTGGGATTCACAGTGCTGAGGTGCTTGTTGGAAATGTTGGTTCAGACTATCGGCTTAATTATACAGCGCTTGGAGACGGAGTTAACCTGGCTAGTCGATTGGAGTCTCTGAACAAGCAGTATGGGACAACGATTTTGATGAGCGAAGGCACCATGAAGCAGGTTGAAAAAACCATTTCTCATCGATTTATTGATATGGTCACGGTGAAGGGAAAAAGAGAAACAACCGCAGTATATGAAGTTCTTGGAGAAGATGGTGGTCTAGATTTGTTGTATCCGGAATCAATTTCAGATGATACTCGAAAGGCCTTTTTTCTTCATTATCAGGAAGGTAGTTTCTTTTTTCAGATGAAACAATGGGGAAAAGCAGTACATCATTTTGCAAAGGCCTATAGCCTAATTCCGGATGATTTGCCGACAAAAAAATTATATGCAAAGAGTTATCGACTCTTTCAAAAGGGCGAATCATCAGAGTCAGATGGAGTTACGCACCTTGATAAAAAATGATCACCATCGAATAGGCATTATCGGAGGGGTGGGACCCTATGCCGGGCTGTTGCTGACCAGAAAAATACTTGATGCAAACACCGATGCTCGAAAGGACCAGGATTATCCTGAACTTGTGCTGTACAATGCATCTGCGATTCCAGACCGCACTGAATACCTTTTGGATCCTATAGCAGAAAAAAACCCTCAATCTGCACTCCAAGAGGCTGTTGCTGTTCTCCATCGTGCTGGATGCACAATTGTTGGGATTCCCTGCAATACAGCGCATTCACCTGACATTCTTGCCATGATCCGCCCAAAACTCGATGCTTATGGGATGCAATTTGTCCATATGATTGATCAAACAATGCAGTATATCAGACAATACGATGCAGCGATTCAGACCCTGGGATTACTTGCAACTAAGGGCACCTATCTGAGTGATGTGTATCGGTCATTTGCAAAGAATCACGGGATTACCATCTTGTATCCAGAAACCAAGGAGCAGAAAGCACTGGTGCACAGCACGATTTACAGCCCTGAATATGGTATTAAAACATTCTCTAATCCGATTCAATCCCAAGCAATTGAGCTATTGCAAAGAGAGTTTGATGCGCTTGTTTCTAGGGGAGCTCAGGCGATCATTTTAGGATGCACTGAATTATCGCTTGTGCAAGATTCGTTGAAAACGACAGTCCCTTATTTTGATCCATTAACAATCCTTGCGCAGAACCTCGTTGCGCTATCCCGATGAGACTCCTTGTTGAAGCAGGTATACGTCTCGTATTAACTGTATTCGTTTCGTGGAGTATTTTGTTTTTTGCGCTCCAGTTGTTACCAGGTGATGCAGATCAGCGATTAAGGGGTATTGATGGAACAAGCAATCTTCCATCAGAGGACAGTTCTCATGAAGACAGTTCTTTGTTGCAATCCTATCTTTCTTGGATGTATTCCTTGTTGAGCTTTCGCTTTCCGCCAACAATCTATGCCAATCGAGACGTTGAATCAATTGTCATACCGGCATTTTGGTATTCCTGTATGGTTATCAGCATGGGATTTACATGCTCGGTGTTTTTTTGCATCATCTTGTTGAGATTCAGACGTGTGGGAGGGTTAATAACAACATTCTTTTTAGCACCACCGCGATTTATAATAGCATTGTTGTTGTCTCTAATTTTTTCTGATGTGTTGGGGATATTGCCCGTTTGGTCGCCGCGTATGGTAATACAAAGCATTGTTCCCTTCGTTACCCTTACTCTAGTGAGCACTGTTATGCTGTTTCAATATACTCTGCAACGGGTTGAGCTTGAACAGAAAAAAGATCACGCTCAAGTGGCTCGTGCATTTGGTGCCTGCAATTTTTCCCTTTATTGGAATTATATTTTTCCAATTATTTTACCAGGGATCATCCTTCATAGCGGTGCGGTTTTAAGCATATTATTTAGTGTTATTGCCGTTCTTGAACGCATGTTTGCCGTTCCAGGCATAGGAAATGTGCTTATGAATGCGATTCTCACCAAAGATATTCCACTAATTCAAGCAAGTGCCGGAATTCTCATCACGATCATTGTTATTTTGCTGAATACGTCGTTATATCTTGCAAAAGCACTGCTTCCTGGAGAAGATCCTGTAGTGCATTAAGTCATAAATTGATGTAGGATACAGCATGAATCTACGATTGTTATCTGTTATTGGAATAGGATTGATGCTTTGTTTTTCGTTATTCGCTCGCGGAACTGGAGAGAAATCAGGTGGAGCTGAGGACAACCGCTTACGGTTTATTCTTTCAGGGGAACCGGACACATTGGATCCACAAAAAACAACCGGAACATTGACTTTCCAGGTTACCCGATCTCTATACGACACCCTTGTGGAACCCGATCCAGCGGGAAACATTCTCCCTGCATTAGCACGAGAATGGCAGTTTTCGGAAGACAATCTTCGCCTTACATTCAAATTGCGTGATGATGTTTATTTTCATCATGGAAAACAATTTAGCGCAGAAGACGTGGTAGCGACATTTCTACGTATCATAGAAAGGGGTTCTGAAAGTCCCCATGCTATGGATTTTAATTATATTGAAACAGTTGAAGCCGTAGGGCAATTTGAAGTTGCGATCACATTGAAGGAGGTGTATACACCGATTTTGACAGTTCTTGCTTCAGGATGGGCTGCAATTCTTCCAAGTGATCTCATCGGAGCAGAGCATAATTTTTCTGCAGAACCAGTGGGGACAGGGCCATTTGCCTTTCAAGAATGGCAACTTCGACAAAAAATCAGCCTTGATGCGAATACAGCGTATACGGTGAAGGAAGCACCTCGTCTTGCAGGAATTGACTTTTTGTTTATCACAGATCCGGCGTTAAAGGTGCAAGCCATTGAGCAAGGAGATGTCGATGGAATAGATTTTATTGTAGATCCTGAGCTCAGTCGCCTAAGAAAGAATAACGATGTTCTCATACAGACTGAGGTGACCGGGTTGGTCTTGGTGCTTGCCATGAATACAAAGCATGGAATTCTTCGAGATGTTGCTGTTCGCAATGCCATTGCTGCAATACTTGAAAAAGATGCAGTACTCGAGAAAGCCTATGGTGGAGGAACCGAGATCAATACGTTTATGGATAGCTCCAATACATATTATCCCGATGACATGGAGTTGTCCCAAGAAATGTCTCGAGAACAGGCTATGGAGATACTCTCATCCCATACAGACATAAAGCCACTTCGAATCATTGCTCCCCAGAACTTTGATCCACATGTGCGTGCTGCACAGATATACCACGATATGCTCAGCAAGGTGGGAATTCCCGTTGTTATAGAATTGTATGAGTGGGGCCGTTGGCTTGATTCTGTGTTTCGAGGAAAAGATTTTGAGTTTACGGTTATTGGACATACCGGAAAACTTGATCCAGATGCTCGGCTGTCGCTGTTTAGTACCCCGGACAACTACGTGCAATGGGGAGGCGATGCCGTAAAGACTTTGTTGCATGCCGCGCGAGGTGAGTCAGCATTCACGGTGAGAAAATCCTATTATACGCAGATTCTGCAAATGATGGCCAAGGAAAACCCCTTTGTATACATTGGAACTCCCAACAGGTATATTGCCTTACGAAAAGAGGTAGATGGGGTATACTTTCAATCTCAGCTTGAGACGTATGACTTTAGGCAAGCGTATAAAAAATAGCACGATTCTTTTTGTAATTATTACAGGTCTGTGTATAACATCTTTTTTCTTTCCCTCGCTTGAGACGACTATCAACAGCCACGAACTTGGAAATATCCTGACTGCTCCCTCATGGAGCCATATCCTGGGTACCGACGCATTTGGGCGAGATATATTGTTTCGTTCTCTCTTTGGATTGCGAAACAGTCTTGGTATTGCCTTGGTGGTTACAATTGTCACGGCCCTCATTGGATTAGCACTTGGGGTGGCATGTGTGCAATATACAAATGCAGTAATGAGTCACGCTGTGGTGTTGTTTTGTGACAGCATGATTAGCTTTCCTGGAATCCTGTTCGCCTTGCTGATAGCAATATTTCTTCCACCGGGAGTTATTTCCATAATTGTCATTTTGTTTATAGTAGGGCTACCCTATTTTGTGCGGTTGGGATTGTTGGAAACCATGCAACTACAATCACAAGAATTTGTTGCTTCTGCCTATTGTATGGGTTGTCGAAAAATCGATGTATTGGTTTCCCACTACATTCCAAATTTGATTTTCTCAAGCATGCCGCTTATGATACAGGCGATTCTGGGGGGCATTCATATTGAATCGGTATTATCATATTTTGGTATAGGATTGCAATCGCCATATACTAGTCTTGGGCTCATGATCTACGAAGCACGACGCTATGGGTTTGTCCAACCGACGATGCTGTATTTTCCGTTGTTCTTGCTTATTGGGGTTTCGTTTATGCTTGTTTCTATACAAAAAAGGACACAGCGTCGAACTGTGTCCTTACACTAAGCAACAAATAGTCTAATATACTGCTACATCAGAAAAGTTTAATGCCACGTTGTTTGTGCGAATCGAAATATAGTCTCCACGCAACACTTCAGGATCGAGCGTAAACGAAAAATGTACCCGCGTGTTTGTTGGGTCCATAACCGAAACTTCACCGGTGCTGGTGTTAATCGAGATGCGTACATCGACCCCAGTTGGGTTGAAATAGTTGATCACGTCTTCGATAGACAAATATGCCCCTGATAGTTTTTCGATAGTCTTAATCAGGTCAACACTGGCATAATCATCGACAACCAGAGAGCGCAGCTCTGCATTTTGAGTAACCAGATCGGTTTTTACAAGATTCATGTTACTTGCAGAATTGCTCTTGTATACTTGAGCACGTAGTCCATAATGCTCAGGCCTGGTCCTACGAATTTCTTCTCGGGTATCGAGGTTTATCCATAAGAGATAAGAATTTCCATTCCCCCAGGATTTTTGTCGTAATGCAGGATCTTCAACGCCAACATGTACGCCAAATCCGGCGTGATACTCACCATTCATCAGCATCTCCTCATCATAGAATCCGCCATCAATGTAATCAGCATTAAAAGAGATTACTATATTGGATTGATCTACGATCTTTCCATCAATACGTGACAATTTATTTGTCGCGTCGTTTTGTGATATTTTCTTAGTTGCTATGTTCCAATCCCCCTCAGCAGGGACCCAAGTCTCCTGTGCGAAGACCAGAGTTGCAGCACAAAGCATAAAGAAAACCACACAGACTTTGGTAGTTGTTACCATATTCTTCCTCCTTATAGCTTAAATTGTACTACGACAAATGTTATGTATCAACGTTATATTCAAGCTGTAGCGTTTTAGAACAGGTATGGGTAATGGATGTTGGTCCGAAAAATTGTATTGGCCCGGGATAGAGATAGGCATTGTTCGTTGCCCAGGTTGTTCTTTGCGCAGCAAAATGTGCAAATGCCGGACCCTCGAGGGTAACCAATGCCTTTTCGATGACGGGTTTTAGCTTTCCATGTCGCTGTTCTAGATTCATGAGACAGGCGATTGGCAATGCAACAGGATGCCATTGCTCAACAGGCTGTGCTAGCTGCATAACGGATACCATATACCCGCTCAACTGATGTACTGCTGCTAAAAATGCAGTCTTACCAAGGCTATAACAATAGGTTGCATCAAAATGGGTAGGAAAAGAAGCTCTTCCTTCATATCCCAAAAAATGACAGTGAAAAGAAAATGGAATTTCAGGATGATGTTGCGCAAGATGTTCAGCGACCAATTGGGCGATTAACTTATCAGTTTCTATACGTGAAACCTGGACATTTCCGTGTGGATCTCGATCAAGCAATAACTGCTCTCGAATAGTTGGTGGAATCGATTGAAAGAGGTTTGGTGAGCTGAGCTTCTCAGGCAGATCTGCAATCGGTGTATTTGCTGCTAAGAGGTCGTTGATCTCAGTGATCAAGCCCTGCATTTCAGGAATAAATTCGATAAGTCCCTCTGGAAGCAAGGCAATGCCAAAGTTGTTTCCATCCTTATGGCGAGCAATAATTGTTTCACAAACGATCTCAACAATGTTTTGAAGCGATAGTTTTTTTGCTGCGACTTCTTCAGCAATAAGCGTAATATTTGGTTGTGTCTGCAGAGCGCATTCCAATGTCACATGGCTAGCGCTTCGCCCCATCAACTTGATGAAATGCCAATATTTTTTTGCACTTAATGCATCGCGTGCGATATTTCCGATAAGTTCGCTGTAAACGCGAGTTGCAGTATCAAAACCAAAAGAAACCTCAACCCAGTTGTTTTTTAAATCACCATCGATGGTCTTTGGAACACCGAGAACACTCGTTTTTTGGTTGTTTTTTGCAAAATATTCAGCGAGCAATGCGGCATTGGTATTGCTGTCGTCTCCTCCGATTATGGCAATCGCATCAAGGTTGTGCTTTCTTGCCGTATCTAAGCACCCGGAAAACTGTGCTTCAGTTTCAATTTTTGTGCGGCCTGATGCGATCAAATCGAATCCGCCAGCGTTGCGATAATCAGCTATCTGCTTTGCATCCAATTCTACATAAGAATTATCAATCAAACCAGATGGCCCGCCGAGAAAACCAATGAGGCGTCCAGAAGGGGAATTCTCGCGGAGCGCATCGAAGATTCCGCTTATTACATTATGTCCACCTGGAGCCTGTCCACCAGAAAAGAGCACGCCGATTGTGCTGATGGTGTGACTACTCGTTCCTGGAACAAATGCATAGACTGCCTCTGAACCGCTTTGTGTTATGTGTTTGCGAATGGAATCCTGAATCGATACTGGGCTGTGTTTTTGTATCGTAATTTCTCGTGCTGATTTTGATAAAATCGCTGGTGGAATAATCTTATGTGTATTTAATACTTCGTGTAGTTGTGATTTCATAAAAATAACCCTTTGTTGCACCATACGGTGCATTATCCATGCTGTCAATAACGGCATCGGGGAGAAATGCTATATCCAGAACGTGACAGCGTAGGCAGTAACGAATCTTACGAAACTTGCATTCTTGAATATATCTTTGTACCATGAACACAAAATAAATAGTAGAGGATATATACTTATGTTTAGATCATTGAAAAGAAAGAATACATTATTGATTGTATTGACAGTCTTGCTATTGGTTGGAGTGCCAGTATTTTCATTTGGAGATGGTGAATCAAGAGAACGTAAAGAAGGCAGAGATGGTGGTATCGCTGAATCCAACGGCACAACTAATCGCATTTTGGTCGTGAACCAAGGCAACAAGGCTGATCGAGAAGCAGTGGGACATTTTCCAGAATGGAGCAAGGGATACAGTGTTGTGTATGAAACTGTTCGCGTCGCTGATCTTGCCGATGATTTTAGCATCACATCATATGCCGGCGCAATCGTCATGAGTACCGGACAAGCGCAGGGAAGGGACCCAGAATTGGTCGCGTTTTTAAAAGAATATGAGAATGCTCTTCCAATGATTTTTGTGGGGCTTATTCCGGGATCAAAAAGCACTGAATACACCCTTACAGAAGCTGCTACATCAGACTTGGGTGTTGATGTCGTGACCGCTGCAACGCGTTGGGGAGGAAAAGTTTTGAGAGAAATGCATGTTTCGTGGTTTGAAGATGTGTTGACTATTCTCCTAGGTGCTCGTTCATGATCCACCGCCACACCCTTGGATTTTTCTCGCTGATTGCTTGGTATGTCTGCATACCACTCGTGCTCAGCATTGATCAGGTTTTGGGTGGATTCTATTTCTCTTTTCTTGATAGCATAACCTATCTCATTTCTATAACATTGTTCGTTTGGATGCTGGGAAACGTCATTCTTGCTGTAAAAATACCCATACTCCAGAATTTCATTCCCTATGACAAACGCATTCAGGTCCATATTCTCTCTAGTTTTGGCATACTCGCTGCCTTTTTATTCCATGCCCTTTCAAAATTACTCGGTGGATATTTCATCGACGTGATAGCGTGGAGCCTTCTTGTGGTAGTGAGCTTTCTTTTTTTGTTGTCGTGGTATTGGATTCGCGTTCCGATTTTTTCTTTTGTTCAAAAACTAGTTGCGATTATCACAAAACGCGAGTCGAAAAGCCAGTATGATTGGTTGAAACTCGTGCATGGCATTGGATTCCGATTGCTTACAATCCTTATGTACCTCCATGTAAACCGTAGCAGCATAGAAGAAAAAGGCCTAGTTCTTTCACAATACGCATATCTGACCTTGTTTCTCTGTACGCTGCTTGTCGTGCTTGCAGGGTATATCTATCGCGCAGCTCGTCCAAAAGGAGTTGTAGATGCAGTTATTCAAAAAGAGGGATTAACAATCATACGCATAGCCTTGCGCAAATCCTTGTCCTATCGTGCCGGACAATTTGCATTTTTATCGTTTCCAAAAAACAAGGAACTCAAGGGCACGCACCCTTTTTCGTTTTTGTCATCACCAGGTGACGGAGGAGATACACTCTCGTTTGGGATAAAAACTGAAGGAGATTTCACCGAAAAGCTCACCTCGCTTGATCAAGGTGCACCGGTGCATGTTGATGCACCGTATGGTGCGTTTTTCCCACCGCGAAACAAGAAAATCTGCTTGATAGGCACTGGCATTGGGATTGTTCCCATGCTTTCTATATTGGGTTCTCGAACAATCGCAGCGGAACAACTCTATGCAATTTTTAGCGTACGCAACAAACATGAGATTCCCTTTATTCCTGGTCACCACATCGAGTTGAAAGAATCAGCCCTTTCTTCTGATACACCAGAATTTTCTCCTGGATATCAAGAAACCACGCAAGAATTGGTTGGGAACATCATTCTCGTGGAGACCGCGCAACAACCACGCATATCCGCTGAGCATTTTTTGCAACTTCCCGGAGAAATAACCGAATACGTTTTTTACTTGTGTTCATCACCCAAGGTGCGAAGCACCATTGTTGATATCTTACACTCGCTTCGCGTTCAACCATCGCGTATTGTTTATGAAAAATTTTCATTTTAATCGCATCCATCATGAGCCCTAGCAGTTGATACATTTTGTATCAGAGCTTGGCTCATGCGGGGCACGGGGAAACAAAGAAAACACTTAATTTAATCTAATTAATCATATATACTTTTTAGAGGTATTTGTCATTGGTTCAATTTGCTGATGGAAATATCGCACACCAGGGAAGATGTGCTGCTGCATGCTAACTGTTGTTTTGCACTGTTTATTCTGTGCGTGTAACAGAAATACTGCATAAGAACATCATCCCAAAAAAGGAGATTATATGAAAAATATAGTAACGATAATGAGCATTGGGATAATTTGTGTTGGAATCTTGATCAACTGTGATACTGTAACGGTGACTAAATCTGATAGCATTGGTATTGGAAGCGTGGCGGATATCGATAAAATTCGACAAAATCTGAATGGGGATTTTATTTTACTGGCTGATATAGATTTAGAGAGGATGGATTTTCAACCAATCGCACCAAACACTATTTCTAGTATAATTTATCAAGGCACTGCTTTCACGGGCACTTTTGACGGTAATGGGAAGACCATCAAGAATTTGAAGGTATCCGATTTGCAGGCATACTATATGGGATTTTTTGGATTGATAGGAGAAGAAGGGGTTGTGCGAAATGTGAAGCTTGAGCTTGTGCAGGGACAGCTCAATGGTTCGAGTATAGGTGGATCGGGAAATGCAGGAGCGCTTGCAGGGATGAACAATGGACGTATAGAAAACAGTGTGGTTATAGGAGGGTTTATACAAGGGGGATCCAACATTGGTGGATTGGTGGGGAGCAACAATGGAAGCATTAAAAACAGCTATTCAACTGCAGAACTGCATGGACATTCGTATGTTGGTGGATTGGTGGGGAGAAATATCCAAGGAGGCATAGAAATGAGCTATGCGGTTGGGGCGATAACAGTGACTTCTTTTGGTGGTGGGTTGGTAGGAAAAATTGATAGTGGCTATGTTAAAGAGAGCTATGCGACCGGAGCAGTGATAACTGGAGGAAGTACCGGTAATCATATTGGTGGATTGGTAGGGGAGGCCAGAGGTCCGATTACAAACAGTTATGCGACCGGAGAAGTAGCCGGAAGACTAACTACCGGTGGATTGGTGGGGTTGAACGCTAATAAAATTGAAAATAGTTATGCAACAGGAAGGGTAACGCGGACAGGCAGTGCTGTTAGTGGAACCGTTGGTGGACTGATAGGAGAAAATGAAGCAGACGGTAGTATCATAGCTAGTTATTTTGATGGAGAACAAACAAAGGCAGACAATCAAACATCAGAACATTCAGGAACTGGGAACAATCAAGGAAGTGGAGTTGCCACTGCTTACTATACGGTGGATACGACTGTACGTGTGGGGAACGGCACAGGGTATGGCGAAGTTAACAAAGACGATTTTCTTAATTGGGATTTCACTGGCCGTAATACCGATGGAGCTGAGGACATCTGGCATTTGGCAAGAGGTGGGCAATGGCCAATTCTTGCTTGGCAATAATATTAATTCCTGGCAGGTTTTCCGAGGATTTAAGGATGGTCAAATATCTGTCTTGCCTTTGGTCGCAAGCGCAAGGCGTTCAACACAACAAGGATTGAACTTGCTGTCATGGCGATTTCTGCAATAAGTGGGTGGAGGATGCCGGTCATTGCCATCGGAATTGCAAGTACGTTAAACAAGAAGGCCCAAAACAGGTTCTGAGCGATGACAGACATCGTTTTCTTTGAAAGGGCGATGATTTTTTGACAGTAGACAAGGCGTTTGTTGACCAACACGATGTCAGCTGTATCTATTGCAATATCAGTTCCAGTTCCTATTGCGATACTAAGATCAGCCTGTTTTAGGGCAGGAGCATCATTGATTCCATCACCAACCATGGCGACTCGGGTGTTCAATGTTTGGAGTTTCTTGACAGCGTCTATTTTCTCGTGAGGCAAGAGTCCGCCAACTGCAGAATCTATTCCTAGTTGTTGTGCAACGGCAGCGACAGCTGAAGGATTGTCTCCAGAAAAGATATACGATTTGATGCCGGTCTTGTGTAATGCAGCAATTGTTTTTGGAGCATCTTCGTGAATCGCGTCGTGGAGATAGCATAGGCCGATGGCCTTGGCATCTCGTGCAATATACACACGACTGGTGCCGTTCTGCTGTGATGCATCGGGAAGATTTGTGGTATCTATTGATTGAGACTGCATATAGGCGATGCTGCCAATATACCACGTGTGAGAGGCATGCTCAGCATTGATCCCATAACCAGGGACTACCGAATGGGTGTTGATTGGAATGAATTGGATCTGTTCTTGTTCTGCATGGACGACGATGGCCTGTGCAAGTGGATGGGTGGAATGTTTTAAAATAGAGGCAGCTATTTGAAGCGTTTCTTGCGGATCTTCGATGCAGGTCATCTCAACCAGTGATGGTTTTCCTGTGGTGAGTGTTCCTGTTTTATCAAATCCCATAATCGAAATGTCTTGTGCATGTTGAATAGCCGCTGCATGTTTTATAAGAATGCCCTGTCTTGCGGCGAAGCCAATGCTAACGCTGATGGCAGTTGGGGTTGCAAGTCCAAGTGCGCAGGGACATGCAATAACCAATGTTGCAATGAAGACGCTGATTCCTTGGCTGAGAGGATCGAGGTGTTCTGACAACCACGGAACAAATTCTGCAACAGAAACATAGATCGCTGAACTTATATTTGGAAAAAGAATCCAAAACAACCCGGAAAGGATGCTCAGAGAAATGACTACTGGGACAAAAATGCTGGCAACGCGGTCTACCAATGCTTGAATAGGAACCTTTGATAGCTGTGCTTGTTCAACCAAAGCGATGATGCGAGCTAAAAAACTATCAGCACCTGATCGCTCCGTTCTTATATGGATGAGGCCATCTTGGCAGATGCTCCCCCCAATGACTGCATCACCGACGGTTTTTTGACTTGGCAAAAATTCTCCGGTGATCATCGATTCATCAACAAAAGTGCTTCCCTGTGTTATTGTTCCATCCACTGGAATAGTAGACCCTGGACTCACCAAAACAATGTCTCCAGGTTTAACATCTTCGACAGAGGTTTCTTGGATGCTTCCATCTGCAAGCAGTTTTTGCGCGGTTCTTGCGCCAAGTTCAAGCAGTTTTTGAACGGCATTACTCGCACTATGGGTATAGGTGTTTCGGATATGCATACCGATGAAATGAATGGTCATGATCATGCTTGCGATTGAAAAGAAGTTCTCGAAAGGAAATCCAACCAGGAAGAGAAAACCGGATGCAAAGGCGATGATGCTCCCAATCCCAATAAGCGATTCCATGCCAAATGAAGACGTTAGAAATGATCGAAGCGTTATCTGTACAGTGGCATAACCAAATACAAATACGATGATGCCAGTGGTAATAGCTTCAAGAATAGGGAGCCATGATGGAAGAGAAAATGGCACAAAAAATCTGCTAATCATAATGATCATAAAGGGCAGTGATAACCCCAACGAGAGCGGAAGGCGCAGCCGAGAGAGGTGACCTGAGAGGGAATGGGTCGTGTTTTTTTGCGGGGGATATCCAACCGACCGGAGTGTCTGTGTTATTTTTTCTTCAAGGAGTGTTTTTTGGTGTACGAGGATGGCTGTTTTTTGGAGTACGTTGACCGATACCCTATCTATTTCATCGAGTGCTTGCAGGGATTTTTTGATTACTTCTGCACAATGTGCGCAAGTAATCGCAGGAATACGTAACTTGGTGGTGACCATCTCAATCATTTGTGTAAAAACGTTAACACAGAATGGATGGGCCCACCAGGACTTGAACCTGGGACCCACGGATTATGAGTCCGTTGCTCTAACCAACTGAGCTATAGGCCCAATGCGGTATTGTACTGAAGAAAAGAGAAAGAAGCAATCTAAGCGTTGCGAGTTGGAAATTGACCTCGTGGTTGGTTTTGCTGATGGCTTGCTGATGATCTCTGGCGGAGCACACTACATCTGATGAATCAGGCGGAGCGGTTAAATCTATGAAAAATGCTCTCTAGACTTAATTTTCTTGATACGGTTTTACCAATGGAGTTGTGTATCCAATTTTTGCAAGCAGGATTCTTGTTTTTTCAAGGTCTTCCTTGGCTAGCTTTTCGATGCTCACCCGATAGATTTTTTTGTTGGATGATTGGAGAATGTCTACATCGATTCCCTTTGCGGTTAGTTCAGTTTGCAGTGCAAGAGCATTGCTTTGATCTGAAAATGCAGATATCTGAAGTGTTACATAATGTGCTTCAGGTGGAAAGCTGACAATGCGGAGCGAAACCTGTGCTATTCCCTTATGGGTGAAATCAAGCGCAGTGGCAGCGGCACGACTGAGGTCTATGATGCGATTTTCAACAAAGGGACCGCGATCATTGATTCTCACTTCGATAATCTTGTTGTTTTCCAGGTTTGTGACCGCAACGATGCTTCCAAAGGGCAATGTCTTATGGGCAGCAGTCAGGGCATTGGTATCAAAAAATTCACCATTTGCTGTTTCTCGCCCCTGGAATTTGCTGCCATACCACGATGCAATGCCTGTCAATTCATGGGCTTGCCCCAATGATTCCTGATTCGCATGAATGATCAGCTCAGAGAGTTCGGTTTCACTTGGAGATAGCAATTCGGATCCTTGCCTATGCTCGTTTGTTTCTGATCCATCATGCAGGGATAGTTCCTGTCCATTAAGAATCGTTGTAAACACTATCAATAGAGGAAAAATGATCCGCAGATGACGAAAATACTGCTGTTTCATATTTTCAATTTCGGAATATCTGCATTCAGTCTGCATCGTTTTATGTGCTTTCTAAAGTATTTTACATCGTTTACTATTAGATACATGCATCATTGGGCAGATACTTACGCAGAGCAATTGCTAAAAAGAAAACCAAATCAGACACAATACGTTTGTGCCTCAGGAATAACGCCATCTGGAATCGTACATTTCGGCAATTTTCGTGAATTTATAACCATTGAAATTGTGGTTCGAGCATTACGTGACCGCGGAGTACAGGTGCGACACATCCATATTTGGGATGATTTTGATGCTTTGCGGAAAATCCCTCCCCATGTTCCCGAATCCTATCATACGCATTTGAGAAAGCCCTTGGATGCTGTTCCTTCGCCGGTTGAAGGATATCCGTCGTATGCAGCGGCACACGAACACCCAGTGGAAAAAATCTTGCAAACGCTTGGTATAGATCCGGAATATATCAATCAATCAACAGAATACCGCAATGCGCGATATGCTGCCTTGATTCGCCTTGCCTTGGAAAAACGTGACGAGTTACGTGCCATACTTGATACGCAGCGAACAACTCCGTTGGCAAAAGATTGGTGGCCAGTGGCGGTGTATAGCGAGTTTGATGAAAAGGATGCCACCACGATTGTGGATTGGGATGGACAGTGGACTCTGCGATATCATTGTCATACTGCAGACAGGGAATACACCATCGCGGACATTCGAAAAACTGATCGCGTCAAATTGCTCTGGCGTATCGATTGGCCGATGCGGTGGCGCTATTTTGCGGTTGATATGGAGGCATCAGGCAAGGATCATTTTTCCAAGGGGGGAAGTTTTGATACGGGTTGTGCGATTGCAAAATCTGTGTTTGAACGCGAGGGGCCTTTCGGATTTCAGTTTGATTTCATTGGAATCAAGGGGCTTGGGGGAAAGATGTCTTCTTCTCAAGGATTGGTAATTGCTATAGAAGATGTGCTCAAGGTATATCAACCAGAGCTCATCAGGTACCTATTTGTTCGTTCGCGACCAAACAGTGAGTTTGCAGTTTCCTTCGATTTGGACACCTTGAAATCCTATGAAGATTATGATCGAAGTGCTCGATATGCTTGTGGTGTTGATTCTTGCAGTGAGGAACGCCGCAAAAAAGAGCGACGTATCTGGGAACTATCCCAAATTGATGAAATCCCAAATGAGCTGCCCTATACGATTCCGTTTCGACATCTCTGTAATTTGTTGCAGATTTATGATTATGATGTGGATGCGCTCTTTCGCCATCTGAACCTTGATGCAAAAAAACATCGATTTTTGGAAGCTCGCATGCATTGCGCGATACATTGGTTACGAGAACATGCTCCCAAGGAGTTCATTTTTGCTATTCGTCATCTGCAAGATCCAGTTTCTTCGCTGGCAGAGGAAATCACCACCGGAGTGGCTGCCTTTGCTCGGATGCTTGAACAGGAAGCCGATGAACCGGCAGAAAAACGATACACTGAACTGTTGAGGATCATCAGCGAGAACTGCGATATTTCTGTCAAACAGCTCTGTGTCGGACTCTACAACTATCTGATCACACGAGATCAGGGACCTCGACTTGCTGGCTTTATGGTATTGCTTGGAAAAGAGCGTATTTTATCTTTGCTAGAGGAGTAAACAGCTATGGCAGATGACAAAAAAACAACGCAACCTACACAACGTCATGCATTAGCGGCCTATGCGGTTGAACGCTATATCCATGATGGGATGCATATTGGCCTTGGCACCGGGCGCACCATGCTCGCGATGATTGAATTATTGTCGACTCGCCTTTCGTCGCTGAAAAAATGCCGGTTTTTTTTCACCAGTGCAGACACTTTGCAAGCCTGTCTGCGGCTTAATATCCCGGTTGCACCTTTGTACCAACTTTCTCAGACAACTTGTCCGATTGACCTTACTATTGATGGAGCTGACCAGATAGACGCGCGTGGAGTTATGATCAAGGGTGGTGGTGGTGCCTTGCTCAGAGAAAAAATTCTTGCCCAGGCAAGCAAGGATTATCTTATCTGTATTACCAATGAAAAAAGGGTTGATTCAATTTCCTTTCCTTTGCCAATTGAAGTTCCCGCCTATGCAACCGACATAGCACAGAGATCTTTGGCAGCCTTGTTCAACTGCTCAATGGAGAACATTGTTCTGCGACAGTCAAACAGCATTTTGGGACCAGCACGCACCGAACAAAATGCCAACATCCTCGATGTGCACTATACCCATATTGCAGATGCTCGCGCATTGGCGGCGCAGTTGTCGCAGGAACCCTATGTCTTAGCCCATGGGCTCTTCGTTGAACGAAATTATCAGTATATTTGGAATAGCGATGGTGGGTTTCAAAAGCAAGATGTGCTCTTTTGAGCATTTTTGCAGAACAGCAGGAACGTAAATCTAATACATCGTATCGTTTAAAACCTGGGGATCGGTGCGCCATTTTGGAGCATGCTTACATTGCAGATGGAGCTGGATGGGATAGGGAAATATTTCAGTCAGCAATTTTTCACTTGATTCTCGAAGCGTTCGTATTTTTGTTCCCTTTTTTCCGACCACAATGGGGATATGGCTTTTTTGTTCAACATAGATAACAATGTCAAGTTCTGCTGCAATGATATCCTTGTTGTCGTTGCGGTGTACTTCGCTGTGTTGAATCTCAACATAGAGGGCATGGGGAATTTCTTGCGACAAATTTTTCCAACAGACATGGCGAATGACTTCGGTGATACGCAGCGTGGGATCTTGATCAGTGTAGACATCGCGGGGATAGTAAGGTTCGTGTATTGGCAGTGCAGTGCAGATATAGTCAAGTAATGCTTGAACTCCTTCGAGGGTCGTGGCACTGATACAGAAAACAGATTTGATCCAAGGAAAGAACTCAAGCATTTGCTGTTTTTGAATAACGTCTGATTTTTGTGCGATATCGCATTTATTGATGACCGCAGTGGTTAAGATAGGGTTGTTTTTTAATGTATCTTGAATGCATGCATCTTCATCACCCATGGAACGAGTTGCGTCTACAAAATACAACACCTGATCGATGCCTTCGAGTGATTGATGCAACAGAGAACTCAGGCGTTTGTTCACTTTTTTTTTGGAAGTATAGAATCCAGGAGTATCGATGAACACGCATTGGGCATCTTCGGTATTGTATATCCCACGAATGAGGTTGCGAGTTGATTGCGGATGGGGAGAGACAATCGAAACCTTGTGTTGGAGAATACCATTAAGAAATGTTGATTTTCCCGTTGAAGGCCGTCCAACTATGCTCACATATCCCGAATGGATTTTTTTTCTTGGCATTGCTCCTTCTTTCTCCTATTATAGCAACTATGATACGCTTAGATGAAGACAGAGAACCCGAAGGATCAACCAACACCGATTTTTTGATTGAGCGAGTGTTAAAAACCCGCACGATTATTATCTCAGGCGAGATAAACAAACGACTTGCTGAGCGAGTTGTACGCCAACTCTTATTGCTTGAGACAGAAGATACAGAAAAACCAATAGAAGTGCTCATCGATTCGCCAGGCGGTGATGTCGATGCAGGATTTGCCATTTATGATATGATTCGATTTGTTGCGCCCCGCGTATACCTGATTGGTATCGGGCTGATTGCCAGTGCTGCGGCCTTGATATTGCTGACAGGGGCAAAAGAAGAACGCCTAGGCCTGCCGAACTCTCGCTATCTTATACATCAACCACTGACCGGCTTTCAGGGAGTCGCTACGGATTTGGAAATCCACGCAAAAGAAATTGAAAAAACAAGAGAAAAACTGAACGCAATCATAGCTGAGGCAACAGGCAAAACCGTTGATGCTGTTCACAAAGACACTGATCGTGATTATTGGATGAATGCAGAAGAAGCGCTTGAATATGGACTCATCAGTCGCATTGTAGAAAAAAGAAGTGATCTGAACCTCTGAAAATAGCAAATAGCGATATTTTTCTGGCAAGGTAACGCAGTATGCAAAAATAATGCATATATACTGTGGATAGTGAATCATGAATGGTGGCCAATACATGCCAGTAATAATCCTCACCATAGCGATCTTGGGGGTGCTTTCTTGTTCGATTGCCGTAGGCACGAGCGATGGATTGAACATTTTTAAGCATGGTGAACTGAGCATCCTTACGTACAATGTAGAAAACCTGTTTGATACCACGCACGACGGCACTGAATATTCGTCCTTTGTTCCTGGCGACGATTGGAACCTTTCTCTGTATCAACAAAAACGAGCAAAGATAGTAGAAGTGCTAGAATCGGCTGAACCAGATATAATTGCGCTTCAAGAGATTGAAAACGATCAGGTGGTGCAGGATATACAAGAATTGCTGGGGACAAGAAAATATCCCTATAGGATGGTGAGCAATTTTCCACATTCTGCCATACAACTTGGGTGCATATCGCGATTCCCCATCGTGGATGTCTATACCCATGCGGTTTCAGTTGAGTTCCACACTGGTCTTCGAGGAATTCTTGAACTACATATTCAAAACAATGACCTCGATATGATTTTTTTCATTAACCACTGGAAATCACAACGCAGCGGGGAATCTTCTCAGAAAATACGTAACGAACAAGCAAATCTACTGTACTCCCGAGTGCAAACGCTGCATCAAGCCGGTAAACGGCATATGATATTGCTTGGTGATTTTAATGAAGATTTCACCGATGATGGGCGGGCTTTTGTTTTGCCACATGCCTGGGATGGGCAGGGAATTCCGCTTGTCCACGATGTGGAATCGGTGATGGATGGGAGATTTGCCTATCAAGAAGGTGAAGTAGGTGTTCCTGCGGTTTTGTTTTATTCACCGTTAAGCATGCGTTCTCAGGGAAGCTATTTGTATAGAAATCATTGGGAAAAGCTGGATGGGATTTTTCTTTCTCTCTCGCTGATGGAGGTGTTTAGCCTGGAGGAGTATGATTATCTGAATACAGAGGGGATGAGCGATACGTCTGGTGCACCACTTTCATGGCATCGCAACCCGGACAATCGGGGATATTCAGATCATTTTCCTGCATATGTTTCGCTACGTCGCAACTAGCGAGGTTCTTTGGATGATCAATCGAGCGAGCAGTTACAACAGGTGATGGAGAATCTTGGTGCATTGATCTGCCCAGTTTTTGTTTGCACTTGGATTTGCAGGGCTTGGGTGGGGGATGCGCAGTATTTCTGGTATGGCTTGCAGGGACCTGCCTTGTTCTAAGTTGATGGAGGTCTGCAGTCGATTGTAGGCATATACACCGATTCCAATGCAGAATTTTGGTTTTAAGAGATCTAGCACGTCTTGGAGGGTCCTGTCGCATATGGCTTCTACATGGAGGCGCAATGCTTTGTGGAGTGTAGGAGGGGTGATGTTTCGTGCCTTGTTGTCAAAAAACAGCAGGGGGCAGTAGTTTAACACGATGTTATGTGCAAAAAATCTGGTTGCGGTTTCAAAATGATCGGCAAAAAATCCCCACAGGCGCTTTCCGCTTACTTCTCTTCTCTTAAGCGCATACCCCAGAATGGGCCGTTTCTCTAATATCCTGTGTGGAAGGCCAACCTCTCCACGAATACCCATCCACGATACAACTGATTCAATTTCTCCGAAAGGAACGCCGGTCTGCGCCATTCCCCAGGGGCCAGGGTTCATGCCGAGATAGAGGGCGCGAATACCTGATTCACCGCAAAGTTCAATGTATTTTTTAAATGGCTGAAAGGCATAGGCCAATGGGTTGTACATGGTGAAGGGGTGATAATCAAGCGTTTCTAGAGCTGCTGATTGCTTTTGATAGATTTCAATAAGCTGAGCTGTGATAGGTCTTGCACACATACTGGATTGTGGTTGGATAGAGTATACCATAGATTAGATACTGTCGGTATCGCTGTTATTGATTATCACATTGAATACTTGTGAGGAACAGTCAACAAAGTGTATGTGCATTAGTGGTATGATCGGGTTGTACTATACAGAACAACATCCTTGAGTTCGTTGCCTTCTTGCAGTATAACTAATGTATGATCTTTCAAACTGAAGAAGAATACTTGACCCATCTTCGAAGCCAATCGCAGTTTCCAAAGGGTTTTTCCTATACATCCTATTTTTTGTCCTTTGTTCCTGAAGAACGACCCCAGGGGCGACCATATAGGATGGATGGCAGTATTGTATATCTCGACGAACCAACGACTTCCTTTGCGTCAATCTCGACGAAAAATGCATTGCCCGGAGCTTCTGTGCAGTTGTTACGTAAGCGCATGGAAGAAAAACAGTGGAGAGCATTGCATGTGAACAATTGTCTTTCAAATGTATTGGTGGCCAATGGATATGCCGATGCCTTGGCAATCACCGAGGAAGTTGCCCACGCGGTGCAAGCTCGCCCAGAAGAATGCCTCTCAGTTTCCACGGGAATCATTGGTTGGCGCTTGCCTATTCAACAGATTTGTTCCCATATACATTCCATTGATCTGAAGAATCAGCACGATGCCTTGATGTTTGCTGAATCCATTTGTACCACTGATCGATATCCAAAATTATTGCGCCATCAGTTTGATGATGGGAGCAGCATCTGCATGGTGGCAAAAGGTGCCGGAATGATTGAACCAAATATGGCGACAATGCTTGCATTTATTTTCACCGATTGCGCATTTTCTCGCGCCGAGATGCAGGCGATGTTGGAAAGAATTTCAAAAGACAGTTTTAATGCAATTTCAGTTGATTCTGATACGAGTACGAGTGATATGGTGGTTTTCCTCAGCTCTAATCAGTACAAGTCTAAAAATCCAAAAGAGTTTGAAGCAACCTTGCACAGTATGGCGACTACCATGGCCATGAATATTGTGCGAAATGGAGAAGGGACGAGCCATGTTATAAAGGTTGAAACCGTTGGTGCCCCATCATACGAATTTGCAAGCAAGATATCCCGTTCAGTGGCAAATTCACCCCTGGTGAAGAGCGCTCTCTATGGAAATGATCCCAATGTTGGAAGGATTCTCATGGCGATTGGGAAGGCAGCAGTCGATGGGTGTTCACTTGAAAATCTGAAGGTTGTTATTGGAGGAGAACTTGTCTATGCTGATAAAAGAATAATTCTCAACAATGCTATCGAACAAAAATTATCAATGTATTTTAAAGATTCTCAATTTGACCCATACGAACGATTTCCCAGCGATAACCGCCATATTCACGTACACATCGATCTTGCAGCGGGAACTGAGTGCGCATCTATTTTTGGATCTGACCTATCGAAGGAATATGTTTTGATTAATGCTGAATACCGGTCATAATAGGATATCCATGGAATATAAACAGAGTACAAAAAAATCTTCCCTTTCACTTACGCTGCCGGAAGCGGTGCGCGTCGTTGATGCCTTGGAGGGTGAACTACAAAAACGAATCGTTGGGCAAGCTTCGATTGTTCGAGGTCTCCTTACTGGATTACTGGTGCGAGGGCATGTTTTATTAGAAGGCGCTCCGGGACTTGCAAAGACAATGATTATTAAATCAATTGCCGAATTGTTTGATGCGAGTTTTTCGCGAATACAGTTTACGCCGGATCTTTTGCCGGCTGATATCACCGGGGGAATGATATATCGACCACAGGCAGGGGATTTTGTAACTCGCAAAGGGCCTATTTTCTCGCATATTGTGCTTGCTGATGAAATCAATCGTGCACCAGCGAAGGTGCAGGCAGCCTTGCTTGAAGCGATGGAAGAAAATCAGGTGAGTATTGGAAACGAAACGCATATGCTCCCCAATCCTTTTTTTGTCCTTGCTTCACAGAACCCTATTGAACATGAAGGCACCTATCCCTTGCCAGAGGCACAGTTGGATCGGTTTGTTATGAAACTAGTTATCAACTATCCAAGCAAAGAAGAAGAAATAGGAATTATTAAAAAGCATGCAGTTCCCACGATGCCAACTCTTTCGCGGTTATTTACTCCGCAGTTGGTTTTGGCGATGCAAGCATTGGTGGATAGCATTGAAGTGGATGACCGAGTCGCGCAATATGCGGTGCAGCTTGTAAATCTAACACGACCTGTCTTACACCGGCAAACGCTTATATCACGTCTTATTGAATTTGGAGCATCTCCTCGTGCCTCATTGGCCTTGATCCGTTGCGCACGCGTGCAGGCACTCTACAACAGCCGCAGCTACGTGCTTCCGGAAGATGTGAAACACGTATCACGAGATGTGTTGCGCCATCGCATTATTCTTTCGTATGAAGCAGAATCTGAAGGATTAACCATAGAAGAGATACTCGGAAAAGTGCTTAATTCTGTGCCATTACCATAGCCATATTGTTATGTATCTTCGTACAAGAGATCCAAAACTAAGAAAATTGATTTTGCTTGCAAATCGATTGGTACACGAAATCATCGCCGGAAACTATCGTTCTATATTCAAAGGGCGAGGTATTGAATTTGATGAGACTCGTGAATATGCCTATGGCGACGATGTGCGGTTGATTGATTGGAATGTGAGTGCACGTAGGGGCAGTCCCCACACCAAGGTTTTTCGTGAAGAACGCGAATTAACTTTGTTTTTTATCATTGACGCATCATCATCGATATTCTTTTCAAGCGGGGGCATCCAAGGAGCTGAATCTGCTTCAAAAATTCTCACCTTGCTTGCTCTGGCAGCAAACAGCAACAAAGACAAAATCGGTGCACTCGTGTTTAACGATGCGATTGAACAATTCTATCCACCACGCAAGGATTATCATCACATTCTCAACATCATTGCATCATTAGAGCATCCTCCTCAAACGTTTTCTGGAACCCGCCTCGATCTTGCACTTCGATCAGCTAATCGATTTTTAAAGAAACGCGGTATTTGTGTTATTGTTTCTGATTACAAGGCGCAAAATTACGAGCGAGAACTTGCACTTCTTGTAAAAAAGCATGATGTTATTGCAATAAAACTTAACGATGAGACAATGAGTAATCTTCCAAAATTAGGTGTTGTCCCAATTTTTGAACCAGAACAAGGAGCTAAAACCGTTCTATACACCAATTCATTGCGCTATCGTCAGCAGCAAAAGGAATTTTGGTCCCGCCACCATCAAGAGTGGGTAGAAACGTGCAAAAAACTGGGCATATCACATGTAAGTATTGGTAATACCGAAGACCCAATACCAGCGTTATTGAATTTTTTTAGAAAGCATACATAACCTGTATATGAGAACGTTTATCTGGACAATATGCCTTTTGGGCGTGATGATGCATGTGCATGCACAGCTTGGGGTGCGTAGCGTTGAAGTTATTCCTGATACGTTCTACGTGGGAGATGAAGCGATAATGCGGATGGTCATTGACCGGAGCATTGATGAGGATGCAGCCTCGATTGGCTTTGTTGAAGAAATAGATTGGGGTGAAATAACAAACATTTCATATCGCAGCGATGGACGACGGACCATTCTTGATATACGCTTTGTTGCCTATCGTCCGGGGACGATAGTGTTTCCGCATATTTTTGTTGGAACATATACGATTCAAGGATATTCAGCCTTTGTCGCTTCGGTGCTTGATTCAGCCAATGCAGAAGTCGAGAGCTTTAAAGATATAATGATGTATCCTCGTATACGGCTATACATCTTTCTTGGAGTAGTTGTACTGGGAATCATTTCAGCGGTCTTGTTTTTTATTGTGCATCTTTGCAAACAATTATCTTTTTCTTCCTGGCGATTGCAGCTAAAAACACGGTATACGATCAAAAAATGTTATCAAGCGATGCTAAAACAGTTTTTGCAAAACAACCAACAGCTGCTCTTTGAGGAGATTACTCGATTTATACGGATTATTCTGGCAAAGGTATACCATCCTTCGCTGCAATCTGCAACGCGTTCAGAATTAGCAGAAGCCTATAAGCAGCATGACATAGATTCGAAGCTGCACGGACACATTCAATCCTTGCTGAATCGTGCAAATGATTCGGTATATGCAGGAAGGCAGTTTAGCACTGAGGAGCTGAGCCTTGTGAGAATGGAAGTAGAATATGTACAGAAAGCTGCAGTAATAAGTTTTCGCCATACGTGGATGCATGATCGTATTTAAGCAACCTATCTATCTCTTACTCTTGTTCGTCGTTATTCCCTTGCTTTATCTCCGACATATTGCAAAAAATTCAGGAACAGGTCTGCCCTATGCGGTTTGTGTCTATCCTTTGCCTCCTTACAATCCGCGATTTATTCTTAGCAGGATACTACGCTACATCGGGTTATGTTGTTATTGGGCTGGGGTGGTTGGCGCAATCTTGATTCTTGCAAACCCTGTAATATCAGAAAGCAAGAAGGTATATACAACAGAGGGGGCAAAAATCATGATAGTGCTTGATGAATCCCCAAGCATGGGAGCAATCGATTCAGGGGACAGGACCCGATTTGAAATTGCTAAGGCGGTTATTCAAAAATTTGTTTCTGCTCAACGGACAGAGGCAATTGGGCTTGTTGGCTTTGCTACGGAAGCGGCGGTTCGCATTCCACCGACAATTGATTATCCCTTTTTTGTTGATCGTCTTCATTCGTATGGATTGCTTTCGTTAGGAGAGTCCAGTTCCCTTGGTATGGGTATTTTGCTTGGTGTCCTGCACCTCAAAGATTATCCTGATGATCAAAAAATACTCATTGTTCTCACTGATGGCGCGCAAAATAGTGGGAGGTATAGCCCTTCCTATGCAGGAGAGATTGCTGCAGCCTATGGTATTACGGTATACACCGTGGGTATTGGGAGCAAGGATTCAACACCGGTAAGTATTATCGACGAAGAAACAGGGGTGGGTATTCGAGGAATCATAGCAGATGCGTATAATCCTGAAGTTCTTCAGGATATCGCAGAAAAAACAGGGGGATCATTTTTTGTTGCAAGTAATTTTTCATCATTAGAACAGGTTTTCCTTTCGATTGACAGCGCTAACACTATAAAAGCTGAATACCGTATCATCAGTGAAACTCGCTCGCTGTATCGTGAATGTATTTTGATAATCTTCATACTGTTTGCAATTGATCTTTTTATTCGAAAAGGAGTGCTCAAAGAATCATTCGCATGGTAATCGTATATAAAGAAAGTTTTTGGTTCTTGCTGGTTTTGATTCCAGTGATCATTTTGTTAATCCGCGCGCGAAATACAGCCTTATTACAGATGCAGATACTCTGTGGGATGCAGTGGATTCGAAAGCAAGGATCCTTGATTCGAGTGAGACAGATTATCAGTAGCATTGCAACGGTATTGCTGTTTGTTTGTCTTGTTTTTGCCTATGCTGACATCTATCAGGGCAGAACAAGCATTCGAAGGGAGCGCAGTGGTGCAGAGATAGCTTTTTTGGTGGACGTATCGAACAGCATGCTTGCAGATGATATCTATCCCACTCGACTCCAACAAGCCCAGGTATTGGTGCGCAGTGTAATGAATTATTTTCCTGATTTGTGGTATTCCTTGTCGGTGTTTAAGGGAGATGCAATAACCTTGATCCCGATGACGCAGGATCGCATCGCACTGGAGCAAACAATGCAAATACTCACCCCCAATCTTATTTCAACACCGGGTTCCAATATCACAGAGGGAATCAAGGTGGCGGCTCAAAGCAATGCTTCATTGAGCAACCGCAATCAGATTGTTATCGTATTAAGCGATGGTGAACAGGTCAACGCGACGTCTGCAGCAGCCGTGCAAACAGCCCGAACAAGTGGCAAGAAATTCATTCTCATTGCAATTGGAACCGATGAAGGTGGTGTTATTCGCATTGATGATACGCGATATGTCACTACAAGCGATGGTGAACCGGTCATCACTCGTGTGAACAGAAGACTATTGGAATCAATAGCAGTTGCAACAGGGGGCTTATTCCTTGACGGAAGCAATGAGGAGAGTTTTTCAAGAATAGTTTCATATATCGAGTCTTTTCAGAACAGCAATGTCTTGGTTGAACAGGTTAATACACCCCGCTATCGACTTTTTATCGCAGGAGCGCTTCTCTGTATTTTGTGTATTATCGGAGTTGGGATAATTCCATGGCGAAAATAGGAATGAATGATGCATACTGTCAACACTAACAAAAACCATAAACCCGCTGATAAAGACATGATCGCTAAACAATCTATGCGCGTTCTACGCGTTTGGTGCATAGTAATATTGCTTTTTCTCCTTAGCGGATGTGCAAACACGAAGGAGTATTATTATTTTTTTCGCGGCAATCGCTCTTATGTGAGGGGGAGTTATTCTGAGGCGTTGCGATATTATTTGCTTGCCAATGCAAATGAGAATCCATTTGTTATGTACAATCTGGGATTGGTCTATGTGGCATTGGGAGAGCTAGAATCGGCACATCATGCATGGCATATCGCAGAATCAAGCAGCAACTCAGTTCTAACAGCGCGTGCTTTTTTTAACAATGGAATTTTGTATTATCAAGAAGCTGAATTCACCAAGGCCTATGAATCCTTCAAAGAAGCAATACAACGTAATCCAGTTGACATTGAAACGAAGCGATACCTTGAACAAGCATATCAACGAATTTCAAATGACGAACAATTACCAGAAAGCGAAATAAGCGTCTCGCAAGAAACCAAGGAATATGCACGCATTCTTGACTACATTCAACGTATTGAGATGTCGCAGTTTGATAACGATGTTTCCCAAGAAGAACAAGATATCTATGATTGGTAATACCAGAAAATTAGGAGGGGTTCTTACTACAGCATGGTGCTCTCTGTATACGATGCTTGTGGTGTTTTTGGGTGCTCAAGGAATATTTTTTGGACAAGAAATAGAGCTTGTATTGCCAGATGTATTGGTTGAAGATCAAGAGCAATCTCCACAACTGCTTTGGGCTGGCCCAAATCGAGTGTATGCAGGACAGAGCAGCATCTATAGTCTTTTGTTGGAGGGCTCCACTACTACTGCATTTCCTACTAACATCAGCATAAAGGCCCCCGAAGATAGTGTGTTTGAAGAGGTCTATGGAGTTGGTTCTATTCGCGAGAAGATTGTTGATGGACAAAAGCGATACACGATTCCGATTGCCTCGTTTGTGCTAACACCGGGAAGGGAGGGGGATTTAACCATTCCAGAAGCCTCCATACGATTTGATACAGAAGAATATGCAGCATCATCGTTGTTGGTGAACGTGGATTCAGTGCCCCGAATAGTGCATGGTATTGGTCAATTGGCATTTTTTTATGACATCGATAAAACACGCATAAGACCAGGAGAAACAGCGACTATCACTATTCGATTTCAAGGAGAAGGGAATATCCCCTTTATCAATTTTGAAGGGCCACAATCGGAAACCGCTGTTGTTTCTCTGTTAGATGATAATTATACGCCAGAAGTTGGATTCTTTGGTTATACGGGAACCAGAACGGTGCGGTATGAAGTTTCTGCCAGCGCAGAATCAGATCATCAGATAATTATTCCAAGTTTTACGGTATACGACATTGTTACAGAAAATTATTCACAGCAAAGTGGAACTGATATCTTATTGGGCGTGTATCAGCAACGATCCCTGCAACAAAATGTTTCTCAGGGAGATGAGCCGATTCCTACATCGATTCGAGGGCGTTTGTTTCACGTTCAGGTATACCAACGAGAGAACATCCTTCTTATCCTCCTTGTGCCTGTGTTTCTAGGATGCATCGCTGTGTGTATACGATTAATACGGAGTCGAAACAGAAAATCATGAACCTGCGATCACTTATTCTCTTGGGATGCCTTGTGTTTTTGCAGTGCAGACTTTTCAATGAGCACATTGATATCCAAAAATTAGAATCTATAGAGCTCAGCGAAATAGACGCAATACTTGCAGATAATGCTGCCAACAGTGCCTATCTTTATGAAAAAGGGAATCGGTTATTCAACGTTGCTCCGGCCGAGGCGGTGTATTACCTGCACAAATCAGTCCGAAATGCGCCACAAAATGCTTTCTATCGTGAACAACTAGCAAACAGTGAAGAACTACTGGGAATTACCCAACAACTGACCATTCCCTGGTATATCTCGTCTGATATTTTCTTCCTTGTTATATGCAGCATGTGGCTACTGTTTTGGGGATTTTTTATAACGCGACAATTCCTACGCCTAGCTTTTTTACGTATTGGGATGATTTGTTGTATCGTCATGTTCTGTGTGGGTCTAGGTGGACTGTTGTGGATGCATAGTCTGGAGAATGCAGAATTTGATGTTGTTTTTAAGAACAACACACGTATTACCGTTATTCCCGATACAGCGGCTCAAAATTGGATTGTCGTTCCGACAGGCACCGCATTGTATAGACATGAGCAGCATGGCAATTTTGTACGAGTAAGCAACGGAAAAATTATTGATGGGTGGGTCGAGGAATCTGCATTGTTACGTGGCGCACCTTGATACAGGTCAAAGTTCTGATCAATATCAATAACAGGAAATAATGAATGGATAGTTATCGTTCGCGATATATGATTCTGCCTCGAGTGAGGTCATAGGGGGAGATAGCTACTCTAACCTTGTCACCGGGAACTATGCGAATATAATGCCGACGAAGTTTGCCAGCGAGGTGGGTCAGCACGATATGGCCATCTTCAAGTTCAACTCGAAATGTGGTATTTGGCAAGGATTCTTTTACGATTCCAAGCACCTCTATTGCGTCTTCTTTTGGCATGTACGTACTATAGTATAGGAGGGATCATTGATTGTCAAACTTCCGTTTAGCGAGGCTGACGCTGAGCGGTTTTCCGCTTGGAAGTTTATACCCTGTTAATGAAGTAATAACCTTGTGAGTGAAGGATTCAGTAATTTCAACAAATGAATAGGTTCGAAATATGTTAATTCTGCCAATATGTTCTTCGCTCACGCCATCGATGTTGCAGAGCAATTTTTTCAGCTGAGGGGTATTCAAACGATGCATATGCCCTGAGTTGATGAACAATTTTTTATAGGAAGCATTGTGATCTGCTGCAGGGCTCGCATGAAAACTTCCATGTTTTAGCATGTATGCAGCAACATAAGAGCGATATGAGAGAGGGACGGTTGATCTAAATAATTTTCGGATGGCATTAAGGTCTTCAGGATCTGCTTGCATCTTGATGTCGTGCAAGATCGCCTGTAGTTGTTTTTTGATATCTGCATGTGAAGTTTTTGTTTGAGTGGGTTTTGTTGGTTTATTACGTTGGGGATATTCTTTTCGCATATATACGAAGTATAATATAGCAGATACGATTGTGCGTCAATTGAGAAGTTTTTTTCTTTATTTTTGCAGAGCCAATGAGAGGGTATTTCTTGCAGAATTGATTATATCTCTGTATTGAGAAATTTTTCCACCCCTTCAACAGACACATAGAGATTTCTCTCTTGGTGGGGAATATATTCACCGAATACGCCGTGTTTTTTCTTTCGAAGGTGTTTCACTGCACAGACATAGACATCCCCTTTCACATTTTTTCTGCCCTTGCTAAAGAAGAGTGCTAGTTTTGCAGCATCAGCCAATACCTGGTGGGGAATCGTATCGTTCTTTTTTTGTCCCTTTACGATGACATGCGAACCAGCATAATCGCGTGAGTGCAACCAGATATCATTTCCTCGTGCAATGGTTCTGATGAGCGTTTCGTTTTGTCGTGCGTTTCTCCCAAGGTATACGTCGTAGCCATGAATCTTGTAGATGCGCCCAGAATAAGCAGACTTCGATTTTCCACTGGCGGACTTGAGCGTTGTTGGAGATACTGTTGTGAGCTTTTTTTGCATCTGCAGACAGACCGATGGGTCATCGAGGTTGTCCACGGCGTTTGAAAACAATGTTACCTCCTTTTGAAGCGCGGTGATCTGTAGAGAGATATTCTCCTGCTTAGCGCGTAATTTTTTTGCCTTTTGAAACAAGATATCTGCATTTTCCTTGAATGAAGCTTGAACAGAAAGGGGAATTTCAACTTCGGTGTCGGTGGTGTAATCATGAACCGAAATAGAAGACATCCCTTGATGCCAATCCATGCGGGCAGTGAGAAAGAGATCAGCTTGATGCTGTACAGCAGCGATTGCCTCATCGCTGGGTATCTGCAGCTCCTTTTTTCGCAACAATGTGTTCAGTCGATGGATCTCGTTGATGATTTTTTCCTGCAACTGTAACTGTGATTGTGATTCTTTTTCATGCGCTAGAGTAGATAATTGTTTGGCAATATGCTTCGACAGGGGTGGGCTATGTTCTCGAATTGATTTTTCTGCAACCTCTTTGGATTTCTCCGGCAGCGTATACAGCGCTCCAGCAATGATGCCCTGCTTTGGCTTACGAAAACACGCATCGATGATATGCATAGAAGCATCACACACGATGAAATTTGTTTTTCCTGTCCAGAGTGGAATAAAACAGTGCAGGGTTGTTCCAGATCTAACGCATGTAAGGATAATTATGCGATCCATGCCGTGTTGTTGTATCGAAGTGATATAGGTGTTCTTTATGTGTGCGCGTAAAAATGTCTGAAACCGTTGTGCGACAGATGGTTTTTTGGGACGATTTCCTTCACAGATGCACGGGAATGGTTGTCGAAGATGAAGATGCACCCAAACCTCACGCTTTTTGTAGCATTGGAGATAGAGTGAATGAACCTCGCTCTGGATGCAATCTTGTATCTGCGCTCCTTCAAGATCGAGTTCTGCAAGTATTCTGTCTATTTCTTTCCAGTTAAGATTCACAATCTATGCTTGTTGAAATCAATGATCTTAGCAAGAGCCGTATATCACCACAGCGATTCATCTGTTAGAGTTTGTTTTTCAGCGATGGATGAGATTGTAATGCGGTGAGCAAAAAGAACGATCCAGTGCAGAGAATAGGAAGATTCCAGGTCCTTGCCTTATTGAGGGCAGAGCAGGCATCGGGAATAACAGTGTGCGGAAGGTGCATATCTGTGCAGATATTGATTATTGTTTGTGAAGCTGATGGACGTATTGCTGGATCGGTGATGATGAGTGCGCGAATAGCCGAACACTCGGCGATGCGAGAAACGATGCTCTGACAGTTTTTCCCTTGCACGCATGCGAGAACCAACACAAATCCGGCAGGATATAATGCGCTCATCGTTGTCAAACAAGCAGTGATTGAATCTGCGGTATGTGCACCATCAAGATAGGTTGCTGCATCAATCTTTTGCATCCTCCCCGGAAGCTGCACAGACCCAAGCGCTGAACTGAGAAGGTCGTCAGACGGATTTTCTATGAGGAGGAGTGTGCAAACTAGCGCAGAGCAAATATTTTCCAGCTGTGTTGGGTCTACCAAAGGAACGTGAAAGCGGTATTGGAGCATGGCCTTTGGGAGAGGAGTGGAATCCTTGCTGTGCTTCCGTTGCAAGCAAAATCGTTGATTCTTCTGTGAGAAGATTTGCTGCCCATCTATGCTCAGATGTACATCCATACCAGTCTTGTGGAGAGTGTGTTGTGAATAATCTGCCAGATTAGGCGTATAGTATATGTCGGATTCTTCTTGTTGTACTTTTTGCTTGAGAACAGCGTATGCGGATTTTTCTTGGGGGGCGATGATCACTGGCACAGATGGTTTTATAATACCTGCCTTTTCCTTCGCTATATGTGCGAGGGTCGTGCCAAGAATCGCGGTATGCTCCAATTCGAGGTGTGTAATAATACTTAGTTGGGGTTGGATAACATTCGTTGTGTCGAGGCGTCCTCCAAGTCCTGTCTCAATTACGGAAATATCGCAGCTAAGTTGGGCAAAGAGAAGGAAGGCAATGAGTGTGAGCAATTCAAACATGGTGGGAGGATTTGCATTTTCGGCAAACTCCTTGGCAAGTTCAGCGACATCCCTTGCTGTTGAAACGAGTGTCGTTGCATATCGATGAGGATCCACATTGGATACGTGAAAACGTTCCCGATAGTGCAGAATATGAGGAGAAGTGAACAATCCAACGCGGTATCCATGCGCACTGAGCAGTTTATGAAGAATTATTGCCGTAGATCCCTTTCCCTTGGATCCGGCGATATGCACGAACTGCTGCAGCTGTTCTGGGTTGCCACAGCGAGCGAGGAGCAATTGCATGCGCTCAAGTTTGTATTCACCTACATCAACAGGGCTCCGTTCAAAGTTTAGATATTGTGTAAAAGAGTCACAAATGTGTTCAAATTCGCTGAATAAGCTAGGCATCGGTGCAAGCTCGCGCATGGTGATAGAATTCTTCATACCTGGCAAGGGTTGCAACGTGTTTTCTCAGGGTCTTAGTTTTAGATTCATCTGCCTCAATGATTGCAGTGGTTCGCATAAAATCGTGTATCGACAACGCCGAGGTGCTGCGTGCATATCCAGAAGTTGGCAAAATCGCGTTTGCGCCGCCGGCATAGTTGGCAAGGCTAAAGGGAGTGTGGGCACCGATAAGAATTTCTCCGGCATTGGTGATAGAAGGAATGAGCGCTTGTGGATCTGTCACTTGCAGTTGCAGATGTTCGGGGGCAAATTGATTGCAAATTGCACAAGCTGTTTCTAGCGAGTCAACTTCGATGAGTGCTTGGTCCATGACTGTTGCAAGGTATGATTTTCTTGGTTCTGGTGTTTCTGCGATGAGCTTTTCTATTCTTTGAGCAGCCTCTTCGAGCAATAATCGATCTGGTGAAACAAGAATGGCTTTGGAATCAGAACCATGTTCTGCTTCGATGAGGATGTTCGTGGCGAGCGCATCGGGATCTGCATGGATATCGCCTATAATCATTGATTCAGACGGGCCGGTGATGCTGCCTGTATCACAAACGGGGGATACCAACTGTTTTGCGAGACTCACAACGGAGCTGCCGGGGCCAAGGATTTTTGCAAACGCCGGAATTGATTCAGTTCCATAGGCACATGCAGCAATTCCATGAGCACCTCCAAAACGATAGATAGAAGTAATGCCGCATAGATCGGCGGCAATCAAACAAGCAGGGTCGATAGTTCCATCCGGTTGTGGTGGAATGAGAAAACTAATTTTGGGAACTTGTGCATATTTAGCGGGAATCCCTTGCATATACACCATCGATGGAAATCTTCCCTTTCCAAACGGTACGTACAATGCACAAGAATCAATAGGAGTTCTTATGGTGCGCACCTGTATCCCGGGATGCGGACTCGTTGAAAATGCTTCCTTGCTCACAGATTCGACCTCAACAAAGTTTCGCACGATTGGGATGACTGCTTTCAAGGCATCGATCACGGATTGATCAACCAGAGCATAGGCATCGGCAAATTCTTTTGGACCTACTGCAGCAGGAATTTTTTCGAGATCGATCCTATCGTATTGCAGTGCATAGCGAAACAAAGCTGCATCGCCCTCGCGTGCAACCGCTTCTACAATGGATTCAACAGATTTTTTTAACGCCGATTCTGCCTTTGTGCTTGGTCGTGATAGCACTGTTTGCTGCTCTTCAGCGTTGAGCTCGCTCCACGTATATATACGCATGCTTTATCCTAAGAAAAAAGTGTGGTTTGGCATAGTGAAGGAGTTATCACAAGATGGCGGAAATTCCTCCCAGATCAGGCAATCATGATCACTATAAAGTATAGTCATCGCTGATGTATCTGAATTGATATGGGTGCATCAGCTTGTCGAGCGTCTGTCTTTTTTGTACTATAAAAAAATAAGCGAGAGTATATATGAAAGAGATGATACGAAACAATGTTTGTATAAATGCGCATCCGTTGGGATGTGGGTTATACGTAAAAAAAGCTGCAGATTTTGTGCGTGATAAGGAACGTTTTGATGGCCCAAAAAATGTACTGGTTATTGGCTGTTCAACCGGATATGGATTAGCCACACGCATCGCGGCGCATGTTGGAGCAGGAGCAAAAACAATTGGTGTTGCCTTTGAACGAGAGCCGACTGAAAAGCGGACTGGTTCAGCGGGGTGGTATGCCGACACCTATTATCGTGAGGTCGTAGAACCCGGCGCGGTGACCTTTAACGTTGATGCCTTTTCGCATGAGAGCAAGCAAACCCTTATCCAAGAGATAAAACGCAGCGTAGATACGGTTGATCTTGTTGTTTATAGTCTTGCTTCAGGAATTCGCATCGATCCAGATACTGGATTGCGCTATACATCGGTCTTGAAACCCATTGGAAAAACGTATGAGTCGCAGGGGATCGATGTTCAAGGGAACCTGGTTTCTGTGCATGTTAATCCGGCAACCGAAGAAGAAATCGCAAATACCGTGAAGGTTATGGGTGGAGAAGATTGGGAGTTGTGGATAAATGCATTGCTCGGTGCAGGAGTGCTGAGTCCAAATGCTATTACGCTTGCGTATTCATATATTGGTCCGACGATTACCCAGGATCTGTATCGCAGCGGGACGATTGGACGTGCCAAAGAAGATCTTGAGGCACGTGCAAAAAAGATCGACGCACAGATGCAGAATGTTGGAGGGCATGCATATATTTCGGTGAACAAGGCATTGGTCACGCGTGCAAGTTCGGTTATTCCTTCGGTACCGCTCTATCTTGCTTTGTTGTATAAGCTGATGAAAGAACGAGGAACACACGAGGATTGCATCGCGCAGATGGATCGTATGCTTCGAGAAAAGATATATGGCGCGGGTGAGATTCCCCTTGATGCAGATGGACGCATTCGTTTGGACGACTATGAGATGCAAGAGGACATTCAAAATCAGGTTGGCGAGCTCTGGAAGCAAGTAGGCAACGTTGACCTTTCGAGTATTGGTGATACCGCAGGAGTGTATACTGAATTTCTCAACATACATGGGTTTGGATATCCATCAATTGATTATTCAAAAGATGTAGATTTACGCGCAGTACGGTAATACATGAATCTTGAAGCATTTGTTTTGGGGACAGGGGGAAGTATACCCTTGCCAAATCGCCACCTTTCTGCAGTACTCCTCCGTCGCGATGGAGAACTCTTTTTGTTTGACTGTGGTGAAGGAACTCAGGTTGCGTTGCGTAGTCTGAGTCTCAAATGGAAGAAGATCCATGTTATCTTGATAACCCATACCCATGCTGACCACATAACAGGTTTGGCGGGCATGTTGATGCTTTCTTCTCAAGTTGATCGCGATGAACCCCTGCATATTGTTGGTCCGCCCCGCATTCGAGAATATGTGGAGTTGAATCGCGCAATTCTTGAAATGTATATCAACTATGAAATTATCGTTCATGAACTGCCTCCTAATAACCTCGATCAGATAGTGTGGGAGAGTGATAGTTATCGCATTCGTTCTTTTCCGGTGAAACATTCTCGTATTTGTGTTGGATATGTCTTCGAGGAATATCCACGTCCGGGTATTTTTTGCCCAAATCGAGCACAAGCGCTGGAGATACCTCGAGGTGTGTTGTGGTCAACGTTGCAAAAAGGAAACTCGATTACTTTGGACGACGGTCGAATAATCAAGCCGCAAGATGTGCTGGGAAAACAACGAAAAGGAAGAAAAATATCTTACGTGACAGATACCAGACCCATTGATAGAATACATAAAGAAGTTAAGAACTCTGACTTTTTTATCTGTGAAGGTATGTTTATGCGAGAACATTTGCAAGCAGCAACGGAAAAGCAACATATGACAGCAGTTGAAGCTGCACGCCTTGCAGAGAAGGCGGGAGGAATTGACCAAATGGGGATGACTCATTTCAGCCCTCGATATACCAACCACCAATTAAAACAATTAGAACAAGAAGCGAAATTAATTTTTCCAAATGCATACTGTCTTTACGATGGGATGCATATCACAATACCCTATAAGGAGTAAACAATGATTAACGTTCAGCATATTTCAAAAAAATATGGTGACTTTACAGCAGTACAGGATGTCTCTCTCAGCGTGGAAACGGGATCCATAGTTGGTTTGCTTGGTCCGAATGGCGCAGGAAAAACCTCGCTCATACGCGTGCTCACTGGATATCACCTGCCAAGCGAAGGAGAGGCCTTCATTGATGACCTTGATGTCGTACGCGATTGTGTCACCGCTAAAAAACAAATAGGATATCTTCCTGAGACTCTGCCGCTCTATCCGGATCTATCAGTGACTGAATACCTTTCATTTGTTGGAAAGGCAAGGAAACTTGCCAAGTTATCCGAACGTATCGAATATACACTCGAACGATGTGGATTATCTGATATGGCGCACAGAAAGATAGACGATCTTTCAAAGGGATACAAGCAGCGCGTTGGTCTTGCCCAAGCAACCCTCCATGATCCATCGGTTTTGATTCTTGATGAGCCAACCAGCGGATTAGATCCACGACAGATTCTTGATATTCGCGCCTATATTCGCGAGCTCGGTGAAACAAAGACTGTTATTTTGTCTACGCACATCATGCAAGAGGTCGAGGCCTTGTGCGAAAAAGTACTGATCATGAACCAAGGAAGCATCGTGGCGTCGGGTTCAGTGAGTGAGTTACAGCACAACAGCGGGGAACTTTTTCGATTTTCTGTTGAATTCATCGGTACTTTGAAGAAGAGGAGCATGAATCGGTTGGAAAAAATTGAACATGTTTTGGGAATATCAGAAATCAACGCTCAAGAAGGCAGACAGGGGGTGGAAATTCGTGCGAATATGGATGTATCTGAAGATATTTTTGATTTTGCCTGCGCCGAAGGGGTGAAGTTGGTTCAATTAACCCCACAGAGAACGAGTCTTGAGGATGTCTTTATCAAACTTACAGGAGATACAGAATGATACGATCACTAATCAGAAAAGAATTTCGTCAATATTTTTCTTCACCGATTGCCTATATCACGATGACATTTTTTTTGGTGGTGTTATCGGTGTTGTTCTTCTTATTTCAGAACTTTTTCGCTGCAAATGTAGCATCTCTTCGTGGTTATTTCGGTATGATGCCTGTCGTGTTTATCTTTTTGATTCCTTCAATCACAATGCGCACCTGGGCTGAGGAACGCAAGCAAGGCAGTTATGAACTCTTGCTAACCCTCCCATTCAAGCACATCGAATTGGTATTGGGAAAATTTCTTGGCGCATATTCTTTGTTTTCCATCATGCTCCTCCTAACACTTCCCATTCCCATCAGTGTTTCATTTTTTGGAAGCTTTGAAGTTGGCGAGATAATAGGCGAGTATCTGGCGATGTTTTTGGTCGCTGCTGCAAGCATTGGTATTGGAACATTTATTTCATCGATTTCGACAAATCAAATCTCAGCATTTATCACAACGGTGCTCATACTTTGTGTTCTCACACTCATCGGAACGGTGCCAAATTTTGTTGACATGCCGCTCCTGCTTGCGCAATTCTTGCGATATATCTCATTCAACACGCATTACGCTTCTTTGTTGAAGGGTCTCATTGACACGCGCGATATTGTGTACTTTGGTATATTAATCGTGGGGACTTTGACTCTCACGACCTATACTATCGAAACAAGGAAGGAAAACTGATGAAAAAGCGAATACCCTATATTCTTATTTTTGTGTTACTTGCGTTCATTGCCTTGAACAGCGTTCGCTATTTTTTCCGCATCGATATCACCACAACACAGGCAAATAGCATCTCTCAGGTTTCGAAAGAACTTGTTCGCGACATCGAAGAAACGGTCTTTATTGACTATTACCTTTCGGACAAACTCCGTCAGAAACAACCGAGCACTGAACAAATTGTCGACCTGTTGAATGAATACGCTGCATATGCACGAGGAAGGATCGTCGTAAATATCGTTGATCCAGTTACAGAAGGAATCAGCACCGAGGTGGAGCAATTGGGCGTTAGACCATTCCAGGTGGAGATTACAGAACGAGATCAAGTAAGTGTTGTATTGGTATATTCTGGTATTATCATTCGATACCTTTCACGATTGAAAGTTATTCCTGTTGCCACTACTCCATCCTCGTTGGAATATCAATTCAGCTCGATCATTCGACAATTGGTGAGTGATGATGAAAATATTCTTGGTATTCTTGCCGAAAATAGGATCTTTTCTCCGCAAAATCAAGACATTTTTAATACAGCACAGGAATTCTATCGCATCTTGCAAGAGGAATACACCGTTAGGGTTCTTGCTCCCGGACAATCTATTGATCCCGATATCGATGTCCTTCTGGTTATGGATTCTCTCACATTTGGGGATGACACAGCCTTTCATGTTGACCAATTCATCATGCGTGGTGGAAATGTCTTTTTTGCAGTTGATGGAGTTCGGATTAACAATGATCCACAAACAGGTGCATTTGTTGCAGATACAACCCAAACGTCGATCCTGTCTTTGTTGGAACAGTATGGATTCACAATAGACGATGTATTGGTGTTGGATGAGAAAAACAATTCAATACCTATCGTACAACAAACAGGAGGGTTTCAATTCCAGACACCTGTTCCTTATCCGCATTGGATTGCTATTGGCGACACAGCTAACAGGGACCACCCTATCACTGCGCGTTTTGCAGGATTGGACCTTTTTTGGGCGAGTCCACTTTCGGTGGATGATAGTCTCAGCGAATATACAGAGACATTGGTGAGCACAACGAACGATGCATGGCTCATGCTTGATGAGTTTTCACTGACTCCACAGGAAGATTATCTATTTCGAACAAACGAAATTGAGACAAAGGGCTCACACGATATAGCTCTGGCATTTCAAGGACCCTTGCAATACGACAAGAGCCTCCCCATTCCCTCGACAGTGGACCCATCTGCGGTGTTGACTGAAGTAGATGCTGCGCGCATTATCATCCTAAGTGATACCAATGTGATAACCGATCTCGTGCGGGCGACAAATGCAGGATATAATCTTACGTTTGCAGTGAGTGCATTAACCTGGCTTGGAAACGACGAAGACCTCTTGTCGATACGAACAAGAAGCATTCGACCACGAACTCTTGATAACATTCGAGATCCACAAACAGCAGCGATACTCCAAATTATTGTGCGCTGGGGGAACATGGTGCTTATTCCCCTCATCGTTGCACTCATTGGGGTATTCATCATGATCAAGCGACGAAGGAGCACACGATAAATGAATAAAAAAACCATTATACTTGGCAGTTTCTGTATTGTTTTACTTATTACCTGGGTTATTGGACTCTTTACCGCTCCAGAAAACCAAGCAAGAAGAAGAAGAGAGACGCCTTTGATCACATCGTTAGACCGTGATGCAATCCAAGGAGTGACAATTGGCGACCTTGTCTTCAGTAATACATCTGGATCTTGGATGCTGGATTCACTTCCTGCCCGTGACGATCGAGTCAGCCAATTATTGGATGATGTCGAAACAGCAAAGAACAAAGGCAAAGTCGGTGCAGATGATGATGCATATGGGCTGAGCGAAGACAGAATGATCCGTATTGACGATTCTTCAGGAAATGCGCAAACAGTTCGCATAGGTAATAGAATTGAGGGAAGCAGGGATGTCTATGCTACTCTGAACGATATCGACATGGTTGTAAAAACAGGTGATGCCCTTGATTTTTATTTTCGACAATCTGAGGCCTATTGGCAGGATTTGCGCCTGTATCCAGAACGTACACGCCCTGAATACGAAGATATCATTCAAATAACATTTGAAGGGGATGAACTTAATTTTAACATTAAACGAACCGTTGCAGATGGCCTTGCGCAGTGGCAGATCGATGAGAATCTTGCAGATGAGAATTTGACAGACGCATATGTGCGCACGTTTTTTAATCTAGAGGCAAGTAAAATATTCCCGCTTGGATCAGTTACAGTGGGTGAAAAAGTTCTGACGATACAGGCATTAGAACAAAATGGTGCGGTCTATACCACCGCTGTGTATGCAAGTGAAGATCTTGAGGTATTCTATGTACATCCAAGTGGCATACATAGTGAATATTATTTTAAACTCACGGCGGCGATCAAAGATCGTATCGCACGCGATCAAGGATATTTTCTGCTTGAACCAACCGATACAGATACATCTGAATAAGGCAGAGAACTACAACAGGTCGCGGGTTATTTCTAAGGCTATTTCTGGAGGAGGGAGTATTTCTGATGCTTCCTCTTCTGTGTCATCCTCAAGATCGAGAAGTTTTTCGATTTCATCTCGTTGCTTGGCTTCATAGTATTTTTTGCTATCAGGTGAAAAAGCCTGAACATGATTTTTTTGCTCTTTTGCACGATCCAGGATGATGTCTAGCTCGCGAAGCAATACTCCTGCAGAGATCATTCGTGCATTCAAAGAGGTAATGGCAAACACAGATTCCACGCCATAGAGCATATCAATTGTTTTGTGTAGGTGTTCTGCGTGTTGCTTTGCAGTTTGAATTGTTTCATTTGGAAACAACAAGAGGAATTGTTTCTCGCTTAGATGGCAAAAGAGATCTTCTTGTGGAGGAAGATCGCAAAGCAGCTGGGTTATATTGTTGACAACATTTTTATCAAGTGTTTCAGAAATCTCCATCTTCATGCCAATGAGATCTACATCAATTTTTACAGCACGATTAATTTCAGAATCAAGCAAGGCTTCTGCTTTTTCGTACAGCGTTGGTGATGCTGGCAAGTCCTCAGCTTCTTCTTGGACAGGACTCTGATCTTCACTAGGTTTTGTCGGTTCTGCTTCAAAAACCGTATTTGAAGCGGGCTCTTGCGGCTGACTCAAAAAATCATCAGATGGAGGATCAAAAAAATCACTGGGTGGATCATCTTTGAGTACATCAATAATATCACTGCTGTCTTCAAGGAATGGGGCATTGTCAAGTTGCTGATCAAGCGCCTCGAATTTACCCCCGATATCGTCGATAGTTGAAGGCTCACCGCGTGGAGGATCAGAGGCTATTGAATGCATAGGGTTTGACAGGTCAGGTTCCGCATTTTGAACCGTCTGTACGTTCAGATTTGCTGGTGACTTTGGTTTATGAGCATCGGGTTTTCTTTTCGAGAAGGATTCATCATCGTGTTGGGGAGCATGAAATTCTCGTAATTGTGGAAATTGCACCGAGCTCTGAGACATAGATTCTGTATCAGAATGGTTTCCAGATGTTCTGTGATCACTTGATGTTCCTGTATATTGCCTATGTGGTGGTTCATCCGTCTTCTCAACGCCATATTGCGTTTTCTGATTCGAAGATATGTTGTTTCTATGTCTCGCACCTAGAGGCACTGAAGATATAAAGTAATACAACGAGGCAAGAAATAGCACTATCGCTGCAAACAAAATGGCATCGCGTACAAACAAGGTGAATTGGGTAGCATTAACCGGCTCGTATGCGCCAACGACGGTGTACAAATCCCCTCGGATGGTATAGAAGCTCGTTGGAATGAACAGATAATTAGCAAAATTTTGGCTTAGGCTTGGAACAGAAGAGGTAGTTATAACGAGGTCTTTATTTTTGGTATAGATATATTCAGTTCCATGTTTTGCTGAAGTCAGCTCAAATGCGATGTTTCGAACGTCTTCTTTCACGAAGGACTGAATATATGAGGTATACTGTGCATAATCAACGGTGGTTTGCGAAAGCATCCGTTTTAATTCATCGAGCACAACCTGCTGAGATTCTCGAAACACAGTCAATTCCTGGTTTCTTGTGATTTGAACACGTACCAAGACGCTGAGAGCACTCAGCAATAATCCAAAAATGATCAGTATTGGAAGAAAGCGTTTTACTACAGCCATCGTTTTATGTATCGGATAAAGCGTGGACAATATAATCTTTTGTCTTCTGCAATGCGCTGCGAAGAGCTGTATCAACACCCTCGCGGTGCACGTCATAGCCTCTATCAGCGTTCCCATCACGGGGAAGCGAAGATCGTGAAAGAATGCTTGCTGCAAAGGGAACACAAGCGCGAATCACTGTGTTGTTTTTTGCTATGTTTTGTGATGCAGCAGAATCAGCGATGCTTGTCCGTATGGCAGATAATGCGCCACGAAAGTCTTGGGATGCTCGAAAACGCTGCTCGCTCATATGAGCCAGGGTGGGGAGTTGGTTGTTCGGTGATGCAGTTTGCTGGGTGAACAAGGCGGCGTGGAGCGTTGAAAATTCATGCTTATATGCAGAGAGTCTCTCCGTAGTATAGTGCATGGGTGCAGCGTTTTCCTGGATGCTTGCTCCCTCCTGCACAAGTCGCGCACAGGCAAAGGCATCAAATGCATGGAGGCGTTGTGAGCTTCGATTGTCATAAATGTGATTATATGTACCACGACAATAACGTTTTCCCATGGGATATGAAAAATCACACCCTATGGTTTGAACCTGTTCTATTCCAAACAGTTTCAAGATCACCAATGCAAACGATGCAACCGTTGTTCCATAGAGAGGAATAGAGAGGAGATCCTTTTTATGATTGAACAGGTATTGTTCAAAAGGATGAGGTCCCAATATATAAACATGGTCTGCTGCATATTTTTTGAGGGTCTTTGGAGTATACGAAGATAATGCAGAAACATAAAGTGATTCTTTTGGATATCCAACATTGCCATGGAGATAGGAATACACCTGTGCATCAATGCTACACACGATGTTTATTTTTTGATTTTGCCTCATCATGAATGGAATACTGCTGTCGGTAGCAGCGATGCAATGATCAACCGGAGCAGGATGTTCATCAAAATATCTCTCAAGACTGGGGCCAGCACCTAAAAGCAGGGCTTTCTTCTGGAGCATGTTCTGTATGTGCGCATATGCATTTGGTGAAGGAGAATAGCTTGCGTTTTGAATGATATTTTTTTGCCAGCGCTGTCCAAAATGTTGCATGATGCCATAATCGGAGTGTTTTTGCTGTAACAATTGGATGCATGTTTGTTCTAGCTGTTCAACAAGCCTAGTTTGCAGCCATTTGCGATTGTTCAGACAATGCACGCGTATAGTTGGAGTGAACAACAGGACAAGTTCAGACTGCAGAAAAGAGGTGAGGCCATGGATATACGTAGGTACATCACCATCTCCAGGACAGGCTTCAGCATAGAGGTTCACCCGGTTGTCCTGTAATATGCTGCAATACGATTCGGTGTGAAATGCCGTTTCAAACAGAGACAGTGTTGGTTCTATGATGATTAGTTGATCTAGGCGATGATTGCGAAGCAATTGTTCGTAGTGTTTTGCGCTCCCCAATCCGATATAGATGATGCTGTTTACGTGCTCATAATGTTTTGCAAGTCGTGAGGCCTCTTGTATTGGATCGATGCGAGAATGGAAATACTTCTTTGATTTTTTTTGCAGCGTATTAGCAGGATCTTCTTCAATGTGAACACCATAGGTGTATGTGCCGCTTTGTGTTTTCTCCACAAAAATAGGTGAAGGTGGAAAATTCTGTGTGATTCTTTGGGCAATTTTGGGATATCTTCTCGATAAGCAGGAAAGATTTTCTGAAAAAATACTCATAGATAGATCTGTTCAAGCCATAGAATCGAATCTGCCAACGTATTTTTAACAGAAGCCTCGTCCTTGATCTGTAGTGTTTGGGGGGCAAGGTGCAATTGTAGTTGTTTTAACACCACAGAATCACCTTCGAGAATTGCCGACTTCATTTTTGCCAATCCCGTTTTTACATAGCCATGTGCGCTTTGGGCTGAATATTGATAGGAGGAATACCGCAGCGAATGCCGCTTTGTCGTATTGATATCGTTTTTCAATTGCTTGGCGGTGATGACATCTATATCCAGTCCAGGTGGGGCAGTGTCGACAAAAACAAGCCGCTCAGTAATAGCTGAAGGAAACAGTAAAAAGGATTCTGCAAATAATTGCAGCGGCCTAGTCACTTGTTTACCTCGATAATCATAACTATGTCTTGCATAATGGATAAAATCAAATGCTTCAAATGAGGACTGGCGATACGTCTTTCGAATATTCACGGCATCGAGGATATATCCCTTTTCATGAAATCTGTTCTTTGTCATTGCGAGATCAACCCCAAGAAGATAGATGGGGCCATTGGTTAGTTGTGCTGCATAGTATATCGCTGATCCAAGAACGCTTCCATGTTCAGGAACAAAAATACCTGGCGGTTCCAACTCAGTAAAAAATGATTCAATAAAGGTTTTTTGATATAGAGGTGTCTGTGTATGATACCGAAGAGGAGAGGCTTGGAGAGGCATGGCAATTGTTCCTTGGTATCTGTCGAGATGCCGCCTTGCCCAATATCCTGCATCGGTATGCACAGTAGCAAGGATGTTAGCGGTTGTTTCGAGCATGGCAGAGGCTGCTGCACAAGAAAGAATCGGAGCGAAGGGTGGAATGCTGCGGAGTGTTTCTCGCAAAGATGGTCCTGGTGCACTCACACAGACATAGGGAAGTTTTGAACAGGGAATGAAGCGTTCTGGTCTTGCAAGTATATTGCTCAGGGTGTTTTGAATCCACCGCTTTCCAAAATAGGCTGTCGTTGCAATATTTGCCTTGAGTTGCTGAATAAACCGGTCAATACCGAGATGAATTGCAGAATGTGTCTCAGAAAACAATTTTTTTGAGGGCAGCCACTCAAGCACTTTGATCGTAGTGACCATGCTTTCGTGTATTTTTTGTAGAAAATACGTCTGCACTTGCTTTGCAATATCGTGATGATTACCAGATTTTGGGTTAATGATAAAAAGATCCTCATCTGAGGACAAGACGTTTTTAAATCTGGAGTCGGGGATAACAGGATAACAAGTTACGCCTGGAAGCTGTGTCTTGCAGCTGGCAGTGATGTGGGTAAGACAATCGCCTATTACAATTACCGTATCAGTGTCGCGTATTTTTTGTGCAGTGAGGAAACGTCGGCATTCTTGGTCTATAGAATATCGAGAATGCAGAGCAACCGTAGCGATACGTGCGTTTTGTTTTCCATCTTTTGAATAAAAAAAGGTAAGCTCATCAGCCAATGTTATTTTTGCAAGAGTGATATGAGGTATTCAAGTGATTCTTTCTTTTCACTTGAAATGGAAGTCTGAAAATCAGGATTTTTTTTGCTCATATCCTCAACTAAAGAGATAACATCAATGAGGGGTTTTCGCAGTTCTTCATCAATTTTTTGCGAAGGCGGTGAGCTAATTTCATCTGCAAATTCAATGTCCAGTGCATCAATGTCTGTACTGCCGGCATCGAAGTCATCATCAGAAAAAGGTTCAATTTCCGCAAAGTCATCGCTATCTAGATCAAAAGATGAGTCTGATTGTAGTGCATCAGCAGATAGGATGTCTTCAGAGTCTTGAGAGAGATCAGCATCATCCAGAGAGGATATATCTGAAAGATATTCTTCTTCAAGATCTGAATCCTCATCAGCAATTCCAGTGTCGACGATGTCATCGAGTTGAGTTGTTTCAGAGATAGCTAGATCATCTGTCTGAAGAAGCGGCCCATCCTCATCGACCATCTCGGAAGAAGGTTCGGTTAATGGAATTTCGTTGAGTAAATCGGAGTCCTCTAGGCTTGCCTCAGTGGTGTTTTCTTCACTGATAATTAAATCAAGATCATCTACAACGATAGATTCGGCATCATCGGCCGGTTCGTTGAAAAACCCAGCGGTAGTGTCTGTAGTCTCGGCGTTGGATTCAAGGGTGCCGAGTGCATCCTCTCCAAGAGAAGCATCAACAGATTTGTTGAAAAGATCAGCAGCTTCTTCTGCCGATGAGGCGATGCCTTCTGATTCAAAAATTTCCGATGTTTTAAATATATTGTCAAGTTCATTATCGCTTAATGCAATTGTCTCATCGTTGGCTACATCGTATTCAAAAAAACCCCCCTGATCAGCATCAGAGGAAGCGTCCATAATTCTCTGTTGTGTTGAAAGAGAAGCGACCATCACTTTTAATTCAGTTATTTCGTTGCGTAATTCAGCAATTTCTTTCTGCAACTGATCGGCAGATGAATCTGAACCATCATCAGAAGGATTGACAGAGACGTTAATAAGGTTGATTGAGGGATCATTCTCTGCAGTATGGATGGTGTCTTCGATTTGTTCTATGTCCGGTACGTTAACATTAAGTTCTTCAGAGAATGGAGTTTCCGGAGCCTCTTCCAAAACCTCGTGCAATGTAGGCACTTCAGGATCGTCTGATTCGTCTAGCCACACGCCGTATTGATCAAGATCTTTCTGCGTGAAGTCGGTTTTTTTATTATGTTTACTCATAAACTGTAATAGTATGTACAAAGATAGCCATCTTCACAAGTAAAACGATAACCGTCTCTATTATCGACTGATTCTTGCCGAAATATAGATGTGTATATAAAGTTTTTTCTGTTTTCGATAACCATCGGATTGCTATTTCGGCTGTTGTTTGGGCTTGTTTTTGATATCTATGGAATTCGAAATAGCACGACACTCGCACTCTATCAAACATATCTTGAACAGGAATTACAAGGAATTACAGGAGCGATAGAGCGGATACAGAGTTTTGAGAATGACATATTGTTAGAAGAAATTACTGCTATCAGCGTTGATGACTCTTCAATCTTGATTGTGCCAAAGCTCTATCAACAAGAAATAGAATTGGCAGGTGCATCGTCTTTTGAAAAAGAAGAAGTATTTACCACTGCCTATCGAAAATATTTGCAAAATGGCATGTGGATACTTATCGGTATACTCTTTATAACGCTTTGTATTGGTTACGAAAGAAAGAAAAACACAGCAGTTCAGATGCAAGACCACCCCGTAGAGCCATCGATTAAGACCCCCATACTGTAGTGATATGGATATCGTTTTAGGATGTCACTGTATTAAAGATCGCGCTTCAAGATAATACCGTTTTTCTTCAGCTCTTCCCAATGAAAATGCCTTGTTGGGCAGATTGCCAAATCGTTGGACAGCAGAAAAGAGATGTGATCGAGGTATCGGAGGCAATAAGATTGCAATTCCGTTGAATTTTTTTGCGAGAGTCGTCGCCTCGTGATTGCCATGAATGTATTGCACTGAGATATCAGGGTTTTTGAAAGACATTGCTTGAAGAATGTTTTCTACGTTCCACACCGTGTGCACCGCGGTGGGCGAGTTCCAAATACAGGTGAGTGAATTTTGCATGGATTCAATGACGCATTCATTTGCCGGAATGGTACTGCTATAGACATCGTTCGCCGAGCGAGAATTGATCTTTAGCGTGTTCTTTTTCATCTCATCTATGAGTTCATCTTCGTTTTGATTCAGCACCAATCGTGCGATTGGTTCAAACTCTAATGCGCTATCGTATACGTTAACGAGCTCTACCAATGCCCAGCGTGCTGGATTTGTCGATGAGGCTCCTGCTCGTTTCTTTTTCTCCCAGACCTGTTTTGCAGCAGCTAGGTTATGATTTCCATCACCCACGATGAAAAAGGGCGTTTCGCCCTCTTCGAATCGCGCAAGAGTTTCATCCAGGTGCTTGAGAAAGCCATTTTCAAGTGAATATCCAGTTATATGCCCGCCTCCAAGCATCAAGTTCGTATCGAAAAGGGTGTCTTTTTTATATTTTTCGATATCTCCAAACAGATGGTTGTTGGTATCATTTGTAAGCATCAAAACATGACTTAGCTCGAGCGTTGCGTTTTCTCTCACCGCGATACGTGGTTTCAGGCGTTCTATTATTGTTTTTTCGCTTGATCGAATGGGCAGATCGGTATCACTTGAAAAATCATATTTTTCAAGGTCAATTAACATAAGCAAGCCAGTCCTTGTTTTTCCATAGACATTTCGCTCAATCAGCAAAAGTTGATGCCCAATCGATTTGATGACCTTTCTCTTTCGATAGAGTTCCATCGTTCTATGGATTCGTTCAGACCGGGTGGTATCGTCAAGATATGCCTCAGGGTGAATCAAATAAAGCGTTGATGGGCTGTCCTTCACGACCGAAGCAACCTCATCCCAATATGATGGATTTGCAGTATGTTGATCGCAGGCAATAACAGACCATCGCAGCAAATCAATATCGTCTTGTGGTAATAGTATTTCGGGGATGTTAACTCCCCATCGAGCCAATGTATCGTATGTCATAGGTTCCTTTGTAAGTATGGGGATATGCTATCACTAGTTCAAGCTATACAAAAGTATTTTGCTATTATCCTTGGAAAAATGTATGAGATTAGCACCTGGTAATTCTGTCCTGCAGTTATTCTTTTCTGGGTATACGTTCGGCGACGGTCTCAAGAAAATGCAAGGTGTAGTAGTGAATACCTTTGAAATAATCTCGTGAAAACTGAGCGGCTTCCACGCCGATATAGCGATAATGCCAGGGTTCATACATGTATCCGGTTATCCACGATGATTCTTCAGGATAGGATAGAGAAAATCCATACTCATGGGCGTGTTGAACAAGCCAAGCACTTTCTCGTGTATCTGCAAACGAAGGGGTGATATCCCCAAAATCAAATGTTGTTCCAAGTTGATGTTCGCTTGCTCCAGGGAGGGCAATGCTGAGAGCTGTTTCAACGAATCCATCGCGCAGGAGGCTGTTTTCATAGAGCCTTTTCTGATATGAAAATGTGCGATATGCAGAAGAAACCATGAGTTTCAATCCAAGAGCATCCATGGCAGCACTCATGTGAGCTAAGGCTTCAACTGCTTCTGAGGTTCCTTCCATATTTGATTTTGAAAGGTGCAGATTAGAAATGGTATCAAGGACGACAAGTTGCACGGGTGCATAGTCCTCGTTCAGCCGGTGTGATTTGTCCACATGTGCCAAGGAAGGGTTTGTCTGTTGTAAGAGAACATAGGTTTTTTCGATGAATTCCGGAAAATCATTGTATATAACAGCGTGAAATTGGTTTGGATACTGGAGTACCGTTTGGCGAATAATCTCATCGGGTGATTTCGAGGCGGCTTGTTTGCTATTTTGTGAATCTGGAGCATGCGCTTTGGATGAATCAGAGGATCCTGCGCAAGCAATAATTGACAAAAGGGGGAGCATACCAAAGATATACCAGAAAATGAATCGTTTAGCCAAGGTCATGGTTATCTACAACACAAGGTTGAGCACCTCGTCCATCGTCTCGACAAAATGGATGGTTACTCCTTTTTTTACGCGTTCGTGCAATTCATCAACATCATGCTCGTTCTTTTTCGGTGCAATGACGTGCTTTATGCCATATCGTTTTGCTGCAATAATTTTCTCTCGCAGGCCCCCAATGGGCAAGACTGCACCCGTCAGGGAAAGCTCGCCAGTCATTGCATAAGATTGTTTTATTTTTTTATTGATAAGCAAGGAGAGCAAGGCCGTTGTCATGGTGATTCCTGCAGAGGGGCCATCCTTGGGAGTCGCACCAGCAGGAATATGCAGGTGGATGGTGTAGTGGTTAAACACATCGGGTGGAATACTGAATTGATCTGCAATTGACTTTACGTAGGAAAGGGCTATGTTGGCAGATTCCTTCATGACATCGCCAAGTTGCCCGGTTAGTTTTATCCCGCCATTCCCTGTAAATCGAAGAGCCTCGATGCTCAACACTTCTCCCCCGAATGCGGTCCAGGCTAGGCCCACGGCGATTCCTGGTTGATCGATATGTGTTTTTGTGTCGATAGAAAAAAATGGTTTTCCAAGGTATTCGTTCAGGTTTGGAGTATCAATATGAATGGGAAGTGCGGTAGATTCGGATACCACCGAGTATACAATTTTTCGATGAACACGGTTTAATAGTTTTTCAAACGTACGCACGCCTGCCTCTCGTGCATATTGACTAGCAATCGTCTTCAGGGCGGCTGTTGAATACGTAACATCGGCTTTTTCAAGGCCATTTTCTTTGAGTGTTTTTGGAACCAAGTATTTTTTTGCAATCTGCACTTTTTCTGGCTCAACATATCCTGCCAACCGGATGACCTCCATGCGATCAAGGAGGGGGCCGGGGATGGTGTCAGCAGTATTGGCAGTAGCAATAAAAATAACACGCGACAGATCAAAGGGAAGATCAAGATAATGATCTCGAAATTCGCTGTTCTGCTCTGGATCCAAGACCTCCAATAATGCAGATGAAGGGTCTCCTTGAAAACTCATTCCTAGTTTGTCGATTTCATCAATCATGAAAACAGCGTAACTACTTTTGCAGAGCTTCAACCCCTGGAGTATTTTTCCAGGCATTGCTCCAATATAGGTTCGACGATGCCCTTTAATTTCGGCCTCATCTCGCATACCGCCAACAGAAAATCGATAGAAGGGCCTTCCTAAAGACGCGGCTATTGATTTCCCCACAGAGGTTTTTCCGACTCCTGGTGGGCCAAGCAAACAGAGAATGGAACCACGTGAATCGTCCTTCTTTATCTTTACGGCAAGAAACTCGATTATTCGCTCTTTCACATCCTCAAGTCCATAATGATCCCTGTTTAATATAGCAGTAGCGCGTTTCAACGTAGGAATCTTGGGAAGTTTTGAGTTCCATGGCAGATTTACGATGAGGTCGAGATAGTTTCTTTGAATCGTGTATTCGGGGTTATTGGTTTCCAGCATTGAAAATTTTTCAAGCTCAGATTCGACTTGTTCAAGCACATCCTTTGGAAGGTTGAGTTTTTGTATTTTCTCGTGCAGTTTGAGTATTTCTGAGCTTTTTCCGTCTTGTGGAATACCCAATTCAGTCTGAATTTCCTTGAGTTGTTCGCGTAGAAAAAATTCACGCCTATTTTTTTCTATTTTTTCATTTATCTGTGCTTGAATACGCTTTTGAATACGTAGCAATTCCTGTTCTTTCTTGATGTGGATGAGGACCTTTTCCATGCGCTCATAGATATTGAACGTTTCAAGAATTTCTTGTTGATTTTCCCGGTCGATGTTGAGAATCGAAGTGATAAAATCTGCAATTCGCCCCGGCTTGTCAATGTTAACCATATTCAAGCGCACTTCCTCGGTAAACAAAGGATTGTCCTCAGAAATAAGCTTCATTTCTGATATCAGCGCACGAGTCAAGGCGTTGATTTCCTCGCTGTTTTCTTCTTTTTCTGTCACGTAATCAACAATGGCGCAGAGTACATGATTCTTTTCAAGAGGCGGAATGAAGCGCCGAACAGTAAATCGTTTGATCGTTGAAATAAATATATTGATTCCCCCATCAGGGAGGTTGATCTTCTTAACTATTTTGGCAACGGTACCTGTCTCATACAGGTCATTTGCTTCGGGCGGTTGTTGGCTAAATTCCTTGGTGAGGATAAATCCCAAATGACTATTTGCCTGTTCGTAAGCAAAGGAAACAGCATCGAGATCCTGCGACTGTGTTAGCATGACCGGAGAAAAAACACCAGGAAAAATTGGTTTTCCTTGCAGTGAGATAATGGGAATCTTATTAGGTAATACTTGATCAACGGGAATGATTATGTTTTCATTGCTCATGTAACAGTATACTATGCAATCGTCAAAAAACAAATATTCTGAGCGCACACGTTTTGTTGAGGGATATGTATTCCGGCTTGATCCATTCCAGGATATTCACATGATGGTTGTTCTGTTTTTGAAAAATGAAGGCATCCTCCGCGCAACAGCATATGGTGCACAGAAACCGACAGCGAAGTTGGGATTGGTGACGCGGCTATTTTTGTATGCGGAGTATTTGCTTGACTTTTCACCCTCTGGAATCCGCCTTGTTGAATGCATCCCAAAAGATGATGTGCAGGACAGCGTCTTATCGATAGAGCAGTTATACATTGCATCAATTTGGGCAGAATCCATCTATTCGATGCATCGCGGTGAAGAACATTCTCAGCAATTGTTTCAGTTGTTTCATCGTGCCTATGCACAATTGCGTTCCCATACACAAGATGAGGCTTTTCTCATTCACATCCTTTGTATGTGGCATATGCTCCGTTTGTTCGGCATTCAGCCGGGCCTGGACAGCACAGAACAGTATTTCAACCAGAAATTTCTTGAATTTGAAACAACAGAACGTGCAGAGACGATCAAGGTATCCAGAGATTGCGTAAAACTGCTTGAGGCATGCAGAATACACCGATTTGATACGGTAAAAACATTGCAATTTTCACGTTCAACATTGCAAGAGGCTTGGAGAATTATCAAGATCATTCTCGAGGGAACTCTGGGATACGCACTCAAGAGTGTTGTGGTTTCTCGTGCGGTGCTGTGAGATAAAAAGTTTTCTAAGATGTCCTGATTGTTGTTTGAAGCTGCTCAAGGCTTTCTGATGCGTTTTTGTGATGAATAAATACTCCGCCGATTGATTCCCAAGCTGATTGAAGCGAAATTCTATCGTCGATGAGTATTGGGAGGAATTCTTCGGTGCATACTGTGGACGCGACAGTTGCTTTTTCAGAAGACTGACAAACAAAGACCTCCACGTCATCGCCAAGATTTTGGCTGCACCAAGAACGTTTTTGCGGTTCTGCCCAAGCTCCGCGGGGGATTCCAGTTAAGACCGCCGGGCATAGATCTTTGATGGCATGCCACAACTGTTTTCCATCCGGCATCCAGGGCAGTCGTGCATAGAATTCTGGTATCCGCACAAGTGATTGCCAGAGTGTTTTTCGTGGATCAAATGCTTCGACTGGTTTTCCGCAAAACTCCTGCACTCCCTTTTCAAAATCTACCAACACACCATCGAGGTCGACGAAGAGCCTATACGATTGAAAATAACTAGCATCCACTTGGATATGAGAGCACATTATATGATAGTATATATCATGGGGATTCTTGAATCTATAATACAGAAGCGTAATGGAAAAACACTCGATCAAACGACAATCAAAACGCTTATCGATGATTACACCGATGGCAAGATCCCAGATTATCAAATGGCTTCGTTCCTCATGGCTGTCTATTTTGCAGGGATGAATAAAGAAGAGCGGGCATGTCTCACCAGTGCGATGATTGATTCTGGCGAGACTTATCGTTTTCCCGAGGGACCACCTCTCTTAGATAAGCACTCAACTGGTGGGGTTGGTGATAAGGTTTCGATTGTATTAGCCCCGATGCTTGCTGCTGCTGGATACAGGGTGCCGATGATCAGTGGACGTTCACTTGGACATACCGGGGGCACATTAGACAAACTTGACAGCATCCCTCAATACAACACTTCGTTAACAAAAGAACAATTCATTGCAATTGTGCAAGACTGCGGCTATGCCATGATGGGTCAGACTACTACTGTTGCACCAGCAGACAAAAAACTCTATGCATTGCGCGATGCTACGGGCACAGTTGAATCGATACCTTTGATTTGTTCGAGCATTTTATCAAAGAAATTTGCCGAAGGTTGTGAACATCTGGTGCTTGATGTAAAGTGCGGGTCCGGTGCGTTCATGAAGACCAAAGAAGAGGCTCTCGCCCTTGCAAACGCATTGCTGGAAACAGGCCAGTCTATGGGAAAATCGATTGGGGCATTGGTCACTGATATGGAAACTCCCTTGGGAATTTCTATCGGCACATTTTTGGAAATTGAAGAATGTGTTGCTATTTTGGATCCTCGCCGCAAAGAACATCCACTAAGCAAGCGCCTCGTTGACCTGACAGTTGCCCTCTGTGTAAAAGCGGTTAAACTTGCACAACCACAGCAGACAGCAGCAGACATCGAGCAACGATTGCGGGAAACATTGATAGATGGCAGTGCGTTTGAGCGGTTTAAACAGAACGTTGTCTTGCAGGGTGGTGATCTCTCTGCCTTGGAGCAGAATCTCTATACCAAGCGTGCGAAATATAGCACAGCAATTCATGCGAATACTGAGGGAATCCTTGCTGGAATTGATGCGTTTACTCTTGCGAATATGTTGCGATATCACGGTGCGGGCCGAGAAAAAACAAGTGATCGAATTCAAAACTATGTGGGTATTGAACTAGCGGTTGGGCTTGGCATGCGCGTGGATGCTGCACAGCCACTGTGCACTGTATGGACAGAGAAGCCCTTAAATCAATCAGATGTTTCAGTTGTTCAGAATGCATTTACGTTTGCAGACGAGGCACAAAAACAGCCCCCTATTGTGCTTGGGGAACTCTAGTTGAAACGAATAGCTCCCCTTTCTGCTCAGGCAATCCGTGATTTTTCTACACGATATCATTGCCATCCGATCCTTGCTGAGCTGCTGTTACGAAAGGAAATAACCAAACCATCTGATGTGCTCTTTTTTATGGAGAAGGATCAATTGCATTACACGCATAACCCCTTTTTGCTTCCCGATATCAAAGACGCAATAGAAATTATTCAAAGAATCTCTCAAAAACGTGGCAAGGCAATTGTTTTTGGGGATAAGGATGTAGACGGAATAACCAGTACTGCATTGACGGTGAATTTTCTTGAATCACAGCATATTTCGACACAATACCGTGTTCCTGAAGGGGAGGATCGGTATGGATTTCAAATTGACGCGATAACTAAGGCGATTGAAGAAGGTGTAGACCTTATTATTGCTGTTGACTGTGGAATAACACAATTTGATGAGATTGCCTATGCGCGTGATCACCAGGTTCCGGTTATTGTTATCGATCATCACGATCTTCGCGAAGAACTTCCAGCAGCTGATGCGATTATCAACCCTAAGAGAAAAGATTTTGACTATCCTTGCAAAGAAACATGCACCTGCACACTTGTTGCAAAGCTCATTTTTGCCTATGAACTGCATGCGAGTGCATCCTTTATGAAGCAGATATTCTTGCTGCACAGTGTTCCTGGAACAGAGGCGGTTATCTGTGATGGAATAATTCTGCACGCCGGGGTGGTGCAAAAACGAATTCATGGGGTGAACACTGAATCGACTATCAATGAGGAAATCATCCAGGGGTATGCAAATGCGGATATTGTAATTGTCTACAGCAAGAAACAGCAAAAGAGATTGTTGCAGAAACTTGAAGAGACATGCGGAAAAAAAACGGTTGTCTCGCTGCAGAATGATCTTGTTTCTGTGGCACCAAGGCTTGTCAAAATGGGTGTTACAGAATTGTGCAGAGAGTCTCGTGCAAAACGATACACTAAGCATTTTGAAGAAATTGATATGCTCTATTCGCTGTATCGATATTACACCTATCTGCAAGAATCAGATGCGGTGGCGCGGTTCTCCACATGTCTTGATCTAGTTGCTTTGGCTACGATTGCAGATATGGTAACGCTTACTGATGAAAACAGGATATTGCTACGCAAGGGCTTGGAGGTGCTTACGTCACAACGGCGTGGAGTTGTCTCCCTATTAGTTGCCAACAAGCTGATTGAATTACCACTTGTGGATCAACGCCTTTCATGGACGCTCATTCCCACGTTGAACGCAACTGGAAGAATGGGGCAGGCGAGCGTTTCGGTGGAATTATTTCTCGAACGGGTTACTATTGATGAAAAAAAGGAAATATTGAAAAGGGCGATGCAGCTGAACACGCAGCGAAAATCACTCTATGAATCTGTTATGAAGCAATACCAACCTATGGCGCGTGAGAGCTTTCAGGCATTGGATGAGAAATTCATTCTTGTTACTGGAAAATCAATCCATCGCGGGATTACTGGAATTGTTGCAAATAGGATTGCTGAACAGTATCAAAGACCCTGTGTCTGCATTGCCATCGAAGAAAGTATTTGTACTGGGTCGATACGCAGTATAGGGATGGTGAATTCTCCGCAGTTTTTGCAGAAATTTTCTGATTTGTTTATTGGATGGGGAGGGCATCACGATGCAGGAGGATTTTCGTGCTACACAGAGCATGTCGAACGTTTGAAAGACAGAGTTACAGAATATATACGTAAAGAGCTCTATCTTTTAGATGGAGAAGACACCCACGCACCAGATTGCATTTTATCTCATGAATACTTGACCCCTGATATCCTAGCGGTTTTGGATGACTGTAAACCATTTGGGCAAGGGTTTAGAAATCCGTGGTTTCAACTCGATGCAATGAAAATTGTTGATGTAAAACAGCGCGGATCTGAAAATCAACATTTTTTGTTATCACTTGAAGGTGGCGGCTTTATCTGGCCTGCTGTTTTTTGGAATGTCACACCGGAATTACATACTAGTCTTTCTTTAGGAAATGTTATCTCAGTTCTCTGTACGATTTCACTGAATGTATTTCGAAACCAAAAAAAAATACAATTACTCCTAAAGGGTATTGACGATCAGGTTGACAAAGTATAATGTATTTAGTTTAATGGTGCTTAACTGCATTAAGAAGGGGGGTGAAAAAAATAGCAAAAGTAATTATTGATGGGCAAGAAGCAGTAGAACGTGCGCTTAAGCGATTCAAGCGTATGGTTGAGCGAGAAGGGATTATTCGAGAATGGAGAAAAAGAGAATTCTATGAAAAACCCGCCGCTACTCGACATAAGACAAAAAAAGCGCTTGCTCGTAAACGGTTAAAGAAATCAAGGAAATATTTCGTTTCTCGGTAATGAATATGATCAGGAAACAGTGTTATTGTATAGTTCTATTGGTGCTGTTTAGCATCGCATGTGATAATGCTGTTCCTGTCATAACTCGATTTAACTTTGAAGTCAGCAGTGTGTACAACCCCGGAACCGCCCGGTATGCAGAAGAGCTAGCTATTTGGATTTCTGTAACGGATAAGGATGGATTCGGTGATCTTCAAGAGATTATTCTGAGGCAGCCTGAGGAAGGGCTTGAGTGGAAGTTTAACAACGAAGAGTGGATAGAACTAGCAACATTAGCTGATCGCAGAATAGGGCGAGTCAAGATACAGGGCCCTAATCCCGAAGAAATACCGGGAGGAATATACGAAGTTGAGGTTGTCGACGGTGCATACAACAAGAGTAGCCGAACGTTTTTGATCGCTGAACCAGACTACACACCTCAGAAATTAATTCCCCAGATGACGCATATGAGCGCGAATGTGTGGAATTTGAATAGTCAATTCACCAACAATTACATCTACACAATCAATGAGGCAGGAGAGATTGTCGAACTCACAGAGCATGCACCGGGCAGAGTGGAATTATCGGGTTCCTATCGCACAAATCCTATTTATATCATCGTTCGATACAGAGGAAGGGCATTGCTAAGCGGTCCTTATTACCTCAACACAAGCTAGACTTGCCTGTTGTTTCAGTTATTTCTTTTTAAACAACCGTCGCAAAGACCTGCGTGAATGCTTCTTAAAAAATCTAAATAATGCTCTGATGGTATTTCGGATGATCCCCTTTCCAAATTTCGCTAGGTATGATTGTGCAGCATCAAAATAGGAGAGATCCTTTTGTTCGGTTTCGATCAGCAGTGATTTATGTTCAATAATCCATAACGTGATGTCAGCCTCAGTTTTTTTAGGAAACAAGACAAGCAGGTGTTCATCACGAATGATAGTGGTGATCTGAAAAAACACCGATTGAAACCAATCTAGAACAACGGAGCGAAACGGAATCCTGTCGACACCTTCCTTATTTTTTAGATGTTGTGCATGGATATCTAGATTCTTTTTGATAACCTGGTACCGGCCAATATTGGTGAATTGCAGATCGTATCCAGGGAAGACAGAACTAAATCCAGTTGCGTTGTAAAAGGCCTCTTTTTCCAGGGAGATGACCTGTCTTCGGAGCTTTTCGATGGTTGTGTGCACATCAAGTTTTAACTCAGTGTGCAATGATATCACAATGGCATCGATTTCTTGTTGCCCTAGCAGTCGCGCGACTGAAACCCGGTGATTCCCATCTCTCACAAAATAGACCCCTCCAATTTCGTAAAGGTGAACAGGCGGAAGCACGATGTTTGAAAGATAGGCTTGATCAAGGCTTGTCCAGCGAGAGCGAAGATAATGCTTTCTAGGAAGAAAAACCTTGTTAAAATCTCTAAACCGTCCCTCGCTTCCAATTATCCTGTAAATAGGAATGGTTTGAAGACCATGGTGCATTTCGCTATCTGGTCTAACCAATGCTTTCACCTCGTCGAGTTTCAGCAATTCATTGCGTGCAGGGGTTAAGATATTGAAAATACGTTGCCGGAACTCTTTCGCGCGAGCCCGTGAAAAATCCTCATTTGCTGTGTGTTTTAAAAGACTGTTTTGCATGTGATTAACGTAGGGTATTACAGATTAATTGTGTAACTTTGAAAAACATTGATGATAGCGCAGTTTTTCCATACCGTTTTTCTATTATAGGTATTGTCGTAGATATGTATATGCCCATGAAGCATAACGCGTGGTTTAAACCATTTGATGAACCATCTGAAACAGGCAAATCCCTGGTGACAGGGATCCTCACGATCATGGATTCCACGTGGTGGTGCGTGCGCTACAAAGATATCCACGAATCGCCCAAAAAATATGCGATTAATGATGAGGCGGGGAATAAGTGAAAGAATTCGTCGGGTCATTTGAAACTCTGTGAATTGGTTTTTTCCGTGATTGTATCGCTTGCATCCGCCGAGCCCTGTGATCAATAAATCCTCATGACGAACACAGCGTTTGTTGATATAGTTTGCTCCAAAGGTGTTCTGCATTTGTGCGGTTGGATCGAGGTATAAGGCCTCTCTGTTGTGCTGTTTGTTGAAGCGCGTGAGGTATTCTAGGTTATGATTTCCGAACACGAAGTATAGAGGCGTGCAGGTCACCGATGCAACAAATCCCAGATATTCCATAGGCAGATCACCTGCACTTATAACAAGATCGATATCTTGCAATCTTTCTTTCGAGTGCTGCGAATATATGAGAGGGTCAACCTCATCTGCAATGCAAAGAACCTTCATGAACAATGTATAAATTTAGCAAAATATCACTTGTGCATCAATGCATTGGTTAGGCAGCGGCCAAGTTTTCTGTCGAGTTCAGCTTCAGGCAGCGAAATGAGCAGAGGGCGACCATGGGGACAGCGCTTGTCACCGCAGTCTACGATAGCATCGATTAAGGATTGTGCTTGTTTTGGGGCAATGGTTTCACCAGCCTTGATGGCTCTTTTGCAGGCCAGTTGCGCATACAACGTTGTCATGTATTGCTGCAATGATATGTGTGGAAGGTTTTCAGATATGGTATGGGCAGATTCTGCGAGGATCACTGGAACAGAAACAAGAACCCATGTCTTTTCTCGTCGTTCAACATGGATGTGAAGCTGTTCTAATACAGAATGAATCGATTCGATATAGGCAAATTCTTCTTCCGTTGTGGAGATTTCAAGAGGGATGCTCAAAGGTTGTGTTTCTTTCGACGCTCTGAATTCATTGTATAGAAGGCGCTCGTGTGCTGCATGTTGATCAATAATCGTGAGTTGATCTTCAATGAGACATACGAGGTATTTTTTGTGGAGCTGCATGAGATATACCGTCTTTTTTTGCAGCTTGGGTGGATAATCATAATGACGTATAGGAAGGTGGTGATCACGAGCATGAGCCATGTTCGATGTTCCTGGATATAGATGTTCTTTTGCTAGCACAGAGTTCCTATGATTCAAAACTGATGATTTTTTTATTGTTGTATTGGGTGCAGGGTTGTGATGCCTAGTTGAGTTTGTGGTGGAGGAATCCTTATGAGGCAAGGGCTGTGGTATTGGTCTAGGAATCGAACTGTCTTGTCCAGGCTGTACATCAGCTACTCCAAGCTCTTTCTCAAATGATGGAGGAGGGGGGAGTACTAGTCCAACTCGAGCATCGTATGCTCGTCGCACTGCGGTTGTTATCTGATGGTGGAGGTATTGGATGTTCTTTATCTTGACTTCCCGTTTTGCAGGGTGCACATTGACATCTACCATGGATGAATCCACGGAAAGAAAAACTCGTGCATACGGAAACAACCCGCCGGGAATGACTGATCGGGCAGCGTATTCGATGGCCTGACTTAGGCTAAAATAGCTTATCCGGCGATTGTTGATGAAGATATGAATTTGATTGCGATCTTTTCTAAAAGTAGTGGGAAAAGATGTAAGGATATGTGCTTGAAACCATGTATCTTCAACGTGAACTGTGAAAAATTCAGCTTCCGATTTTCTAGCGCTCAGTGCTACTCGTTTTTCAAGGGTGCTCGGAATAAAATTAAATACCTGTTTTCCGTTTGCATACAATGAAAATTGAATGTTTGGATGAGCGCAAGCCTTATCTAAAAACACTTGTTTACATTGGCGTTGCTCTGACGTGGCCTTGCGGAGAAATTTTCTTCGCGCAGGAATTGCATGAAATAGCTCGCTAACGGTGACTACGGTTCCGTGAACAGGAGCGGTCTCAGATTCTTTTACTGTTTTTCCGTTGTGAACAGTGATACTATGCCCTGGCGAATGTTCTGAAATACCACTTTGAATAACTGTTTTGCTTACACTTGAAATTGAAGACAATGCCTCTCCTCGAAATCCAAGAGATAGCAAGGTGTTGAGATCATCGATGTGTTTTAATTTTGAAGTATAATGTGCCTTGCAAGCCACGCGAAGGTCTGATTTCTCCATGCCATTCCCGTTGTCGCGTACAGTTATGGAACTAAGGCCACCTTGTTCTAGCGTAACCATGATGTAGTTCGCTTTTGCGTCAATCGCATTGTCGAGCAATTCACGGAGTACCGACGCTGGATAGTCGATAACTTCCCCTGCTGCCAACATTTGTTGCACAAGGCTGCTGAGTTTTTGAATGCTAGGCATGGTCTATTCTAAATACGTAGCGTAATAAGGAAAAGAAGCGAGCCACCGGTAACAAATTGACCAGTAGCGGTGTCTATTTCGTAATGTCCATCGAGTTGTTCAAGTAGCGTAACGCCTCCACGAACCTCGAAGGACAAGTATGGATATGGGTCAATAGTAATCGAGGCTCCCATATCGGTATATTCAGAAAAGAATGGAACGCTTCCAGAAAAAACACCAAGCACATCGTAAAAGTTTGAATACACAGTTATTCCAACTGGCCAAGAATCAGGAGCAACGTCTATGTTGAGGGTGAGTTCATGATTTCCATCTATGTTTAATCCGCCGTTCTGAATGGTTGCAGGGAGGAAATAACTGGCAGCCACAGAAAAGCCAAGTTTCGATTGGAGTCTTAGGTTAAATCCAAATCCAAAACTATAAGAACCAATGGCAGTTAAATGATCTTGTGACGCGATTCCATCATCAACAAAGTTCAGTCTCATAAAGTTTTTTACCAGAAATAATCGATTTCTATCGTAATCATTGGTGATTATGTGTGGTAATGCGATGCTCCCCAAGTATTGAAAGGATGCGAGATAACTCAATATAAAGTTATTGTTGATGGTAGCTTCTCCTGAAAAACCGACGAGTCCCGATAATCCTGGGGTGGATTTCGTTGTGGGATCCCAAATTGAATTGCTTGCAAAATCAAAAGTGAATCCATCATATGAAAACGGAAACAGGAGATTGCCTTCTATGGTAAGGTTGAAAACAGAGGAATTAGGAAATATAATTGGAAGTTGGAAATCAATTCCGCTTGCAAGATATCCTTGACTAAGTACTCTTGCAATTTGATATTCTAAGATGGGGTTAGCTGGATTGATAAAATCGGCAGGTGTTCCTTCTGGAACGCCCATTATTACCCTGCTTAATCCAAAATCAGCAATAACGGTTAATCCTATTTTCAGAGAAGAAGCCTTTCGGGTTGATTGAAATGCAAATCTCCCGCCATAGAGTGAAAAGGGAGTGATTGATTCGGCAAACACCGAAAATTCTATACGCTCGGTAGTTGTACTTAAGTATAATCCTGATTGACGCCCGGCAGGATAATCAGGTGTATTGGTAAAGCCAAATACAAGACTTCCGTTACCCACATAGATCGGCTCTAACACACCTATGCGCATATAGAATGGATCGTATACATCAAATATTTCTAGGACATGTATCTTTAAGAGAACGTCGTTGATAACATCGAACACCCCGTTTAAGGTATCGCCTTCGGCAAAATACGTGGTCCCGAAATCCCATTCGAAATTACCTCTCGGACGATAGACACTCTCCATGTTGAATTCATCGTTTTCATATATTACTGCCCCGGTGCGAATTCCTGCACCAATATTAAAAGCAGCTCGAAAACTTTCAAAATTTAGAGTTGGTTGCACGGTGGCGAATCCATAAGAATGTTCACCAATTGTTAAAGCTCCCACATTCATCGTAAGACCAAATGTATCTGAGAGATTAGGTACATACTGAGAGACGTCGAACTCGTCGCCAAGGTCTTGTTTGTTGACCATTCTTATTTCTTTGTTATCGATGAGTTCTGGAGGGAGTGTTTGTTGGTATCCCGGCATTTTCGCAATAGGAATTGCATAGAAGGGCAATTCATTGGTCTTTTCTACCAATTGATCGGTACTTTGTCCTATAGATTGTGCGACTCCATTTCTAATTATCAACGCGCTTTGAGCGGGCACTGTTGTAGCGATATTGTTCGTAGCATCGGTTACAAATATTTCACCATAATAAGCTGTTATTTCTATGCTTTTATCAGCATTGTATGCAGCGATAAATTCTCCTGACTGTGCTCTTATCTGGGTAGTTCCAAGGTTAACCTGTATTGGCGTTGTTCCTGGACTAACAATTGCACGAATCTTTCCCTCAGATAATGCAATGGCATAGGGGTTATTTTGTCCGGCAAGAGAATCTATAGCAGGAATGGAAAACTCAGTGTCTTCATTGATAACCAGAGCAGCTTGCTGATCGATGGGAAGAAATTCCACTTGTGAATTACGCGTGCGTAGTACATCGGATGCAAGCACCGGTACACCATTTTGTATGGGAGATTCGAAAATCCCCTGTTGCATTAATGATACTTCTTCTTGGTTGTTGGCATATTGAATGAAATACTGTGCAAAGAGTTGTTCGCCAGATAAAAAGCAATAGACGGTGAGGATCAGGGCTAGTTTCTTCAAAATGAAATTGCTCCTAGTATGCCCATATAAACTGAATATTCCGGAAGTGCGGTGTAGTCAGCAGCACGGGTGGGATCCAGTCCTATTTGAGCAAGATTCCCAGCATGTATTTGCAGCAATTCGGGGAGTATCTGATAGCGTGGTCGTAGTTCTGCAAGAATCTCTATACGAATACCACGGGCTTGTATGCCAAGTTTTCCTCCAATGAAGGCATCTGTAATTGATGCGAGATCATCCATACCATAAATATTGTTTTTTACGTAGTGAAGCGATAGAGAAAGCCCCTGTAATGCCTTGATTCGCCCTTCAATGATTCGCAGATTAAATCCAGCAGTGATGCCTCCTGCTTGATTCAATGTTGCAGTGTCAAAAAGGAAGGGGGCTCTTGCGAATCCACCAAATTGAAGACCATCGTTGAAGAATGAAAGTGTTGCATAAGCTTCCCAGAAGTATCCATTACGTTGTGGATCATTGAGTAAAGTTCCCGCACGTATTGATTGTTCGATACCTGTTTGCTGAAAATTTCTATCAAAATAGTTTGCATAACTTCTTCCGCTAAGATAGACAAAATTTGTATGCAATATGAAAAAATTAAAAATTTTCCAACGTGCTCCCGCACGAGCGGCGTTATTTGAATCTCCTTGCCAAAGATAATCAGCTTGCACTTCAATTTGCAGGTTTTTGTTTGCAATAACTGGCAATAACAGGTCACCCCCCGCGATATAGGTGATGTCACCACCACGAATCCCTGAAAATAGATCACCATCGAGTGAAGAAAATTCATTTCGATTCATTCCAAACGAAACGCCAACAATCATTTCATGAAAATATGAATTCTGCAAAAAATAAAGAGGTCGAAAGAACAGGCGTGTAACAAAGGTGTCTAGTTGAGCGATGTCTCCGAAGAGTAATTCAACGCCTACATAGGGAAAATCAAAGGCTCGCGCATCTACACGAGTAAAAATACCAGAAATACGCCGATTGATAATGTCCAAACTGTTTGAATAATCTTGCACCAAAAATCCATTACCTAGGGTGATGTCAGACAGAAACCCCAACTGAAAATAGACGTCGTCAGATGGATTGCCATAACGCATCTGTATAATGGGGAGGTATTTACTGAGTATGTCATTTGGCGTATCAGTAGTTTTCATAACCCATTCATCTGTTGAAAAATATATATCTGGATCTGTCGTGAGGGTGAACGCTATGCGGAATTGAGCGTCTAGAATAATGGAAAATTTGTTATGCGTAGTATACTGAAGTTGGAATCGAAATGTTTGATAGTTAATCGTTGCAGGAGCAGTGCTAAGCAAATCGGTACTGCTCGAATACCCAATGCCTAAATCTACATGGAATCCCTGTTTGTAATTTGGCGAAGTGTAGTAACTGCTGCCATGAAATGGGCTATTTGCTTCAGATTGTTTGTAGTAATATTCTTGTACGGCAGCACTGGATGGAGTGTCTGTTCCAGACACAATCTGTGCATGAGCCGCCATTGAGATCGTCAAGAGAACTAAAAGTAGATGCTGTTTCACAAACATATATTAATCACCATTGATACAAAAGACAAAGAAGTCGAATTAATTTTGTATCTACATGTAACACTATAATCATCGGAAATACTGCACCTATATTCAAGAAATTCAAGAAAAAGCTATAACCGGTGTGCAATCTGGGAAGATTTAGCCTTTTTCCATCAATTGGATGTAATATGTAGCTCATTTTCATTTTCCTTCCTACGTAATTACACGTTCTTATAGTTATTTATCACATTTTACGATATTCTTACTTGTGAAGCGATATATACTTTTTTGTTTTGTTGCTATAAGTGCACAGATGTATATGTATGGGCAAGATGGATCATCCAAAGAATCAAGCTCACTGATAGATAATAGTCAATATCGCATACAGGGCGATTATATTGAAGAAAATGGAAAATTCAGGTCGCAGTTGCCGGCACTGCCTATTGATTATTTTTTAGGTCCTGTGCAGGACGTGCGCACAACGGTACGTAATGAACGTGATATTATACGTATGGTAGGAACCTTCAGTAGGGGGCTAAAGGATGTCTATCGTGATGGTGATTGGACAACCTTAAAAACGACCCTCCTTGAAGACGCTGCAGATCTTCTCTCCTGGTATTTGGAGCCCTTTGCAGATGCCCCAAGTAATTTTGTGTTGAGAATTGGCATGATATCTTCTGTTGAACAGCAGTGGTTTGTTCCGTTGCGGTTGATAGCAGGTGATGTCCATGCATTGTATACGCTCCAAATAGTTCGCCACGATGGACAATGGCGCATAGAAGATATACTTGGCAGCACGAGTTTCATGCCCTTTACGTATGATGTCACCCATCAAGAAGATGATCTGCGATCTGCTGATCAGTGAGATGAAGAATAGGCTGACAAGCGTGATTTCTGACCGCATTCTGTACAGATGCAGATGAGATAGTTGTTGTAGTTAAGTTATACCCACATGACCACCGTAATTTAAAAAGACATGTACTTTTTTTCGTTGTATATACCCTTCTTGACTCAGAATATCCACCTAAAAGAGGTGTGGTTTCAGCGATTTTATCAAGACCTGATGCAGCAACTACAGGTGTATAGTTTTAAATCTGGTGGTCAGTCGCACGATTGTTTGTTTTTCAATATCGCGATGAAGATGATGCATGATCCAAAACAGATTATCTATATTGCAACAAAAATAGCATATACCCTTTCGCAATGGGAGCGATTCATTGATGGGTATGTTGCCGTATTTGATTACTACATTGACCGGAGCTATAATCCATCTTCAGATCACATCGGTGTCGTCATCAAAACAAAGAAAAAAAATTGTGTGTTGATTACCAATACCATTGCTTTAATGGTGCAAGTGACTGCAAATAAGACTGAACAAGGATTTTATCAACTTGAAGAAATTCAATCTTCCCTGCAGCAAGTTCCCGTTGAAACCTATGTTGCGCAAAAAACTTTGATAAGCCATGTAAGACGTGTGCTGATGGGATGGCTTAGTGCAAGTAGCACCCAGAGGAAAGTGGGTATTGTCTATGGATCAAAAGATGATGGAATGGATTTTGTGGTTTCCAAGGTGTTTTCTTCCATTCCCTATGTCCACTATTCACCTCTGCACTGTGACGTACTCATCGATCAGTTAACTATTATTCGAACATTTACGATGTTGGTATATCGATATGCCAATGAAGCTGATCAAACCTTGGCGGAGGTGGATGATTCTCTAATCCAATACATCGCCAATTATGAACCGGCAGAAACTCCCGAACAGCATGATGTAGAGGATGATGCCGTACAAAACAAGAATGATAAAGAATTTTTGTTATTTCATTTGGCAAAAGATGTCTATCGAACCCTGTGTACTATTGCTCAAGAAAGCATTCAAACCATTCGTAATAAAAATGGATCCAATTTTTTTGTCTGTCATATCCGAGGTATGTATGAATGGGAGACAAACGTTGAGAAACTCTTTCTTGAATTTTTGGATCAAGTGGATCCTACCCATTACGTACAGGTCGTACGGCATACTTCTCGACAATTAGAATCTCACCAATCATGGTTGTACATACGTTGGTATCATTTTGAGGTGTCTGATCAAGATCAGGCGATGAAAAATCTTTCCAAATATAAAAAAGACAATCAACACCTCGTGTATCGATATCTCAAAAAAAATTTCCAACAGTTTGGGTGGATTCATTCAAAAACCAAACATGCTTCAAATACAAAACAATTGCTTTCGCATATGCCGAAACGATTTCTTCGTATTCTGTTTATTATTCGAGTTTTGGGTTCTCACGCGGTGCACGATAGATTGCTGCCTATCTTTGAAAAGGAGCAATCGGGACAAATGCAATTGTTGTCGCTGTTGAGGGTTTTGAATGAAACTGGCATTCTTCATAAACACGAAAATGAATGTTATAGCGTGCGATTTTTTTCGTTGAATGATTTGGAATCTGCGTTGGGCAAGCAAAAATCTTCATTAAAACGTCGCGTTGCGCTTACGTATATGGAAATGGTGCAGCATGAATCGTATGTTGATTGGCGATACCATAAACGTGAACATTGGAACTTCTTAACGATAGAACAACGCAAACACCTATTAGTGTATTGCGGAATCTCTCTTTTAGAGTGTGGACGAAAATTGCATGATTTTTATGCCTTTATTGAATCATGCAAAAAAACTGAAGGGTTTTCATCTGCTCTCCTTTCGTTGATTCAAACGTTGATTATGGTTGAGCACAAGCTTTCGCTCCGACAAGGAGTGTCCCTCTTTGCCATTGAACAAAAATTAGAGCAAAAGATCGATGCATTAAGTGATGAACTTGACCTTATGCGCTTGCTGGTCCTTGCAAAACTCCACCTGCACGAGGGAAATGCAGCAAATACTGTTGTTCATATCAAACAAATTCTTGGAGCAACCCTTGAGCATCGCACTCCTTGGACCAATCGCTGTGTTGCGGGTGCGCACCTGCTTCTTGGGCGTATCGCAGTTCAAAAAAAGAGGTATAAAGAGGCAGAAAGCTATTTTCAGTATGCAGTGGACATCGTACAGCAGACTTATTTTTTTGCTACCTATGCCTATGCCAGCCAATGCCGGTGTGTGATTTGTTTTCACATCGGTAGCTTGCAGCTTGGCGGCGATCTAGCACAAGACATGTGTCAAAAAGCGCTTGACTGTGTGCAGTATGATTGGGCGATTTATTTTCAGTTTCTCCATGCTCGGTTTCTGTTTGAATTGGGGTATTACAAAAAGGCGCAGGACATCCTGGAACAGCGCCATACGATTTTGCAATCATATTATGATACATCAGTGCAGCAACTGTTTTCGGTATGGATTGCCCGGTGTTTGGCCTATCAAGGAATGCCATCTGAGAGCATTAATCAGTTACATGGAGTGCAAGATTCAAAAGAACGCAGTTTGGTATTAGCTGAAGCCTATTTTATGCAAGAAAAATACAGCACGGCCCTTAATTGGATGGAGGTCACTGTTGATAATCTTGAAAATAGTGAAAAAATTGGGTTGCTGTCTTATCCTATGCATGGAGAATCGTTTTTTGAATGTATTATTCCGGAATATGGAAGCGCCTATCCGATGTATATCAAGATGTTTCATGCGATGATCATTGCCTTTGCTGGACAGGCAGAAAATATCCGCGAAACTATTACCACATTATGTAAAGAATACAGTTCAGAATTAGCGGGTTCTCCTTATGCGAGCCTGGGTAATTTTTTTGGATCAGAAGCCTTGATTGTCAACGGAAGCCCTGGTTCTGCAGGCAAGACGATGCTTAGCAAGGCAATGGCTACGTTCAAAGAGCGATTTTCAAAGCTCTACGAATCCGAAGCTCGGATGTCGCTTGCTTCAAACCATTATTGGTATATCAGGCTGAAAAAACGGGCGCAAGAGTTTTATATAACCTAAACGACTGTTCTCAGTGCATGGGAACTAACTAATTGCTTGTACTACAACTTTTTATTTTGTATTGTTCTAGTAGCAATTTAAATGCTGTGCTACTATACAGGCTATATGGTCTTCATGACGACTGCCCTTGTAGCTCAGTCGGTAGAGCACATCCATGGTAAGGATGGGGTCATCGGTTCAAGTCCGATCGAGGGCTTTAGAGGTCAGTAGCTCGAATGGTAGAGCGCCGGTCTCCAAAACCGGATGTTGTAGGTTCGAATCCTACCTGACCTGGAGAAAGTATGAAAAAAATTATTCAGTTTATTAAAGAGTGTTATGTTGAGCTTGGAAAAGTAGTCTGGCCAACTCGAAAGGAAGTAGCCACATCGACAAAGGTGGTGCTTGCTTCGGTTGCCTTGTTTGCCATTTTTTTCGGGTTATTAGATTATCTGTTGCTTTTGGGTAGTGACCTCGTTTTTTAATTACACAAATGGCTCGACATTGGTACGTATTACAGGCATTGGTGGGACAAGAGAAAAAGGTCGAGAGAGCCTTGGCCTTGTTGCGTGAAGACCCTGCATTTGCAGAGGTGATCTATGATGTTCGATTTCCTCGTGAAGAGGTTGTCGAGATGCGCAACGGAAAAAAGCGCAAAAGCACACGCGGCTATTTTCCAGGGTATATGCTCGTGCAGCTTGATCTTGAAAACGATTGGCGCCTCGTTGTGTCTCGTATTGTTCGTTGTGAGGGGGTTATGGGATTTGTTGGCAGAACAGGGCAAAATAGACCAGCGCCGTTGTCTTCAGAAGAAGTTCGAACCTTGCTTACCTTGACGGGTGATTTGCGAACAGGTAGTGCAAGTTTGAAAATGCGTTTTGTTGAGGGAGAGACTGTTCGCATCATCGATGGGCCATTTAAAACATTCACTGGCTCTATTGAGGATATAGAAGAAGAGAAGACAAAACTTCGTGTTATGGTTGGGATATTTGGAAGAATTACACCGGTGGAAGTTGATTTTTCACAGGTTGAAAAAATTTAGTACATTGGATATTATTGGAGAATACACCAGAAATTGGAATAAGCAATGGCAATTAGTGCAAATGTTACAAAAATATTAAAACTGCAGGTTCCTGCTGGAAGAGCAACTCCTGCACCACCAGTAGGTTCAACGCTCGGCCCGCATGGGGTGAATGCGCCACAGTTTGTGCAGCAGTTCAATGATGCAACGCGTTCTTTGGAACCGGGTATCATCGTTCCTGTTATTATCTATGTTAAAAAAGATCGTAGTTTTACGTTTGAGGTGAAAACGCCTCCGGCCGCAGTATTGATAAAAAAAGCATTGCAGCTGGAAAAGGCTTCAGGTGAACCAAACAAAGTAAAAGTTGGGCAACTGAGCAAAGAACAAGTTCGTGCTATTGCAGAGGAAAAAATGAAGGATCTTAATGCGACGACGCTGGAGGCTGCTGAAAAAATCATTGCAGGAACTGCGCGGAGCATGGGGGTGACTGTAGCATCATGAAACGTGGAAAGAAATACCAAGAAGCAGTAAAAAAAGTTGAACACTTGCGCGAGTATTCGTTGCAAGAGGGAGTCGGTCTTGTAAAGTCGATCTCTTTTGTGAAGTTTGATGAAACCATTGAAATTGCCTGTTCGTTGGAGATAAAAAAGGGACAGAGCATTCGCGATGTGTTTAGTTTTCCTAATCGCTTTGGAAGCGAAGTCAAGGTTTTGGTTTTCGCAGAGGGTGATGCAGCTGAAGTAGCAAAACAAGCAGGAGCGAATTTTGTTGGGTCAAATGACTTGATTGAGAAAATCAAGGGCGGATGGTTTGATTTTGATGTGGCAGTATCGACCCCGGATTTAATGCGTTCGGTGGGAAAGCTTGGCCCAATTTTGGGAAGAAGAGGCTTGATGCCGAACCCTAAGACAAAAACCGTCACAACGGAGATTGAAACAGCAGTGAAGGCGCTCAAGCAGGGGCGAGTGGAATTTAGGGCTGACAGAACAGGCGTTGTGCATATTGGCGTTGGCAAGCTATCGATGGATGATGGAGCGATCATAGAAAATGCACAATTCTTTTTCGGGGAACTGGTGAAGACCAAGCCTGCTGATCAAAAAGGTGATTTTATAAAAAATGTAGCATTGTCTTCGACAATGGGACCGGGAGTTCGGTTGAATGTTTCGGAATTATTGGCAGGAGAGGTTAAATGAGTACAGATGTTCGTGAATCTAGAGTAGCAAAGCGTGCGAAAATTGATGCCTTGCGAGAAAAGTTCGAGCAGGCTGAACATGTTGTGTTTACTGACTATCGTGGAGTAACGGTGTCTGAAATCACCGCGCTGCGTTCAAAGCTGTATGAAAAAGATACGCGCTATCACGTTGTGAAAAATAATTTATGCAAGATTCTATTGCAAGAATTGAGTATAGAGGGATTTGATGAACAACTGAGCGGGCCTACGGCGATAGCGTTTTTGCCGAAAGATCCCAGTGATGGGATAAAGGAAATTGTTTCTTTTGCAAAGGACGCGCCGGTTGAGGTGAAGGGTGGGTATATTGATGGAGAAAAACTTGAAGCTGACGAGGTTGTGCGGATATCTGCGCTTCCTTCGCGAGATATATTAATTGCACAACTTATGAATGGAGTGCAGGGAAATACCATAAAGCTAGTGAGTGTACTGCAAGCAGTTCCGCGTAGCTTGGTATATGCATTAAAGGCAATTCAAGAACAAAAAGGATAACCAATCATGTAGTCTTCGTAGTTGTTATACTACATTGAATAAGGAAAGGAGAAGATAATATGGCAACAATTAGTCAAAATGACATTTTAGAGACAATATCAAGTATGACGGTCCTCCAGGTCGCTGATCTTGTAAAGGCGATGGAGGAAAAATTTGGCGTCAGCGCTGCGGCTCCAGTAGCAGTTGCTGCACCGGCAGGAGGAGCGGCAGAGGCTGTTGAAGAAAAAACAGAATTTACTGTTGTTCTGAAGAGCCTTGCTGACGGAGCAAATAAAATACAGGTGATAAAGGCAGTACGCGCCATTGTTTCTGGGCTTGGGCTCAAAGAAGCAAAGGAGCTTGTTGAAGAAGGGGATAAATCGATTCGTGAGAATATTCCCAAAGCAGAAGCTGAAGAAGTTAAAAAACAACTTGAAGAAGCTGGCGCTGTTGTCGAAATAAAATAGCTTGATACAAAGCAATAGAAAATTTATTTTTACAATCCTAAGGCATGGTATGTCTTAGGATTGTTGTGCCATATGGGGTATATATGTTTAATCCTTACAAAAAAATAACAAGAAAGTCACTTACGCAAGGTAATAAAGAAATTTTACAAATGCCAAACCTGCTTGATGTGCAATTATCTTCGTATGAATCTTTTTTGCAACGAGAACGCTTGCAGAACAATCAGGCTCCGTTGAGAAAGGGGATTGAACATGTGTTTCAATCGGTCTTTCCGATAGAAAGTCCAAATGGAGATATGCGTCTTGAATACGGCGGATATATTCTTGATGAGGATAATGTCAAACACACCGAAGAAGAATGTCGTCTCAAGGGCTACACCTATGCGGTTCCGCTGAAGGCGCGCATCAGCCTTGTTTTTTTAACGACGGGGGAGATTCGTCAAAAAGACATTTATATGGGAGAGATGCCGCTGATGACTGATGCGGGAAGTTTCATTATTAATGGAGCAGAACGTGTTGTGGTGAGTCAGATGCATCGCAGCCCAGGGGTGGTTTTTTCAAAAGAAAAAGGCGGGTGTTCTGCTCGCATTATTCCAAATCGAGGATCTTGGCTTGAATTTGAGGTCGATACAAAAAAGAATGTTATCTTTGTAAAGATTGACAAGCGCAAGAAGATATTAGCGACGGTGTTTTTGCGTGTTCTTGGCATCGATACGCGTGAAAAAATTATTCGAGCATTTTACAAAACGCAAACTATCTCGATAGATACATCGGAAAAGCGTTTGGCTGCGGAGCAGTATTATTCAGTGCTTCCTTATTATGCAGGAGAGGGTGAATCTCGTCGTCGAATTGTTCGATCTGGAGAGCATTTGCATCCTCATATTCTTGAAGAGCTTAGTTCGGTAGGGATCACAGAAGTAGAAGCAATCGATATGCGCCACGAGGATTCTTTGCATTCTCATTTGATCTTGCAGTGTTTTAGTTTTGAAGAGGCGAAATACCTTGAAAGCAATGAGCAAGACGATCTTACCAAGCAAGAATCGGTGGAAATTGTGTATGAATCGCTCAATTCATCTGATTCTGGATTTATCGAGAATGCAGAGCGCGAAGTGTTGTCGATGTTTTTCTCGCCGAAGCGCTATGATCTTGGCCCGGTTGGAAGATATAAACTCAACAAAAAATTTGAACATGATGTCCATGAAGATGTATGCGTGCTTACGCGTGAGGATGTGGTGCAATCAATTTTGCATCTTATTCGTGTGTTCATCGAAGAAGAAAACATTGATGATATCGATCATTTAGGAAATCGTCGTGTGCGTTCAGTGGGTGAACTTATAGAAATTCAATTGAAGGCAGCCTTTGCGAATATGGAACGTATCGCAAAAAGCCGCATGGAATTGCGAGAAAACGACACGGTGAAACCGCAAGATCTTATTGCAATAAAATACATTGTGTCTGCAATAAAAGACTTTTTTGGGGTTTCGCAACTTGCGCAGTTTATGGATCAGGTAAATCCCTTGGCGGAAGTGACCCATAAGCGACGATTGAATGCGCTTGGACCGGGTGGCGTTTCGCGCGAGCGCGCTGGATTTGAAATTCGTGATGTGCATTATACGCATTACGGCAGGATGTGCCCAATTGAAACCCCTGAGGGTCCAAATATTGGGTTGATTGTTTCATTGGCAAACTATGCTCGGGTGAATGAATATGGATTCTTGGAAACGCCATACAGAAAAGTTATAGATGGTGTTGTTACTGATGGAATTGAATACCTTGCGGCTGGTGATGAGGAAAAATTCAACATCGCCCAGGCGAGCGCTTTGTTGAGAGAAAACGGTGAATTTGAGCATGGCCAGATCTCGGTACGTAATGGTGGGGAGTATACAACCAAGGCTCCGCGGGAGATTCAGTATATGGACGTTTCTCCGCGACAGATCATATCTATTTCTGCATCGCTTATTCCTTTCTTGGAGCATGATGATGCGAACCGTGCTTTGATGGGTTCAAATATGCAACGACAAGCGGTTCCGCTCTTGTTTCCTGAGCCGCCGCGTGTAGGAACGGGGATGGAAGCGGTTATTGCCCATGATTCTGGCATTGTAAAACACGCGCGTGAAGCAGGGGAGGTTACCTATGTGGATACGATGCGTATTGAAATTACTTCCGATGCCAATAATGCTCGTTCGTATAATCTTTTGAAATATTTTCGTACGAATCAAGACACTTGCTGTGTGGAAAAACCATTGGTACGTCTTGGGCAGCAGGTGAAAAAAGGACAGCCGATTGCAGATGGTGCAGCAACGCATCAAGGTGAACTTTCACTGGGAAGAAATGTGTTGGTAGGGTTTATGCCATGGAATGGACATAATTTTGAAGATGCGATTCTTATCTCAGAGAGTATTGTAAAAGATGACCGGTTTACTTCGATTCACTTGCATGAATTTACGACAGAGGTTCGTGAAACAAAATTTGGTCCTGAAACAGTAACGCCAGATATACCAAATACCCCTGAGCGTGCTCGGGCGAATCTCACTGCTTCTGGAGTTGTGCGCATTGGTGCCTATGTGTCTTATGGTGATATCCTTGTTGGGAAAGTGACCCCGAAATCGGATATGGACAATACCCCTGAGTTTAAATTGTTGAACCAGATTTTTGGAGAGAAGGCGCGGGAGGTACGTGATACCTCGCTGCGTATTCCGCACGGAATCGAAGGGGTTGTTATTGCGGTCAAGGAAATAGATCGCTCACAAGGGGATGATCTTAATCCAGGAGTTACGCGAGTTGTCAAAGTGACTGTGGCAACCAAGCAAAAACTCAAAGATGGTGATAAGATGGCGGGGCGTCACGGGAATAAGGGTGTTATTGCACGCGTTGTTCCTGAGGAAGATATGCCCTTTATGCCCGATGGAAGGCGCTTGGAAATGTGTTTGAATCCCTTGGGGGTGCCCTCACGCATGAACATTGGGCAGCTCTTGGAATTACAACTCTCATGGGGGGCGGTAGCCAAAGAGGAATGGTATGCAACGCCGGTCTTTGAATCTATTTCTCCGGAAGAGGTTTCCGATCTTCTCGAGGAAGCTGGATTGCCGCGTAATTCGAAACTGACATTGTATGATGGAAAATCAGGTGAAGCGTTCAAAAACGACGTAACCGTTGGATATATGTATATGCTGAAATTGCACCATTTGGTTGATGACAAAATGCATGCTCGATCAACAGGTCCATACTCTCTGGTTACACAACAGCCGCTTGGTGGAAAAGCGCAATTTGGTGGTCAGCGATTTGGGGAAATGGAAGTCTGGGCGCTTGAGGCCTATGGGGCTGCAAACACATTGCAGGAATTGCTTACTATAAAATCTGATGATATCAATGGTCGAACAAAAATATATGAATCGATCGTAAAAGGTGATGAAACAGGAGAGCCGGGGGTGCCTGAGTCGTTTAACGTCTTGGTGCAGGAACTTCGTGGGCTCGGGCTTGATCTTACAATTCAAGATGTAAAAGGAAAATATATTCCACTCACTGAACGTGACAAAGAACTACTTGCACGCCATTCGAGTGAGTTTTAGGAGAGGGAATGAAATCGCTACAAGATTTTGGAAAAATAAACGTATGCCTCGCTTCACCTGAGAAGATTCGGGACTGGAGCTATGGTGAAGTAAAGAAACCGGAGACTATTAACTATCGCACCCTGCGACCAGAGCGGGATGGGCTTTTTTGTGAGCGCATCTTTGGCACGACCAAGGAATGGGAATGTTACTGCGGAAAGTTCAAATCGATTCGCTATAAAGGTGTTGTCTGTGACCGCTGCGGTGTTGAGGTAACTCATTTTCGTGTTCGGCGTGAACGTATGGGGCATATCGAACTTGCGGCTCCTGTGGCGCATATATGGTTTTATCGCGCGATTCCATCGCGTATCGGGCTCTTGCTAGACATGAGCGTTGCCGATCTTCGTTCGATCCTCTACTATGAGCGCTATGTTGTGACAAATCCTGGTGATACTGATCTTGAAAAAGGGCAGATACTCCTTGAAGACGAGCACCAAGAAGCAAGAGAGCGATATGGTATGTCGTTTGAGGCGGATATGGGTGGTTCTGCAATCCGCACGCTCTTGGATGATGTTGATCTTGGCAAATTGATCACTGAACTCCGCGAACAAATGGAGTTAAAAGGATTGCGGACTGATAAACGTCTTTTAAAGCGTGTTGAAATTGCTGAGCAAATTCGCGATTCAGGCAACAAGACGAGTTGGATGATCATCTCTGTTTTGCCGGTTATTCCACCGGATATTCGTCCTATGGTGCAGCTTGAAGGGGGGCGTTTTGCCACTTCTGACTTGAATGATCTGTACCGAAGGGTGATTAACCGAAACAATCGTTTGAAGCGATTAATGACCTTGAATGCACCGGATATTATCATTCGCAACGAGAAGCGAATGCTTCAAGAGGCAGTTGATGCCTTGTTCGATAACGGAAAGAAACAACGAGTGGTGAAAAATGCGGTAAATCGACCGCTGCGCTCTCTTTCCGACATGCTACGTGGAAAGCAGGGGCGATTTCGCCAGAATCTCTTGGGAAAACGCGTTGATTATTCCGGACGTTCGGTTATCGTTGTTGGGCCGGAGTTGAAGCTCCACCAATGTGGTATTCCAGTTAAGATGGCTCTGGAGTTGTATAAACCCTTTATCATTCAGCGCCTTATGGAAGAAGAGGTGGTCCTCAATATCAAGAAGGCAAAGATGCTTGTTGAGCAAGAGGCTCCTGAGGTGTTTGCAATTCTTGATGAAGTTGTGCAGCACCATCCGGTTATGCTCAACCGCGCGCCAACATTACACCGACTCGGCATTCAAGTGTTTATGCCGGTATTGGTTCCTGGAAAGGCGATTCGATTGCATCCCTTAGTATGTCATGCATACAATGCAGATTTTGATGGTGATCAGATGGCAGTGCACGTACCGCTCACTCAGGCGGCGCAAGCCGAATGTGTGACATTGATGTTGTCGTCACGAAACCTCTTGAACCCTGCAAATGGACAACCTATTGTTGTTCCATCTTTGGATATCGTGCTTGGAATCAACTATTTAACGAGTATGCGAGAAGGGTGCAAGGGTGAAGGAAGGTTGTTTTTGTCGATGAACGATGTGCTCTTTGCGCTTGACTCTGGGCAAATTGAGCATCACGCAAACATTCGCTATCGCTATGAAAATCAGATCATTGAAACGACTCCTGGACGCATCTATTTTAATAGCTGTATCCCCGAAGGGATTGATTTGATAAACGAGGAATTGACAGAAGAATCAATTACCGATCTTATCGCAGACGTCTACAAGGTGCATGGTCGTTCTTTGACGGTGCAATTACTTGATGAAATAAAAACGCTTGGATTTCAATTTGCTACGTATTTTGGATGCACCATAGGGTTGGACGACATAATAGTCCCTCACACAAAGGATGTTCTTATTCAACAAGCAAATGATGAGGTGCAACAGATCTCGAATCAATACAAGAACGGTCTTATCACCGTAGAAGAGCGATACAACCGAGTTGTTGAAGTATGGAGCCGTGCGAGCGAGGACATTGGTTCTCAATTGATGGATAGTCTGAAGCAAGACAAGGGTGGATTTAATCAGGTGCATAAAATGATTAGTTCCGGAGCTCGAGGAAGCAAGAACCAACTTCGTCAGTTGGGAGGTATGCGAGGGCTTATGGCAAAGCCATCAGGTGAAATTATTGAACTTCCAATACGCTCAAACTTTAAAGAGGGGCTTTCAGTTATTGAATTCTTTATTTCTACCAACGGAGCACGAAAGGGGCTTGCGGATACGTCGTTGAAAACATCTGACGCTGGATATCTCACGCGTCGCCTTGTTGATATTGCGCAGGATGTTGTGGTTAATACGAGCGACTGTGGCACGATTAACGGTATTGAGATGCAGGCTCTGAAAGAAGATGAAGGAATCGTCGAACGATTAGCTGACCGTATTCGCGGAAGGTTTACGCTAGAACGCGTTTGGCATCCGATCACCGGTGAGATGATTGTTGATGTAAACCAAGAGATAACCGATGAACTTGCAGAAAAGATTGAGACATTGGGCATTGAAAGCGTATTCATTCGCACGGTGCTGACCTGTGAGGCGGAACAGGGTGTCTGCCAGATGTGTTATGGAAGAACGCTCACCACAAATAAAACCGTTGAAAAGGGTGAAGCAGTAGGTATTATTGCAGCCCAGTCTATTGGGCAACCCGGAACACAGCTCACGATGCGTACATTCCATATTGGTGGAGCGGCGATGAAGGCGACTGAAGATAACAAGAGTTTCCTTGATTACGAAGTGTATGTCCAAAATATTGAAGGGAGCTCTGTACGAAAGGAAAAGAATATCCGACTTTTTACTCGAAAAGGATATCTTACCGTATCTCGTGTGTTTGCTTCGTTTGATATCAAAAGCACCGATAAAATTTTGATTGAAGATGGGCAAAAAGTAATGGCTTCACAGGGTATTTTTAAGCGAGGAGCAAAAACAGTAAAGGCAGAAGAAAGTGCCTATTGTATTGTGACTAAGGGGCGCATTCATCTTGTTGCGCAACCGCAGGAAATCGAAATTCGTAACGGTTCAGAGCTCTATGTTGATATTGGAGACACTGTTCCGGCAGGTAACACGATTGCTGCTTTCGATCCGTATAGCGATCCGATTATTTGTGAACACCAGGGAGTGGTGAAATACATAGACATCTATGTGGGAACAACCCTGCACGAAGGAATCAATACCGATACGGGCCTCGTTGAACGTACGATCACCGACCAATCGGTGGAAAATTTGCAGCCACGTATTGCAATAGAAAATAAAGAAGGAACTGTTTTGTCGACCTATTCAATTCCAAATGGAGCTTTCTTGAATGTCAACGAAAACGACGCGGTGACTCCAGGTATTATTCTTGCAAAACTGCCGCGAGAGAATGTGAAGACAAGGGATATTACCGGAGGATTGCCACGAGTTGGAGAGTTGTTTGAGGCGAGGCATCCGCGAAACATTGCAGTACTTGCCCAGATTACAGGAACAGTGAGTATCGGTGAGATTGTAAAGGGGAATAAAACCGTTACAGTTATCGATAAGTTTGGAAAAGAATACAAACACATGGTGCCGATGGGAAGGCATATGCTTGTAAGAGATGGCGACCTGGTTAAAGCAGGTGAGCAACTCTGCGATGGAAGTATCGATGCGCACGATGTTCTTGCAATATTAGGTGAGAACGCATTGCAGCGCTTCTTGGTGAACGAGATACAAGAAATTTATCGTTTGCAGGGGGTGGGAATTAACGACAAGCATATTGGAATTATCATCCGTCAGATGATGCGCAAGGTTGAAATCGTTCAAACAGGGGACACATCGTTTATCATTGGGCAACGAGTGAGCAGAACGCAATTTCGTGATGTAAATGAATATGTTATTCGACAAGGTGGACAGCCGGCAATCGCACGACCTACGCTTCAGGGGATCACAAGGGCAAGTTTGAATATAGAATCATTTATATCAGCTGCTTCGTTTCAAGAGACGACACGTGTTCTTACGAACGCTGCAATTCGAGGAGCGACCGATCCGCTGCACGGATTAAAGGAAAATGTTATTATCGGAAACCTTATTCCGGCAGGAACTGGGGTGCGAGAGTACAGAAGAGTCACGCTGTTTGATGAAAATAATCCTGATCTTAATACGCAGGTATCCCATTTAACAGATGAACACAAGAAACTCAGTGAATCGATTGAAGAGGAAGCTCAAATGAATCGAGCAGCTGAACGAGATAAGACAAGAATGCTAAGAAAGAGCATTAGTATTGACCAAGATTAATATATAGGAATAATTGTAGTTATTATGCCAACAATAAATCAGCTCATCCGAAGAGGGCGAAAAAAATCAACAGCAAAAGTGAAAACTCCTGCACTGGCAGGAAGTCCGCAACGTAAAGGGGTGTGCTCACGCGTTATGACGGTGACACCACGAAAGCCGAACTCGGCGCTTCGAAAGATTGCCCGTGTTCGTCTGACATCTGGGTACGAAGTAACCGCGTATATCCCAGGGATTGGGCATAATCTGCAGGAGCACTCGGTGGTGCTTATTCGAGGTGGACGAGTGAAAGACCTCCCAGGAGTTCGGTATCATATCGTTCGAGGAACAAAGGATACTTTGGGAGTTGCTGATCGTAAGCAAGGGCGCTCTAAATATGGAGCGAAGAAACCAAAGGTATAGGTATGTCGAGAAAAAGCACTGGAATAAAACAACGAGTTACCAAGGATACACGATTTCGCGACCCAGTTGTGGGGAAATTTATTGCGACGATGATGTGGGATGGGAAAAAAAGTAAATGTGAAAAAGTATTTTATGATGTGATAAGTCGCATTGAAGCGAAGGAAAAAGAGCCGGGGTTAGATGTGTTTTTAAAGGCCTTGGGCAATGTCCGCCCAGTCTTGGAAGTTAAATCGCGGCGAGTCGGTGGGTCGACCTACCAAGTGCCTGTTGAAATTCGTGATCTGCGAAGAAATTCATTAGCTATGCGATGGATTATTGATGCTGCACGAAAACGCGGCGGAAAATCTATGCAAGATAAATTATATGGTGAAATTATGGATGCATCAAAGTCTACCGGTGGTGCGTTTAAAAAGAAGGAAGATGTGCATCGTATGGCTGAGGCAAATAAAGCGTTTGTGCATTTTCGTTGGTAGCTAATCTTGACATCTCGGGTGCAAGAATAGATAATAAAAAAATACTTTTATTTAGATGTTTTGATAGTATAGTTGTACTATCTTGTTGTGTTTAATAAGGAGCTAAAATGGCAAAAGAGAAATTTAATAGAACAAAACCCCATGTCAATGTTGGTACGATTGGACACGTAGACCATGGAAAAACAACATTAACAGCGGCAATTACAATGGTTTCTGGAAAACTGATGGGAACCAAGGTGCTCAGTTACGAAGATATCGATAACGCACCTGAAGAGAAGGCGCGAGGAATCACGATTAATACTCGACACGTTGAGTATGAAACCACGAACCGACATTATGCGCATGTTGACTGTCCGGGGCACGCTGATTATATCAAGAATATGATCACTGGAGCAGCCCAGATGGACGGCGCAGTGCTTGTTGTGGCAGCGACGGATGGTGCGATGTCTCAAACGCGTGAGCATGTCCTGCTTGCTCGTCAGGTTGGTGTGCCAAGAATTATTGTGTTTATCAACAAGACTGACCAGGCTGATGAAGAAATGGTTGAATTGGTCGAGGAAGAAATTCGTGACATCTTGAATTATTATGAATTTCCAGGAAATGAAATTCCAATCGTTAAGGGAAGTGCTTTTCTTGCTATGGAGAACATAGAAGACGATGAAAAAACAGCCTGTGTGAAAGTTCTTTTGGAAAAAATGGATGAATACTTTCCGGTTCCGGAGCGAGTAGTCGACAAGCCATTTTTGATGCCTATTGAAGATATATTTTCTATTCAGGGTCGTGGGACTGTGGTAACCGGCCGTATTGAAACCGGCATCGTCCATGTGAATGATGAAATAGAAATAGTTGGTATCCGCGAAACGCGTAAAACGGTCTGTACTGGTGTTGAGATGTTCAACAAATTGCTCGATGAAGGGCAGGCTGGGGATAATGTAGGGGTGCTCTTGCGAGGGGTTGCCAAAGATGAAGTAGAGCGCGGCCAGGTTCTTTCAAAACCAGGAACGGTGAGTCCGCATTCGAAGTTTAAAGGGCAGATTTATTGTTTGAGCCGAGAAGAAGGAGGGCGGCATTCGCCATTCTTTAATGGGTATCGCCCGCAGTTTTATTTTAGAACAACAGATGTTACTGGTGAGGTTGTATTGCCAGAAGGTCGAGAGATGGTTATGCCTGGGGATAATACCGAGATTATAGGAACGCTTATTCGCCCCATTGCAATGGATAAAGGACTTCGGTTTGCAATTCGAGAAGGTGGACGAACGGTCGCCAGCGGACAGATAACCGAAATATTGGAGTAGTTGACAAATAATGGCGGTAGCACGAAAGAACGTAACAACAAATGCCATACGGGTAAAGCTTCAAGGATTTGATGCGCAAATTATTGATCAAAGTTCTCGAACAATAGTTACAGCAGTCAGAAAAGCTGGAGCAACTGTTTCTGGACCGATACCGTTACCAACATCAATTCGAAAATATACGGTACTTCGCTCACCGCATGTAAACAAGAAATCCCGTGAGCAATTTGAAACTAGGACGCATAAAAGATTGATTGGAATTACCAGTATTTCTTCATCTGTTATGGATGCTCTCATGAAGTTAGAGCTTCCAGCGGGTGTGGATGTGGAGATCCAGCAGTAAGGATAGGCTATGATAGGTATCTACGCTAGAAAAAAGGGAATGACACAGATATTCACTGAAGCAGGGATTGTGGTGCCGGTTACTGTCTTAGAGCTATCGAAAACGGAATTTCTGGAAAGGAAAGGCAAGGAAAGGGATGGTTATGATTCTGCTCTCCTTGCTACTGAACCGATTACCGAGAAGAAACTTTCAAAACCACAATTAGGGCAGTTGAAACGTTTTGGTAAGCAGGGATTCAAGAAGCTTTATGAAGTTCGCTTGGCTAATGAGGATGAATCGATTCCAGATGTTATTGATGCTTCTTGTTTTAGCAATGTTTCTTTTGTCGATGTGCAGGGAGTTGGAAAAGGGAAGGGATTTCAAGGGGTTATGAAGCGACATAATTTTCATGGAGGTCGCAAGACGCATGGATCTAAGTTTCATCGTGCTCCAGGAGGAACTGGTATGGCCACTTTTCCGGGAAGGACCCTGAAAGGGACTAAATTACCGGGAAGAATGGGTGGAAAAAAAGTTACCGTGCAAAATATTCGTATTTACGAAGTGAGAAAAGAGGAAAATTTGCTATTGGTGCAGGGCTCGGTTCCTGGCGCAAGGAACTCATTGGTCTATGTGATGCCGGCAAAAAAGAAGATTTATGCAAGTTAAACACCATTCTAGTGGAGCTACAGCAAAGAATATTGATTTCTTTAAAGACGTGCCTGAAGAAAAAATTTCGCGGGCGAGTATTTACTATGCAATAAAGGCTACTTTGGCAAATAGAAGGGTGGGCACAGCGTCTACAAAGACTCGTGGGATGGTTGCCGGGGGTGGAAAAAAGCCTTGGAGACAAAAGGGGCTTGGACGAGCGCGCGCCGGAACGCGTACATCTCCGCTTTGGCGGGGTGGTGGAACGGTGTTTGGTCCGGTTCCTCATGATTTTTCCGTACGAATTTCAAAAAAACAAAAGCATGCTGCTATGCGTGCTGCTTTGTTTGAAAAGGCGCAAGAAAACAAATTGCTTGTTGTTGATGATTTTGTTATAGAAGATGGAAAAACGAAAAAGATGATAGAAACGCTGTCTCCTGTTGTTAATTCAAAGCGAGTGTTGTTGATATTGCACGATGAAAATGAGTTAACCAAGCGAGCTGCAAGAAATATTCCATGGCTTTCGTACAACCATTATTCGCGTCTTTCGATTCACGATGTATTCTATGCGCATCAAGTGGTGGTGCAATCCTCTGCTTTAGCTGAAATTGAAAAAAAATACGGGGTGAAGCAATGAATTCCTATGAAATAATTATTGCACCGATTCTTAGTGAGAAATCCACGGATCTAAGGCAATCAGGCACCTATGTTTTTAGGGTTAACAAGCAGGCAAACAAATATCAGATTATGAATGCCATGAAAGAGCTTTACAATGTTACTCCTGTTCGATGTCGAACCTTAAATGTACGTGGAAAGCCAAAGCGTGTGCGAAAAGAGCCGGGGTATACTGCTCAGTGGAAAAAAGCATACGTGACTCTTGAAAAGGGAGCGTCAATTGTGGCGCTTGATGGGGTTTAATAATGGGTACGCGTTTAGTAAAACCAATAACACCAGGGTTGCGGTTTCGAGTTGAAAAAAAATATACAGAAATTACTCGAGATACACCAGAAAAATCACTTACTGTTGGGCGAAAGAACAAGGCAGGAAGAGCTTCTTCTGGGAGAATTTCAGTTCGTAGGCGTGGTGGAGGCCATAAGCGCCGCTATAGGATAATCGATTTTAAACGAGACAAGCATGGTATTCCTGGGATTGTAGACTCTATTGAATACGATCCAAATCGTACCAGTCTCATTGCTCTTGTGAAATATGTTGATGGTGAGAAACGGTATATCCTCTATCCGAAGGGGTTAACTGTAGGAACGCAAGTTATAAGTGGTCCAGGTTCTCCGGTGAGTCTTGGCAATGCACTAGCCTTAAGGGAGATTCCCTTGGGTACTGCAGTTCACAATGTTGAGCTGACTAGTGGAAAAGGTGGACAGTTATTGCGCGCTGCCGGTTCAGGTGGAACGCTCATCGCTCGAGAGGGTGGATATGTAACTATTCGCTTTCCGTCGGGTGAGTCTCGAATGATTCATGAAAATTGCTATGCTACTATTGGCAGTGTTGGAAATGAAGACCTTATGAACATTAAACTCGGCAAGGCAGGACGTGCGCGTTGGCTTCGCAGACGTCCAAAGGTTCGAGGGGTTGCGATGAACCCACATGACCATCCACATGGTGGTGGTGAAGGAAAAACTTCTGGAGGAAGACATCCAGTGACTCCTTGGGGAACGGCAACAAAGGGATATAAAACGCGAAAAAAGAGAAAGGTATCTTCCAAATATATTGTGAAGAAGAGGAAATAGAATATGTCACGTTCAGTTAAGAAAGGTCCATTTATTGCACAGAGCTTGTTTAAGAAAGTCACTGAGAATGCAAAATCAGAGAAAAAGCAAGTTATCAAGACATATTCGCGGTGTTCAACGATTATTCCTGATATGGTGGGGAGCACAATTTCGGTATACAATGGGAAAACTTGGATCCCCGTTTATATCACTGAGTCCTTGGTTGGACATAAGTTAGGTGAGTTTTCTCCAACGCGGCTTTTTCGCGGTCATGCAGGATCTGATAAGAAGGCAGGAAAGCGAAGATGAGTGATAGATATAAAGGTAGTGTGAAGTATGCGCAAATTGCTTCGTATAAGGTGGAGCGTGTTGCGAAAGTTGTGAAGCATCGTCGCTATCCAGAAGCAATGGGCATTTTGCAGAATTTGCCGCATAAGGGAGCAAAAATTCTTCGGAAGTTATTGCTTTCGATCGCAAGCAATGCCTTGTATCAGAACAGGAATTTAGATGAGGAGAATCTTCGCTTGGTGGAAATCCGAGTAAGCGTAGGGCCGCACGTCAAGAGAATTTGGCGAAGAGGCCGAGGTCGAGCGGATGTTCTGCACAAAAAGCAAGCGCATGTGAGTGCGGTTCTTGAAGGAATAGAGGTTTAAATGGGTCAGAAAATAAATCCGTATGGTATGCGATTGGGAATAAACAAAACATGGCGTTCAAAATGGTTTGCTGATTCTCAAAAATACTTGGAGACATTACATTCAGATTTAAAAATCAGAAAACTGTTGACGACATTACCTGAAACAAAGGATGTTGATATTGCTGATGTTGTTATCGTCAGGCAGCCTCAATTTGTGTCGTTGATAATTTATGCAGCAAGTCCGGGAGTTGTTATTGGGGCAAAGGGAGCCAATATTGAACGTTTAAGCGAGCGGTTACAAAAGGCTATCCAGCAAAAGATTCAGATTAAAATTCGTGAAGTGAAGCGCACCGAGGCAAATGCACAATTGGTTGCCTTGAACATAGCCCATCAGTTACGAATGCGATTTGCATTTAAGAGGGCCTTGAAAATGGCTGCGGCAAATGCAATGCGAGCAGGTGTGCAGGGTATAAAGATTAGGGTTGCTGGGCGACTTGGCGGGGTAGAGATGTCTCGTGTTGAAACCTATCATCAAGGGCGAGTGCCATTGCATACATTGCGTGCAGAAATTGATTATGGTTTTGCTGAAGCGCATACTACGTTTGGGACTATTGGTGTTAAGGTTTGGATTTGTACTGGGGAGAATTTTTTGCAATCTTCTGAGACTTCGAAACCAGGAGCAGGAAAAGTGCTTGCACAAAGGAGAAATGCTGTCAGATCTGAAGGCTGACAGAGGAGGGATATATGCTTAGTCCAAAACGAGTACAGCACAGAAAACGGCAACGGCGTATTAAGCGCCATCTTGGTGGTATTGCTTCGCGCATGACTACAATTGCCTTTGGGGAATATGGGCTGAAAGCGGTTTCTCCAAATTTTATTACCAATAGGCAAATTGAAGCTGCCCGTGTTGCGATAAACAGAAAAATAAAGCGTGGAGGGAAAATTTGGATTCGTATTTTCCCCGATCTTCCACAGACTAAAAAACCAGCAGAAACCAGGATGGGAAAAGGAAAAGGAACCCCAGAATCTTGGGTTGCTGCGGTTAAACCAGGAACGGTTATGTTTGAACTTGCAGGGGTGAACGGTGCATTGGCAAAAGAGGCTATGACGCGAGCTGCTGCAAAACTTCCACTACGGACTGTTTTTGTAGAAAGGAAGGTGTATTAAATGAAGAATACATATAAAGATATGGATATTCGAGAATTACTTGCAACACGTGACACGCAACGAAAGCGCCTTTTGCAGTTGAAAACAGATAAAGTTTTGGGACATCTTGGAAACCCGTTGGAAATTCGAGTAACGAGGCGTAACATCGCTCGGTTAAATTCGAGAATTTATGAAAGAGCTTTAAAGAGTGAAGGATAATATGTTTTTAGAGATAATCCCACAGGCCAAGGTCCCTCAAATAAATAAGCGTTTGCTGCAGGGAACTGTTTTGAGTGACAAAATGGAAAAATCAATTGTGGTTGAGGTGAAAAATAGAAAATTGCACCCGCTGTATAAGAAATACATAACCATTAAGAAAAAAGTGATGGCGCATGATGAGCAGAATGCAGCAAAAATTGGTGATGTTGTGCAGGTTATCGAATCTCGACCACTAAGCAAGCGCAAGAGGTGGACTCTGGCAAGTATTGTAGAGAGGCCACAATAATGATTCAGATGCAGACTACGTTGAACGTAGCAGATAATAGCGGCGCTAAAAGAGTGCAGTGTATTAAAGTGCTCGGGGGCTCAAAAAAGCGATATGCACATGTTGGTGATACGGTGGTTGTTGCGGTCAAGGATGCGCTTCCTAATTCACCAGTGAAACCAGGATCTGTGGAAAAAGCAGTGATTGTACGTACAAAGAGTGTGTTGCGAAGGCTCGATGGGTCATATATTCGGTTTAGTGATAATGCATGTGTGCTTGTTGATGGAACAGGAAGCCCACGAGGAAAACGCGTTTTTGGACCGGTTGCGCGAGAGCTGCGAGATGTTGATATGATGAAGATAATCTCCCTAGCGCCGGAGGTTTTGTAATATGATTAAGAAAAAGAATGTAGCAATAAAGAACAGGTTTCGGATCAAGAAAGAGGATAAGGTGCTTGTTATAACGGGAAAGGACCGAGGGAAAACGGGAACAGTTTTGCAGATAAATCGCGAAAAATCTACGGTGATTGTTGAAGGGGTCAACAAGTTTAAAAAGGCAGTGAAGAAAAAGCGCCAAGACGATCAAGGGGGAATTATCGAGATCGAAATGCCATTGCATATTTCAAATGTTAAGGTATTGACGAATGGTGGAGTTCCTACTCGTGTTGGGTATGAGATGCGGGATGGCAAAAAGGTGAGAATAGCAAAGAAGACTGGAGATGCGTTGTAATGCCAAAGAAAAAGCAATCTGCCAACGTTCAAAAGATATATCCCTATTTTAAAAAACAATATTATGAGGTATATCGTTCCGAACTGAAGGATGAATTACAGTTTAAGTCTATTATGGAGGTTCCTCGCATTGAAAAGGTTTCATTGAATATGGGGGTTGGGGATGCTATTCAGAATAAGAATTATCTCACCCAGGCTATAGATGAATTGAGCGCTATTGCTGGACAGCGTGCAGTAAGAACGAAGGCGAGAAAGTCGGAATCAGCGTTTAAGATTCGTGAAGGAATGGAAATAGGGGTGCGCGTGACCTTGCGTGGAGATCACATGTATGATTTTATATATCGATTGGTACATGTGGTGATGCCACGAACAAAGGATTTTCGAGGAATAAATCCAAATGCCTTTGATGGTCATGGGAATTATTCCTTGGGAATACGCGAACACATTGTGTTTCCAGAGATAGACTACGATAAAATTGATAGAATAACTGGATTAACGGTTACTATTGGAACTACGGCAAGGAACGATGAGAGCGCGAGAGCTTTGTTGCAGAAATTTTCGTTTCCTTTTAGGAAAATAGGTACTTAGGATATGGCAAAGAAATCATTAATTGAAAAGGCAAAGCGAAAGCCCAAGTTTTCAACAAGGGCAGTGAATCGATGTAGGTTATGTGGGCGACCACGTGGCTATATGCGTGCTTTTCAAATGTGCAGAATTTGTTTTAGGAATTTGGCCAGTGAGGGCAAGCTTCCTGGGGTAAGAAAATCAAGTTGGTAATATGGCAATTTCAGATCAGATAGCAAATGCAATCATAAAAATACAAAACGCAGTACGAGCAAAGCATCCTGAGGTTAGCCTCCCGAGGATAAAAATTCTTGGCGAAATATTGCGAGTGCTCAAAAAAGAGGGATTCATCGAAGAGTATACCGATGAAAAGGGCGAATCTGTTGCTACGGCGCAGTATAAGGTTACGCTACGATATAATTCGACAGGTGGACCCGTAATTCATGGTGTTAGACGTATTTCAAAACCAAGTAGGCGCGTGTATACTGGCTATTCTGCGATGCCTTCGGTTTACAATAATTTTGGACGCATTGTTGTGTCTACATCGCAGGGAATTATAACTGACGCTGAGGCAAAACGAAGAAAGGTAGGTGGAGAATTGTTATTCTCCGTGTGGTAAGATGTCGCGAGTTGGTAAGCTTCCAGTAGTAATTCCACCGAAGGTGAGCGTGCAAATCGATGCTGCTCAATTTGTGGTGAAGGGCCCAAAAGGGGAATTGTCACAGGATTACAAAAAGAACATTCAGATTTCTGTAGGCGAAGACGCGAAGGCGTATGTACAGGCCTTGGATGGAAACAAAAAGACACGAGCTCTCCACGGACTCTATCGTCAGTTATTGCAGAATATGGTGACTGGGGTATCTGAGGGGTTTAAAAAAGTTCTTATCTTGCAAGGTGTTGGCTATCGAGCTGAAATAAGTGGGGATATACTCACCCTGTCTTTGGGATATTCATTGCCAATTGAGTATGTTGTTCCAGAAGGGGTTACGATTAGCGTTGAAAAGCAAACTCGTATTACCATTGAGGGAATCAATAGGCAGGTAATTGGCCAGGTTGCGGCAGAGATCAGAAAGATTCGTCCGCCAGAGGTGTATAAGGGGAAGGGTGTGCGATATGAAGGTGAACGCGTCAGAACAAAAGCTGGTAAATCAGGAGTGAAGAGTTGAGAAAGTTGAAGGATAAGGCGAAGCGTCGCCTAAAGATCAAAAGAAGAATTCGAGCACAGATTAGTGGAACGCCAGAGCGACCAAGAATTTCGGTATATCGTTCGAACCGACACATCTATGCGCAGGTGATTGATGATATCAAAGGGGTGACGATAGCATCGGTTGCGTCTGGACAGCAAGAATTCAAAGAGATGAGCGGAAACAAAGATTGTGCCAAGAAATGTGGAAAAAAAATGGGCGCAGTATTGAAAAAAAAGAAAATAAGCCATGTGGTCTTTGACCGGAATGGATTTGTTTATCATGGAGTTATCAAAGAGTTTGCGGATGCAGTTCGTGAACAAGGAATAGTATTTTAGTATGAATCAGCAAACGAGAAGAAGAAACAATGATCGAGGTGCGCAACATCAAAGCGAGTATATCGAGCGACTTATTAACCTCAATCGTGTAGCCAAAGTACAGAAAGGTGGACGTAGGTTTGCTTTTTCTGCATTGGTTATTGTTGGAGATGGGAAGGGGAAAGTTGGGTTTGCTCTTGGAAAAGCATTGGATGTCTCTGAGGCGGTACGAAAGGGCATGGAAAAGGCAAAAATTGGGATGATTAGCGTGCATCGAAAGAAGCAAACGATTCCTCATCCGATTGATGGCGTCTTCAAGTGCACAAAGGTACGATTATTACCTGCAGCACCAGGAACAGGAGTTATTGCTGGTGGTGCTGTTCGCGCTATTATGGAAGCCTGTGGTATTCAAGATATCCTTGCAAAAACCTATGGATCTCGAAATGATTCTTCGGTTATTCAAGCGGTGATGAATGGCTTGTTGAGGTTGTGGAATCCTCGCAAGGTTGCCCATGATCGCCAACTAAGCATTGAGGAGCTGTGGGGATAGTATGGCAAAAAAACTTGCGACAGTTCGAGTTACACAAATTCGAAGTACTATAGGATCGAAACCACAACACAGAAAAACCATACGAGCGCTTGGATTGAGAAAGCTCCACCAAACAGTGGAACATACTGCAACAGATCCAATTCTTGGAATGATACGATCGGTGTGTCATCTTGTGCGTGTCGAAGAGGTGGGGAGTTAAGATATGTTGTATAAACCTGAAGGGGCAACAACACAGCAAAAGCGCAAGGGTCGAGGAAGAGGTTCTGGATTAGGTAAGACATCTGGCCGTGGACAAAAAGGACAGCGTGCTCGTTCTCGCGTAAGACCTGGATTTGAGGGTGGTCAAATGCCCTTGTATCGACGTGTTGCGATACGAGGATTTTCGAACTATCCCTTTAAGAAGAATGTGGCTATTGTGCGACTCGATGAATTGAATACTATTGCAAAAGATAATCAGACACTTACAAAGGCAGACGTTCTCGCTGGGTTGTCAATTCCGAAAAAATATACGCAGGTAAAAGTTTTGAACAATGGCGAGTTGCAGCGAACAGGTCTTGTTCTCGTTGACATTGCTTGTTCAAAAACTGCTCGAAAATTAATTGAGGACAAGGGAGGCTCTGTGCAAGAAACACAAGAGACACAAGAGACTGCCGCTTCTCAAGATGATGCTGATGCCAAGGTAACGGTAGAGAAAGGTGAGGAGATCTAATGTCAAATTCACTTTCTGATATTTTTAGGATTACGGAGCTACGCAATCGAATTTTTTTCACGTTGTTTATGCTCTTTATTTTTCGCTTAGGTGCGGTTATTCCGATTCCAGGGATTAACCCAAATGCCTTGCGTGCCTATTTTTTGGCACAACAGACCGCGACAAGTACTGTTTCGCTGACTAGTTATCTTGACTTTTTTGCAGGAGGAGCATTCAGTCGATTTTCGATATTTATGTTGGGGATCATGCCCTATATTTCTATGTCGATCATCATGCAGTTATTGCTCTTGGTCTTTCCTGCTTTAAAGCGTGTTTCTGAAGAAGAAGGTGGTCGAAAGAAGATCCAGCAGTATACGCGCTATGGGACCGTTATTGTTTGTTTGATACAATCCTATGCCGTGACGGTTTATGCCGATAGCATACCCAATGCGATAGCTATTTCGCGATCTTTTTACATCCCTATATCGATGCTTACGGTGACAACGGGAACTGTTTTTCTCATGTGGATTGGTGAACAGATCAACCAACGTGGAATTGGAAACGGAATCTCCTTGTTGATTTTTTCAGGAATCGTTGCACGAATTCCGGAGGCGGTATGGCTGCTCATACGAAGCATCCAGCAAGGGGAATTGAATCCTGTATTTGCCATATTGACGTTGGGATTGTTTGTTGGTGTTGTGACTCTTGTTATTTATGAACAGCGGGGCCAGCGTAAGATTCCAGTGAGTTATTCAAAACGGGTAGTTGGTCGACGGATGTATGGTGCGCAAAATACCTATTTGCCGTTTAAGGTGAATCCTTCCGGGGTTATTCCGGTAATTTTTGCCTCCTCTGTGTTGACCTTCCCTATTCAATTGCTCCAGAGCTTTTCTGGTGGTGCACGATGGCTTCAGAGGCTGTCAATACTACTACGTCCGGATGGAGTTCTATATATCGTTTTGTACACGTTGTTGATTATATTTTTTGCGTATTTCTATACGCAGGTGAGTATGAACCCGATGGAAATTGCAAAGAATATTCGTGAAAATGGTGGTTCCATTCCAGGTGTTCGAACTGAACAGCTGGCGATGTATTTGATGCGCGTCATGAACAGAATTATCCTTCCAGGAGCATTATTTCTCTCATTTATTGCAATTATCCCCACTATTATCCAGAATATATTCAATTTTCCACTTTCGCTTGCCTATTTGATGGGAGGCACGTCACTGCTCATTCTTGTTGGCGTAGATTTGGATCTTATGTCGCAAATTGAAGCGCATCTTCGTATGCATCATTATGGTGGGCTGACAAAGTCAGGAAAAATCAAAGGAAGGAATTTGTGAGGTATTTATGAAAGTAAGAGTGAGTGTTAAACCAATGTGTGATAACTGCAAGGTTATCAGAAGAAAAGGACAGGTTAGAATAATCTGCTCAAATCCAAAGCATAAGCAGAGACAACGATAATGGCAAGAATTTCCGGGGTAGACTTACCAAACAAGCGAACGGCAATTGCACTGACTTATCTCCATGGTATTGGTAGGTCAACTGCGATAAAGATATGCGAGAAGGCTGGAATTGATCTGAGTGCAAAGATTGATGCTTTGAAAACAGAAGAACTTGCAGTGGTGCGAAAAATTATTGAAGATGAATATATCATTGAGGGTCGCCTACGGACAACGGTCTCACTCAATATCAAACGATTGATGGATATTGGATGTTATCGTGGTATACGACATAGAAAGGGACTCCCGGTGCGAGGACAACGAACAAGGACTAATGCACGTACCCGAAAAGGAAAACGAAAGACCGTTGCAGGGAAGAGAAGAGCATAGGTAAATGGCTACAACAACAAAAAGATCTAGAAAAAAAACAAAAAGAACAGTTACAGAGGGAAGGCTCTATATTCAAGTTTCGTTTAATAATACAATTATTACGGTGACTGATATGGTTGGAAATTGTATTTCTTCCTCAAGCTCGGGATCCCTGGGATTTCGTGGAGCAAAAAAATCTACTCCTTTTGCGGCTCAGATAACAGCAAATACAGCATTGAAGAAAGCTATTGATTTTGGATTGCAGTATGTGCATGTGTTTGTAAAGGGTCCAGGATTAGGCAGAGAATCTGCTATACGCGCAGCGATTTCTGCAGGTTTGACACTGCGCTCAATTACGGATGTAACGCCATTGCCACACAATGGTTGTCGTCCCAAGAAAAAAAGGCACGGGTAATTAACTACATGAGTACTGCTATTACACAATTATCGATTGAGCAAACGGTTGATTTGCTTTCTTTTCAAGATATTGAATCTACTGATTCGGTGGGAAAATTTTCAATTCAGCCATTGAAGCGCGGTTTTGGAACCACCCTTGCAAACACCTTGCGCAGAACGCTTCTTTCGTCAATCAGAGGATGGTCGGTTGTAAGCATTCGCTTTGAATACACTGATAGCGAAAACAAGGATCACATTCTGAGCAGTGAATTTGAATCGATTCCTGGTGTTCGTGAGGATACTATTGATATTATCTCGAACTTAAAGCATCTGTCATGGAGTGTTGAGAGCGAAGAGTCGATTGTCGAAAAGCAGTATGAATTTTCTGGAAGTAAGGACGTTGTATCTCAGGACTTTTCAGCTGAATTGGTAACTGTTGCTGAAACAGATGTACCGGTTTTTTCAATCATTGATTCTAGTGGTTTGCGAATTACGCTTATTTTGGAGAGAGGAACAGGCTATGTTCCCTCAGAGGAAATAGATACTCATGGTGAGTATGGACTTATTTCAGTGGACGCCTTGTTTTCTCCAGTAACAAATGTACGTTTTGAGGTTTTGCAGACACAGGTTGAAAATAAAACTGATTACGAAAAGGTGATACTTGAGGTAATCACCAATGGAACTATTAATCCGCGAGAAGCGGTGGTTGAGGCTGCATCTGTTTTGCAGCGCTATTTTCGTAGTATTGTTGGTGGATCTGAGCATGAGGTGCAAGAAACAAGCAGTTCACTTGAGGATCTCAGCAAGAAAAAAATCCTTACCAACAGCGTTGAGTCACTTGAATTGTCTGTTCGTGCCTTGAACTGTTTGCGATCTATTGAGATAAAAACTATTGGAGATCTCATTGAGAAAACTGAGGCTGAGCTATCCACTACCAGGAATTTTGGAAAAAAATCCTTGGATGAGATTTTAGCTTCTTTGGAATCACTGAATTTGTCGCTGAAAAAGGACTAGTATGAATCATAGAAAGAAACACAATGCATTGAACTTAAAGAGCTCACATAGAAAGGCGCTAATTCGGAACCTTGTTACTTCCTTGTTTTTGCACGAACGAATAATTACCACGTTTTCTCGGGCAAAGGCTGCCCAATCATATGCTGAGAAAGTGATTACTCGCGCAAAACAAGACACCGTGCATAATAGACGAGTTGTCAGAAAAACAATTGAGAGCAAAGAAGTACTCATCAAACTTTTTGAGGTTTTAGGACCGCGTTTTAAAGAACGGGCTGGGGGATATACGCGAATTTTGAAGTTAGGACCTCGTCAGGGCGATGCTGCAGAAAGGGCTCTGTTTGAATTGGTGGACCGAACAAAGGTAGAGAAGGCAGAAAAGTCAGAGAAACCGGAAAAAGCGGAAAAGCCAGAGAAGACAGAAAAAACCGAAAAAGTGAAATCTGAGGATACATCTGAAAAAAAAGTTAAAGTATCTCAACCTTGATAGCACAGTAGCTACAACGTATTTTTATACTCGCTTAGAAAAAAAAGAAGATCTGGCACAGGTTGTTGGGTGGGAAGATAAGCATTCACAATACCTTCGATTTTCGATTCTATTAAAGTATATTGAACTAAAGGGAATGACCATCCTTGATGTTGGATGCGGTATTGGTGAATTTTATCAGTTTTTGCAAGAGTCAGGTATCGCGACTTCGTATTTGGGCCTTGATATGTTACCTGCAATGGTCAAGAGAGCTCAAGAACGTTTTAAAAACAAGTTGTTGTTCCGGAATGCTAATTTTTTTACAGAGAAATCGTTAGAACCAGAATCCTTTTCGTTTGTGTATTGTTCTGGGATGTATAACCTTTTACATAAGAACAATATTGTGCTTCTCCAGCAGGGAATAGAAAAAATGAAATACCTGTCTTCTCAGCGCATTGCTTTTAACCTCTTATCAGATACAACAGAAGATCCAATCCCAAGTATTTTCTATTATTACAACAAAGATGCAGTATATCGAATGTGTAAGGATATCTCCTTTTCGAAAATCATCATTGATGATAGCTACAAAAAAAATGATTTTTCTGTTATCTTAACAAAATAAACATGGATAGTAATAGAGTACAAGTCTATACCGATGGTGGATGCATCGGCAATCCTGGGATAGGCGCGTGGGCATATATCTTGCTCTACGATGACCAGAAAATTCCTGGTTCTGGATATCATCCAAATACGACTAATAACCAGATGGAATTGCAGGCGGTGATTGAAGCATTGAAACATATCCGACAGCTCGAAGAAGCTCAGAGAGGGGTTGTTCTTTATTCAGATTCTCGGTATGTGATTCAGGGCATCACAGACTGGCTTCCGCAATGGAAGAAACGCAATTGGAAACGCGCAAACAACAAACCAGTGATCAATCCTGCTTTGTGGAAAGAACTTGATCTTTTACGTGAATCAATGTCAGTGTTGTGGGAATGGCTTCCTGGGCATGCAAATATTGAGATGAATGAACAATGCCATGCAATGGTACATGAAACGATTGATCATCACGGCCATGCGTAAAACTCTGTAGTTATCTACCTATATTTTTGACTCTTTGAAGATAGCAGAAAATTTCTTATCCCACGAAAATAGAGAATCAGCGCTAGAACAATTTGACCTCGATTGTGTATGAAGGTATCAAAAGCTTCATTATGATGAATTGCTATCCATATCGCATAGAAAGTGTACGCTCCTAATTTTTTTACTTTAACAACAAAATATTTCCATTATTTGTAGCCTTTAAACAATTTATTTACAAATTTATAAAATATTTTGCATGATACCGATTACATTTTTATGATATCGATTACATTAAGGAATAATTTGTTTACATAAATGTTCACTTATGAGATTCTAAAATGTTAACGTAGACATTGTGACATTATAGTCACTTGTTTTCTTTTTAGATCTTTTAGGAGGGATTATATGAAGAACCAAATCACCATAAAAACTATAAGTATTGTTTTTTTAAGCCTTATGATTATTTCCTGTCGTGCGGCAGGGGTGACCACTACATTTGTAGAACGAGTGGCATCGGTGCTAGGAGTGAGAACTGCTTCAAATGGTTCACCAACAACAGAATCGATGACCTGGGAACTTCATAATAACCGACCGGTCTTGCAACAAGCAGATAATCATACAATTGCAAAATCAGTGGATGATGATGGGAGGGTGACGTATTCAATTAGTCATTGGCGAGATTTGCAATATCTTTCTGATAACTGGGATCGACCAGGTAGCGATATTCTTAGTGCAACAATTAAACTTACTGCTGACATTACGTTTCCGAGTCGTGCAACAACTTTTAGATCGTTTACATCAGACACACTAGAAACATCGGATTATCCGATTAATGGGCTTTTTCCTATTGGAGATAGTGCTAATCTATTTACTGGAAATTTTGATGGACAGAATCACACAATTTCAAATTTTCCAATCTATACACGAGAAATATTAGATTATCAAGAGAGGAGTGGTGAGTTATTTAATGGATTATTTAGTTCTGTAGAGGGAGATGAAGATGTCTATGTAACAATCAAGAATCTCAATCTTGAAACAGAGACCTCTAGTAGATGGTTAGCTAGGGGTGTTAATGCAGGGTCGATGAGGAGCGGGGGTATTGGATATATTGGATATATTGCAGGAAAAGCAAGATACGCTAAATTTGAAAATATCCACATTACGGCAAATCGTGATTTAGCAAGTAGAGTAGAGATATCTGCCCACTATGACTCAGCTATGACTAGTAGTCGAGTTGGAGGGATTGTTGGCCGAATCCAAGATGGGCGCATTTCAAATGTATCCTTTCGAGCGCCCCGAGACCCTCAGCAGTCTTCCTCTAGTGGGATACGGAATATTCCTAGAATTGAAGGCGCGTATGTAGGAGGGATCGCAGGAGAAGCACTTAGCACGACAATTGAAGCTGCTATCGTCGATGCAGATATAGCTGGATATCGCACAGCAGGGGGGATCGTTGGAAATGGTGTTGACCTTGTGATTCATCGAAGTGCCGTTATGGAGAGAAGTGTTTACACTACAGTAAGGACTAAAAGCGATTCTCGTATGACTGCGCTTGATAGTCTTACTGAACCGGGAGATAGAGGGCATGTCAGGAGAAACGTTACCTTAGGATATTTTGGTTATTCTAGTGCTGGAGGCATTGTCGGGCGTGCAATTTCTAATCTTGAAATTCAGAATTCATACAATAAAGCAAGCCTAACTGGAGCTAATGTAGGAGGTATCCTCGGAGCCTATGGGATCTCTGAGTATTCAGAGGATATCCCGGAGCATGTCGGTGAACCAGCGCAGATACGATTGAGTATTAATCAAAATCTAGGAGATATAGTGATTATTAACCCTTTCCCAGGTGAACATATACCAAGACCTTTCTCAGATACTGATGGCCCTAGCTATGGTGGTATCATAGGAATACTTAAAACAGAAGGATCGATGGACGTAGTTCTTCAAGACAATTTTCATGCTGTTAAAACAGAAGGATCAATGGACGTAGTTCTTCAAGACAATTTTCATGCTGGCGAATTCAGGGAATATATCCCGCAGGATCAGATTGATCCAACTGTCAATTTGGGAGGCATCGTTGGATGGCATGAGGGAGATTTGCAAGAGCAATTGCTTCCTGCGAATTATGATACTCCTGGAGACTATTTTTCTGAACAAGGCTACAAACCCATTAATAGACTTCCGGTGAACCATCCTAATTCCACATTAAGCGAAGCAGGTTCTTTTCCAATAAGCGGAAATTATTTTTCTCGCTCGAATCCTAGAGCTGAAGCATTAGGATTTACTTCTTGGGGAAATACGGAGTCTCCATTGAACTCCCTGCTGCATCCAGAATCTCCATTAAGAAATTCTGGAATCAGTTCAATCGATGCGATTGCGCTAGTTTATGGGTACACTAACGATGTAGTATATGTAGCAGAGGACACATTTAATGACAAAGATACTCTAGATAGAGTTGTGTTTCTCGGTTGGGATTTTGAAAATGATTGGAAGTGGGCAGAGGTTTCTGTTGGAGGTTCTAATGTTCAGATACCAGTACTAAGGTGGATGGATGTATCGGAAAAGGATCAGGATTTTCTTCAGTTTGATGATGACGAGAATTTTTCTGCAACACACTCTGCTTATTATGGTCAAGAGTTTGAGGGCTGGATTGAGATTGATCGAGCTACACAACTCTATGCACTTATGAAGGCTTCGCGTGTAAATCCGAGACTGCTATCGCAGAATATCAGGCTTACGGATGATATAGTCCTTCTTGGCGCGCTGAGTGACTATCACATTCCTCTTATAGAGGGTGGAACAGCAGAGGAGGGGTGGTTAATTCCGATTGGTGATGAAATGAATCCTTTCAAAGGAAAGTTTGATGGACAAGGACATACAATTATTATCCATGGTCTGGGGTATCAATACCCACCTATTACAAACAACCCCGCGGAGCGAAATTCTGGGCCTGGAAAAACTATAGGGCTTTTTGGCGTAATAAGGGATGCAGAGATCAAGAATCTTAAAGTTCATATAAAGGATGCACCAGGGGCACAGCTTGACTCGCATGCTTCTGCTGATACATCTGCCGCGGCCGTTGAGATAACTGCTGCTAAGCTTATGGCAGATCGTAATGGAACGGGCCCTTTTGGTATTGCTATTAATGGAATTAATACACAAATAAAAACTAGTGGATTTTTTGGGGTTGTTGTGGGTAGAGCTACCAATTCGACATTGACCAATATAGAAGTGATTGGTGATCCAGTGGTTGTTATTACTCAACCCAATCCGAGCAGTTCTGATGATATAATTGCTGTCGGTGGAATAGTTGGGTACTTGGGTCGTGGGAGTACTCTTACGCAGAGCAAAAATACCATTCTTGTAGCGGGAGGGAATCCAGTTAATAGTGATCATGTTAATCAGGTTGGAGGAATTGTTGGGCATGCTGACAGTTCAACGATAGATTATGTTATAAACTCTGGTGCGATCCTTGGGTTGAGAGGAACTGCATATGCTGGCGGTATTGTTGGGACCATTCGAAGTTCTGATATTTCAAATTCGGCAAACACTGGAATAACGTACGTGCCGTATGAATACAGTAAAGGAAGAATTGCTGGAGGGATTGTTGGAGGAATTCTTTCTAATAGGATATTGGCAGGAAGCAGCAGGATTAACTCAGTATACAATGAGGGGCTTATAGTAGGATCTGGCGTAGGAAGAATTGCTGGAGTTGCGATTGGTAATCGAGCTTCAATTACGGGAGCATATGCTACCGGTGGAGTATATACTACTAACTATACAGGAAATATTCTTGGGAAGGCTCTTGGCAGAGGTGTTACTGTTCTAGAGAGTATATCTGTATTGACTAACAATCTAGTTTTACAAGGTGTCATTAACGGAGAAGTTGTAGGTAGAATCCCTTCTGGACAAAGCGGAGAATCTGCACGTAGATCTGTAGCGCTTCAAATGAATCATTGGTACTCAGATGACGATGTAACCTTTCCATTGATTGGGAATGCACCTGATGGTCTGAATGACATTAATAATGCTATTCATGATAACTCAGATATTAGTAATCTGACAAATCTGGATATTTATATGTCGGAGTCTTATGACGTCTATGATACACAGGGAACAGATTCACTTGATGATGATGTTCGAATTTTTCTGAACTGGGAATTTCGTGATAGATGGCGTTTGGTGAAGAATCAAAATGGGAAGTTTATACCTGTTTTACGCAGTATTATGGATAATTTTGTGAATCATGATGAGTATCTCAGTCTCTTTGCCGCAACAAGTGAATATTCTTATGGTAAGCTAGACAGTGGGGCGGACATTAGTGATCATGTTATTTTTGGTGATCGTGGTGGAGATAGAGGGCGTATTGGTAATGAAGCCGAACTTATTTTTTTGATGACCTTTTGGAAGAATAATCCTTCCTTACTTTCTAGGGACTATTACCTTGCGAATGATATTGTAATTTCGAATGCAAATAGAAACCTTTTGATTCCGATAGGAGATATGGATCACCCATACACAGGAACGTTTGATGGACGTGGTCATACAATTTCTGGATATGTGTTTAATGAAGCAAATTCGACGTCAGATCCAGATAGTTCTTCTCTACAGAGTATGGGGTTTTTTAAAGCAGCGGAAGGTGCCACGATTAAGAACCTTACTTTGGAGGTACAAGGGAACACGAATCTTTCAAACACAAGATATTTTGGAGGAATCTTAGGGAAGGGAACCAACGTACACCTTGAGAACGTACATTTTCGATCCAACAATCAAAATGGGAGTGTAGTTAATACTCTGAGGGAAGGTTCACCGTACCGGTCCCCTGTGCCGGATAATGTTCCAATGGAAATTTCAACGGAACGAGTCCCTACGATATATTATGGTGGGATTGCAGGGCATATTAACGCTGATAGTGGTAGTAGCAGTATTAAAAACAGCACTAACACGGTACGTATCATTAACGAGAAGGAAAGGACCACAACAGGAGGAATTGTGGGATTTCTAGGTGGTGCAACAGTGGAAAATGTGACAAATACAGCGGATATCACGAGCAGATCTAGTGTGGGGGGTATAGCAGGAGAAATTCACAATTCTAAACTTACAAAGGCAGTGCAAACTGGCAAGATAGCTCTATCCAAAAACCGCAGAAGCGACAATATTTTCAATCGGAATGCTGCCGGCGGTATTGTGGGCAGCGTAATCGGCTATCTTAATCCAAACAACAGCAATGCTAACAGTAGAGATATCAATGAAATATCGCAATCATACAATGCAGGAGAAGTGGAGAACGGAGCAGGAGGAATGGAGGTCAGAACAGAAGGAGAACAGAGCAAAAACCTTATGCGGTGGGGCCATACGGGAGGAATAGTGGGTTATTCTGATGGTGGCATTCGGCTGATAATTAAGAACAATCACAATGCGGGGAGCATACGAGGACTCTCTTCTAGCTTGGGCGGCATACTGGGGTCTAGTACTTCTTCTAGAGGTGAAATTTGGAATAACTATCATTCAGGGAGTATTGCTGGACCGAGTAATAACAACGGATCTACAGGCGGAATCGTAGGAAGCTTATCAGATGATTTTGTTGCAATACATAACAACTATTGGCTTGCAACAGAAGGTGGCACATCAACCATTGGAAATATAAGTGCCACTAATGTTTCAACGAATAATGAACTTATTAGTTCATTTACGCATGTGAGAGGTGATCAAGGAACGAATACTATCTATGACACACAGGGAACACAAGCGTTGGTTGATGATGTTTTGGTGTTTGAGGGATGGGATCTTGCAAGTATATGGGAATGGCGAACAGAAGGAAGTGGTGAAAATCGAAGCCTCTTTCCACGACTCCGATGGATTTCTGAGAACGAGAGTAATCTGCCAACTTCTACAAGTATTAATCTTGGGAGTGCTGTTGCTCATGATGATATACCGGTACGAAGATTTTCTTTATTTGATCATGTTTCAGGGCATTCAAGAGCATCCCGTGATCCTGATGATGCCCGGCACGGGGCAGGCAACACTGACGGGCATGTTGAGCTATATACTTGGGAAGAACTTAAAAGGCTTATGCATTGGGATAGAGCTGAAGATCCAACAGCCATTCTTAGCGACCACTATGAGTTAAATGCTGACATAACGATCCCTGCGAGAGACAGGGATGAGATACGGATGATAGGAAACGCTGAGCATCCATTTACTGGTAGCTTTAACGGACGGCAGTATACAATTTCTGGATATCAGCATCCTGGAGCTGACGATGAGACATCTGAGATCATAGGAATGTTCGGAGTTGCACAGGGTGCTAGAATCGAGAATTTTGTTTTAGAGCTAGTGACACCACTATTGAGTAACAAAACTTCTCTTTCAAATACAAAATATTTTGGAGGAATCCTAGGGAAGGGGTATGGAGTAACGATTAACGACGTAAAGATTAAATTTGCACGACCGAATGACCGTGTAGAAATTAGTCGGAGCGTATTGAGTGATGAAAGTAATACGTATTTTGTTGGAGGGATAGCAGGGTGGATTGGAAGGAATAGTGTAATTAGAAATGTCGCTAATACGATGAATATTCAGAGCAAACATGGTGCAGGTTATATAGGGGGGATTGTAGGATTTCTAGAAAATTCAGAGTTGGAAGAGGTGGTGAATACCGGAGATATTGATGGTGTGTATACGGTGGGGGGTATAGTAGGGGGGCTATACAAATCTCATGTTACAAAAGGAGTGCAAAGCGGTTCTATAAGCGGAAGGATTAGTCACGATAAGTCATATGTTGGCGGTATTGTAGGGGCGATCACCGTTAATTCACCAGAAGCTTCTGCCGGAACTACGGGGAATGACGTGCTTGCCGAGAATAACTCGTTGAGTAATGAGACACCGACTACCCCTAGAACGTATGCTGTTGAAATAACACAAACATCCAATGTAGAAAAAGTGGAGGGACAAGTTGCAGGAGGAATAGTAGGATTTGTTGATGGTGTTGACGCCCTAACAATTAAGAATAATCACAGTCAAGGAACCATAAAGGGACGCCCTGAAATGACCGTAGCCGCACTACTAACTTCAAGACTCATGAATGTGGATAGCCTTATTGCTCGAGGAGGGATAATAGGACAAAGTTTTTTTGTTGGAAGTGGAATACAGAATAACTATCATACAGGAGACGTTAGTATACCGAATGACAGAAAAGGTACTGGAGGAATCTCTGCTGGAGGAATCATAGGGGATGTACCGTTTGGCTTACAACAACGACCAACATATGAAGAAGGTTGGCTAGCGTATAACTATTGGGTTGCCGGGAATGATGTTAGTGAGGCTATTGGAAACCAATTGGTTGTCAAGCATGATGCTGATGAGGCTATTAGGACAGGTACTCCACCGGATGCTAGATCTATTAGTGAACTTACGAATATAAGAAGCGGTGGGGTGGAAAGAAATGGATTCTATGACACCCAAGGGACACGAACATGGAGCGATGACGTTTTGGTGTTCGAGGGATGGGATTTTACAGATACCTGGGAATGGCGAACAGAAGGAAGCGGCGAGAATCAAACCTTTTTTCCGCTACTCCAGTGGGCTGTTGCGGATGAGAATCATTTGCTGACTTCAGTGGATGTGTATCTTGGGAGCGCTATTGCTCAAAGTGCTATACCGGTACGAACGAAAACATTTCAGACAGAGACGGGTCCAGATGGAACGCTGTTAGGAAAAATAGAGGAATGGGAGGATCTTCTATACCTCATGGAGCATTGGGGAAGTGAGGGCATTAATTCCCAGATGGGTGGATATATTTTGAAAGTTGACATAGGGATTCCTCGAAACAAAAGAGATGAGCTACGTCCAATAGGAACCACTGAGCATCCCTTTACCGGTATATTTGAGGGAGGTAGACATACAATTTCTGGGTATCAGTTTAATGAAGGAGATCCGACATCAGAGATAAATAGTGTTCTTCCACAGAGCACTGGGTTCTTTGGGAAAGCAGAGAATGCCACGATTAAGAACCTTACTTTGGAGCTACAAGGAAACACGAACCTTGCAAACACAAAATATTTTGGAGGAATTCTGGGGAGGGGAACCGATGTACACCTTGAGAATGTGCATTTCAGATCCAGTAGTCGATCTGGGAATGTAGAGCTTACGAGGAGTATACCGGGTGGATTCTCGGCCTATGGAGGAATTGCAGGATATCTTGGTGCTACTAGTAGAGATGCGAGCAGTATTAGACATAGTGTTAATAAGGTAGATATTACTAACGAAAAGGGTAGTATGGGTCTAGTAGGAGGAATTGCAGGACGTCTAAAGAACTCAACAGTGGAGAATGTGGTGAATACAGGGGATATCAAGGGTGCCGCTTATGTGGGAGGTATAGTAGGAGAGTTGTTCAATTCTAGCATCACGAAGGCAGCACAAACGGGTGCGATAACGGTATCCAGCGAAAGTCTTTCCTATGTTTACACATCTGCTGGGGGTATTGTTGGCAGCGTCTGGGAGGTGAACGGCGACAATGTTAATGATACTGTTAATGTAAGCCAAACATTCAACACAGGAGACGTGAAAAATGATTCAACCAACGCGTCGGATCGCTATGTGGGGGGGATAGTGGGCGTTGTCAACGCTATTGAGACTCTAACAATTAGAGATAATCACAATGGAGGGTGGATCTCAGGATCAAACGCCTCTAGCTTAGGAGGGATAGCAGGGAGGATCTACAATTCCAGTGGTCGAATTCAGAATAGCTATCATAGAGGGAGCATTACTGTACCGAGTGGCAGAGCCACTGTAGGTGGAATCATCGGAAACATAGCGGGGGATATAACGTTAGAGAGTAATTATTGGCTTACAGCTGAAGGTGTTACAACAGCCAGTGGGAATCCTAGCGACCCGACGCATATTCCAGCGAGCAATGCATCTATTAGTTCATTTATGAATATAAGAAAGGGAATGGGAGAAGTGAATGTGTTCTATGACACACAGGGGACCCGAACATGGAGTGATGATGTTCGTGTGTTTGAGGGGTGGGATCTTGCAGCTACGTGGGAGTGGCGAACAATAGGACTGGACAACAAGACTCGCTTTCCTTTGTTACGGTGGGTGCTTAGTGATGGGAGTTCCGCGGGGCCTGAACTGCTTAGGCAACAAGGTACAGATATACTTGGCGAGACTGGTAATGCTCCTGTTTCAGGACAACAAGTTGTAGTGCTACGAGAGCAAATGTTTGAACAGTATACTGATGCAGGGAAAACCTGGAATAACCTTAATACTTGGGAAGACCTTCAAATTCTCACCGAGGATTGGGAAACTTATGAACAGCTTCTTACCGGGAATTATAGACTCACCAAAGATATAGCAATTCCAGTCATTCTGACCAGAGGACTAACTTCAATAGGAGATGCTCAGCATCTATTTACTGGAGAATTTGATGGACAAGGACATACAATTTCTGGATATAGATTTAAGACGGAAGCTCCAGCAAGCGCAGGATCTGCATCTTCGAACAGGTGGTATATAGGGTTCTTTGGGAAAGCAGAGAATGCCACGATTAAGAACCTTACTTTGGAGATGCAAGGGAACACGAATCTTACTACAAACACAAGATATTTTGGAGGAATCCTAGGGAAGGGAATCGATGTACACCTTGAGAATGTACATTTCAGATCAAACACTCCATCTGGACGTGTAGTCCGTACTCAGCCTAACCCAGAGGTGCACACTTTTTATGGAGGGATTGTAGGATCTATTGAGGGTACTAGTGTAGATGCGAACAGTATTAAAGACAGCACTAACACGGTAGATATTATCAACGAGCGGAGTGAGGGCCTAGCAGGGGGGATTGTAGGGAGTCTAAATAATGCAACCATGGAAAATGTGGTGAATACAGCAGATATCAAAGCCCGGAGAGCAGGGGGTATAGTAGGAGAATTCGTCAATTCTAGCCTTACGAAGGCAATACAAACGGGTGCGATAACAACAACAGACGGTACCGGGCATGCTAGTTCAGATCATATATTACCTGCCGGTGGTATTGTGGGAACAATTCCAGACGGTAGAGCACCAGCTTCTCAGACTGAGGTTAGAATAACACAAACATATACTACCGGAGAAGTGAAGGGACACTTTGCGGGAGGAATAGTAGGCTACGTTGGTCGTGATATTCAAAATTTAACAATTAGAGATAATCACAGTGCGGGAAACATAACAGGAGTCTCTGTTGCGGGATTGGGAGGTGCAGGGCCCACGAGCTCTTACACGGGAGGGATCGCGGGATATGTAAAGAAAGGATGGGATGGAGAAATACAGTACAACTATCATACAGGGAGCATTACTCCGGGCATTAGAGGATATCAAGGTGGGATCACATCAATGATAGACCAGACAGATGGGTTTGAACGAGTGAGGTATAATTATTGGGTGGATACTGGGAATGCACTTAACGTGGTAGGAAATGTGGAGAGTAATACGTTTCTCCTGAATCTAAGCATTAGTTCCTTGGCGAATATTCGCCTAGTACAAGTACATGAAGATTTAGCACCAGCGTATATAGACACGCATGGAGGACTGCAGCTTGGGGCGTTTACCTCAGTGTTTACTACATGGGATTTTTCAGATACGTGGAGATGGACAAAAAAGACTCAAGGAGGAACGACGATACATTATCCTAGTCTTCAATGGGTATTGGACAGAGATGGTACGTTACTAGATACCTTGGGGGTGGTGGCAACAGCAGAGTCTCCAGAGAGGCTTATCATTGATACAATGGAAAACCCAAGCATCCAAAAGGGTAATTTAAGTTATGATGCTGATTCAAGAATATTGGGGGGACTCCATGATGGTGTAGTATTTGAAGCAGGGACAACGGTACTTGAATGGCTATCATCAACTGATCCAGGACGACTGTATAATTGGGTTACTGGAGAGACGGTGGCATGGGCAGGAATAGGTTCCGAAGAAACGACCACAGCAGTAGGTCACCTTGACAACTATGCAGACTACCTAGAATTCCTCGCAAGCACCGGAGTTCAGGTTCTGGAACTGGCTTCAGTTACAGGTATAGCAAGTGATTTGATGAATATGGTGTACACTGCAGATACGCTTCTGGGGATAAGCAACTTTATCAAAGCTCTAATTAATAATCCAGATTCCTTTAGGCTAGATAGTACAATAGCATATCTAATAAGACATTTGCATACGATTGATTTTGACTATGTAGTTGATTTTCTAAATGTTTTTGGATTCAATGATCAACCTGCTAGCCCTCCTGCTTATGATTGGACGATTCCTCAAGAGGAATCTCTTAGCCTTCTGTATCCTAATTATTTGGATGATATTGAAACCCAGATAAGAGAGGGGGGGTTGGGGGGATACACTCTATACTTACCGGATGATGATGAAACTAATACTCCTGTTTCAGTTTATATAGGAACGACAGATGGAAAGCGATCTTTGGCATTTGCGGCCACAGCTCCTTCAGATGAGGATGCCTATGTAGTAAATGATAGCTTAGCACTGAAGAACATTCAGGTAAAGTTGAGCAATGCTGAGTCATTAGAAATTCAAAATTTTACTATTGCTCTGCCGGAAGGGGCTGATCGATTTAACTTGACATTCAGTAATGAAATATACAGCACTGATACGTTCTTTCTACCTTCTTCCTATGATATGAGGTGGTCGGTAGTTTCTATTTCTGCACAACTCATTACCGGACCTAGACGAAGCGATGTTAGGCAGGTGTATTGGGGGACAAGGTCTGATGCAAGTGGAGATAGTGCTAGTAGCGTAAGTGAGAATACTGGAATCACAGATGTTGATGAGAGGGGATTGGATGCATATGTTGCAAAGCGACTCTCTGCAAGAAGTATGGATAAGCAGACAACTACTACGTACGAGGTGGGCATAGAAAATCAATCTGATTTTTACCAAGCGATGTTGGAGGGTCAAAACAATACTAAGTTGCTAGACCAGGGTATCGGTGGTAGAAATCTTTTACCGGTGAGTTTCTCAGTACCTCAGCGCCCGGAAAAACGTACTTCAGGTATCCAGTATGTTTCAGATGGAGGGAGCACGACTGGTCCAGAAACTACCTCATCAGAGACAGAAGAGAACACGACTGATTCATTTGATTATTGCAGGGTACCGTCAATTTATGGCGCATCGGACGTTCTCAAAAGACGTGGTTGGCACGGTCTAATGATTTCGCAACTGGCAGGTATTTTTCCGGGATTCAGTACAGTAGAAGGAGGAGGGGAGGGAAAGTTTGGTGGACAACTTAACATTGATTATCCCGTAAGAGAAATACTGAGTAATGGACACGAGAGGGTTACTTATTCGATAACAGCCTATGCATTACATGATGAGTTTTATATTGACCTTCTAGGCCTGGACTCGATAAGAAATGGTATGACTAGTCTAGTAAGTAAGTTTGGTCCACGTGCGACAGCTCTTGGGCCGAGTATAGGACAACGGATTGATAGGAGCATTGGCATTGGCTTAGGTGCGCTTATAGTCAGAAATGTTGGGATTGAGATTCCAATTGAGATTATATGTTCTCCCGACGGGAAAGGGGGGCCTCCCACGGCACTACCACATAGCGAATGGAGATTGGTTACAGAAGTTCTTGCGCGGACTGAACTAACAATAGGATCACGTTTACCCAAGACGTTTATCCGTGCTATAGTCGATCTTTTCAAAGCAGCAGGCCGAGAGAGCACCCTTCTAAATCGGGCGGCTCAATCTAATACTGACGATGTTGAGCTAGGAGATTTTATGACAGCTGGATCTTCCTCGCACACAAGTTCTGCAAATAGAGAAGATCAGAGTGCTGGTGGTGCTGGTGGTGCTGGTGACACGAATGGCGCTGGTGATGCTGGTGACACGAATGGTGCTGGTGACACGAATGGTGCTGGTGACACGAATGGCGCTGGTGACACGAATGGCGCTGGTGATGCTGGTGACACGAATGGTGCTGGTGACACGAATGGTGATGGTGACACGAATGGCGCTGGTGATGCTGGTGACACGAATGGTGCTGGTGACACGAATGGCGCTGGTGATGCTGGTGACACGAATGGCGCTGGTGATGCTGGTGACACGAATGGCGCTGGTGATGCTGGTGACACGAATGGCGCTGGTGGTGCTGGTGACACGAATGGCGCTGGTGGTGCTGGTGACACGAATGGCGCTGGTGGTGCTGGTGACACGAATGGCGCTGGTGATGCTGGTGACACGAATGGCGCTGGTGATGCTGGTGACACGAATGGCGCTGGTGATGCTGGTGACACGAATGGCGCTGGTGATGCTGGTGACACGAATGGCGCTGGTGGTGCTGGTGACACGAATGGCGCTGGTGGTGCTGGTGACACGAATGGCGCTGGTGGTGCTGGTGACACGAATGGCGCTGGTGGTGCTGGTGACACGAATGGCGCTGGTGGTGCTGGTGACACGAATGGCGCTGGTGGTGGTATTGATGCCGCTGATGGTGCTGGTGGTGGTATTGATGCCGCTGATGGTGCTGGTGCTGGTAATGATGGTGCTGGTAATATTGGTAGTCGTTTTTTGAACGCTGTGCGCGGGTATGTGGTGGGAACCATTAAATCTAACAAACACGTCGGTCAAGCAACTATAGGGCTTGAAGCGGGATATAAGGTTAAGATTCCTGTTGTGAAGCCAGATGGAAGTATAAATGAGCAAAACTTTAGCATCTTTCTTGGAAGTTATGCAGGCTCCGTAGCATTTGGTTTTCTCCTGAAAGCTACCCTAACGTATTGCTTGCAAGGGGTTGAGGGAGCAGCAGCGCAGTATTTCGGAGGTACTCTCTCTGGCCCAATAGCACAGTTATTGTCTATGGTTGTAAACGCAGGTATCACATCCTTACTTGCAAGCATACATATAGATGGTGTTACAGGACATTGGTGGGTGAATGGTGCATTTGGATTACCAGATTTTAATGCTATTTTAGCGCCAAGGGTAGATACAGATTCAAAAATGTGGAAACCAGTGCTTACATTCTATAATCGTATACAAACAGGTATATCAGGTACTTTACCGCCGCTCACGTGGTGATTCCACGGCATCTCGGTAGATGGAGAATTGTTACTTTGATGGAATGTGAGGTGATTTGGAAGGAATGCGGATGAGCAGGATATAATTCCTGTTCACCACCGAAGAGCGTTTTGCAGAAATTTTGCAGGCGCTCTTTTTATTGATATTGTTCTCCATTGTCGGTAATTCTGTACTTGATCGTTTGTAGTATCTTCTGAATAAGGAAGAAAGCAAACAGATAATGCACGAAAAAAGATTATGACGTAGTAATAATATGGTCTTCTCCTATTCAGCCTTTGGATACACTGGTCACATCGTAAAGGTTGAAATAGATATTGCACGTGGTATTCCAAGCATCGACATAATAGGGCTTGCAAGTTCTGAAATAAAAGAAGCAAAAGATCGGGTTCGGGTTTCTCTGAAAAATGCTGGATATCATGTTCCTGGACATCGAATCTTGATCAATCTCTCTCCTGCGGGAATTAAGAAAGCGGGGGTCGCATTTGATCTTGCTTTGGCGGTTGCGATATTGCACCGTAGTGAGCAGATTACTTTTTCTCAGGGATGTGATTCTCTGTTGGTCCTTGGGGAACTGGAGCTCTCAGGGAGAATAAGTCCGGTTTCTGGAGTGATCGCTGCGGTTGATGAGGGAAAGAAGCAAGGAATCCATCATGTCTTGGTGAGTTCTCAAAATGAATACGAAGCTGTATCGATACAGGGAATCAATGTAGCCACCATCGGCCATTTGTCTGATCTTGCATCCTTTTCAGATCGATTTAAAACATCTGTCCGTGCAGTCCAGAACTCCAGGGATACTACAATGCACTATACCCCGGATTTTTCAGATTATAGAGGAAATGTGAAATTGCTACGTTCCACGCTGATTGCAGTAGCAGGGCGTCATAACATTTTGTATTATGGCCCTCCAGGATCTGGAAAGAGTATGGCTGCAACTAGGTTGCCCTCCCTGCTTCCTAGCCTAACCTACGAAGAATCGGTTGCTGTGACACGAATCTATTCTCTTTCGGAGTATACATCGCAAAACAGTGCATTGCGTATCCAAGTGCCGTTTCGATCACCGCATCATAGCTCAACGCTTGAAGGGGTCATCGGTGGAGGAAAAACATTGCGTCCAGGTGAGATTTCATTGGCACATTGTGGGATCTTGTTTCTTGATGAGGTAACAGAATTTCGGGCACGTCTGCTTCAAGCATTACGTGAGCCTATCGAGCAGCATGAGATATATCTGTCTCGCGCGGGGAGAACCTATTGGTTTCCTGCAAATTTTCAGTTGATTTTGTGTTCAAATCTTTGCCCTTGTGGCAAATTTGGTCATGGCGCAAAAGAATGCCTGTGTTCTAAATCGGAGATATTTCATTATTGGCGGAAGCTTGGAGCTGCCCTGCTTGATCGCATCGACGTGCGGGTGTTTGCAAACGAATCGGCAGATGACAGTGATGATTATTGTGATTTTGAAAAAATGAAAGAAGAATGCCATGCTGCAATTGATATACAACGTAAGCGCTATAGGGATAGCTCCTATGCGTGGAATGCTCGCCTGGATCAGGAAAAAATGCATGTCTACTGCAAGATGGATGCTGAGACAGAACTTGCATTTAATGCTATTCTAAAAAAGAAAAACATCTCACGAAGAGGGCAGTCTAGTATTTTGAGAATAGCACGCAGTATTGCAGATATAGAACAAGAAAATAAAATCGCCAAGAGGCATATCCAAGAAGCTGCTGAACAGAGAGATGCCAAGATACTTACTGCTATTTTGGGCATGTAAGATAGATGTCTGCCATTCTCTGTCTTGACGTTGGAAGCACAGCGATCAAAGCTGCACTTGTCGATAAGAAACAACATGTATACGATTTTGTTTCGATGAATCTGCCACCATCTGCTTCTCTGTCGAATCTTAATGACTACTTTTTTGAAATCATCAAAAAAATCACGCGTCATGCAGTAGTAGACATCGACGCAGTGGCTCTCTGTGGAAATGGCCCCAGTTTGGTGGTCAATCCCCATGAGGATGACGCTTATTGTATCTATTGGTATAGCAAGCATGCGCAGGTTTCGCAGCAGTTGGATTCGTATTATCTGCCATTATTCCTTCAACTTGATAAGACAGAACGGAGCTCGGTGCGCACACTCATGGCATTACCAGAATATCTCTGTTCCCTATTGGGTGGAGCATCCAAAACTATCTTGCCCTGTCCTGCCTATGAGTCATATATTCTTTCTCGGAAGGAACAGATCACATACGCAATTCCAGATGCTTTTTTACGGAACTTCCATTCCCTGCATGATCCAATTGGACAAGTGCACCCTGATATGGCGGCAAGAACCCATCTTCCTGCTGAGATACCGATATTTTGTGGCGGCACTGATTATTTGATGGATATCCTTGGTAGTGGTCAATATATCATAGGAGACGTAATTATCCGTACCGGAACACGCGCTGTGTGCAACTGTATTCTCGATGGGACCCAGAGCAAGAATCTCACAGGATTTACGATACTACCCTATATTGGGAAAGGAATATTCACCGCTGCAATTTTCCTTCCGAAATCTGTTGATGGATTTGTGATTGCGATGCAAAAAGAAATCAAACAGACTGATTATCGAGAATTATCCGCTTATCTTTTTGAAACGATAGAAGTGATCTACAAAGAGCAATGCAAAAATGATTCCAATGCCATGGAGTATCGCATTTTGAAACACTGTGCAGAACGTCTTGTCTTCCGGTATAGACTTGATATTTTGGAGGAAAGAACTGCATTGTCGCTGAGAAAGGTGCATATTTCTGGAGAACAATCATATTATGGGCAAGTTGCGCCCCTGGATGCCTTGCTTATTAATAGAGAGCTCAAGCAGTCAGCTTTTTCAGAGACCGCATTGTTGGGTCTTGCGAAACTAGCCTATCTGGGTGGTGATGTATACGGATTGGTCACAAATCAAAATACTTTAGCGCAAGAGCACCACCGCAATGCAACGAGTTTTCCTGAAAAACATCTAGAGGAACAAATCTCACGACTCTATGCTGCGCTCACTCCTCAACTGCAATCCTTGCAGTTTGCACCACAGCGTTAGTTCAAGTTGTTAGTAGTTTAAGACAGCGATGCTCAAAATTAATGAAGCTTAAACTGTTTGATATTGATGCGATGCTTTGAGATACGTAATCGAAGGATGCGATCGCTTACTTTTAACAATTTTGCAGTCAATCTGATTGATCCCCGGGATACCTTCAAGGCATCTTGAATGATACTTGTTTCATAATTGTTGACGAGTTCCTGCAATGATCCAGTGAATCCTGTTTTTGTAGATTCTGCTGTTTGCAATGTTGGAGGGAGGTGATGTGGGTGGATGACTCCCTCGGTATTGTTGAGGCTTGCAAGTTCTAGGGTATCAGCAAGTTCTCGCACGTTCCCTGGCCAGTGATAACTTACCAAGAGATCAATCGCAGTGCTGCTGATGCGGCGTATGGGGATATAGTATTGCTCATAAAGCCGAGTTAGAAAATGGTTTGCAAGAAGTGGGATATCGCTTTTTCTTTTTCGTAATGGTGGAATGTGAATCTGCACAGAAGAAAGATAGGTTTGCAGCTGTGGCATGCATACGAAATTTCTGCTGTTTGCTTGATCTGAGATAGTATCGCTTGCGATGATTCGAACGTTGATGGGAATTGTTTCATGGGTTGTTGGGTCAATGAAGGATTCATACTGAAAAATGTTCAGCAGCTTTTCCTGCAACGCAACAGGAATAGTGGAAATTTCGTCAAGATAGAGCGTTCCAAGATTTGCATCCTGTAATAGCCCGGCATTTTGAGGAGAACCAAATAGGCGGTTTTCAAGTTCCTGTTCGCTGATGTTATGGGTGTGCACATGGATGAATGAATGCTCTGAACGGTCACTATTATAGTGAATGATGCGCGCAATATAATCCTTGCCAGTCCCTGATTCACCGATAAGATATACTGGGACATTGCTCCTGCACGCAACGGCGACCGATTCAAATACCGGATTCATCGAGGCTGCGTTTCCAATTATCTGTGATATCTGATAACGATTGTGCATTTCAGCGCGAAGGCGTTTGTTTTCTTGCAAGAGTTGTTCGTGATCTTCGGTGATGCGCTGGCGCAGTCGAATTGCCTGTGTAATCAAGGAGGATACGACCGCCAGTTGGCGAAGGTGCACTTCAAGAATCTCTGTGTTTTGCGCATATTCATCAATGGCGACTGCACCGATTGAATCTCCCTCGATTTTTATGGGAACACAGAGAAATGCCAATTCTTCGGAATCAATTGTGCGAGAATCTGTTCTGTTTAAGAAATCAGGATCCTCTGAGATGGATGGAATCAAGCGAGGAATTCCAGTGGAGATTACCTTTCCTATGATTCCTTCTCCTAGATGATATCTTGCTCGTTCCTTTTCGGCGTCTGTCAATCCATAGGCTTCTTCAATTTGAATTTCGTTCTTCGCCTTGTTAAGGATTGCAATCATGCCCCGAGGGCTTTTGAAATACTCACAGATAGTTTGCAAAATTGGAAGAATAACCGTGCTTATATCGGGATTGCGATCAAGCATTTGACTGATAGAAAAAAGTAGCTGTAATTCGTTAGAATAATTCATTGTCTTTAGAGGTTGTCTCGTATACAATTTTTTCTGTTCCTGATAATCCAACATATTGTCCATCCTTTAGGTTTATCGATTTGCTGTGAATATCAGCAATAACGACAATGTGAGGGTTTTTATAAACCAAATCATCCATACTACGAAGATAGGAGGAGCAGATAATGCCCCGCGCATGACGTAATAGTGAAAAATCTTCTGGATCGAATGTCTTGCAAACAAGAATGATGTTTTTCTTATCCTTGATGTATTGGCGTGCTTCAGCGATATCGCGAACCGTGTAGACAGTTCCTTCAGTTCTACTTCCATATCCCTGCGATCCCCGTTGCAAGATTGTTCCTACAAAGCGTACTTGTGTCGTGTTGAGCATGGTGGGGCTGCCGAGGGGGAGCCCTGCAGTTATGGTTACAAAATCGTGTCTGGTTACAAGGTTGTTTCGTATCGATATATCGATTGATTCGTCAATAATATGTTCAATATCTGCTGTTTTGGTTGAAAGAAGATAGGGATAGACTCCCCAATAGATCAGGAGATGGCGATAGATAGATTCGTTCGTGGTCGTAGCGACGATTACCTGCGGTGGGCGAAATTGAGAAAGCATGCGAGGACTATTTCCACGAAGGCTTGGAGAAATGATAACACTTGAATTGGTATCTGATGCCAACATGCATGTTGATTTTGCGACCGCTGAACCAACATTGTTCACGTCCTTGTGGAGCAGAAAATAACGCTTGCTTTGTTCTTTGTATTCGCGGGAATGCTCGACATTAAGGGCAATCTTATGCATCGTCTGCACCGCTTCAACGGGATATTTTCCACTGGCTGTCTCTGCAGAAAGCATAATTGCATCGGTCCCATCAAAGATGGCATTTGCGACATCAGTCGCCTCAGCACGAGTTGGGCGAGGATTGGTAATCATGGATTCAAGCATCTGTGTTGCCGTGATGACTGCACTTCCGTATTGATTGCAGACCCGAATGATGTTTTTTTGTGCGAGCGGGACTTCTTCGGTTTTTAACTGCACACCAAGGTCTCCTCGCGCCACCATGATACCCTTCGATGTCAACACAATAGAATGGATGTTTTCAAGAGCCTCATGGGTTTCGATCTTTGCGATAATTCCCATGTGGGAATTGTTTTTTTCCAATTCATGTCGAACCATGCGAACATCATCTGCAGTTTGGATAAACGAAGCGGCTATAAAATCCATGTTCATCGATGCACCGAAGGCGATATCTTTTTTATCATCCTCTGTAACCGGTGGCAGAGATATTTTTGCTCCCAAGACATTTACATTCTTGTTAGATCCAAAGGAGCCGCCAGTCAAAACTTGACATGTAATCGTTTTCTTGGAAGTCTCAAGCACTTCAAGTTCGAGAAGTCCGTCGGCGATCAGTATTTTTATCCCCTTTGACACCTCTTGTGGCAAGAGTCCGTGGTTAATAGACACAAAATCATTTGTTCCTGGACTGTTGTCGGTGGTCAGGGTGAACGTATTCCCTTCTTTTAATATGATTTTTTCATTGTTCAAGGTTGCACCTGTTCGCAGCTGTGGGCCCTTTGTATCAAGAAGGGTTGCGACAGGGATGCCCGTTTCTTTGCTGGCTGAAAGGACAGTTTCAATTCTGTTTTTTTGTTCCGCATGCGTGCCGTGACTGAAATTAAATCGGGCTACGTTCATGCCTGCTTCAAGCAATCGTTTTATAACTGCCGGCTCTTCACATGCTGGGCCGATAGTACATACAATTTTTGTTTTTCTCTTTTTCATAGACTCCTTTACCCATGAACTTGTTGATATACACCTACAAATTAATAGTTAACTCTCTGATTATACACATTTTGTAAAATAATGGGAAAGATATCAATCTATAGAAAAATCTTGGATGAGCATTTGAAGTTCTGGTTCACTTGCTCCAAATTGTACTTTTTCATCCTGGGAATGTTCTGTTTGAATGTTTTCGAGATAATCTTGAAATTTTGACTGCTGTTTGAGTATAGCGGTAATTTTTAGTTTTAATACCTCGGGTTCTTTCGCAGTATCACGGGCAAAAGAATCAAGAAAATACTGCAGCAGTGAAATGAAACTAACAACAACATGGTGTAGCAATAGGGCATAGGTATTTCGTTCTACAAATAATGCATTGTTGGCAATAAATGTATGTAAATTGGTTATGACAACATTGATGAATGAAAGGTCATAGTTAATTTTTTTGCGTATGGCTGCATCTTGAATAAGATTGAGCTTTACTGCATTTTGCAATAACTTGATGTTCTTATATACGATGTAGGCCTTGTCTTTAAAGTGTAGCTCCATGACATCTATTGACAGAGTATCGTACAGTGTATACTCTACCTAATAGGATATATTAATTTTTATGAATGGAAAAGATGCACAATATGAAATAATCTGTTTGTTTTATGCCGACTCGAACAAATTTCAAACAGGACGTGATGAGGTACGTGATACCCTAAAAGAGTTGGATATAAAGATTATTGGCGAAGAACATATGGGACTACGTAGTCTTGCGTATCCTATCAACAAAGAAAAACAAGGGAATTACTTTCTCTATCGAAGCGTTGCTGCAGCAGAGAATGCACATAAAGTTCGTAGTAAATTGAAACATTATACGAAATTGCTCCGCATGATGGTAATAAAAAATGAAGAACCATGGCTGACATAAACACAGTTGTTTTAGGAGGTCGCCTCGTAAGAAACGCTGAAATACGATATACCGGCAGCGGCTTGGCGATATGTACGTTTTCAATTGCGGTTAATAGACGTAAAAAAAGCGGAGATGAGTGGACAGATGAGGTGAGCTTTTTTGACGTAACAATGTTTGGTCGATATGGGGAAGTATTGCAGAAAAGCTTGTTGAAGGGAAAAACGGTTACACTTCAAGGAACTCTACGACAGGATCGTTGGGAACGAGAAGGTGAAACGCGAAGCAAGGTGCACGTTGTTGCTGACCAAGTGCAATTATTGGGCGGCAATCGTGGAGGGGATGCAGATTTTGATTCTGCTCCTGAATACACCTCTGCTTCTTCCAATGCAACAACGGAAACCGATGCATCGTTTAACGATGATATTCCATTTTAAAATATAGGATACAGTATGGCAGAAGAAAATCAAAAAGATATAACTACACCTACAACAGAAGAAAAGAAAGATGTGGCACGACCTGAATCGCGAGGACAGAGGACTGAATCACGTCCCGAGTCACGAGAGTCACGACCTGAGTCACGAGAACAGAGGACTGAGTCACGTCCTGAATCACGAGAACCACGATCTGAATCACGACCCGAATCGCGAGAACAGAGGACTGAATCACGAGGGCCGCGAGAACCGCGATCTGAATCACGAGATTCACGACCACGCAATGCGCAAGGATCTCGACGATCAGACTATCGTGGGCATGGGCGCTATGGCTCTCGATACCGTGACCGGATTGATTTTCGATCTTTAAAAATCGATTATAAAAAACCAGATATCTTGAAGAACTTTACTACCGAGCAAGGAAAGATATTGCCGCGACGTATAACTGGCATTCCTGCAAAAATGCAAAGAAAAGTCGTACGAGAGATAAAACGAGCTCGGGTGCTTGCGCTGCTTCCGTTTAAGGATAAATAGTTATTGTTCGGGAATTCATACACAAGTACAGAACCCCGCTGCTTATTCTTGCAAGCATATTGCTGTTTTATTCACGGATAGCTGTTTTTCTCTATCTATTTCCCTTGCAGCTATTGCTCTACGAGTCAAAGAACAAAAGACAGTTTAGTCTCCAATTGCAATGGGGTTTTTTAGCCCTTTTCGTGGTGACCATTGGCCAATACTTGATTTTTCAGAATGTGTTTAACCAATCCTTGGATATGCAGATAATACTGTTCAACGCTATTTTTAGCTCTGCGATTCTTGTTGTTGGCTCGAGTGTGATCTATATCCACAATACTATGCAGGCCACACTCACTCAAAAATTGTTATACACCGGACTGGCTTCGCTTGTTGCAGGTATTTTTGTAGGAGTCTTGAGCACACAAAGTCAAGTCTTTGCAGATTTTATCAGAACTATGTTTGAAGATTTCATGCGACTTAGTGTATCGAATGATGTTATTCAAACCTATATTCTTTCGCTTGCATCGCTGTTTGGAAGCACTATTTTTTTGATTAATTGGCTTGGTATTGCTGTAGCCCACGGTTCATATAACAAACGACAGGGAAAACGTCATGTTTTGTTGAGAAGGCTAGAGGTTATATCACTTCCACCACAATGTATTTGGCTTGGGATTGGAGCCTTTCTCATACTAGTACTTGATGGGTTGATGGTCATTGAACAAACGACGCTCTTTGTCGTTGCTGCAAATATAGTAGGGATATTGTTTATCCTTTATTTTTTGCAGGGAATGGGATTGGGAGTTTCTTATTTGATGTATCGAAGATTGTCAGAACGACGAATTAATGCTATTATGACTGCTATAGTGATTGCTTCCATTTTTCCCTATATAGGGATGGTGGTTATTGTTGGAATGTGTGTGTTAGGGATTGCAAAACTTTGGATTAGAATACCGGAACGAGGAGAAGACCGATGAGTGTAAAAATTATCCTGATACAGGACGTACCAAATCTTGGCGAGGAAGGCGATGTGCATACCGTTAAAAGCGGATATGCTCGTAATTATCTTCTCCCACAGCGGTTTGCTTTGCCGTATAACAACACTACTCGTTCTATGATGGCTAGCCGCACTTCCGCCATTGAGCAACGTAAAAAAGAAAAAGTAGTTGCGATGCAGTCGATTCAAGAGCGATTGAATGGCACCTTGTTTCGGGCTTATGTGCGCGCTGCTGAGACAGGAAAATTGTTTGGTTCAATAACCAGTGCCAATGTTCTCCAAGCATTGGAAGCTGAAAATATTCAAGTTGATAGAAAAAACATTCACCTTGAGCAGTATTCCATTCGACAAGTGGGAACGTATTCAGCAAAAATCAATCTTTATGCAGATATTTCGGTTACTATCCCAGTAGAAGTTCTTCCTGTCTCTGATGAACATGCTCGTGAAACAGTTGAATTATTGGATGCAGAGACAGTAGCTGCGGAAGCAGCAGCAGCTGAGATTTCTGAACAGACCACAGAAGTGGAGAACACCGCCGCTGAGCAAGAAACGGCAACTGCGGAAGAAGAGGCAGCTGAGATTTCTGAACAGACTGCAGAAGTAGAAAGCGCCGCCGCTGAGCAAGAAACGGCAACTGTGGAAGAAGAGGCAGCTGAGATTTCTGAACAGACTGCAGAAGTAGAAAGCGCCGCCGCTGAGCAAGAAACGGCAACTGTGGAAGAAGAGGCAGCTGAGATTTCTGAACCGGTTTCAGAGGTAGAGAACACCGTCGCTGAGCAAGAAACGGCAACTGTGGAAGAAGAGACAGCTGAGATTTCTGAGCAGGTTTCAGAAGTGGAGAACACCGCCGCTGAGCAAGAAACGGCAACTGCGGAAGAAGAGGTAGCTGTGATTTCTGAGCAGGTTTCAGAAGTGGAGAACGCCGCTGCTGAGCAAGAGACGACAGCACAGACAGAGGAATCAAGGGATGCAGAAACTCCTGAGAATGATCCCTCAGCCTAAGTATTTATTTTTTAGATGAGTCAGTCTCGTGTACAGCCACATAATGACGAAGCTGAAATTGCCACCTTGGGAGCGATTCTCATCGACCCAGAATCCATTGATGAAGTTGTTACCCTGCTTCAGGTCGAAGATTTCTATCGCAAAAAACATGCCTATATCTACGATGCAATATGCCATCTTGATAAAACTCGAACAAATATTGATTATGTAACCCTTGCCGAGCGCTTAAAACAGCTTGATCAACTAGAGGCAATTGGAGGGATGCCCTTCCTGTTTTCTTTATCTGAAGCGGTTCCATCGAGCGCTAATGTTGTGGAATATGCAGAAATTGTTCGTGAACATAGTTTGCGTAGGCGTTTGATAAAAATATCTACAGAAATAATTGAAGAATCCTATGTCGAGCACAACGAGACTAGCGGTATTCTTGAAGAAGCAGAACGAAAAGTCTTTGATATTGCTGAACGAAAATATGCAGTGAGCTATCGGAGCATCCAAAACGATGTTTTCAATATCTACAATAGAATCGAAGGGCGACGGAACGAGGGGGGAGAGTCCAACATTACCGGAATTCCCTCTGGATTTGAGGATATGGATACCATGTTGGGAGGCTTTCAGAACGCTGAGTTTATCGTTATAGGAGCAAGGCCATCGGTTGGAAAAACCGCCTTGGCACTTTCGATTACGATGCATACGGCGGTGCGAAATCAACACCCAATAGGATTTTTTTCCTTAGAGATGTCAGGTGATGCATTGATTCAACGACTATTGTCGATGGAATCTCGGGTCAGTGGACAAAAGATTCGATCTGGCCGATTAAGCCTTCGTGAATTGCAGCAGATACAGACCGCAGCACAGACAATTTATCCTGCACCGCTCTGGATTGCTGATGAACCAGGGATGAAACTCCTTGATATTCGTGCACAAGTACGCCGTATGAAACGTAAACACGGTATAGAAATGGCAATCATCGACTATATCTCGCTGATTGGCACTGAGCAGATTGATCTTCCGCGATATGAACAGATTGCTGAGCTGTCTAGATCTTTGAAGGCATTAGCGCGTGAGATTGACATCCCTATTATTGCATTATCACAGCTGACCCGTGATAGCGAAGGAAAGCGGCCTGTCTTGGCAAATATTCGTGAATCAGGATCGATTGAACAGGATGCTGATGTAGTGATTTTCTTACATCGTGAACGCGAAGCGACGAATTCAGAAGCGCAGATTCAAGCAATTAAAACCGAATTAATCGTTGCAAAACAGCGAAACGGTCCGGTTGGTTCCTTGCAAGTTGTGTTTATCCCACAGTATACAGCATTTGAATCCTATATGCCGGAGTTTTCACATACGGCAAGTTCTCCAGTATAAACAGGACCGAGTCTTTCGATGGGCAGATCACTCAGATCATCGCCCAAAAGGATAATGCCAACGCGTTTGCTGGGACCATAACTCCCATCGGGATGCCTTGCTGTTACAATAGAGTGTGATGAGCTGTTCAGAATGACCCTTGTCCATAACGGTGATGCTTCCATCTTTTCGTAATACACTGATTAAATCTTGTGAGGCCCGGGCAGAGCTGTAATATCGTAGTTTTGTTGAAAGTTCGGGTGAAATTGTCGTTTCGTCAAACCAGGTCGTTTTGGCATTTTCTATTCCAGCCACTGTTACCACATCGTCGATCTCGACCAGAAAAGCTCCCAGATGCTCTTCATCGACTTCTACACCCTTCCAGTAAAATTGGAGTGCATTTCCATCGTGTATTTCAACAGAAGTGTGGATTGTGTTGTCTTCTGAACGTTCTAGTCCAAGGCTGTAAAGCAAGTTGTTTTTTTCGCTGTAATGCACATCAAAGGTCAGGAATTGGTTACTCTTAAGTGGGATCGTTTCTTGCGTGACACTGTGAATGGCAAGCAAGGAAGTGTTAAACATCCCGATTGCAGGTTGTGCAATGATAATCAATGTTTTATCAGGAATATACGTGACATCATTTACACCAGGAACGGAAAGTTGCACTCTTGCTTCGTTCTTTTGACGATCTTGAAGAATTATATCGTCGGATTGCGTCCGGTACAAGAAAAAATCAGAATAGACCGCAAGTTGTTCAATCGTTTGTACAGCCGCATCAATAGGTAGGGAAGGGAGGGTAAAGAAATCTGGATATGAACTAAGTGCGGAGGAATACGCAGTATCTGGTGAAAAATAGATGTCGTTTGGAGAAGCGGTGGTGTAGCGTAGTTGCATCGGGCGTATGGTGTTGTCCTCTAAACGAAATCGCACTGAAATGAGGTTGTTCTTGCAGAGGGCCGTAAGTTCATTGTTTTGTGAAAACGAAAAGCGTTCAATGGGAATATGATGATGATCAAGGAGAAGAGAAAAACGGTGCGAAACAGGGTCAACTTGATGGATTTTTCCTGTTGATTCAGCGATATAGATGATCTGTTTAGCGTCGATGTGGATTGCCGTTGGATCAAAGGGAATAACGGAACTGCGAGGTTGCCGGGTATTTGATAGAGATAATACGGTGAGCATGGGAGCATTGTTTCGTTGTTCGATCATATACACGGTGTTGTTTTGAAGATCAATGCTAAAAGCTTGTATCTTCTGTGAAGAGCGATAAAGCTCGGTGCTTATCCCATTTGATAAATCAAGCAGGTGGAGGGTTCTGTCTTCACGAATACCCAATAGATAGCGTGTTGATAGAGCAGTGAGAGATTGCAATCCCTTTTGTGATTGAAAAGTCTGCACCTGGGAACCATTACGAAAATTATAATAGGCAAGTATTCCCGTATCGGCGGTATAGGTGAGGATGTTTTTTGTGCTCTTCCCAATGAAAAAATAGTCTGCGAATAAGGGTGATTTGTATTCCTTTATCGGTATGCCGGAACGTGCTTGGAGTCTCTGTATTCCGCCGACATTTCCCGCGATGACAAGGTATCGTCCCTGAGGTGAAAACGAAAAATAGCTGATTGTTTCAGCATCTTGCGCTTTGAATTCATAGAGTTTTGTGTTTGATTGTGTGTTATACACGACAATCACTTGCTGTTGTGATGTTCCTAGGGTTTCTATCGCGATGAGGGGATCAGTGGGGTGGAAGGCGACATCTCCGAGTGCATTTGCAGAAACGTATAATTCGCGAGCTGAGCGAAACTTGTCATCGGTTATCTTTACGATGCCATCGACGCCGGTTGTTACAGTGATGGTGTCATTTGAGATGATTGTCTTTATTTTTCCACTATGCGCCGTGGTAAACTGTGCAAACAAGGCGCAACATGATGTGATGATCGCTGCATACCAAAGTATTCGCATACACATATTATAGCCCCCTAAAAAAACTAATATCTTGCCAGAGCGCTATGATAAGAATGAAGAAAATCAGAGCCACACCCAGCATTTGATAGCGTTGCTGAAACCGTAAAGACAGCGGTTTTGTACGAATTGCCTCGATGATGGGAATGAGCAATTGCCCGCCATCGGTGACAGGAATCGGCAAGAGATTCATAATTGCAATTGCAATGCTGATAATTGCAATCAGTTCCACAAAGCGACTAAAGCTAAACCCTCCTCCTGCATTAGTTGAAATACTCCCGATACTAAAAATCAACTGCCCTGGCCCTGAGATAACTTCTTCCAGTGGAGATCCAGTAAAGAGCATACCAATACCACGAAAGGTCAGTCCAATGAAGGATATGGTTGTACGTAGTGCATCGAGGCCAGCAACCAAGATGTTTTCAGATTTCCGTGTATCAACAATAGTGGGGAGCTCAAACCCCAGGTTCTTCTCAGAATCGAGAGGGATATCAAAAGTATAGGTTTGTGCATTGCGCATTATTTGTAGGGGGAGGGTTCCCCCAATAGCAGCGATCACGTTTGAAAGGTCAAGACTATGATTCACCGGAACACCGTTTGCGGAGGTGATCCTGTCCCCTTCCTCCAGGCCTGCGATTGCAGCAGGTCCAGTGGTGTCGATATTGGTTACGATGGGCTCAATCCAAGGGTACACGCCTATTCGTCCACTGCCTTGTATCGTTTGAGGGGTGAGTACGCCGGTTATCCTATCAGTTCCCCGCTGTGCGGTATAGCTTAATTCCTTTTCAGCGGAATACGTTACAATGTTTTGAATATCATAGAAAGAATTGATCGTTGTTCCGTCCAGAGTAATAAGGATATCTCCGGTTTGAAGTCCTGCTTGGGCAGCCGGGGTAGGCGAGAGATTAGAATTGTGATCATCTGCGATGATTATCTTGTTTGGTACTGTGTCGATGGGATACCCAATGGCATAGAGCCCTGCATAGAGTAAGATTGCAGTGACAATGTTGAGAAAGGGTCCAGCAAGCAGAATGCAGATGCGTTTTCCCCATGGTGCACAGTAGAAGGCTCCCTTTTCTGTCTCAAGGTATTCTTTTTTTTCTGCTAGGGCTTGTGCAAACTCCTTGCTTCCCTTCATTCGGCAATATCCCCCAAGGGGAATGAGTGAAATGCGAAACTCAGTGCCTGCGAGCTGCCAGGAAATCAGTTTTGGTCCAAATCCAATTGAAAACACCTCAACTTCTACGCCGCATATGCGCGCAAAAATATAATGTCCGAATTCATGAATAGTGATTATGATGCCGAGACCAATTAATCCAATTACTATATTTAGCATATGCTTAGTCTATCACAATATGGTAAAGATGAAATATGCAATCGGAGCAGCAAAACTGACAGAATCATAGGAGTCGAGCATGCCACCTCTTCCTGGGATCAGGTCTCCGGAATTTTTCTTTTTTGCGATACGTTTGAGATAGGATTCTGTGAGATCTCCGATGATGCCGCCAAACCCAATAATCGCGCCTATGAGTAACCCTGACAGTGAAGAAAAAGAGAGTTGGTTTGGCACAATCAATGGGGCAATGCTATAGACAATCATTCCTCCAACAATAGCTGCAATGAAACCAGCAATGGTTTTTCGGGGACTTACTGAAATAAAGGGAGCAGTATTTTTGGTGTAACGTTTGCTTAGTTTTCCAATAAGATAGGCTAATCCATCGCCACCATAGACTGCGAGCACGAAGACCGTCAGTTGTGCACCTGCATTTGGAATGGTTGTCAAGGCAATCAAGAAATACGAGAAAAGTCCTGGATATATCAAAACCAAGAGGCGACTTGCCAGTGAATAGAGTGTGGTAGTGCTTGGAGAGTCTCGAAAATTGAGGATGGAACGTACACAGAGGTACATGAACATTCCCGTAAGAATGAGCAAATAAGTGTGTTGTTGAAAATCTATGAATATGTTCAGCGTGGCAAGAACAGGAAAACAGGACGACAAGACGACAAGTTCAACACTCTTTATGAATTTCACAGTGGTATTGCGCGTAAAGAAGGACTTCACCTCGAATCCTGCAATAACAGTGGTGACGAGGACCATCCCGATAAACACCCCATGCAATGCTTCAAATATCAACACGCAAAGAATTATGGGCAATCCAATAAAAAAAGTCAGATATCGCTTTACATTAAATCTCATAATCTAAAATCCAAACGTCCTAGTTCGCTGTGCATACGTCTTAAGTGCATCAAGAAAATCTTGTTCTGTCCAGTCCGGCCATAGTTTCTCAGAAAAATATAGTTCAGCATAGGCTGCGTGCCAGAGCAGAAAATTGCTGATGCGGTATTGATTACCGGTGCGTATGATCAAATCAACGGGAGGGAGGTGCGTGCTATCAAGCGCCTGTTCAATGAGATCGGTGGTTATCTTTGTGTGGTTTTGGGATAGCAAAAGGTTCACTGCACGTACAATTTCATCTTGACCGCCGTAATTAACAGCGAGTTGGACATGGATGGCATTGTTTGCACGACTTTCTTTGGTCACGTAGTCAATTTCACGTTGCACTTTTTTGGGGAGTTGCTCCTTGTTCCCAATATGTGAAACACGAATCTTGTTTTCCTGAAAAAAGGTATACTCGCTACGTAATCGCCAAGCAAGGAGTTCCATTAAGTGTTCAACCTCCTCAGGAGATCGATTCCAGTTCTCTGTTGAGAATGTATACAAGGTGAGATGCTTGATTCCTGCTTGGATTGCAGCAAGGCAGATATCCTTTGCTGTTTGCACTCCCTTGGAATGCCCCTTGAGACGAGAAAGTTTTTTCGCTATTGCCCATCGACCATTTCCATCCATGATAATCCCTACATGTTGTGGGAGATGTTTTTGGTCAGGCACTATATTTCTAGGATCTCTTTTTCTTTCTGTTCATACACCGTGTTCACCTTGGTGATGAAGGCATCGGTTTGTTCCTGGATGGTAGTATGGAGTTTCTTTTGTTCGTCTTCACTGATTTCGGAGTCTTTTTTCTGGGTGTCCACAACATCGATAGATGAACGCCTGATGTTTCGAACTGCAATGCGTGCTTCTTCAGCGAGTCCTTTTGCTTCTTTCACCAGTTCCTTTCTACGTTCGTTGCTGAGTGGAGGAATGAAAATCCGAATAACCTTGCCATCATTGTTGGGATTCAAGGACAACGAGGATTGCTGAATTGCCTTTTCTATAGGGACAAGGTTTTCCTTATCCCATGGTTGAACGACAATGGTATTTGCTTCTGGTATGCTCAAACGTGCAAGTTGATTCAAAGGCATGCTAGATCCATAGCAATTGACCTTGATATCATCAAGGAGCGCAGTTGAAGCACCGCTACTCCTCAATTTCTTATACAGATCTTCCAATTTTTGAACAGATTTTTGCATTTTCTGCTTTACATCGGCAATAACACTCATAGCATTGTTCCCACCTTGTACACAATAGCGGTCTCCAAGGTTATGGATGCCCCTAATTGCTTTGACACCTCAGCGATATGCTGAGCGACGCTTATCTTATCGTTCTTTACAAAGGCTTGCTCAGTTAAGCAGACTTCTTTGAAATGCTTACCGAGCTTTCCTTCTGCAATTTTTTGAGCAACTGCCTCAGGCTTTCCCATGTTTTTGATTTGCACAGTGATGATCTCTTTTTGCTCGGTGAGATAGGATTCTGGAACGGTTTTTGGAGACAAGAAAGGAGGTTGAAAAGCGGTTGCATGCAATGCAATATCGTGGGCAAGCGTCTGTATTAAAACGTCAGAACGCTTCGATGCATCACCAACGCGTAACTTGATCAATGCTCCTGCATTTGCGGTTTCACCATGCAGATAGGTGGAAACATATTCATCTTCTTGGATAGCAACGATCTGTTTTCTGTGTATTTGGATGTTCTCCTTGATAGTGCTTGAAGTTTCCAAGATAATCTGCTGAAGCTCAGTCTCACCGACTGATGCATCGAGGAGTTTTTCTGCCAACTTCTGTGCAAGTTGCACGAAGGTCTCGTTGCGAGCAACAAAATCAGTTTCACAACCAAGTTCCAAAATGGCAGCAGCAGCATCGGTTTTTGTGCATGCGATGCGTCCCTCGTTTGTTGATCTTCCACTTCGTTTTGAAGCAGCAATGATGCCTCGTTCCTTTAGCAGTTTTTGTGCCTCTTGCAGATCGCCATTGGCATCAACCAGGGCTTTTTTGCAGTCCATCATCCCTGCGTTCGTCATTTCTCGTAATGTTTTTATGTCAGAACTTGTGATACCCATTATTGGTTTTCATCTCCTGTTTCATCTATATACTGTCGTTCCTCTGATCCAATTTCTGGCTCTTTCGAATCGTTTGGTGTTTCACCGGATTCGGTGCCAGATGTATCCTTATCGAACAAGGCTTCTTCTTCGTAGTATTCATCGATATAGCGTTCGCTATCTTTGTCTTGAATAGTATCGTAGTCTACGTTTTCATCTTGCAATGTTTCGATGACCTCAAGACCCATTTCATTGTCTGCATCGATGACTGCCTGCGAAATAATTTGCGTGAACAAAGAAATCGAGCGAATAGCATCATCGTTTCCTGGCAAAGGATAATCAATGAGTCGCGGATCACAGTTGGTATCGGTAATCGCAACAATAGGAATTTTCAATTTTCGTGCTTCTGACACGGCTATTGATTCACGATCAGGATCAACGATATAGACAATCCCGGGTAATTCGCGCATTTCCTTGATGCCGCCAAGGTTTCGTTCAAGAATCTGTCGCTTTTTTGAAATACGCGATAATTCCTTGCTGCTTAATGACTCAAGCGTTCCATCGACCTCAAGTTTTTCATATTTTTTTAGTCTATGGATTGATTGTTTTATTGTAGAAAAATTGGTAAGCATACCACCGAGCCAGCGGTGGTTGACGTAGAGCATACTACATTTTGTAGCCTCTCGCTCCATGGCGGTCTGTGCTTGCTTTTTTGTTCCTACAAACAGAACCTGTTTACGTTCAAGTACGACAGATCGTACCGCAGAAAACGCATCACGAATGAGCGGTATGGTCTTCTGTAAATTGATAATATGAATACCATTTCTTTCAGTGAAGATGTATGGTTTCATAGCGGGGTGCCATCGCTTTGCTTGATGGCCAAAATGTGCACCGGCTTCTAATAAGCTTTGCATTGAAACAACAGCCAATGTTATCCTCCAGTTGATATCACAAGTGTGAGATTTTGTTTGTACGTATGTACCTGTCTAGTATAGCTGCTAATGTGTGAACAGGCAAGCCAAGGACCGTGCTTGGTGCTCCATGGAGGGATTCTATCAATACCAGAGCGTCGTCTTGGAGTTTATATGCGCCCGCCGCACCTTGCCAAGAATTTTGAGCGATGTATCTGTCAATTTCTGCTGTTCTAAGACGAGAAAAACGTAGTTCTGCAGAATCAACTGCCTGCAAGATAGTCTTGTTCTGCACTGCATAAAAACAAATACCACTATAAATTCTATGCATGCGCCCCTGCAGGCATGTGATCATCTCTTTTGCATCTGCAGCATCACGCGGTTTTCCAAGGCGCAAGGAATCTACACAAACGATGGTATCTGCACTCAGGGCATAGGGGGTTTTGAGTTGTGGCAGGACTGATTGAAGCTTCTGTAAGGCAATCTGTGAAACATAGTCTTCATGCTCTGTTGCGTCTGAGTGTTCAACGACAGAACTCGGCAAGATAACCGGATTTAGGCCAAGTTGCTGCAATATCTGTTTACGCGCTGGAGAGGCTGAAACCAGGGTGAGTTTATTTTTTAATTGGAGCATCTGCATGTCTTGTCTGTGCTGAAGATCCCTGACGAGTGCTACGCTGGGGGGTCGATTTTTTCTTGTGACGTTTTGCAATGAAATACACGATAATGATGCCGATGAGTGATCCAAAATTACAATAGACTGATATTGCGAGGACATGTATATCAACCCCAAAAGGGCCAATGGAGAGTGAAAAAGACAATGCCAACAGTGCAAACACTCGTTCGGTCAATTCCCAAATGAGTGTTGCAAGAAGCACGATACCAATATATCCGGCGTAGCGGAGCGTTGTCTTTCGCATATCCTAGGCTAGCAAAGTTTGCCTAATCGAACAATCAGAGCATTACCTTAAGTCGCCTGGTCTTTCGCCGATACAAAGGTGTATGATTCGAGGTTTGTATACAGCAGGAAGTGGGATGGTTGCACTGCAACACCGGATGGATGCCTTGTCGAATAATCTGGCCAACGTAGACACCGCTGCTTATAAGCGAGATGTCTCGGTTTTTAAGGCTTTTCCGGAATTGTTGATGCGACGTACTGATGATGATGGGCTGAGAACGTTTTTTCTTCGTCAACGGCATGTTGGATCCTTTGATACCTCACCAGTTGTGGGAACGGTGGGAACAGGAGTTGAACAAAACGAGGTTTTTACTATCTTTGAACAGGGATCGCTCAAAAACACCGAGGGGCCATTTGATGTGGCTTTATTTGGTACTGGTTTTTTTGCAATCGATACACCCTATGGTGAGCGGTATACCCGCAATGGAAGTTTTATTCTTGATCCCAATGGCTATCTTGTTACCAAGGAAGGGTTTCCTGTTTTGGGAGAAGATGGACCGCTTTATCTCAAAAAGAACAATTTTGTTATCGATGAAGATGGCAAGGTATTCATCAACCAAGCCTTGCAGGAAGATCCACACCGCCTTGTTGATATCAACAAAAACCGTTGGGAAGAACGCGTTTTTCTTGACCGGTTGAAAATCGTTGATTTTGTCGATGAGCGCTATTTGCGGAAGCAAGGATCAAGCATGTGGCATACCACCGAAGAATCAGGTCCAGCGATCATAGCAGCTCCCGACAAGCGCCCAAAGGTCTTGCAGGGATTTCTTGAGACTGCAAATGTGCAACCAGTGGTTGAGATGGTTCGACTCATCGAAGTAAACAGAAATTACGAAGCGAATCAAAAAGTTATTCAGACAGAGGATGAGAGCACCGGACAGCTCTTGCGAGATGTCCTTCGTGTATAGGAGTTATTAAATGGTACGATCTTTGTGGACAGCAGCAACGGGGATGGTTGGGCAACAGTTTAACATCGATACGATTGCAAACAATCTTTCTAACGTAAACACTTCGGGATTCAAAAAGAATCGAGCTGATTTTGAGGATCTGCTCTATCAAACCATACGCACCGCAGGAACGCCTGCCACGGAGAAAACCTTGGTGCCAGTGGGAGAGCAAGTTGGTCATGGTGTTCGTGTTGCAGCGACACAAAAACTCTTCTTGCAGGGCTCCCTGCAGGCAACTGGAAATGTCTCAGATATTGCAGTTGAGGGAGAGGGATTCTTTCGCGTGCTTCGCTATGATGGATCATATGGATATACTCGCGATGGTGCGTTCAAGATCGATTCAAATGGACAGTTTGTGACATCTGATGGCTATCGTGTCCTGCCTGAGCTTGTTATGCCGGAAAATTTTATTCGTGAGACTATCACTGTTTCACAGGATGGCCTAGTGACGGTGAAAATCCCAGGAGTTGATGATCCTCTTGAGGTTGGACAGTTTGAGCTATACCGTTTTGTAAACCCTGCAGGTCTGAGTGCGTTGGGACAGAATTTGTTTTTGGAAACGCCCGGATCAGGAGCTGCAATTCCTGGATTGCCTGGTCGACAAGGTCATGGAGAATTGATCCACCGCTTTCTTGAAATGTCAAATGTGCAGCCGGTTGAAGAAATGGTGAATATGATTGTCGCCCAACGAGCATACGAGATGAATTCAAAAGCAATTCAAACATCAGACACCATGCTTGGAATAGCAAACAACTTGAAGCGGTAATATAAATGACTATTGAACAATTAGGAATTGAAACATTCAACAATCAACGTGCTGATGTCCTCAGCGATCAGCTCAACTACAATACAAAAAAGCTCCACGATGTAGCCAGCGAATTTGAATCATTATTTGTGAAACAATTGCTCAAGAGCATGCGTAGCACCCTCAATCCTCAAGACAATTTTTTGTATGGTGGATTTGCGGAAGAAGTGTTCCAAGACATGATGGATACTGAATATTCACAGATCCTCGCAAGGGTTGAAACATTCGGATTTGCAGAAATGATCATACAGCAGTATGAACAAAACGGCTATCCGGGAACCTAATATTTCATTTCTTTTTACAATACCCCAATAATATATTTTATATTATAATTGATAATATATTAGATGTATTATATAAAAGTATACTCTTTTTTTAAAAAGATAAATCTACTTGTAATAAAATAGATTTTAACTTATTTCTATCTACCTATTATAAGCTGATTTGCGAGTTTCTTTCATCTATGTAGTGATTGGTATGTTTTTTGCATAGATCACTCTGGTGGTATGATATGGTAAAAGAAGCAAACAAAAAAAACAGTAGAGCTCAGCTCACTACGAGTATTTATCTTCGGGATATAGCACATTATGGATTTTTGTCCCAAGATGAGGAACGGGCATTTGCTCAGGCGTCAAATAATGGCTCGCTTGATGGACGTAACGAATTGGTGCATGCACACGCACGATTGGTTGTGAAGATAGCGAGACAGTACAAAACTGAAAACAATGTTGCGTTGGATGATCTGATTCAAGAGGGAAATGTGGGACTCATCCATGCGGCTGATAAGTTCAGAACAGAGAAAGATAATCGATTTTCTACTTATGCAGTCTGGTGGATCAGACATTATATTCAACGATATCTCGATAGAAATCATTCATTGATTCGTCTTCCTTTTCGAAAGGTAAAGGAACTCCGCGTGTCTTCAAAAAAAGAAGAACTTGCTCCTGCTGACGTTCGATCTTATGTGGCGCAGTTGGACGATGAAGGTGATGTGAAAAAACCAGAATTCACTCCTCAAGTTATTCAGTCAAAAAACGAAACTTTTTCACCTGAGTTGTTTTCTTCTCGTGATTCTTCAGAATCTTTGTTGTTGGTGAAGGAAAAACTTGATATTGAAAAAAAATTGATGAAAATATTGACGGATGAAGAATACAATGTGATTTATGAACGATTCTTTGCAGAAAATAAGAAAGTCTCAGTACGTTTGGTCGCTGAACGCTTGGAATTAAAAGAAACCTATGTGCGAAAAGTCATTCGAAACGCTTGTGTGAAGATGAAACTCAAGGCAATAGAGTGGGGGTTTGTTGAATAATTTCCCGTTGTTTTTCCGATATATAGAGGATGCACAAGAAAAAACGCGCTACACAGTTGGGGGTTTTTGGAATTGTTCTCATCCTCTTTATTGTTCTTGTAGGTATGGAGTTCTTCTTTCCCCGCGATCACAGAGAAGAACTTGCTTATTCATCGTTTGTCGATGCTCCAGGCGGGGATGCGCAAGCTGCTCAGTCTGATCTCGAGACATCGCAACCTCAACCAAATGAGGCATCTGATACCCAATCGGGGAGTGCAGATGTAATTGCATCAATTGCCCCAGATGCAGAGGCAGGGACCAAGAGGGCAACGCGTGAATCAAGCAAATCAGATGAACCAATAGAACCTGCTGGAAAACTATTTATTGTATTAGACGATGCTGGTGCGAGCCTTGATCAGGTGCGCCCATTTCTTTCCTTGGGAATTCCAGTGACCATTGCGGTGCTTCCCAATTTGGCACAGAGCAGGGATGTTGCTGTCCATGTTTTTTCTCAACAGCATACGGTTTTTTTGCACCTGCCTCTAGAGCCCTTTGGCGAGGCCTCTCCAGGGGAGGGAGCCATCTATGTTGGCAATTCTGAACAACGGATTGCAGAACTGATAGCCTATAATTTGGATTCGGTTCCGCATGCAATAGGGATCAACAACCATATGGGCTCACGCGTAACGGCGGATCCGCTCACAATAGGTCATATACTGCGCGTCGTTGATCAACATGGTCTTCAATTTCTTGATTCTCGCACGACAAAGGATAGCAAGGTGGAGTATATTGCGCATGAATTAGATGTTGCTGAGATGGTGAGTGTTCGTGATGTCTTTCTCGATCATGAGCGCAGTGAAGATGCGATGCGCGCTGCATTTGAGCGAGGCTTGGACTATGCAAGAAGATATGGGAAAAGCATCATGATCGGACATGTAACTGTTCCTGTACTTGCACAAGTTTTACGTGAAGCGATACCAAGGGCCATTGATGCGGGCTTTCAATTTGTATCGATGGAATACTATCATACAGAGTGAGAATTCTTGGGATTGAAAGCTCTTGTGATGAAACATCGGTTGCACTTGTTGCCGATGGCAAGCAAATAATAAATGAAATTACCAGTTCACAAACCAGAACGCATGAGATGTATGCGGGGGTTGTTCCGGAGCTTGCCTCCCGTGAGCATATCAAGAATATTGGGGTGTTGTATGAGTCTATTGCGCAAAAGGGAGGCTATGATGCGTTGGCGGTTACGCAGGGGCCAGGGTTGAGTGGATCCTTGGTTGTTGGCAATGTTTTTGCAAAAACGCTTGCACTGTTGCGAGAATGCCCCATCGTCGGGGTGAACCATATTCTCGCGCATATGTATGCAATCCAATTAAGCATGGATGTCTCCTATCCCTATGGAATTATACTGCTTTCTGGGGGACATAGCGTTGTTGGGATATGCACTGATCCCTTGGAATGCAAAATTCTGGGCACGAGTATCAATGATTCGTGTGGAGAGGCCTTTGACAAGGTCGCACAATATCTCGGCTTGGGATTTCCAGGGGGTGCTGCTCTGGAGCAGTATGCAAAACGAGGTGATCCCCATGCCTTTGCCTTTCCCCTTCCCCTTGTGCAGGATCATGCGTATACGTTTACGTTTTCGGGAATCAAAACAGCGGTTATACACCAACAAAAAACATTTTCAAAGGTGCCTAGCTATAGTGGGGAAGATGTCGCAGCATCGTTTCAGCATGCGATTGGTCGTGCCTTACAAATTCTTTTGCAACGATTACGCAAAGAATATGCGAACATGCCGGTTGTGTTTTGTGGGGGAGTTGCGGCGAATGAATATCTTCGCTCGATGATACAGGGAGTATTCACGCCGCCGATGCAACATTGCACTGATAATGCGGCTATGATTGCCGGGATTGGATATCATTATCTCAAGGATGAACGGTTTTTATCGGTTGAAGATGCTGTGTTCACCCGCGACGAGCGCTTCAAATTTTTTCCACCTCTTGCGCATTGATTGACATCACTGAGAACTCTTGCGTATGATGCACTGTGAAGTGGGACAGCATTATCGACTCAGCGATAGAAAAAATACCTGATTTTCCAAAGAAAGGCATGCTTTATTATGACATCAGCAGTTTGCTGCTCAATGCATCTGCATTTTCGTATTGCATTGATAAACTCGTAGCACTCTATAAAAACAGAGACTTTAAGGCGATTGCCCCGGTTGAAGCGCGTGGATTTTTGTTTGCAGCCCCCTTGGCACATAGCTTGAACATTCCAATGCTCCTCTTGCGAAAGGGAGGAAAGCTTCCTCGCAATGTTGCGACCACCGAGTATGAACTAGAATACGGTCGTGCAACGATGGAGGTACACAAGGATGATGTCCCTAAAGATGGCAATATCCTAGTTATCGATGATGTATTGGCAACCGGGGGAACAACGCGAGCAGCCTGTGAGTTGTTGCAGAATACCGGCGGGGTTGTTACCGATGTTTTTGCAGTCATTGCTCTGGGATTTCTTCCATTTAAAGAAAAACTCCTAGACTATGCGGTTGAGTACTTTGTAGAATATACCTAATAATTCCCGGTGGTGTAATGGTAGCACAACAGGTTCTGGTTCTGTTTGTGGGGGTTCGAATCCTCCCTGGGAAGCATGGCCCGTTCGTCTAGTGGTTAGGACACAGGGTTCTCAGTCCTGTAACAGGGGTTCGACTCCCCTACGGGCTATACGTCTTTTCTAGGCAAAACCAAATAGCAATATCCCAACACATACCCAAAGATTACGTAACATAAAAGATCTCCCCTGCAATCGATATCATTCTTGTATACCCAATGTCTAGTGTATACACTATGAGAGATAATACTGAGATATATGGTGAGTATTCCAGGGATAAGGAGTTCTGATTGTGGAATCAAAGACAGCGGCAATAATTCTTGAAGATGGAACTCTGTTTGCAGGGGATGCGTTCGGGTTTTATCCACCGCATGTGGCGGAGCTCAGTGCAGACAATGCAGTCTGTGCGGAATTGATTTTTAACACGGCGATGACTGGATATGTTGAAATACTCACCGATCCTTCCTACGCACAACAAATGGTACTGCTTACAACTGCGCATGTGGGTAATTATGGAGTTGATCTTGGATGGAATCAATGCCTGACAGCGATAGAAGATTCAATTGTCACTCCTTCTGCGCTCATCGTTCATGAATTATACCTTGGAACGCTTCCAGACAATCGCATGTCCTTGGTATCTTTTTTAGAAAAGTATAAAAAACCCTTGATCGCACATGTTGATACGCGTGGGTTAACGCGGCATATACGCGACCATGGTGCTCAACAAGCAATGGTTGTTCTGGGAACTCCTGAAGAAATCAAGGCCTCTATGCCTGAAATCATGCAACAAATACAGCAATCTAATCACATCGAGGGCAATGCTATCGCAGAAGACAGCGGAGTAAAGCAACGCAGGGAATTTTCGTCAAATCAATCTCGCGGCAACAAGCATAGAATAGCTTCTGAACCGCAAGATGGGCGTGGACAGCCGGATGGGAATGCTAAAACGGTTCCTATGCTGGATCCACCGGAGATAGCAAAAAAATCGACAAATAGCGTGCATACAGATATTCAAAAGAAAAAAATCGTCTTGCTAGACTGTGGCATAAAGCAAAATATCCTTGCGGCATTCTCGGAATATGACTGCATTGTGTTGCCCTGTTCTGTCACTGTGGATGCCATCCTGAAAGAATCACCGGATGCGGTATTGGTGAGCAATGGGCCCGGGGATCCGTCAAGTCTTGATCATGTAATAACTGTGCTGACATCACTTGTGGGGAAAACCACTCTGTTTGGAATCTGCCTTGGACATCAACTCATCGCGCATGCACTTGGTGCTCAGACGTATAAACTTCCTTTTGGACACCATGGAGCGAATCACGCAGTACGGGACGAAATCACGAAACGGGTGCATGTTGTCAGCGAGAACCATGGATTTGCCGTGGACGAGACAACGCTTCCTGCATCGGTGTTTCCGTGGTTTAGAAATACAAGCGATGGAACATTGGAGGGGATTTATTCTGAAACAAAGCAGATCTATTCTGTGCAGTTTCACCCGGAAGCCGGCCCAGGTCCTCATGATGGCCATTGGATTTTTTCGTATTTTAAGCAGCGATTACAGGATTAGATATGCCCAAACGAACTGATATACACAAAATTATGATTATCGGATCTGGCCCCATCGTTATTGGTCAGGCCTGTGAATTCGACTATTCGGGTTCACAAGCAGTGCAGGTATTGCATGAGGAAGGCTATGATGTGGTGGTGGTGAATCCAAACCCGGCTTCGTTTATGACGAGCGGTTTGCTGCCAGCGCGTGTATACACTGAGCCACTGAATCCTGACTATCTTGAAGACATCCTCATCAAGGAAAAACCAGATGCCTTGCTTGCAACCATGGGCGGGCAAACTGCTTTGAATGTATCCATTGCACTCCACGATGCGGGAATTCTTGAGAAGCATGGAATAGAACTCATTGGTGCAGATCCGCAAGCGATTCGTCTCGCAGAGGACAGGGGTGCATTCAAGGAACTTATGATAAACAATGGCTTCGATGTACCGCATGCGCATTATGTTCGTTCGGTTCAAGAAGCAAACGATGCTGCAGCAGAGATTGGCTTTCCGATGATTATTCGCCCCAGCTTCACCCTTGGTGGACTCGGTGGGCGCATCGTTCGGGAAGGTTCTGAATTCAGGCGATACGTTGCAGAAGCATTTCGTGCCTCTCCAAACCAGAGCTTGCTTATTGAAGAATCTCTCATTGGATGGCGGGAATACGAGATGGAAGTCATTCGAGACAGCAAAGACAATGCCGTTGTGGTCTGCTCCATAGAAAACGTAGATCCGATGGGGGTGCACACGGGGGACAGCATTACCGTTGCTCCAGCACAGACCCTTTCGGATGATGAGTATCAGGCAATGCGAACTGCTTCAATAGAGGTCTTACGTGCAGTAGGGGTTGATTGTGGTGGCTCAAATGTTCAATTTGCCTTCAATGAAGATAATTCACGTATGGTGGTGATCGAGATGAATCCGCGCGTCTCGCGTTCAAGCGCATTGGCAAGTAAGGCAACTGGATTTCCCATTGCACGCATCGCAGCGCGTATTGCCATTGGGTATAGCTTGGACGAGATTCAAAACGAAATCACACAAAAAACCTATGCATGCTTTGAACCAGCCCTCGATTATTGTGCGGTGAAAGTTCCTCGTTTTGAAGTAGACAAGTTCTCAGGAGATGCATTCTGTCTTTCCACTGAAATGAAATCAGTTGGTGAATCATTGGGAATTGCGCGAACATTCATCGCTGCTTTGAACAAGGCGATTCGTTCAACCGATACCGGATACGATGGACTGACTCTTTTATCAGATGATTATGAGGAATTGTTCTCAAAAATTCAGCGACGACATCCGTTGTATATTCATGCATTGTATACCCTTTCACATCGACTCGGCCATTCAATTCACGATGAACTTGCAAAACTCAGCGGTGTTCATCCTTGGTTTTTGCATGCAATCAGCGAGCAAGCTGTTTTTCTGGCCATGCTCGGCAATCAAGAATTAACACAAAAAACACTGTTACACGCCAAAAAATCTGGATTATCGGACCGTTGTATTGCGCAGCACATTGATGGTGATGAAGCATCGGTTTTTGATGCACGAAAATCTCACGGAATACAGGTTGGATACCATGTTGTTGACACCTGTGCCGGTGAATTTCCCGCACAAACCCCTTATTATTACAGTGCTTTCGGTGAGTTAAACGAGAGTGATCCACTAGATCCTGGAGCAGTGGTGATTATTGGGAGTGGGCCAAATCGGATTGGACAGGGGCTTGAATTTGATACGAGTTGTTCACTTGCTGTGCTTGCGCTCAAAGAACGCAATGTACCGAGCATTCTCATAAACAACAACCCTGAAACCGTTTCTACTGATTTTAACATCGCAGATAGATTGTATATCGAGGCGATAGATTTTGAAGCAATTCGAGAAATACTTTTGCACGAACCATGCAAGGGAGTCGTGGTGCAACTAGGGGGGCAGGCTGCCTTGAATATGGCACCACTTATTCAAGCCATGGGAATTAGGGTTTTGGGAACGACCATTGAGGACATACAACGAAGCGAGGACCGGGCGGGGTTTAGAACAGTGTTGCAGGAATTGCAGTTGCGGCAGCCTGAAAACGAAACAGTCACAAGTTATGCAGAACTTGTCTCCTGTGCCCGGAGGATAGGATATCCGATCTTGTTGCGTCCATCCTTTGTGCTTGGGGGCAGAGCCATGCGTATCGTGTATACCGAACATGAATTGCAAACATACATCAAAGATGGAGTGAAAATTTCATCACAATCGCCGTTGTTGGTGGAGCGATATTTGGATCTTGCAGATGAATTGGACGTGGATATCATTTCAGATGGATATAATGTCTATATTGCCGGCATTTTGCACCACATAGAAGAAGCCGGTGTCCATTCGGGCGATTCAGCCTGTTCTATGCCTCCACACGATCTCGACAGTGCGATGGAGCAGCGCATAGTGGAAACCTGTGTTTCGCTTACTCGCGCATTGTCCATTAAGGGTTGTTGCAATATTCAGTTTGCAATCAAGGAACAAGATATCTATGTTATAGAGGTCAACCCTCGCGCATCGCGAACCGTTCCCTTTGTTTCGATTGTGACCGGCGTTCCTCTGGTGGAACTTGCAACAGAAGTATGGCTAGGAAAATCCTTGGCTGACACATCGTATATAGAACATGATGGAATAGGGGTGGGACATGCTCGATTTGCCTCTGCAGTCAAAGAAGCGGTGTTTAGTTTTTCGCGCTTCGATTGGATGGATCCCCGGCTTGGTCCGGAAATGCGATCAACAGGGGAGTCGATAGGGATTGGGGAATCGTTCGGCGAAGCCTTTGCAAAGGCAAGTATTTCTGCAGGAATGAACCTGCCCAAGACGGGGCGTGCCTTTCTTTCAATTGGAGAGGATCGATTTTCAGAGGTGATTCCTTCGGTGCTGAAACTGCACGCTATGGGATTTGAGATAGCAACCGGACGCACGCTTGCACAAACACTTTTAGAAAAGGGAATCCTCGTTGATATCATGCAATCTGCCGATGAAGGGCGTCCAAATGTTGTTAACTATATGCACCACAATCGGATTCAACTTGTCGTAAACCTACCCATTCCTATGAAGGAACACGAAGACACCTATATTAGAAAAGAAGCATTGCGCTACAACATTCCCTATATCACCACCGTGAAAGGGCTCCAAGCTGCTGTCGAGGCGATTGCATACCTGCAATCTGGTATAATCCAAACACAGATAGTCCACAAGGATTGATGCTCTGTCAGATATGGTGTTGAACCTAACTCGTTTGCAGAGCCTCAGAAATTATCAATCGAGATATTATTTGCGGATACTATAGATCTTTCTTATACACGTTGAAATAGTAATTATAGGAATCCATCAATGCCATATACGATGCCTCGACGACATTTTGATGCACGCCAATGGTGTTCCACGATTGTTTGTGGTCACTCGCAGTTATGAAAACCCGCACCTTTGCCTGTGTGGAGTGCTCGCCGTCGATGACACGCACTCGATAATCGGTCAATGCAATCTTTTCAAGGAATGGATATTGCGGAACCAGGGCATGGCGAATGGTCTTATCGAGTGTTTCAACCGGGCCAATGCCCACCCCGGCTCCCATCACCTCATGATTTTCAACATTAAGGTACATTCGTGCAACAGTCGTGCTATCGCTTTCTGCGGTTTTGAACAGCTCAATGTGGTAGTTTCGTAGTTGATGGAGTGGAGTATAGGTTTTCAAGGTCTTCATAATCAACAATTCAAAGGATGCCTCAGCAGCTTCATATGAAAATCCCTCTGATTCTTTTTGCACCAATAATTCGATCAACTCGTTTACCTCAGGGGATTGTTTATCAAAGTTGCCGTATTGTTCGAGACGAGCAATGATTGTTGATTTGCCTGCAAGTTCTGACAAGATGACATGGCGTTCATTCCCAACGATTGATGCATCGATATGTTCCATGCGGTGTGCGGATTTGATGATGACATCTGCATGTTGCCCTGCCTTATGGCTGAAGGCTGCCTCACCGACATAGGGAAGTCGCTTGTTGTGAATGATATTTGCTTTTTCAGCGGCAAACCGCGATAGACTGGTTAGTTTGTTCAGATATTTGCCAGAAGCGGGTTGAAATTCTGTCTTCAAGGTGAAGCTTGGAATCAAAGTGCATAGGTCAGCGTTTCCACACCGTTCTCCCCATCCATTGATAGTTCCTTGAATATGCCGGGCTCCGGCGAATACAGCTTCAATGCTGTTTGCTTCTGCGGTTCCCGCATCGTTATGAAAATGACCGCCAAGCACAGATAATGCATCGCTAGGCACTTGCGCAAGAATTTCCTGCACCATATGCGAAAGCATGCCGCCATTGGTGTCACAGACCACCACCACATCGGCACCAGCATCTGATGCAACGCGAAGAACCTTTACCGCATAGTCTGGATCGTTTAAGAAGCCTTCAAAAAAATGCTCAGCGTCAAAAATTACTTCTCTGCCTTCGCTTTTCAAGAAGCGTACAGAATCTTCAATCATTCGCAAATTTTCATCGAGGGTTGTTCGCAAGACCTCAAGCACATGGGCGGTCCAGCTCTTTCCGACAATGGTCGTTACCGGTGTTTGCGTATCTAGAATGGAGCGAATCTGTGCATCATCCTCTGCTCGAGCATCTGGTTTTCTTGTGCTGCCGAAGGATGCAATGCGGGCATGTTCCCAATGCATCGAGGCAGCCCGGGTGAAGAATGCATTATCTTTTGGATTTGAAAAGGGAAATCCCCCCTCGATATAATCGATACGCATCGCATCGAGCTCTTTTGCAATATCGATCTTGTCTTCCAAAGAAAAATTTATATCAACTCCCTGGCATCCGTCGCGCAGTGTTGTGTCGTATATAGCTATTTTTTTCATACTGTCCTTTTCGTATACTTTCAATCTATCAGTACTGTTTTGAAACGCAAATGCCTTGGTTACAATAGCATGCTATGGCTAATTGCATTGAGATAGGCAATCGCACTTGCCTCAACAATGTCCGTCGATGAACCTCTTCCCGCACTTTTTTTGTTGTTATGCGTGATAATAACCGACGCCTCACCTATAGATTGCTTTCCAGGGGTAATTGCCTGCACATCGAATTCAACAAGTTTTGGGCTGATCCCCATAGCCTTTTCAATAGCAACAAATATTGCAGCGACCGGGCCATCTCCAGTTGCAGATCCCTTGAGCACTTCTTCAGCGGATTTGACAGTCACCGATGCGGTTGCGTTTTTTCCGGTTTCTGTTACGACATTCAATTCAGTCAACTCATAGATGTTCGCATCTGAACCAATACTCGTGCTAATCAACGAATAGAGGTCTTCATCAAATATTTCTTTTTTCTTGTCAGCTAAATCCGTAAAATTCTCATACAGTTTTTCAAAATTTTCCTCAGGAACTGAGATTTCAAGTTGCTTCAGCCGATGTTTGAGTCCATGCTTGCCGGAATGCCGTCCTAAAACAATTTTGCTCTCGCTTCTTCCAACGACTTCTGGAGTCATAATCTCATAAGTTTCGCGATTTTTGAGCATGCCATCTTGATGAATACCGGCCTCGTGTGCAAATGCGTTTTCTCCAACCACTGCCTTATTGCGTGCAATGGGAAAGCCCACTATGTGCGAGAGCAGTCGAGAAGTGGGATAGAGATATTTTGTTTGGATATTAGTCTCTACGTTGAGAACATCTCGTCGAACATAGAGTGCCATAACAACCTCTTCCAAGGCAGTATTCCCGGCTCGTTCACCGATACCGTTAATTGTCACCTCGATCTGACGAGCTCCTGCTTGCACTGCTGCCAATGAATTTGAAACCGCAAGCCCAAGGTCGTTGTGACAATGCGTAGAGAGAATAACATTCTCCATTCCAGGAATGCGTTCCTTCAACAGGGTGATAATATTGTGATATTCAGTTGAAATGGTATACCCAACGGTGTCGGGAATGTTGATGATTGTAGCACCAGCCCGTACCGCTATTTCAACTGCCTTGCAGAGAAAATCAAACTCAGTTCTGGTTGCATCTTCAGGAGAAAACTCCACCTCAGGAACAAGATTTCGTGCATATTGCACTGAATCCTTGATACGTTCCAGAACCGTTTCGGGGTCCATCTTTAATTTATACTTCATATGAATCGGTGATGTGCTGATAAAGGTATGAATGCGCGGACGGGCCGCATCTCGTATCGATTCAGCAGCTGCATCAAGATCCTTGTGCGTAGACCGAGCAAGCACTGCAATGGTTGAATTCTTTACCGTCTCAGATATCTTTTTGCATGCATCGAATTGATGAGGCGATGAAATTGGAAATCCCGCCTCGATACAATCCACACCAAGTTTCTCTAGCTGAAGAGCAATCTCTAGCTTTTGACTTAGGCTCATAGAAGCCCCAGGTGACTGTTCGCCATCTCGTAATGTCGTATCAAATATTTGAACTATATCCATAACTGCTCCTTTGCTATCTAAGTGTAGACTACGATATTATAGAACATGATAAAACGAAGTAGCAACAAAACACCAACTCCATTACGCGCTAATGTGCTTCGATGGGGAATTCTGGGACTGTTTTTTCTGTTCTTCTATGGATGTAACGCTGCTTCTTCTGAAATAATCACATCTAGCTCTTTGTTTTTTCTCAATTATGGCAAACAAGAAAAGGAGCTTGAACTCTATGTGGACGCAGCACCCGGCATACCTGAACAGTTTTCCGTGCATTTTGCAAATGGCTTTGTGTATATAAGTAATGCACAAACTGCAAAAATTCTGGTGCTTAGTTCGTATGGTGATTTGCTGCAATTATATTACAACCCCGACAAGGTATTACATCCGGTCTCATTGCAGGAGGTTGATACAGCGAAAAAGACGACAACCTTTGCAGTGCCCTATTCAAGTGCCTTGTTTGGAAAGATAACAGTTCTCAGCGATGCTACGCTTGTTGTTGTAGAACAAATTCCCTCGCATCGTATTGACATTGATCCCAACACAGGGGTACGCCTTGCCTATCAATTGCGCCTTTTTTCATCGGAGGGAGAAATTCTGCAGAGCATTGGCCAAGAGGGGCTGGGAGGAACGCCCTTTCCCGTTATTGAATCTGTATTTGCAATCGAAAACAATGGTATCGTGGTAGTTGCTAATTTTCTGGATGAAAAGCGGGTGTTCGTATATTCAAATAACTTTTCACTGCTCTACGAGGTGTGGATTCCTCTTAACGAGTTGCCGGTTCCCTTTGTTGAAAACATTATCCCCCAACTTTCTTTGATTGTTCCTCGTTTTTCTGGAGACATGCTCTACGTGCATATCCATTATTATCAACAAAAACTAAGCACGGATAACCAAGCAATACATGCAATTGAATACCTTGATTCTTCAATCTATACATTGTCGTTAGAGACGCAACAGTATACTCAGGAAATCGATGCGGATATAGAGAATGATCGATATGGACTTGCGGAGTTTGTTGGGGTTTCTCGATCTAATCATCTTTATTTCATACGATATCTTGATAGCAAGGAAGTCGAAATCATCAGTATGAACCAGACAGGAAAAGTCTTGCTCCGCCACCAAGAACCAATTGGCGAAATCCTTGGTCTGCATACATCGATTACTGCAACAGATGACATACTCACCCTGTTGATTCGTGAAGCTCAAGCAGAGGTCGTTTTGTGGGACGTTTCAAATGGAATTGAAGAAGAATAACCGCTATGAGTGAAATTCTTGTCACAACAGAACAGATGCAAGCCATCGATGCTCAGATCCTTGACCAAGGAATCTACAGCGAAGAGCAATTAGTCGAACACGTGGCGCGTGGTTTGTTTGCATATCTCCTGCATCACGACATCATTCAATCTTTCAGAGCGAATGACAGGCGCATAGCCTTTCTTATTGGAAATGGAAACAACGGCAGTGATGGATTGTCACTTGCCCGGCTATTGAGAGCTTGTGGCATCCGCTGTGATCTTCTGTATATGACCGAGGCTCCAAAAAACAGCCTCAACGCTCGATTGCGCCAGTCAATGGAGGATGTTCATGTCCTTGGATCGGATGTGGCTTCTCTGGAATCGGTGCAGGCATTAGTTGATCGTGCTGCTTGTATCATCGATTGTTGCATTGGATTAGGGGCAAATCGGCCACTCGGCGGCATCTATCATCAGGTTATTTCTGCTGTCAACGATAGTGATGCGTTTAAAATCGCCATCGATATCCCCACCGGAGCATGGGAATCTGTAAATCAAGAGGCAAAAATTTTTCGTGCAGATCTTACCCTTTGCATCGGTATAAACAAAGTCTTGCTCTATCAACCCCATGTACGCAGGCATTGTGGAAAGATCGCCACAATCTGGGTTCCCTTTCTTTCTCACCAAACTGATTTTCCTCTTCGTGATGGAGCATGCATCCCTAATATAGCTGCACAGCGACTTGAGAATCCGCAGGATGGTGAAAATTCCAATCTATCCAAGCCCGCTGCTCAAGATGGAATGCACCCACCGAAAGATCCATCAGTGCAGCGTTTCAACCTAGAAGACCTAGGCAGGTTAATCACCCTTCCTCCACAATCAAGTCATAAAAACACACGTGGTTCTGTGTTGGTTTGTGCAGGAAGTCCAAGGATGCCCGGAGCAGCGCAGCTATGTGCGAGTGCGGCTCTGGCATCCTATGCAGGTTCGGTGCATATGCATAGCGATAGATTTTCATTTGGACCCGAAACTAAAAATAGAAAGGAAGAACAACCCGTTGCTGATTGGCAACAAGCAATTATTGCACAGCATCCGGCACTCCTCATTTCTGAAGATAGTTCACAGAGCTATGCATCAATCGTGATAGGGCCGGGGTGGGGAAGGGGACGAGATGCATTTTTTGCAAGAGTTATAGATCAGTCCGGAGGGGTGATCCTTGACGCTGATGCCTTCATCTATTGCAAAGACCACATTGCCGCAATACGAAACAGGCCGGCGCCAACTATTATGACACCCCATCCAAAGGAATGTGCTCGCTTGCTTGCGGTGGATACCGATGCCATTTTGACTGCTCCGATACCATCTGCCAAGCGCCTTTCTGAGATCTACGATGCAATCGTGTTGTTGAAGGGACATGTTACGCATATCGTATACAAAGAAGCGATAGCAATTGTTGATGGGATGTGTCCGAGCCTTGCCTGTGCAGGCAGTGGCGATGTGCTAGCAGGCATCATTGCTGGATTTGCGACCCTCAGTGGAGATCTGTTTTCGCAAACCGTTGGAGCTGCGTTGGTGCACCTTGGAGTCGGTCAATATTTTTTTCAAAAAAACGAATTTCCGCCCTCGTCGCGGTTCGCAGTGCGTATTCCTGAAATCACTGCACAGTATCTGAGCCAACCATAAGACGTCACGTGGAGTGCAGTATTACCCATAACCAATAACTCCACTGTTCGATCCAGATTTATATAAAATAAAAAAGATACACAGTATTGAGTTGACCGAGTATATTATCTTTAGTACGCTACAGAACAAAGGAGTCACTATGTATTCAGCGTATTTTCTTGCATGTGCATTAAATATATTACTTGGCTATTTTCTGTATACAAAACAGGATCAGAACGATCCCAATCAGGAAGCTGACCAAGAAAAAACAAAGATTCTTCAAACCAATCTTTTCCACAACCGGTGGAATTTGATTATTATCACGGGATTAACGGCCCTAACTGCTATTGCAAAGATAATAGCACCGACAAATGGAAAATCATATTTCTTTGGTGATCTCATACCTGCTGTAAGTTTGGGTGTTATCGCTGTTGTATGCATATTGCGCATTAGCACATTTTCTGGTTCTTCAAATACGGTGCAACAGGAACATCGACTGCTTGGATATTCAAAGTATATAGGTCTTATTGCAATGATAGCCGGAATAGCGCACGTCTTTTTGCACAATGTGTTGTTCCTATAGGAAATTCTAATCGATGGGGAGCCTTCCGTATGCCGGAATTTCGCCGATCAGCACTGAAAGGCCCCCAAGATAACTTTCAAAACCCCATCCATATACTGCAATTGCATTTTCCACCCATTGTGTCTGCACAAGGCGGTATGGATTCAATGCTGCGACGACGTATAGACGATCCTTGTACGATGTTAACTGGTTGAGCAAGGCATAAGAGGCATCGTTGATCACAGACAATACGATAATAGTATCCTCCCGGCTATACCGGTCGATTTGTTGCTTTACCAGAGACAGTTCGGTGTCTGACCGATAAGAAATAATGCGTGTATTTGGGAGCTTTACTCGGGCTGCACGAATGAAATCAAAATCATTGCTCACGACAAGCATATCTGCATGCGGGTTTATCGTAGGTCTTGTCTCGGATTTGCGAATGACGGTAACGCTTCGCAGGGCATTTTGAAAAAAGAATGTGCGAGGATCAGCATGGTGCTGTGCGGTCGTCGTATTGGGGACGTCCTTGGCTTGAGCTATAATACGTGCATGGAGTAATTTTGTTTTGATCACCCGGTGAGCGGCCTCTCGAAAGCGTTCACGCATTGTGGGATCTTCAGCATAGGCATCCATCAAAGTGCGCATAATCTCTCCACGAAGAGATGGGGTGCGCGACAACAAAATCATGTCGTTGCCCACTCGAATTGCCTCTAAGACCAGTGTGCCGGTGCTCCAATCGTTCTTTCTCGCATGGGTATAGATTGCCCCCATATACAAATCGTCGGTTATGACCAGGCCATCGAAATTGAGTTCCTGTCGAAGAACATCTTTTATGAAGAAGGAGGAAAGCGAACTTGGGATGTCATTTTGGGTGATATTTGGAAAATTCAAATGGCCGATGAGTATGGCGGGCAGCCCAGAAGGAATCATCATACGATAGGGATAAAAATCCCGCTTCCAAAGGGTGGCATAGTCATCTTGAATAATGGGTAATGCACCATGGCTGTCAACCGATGTGTTTCCATGTCCTGGAAAATGCTTTGCTGTTGGAATTACCCCTGCATCAAGGCTGCCACTCATATATGCGGTTCCCAAGAGAGCGGTTGTCTCATGATCAGATGAAAAGGCGCGTGAACCAATGATGATGCTGTTTTTTTCAACCAATACATCAACTGTTGGCGAAAAATTCATCGTGATGCCAATATCGGCAAGTTCTTTATTGATATAATATCCCGTGAGATAGGCCTCATGCGCCATATTCGTAGCCCCTACTGCAAAATTTCCGGGCGTTACAACGGTATTATCCTTGATATGGCGAACGAGGCCACCCTCTTGGTCGGTTGCAACTAATAGGGGAAGGCCTGGGATACGTTCTTGGGCGATGTTCTGCATCCTTGCGAGGGATTTTTTGAGGCGTGCAGCATCAGTACCATTCCACCCAAACACCTTGATGCCACCAATTGAATGGGTTTCCAACCATTGGAGGAGTTCATCACTGGGATCGATACCCACCCAGCCAACCATCAGCGTTTGTGCAATTATTTCTTGATCGCTCAACCCAGAAACTATCTCTGCGGCTGCTTGATCATATTCGTTGTTTGTCTCTGCATCTAGTACGAGAGGGAGAAAAAATATACAGCAGAGCAACCCAGACCAAGATTTTTTTATCACACAGAAGCCTATCAAGGAGCCACTAAAAATACAATATCTTCCAAAAATTAGCTAACAATTATTTTTGGGGTACCGATATTGCAAATGGAGAGTTTTCTATGGATAGGAAAGATGACACACAGTTCAGAATATATAAAGACATTATCTCAAATGAATGTACTATTATTAATGAACTCACACACATGATGCATGCAGTGCAGAAAGATGTTCATGAACTGAGCAGTGATACCCTTGAGCAGCGTATTCAGTCGATTATGATAGTGGCTGAACGGATATCATCGATAGAAGACAAGCGCGATTCTATCTATAGAAGCATACGCAGAGAATATGGCCTCGATGAAATAGGCGATTTTAAAGATCTGCAATCCTCTATTGATATGCAATTGTGGGAAGAACTTGATGTGTTGTATCGAACTTTGAAGATATCCACCTTGCAGTTTCGTTCACAGCTAAACATCCTCGTACGCTATTTGCAGGAATGCGAGAGCAGGAAGAGAGAATTGCTTGATGAGTTTTTTCCGAAAAGCCACGATTATCAATACACCAGAAATGGCAACAAAGATGATCATGTACACGCAGGGTTGCTGTGTGACTGGAGTACCTAATGAATAATTCTTTTTCTGGCATAGAGATGGCAAAACGCGGCTTGTTTGTGCATACGCAGCGTATGGGAACGGTGGGACATAATATTGCAAATATGTCTACTGAGGGGTATTCACGACAGCGAGTCGAGGTTACTGCTTTTCATCCTTTGTATAAGCCACACCTCAACCGTGCCGAGCGACCAGGGCAAATTGGTCAGGGGGTTGAGTCCACGCTGGTGAGAAGAATCCGCGATGAATTGCTTGAAGCGCGTATTATCAGCAATCAAAGTGAAAAATCGTATTGGGAAACGAGAAGCAATTATCTGTTGCAGTTAGAACAGCTCTATAACGAACCAAGTGATCAATCTGTTCGAACGGTTTTGGATAAATTTTGGGCTGCATGGCAGGAGCTTTCCATATACCCGGAGCAACTCTCCGCACGTCATGCGGTGCTACAACGCGGTTTGGCGCTCACTGATGCTATTCATACTCGAGCAAAGGGGCTCAATGATATTCGTTATGTTCTTGAAGACGACATCCAGGGAAGGGTGCAGCAGGCAAATGAGTATATGCGCGAAATTGCAATATTGAACAAAGAAATTGTGCAAGTTGAAGCAGAAGGGGATCTTCCAAACGATCTCTATGACAAACGGGATTTGGCAGTTCAGAACCTTTCAAAGCTCGTTGCCATCGAAGTGAAGAACAAGGATGAGGATGAGTTCAGTGTCTATATGGGGGGAATTCGCATCGTACAGGGGAGTATCTTCAAGGAATTTGAAGTTGTTGGCAACCCAGATAATGGAGGATTCAGTGATGTGTATTGGAAGGATAGCGAAGAACAGGTAACACTGTTTGGAGGAAGCCTGGAATCGCTGCTGGTGCTTCGCGACGGTGATTTGCGCAGAGAGATGCAGTCTTTGAACGATAGCACATTGACATTGATGGCATTGGTGAACGAGGTGCACAATGATGGGTTTGGATTAAATGGACGAACTGGCCTCGATTTCTTTTCGGTATACCAATCGGTACTCAATGCGCAAGGAAATTATGACAGCAATGGGGATGGAATTTTTGATCAGACACGATTGTTTCAGATTGTTGGTGACAATAGTCTTGATCCAGTTGAACAATTGGGGATTGCAGGAGAAATGGTGTTTGAGGGTGCGCGGGGATTGGTGAGTATTCCCTATGCAGAGACAGATACTGTTGAGGATGTGGTGAAACGTATCAACCACAGCGAGGCGGACATCATTGCACGCATCGATAGAATGGGGAGGCTTGAACTGCGCGGAAGGCCATCAGCTCTGATTGAAAACCCTGATTTCGTCATTCGACACATCAGCGACTCTGGTCAGTTTTTGGTAGGATATGCAGGAATTCTCAATCAAAGTGGTGATGCAGGCACCTATCGTTGGGATCAGGCGGATGCAAATCTTGTTTTGAGAGAAAATGCACGAACACAGGTTGCTCCATTGGATAATCCTGCTGCATGGGTGGAGATTAGTGAGATAATACGTGCAGATGTCGCGAGTATTGCTGCCGGAACGGTGCAAGCAAACGGTGATCAATCGCGAGGCGATGGCAGTGTTGCATTAGAGGTTGCCGGTATTCGCACCAAATCAGTTATATTGGGCAACAACGCACGTAATTTTGATGATTATTTTGCAGATGTTACTGCACAGATAGGATTGCTGGGGGAGGAATCAGCGATTAGTTTTGCAACACGTGAGGCGATACAAAAAAACATGGAAGATACTCGCCAATCAATCAGTGGCGTCAATCTTGATGAGGAGATTGCGGAGATGTTGAAGTTTCAACAAGGGTATCAAGCACTCGCGCGATTTATTACAAATTATGATGAATTGATAGACACAATCATCAATAGAATGGGGTAATATATGGACCGTGTTAGCACAAATTTAGCAAACGATGATGCACAGTTTTACATGAGAAAACGAGAACGTGCATTACTTACTGCCGAAAAGCAAATTGCCAGTCAAAATAGGATTACCAATTTGCGAGATGAGCCGTTGGCAGCGTCTCATGCGGTACGTTATCAATCGATTCAGATACGTATAGAACGTTTTTCACGAAACGTCGAAGCAGTAAAGGGACAAACACAGCTTGCAGAGGGATACATTCGACACAGTATCACTTTGTTGCAGAATACCCGGGAGCTTGCTGTGCGTTTTTCAAATGGCGTCTATACCGAAGAAGACCGTGAAGCTGCAATAGAGCAGATCAATCAACACCTAAAAGAATTAATTGATACGGCAAACAAAAAGGATGGCGATGGAAACTATCTTTTTTCAGGAACAAAGACTGATCAAATGCCATTTCGTGGCATGTTCGGGAGCAATATTGCAGGACAGGGATCGCAGATTATTGGTGTTGAATATATTGGAAATATCTCATTGCAAGCGATTGAAATCCAAGAGAACAGCTATGTCACCCGCAATGCCATAGGCAGTGAAATTTTTTGGGGAAAAAACGACAAGATAATATCCACTACAAACGCAGAAAACTATACTATCACGCAAAGTTCATCCATTTCAATTCAGGGTGAAATCATCGAATTGAGTCAGGGAGATACGCTTCCTGCTATTATTCAAAAAATAAACAATGCACCTATACCGGTGCGTGCAAACTTGAATGAGGTGGATGGAGGAATCACCCTCGAAACAACCACCCCACAACAATTATGGATGGAAGATATAGGGGAGGGGGCGGTATTACAAGATATTGGCCTCATTACTGGAGCAAGAGCTCCCTATAACCACCATCCAAATGCGCTCTATTCAAAGGGATCAATATTTGACATCTTGGTCATGTTTCAAGATGCCTTGATGAGCAATAATGCAACTGATATCGGAACACGCGTGATTGCGAATCTTGATGAATCATTAAATACGCTGGTTCAAACAGTTGCGCATCACGGATCGTTAGATGAACGTCTTGACCTTGTGTATAAACAATTATCAACTGATGCCTTGCGCATGAACGAACTCGATTCACAAGCAGTTGGTGTTGATTATGCGCAGGCAGTCACAGAACTGAACATGTTAAAGTATTCGCACGAAGCCGCTTTGTCGGTTTCTGCAAAGGTGTTACAAACAAGTCTTTTAGATTATTTGAGGTAATAATGACAATTCAAACAAAACAATACGGTACTATTGAAGTTGCACAAGACCAGTGCATAGAGTTTCCCCTTGGTATTATAGGATTCGAACATCTCCGAAGTTTTTCATTAATCGATTCTGATGTCCCCCATTTCTATATCTTACAGAGCCTGGATGATATTAATATTTCTTTTTTCGTTATCAATCCCTATCTCATATACCCTACGTATGAGCTTGAGGTTAACGACACTGATCTTGAAGATATTCAATGCACCGATGTTGAAAAATTGCTCGTGTTTTCAATAATCACGATTCCAGAAAGCAAGGAAGAGATTAGTTGCAATCTGCTTGGGCCAATATTGATTAACAAAGAAACAAAGCTTGGGCGCCAATCGATTGCGTTGGGAAACTGGAACACCAAGCATTATTTCCTAAAAGACAGAGTAGAGACGCAGGTCTCCCATGCTCGTACTTAGCAGGAGAAAAGATCAATCGATACGTATTGGGAATGATATTAGAGTTATTGTTCTTGAGGTTCGAGGTGAACAAGTAAGCATTGGTATCGAAGCCCCAAGATCAGTTGATATCTATCGTGAAGAGGTCTTTAAAGAGGTCTTATCCCAAAATATTGCAGCAGCACAGGCGGATACATCTGCTGAAAAGCAGAAAACTGTCTTAGATGATATTAACTTCACTCCAATGTCGCAAGATAAAGAATAGACAGATCCTTTTAAGATGCTTTTTCTTTCTATTGTTGCTGCAAAGGTATTTCTTAGTATCCATCCCCGCATTATCAAGAATCGATTTTAGCATTCGAGTCAAACTGGGGGCGATTTTTCACCCCTTTGAGGTCTGTTTGCGGATCTTGTCCATAGGAGGGAATCGTATCTAACGAGAGAAAATCTTTGTTTTGATATTTTTTTATCCCTTCAGGACAGAGGTTGGATGCGATTGGAACGTGGTCGAGCCTTGCTACGATTCCTTCACAATGGGTATAAATATCATCGTTATCTACAGCGCCAATCAGTGCAAGCGAAGAATGCGCAGAACAATTTTTTTGAAGCAGCGCAAGAATCTCTTCTTTTGAATATGTATCGAGCGGCTGTATGAGCACATCTTTTGTACGTAGCGAAAAGAAATATGTCTTTCTGGTGCATGGTGCAAGCATCGCAGTAATAGCAGCAGTGTTGGAAACGTAGTTGAACAGCGAGGCGCCGATAATGGGAATTTGCATCGTTACAGAATATGCTTTTGCAAATGCAAGACTGATTCTCAACCCAGTAAAACTTCCCGGGCCTGACCCCCATACAATTGCGTCAATTTCCTTAGGCGAGATAGCAATCGATTCACACAGATCGTTGAATGCTGAGAACAATACTTTTTCGTGGTGGAGAGTATGAGGAAATTCAGACTGGGCAATGCACTCTGTGCTTGCATCTGAATGTTCTGCGATGCAAAAAGAAGCAGTGGAGGTTGAGGTGTCTATTGAGAGCAAGCGGATATTCATGGTGTTTCGATGGTGATGATCCGGCTTTCTTCATCCTTATAGACAAACGTACACCTGATACAGTGAAATTCATCAAATGATATGTGATTCACCAGGTAAGAAGCCCATTCAACAGCGATCACTGCTTGTGGATATCGCACCAGGTATTCCTTGATATCTTGGATGCTGGCATGATCTGAGGATTTGTTCTGCAACCGGTATGCATCGATGTGTACGAGGGGAGGGTGTGCAGATGGATATTCTTGCACAACTTGAAAACTTGGACTCTGAATACCGCCTTGCACGCCGCAGTGCTTTGCGATCCCGCGAAAAAAGGCAGTCTTCCCACTTCCTAAGGCTCCTTCAAGGAGGAAAACGGTGTCTGGACCGCATGTTTTTGTGATATTGGCAGCGATTGCGTGGGTGTCTTCTTCTGAGGTGGAAACAAATTCCTGAGTGGTCATGAAGCAGAATCTATTGCAGTGAGATTCTTGGTAGTTTTTTCAATCCATTCCCTTCCTATAGGAATTAATTCATATTCAATGAGATCTGCAAGCATAACAGTATCAAGTGTTTCTTCGGTTAGGGTCTGTTTTAATTCATTGAGTTGATTTTGCAACGGAGCGAAATCAATTGCAGGAAGCGAAAGAAATCGATGAGTGCACAGAAGGTAGGACCGGATAATATCTTGCAGCAACTCGCTAAACGTAATCAAGTGGGCTATAACCGGTTGGGTATCACCTGTCTGCAATTGGGTGGGGTTATCTTGCATCTGCTCAAACACTTGCGTGAGGATTTTTAATGTTTTTTTGCACGATGTCAAAGGATCACGGAGGCATTGGATGCGATATTCTATTTTTTTCAACAGAGAATCTTGAATCTGCGAATTTCCGCTCTTGGTGAGTTCTGCACAAATTGCATCAGTATCTTCTTGAGGTAATACCGTTATGGCAATCGATTGAATTTCTTCTACGTCGATGCCGAGTCGGGTCAAGGTATTTCCATCATTGTTCTGAATGCATTCGTGGAGCACCTCGTGGAGGAGTTCCAGCTTTGCAAGATAGAGTTCGTGTATATGTGCAGTGTATACCTGCAAGGTGTCGATTGCATCAAGAGCAGGGGCCGCCTGTGTGTCGGTGCTATAATGTTCTCCATCGATCTCTATTGATTTTACATAGGAATAATATTGTTTAACGTGTCCATTAATGGCCTGAACAACTTCATCTATGGTTTTTTCATTTTCAAGTGTAAACGTAACCGGTGTTTCATCAATTATTAATGTCATATTTGTTGTGGCGTATCCATTCTATTGAATTATAATCATTCTCGCCTGAGAAACCCATCTAATGCTCGGGTGTTGTCCTGTAATGATTGCACTTGCTGCTCCATCACCGCAAATTGACGTCGTAACTCAGCTTCCTTGTCTTCTAGTTTATCAGAATATCGTTCTATTTGGGTATCAGCTTCGCGTATTTGATTTGAGATTCGCTGTGTTCGCACATCGATAATGCCGCCACTCTGCGTGTATTGCTCAATTGCTTCTGAAACACTAAACGCAAATCCATTATCAATAATTTGATTTCCATCACTGTCGTTTCCAAATAATTTTGAAACATGTTCAAAAGAATTGGACAATGCCGCATCAAGCGATGATTCATTGATTTCAAGATAGCCATTCAAAGAAGTTGAGTTCAGCGTTCCCACGGAGTGTTGATTTGTTGAAATTCCAATTTCACTCAAAAAAGAGACCGAACCCCCTACACGGATCATGTTTGATACTGCACTCACTAGTCGCGATCGCAACCGCGTGAGCAGGGTGTCCCCCCGAAGTGTGCCTAGTTCTTCCAATGCAGCGTTACGTTCTTCTTCAGTTGCAAAAGCGATATCATCAACAACCGTTGGATCATCACGAGTGAGGATGTTGACCTGTTGTAATGTCACATTGTAGTTCCCAACCAATCGGATAACTTCCTGTTTTGCCAATTCGATATCAGGGCTTACAATGAGCTCAACTGGAGTATCGCTTGGTGAACGAACCTCCAAGCTTACCCCTGGAAGGATTTCATCAAAATCATTGGTTGGTCGTTCAACGGTAATTCCTTCAATCGTTACAATTGCGTTTTGTGCTTGTGTAATCGGATTCTGTGGGGTAGGGCGAGACGGAGAAAATGCGCTGATCTGGACAGTGGTTGGTGCATCCGAAGTGTTTTCAATAACCACTTTTGACATATCGATGGCATCACGATCAATGGCGATTGTGCTACCTTGCTCTGTACGAGAATTTTCTTGCGATCCAGAAATGGTTGCTGTGAGAGCATCGTCGGATTTAATATGAAGAGCGTGGACGTTATTTTTCACAAAAAAGGATGCCTGTTCTCCTGGTCCTAACTGAAACTCTGGCTCATCAATTGCCGTTACAAAAGATTCAGAAAAAAGAAGTGGCTCTGTTTGTGCTGCGCCCAGAATGCCGATCTCTGTGGCGAGTTTTTTTGTACTACCATGGAATGCCAATGTGTTTGTCTTTCCTGTTTCGCGAGATGCAATCAAGAATACCGACTGTGAATCGGTAACTTGAATCAATGATGCGGTCAGCTTTCCTTGCCCATTAATGGTAATTGTCTGAGCAAGTTCTTCCAAGCTTCCCCCATCAAATGCGATTTCGATATCCGCTGAACCAACAGAAAATCCATAATTGCCTGATGACACCGCGTAATCTGAATCGATGGGATCCGATGCAAACCGATCAGCAGTTGCCTTTTGTTCTACGGTGACTTCATAGGTTCCAAGGAGGCTGTTGTTGAGACTTCTTCCAACAACAACGCGCTCATTGCTCGATTCTATGATTCGTGCAGAAAAGGGATTGTTAAACTGATACATTGAGCGAGAGCTCTCAAGCAAGGAAGAAAGATTTCGTTTTACTGAAGACCAGGTATCCTGTTCAGTACGCAGCTGTGTCCGGTCATCTTCCATACGCTGCAGCGGAATTCGCTCCACTTCCATGATACGTTCAATCTGTTTGTTTGAATCCGTTGCTCCTCCTGAAGAAACAGAAGGAATAAAAATGTCGGCCATAGTGCTCCGTTACACGCGATAATCAATGATTGCGCCTAATGCTTCTCGCACACGCAAAAGCATCTGCTGCACGAGCTCAGACGGAATCTCCTTAATTATCTCCTCGGTAGTATTGTTTACTACTTTAACAATAACTCGGTCAAGGCCTTCGCTCAGATGAAAACGTAGGTTTTTGTCATAGACATTCACAAGGCTTTGCAAATCCTTGATCGCTGTTTGTAACTGAGCGGGTTTGGTAAACGTAGTACCTGGATCAGGAAGCGCGCGAGGAGGCATGGGGGTCTCACGGCGATTCCAACTGGGGGAGGTGTGTAATAAGTCTGTAAATATACTGTGTATATCAATCATGGTATTTTGCCAACTAACAGCATAAAGCTGAAAAAAGAGTGACAGAAGCGCGACTCTGCCACCAAAGAGATATCGTCCAGAAATCTCCTAACCCAACAATTGCAGCACAATTTCAGGTTGTGTATTTGCTTGTGCGAGCATCGCCGTTGTTGTTTGGGTGAGCATCTGATTTTTTACATATTCAGAGAGTTCTTCAACCATATCAACATCGCGAATATACGATTCAGCAGCCTGCATGTTTTCTGCCGCAACAGCAATACTCTTTTGTGCAATCTCAAATCTGTTTTGATATGCACCGAGATCAGCCCGTTGCTTGACGACAGTATCAAGAGCATTATCCACGATTCCAATTGTTTCATTGGCAGTCGCCACAGTTGAAATAGAGGTATTGTTTGCCTCACCGCGCAAGCCAAGCCCTTCAGCTGACATATTACCGATATGCACTTGAACATTTTGGTTTTCGTTTGCCCCAATATGAAACTGCATGATTTCTAGGGCACCAGGAGCAAACCTTCCGGTAAGCATGTTCAATCGGTTGAACTCTGCCTGAGATGCTATCCTACTGATTTCATCAACAAGCATTGATACCTCAACTTGAATTTGAGCACGGTCACCTAACGAATAGATTCCGTTTGCTGATTGAACAGCAAGCTCACGAATACGTTGTAATGAATCTTGAGTTCCTTGTAGATACGATTCTGTTGTCTGAATGAAGGAAATAGCACTTTGGATATTTCTATCTGCCTGCCGTAACCCTCGAATTTGCGTTTGAAGCTTTTCAGCAAGCGCAAGTCCAGACGCGTCGTCTCCGGCGCTGTTAATACGTAACCCTGAACTTAAGCGTTCAATACTTTGTGCATTCCTTGCTCCGTGAAAACGTAATTCTCTGCTAGCAAATGCTGCACTCGCATTATGATTAATTATCATATGACCTCCTTCACAATGACTACCATGGTAGAAAGTACGCGCCTTAAAACCATGACAGAGGGCAATTTCAGAACTAAAACTGCCCTCCAATGGCCATCAAGGAGGTTGATGTCAAAGATCCGTGGTATTCACCAGCTCCGTTATTGGAGCAAACCGAGTACCGATTGACTCTTCAGGTTTGCCTGAGCCAACATAGCAGTGCTTGACTGCATCAAAATTTGATTCTTCGTGAATTCCCTCACTCCTGCAGCAAAATCAAGATCTCGAATACGTGATTCAGCTGCCTGCAGGTTCTCAGCGCTGAGATCTGTTCCTCGCACCGTTAATTCAAGCCTATTCTGATAGGCACCGAGATCAGCTCGTTGCTTATTCACAATCATTAAGGCTCGATCAACTACTCCGATGGTTCTGTTGGCGCCATCAGGGGTAGAAAGTGAAACAAAATCATTATTTGGAAATCGAAGCCCTAACGCAGCAGAAGACATCGTTCCAATATAGGCTTGTTCCCGTTGATCCATATTTGCCCCAATATGAAACCACATACTGGCAGTAACCACATTGGTTCCTACATCACGGGCAAATCGTCCAGTAAGAATATTCATTCCATTGTACTGTGCTTGAGAAGCAATTCTGTCGACTTCATCCACCAGTTGAGAAATCTCAACTTGTATTTGCATGCGATCCTCAGCTGAATAGATGCCATTTGCTGCTTGAATAGAAAGCTCGCGAATTCGTTGCAAGGCCTCAGTGGTTCCCTGCAGATGCCCTTCAGCTGTTTGTATAAACGCAATGCCATCTGACGCATTTCTTGATGCGGCATACAGACCCCGTATCTGTGCACGCATCTTTTCAGAGACAGCAAGCCCTGACGCATCGTCGGCAGCGCGGGTAATACGTAGTCCAGAAGACAACCGCTCAATGTTCCTTGTTAAATTTGCATCATTGATGCCGCTATACCTTTGTGCAAACATTGCACTAAGATTATGATTGATGATCATACATCCTCCTTGAATATTTTTTCAAAAAATTAGCATCCATGCTAAAAAACACTAATGTCATTTCTTCAAACACCGAAGCTTTGATTAGAGGAAGTAGACAATAATACTTCTCCCTGCTCTCATATTCGGTTTCCAGGTAGCTAAACTTTATCTATTGGAGGAGGTATAGACCATAGAAGAACAGTTGTTTCTATGGTTTAGGTGTGGCTTGTTATTGTAATCCTAATTAGACAATATCAGAAATTTTTAGCAGCATTGCGTCGGTGATTTTTGCAGCTTGTGTAAGCTGTGAAACAGTCGTTGTGTGCTGTTCTTCTAACTCAACACAGGCATTTGCCAGGTGATAGAGTCCCAAAATCGCCTGCTGCAACGCGGTGCTCGCACCAGTATTCTCTTTCTGAACACTGGCAAGAACACGCGTTACCCGCTCTTGGAGAACCTCAAGTTGTTCAGCAGATATATCGGCATTGATTTCAAAGGATAGGCCTAGGTGTTCAATGCGCATATTTTTTACTGAGACGAACTCGGAAAATCAAACAGTGAAAAAGAATCCTGTCTATCTGTTTCTCTTTTTGCACTAGACTCACTGTTCACAGGGGCAGCATTGTTAAATGTGACATCCCACAATGAAGTCGTTTGTGGCTTTATCTCTTGTTCTTGAAGTGGAAGGTGGGATTCAGAAGGGAATTCTTTTGCTTGTGCGATTTTTTCAGGAGAAAGTGATTCCTCTTTCGTAGCGTTTGATTTGTTATTAATCATATCGATGAATTCGTTGTTGTTCTGCACACCGCTAGGTGCTGCCATTGCAACAGGAGTAGCAACATCAGTTTGATCAGAGCTGTTTGCTGCATTGGACGAAGGAGTATACGCATCAAGAAAATCATCGGTTGATGTATCCACCTGCTTCGGAGCCTCTTCAGTTTCAGTATGAAACGAACCATTAACAATCGTATTTGGTTCATCATGCGCTGGTGCAGCATCGATGACAGCTGCTGCCAGGTCATTGTCTTTCACATCGGAATTTTCTTGATCTGTTTTCTGTGTGTGGTCGCTTTGAGCAGAATCTTCGTTTTCGGTGGAGAATTCTGTACTCTCCAAAGCTTCGCTAGCTGAATTTTCAAGTTCTGGTTCCACATCAGAGTTAGCATTTTCAGAATTAGTTGGTTCCAATGCATTTTCCAATTTGACAAGAGCCTCAAGTGATTGATTGAGCGTCTGCTCAATCTCACCGAAGTTTTCGCCATATGAATCGAGTTCCCCGTGTAATTCTTCAATCGTTGCACTTTTTAGATCGTTCTGTTCGGTGAGCTGTCGATTTTCCTTGTGCAATTGATCATTTTCTCTTCGTAGTCGAGAAATACAATCAATCGCCTCAATAATTTTTTTATTTAATATAGTTAGTTTTTGTACATCCATTAATCTCCCCTTTAATGATGCAGCAAGAATGTTATTCTTGTACTTTTTTTACGAGTTCACCAAACAATGAAGGATCCGTTGCTGCAATATGCGCAAGTGTCTTTCTGTTTAGGTGAATTTCCTTTTGTGTGAGTAAGGCAATGAACTCAGAGTATCGAAGTCCGTTTTCACGGCAAGCTGCCGAGATACGTTGAATCCAAATACGGCGAAAAAAGCGCTTTCTTTGTCGTCGATCACGGTATGCATACACCAATGAACGACGAGCCGCGTCTTTCGCTGCTCGATATAGATTTCCAGGACGTCCGCGAAATCCCTTTGTAATTTTATGTATTTTTTTTCTTTTATTTTTTCTACTTGGTCCGTTAACTGATCGTGCCATAATTCTATCCGTTTGGAAGCATCCTTTGCATTCGTTGTGATTCAGCAGGACTCAAAATACCGCTATGTCGCAGAGATCGCTTTCGCTTTGTACTTTTCTTTGTAAGAATATGCCTGAGTCCTTGCTTTTTGTATTTAACTTTTTTATTTGCTGTAAATGAAAATCGCTTTGCAGCACTTCGTCTAGTCTTTATCTTTGGCATCTTCTTGTTCTCTTTTCACTTTCTTAACCCCAGGAGCAAGAAGCATGGTCATCATACGTCCTTCCATCGCCGGTGCTTTCTCAATTTTAACAGGAATTGTAAGAATTTCAAGTGTTCTTTCCAATACTTCCTTTCCTAATTCAGTATGGGCAAATTCTCTACCACGAAAGCGAATACTGACCTTTACCTTACTTCCTTCAGATAAAAATGTCTGCACTGCCTTTGTCTTAAACGTCAAATCATGGATGCTGATTTTAGGCTGCATACGCACTTCTTTGAGCTTTGAAGTCTTCGTGCTTTTTTTCATCCCACGCAGTCGCTTGTTCGTATCGAATTGATACTTCCCATAATCAAGGATCTTGCAAACAGGAGGTTTAGCCCGAGGGGCGACTTCCACCAGATCCAAAGAGCTTTCTTCAGCCCGTTTCAAGGCAGCTGCAGTACTTACTATTCCCATCTGATTTCCGTTTTCATCAATGAGACGAACTTCCGCTACGCGGATACGATTGTTAATACGTAATTTTGTATCTGCCACAAATTGTTCCCGTATATTTCATACATATGAAGTATATGGTGAAACAAGCTAACATGCAACTAGGAATAACTATCACAACTTGCTATGATACTGCAGGATAGTTTTATGCATGTGCTTTTGTTAACAGTTGGCCCATTTGTGCTGAGTTATCTCGTGGTAATTGATCAAGAAAAAACATGGAAGACGTTTTCGATTCGCACGTTATGTTATATCTGTCATGTTCTGCCGCTGACTCTTCTTGTTCCTTTTTTTATTGCGCTCTACCTTCCCCTGAACACCATGGGAATAACTCACGTTATAGTGGTGTTCGTACGTGAAATAGCCGCACCGCTGCTCACCACCTATCTTGCAACTGCTTGGGTCATGCGAGTTTTGACGCCTTTTCGTTCTCAAACAGATCCTGCAAAAATAAAACAATTTCTCTATTTGCAGTTTTTGTTTTTAGTCATATACAATATTGGGCGATTGTTATTCATGCAAAACCTTGAGCGAGCTGTGTATGTTGGTGCGATAGCACCGTTTTTTTCGATCGCAATACCGTTCATTACTATAATTATCCTCGAATGCATTGCAATTAAATCAAAAAATAACCGATCTTTATCTAGTGGCGTGCCAAGTCGCTGGAGTTTTTTTCGGGAATCAACAGCTGCTAGATCTGAGTCACCGGTGATACAAACGATCCGCACAACCCTTCAGATGTTTAGATATAAGAAATTCATACATCAAGTCCTGCTTCTTATTACCTATGGGGTATTTGTGGTGTTTATTACCATGCTGTTTTATCAATATCAATATATATTGTTTGGACTTTTTACGGTTGTGTTTGTTGGATGTATCTATGGATTTCACAAATTGGGGACGTTTACTACGATCACCACCCTATTTTCATGACTGTTGAGTGATGTTTAGAATGAAAAACCAGTTATTATTGCTCGGTATCATCCTTCTTGGAATTACCGCTTGTGGAAACACGATTATCGTTTATGATACTTATCTCGCGGCTAGTTATCCAGGAAATATCAAACAAGAGACAAAAAGAATTCTCGCTGATCTGCAAGGTGATGATCCAGATGCTCCCCAGTTCGCCCTCCGCGGGTTGTTGCTGCGCTCCGCATCCAATCTGCTCCATCCTTTCCAAAAAATGGCCCTCCATCATAGCAAAGAAGTATTGTTTTTTCCTTCATATCAATTGCAGATTGACGCCGAATTAAAACGATTCCAACCGCGCAATCAAGCGCAATACGTGCACATTCGTCTTGCTCGTGAATCAGATAGTCCATTGGGAGCATTTCCACAAGATGATTCTGATGCAACGATGCCCGATGAGTCTGCAACCTTGTCATCTGAGCCCGTGGATCAAGAAAACAAATTGCTACGACAAACACTCATCCTGGACAGGCGCAATGCGCTTCAAGAAATGGTGGATTACATTCTTCGCGAAGACGAACAAACAGATTCTTCTGAAGAAAAAGAGGTTGTGATATTCCACGCAAGGGGGACACTCACCACAGAGGAATATGCAGTTCTGTCAGACGGATTGCTCAACGATGCTGCTGTTGCTGTACGAGAACTTGTCTATTTTGATGAGGAGACGATCATCACACGAGTTGTCGAAGATATAGGGAAACACAGAGATGCGGACTATTTTCTTTTTTTCCTTGGTTCGCATATAGGCACTGTGTATGAAAGTATTTCTGGACTCAATGGAGAAATTTGCATTGAGAGTTTCTTTGTAGACGGTGCGGAGTATTTGGGAGCGACTATGAGTATTGGATTTCGATTAGAAGATATTATTTCTTATAGCGTAACTCGTGATAAAACAAAAGACAGGGTTTATGTTCCTGCAGTATTTCACCGATACTAGGGTGAGACTTTGTAGTCAAAGTTTACTCGCGACAGAGGAGCAAATATGAGCCGTTTTATTATAGCATTCATACTCATACTTTCATTGGGAAGCCTAGGGGCTGAAGATGTATTACGTTATACATCGAAGTTACTCGATACATTTGATAATTTTGACCCTGCAACCGAATGGGTTGTCACCGGGAGCAGGCGGATTGCCGATGAGTATCCCCGCGTTTCATACATCAATGCATGGCCAACCGCATTATATGGGTACAATACTGAAAATGCAGATCTTCGTGTACTTGGTGTAGAAGCTGCTTTTGAACAGAGAGGATATAACTATCTAGAAATTCTTCCTATAGAAAGACTTTCTGATGGTAGTTATGAAAAGCGCCCAATTGACCTGCCTGGAGATACAATTGGTGTTTCTATGTGGGTATGGGGATCAAATTATGATTTTACATTGGAGATCCATGTACGTGATTATCGTGGAATGGTTCATCAAGTACCCATGGGCCGAATGAATTATCATGGATGGAGACAGTTAACTGCAACGATTCCAACGAGCATTCCGCGGGTTGATCCATATGAGTTTAATTTTGCTCGGCTTTACTTAGACAAAATTGTGTTGTGGACCGAACCACGAGAACCAGTGAATGGATTTTTTGTGTATTTTGATGATTTGCAAGCACTTTCGCGAACAAATACACGCGTTGTTGATGGTGGAGAACTCACTGTTCCGGAAATTCGACAGAATCGATGGGAAGAGGCAAGTGATCAATCCACTGGTGCAGAGGACACAAATTAGGGAGCATTTATGAGAGTAATAACGACAACTATATTGATACTTTTTGGTGCATTGGCTGCATTTGGACAGCTTGACATCGATCCTGCTTTAATAGACCAGGGTACATTTGATCCCAATCTTCAAGAAATTTCACTTGATAAGTTTGAAGATGCTGGATTTTGGACAACTGAGGTTTCCATCGACGATGGCGTTATCCAGCACCGATCACTACGTGGCTCTCCAGATGCAAAGGATGCTCAGGTTCTTGAGACTGCTCTTGCCCCACAGGGGGCGGTGGACGATTTTGTCTTGGGTGTTCGAACTGACTTTTTTCGACGCACCTATTCAACATTAGCGATACTACCTGCACGACCGATTCCTGTGCCAGGAATTGCACATTCCTTTTCAATCTGGGTTGCAGGAAGAAACACACCGTATGAGTTAAAACTGTTCGTACGAAATCAATTCGGAGAGATCAGTATACTGAGTTTTGGAAAACTGCAATTTCTTGGATGGAAACAGCTCACCGCAGCGGTTCCTCCAAATATTCAAGGATACACTACGCTAGGAGTCGGCGATGATTTTAATGCTGGCCTTGAGATCATAGGGTTACAAATCGAATCTTCATTGCTCGAAACCTATGGGCGTTACTACATCTATTTTGATGATTTGCGGGTCGTGACCAATGTAGATGTGTTGCAGCGTGATCCTGATGACATGATTGACAATTGGTAGAAATCAGTACTATATATGATACGTAGTCACTATGGATGATCACGCGTCAATTGTTACAAAACTTCAGGAAACTGATTTATTTAAAAGCCTTCCTGCCGAAGACATAGAGCGCATTGCAGCTATTGGTTCTCTTAGGACATATCAAAAAAATGATATTGTTTGTAAGGAAGGATCAATTGAAAATGAGCTCTATGTTATTTTTAGTGGAAAAGTATCGATCTGGAAAAGTTATGAAACACCTGATGCGATCTATCTGGGATCCTATGAAGCTGGTTCCATTCTCGGTGAAATAGGTGTTATTGAACAAATTCCGCGAAGTGCTACGATTGTTTCCACTATGGAAATTGATGTTTTTGTTATTGACGGCTTGAACATCCGAAAAATTCTCAACGAAAATAGCCAAGTTGCAGGCGTTTTTCTGCGTTCACTTACAAAGATCGTCGTACGAAATACCAGCGAGCTCACCCAAAATTTGCAGCTTCAAAACACCGCGTTGAAGAATGCGCACAACAAGCTCAAAGAACAACAAGAGACAATGCTGCGAACAGAGTGTTTTACTCAATTGGGAAAACTGTCTTCTTTGGTCGTGCATGATCTCCGTAGTTCGGTGTCAAGCCTGCAGTTGCTTGAGCATTTGCTCCGGAATCGCGCTGGTGATGAGCGATTTGTGCTGACTATTTCAGATCGGTTGAAAGAACAATGCAGGCGCCTGGAGTCATTTATTGAAGATCTTCTTGATCTTGTTTCTGGAAATGAAACATTGGAAGTTTCTTCAGTATCAATCAATTCCTTGTTCATGAATCTTGTTGAGCGATGGCGCATGCAATGCGATGAACAGAAAATCACCTTGCGCTACAAAACGGATGGCGAGGCAGTTGCCTTTATTGATCTTATGCGTGTTGAACGAATGCTCTTCAATGTCATCGATAATGCAATAAAGGCATCAGCAGAGGGGAAGGAAATCCACGTATCTAGCACTATTGACGACAATGTCTGGAATATCGTGGTTGAGGATTTTGGGGTAGGTATGGAAGAAGAAGACATAAAGAAGGTTTTCGATCCGTTTTTTACAAAGTTCCATGGAGGCCATGGGTTGGGGATGGTTAGCGTGCAGAAGGTGATCATCGCACATAGGGGAAAGATTGCTATTTCAAGTGAAGTCGACAAAGGAACAACCATTACCATCACGATACCGCTAGCATATGCAAACAGCTAGTGTTCTGAGCAATGAACAAAAACTCTTGGCAATACTCGGGGCGGCAGCGCTCTTTCTTGCTGGTATAGAATACCTCATCCCAAAGCCCTATCCATTTTTTCGACTCGGCATCGCCAACATCCCAATTCTCTTGGTCATCACATTCATGAAAAAACGAGATCTCTTTATGCTTCTGTTCCTGAAAGTTTTTGGACAAGCAATTATACATGGAACCTTGCTATCCTATGTGTTTTTGTTTTCTGTTGGCGGAAATATTGCAAGCCTGTTGATTATGATCTCGGTGCGGAAGGCAGTTGTACGTGACAAAATTTCGTATATCGGAATGAGCCTTCTTGGAAGTCTGGCAAGCAATATCACTCAAATGTTGCTGGCAATTCTGTTGATTTACGGTGAGGGAGGGCGATTTTTACTATTTCCTTTTGTTGTCACCGGAACAATAGGAGGATTGGGAGTAGGATATCTTGTTGCACGCCAGCATCAGAATTTTTCGTGGATTCGTGAATATTATTTTGCGGCACAAATGGCTCATTGATGATTGCATGGATATATCAGAAGAATCAGCATGTTCTTGCTCGTCAAGCCTTCATACAACTCTGTGCTGGCATCATCACATTCATTGCATTTGTATCAATAGAATCAATTGTCTATAGGTTTGTATGCATCGGTGTATTCTTGCTCTGTGCGACTATGCAAAAAAAACGCATCCGCATTTGGTATTTCGTGATGCTGCTCATTGCAGTCTTGATCAGTCATGTGTTTATTCCCAACGGAACGGTTCTGTTCTATATTTTTTCCTTTCCAGTTACCCTCGGCGCCATCACCCAAGGGCTGCTTCGTGGACAAACCTTTGTTGCAATGGTCTTTTTTTCCCTATCAAGCATCCATCCATCGCTCAGGCTTCCGGGAACATTTGGAACAACACTACTTCAGGTCTTTGTTTATTTTGAGATGCTCATAAAAAAACATAAAGCAATCCGCATAACTACGATAAAAAACATTGGCAAAAAACTCAGTACAGATGCCTATGACATATTGCATGCTGAACACACAGACCAGAACACATTCACGGTGCATCCATTCTCATCGCTATTTTGTATTGTCTGGGTGCTCGTGTTTGGACTGATCTTTATTCTTGACAGGATCCCTGTATAGTGCGAGGCTATCTGTGCTAGTGAGAGGTATGCAATCACAGGACTAGAATATGGCAAATAACAAAACAAATAACGATGAATATAGTATCGGAGGCATCCAGCAAGTAGGCGTCGGTGTCAGTACGCTTGCTCCTGCTCTGCAATGGTATGGACGGTTTTTTGGGTTTAACACCATGGTTTTTCAAGATGAAGACGTTGCGGAATTGATGATTCCCTATACCGGTGGCGAAATTCACCTGCGGCATGCTGCGTTTATGATGAATATGGCAGGTGGCGGCGGTCTGGAAATCTGGCAATACAAAAGTCGATACAGTGAGCAATCCATTGAGATGTCGAAAATCGGCGATCTTGGTATTTTTGCAGTGGTTATTCGATCTCCCCAGGTATTACCTTGTTTTGATGCCTACTATGCTGCTGATTTATATGTGCACACTGAACCGTTGCTAGACCCATCAGGTAATCAACATTTTTATATGGCTGATTTTAACGGCAACACCTTTAACATTCAAACAGGCACGTCGTGGTTTTCTGATCCAAAATATTATCCTCCCGGTGAGAACACAATTGGAAGGACCAAGACTGGGGGAGTCATGGGGGTTGTGATTGGGGTCTCAGATATAGATGCGTCTTTGATATTGTATCGAGATATTTTAGGATATACGGATATTGTCTATGATGAAGTCGGAAACTTTGAGGATATGCAATCGCTTTTCGGGGGCAAAAATGAACTCCGCCGTGTGCTACTCCGAAACAAGGCAGCCGGGCCATTACAACATTTTTTCCGAGAAAGCACGATAGAATTGGTGCAGGTGCTGGACCGGGTGCCTAATCGAATCTATGAGGGGCGATTGTGGGGAGATATGGGGTTTATCCATGCCTGTTTTGACGTCACCAATATGGATGCATTGAAAACAACCTGCGAATCCTTTGGCTATCCATTTGTTATCGACAGCAAGGAATCTTTTGATATGAATGAGGCTTCTGGGCGTTTTGCCTATATAGAGGATATGGATGGCACTCTGATTGAATTTGTCGAAGCCTACAAGGTGCCGATCACGAAAAACATCTCCTATCAGCTAACACCAAAGCGTCGTCGAAAACCATTGCCCCGACTGTTGATCAATGGAATGAAATTTCGTTCGCTGAAGTGGAAGAACAATACAATGGAATTGCCCTTTTAGGCGATTTTCTTGCTGAACAACAGTTCAAATCACTACATTTTTTCCATAGAGTTGTTGAATCTTTTCAAGATCAGTCGCATTGAAAGACATGTCTAGTTTCAAGGCATCACGCATAGCGATGAACTGCTGTACAGTTGTTTCGACATCTTCAGGAAGATGCTCAACGGTGGGGATGAGTCGAAACATACAGAGTCCCATCGGAATAACAGGATAGGCCACTATCGAAACGAAGACGCCTGCTTTTCGCAAAAAAGAGACCGTTCTTCCTGCAATTTCTTCTACGGTACTCCCGTGCAGAGGAAGAAAAACACTGCATATGGGAGAATGCCCCGGGCCTATGAAATACCCGGCGTTTTTTAACCCTTCTTTCAAGGCATTACTTGTTTTCCAGAGTTGGGAGCGAAGCGCATCGCCGCTTTCGATGAGCTCCAACATCTTTTGCATGGTCTTCACGTAAATCATAGGAAGGCTTTTTGCGAAGACCTGGGTGCGCGCATTATAACCAATCCATTCGATGACATTTTTGAAAGATGCGCCAAATCCACCTATGCCGGCGAAAGATTTTGCAAAGGTGCCGAAATAGATGTCGATATCGTCCTGAACACCAAAATGATCAGCGGTTCCTCGTCCTTTTTCACCGATGACGCCGCAGCCATGTGCATCATCAATGAAGAGGCGCGCCTTGTATTTATTTTTTAACGCTACGATATCAGGAAGTGGAGCAAGATCGCCGGTCATTCCATAGACTCCTTCGGTGATGATCATCACTCCTCCTTCATCGCTGTGGTTGAGGCGTTTAAGAATTGATTCAAGACTGTCTGGATTGTTGTGTCTGAATACGCGAACGGTTGCCTGTGACAAAAATGCAGCATCAACGATGCATGCGTGTGCGAGCTTGTCCATAATAACGATGTCTTTTTTTCCAACAAGGGCACTCACGATGCCTAGGACGCCCATATATCCATAGTTAAACAAATAGGCAGCTTCTTTTTGAGAAAATTCAGCAAGCGCTTCCTCGAAGGCAAGGTGGTGCTCGGTGGTGCCGCTCATCATGCGCGATCCCATAGGAGCGCTCACCCCATAAGTGCGTATCGTCTCTTCAGCCACTTTCTGAACTTCTGGATGGTTGGCGAGTCCCAGATAATTGTTCACCGACCACATAATGAGGGGCTTTCCATCCGATTGCATGATTCTGCCAGGCTTCGGCGAAAGTGTGGGACGTGTGAAACATCGATCACCTGCTGCGCGCAAAGTTCCGAAATTTCCTTGATCTGTATCGCATTTTTGAAAAATATCCATGTCTTGTAATTCCTTGTGTTATTCTAGCAGTAAGGATGCAAGGGTGTCATGAGTCATCTGTCCTACATCGATTGTCCAGTTGGGTGAAAGTGGTTGAGGGTTGAAGGATTGAAAAATTCCTGCATATCCTGCCCCGGTGATGTTCAGCATGCACAGATCGGTAGTGGGGATGCGCCCCAATGCAATTGCCTGTTTAAGACTTGCATAGGCTACTGCGGCGGCAGGATCGATATCATAGCCTTCACAATGGGTGAATTCGGCCTGCGACTGTTTCGTTTCCTCATTTGTCACCGCATACATATGTCCATTTGTCTTATGCAAAACGTCGAAAACGCCACCGGAAATGCCATAGACTGGGTTGCGATTTGCAAGGACTGGCGCGTGGATCACTGCACTTTGGGCTCTTCCATCATCGTCAGAAAGTTCTGCCAAGGATCTTGTCCGGGTGTTCCACGAGTCAACCAGCAACGTGAAGGGAGCATTTTGTGAAAGGTGTAGGGTGCACAGCGGAGCATTCGGATATTCTCGTTCAATTCTCCGTTCCACGGCCTCACAGGCAGCTATTGCGCCGGTACCACTTCCAACTGCCTGAAAATAATGTTGGGGGATTGCTTCCATCACGGAGATGGCCTCATGCATGGTCGTCCCCATGCCATCGCGCCGTGCGATGTTTTTTGCCCCACCTTCTGGGATAAAACCGTCAAAGCTGCATACGATATTTGCCGCGTGAATCGCATCGTAATAATCTCCATGAGCAACATGCAAGACTCGAACAAACCGAGGATCGGGATGGCGACACCAGAGTGCTGATGCATTTTGTTCTGCAACAACAAGAAGCACTGGTTGTTCGCATAGTTCAGCGATATGAGCGAAGGCGCGTGCAGTATTTCCAGCAGAAGCAATCACAAGGGTCTTCCCATGAGCATTCTGAGGCATGCGTGCAAAGACGGATAGGGCCTCACATTCTTTAAAACTTCCTGACATGTAGGTAGTCCCCAATCGAGGCACATAGCCACTGACGGTGATGTATAATTGTTCTAATCCAAGATGTTCACCCAATGTTGTTGCATGGTAGGTAATTGATCGCGATCCGGGGGGAATGGGGCGATTGGTGGGAATAAATCCTGCATAGCGTTCAAACGTATTTTTTGAAGTGTCAATCCGTGCATCCTTTGGATATACCGTTTGGAGCAGGCTATCATCTGCAGACTTTGGATCACTCAGCAGAAATCCCTTGTCGGTGAACCGATCCTCAAAAATTCTCCCCGTAGCGATATTCTTGACACTATACGCTGCCATGTATGCTACAACTATAGAAGGATGATTCTATCTGTGCAATCAATTTGACAAGGATATCTGTCGCTAGGTATAATGGGCAGTCTGGCAGGGGTCCAGATAAATATGTAGTGGAGGAATACAATGGACATAATTGTTATTGTCTATATTGCACTTCCTCTCTTGGGAATTGTAGCTGGATGGTTGTTTCGCTTATTATATGCGAAATTTCAATTGACATCTGAAGAACAAAAAGCTGAACGGTTAAAGCTTGATGCAATTAAAGAAGTTGAGGCACAAAAAAAAGAAATAATTCTTAAGACGCGAGAGGCTCTTCAAAAAGAGCGTCTAGAGCAGGAAAAAGAATTTCGTGAGATGCGTTCCGATTTAAAAAGGCAAGAAAAACGTCTTTCAAATCGTGAGGATTCTTGCGAGGCACAAACGCAGTCACTTCAACGAAGACAATCAGCACTTGATTCTCGCGAGAGGAAAATACATCAAGGCGCTAAAAAACTAGAGCAGGATATTGAATCGTGGAGGAAGAAAGTTGAAAAACTTGCTGATCTCACGAGTGAAGAAGCAAAATCAATGCTTATTCAATCGCTTGAAACAGAGGCACAACGAGATGCGCAATCGCTGATCAACAAGGTTGAGCAGGATGCAGCACAGGATGCACAGCGTTTGGCACAACGGTTGCTGGTCGGATCGATGCAGCGAATTGCTTCTGAAGTAAGTGTTGAAAACACGACTGTTTCGGTGCAATTGCCGAACCAAGAGATGAAGGGACGGATCATCGGGCGTGAGGGGCGAAATATTCGTGCTCTTGAAACCCTCACTGGGGTGGATATCATAATCGATGATGCCGGATCAGAATTTGTTTCGCTTTCTTGTTTCGATCCAGTGCGACGTGAAGTTGCACGACGATCATTAGAATACCTCATCAATGACGGGAGAATTCATCCTACGCGCATTGAAGAGATTGTAGAAAAGCAAAAAGTCGATATTCAAAATTATATTTTTGAACTCGGAGAAAAAGCACTCTTTGACCTTTCAATTCAAAATATGAACAAAGAAGGTATTTCTGGAATTGGAAGGCTTCATTTTAGAACGAGCTATGGGCAGAACATGCTCACCCATTCGCTTGAAGTTGCGCATATCGCAGGAATGCTTGCTGCAGAACTCCACGCTGATGTAGTGATTGCAAAACGCGGTGGACTGCTGCACGATGTTGGAAAAGCATTGTTTTCAGATGCAGATGCAAGCCATGTCGAACTGGGTGTGGAACTAGCAAAGCGGATGAAAGAATCTGAAAAGGTGGTGAATTGTATCGCGGCACACCATGGAGATGTACCATATATCTGTATTGAAGCGGCCATTGTACAAATCGCAGACACGCTGTCTGCTTCTCGCCCGGGTGCTCGCAAAGAATCGCTGGAAGCATACATCAAACGACTACGTGCACTTGAATCAATTGCTTTGGAATTTGAAGGGGTGAAACAAGCCTATGCGATACAAGCAGGAAGAGAACTTCGGGTGATCATTGACCATGAGGCACTTTCTGATGTTGATACGAGAACGATAGCGCGCGATATCACTAAGAGGATTGAAAAAGAGCTGAGCTATTCAGGAAGAATTCGCATTACGTTGATTCGAGAAACGCGTATTATTGAATATGCCCGCTAAATTATTCACTGTTCTTGTTCTTGGTGACATTATTGGCCATCCAGGGATGCGAGCAGTGACTACTTCTCTTGCAACACTCCGCTCAAAATATCGTCCAAACCTAATTCTTGCTAACGCAGAGAATGCGTGCGAGGGGTTTGGGATTACCTATTCGATTATTCAAGAACTACACCACGTGGGTGTCGATGTTATCACGACAGGCAACCATGTGTGGCGACAAGACGAAGCTTATGAACTTCTGAATAGGGAAGATCGAGTCCTGCGACCGATCAATTATCCATCGGTATGTCCAGGAAAGGGATGGTGCTCTATGCAGGTGAACGAAAAAAATATATTGATCATAAACGCACAGGGAAGAAAGCACATGGATGCAATCGATTGCCCCTTTAAGGCGGTGCAGGCAGCTATAAAAAAGCAAGGGGACAATAGTTCAATTGTTATTGTTGATTTTCACGCCGAGGATGTGGCTGAGAAACAGACCTTTGCGCAGTATTTCGATGGCAAGGCAAGCCTTGTTTTTGGCACCCATACGCACACACAGACTCGCGATGCTCGCATCCAGCAAAAAGGGACGGGATATTGCACCGACATAGGAGCCTGCATTCCCCGCGAAAGTGTTATTGGATTTAATGCAAACACGAGTGTGAAAAATATGACTACCAATATTCCCTTACCCTTTACGGTCAGTGAGAATACTGCAACGATCCATGGTGTTGTTGCAGCGATTGATAGTGAATCAGGTTCATGTGTTTCAATTGAAACACTGGTCTATGAATCTATTCTTTAGCGATTGTTGCCAGGGTGAGCGGGTTTCCAATATGCACGCCATCCCCAGAGAGAAAGTCGAGCACCTCCCCCTCAATAAGGATTTGCACAGAATCAACGGTAGGAAATTGAATGGCGGTATGAACGATCTGTCGAAGCTGCGCATCCGATCCTTCACGTCCATATTGATTAAAGCGAAAAGCGGTGTTGAAATTTAAATAGGCAACTTTGTCCTTCACCCATGCAGAGAGCAGTTTGCTTTGCGAGGGAATCAAGCTGAGAATGCCTGCTTGCTGTTCAGATGCAGTGGGGCCATTCAAAAGATAGCGGATGTTTTCAGAAAGTGGAGCAGGGGTCTGAGGCACCTTTCGAGTTATTCGTTCTAATTGGATTGTCGATCCTGTTTGTTTGAGAAAATATAAAGATATCGTTCGGAAAGATTCATCTGATTCATCTGATCCGGGCCCTGTGTCATCGCTTGCAGGAGCATCAGAAGGCGGATCTTTTTCCGGAGAAATCGCGTTGAGATTCGCTTGTTCTTCTGGCAAAGCAGCAATTTCGTTGCTTTGTGATGGAGCGGTTTCAGAGGCTTCCGAAGGAGGTGGTGTTGTTTGATTTTTTTCGTTGGAAGGCTGTGGAGCATTAGATTCCACTGCAGGATCCTGTGGCTTTTCAATAATTATCTCAACAGGAGAAGCATTATTTCTATTTTTGATTTTCTCAAAGAGTTGTGTTTTTTCAAGTACAGAATCAATTGTATTTTTATTTACAAAAAACATGACCAAGCCAAGCACGAGTATGATTGACCAAAATATCCAGGCCGAAGACCGCTGTTTTTTGTGCTTTTTCATAGTTTCTTATCGGATAATTTTCAACTGTATAGAGTATTTTGTTATCTGCTAAACAGAACTTCGTAATTTTAGATGTCTTTGCCATTTCGATCTACCCAACGGACTAATTCCATACAGTGTTGGGTCGAAATACAATGATCTACAGGTTGGTAGGGCCCTCGACGCGTTTGCTGCATCATTCAACGTTCCTAATGACAAGAGGTGTTTCTGAGACAACTGTGGAAGCGTGTCCACTTGGGATTGGCGGTGGGATCCATCTATCTGCACTGCTATCCGCGACGTGGTAAGCCCCTATTTTAACTATGGCAGCAAAGATTTTAACATTGCAGAAGTAGAGAAAGGTGTTAGGAATATCGAAATCTTGACCTTGCGATTGACGTGCTGATACACGAAAACGCAGAGCACTACAGCCATCCGATTAGCGCACCGAGAATTACATTCTGGAAACGATAAGAACGGTAATACGTGGATCAAATAGGGACGCTCAGGATCTCGTACTAATTACATTGATTCTGCAAACACTACATTGTGGGAGATGATTTTGCACTAGGCAATTAAAGTAATGATATTTGATATGATGCAGAAGCTTGTAGAGTGTGCTTCTCGTTTATTCTTAAGGAAGATATTGGTATATCTATTCTCAGGCAGGATGGCCGTTCATTCACAGTCAAAATTTAGGCAGGAGAGGGGCTCGTAGAGCCTTAGAGAGTTATCCCAAACGATGAGGGGTATTTAATAAGTGATTTCGTACAGACTATATAGTACTAATCAATGTCGTTGGAGTGTCGTGCGTTGCTTGGGGGTGGCTGCTTGGTACAGGTTTAAGCGTGCTGAGACTGAGGCGCAGATGGAGAGCAAGAGGATTGAGGAAGAGCGGGAGCGCAGAGCTATGGAGTATGAACGAGTGAAGCAGGAGAACAACCAACTACATGATTTAATTGCGACATTGTGTAACCATTCACATGAGTTATCTGTTATGTATATAAGCAGTATGCGCATAAATAAATTTATGTATATTGTATACATAAAAAAAGGAAAATATGCGTAATATATGCGTAATATATATATAACAAGGAGCGAATATACATGATGGATTCTGTTGATACGATAATACGGGCCCTGGGTGTTTTGGTTTGTGTGTGGATAGCGCTACATATCTACGGGAGCTATCGACGAAGAAAGTACTTCTTAACAGAAGAGGAGAAGGCTCAAGAGGCTGAACGTAAGCAACTCGAAGCCATAGAACGTGCCGTCAAAGACGCACTTGACAAACAACAACATAATTATCTCGAATAAGCGAATATCTCACCTTCGGATTCCTATATCTTGTTGATATGGGGTATGAGAGGGTGCACAGACATCTACTGGGAGATCTAAGCGTAGGGAAATTCTATACGCATGATAAATTAGCTTGCCCCACACGCCACGGATGTCATGGTGAAACATGTCAAAGCATTAAAAACAATTGATCCAAGGGTCAAGTATTTGGCATTATTCTCGATGTAATCAAGGAGAATCAATAATTATTTAATCAAGCATGCCCTGAAGTCTAGAAATCGTTGCTAGCACATTGAGTGGAATAAAGGATAGTTTCTTATCGGATAATTTTCAACTGTATAGAGTATTTTGTCATCTGCTAAACAGAAATAACCCTAATTTGACGTTGTGCATAAAGATGCCATACACTCAGATATGGAAATCCTCACTGGAATAGCTGTCTCACATGGTATTGATAAGGCACCCGCTTATATACTGCCCTATGATCCAGTGCCAACTATTCCTCGTCATCCAATCGATGAGAAAACGATTCCACAAGAAATACATCGATTAGAATTAGCAGTGCAGTCAGCCATCCAAGAAATTGAATTTGTGCAGCTGCGCAGTGGGGTTTCAAAACATGAAAACGAAATCTTGGCTGTACATATCGAGATGCTTCGCGATGTGTCCTTGGTAAAAAACGTAGAAGAGCGGCTTGTTGAAAAGAAATACAATATCGAATCAGTTGTCTATGATTATATGGGGGAACTCGGAAAACTACTCTCTCATTCAAATGACATCTATTTGCGAGATCGCAATGTCGATTTCTTTGATGTATCAAAGCGTATCCTTGAGCAGTTGTTGTTTAAGCAGCGATTAGAGGTGAAATTCACTGAATGCGCCATCTTGGTATGCCATATGCTAACGCCAATGGATTTTATTGCCTTGGACAAACGATATCTCATGGGATTAGTGCTTGAAACAACAGGAAAAAATTCACATACGGCGATTTTGGCTCGATCATTGGGAATCCCTTGTGTTGGTGGTATTGCCGACGCTTGTGTTCGCATTCAACAGGGTGCGTTGCTGATTATCGATGGAAGTGAAGGGAGTGTTGTTGTTTCTCCTGAATCGGAAACGATCAAAGTCTATACCGAACGCTTTGAAGAATATCAATTGCTGCGAAAAAAACAACGAAGCACGATTGCCTTGCCCTGTGAAACCAAGGATGAGGTTCAAATTGATCTGTATGCAAATATCGAGTTTCCAGAAGAGGCAGAGATTGCACGGAATCTTGGTGCTGAAGGCATCGGACTCTATCGATCTGAGTATCTGTTTATCAACACGGTGTGGCCCAGCGAAGAAGAACAGTTTGAGGCCTATCGAAAGGCTGCCCAAGCCTATGATGCATCACCGATTGTCATTCGAACCCTTGATATTGGAGGGGATAAACTTTCTCCTGGGGTGCGTGAACAAAACCCGATGCTTGGTTGGCGAGCGGTGCGATTTTCGCTGGCGCACTTGCGCATGTTTGATACTCAAATTGCCGCATTGTTGCGCGTTTCTTGCATCCGAGAATTGCATATCCTTGTTCCAATGATTGCCACCTTGGAGGAAATTCTATCAGTAAAACAGGTCATCGAGCGTCAGGTAAATAAGCTGGTGCAGAAGGGGCAGATTCCCCAGTTTAAACTTGGCATCATGATTGAAGTTCCCTCTGCGGTGTATGTGCTTCCAACTCTCTTGCCGCATGTAGATTTTGTGTGTGTTGGGACGAATGACCTTGTACAGTACATCATGGCGGTTGACCGAGGGAATGAATATGTTTCAAATCTCTATTCACCTTTTTATCCTAGCGTATTGCAGACATTGCACCATATTTTTTCTATTGCTGCTGAATACGATGTACCTCTTTCGGTTTGCGGTGAGATGGCCGGAGATCCCTTGGCGATTCCCGTCTTGATTGGGTTGGGGTTGCGGAAGTTCAGCGTCTCTCCTGATTTGCTGCCACAAACTCGGTCAGTTATCCGGAGCATCTATGCGAATGAAACGATACCGCTGTGTGAAAACATCTTTAAACTTGACAAAAAAAGCGATATTGAAGAACGTTTGAAGAACTTTATTGCCGAAATTCGTATACTATAATATACATGATGAGAATATTGATCCTTGGAAGGCCCAATGTGGGCAAGTCCACATTTATAAATCGATTGCTGAAACAAAAAAAGAGCATTCAATCTTCAGTATCTGGGGTAACACGCGATTACATTGAATATCCCTGGATTATTGCCGACGAATCCGTTGTGCTTGTTGATAGCGCAGGTGTGGGGGGTGATGTTCGTGATGAAATCAGCACGAAGGCAATCGCAAACACCCTCGAGCAGATAGATCAAGCAGATATCGTGTTGTTCATGATTTCTGTGGAGACTCTTTCTGGCGAGGACCATCTGCTTGCACAGAGGTTGCGGGCATACAAGGAAAAAACAATTCTCCTTGTAAACAAGGTGGATCTTGACCCCTATTCTTCCGATGCCCATTCACTTGGGTTTGAACAGGTGTTTTTTCTGTCTGCAGAGCATAATCGAGAAATTGCCCCCTTTTTGTCTTATTTGCACCGGCGTATCACCTTTCTCAACGGAGGAGAACAAGGCAGCGATGAGGCTGCAGAAGAAGTTTTGGAGGATTCGCAGACGCAGGATGCCCCAGCGCATACATCGGTGCGGAAGGGCAGAAGTGTCAGCATTCCTGATTGTCCACGCATATGTGTCGTTGGAAGACCAAATGTTGGAAAATCAAGTTTGTTGAATGCGCTTGTGGGATTTGACCGCGCGATTGTATCAGATATATCCGGTACGACGCGCGATGCCGTTTCGCAGGAAGGCAGCCTCGATGGAAAACAGTATACCATCATCGATACCGCGGGATTGCGACGCAAGAAAAAGAATCGTGATGCAATTGAGTTCTATGCACAGTTGCGATCACAGGATGCCTATACCCATGCTGATTGTTGTATATTGTTGATCGATGCCTCTGAGGGAATCACCGAGCAGGACATGAGCATTGCCCAATGGCTCGAACGAGAGGGGCGGGCCTATGTTGTTCTATGCAATAAATGGGATCTCATCCAAGAAAAAGAAGGCTATGCGATGATTCAGAAAGCCAAGGATCTGCATGGCATTTTTCGATATGCATTGATTGTTCCTTGCAGCGTGAAGACCGGGTCTGGGTTGCAGTATATTCCTGAATATGTGGAGCGCTTGGTGCAAGAATCATACACAAACATTTCAACCGGCGTCCTCAACAGCCACCTCGAGCGCTGGATAAACCATAGCCCACCACGAAGCGCTAAAACGATGAACATACGCATACGCTATGGTACGCAGATCGGAGTGAACCCCTTGCGTTTCTTGTTTTTTGCAAATAAACATGCGAAGGAATTGAAAACCTATGCGCGCTATCTTGAATCCTGTATACGCAGAGAATTTGGCATTCTCCATGTTCCCATCCAGATCAGCATACGTACAAAATCTCCCAATGATTGAGCTCTGTGATATATATTCCCTGCCTATGACCGATATAAGAATATGAAGTTTTCCGTATTGATAGTGACAGCAGTGTGGAGTGTTTTTGGATTGCCTGTTTTTGGTGGCGATCTTTTTGAACTTGATGCAACGCTCGTTGTGCGCCAAGCGGTCTATTCGCGCTTGTTTCAAGAAGTGAGTGCAGAATCAGTTTCGATTGCTCCATCTTTCACCGCTGCTCGCGATTATTTGAAAACATATCACGATGTATCAACGAGAGCAGAGGGAGACTTTGCAGTGCTGGAATTTGCTCCCTTGGAGAATCTCGAAGGGGCAGGAAGGTATGAACTCTTCTATGATCCAGAACTGCGAACATACACCAAATTGAACGTGTCTTTAACCCCCGCATCCAATATTCACCTTGTGTGGACGATTGAAGCGATCAAAGACCGTCATTTTATCACTATCTCGATTGGAGATATCACTGTGTATAAGCGTGTTCCAACCAGCATCTCTGTTAAAAGAGCATTCCTGCTTCCTTTTTCGATGGTGATTGAGCAGACAAAATCGGTTATTCGGTGGGAAGAGCTGCTTATTGCACATGCAGACGAGGCCTATGAGCGTTTGGTTGCAATGAGCCATCGGATTAGAAAGACGCTTCCCTATTTGCCGGATGCAGAAGATGGAGCATTGGATGAAGAGGGAAATTTGGTGTTTATTGAGACGAGCGAAGCCATGGAGGCATTGCCTGGATTTAACTGTTCTGGTTTTTGCAAATGGGTTGTTGATGGATTGGTATATCCTATTAGCAAGCGATACCTTTCGATAGAGCCGCTGAAAAAAGCAACTGTTGTTGGAACGAGTTTGAGTGCTCCGTTTCAAGAATCGCGCGATCCTTATTTTGGACTTGATTGGACAAGAAATCTCAGCAAAGAGCTCTATGCCCGATTGGAGCAAGTGCCGCTCAGCAATAGCGTTGATGTAACCAATATTCCCGGGCTGGTCTATCGTCCCAATATTGGATATTCGATACAGGATCTAGAAAAAATTCTCTATTACCTTGCACAGCGTGAACCGGGGCATTTTTATCTTGGCAGTGTTAACAAACAATTTGGAACCTTGCCGGTGCTTCGACAGCATACGCATGTGGTTGTGTTGTTTCCTTATTTTGATCACGAGGGGCAATTTCATATCAATGTATTTGAGCGAAATGTGGAAACCTCGGTTTCATCGCTGAAGAAACGCTATGGGGCGGAGTTTATCCATCTGGTGCGAGTTATTGCAAGCGATACGTTTCAACCAAGGATTTTTGAATAAGATAGTATGGATGTGGGAATATCAGAAATTACAGGGGAGCTGAGGTATCTGCCTCTCTGTGCAGACGGTGGATCATATGCTGCGGATTAAGGCGATTGGATTTGATCTAGATGGAACGCTGTATCCGTTTACGCTTGCAAGGATGGCTTCGATTCCGTTGGTGGTCCAACATTCAAAATTCCTCTTGGCATTCAAAAAAGTACGTGAAACATTACGAACGATGCCACCAACCGTGTCGTTGAAAGATACGCAAAATGAGCTGCTTGCAAAAGAACTTTCCATCAATGCTTCTGAGGCGGCATCGCTGATCGATACTGTCATATACCAACGATGGTTTCGGCAGTTTAATTATTTTTTTCTCTTTCCCCATCTTCGTCAATTGATTGGATGGTTGCAGTCTCAAGGAGTGAAACTCGCGGTCTTGAGTGATTTTCCGATTGGCAGTCGTCTTGAATGGCTGAATATCGATGAACCCTGGGATGCTGTTCTGTCCTCAGAGGAAGCAAATCATTTGAAACCTCATGAAAGACCCTTTATCTATATGTGCGAGCGTCTTGACGTGCTGCCCGAACAGACCTTGTATGTGGGCAATAGTGAAGCGTACGATATCGTGGGTGCTTCTCGTGCTGGATTGCATACGGCTCTGTATCGGTTGCTTCCGCGAAAAAATACAAAGAGTACTGTGCAGTTTTCATCGTATAAGTTTTTACAAAAATGGCTACAAAAGCATTGCATCTTTGAGTAAACAACAGCTACAATGGGGGCAACTATGTAGGTTGGGAGGCCTGAGGTGTTTACCATAGGAAATGTAGTTGTACTTGCCCTTGTTTTAACAATCTTTTTTATAATACGTAGAATTGATATGAAACGAGTCAATTCTGACTCGATAAAAAAACGATTCAACGAAACCGTTGCTCAATTTAATGCAATTGTCCATGAGCAACAGGATGTGCTGAAAAGTCTGAAGCTAGAAGTTGCCTCAGAGCAAAAAACAGCAGTATCCTTGCTTGAACGCTCAAAAAAACTGAATCAATCCTTGGATGATCAGGAACCAAAGATTACTTCGCTTCACGAACGCATCACTGAATTCCACCAGTTGCTTCCGCAGCTCATGTCTATGACTGAAGTTGCGCAGAAGAATATCACGAATATTCAAGGAGAGTCTGAATATATCGATGGAATCGGAAAACGAATAAAGACCACGCAGGAATTATTGCAGCAGGTTGAAGCAGGCCTTGCACAGGTGCACACAGATTTTGAACAACAGAATCAAAAACTCCTGCAAGATGTCGAAGCTCGTGTGCTTGCATCGTCACAGACGCGGGGAAACCAGTTGATTGAGTCGATGAATGCAATAGTTGATCGTTCAAATACTGTTCTGGAGGACCTCACCGAGGCTATCCAATCGGTAGAGGAGAAGGAAGCGGGGTTGCAGGTCATCGCTGAAAATTCGGTGGTTGAAACGGAACGAACGGTGAAGGACCTCGTTGAGCAGCAGGTGGCAGATTATGGCAAGAAGATCGAGCAAAAGACAGAGCAGGTGATTGTTCACCATGAAACGAGTGTAACCAATGCCGAACAGCGCATATCAGATAAGATTGCTGAGTTTAACGATCTTACCAGTACGTATGCCGCAAAATTTGATGAAAACAAGAACGTTTTTGATGAACTGGAGTCTTCAATCCAAAAACAGACAGTTGTTGTAACAGATTCACTGAGTAATTTTGAGGAACGCATATCTCGATTGACCACAGAAAAAGAAAAGGCATTTGTGCAATCAGTGCAAAATTTGCAGCTTGGGTATGGAAAATTGGTCTCTGACACGCGAAAAGAGCTCCAAAACTCTGAAAAAGAAGTCACAGAACACATTCGCAGCGTCTCAGCAGAGGCAGAGCAGGTAGTTACGGCGGCCTATCAATCTGTTAACGAAGGGACAGCAGATATCGAAGACCGTTGTGTGAAGATTCTCGATACTGCCCACAAAAAGCTTGAAACATTACACACTGAGGTGGCAGCTATTCAAAACACTGCTTTGATTACAATTCAAGAGCATTTTGATTCTCAGGTGCGCAAAACGCAAGATGAAAATGAAACAGCGATACAAGAACTGCGAACCATTGTTACTGGAATACGATCTGAAAAGGATGTTATTCAAACAGCGATTGATGAAAAACTAGAGGCTTTGCATGCATTGGTTGATACAAAGCAAAAATCTAGCCAAACAGAATTGTTGCATAAAATTGAAAAGGCTTTTGCGGTTACTACCCAAGAAATCGAACGTACGTCTTCTGCGATGTCTCAACGGTTGTTGCAGAATATTGCTACGCAAAAGGGAGAACTCAAAAAAGATAATGCGAAGCTCTGGAATGACCTTTCTGCTATACAGGAACGGGTGAATGTGTGGAAGAAGGATATTCACAAGACACTCGCAGAGACAACGACGCAGGTTGAAGATACCAAGGATGAACTGCACGCTGCACATGAAGGTATACATAAAGAGTTTGCATCGCTCAATGAAAGAAGCGAGCACTTGAAAAAGGATGTTGAGGGTATCGAGTCGATCTTGTCCGAAAAACAAGCTGCCCTTGTTGCGCAATCGAAAAAGGAGATTGAAACGCAGTTTCTTTCTGTAAGGGATTTGATGGGTGAAAAAATTCGACTTTCAGAAGAAGGATTGGTCGAACAGGTAAGGCAGGATATCCAAACACTTGAAGAACAACTGCAATTTCGAGTGAAGCGGTTGGAATCTGTTCCTGAACACATCGATACATTTGAGAATCAGTTACGAGAATCGGTGCGGGAAACCCATGATACCTTGGTTGGTGAGTTGCAGGAGCAGCGTTCTCGTTTTGAGGATAAACAAGCGGAATTATTTGCTTTGGTGAACGAGCTAAAGCATAATCTTGAAGATTCCATGGTTAAACATACTGATTCATTGCAGCGACAGAATCAAAACGCAGAAGAACAAGTGAAGCAGATTCAAAACAGCTTTGAAACAAAGCTCACGGAGTTGAGAGCGCATCTTGGCTCGCAATTGGGAAGCAGTGAAAAAGAGCTGCTCCAACTTGTTGAGGAGAAGGCAAAAAAACTTGACGGTATTGTGCAGACTACCTTGGGTAGTATTGAAACTGAACTAACGAAGGAAACACGTTCAGAACATCAGAAGGCGCGTTTTCAGGTGTTTCAGACCATCGAAGAGTTAACCCGCGAGATTGAGGACCTACGCACCCGTGGTGAGGCCTCCTTGTCTGAATCCAGAGAGCAAATGAGTGGTCAGAAACAACAATTTCAAAAATTGACCGAACAACTTGGCACAGAATTCCATGCCATGCTCAACCAGGAATTTTCGACGAAGCATGCTGAATGGAAAAAGCAATATCAGGGACAGTTTCAGGAAGTAACCAATGAACTTATCGGTCAAGAAAAGACATTCTTGGAACAGTTCACCAGATTGCAAAACGATTTGTTGCAGATAGAACAGAGGATAGAAAATCAATCTCTGCAGGTTACCAGAACGCAGACGGAAATTTTTGATACATTGGATGAGAAGAAGGCTTCATATTCTGAAGAATTTATTGCAATCATGCAGGGAACTCGCGACCAATTTGTCGACATTCGCACCCGATTGTTAGAGCAATTTACACTGGAGAGTACTGCTCTTGAGAAACAGCTTGAAAAATTAGAAAAGAAGCACACCAATTTTGTTGGGCAAACTAGAATTTTTGACAGAATTGAACAGAATACCAATGAACTTAAAAAGATTTCTGTGGATGTTCAGAATGATATAGAAAATCTTCGACAAGAACGAAAATGGCTGCATGAACTTGAGGTGCATATTCAAAAAACAAAGAAGAATGCACGAGAGGCCGAGCAGCAGCTGGCAAAATTCCTGGGAGAAAAGCGAAGGATCGATCAACTTGAAAAGGAATTTAGTTCTTTGATGCAGCAATCACATGCTATTGAAGTGAAGATGCAAGATGTTGTGGCACAGGGGAACGATGTTGAAAAGGTGCAGCTTATGTTGCGACATTTGAAAGATATCGAATCTGAAGTGGAAGAGCGAAATACGCGATTGCTTGAGAAAAAGGATGTCATTGATACGACCATCGATGGTGTGCAAAAGGGATTTTCCCAGCTACAATCGCTTGAAGAACAGTTATCCCAGTATAACGAAAAACTTATCGGTGTTCCGATACAGATAAACGATGTGCACCGCGCACTTGAGCAAATTGAAACACGACAAGATGAACTGAAGACCCTTTCTGATCGAGCAGATACTGTTGATACCCTGCTTAATGATTCTGAACAGCGAATTGAAAAACTCGAGACTGCACGAGAATGGCTTGCGCGCGAAGAGACGCGATATAGCGAGATAAAGCGACAGATTCAAGACCAATTGCAGTCCTTAAACCAACTGGTGCAAACAGATCTGACAGAGATGCACAAGGAAGCAGGCGCACCGAGCAAGAATTCACGAAAGACTGTTATTCAGCTCTCAAAGCAAGGGTGGAACGCCGATGAGATATCGCGGGTTACCAAACTGAGCAAGGGCGAAGTGGAATTAATTCTTGAAATGGCAACAGAATCGATCACATAGAACTTGATCATATTGCGACTTTTATGTATGCTAACACAGCGACTGTTCGTTGTCGATTAACTATCAATAAACATTCATAATTATAATTAGGAGTAATAATGTCTAGTGAGAATGTAAGAACAACAGACTCTGATCAACAAGACGAGGGAACTGAACAGGACTTGGCAACGCCACAAGAGGGGCAAGCTGCTGCTTCGGACGATCTTCAAAATAAATACGATGGGCTGAACAATAAATACATACGTTTGTATGCAGATTTTGAGAATTTTCGGCGCAGACATGCATCAGAAAAGGCGCAAATTGCACACCATGTTAAAATAGATCTCGTGACCAGTTTTTTGCCCTGCATTGACGATATTGAACGAGGTATTAGTTCGATGAAATCGCATGAATTGGATGCGACGCAGATGCTTGAAGGGCTTGATCTGGTGCATAATAAGATTACAGATGTCTTGGTGAATGCATGGAGCATAACCTTGCTTGGTGAAGTAGGGGAGGTCTTCGATCCAATGGTTCACGAGGCGTTGAGCATTGTTGAGAATGAGCAGTATACTCAAGAAACAATTGTAGAAGTATACCAGAAAGGGTATAAACTTCATGATAGAGTTATCAGACCGGCGAAAGTTTTGGTCTCAAAACCAAAAATGGTTGCAGAACAGAGTCCAGAGGGAGCTGATTCTGCTGAAGTATCTAGCAATACAGATGAAAATTTAGAGGAGTAAATATGGGAAAAATTATTGGAATTGATTTAGGAACAACAAATAGTTGTGTTGCAGTTATGGAGGGGGGAGAATCGATTGTCCTCCAGAATAGCGAGGGGCAGCGAACCACTCCCTCGGTTGTCGCCTTTACCAGCAAGGATGGAAAAAAAGAACGCTTGGTGGGGCAACCAGCAAAGAACCAGATTGTAACCAATCCTGAAAAAACGGTTTATTCGATTAAACGGTTTATGGGACGACGCTTCGATGAGACCACCGAAGAGACTCGTCTTGTTCCCTATAAGGTGCAGAAGAATGCACAAGGTGTGGCCACCGTGGACATCGATGGCGAGACGTTTTCACCGCCTGAAATTTCTGCGATTGTCCTTCGCAAGATGAAGGAAACCGCAGAGGATTATCTTGGAACGACGGTCAGCGAGGCGGTTATAACCGTTCCTGCCTATTTTAACGATGCGCAGCGACAGGCGACCAAAGATGCAGGAAAAATTGCAGGGTTGGAGGTAAAGCGCATTGTCAACGAACCGACAGCAGCGGCACTTGCCTATGGATTTGGCAAGGATGGCAAGGATGAAAAGATAGCGGTTTTTGACCTTGGGGGTGGAACCTTTGATATTTCCATTCTTGAACTTGGTGATGGCGTTTTCGAGGTGAAGTCTACGAATGGAGACACCCATTTAGGGGGTGACAATTTTGACCAGGTTTTGATCGATTGGCTTATTGCTGAGTTCAAAAAAGACAATGGAATTGATCTTGCACAGGACAGGATGGCCTTGCAACGGCTGAAGGAATCAGCAGAAAAAGCAAAAAAGGAACTTTCAAGTTCGCAATCAACGGATATTAATCTGCCCTTTATTACGGCTGATGCCAATGGGCCGAAGCACTTGCAGTATACGTTGACTCGGGCTCGATTTGAGCAAATGATTGTGGATCTTGTCGAAAAGACACGCATTCCCTGTGAGAACGCAATAAAGGATGCAGGATTGTCCGCACAGGAAATCGATCAGGTTATCCTGGTGGGTGGTTCAACGCGTATTCCTGCGGTTCAAAAAATGGTCAAGGAGATATTCAAGACCGACCCACACAAGGGAGTTAATCCCGATGAAGTTGTCGCCTTAGGAGCTGCAATTCAGGGAGGCATTCTTGGTGGTGATGTGAAGGATATTCTGCTCTTGGATGTTACCCCACTTTCCTTGGGAATTGAGACATTGGGTGCTGTGTTCACTCGATTGATAAGCAGAAACACAACGATACCTACGAGAAAGAGCCAGATCTTTTCTACTGCAGCAGACAATCAAACTTCGGTGACAATTCATGTTTTGCAGGGAGAACGAGAGATGGCAAATCAAAATCGTACCTTGGGGCGATTTGAACTGGTGGGAATTCCGCCGGCACCGCGAGGTGTGCCACAGATTGAGGTGACCTTTGATATCGATGCAAATGGAATTGTTCATGTGTCTGCAAAGGATATGGGAACGGGGAAAGAGCAGAAAATTCGTATTGAAAGTTCATCTGGGCTTACTGAGGAAGAAATTGATCGCATGGTGAAGGATGCTGAGGTGCATGCGGACGAAGATAAAAAGGTTCGCGAACGTATTGAAAAGCGCAACGAGGCTGAGGCGATGGTGTTTTCTGCAGAGAAGACGCTGAGCGAGGGCAAGGATAAGATCACAGATGATGATAAGAAGAAATTGCAAGCAGCGATTGATGCAACGAAGGAGGCCTTAAAAGCCGATGATATCGATGCGATTGTGGCTAAGGGAGAAAGTTTAAAGCAGGTCTCGTATGAGATTGCTGAAAAGCTATACAAGGATGCTGCAAATACTGGATCTGCAGATGCTGGCCAGACTGATCAATCCAAAGATCCAAAGGCCGAAGATGCAGATTATGAGGTCGTGGACGAAGATAAGCAGTAGAATTTGTGGCAAAACGTGACTATTACAAGGTGCTTGGTGTTTCAAAGAGTGCCTCTACAGATGAGATAAAAAAGGCATATCGAAAGATTGCAGTAGCCAACCATCCCGATAGAAATCCCAACGATGCTGCAGCTGAAGAACGTTTTAAAGAAGCAACAGAGGCATACGATGTGCTATCTGATGGACAAAAACGCAAAAACTATGATCAGTTTGGGTTTGCAGGAGTTGAAGCAGGTGCGGGTGCACATGGTGGGGGTGGGTTTGATTTTTCGCATATTTTTCGTGAATTTGATGATATCTTCGGTGGAGAGAGTATTTTCGATATGTTCACCGGGGGAAGCTCTCGCCGTCGATCTCGCACGCGAAACAACGATTTGCAGCTTGAAATTACCGTTGATTTTGAGACGTCTATTTATGGCGGCACAAAGGAAATACAATACCGGAGATTGGCCGGATGCGATGTCTGTAGCGGAACGGGAAGTGAGCCAGGGTATTCAACGAAAACCTGTCGAACCTGTGGCGGAAGCGGGCAAGTGCGGCAAAATTCAGGTTTCTTTTCGATAGCTTCGGTATGTCCACAGTGTAGGGGAGAAGGGATTGAATTGGAACGGCCTTGCAAGTCCTGCCGAGGCCAAGGTACGCAAGAACAGGTCCGAAAGCTACGAATAACGATTCCTGCAGGAATTGAATCCGGACGCACGATTGTGCTTTCTGGAGAAGGAAATCAAGGTGGAAATGCGCCGAGCGGTGATCTGTACCTCATAGTGCGAGTTTTGCAGCACACGTATTTTCTGAGAAAGGGGCATGACCTGTATTCGGTTATCGCCATATCAATAACGCAGGCGATTCTTGGTGCAGAACTTTCCGTACAAACACTTGATAAGAAGAAGATAGTGGTGAAGGTTCCATCAGGTTCACATCATGGAAAAATTCTTCGTATTCGGAATGAGGGCGTTCCTGCATCAAATTATACAAATAGTCGCGGCAATTGGTATATCACGATTCATGTTCGCCTGCCGGCTAAATTGACGCAGCAAGCACAACAATATTGGAAAGAGCTTGCCTCACTCCCGGAATACAATGAAGAAGCCAAGAGCATCCCACTCGCCGAACTCGAATAAAAACAATCTTAGTATCACATCGCGGCATGCAGCTGAAGTTGCCATTGAGGCTGGTTTTGCAAAGGAACTTCTGTATTCGCCTGGTGTGGCACCGTCTATTGTGGAGTTAGCGAAGCAAAAGGGGATATTTTCAAAAGAGATAACACGAAACGCCTTACAGCAATTGAATAGCGAGGCTTCTCGACATTTTGTCCTGAAGGCAAGACCCCCTGCAGAAATCTCGCTCCAGTCGCTTTTTAGCAGGCCGTGTGACGATGCACAGGGATACAAGGTCTTGTTGCTTGATCATATCTTTGACCCGCACAATCTCGGTGCAATTTTTCGGACTGCGGTGGAGTTCTCGATTGATCTGCTTTTGTTCCCACGTAACCGTTCAGCCATGATAACAGAAACGGTATGTGCTGTTTCGGTAGGTGCTGTGTTTTTGCAGCCCTATTGTTCTATCCCTGGTTCTATGCAGATTCTGAAGCAATTGGCGGACAAGGGGTTCACCATTGTGGGAACTACTATGGATGGATATCCTCTGGATCAATACAGTTTTTCAAAGCATACGGTGTTGGTGCTTGGCTCAGAGGGAAGGGGTATTTCTGATGCTGTCAAAAAAAAGTGCCATCATATTGTTTCGATTCCTGCAAATCGTCGCCTTGATTCGCTCAATGTCTCGGTTGCTGCAGGGATATGCATGTATGCGATGCACACTGCTAGTCTAAAATAAGGTTCAACAGTTTTAATTTCCGGTATTCCAGTAATGCGAGAGGCTGATCCTATGAGATGCGGTCTGGCATTAGAGATGTCCAGTTTCAGCAATCGCAGATTGTCGGCAAGAGTTGCTAGAATGTCACAGGTCTATTCGATATGCAGATTGAACAACCGCTCGCTGTTTTTGAATGTATGTTCAGCAAATTCTTCAAGAGAGATATCACGCAGCTTTGCGATGGTTTCAGCAGTATCGACGATATAAGATGGGCGGTTTCGCTTTCCGTGTCGCTTTGATGGTGGGATGAAGGGCGTTTCGCTTTCTATGACGATGCGGTCAATGGGGAGGTTTATCGCTGTTTCATGGAGATGTCGTGCGTTTCGATAGGTGACGCTGCCTGCAAAGGAATACATAACATTGAGATCCAATGCCTTTTGGGCGAATTCCCAATCTTCAGAATAACAGTGAAATACCGCTCCTCGTGGCGGCATGCACTCTCTCAAAATTTTCAAGATATCATCACCTGCCTCACGGTTGTGAATCACCACCGGAAGATCTAATTCTCGAGCGAGATCAAGTTGCTGCATGAACAGCTCGATTTGATCGGCCTTGCTTCCGTATTTTCGATAATAATCCAAGCCGGTCTCGCCCAGGGCGATCACCTTTTCTTTTTTGGTGAAGTCGCGAAGTCGTTGCTGCCAATTGGCAGGAAGGTCTTCCACTTCAGAAGGTGAGATGCCTACAGAAAAAAATAGAGAAGTTTCTGCTTGCAAGTCTGCATATGATTTTTCAAAGGTATCCAGGTTATTGCAAATGGTGACAATTGCCAAAACATTTTCTTTTTTTGCTTCTCGAATGGTAAGAATTTGTTCAATCGGATCCTCGTCAATTAAGCTGATATGTGCGTGGGTGTCAAAAAGTTTCATAAAATTTCCATTGTTTCTTTTTTATAGGTATACTATGCAGTAACGTATAGGCTACGTGTAGTTTAGTAAACTAAATGAGAAATTGGAAGGGGTACTGTAAGATCGTTTTCTTACGGCGAATCGAATCAGCATAGTGGCATGGGGACATCTTGGCATGCGGCGTTAATCGCAAAATACATCATAGAAGGTATTGCAGGCATCCCTTCGTTGTAGAATACGCATCTGAATTTCGTTATCGAAATCCTGTTGTCACCTGTACTGATGTTGTGATTGCAATAAGCCAATCGGGCGAGGCTGCTGACACCCTTGCTGCAGACTATTCTTGCGCAAGAACGAGGGCATTTGTTTTTGCCATCTGTAATGTAGTGGGGCCTAATCTCGCGCGCATGTCTGATTTGGGAATCTATACCCATGCTGGTCCTGAAATCGGGGTTGCATCAACGAAGGCCTTTTCGTCCTGGGTCTTGGGGTTGCTGATGCTTGGTCTTGAACTGGGGCGTCTACGCGGTGTCATTTCAAACGATCAATACGCCGCCTATGTTGGAGAACTGGTGACCCTTTCGATAAAAATCAAGGAAACGCTGACTGTGCTAACACACTAGAAAAGATAGCAAAGCGATACCAGGATTCCTTGAATTTTCTCTATCTTGGACGAGGCTTGCAATTCCCCATCGCTCGTGAGGGAGCATTAGAACTGAATGTTCTTGAAAGGAATTTCATACATTCACGCTGAGGGATATCCTGCAGCAGAGATAAAACATGGAGTTATTGCCTTGATCGATGAGAAAATGCCTCTGTGTTGTTCATGGTGATGCAGATTGAGCGTCAATATAAAAAGGTCATCAACAATTTGCAGCAGGTGGACGCATGGGGCGGTCGCATCATGAGCACCATGAACGAAGAAGATAGCGATATATCTGAGCTCATCGAAGAGAAGATATATCCCGATGGTATCCGAGATTTTCCTCTCCGTGCTGAGCGTCATTCCCCTGCAATTGCTGCCTATCATATATCAATCCGCAAAGGGCACAATGTTGATCAACCACGCAATCTGGCAAAGAGTGTGACCGTGGAATAAGCAAGCAGTGGTTTTTGATATAAGTGCTATTCTCCTTCAACGAAAACAGCACTTCTCGAATTTCTTTCTGTTGATTTTCTGTATACCTTGTCTGTACCACCGCAGGTTCTTCACCTATGCAGGACTTGGACAGGCAGTTACCTACTTATTCCCAAGCGAGTTTGGGCCATGTGCCGACTTCAGCCAGGCGCCAGATATCGTCGCTGCCATCGGCACTGGTGCCAGTGAAATCCCAATCGGTGAAGCTCGCTACTGTTATTTTTGTAGTATAGCCCGATTCCTCGTATACATAATTATCACCGTCTTTATTTGTGTAATAAGGGGTTATATCTAGTGTTTGTATTGTCTCTCCAAACGCTGCCGGTTGTCCTGTCAAGCCTGCATCAAAATAGCTGGTACTTACAGCGCCTTTGGCACAGCCTATGAATCCACCTATCTTAGTTGTTCCCGACACCGCTCCTGATGCATAACTCTTCATAACATTGCTTAATCCTTGATCTGTTCCAATCAATCCACCAGCGCATTCATTTCCCGGTCCTACTCCCGACACCGAGGCCGTTGTATAACTGTTTTCGATGCTGCCGTTGTTTTGGCCAACAAATCCACCCACATTACTGCCTCCTTTTACATACCCTCCACGAACTGCAACTTGCAGAATCTTTCCCTCTTGAGTGGCCCCCGCAACCGCTCCTACGTAGTTTCTTCCTGTTATACTGGGAGTTTGTTCGGTTCCCGGAGCAAGCTCGAGAACAAGATTGCGAATTATTGCTGAATTAGTATTTAATACTCCAATGAATCCTACAAAATCACTCCCTGATTTGGATATTTTTAAGTTGCTGATGGTTTTGTAGTTGCCATTAAAGACACCAGCAAAATTGACAGTTGCCCCAGATCCAATGGGTTCGAAATCAACAGTAAGCGCAATGTCGTTCATAAGAATATAATTTTTAGCAAGATTGCTGCGAACATAGGAAAAATCTGCTTCGTCAAAGATAGGAATATACCCAGTGGTTAGAGAAGCAGTGTAAGCGCTTGATTTCCCTCCGAGTTCCACTCGAAAATCGACCGATGCTTGGGTATAATCAACGATAAGCACTATGGCAGCCTGATCATGCGGTGTCTCATGCGATGTTCCCGTAGGGTCGATGAGCTGTGCTCCCTGTGGAATTTTGATAACAGTTTCTAATGCAGCACGATTTATTCCATCCGGGATGAAAATCTCGATCTGCTTTGTTGCTTCGTTGATATTCGCCTTCATTGAAAATTCATCAGTCCCATGGGCAGCATGGGTGAGAGAGTCAATGGCAAAATCCAGGATCACCGGAGAGCCGCGACTGCCTGAACCAGGAATATCTACGTTTCCTCTACAGCCTAAAAATACACCAAGAATTACGATAAACAGCATAGTGTAATATTTCATATAATACTCCTTAGTAAGAAAGTCATGATACAAGATATTAGAGTTATTATACATTTTAGTCAATCAAGCGGGTGCTTTTCTGGTAGCTTTTCGCATCAGAGATATGGCTCTTTCTTGGTGACAACGTGAAAGACTGCGTTCACAGAATCGTGTAGCGATAGTGCCTATGTTTGCTCAGATTATTGCCAGCTGAGCACGGGCCAATATCCATCACCTCGCCAGCGCCAAATGTCATCGGATCCGTCAGTAATACTGCCAATGAAATCCCAATTAGAAAAATCATCTTGTTTGATTGCTGTCGCATAGGTAGCTTCCTTGTAGGCAAGGGCAGGATTTGCCGCAGTGTTGGTATAATAGGGGATTACATTTGCAGATCCCTGATTGTCGCCAATACCTTGTCCCTGTTCTGTGAGAATTACGTCAAAATAGCTAGCAATGGTAGTTGCTCCATTGTTGCAGCCTATCAGCCCACCTATTTCTGTATTACCATGCACTCTTCCTATCGCATAGCTATTCTCGACAGTGGTAAAAACAGCTGTATACCCTATTAACCCGCCAACACAGGTAACTCCTAATGTCTCTGCTGTAGCATAGCTGTTTTCGATTCTCCGATCAGCCCATCCCACCACTCCGCCGATATGGTTGCTTCCAGTTATTTTTCCTTCCGTCACGGCAACGAATGTTATAGTGCCAGCATTTTCTCCGGTAATTCCGCCCACTCTGAAATTCCCTCTCACATACCCTCCACGGACAAGAACATTCTGTATGATGCCATAATTGTAGCCTACGAGGCCGCCAACAGCATTGTATCCAAGAATGCTGGGATTGTTTTCATGTCCTGAAGCAAGTTCAAGGATGAGATTGCGTATTTCAGCTGTGCTGTTATTTCCATCGCCCAACCGACCAAAGAATCCCACCTCGTCCTGATCTGACCTTGTTATCTTCAGGTTGCTGATGGTGCGGCCATTTCCATCAAAAATCCCTCTAAAGGGCGTAATGCTATTTCCGATGGGTTCAAACTCTGTAGGATTTGTTGTAATGGTGATATCGTTCATGAGGATATAGTTTTCAGTAGGCGCATCACGCATCATCTGAAAATCTCCTTCAACGCGAATAGGTGTAAATCCCTCGGGGATGCGTTCTGGTTCAATAATGCCTATTTCAGTTTTTTTGCATCCAAGAACGGTTAGCATAATCACTATCAGCAGTGATATCATATACTTCATAGAATGCTCTGTATGTAAACACGTCATAATAATTATATTAGAGATTATAGATATAAAAGTCAATCTATGGAGATAATCGCAGCCCTGCAACTTCTCTCTAAGAGTTGGAGAGATTCAGAAGAGTTTGTTTATTGCGGTGAAGAGCTCGGCAAGCGTGCAGGATGCGTCTATCCGGACATGCTGTCCGATGCTGCCGTTTTGTTGTTTATCCTGAAAGAAGGGGTGCAAGGAATGGGTTTGCTGGTGATAGAGGGCGAGCCGGGCGCGCAGGGTTTCTTCTGTGTCATCGTCTCTTTGGATCAATGCCTCCCCAGTTAGATCATCGCAACCCGGTCGTTGCGGCGGTTTGTTTTGAAGGTGATAGACCCTGCCCGATCCGGGGTGGATGCGCCTTCCGCTGAGGCGAGAAATAAGCAGATGGTCGGGTATTTCCAACTCTAAGAGCAAATCGATGAAGGGGATATGTTGAAACAAAAACTGTGCTTGATTGATCGTTCGAGGAAATCCATCAAGGATGTAATCATGGACAGAGGCATGATGGGTTACGTGGTCCAACACCAAGGAGTTCATCATCGTATCGGGCAACAAGTTGCCTTTTTCCATCGTTTCCTTGATCTCGGTTGCAAGCACAGAATGCTGGCGTATGGCCGCACGTAACATATTGCCCGGTGATATGCTTTGCATACCTGTTTTATCACAAATCCATCCCGCCACGGTGCCCTTTCCGGAGCCGGGAGGACCAAAGAGAATTACACGTATCATATTTGGATAGGAATATCTTATTCTACCTGGATGCGTAAATCAAGGTCTTTGTTAACAACACCATGTTTGGATGCGTCGCAAATGGGGATGATGTCATCTGTGATTGCATGGGAAATAGGAGGACTGATGCTGTTTTGCGAAATGGATGGATTGTCTTGCAGATGATCGCTATTCAGAAACAATCACCTGTGCATCGTGTTGTCTATTCGGTGGTGATAGTATATTGAATGACCTCTTCTTCAGTCATCCAGTGCATGCCGTCGGGAGGAGCCGCATCGAGAGTATACCAATAAAATTCCTCCGGAATGCCGATCTCTCTGAAATATGCAAGATAGGATTGATGATCTGGATGATCTTTCGACAGGGATGAGCCCACAAGGCCGTCCGTTGCATCCCAAGAATGAACCCCAATTTTTGCCCCTGGATCTGCGCTCCGCCTCACTCCAGCGAGAAAAAAATCCGTTCCCCCCGATGCAATCATCCCGTCGGCAGGGATATGCGTGTTGAGTCCCTTTTTGCGGACATAGCGTGCAGCAATCAAATTGGCCTCGTCGTCCACAGAACCGCCAACATCCTGCATAACGATGGTGTGCACCTGAGGATTATCCGCGATTAGGTCTGCAATTCTTTCAAGGATATCACTGTTGATAATCCCTGTCATAATCGCCTTCTCACCCGAAACAACAAACTCCACCGGTGGGTCGGCGACACAGGCCAGAAATACGATTGCCAACAGCAACCCTGATGCAATCGCTCGAATCATTCTATTGCTTCCTGCTAAGATCAGACTCTGCAGGGGCCATCGGTGTCTATTTCGCATATATAATGATAGAGAACCACTGATCATCTGTATAGCGGTTCTCTATTTTCTGTATGTTAATTTTTGGAAGGCTTGCATTAACTGCCTGTGGAATAATCCATCCCCTGCTGTGCGACACCCATGATGGGCATCACACAGCGATGGGTGATAGGTTTTAGCGGCGGATCTCAATGTCAAAGATGAAAGGGAGGTATGGAAAGGAGGGGTGGATATCACGACTGCCAAGATTATATTCGATGTGGACATTTGGATCTGTTGAACGGTAGATATTCCTACCTAGGTCACGGATATCTGTGGGGAGCTCCATGGGATAGCCATGCTCTCCAAAAACGTCATGGATGGTGGGATTATCGGGCCACATGTGGGCACCGGTAGGCCAGTCTAAATCCACAATTTGAATGCCAGTAGATCTTGCCCTTGTATCACGAACAACATCGTTAACTGTAGATGTAATAGTTGCTTCTTTTTCCAAATTACCCCAGACAAAGCGCCCATCAAGGGAAGGATCGGCGATCACAAACTCACCATGTGCTCTCCCGTACGTACCACGAATTTGAACATCCAAAGCTCTGCTGCCAGAAAATGCAGCTCTGAATGGGCCTTCTCTTGTGACATGGAGGGGAATCGTATACGTATACGGATAAACTGCATAACCAGGTGGAGGCGCGTGGTGGCCATAGTCGTTCGATCCAGAAATTTCGGTAGTTGCAGAAGAAAAAACGCCGCTTCTCAGCTCGAACCTAATTGTTCCTGGCCAGATTTCATACCCCTCAACAATGTGGATTTCAAAGGTATACTCTACAAGAGGATAGGGTGTGGAAGAATCACTGGGCATATGTTCGAATACTATGCGGTCATCGGGGTTGGTGGGACCGTATACATCACCGACGGATATAGTTTGGCTATCAGGATCTTTGAGTGCAAGTGGATAGGTTGCGTCAGGACCTGCAAATAAAGATGAACTGGTTGAGGTGAGCTTGGCGGTTTGGACATACAATACTTTTGAAGAACTATAAGTGGGAGTCTCTGTGCCAACTCGCATTTCTCCAGCTAATTTTGTAGCCGTATTTCTGAATGGATTAAAAAAAGCATCAGCGCGAGATACATCAATGCGACTTTTTACAAAGAGTCGTTGGGGTTGATTCAGGGCATAAAACTCAAAGCGATAGTTAATGTTACCACCACGGCTAGTATAAAATATTTCGTAATCGTGTGGAGTAAGCTGCCATATGATGGCGTTTCGTTGATCGTCATAAACTGCTGCACCGACCAAGGGTGATACATCTGATGAACTTATCCATTGACGTGAAACATTGAAGTGGAAGGCAAGTCGAGGATAATACGCATCCCAAAGAACGAGATTGTCATGCAGACCAGTATACCAAGAGGAGCTGCTGCCTGAGGCATAGTACAGCCTTTCAGTTCGGAGTAATTTGGAATCTCCGGTCACCACAAGCCCAATGTATGCTCTTGGTCCCATGTTTGGGTCGGGCTCGACACTTGTGCCAGATTGCATGTTTGTACTGGGTGGGGTGTTCGTGCCAGATGGTGTGCTTGTGCCAGATTGCCCGCTTGTGTCAGGTGGTGTGTTCGTGCCAGATGGTGTGCTTGTGCCAGGTGGTGTGTTTGGATTTTGTGTAACCTGATCGGATCTATTGGGTAGTCCATTTGAGGAGCAACTTATAAGAATAAAACAAATGCCAACAAAAATAGAGATAATATGATGCTTTTTCATGATATATATGTGTAACACATATATACTATACGGTCAAGTGCATCCATCCCCTGCTGTGCGACACCCATGATGGGCATCACACAGCGATGTGGGTTGCTAGTTCTAGTCTTGTTTGGCCACGAATTCGATTTCAAAATTGAATGTGAGGGAACGGTATGGAAAAGAAGGGTGGGAAGCACGATCTCCAAGGCTATAGTAGATATTGACATATGGGTCTGTCGAACGATAGATTGTTCCTACTCCGCCAAGACCAGCTTGACTTTCGGGAATATCCATAGGATATCCAGCCGGTCCAAAAACTTCGTAAATGGTGGAAAAATCAGGGCCCGGATCGTAGCCGTCCCACAGTAAAGTCATAGATTGGGTTGTCCTTCCTGATCCCTGTACGTTAAGGCCCTTTTCAGTTGTATCTACTATAGATCCTGGTCTCTCAAAGTTTCCCCATTTGAAGCTTCCCCCAAGGCGGGGATCGCTGATCGCAAACTCACCATGCGCTCTTCCAAATGTGCCAACAAAGGCAAGATAGAGCATGCCTAAATCAGCTACATTATCTGGAGTAACACCAAACGCCTGCCTGAAATTAACAGCATTTTCACCTCCTAAGATTAAGCGAAAACGCAAGGTGTGTACATATCCACTCTCTGCATAGCCAGCCGGAGGATGATGGTCGTTGGTGGTATCAACAAAATAGTCGTGGCCCTTCAGAAGAAATTCAACTTTTCCCGGCCAGATTTCATATCCATCAACGATGCGGATCTCAAGAGTATATTCTGTGGAAGGGTCATCGGGTATATGGTCAGTAGGGGTGAATACTATGCGGTCAGCAGGATTTATTGGTCCATAGACATCTCCAACAGCTGCAGCAGTAGGATCTTTGAGCGCAAGTGGATAGGTTCCTGTGGTATCCAACAGAGTCCGCCCCTCCGACGTAAGTTTGGCGGTTTGAGCATTTAATACTCCTGAAGCACTATATGCAGGAGTTTGCGAACCAATCTGCATTGTTCCTGCTAATGCCGTGTCGCTGTTTGTGTCTGGATTATAAAATTCATCAGCTGTATCAAGATGAGCTGTATCAGGATTATCTGTGAAATTTCTTACGAAGAGTCGCTGGGGTTGATTCAAGGCATAAAACTCAAAGTTATAGTTAGGATTACCATCATTATGAGAGCCACGATAAAACAGTTCGTAATCGTGTGGAGTGAGTTGCCATATGATGATGTTTTCCTGATCATCATAGACCGCTGCGCCCAGCAAGCCGCGCCACTCTTGCTGCAGGCCTGCGATAAATTGAGGATAGTAAAGTCGAGGATGGTATCTACCCCAATCGAGGGCAGTGTTTCCAAGCTCACTCAACAATGAGTTATCTGCGGTCACCACAAGTCCAACATATGCTCTTGGCGCCATGTTTGGGTCGGGTTCGACACTTGTGCCAGATTGCCCGCTTGTGTCAGGCAGTGTGTTCGAATTTTGTGTAACTTGATCGGATCCGCCAGGTAGTCCATTTGGGGAGCAACTTATAAAAATAAACCAAATAATACCAAAAATAGATATAAGATGTTGTCTTCTCATGGTATAAGTATAGCACAATTACGCCAGAAAACCAATCCATCCCCTGCTGTGCGACACCCATGATGGGCATCACACAGCGATGTGGGTTGCTAGTTTACTTGGCCGCGAGTTCGATTTCAAGCTTGAATGTGAAGGAACGGTATGGAAAAGAAGGGTGGGAAGCACGATCTCCAAGGCTATAGTGGATATAGACAGTTGGGTCTGTTGACTCATAGACCGTTCCTAATCCTCCAAGACCAGCTCTGGTTTGAGGAATATCCATGGGATATCCAGCCGGTCCAAAAACTTCGTAAATGGTGGAAAGATCAGGGCCCGGATCGCCGTCGTCCCACACTAAAATCATAGAATGGATTGTATGTCCTGATCCCCCTACGCCAAGGCCCGTGTCAGTTGTATCTATTATAGATCCTGGTCTCTCAAAGTTTCCCCATTTGAAGCTTCCCCCAAGGCGGGGATCGCTGATCGCAAACTCACCATGCGCTCTTCCAAATGTGCCAGTAAGGGCAAGATAGGACATGTCTAAACCTTGATTATCTGAAGTAACATCAAACGCACTATAGAAAGGACCCCCTAGCGGAATACGCAAGGTGTGTATATATCCACTCTCTGTATAGCCAGCCGGAGGATGATGCTCGTTGGGGACGCTAACAAAATACAAGTGGTTCTTCAGAAAAAAGTCAAATTTCCCCGGCCAGATTTCATATCCATCAACGATGCGGATCTCAAGAGTATATTCTGTGGAAGGGCCATCGGGTATATGATCAGTAGGGGTGAATACTATGCGGTCAGCAGGATTTATTGGTCCATAGACATCTCCAACAGCTGCAGCAGTAGGATCTTTGAGATCAAGCGGATAGGTTCCTGTGGTATCCAACAGAGTCCGCCCCTCCGACGTAAGTTTGGCGGTTTGAGCATTTAATACTCCTGAAGCACTATATGCAGGAGTTTGCGAACCAATCTGCATTGTTCCTGCTAATGCCGTGTCGCTGTTTGTGTCTGGATTATAAAAGTCATCAGCTGTATCAAGATGAGCTGTATCAGGATTATCTGTGAAATTTCTTACGAAGAGTCGCTGAGGTTGATTCAGAGCATAAAACTCAAAGTTATAGTTAGGATTACCATCATTATGAGAGCCACGATAAAACAGTTCGTAATCGTGTGGAGTGAGTTGCCATATGATGATGTTTTCCTGATCATCATAGACCGCTGCGCCCAGCAAGCCGCGCCACTCTTGCTGCAGGCCCGCGATAAATTGAGGATAGTAAAGTCGAGGATGGTATCTACCCCAATCGAGGGCAGTGTTTCCAAGCTCACTCAACAATGAGTTATCTGCGGTCACCACAAGTCCAACATATGCTCTTGGCGCCATGTTTGGGTCGGGTTCGACACTTGTGCCAGATTGCCCGCTTGTGTCAGGCAGTGTGTTCGAATTTTGTGTAACTTGATCGGATCCGCCAGGTAGTCCATTTGGGGAGCAACTTATAAAAATAAACCAAATAATACCAAAAATAGATATAAGATGTTGTCTTCTCATGGTATAAGTATAGCACAATTACGCCAGAAAACCAATCCATCCTCTGCTGTGCGACACCCATGAGGGGCATCACACAGCGATGTGGATTAGCGAACGTTGAACACAAAGTCAAAGATAAAAGGGAGATAGGGAAAGGAGGGCGTTTGGGCGCGATTTCCAAGATGATATTCGATGTGGAGCCTCGTATTCGTTGATCGGTAGATATGGCCGGAGTTCACGTCATCGGGGTTTTCAGGAATATACATGGGATAAACTCCCATGGTTTTTCCGAAAACATCTTGTACGGTGCGAAGATTGTGATCATTAAATGTTAGGGTCATCCACTTCGTGTTAACTCCATCGGCTCCGTCTGCCAAGATTAGATCAATCACAGCTTCGATTCTTCCAGCATCCCTCAAATTGCCAAGGTTGAAGCTTCCTCCAGCAGGGATTGCAAATTCACCGTGCGCTCTTCCGTAAGTGCCGGCAAAGCTCATCTGTTCCAGTCCATATTCATCTGCTGGGTTCCCAGAGACCAAATTTCTGAAATCGGCAAGGGGCATATCAACAGGAAGGGTGTATGTCTGTGGGAAGATAGTATATCCACGCGGAGGACCATGTTCACCTGGAATGGCAGAAAAATATTGTTTGTTTTTCATTAGAAGTTCGAATTTTCCCGGCCAGATTTCATATCCTTCGACGATCTGAATTTCAAAACGATATTCCGTGGAAGTTGTGGATCCAGAAGGAGTGAAGGATATGCGATTAGTGGGATCAATAGGTCCATAGACAGCATCGACAACTATGGCTTCAGTAGCAGGATTTTTGAGATCAAGCTCATAGGCCGCCATGGCATTGTCGTCAAACAAACTTCGACCCATTGCCCTATATTTGAAGGTTTGGGTCCTAAGCGCTTGTGAATCAGTTTTTTGATCGATGGAGAGATTTCCTATATGCAATTTTCCATCCAGTGCGGTATTCGCGTTACGCTGTGCATCAAAGAAATTTCCACTGGTCAGGCCTTTTTTCACGAAGAGTCGCTGGGGTTGATTCAAAGCATAAAACTCAAACATAGTGCTGCCACTGTTGCCAGCGTCATTGTAAAACACCTGGTAATCATGCGGGGTAAGTTGCCATATGATGATATTTTGTTGATCGTCATAGACCACTGCACCTAGCAAGGGGAGCGCTTTTGCAGCTCCGGTTATGACAAGCCGGGGGTAATAATCTCTCCAATGAGTGAGATCATTGCTCAGTGACAAAAATCCATTTACTGCTTGATGTTTGAGCAATCCGCTGTGCCCGGTCACCACGAGTCCAATGTATACATTCTCAGGATTACCCATGGCTGAATCAGGTTGTCCGATTTGATTAGGCTGATTGCCCTTGTCGAATATCCCATTTTGCGAGCACCCTATGAAAGCAAAACAAATAATACCGAATATAATATATTGTAATTTCATGATATATATATAGTTCAAATAAATTGTAAAAACAACAATAAACAAATTTTTTTATTTAGAGGGTGCTCTATCGGGAGTCGTAGCTGTAATTATTAGGAGCTTGCATGTAATAAAATAGGGTTTAGCTGTGTGGTAACCTGTGTTTACCGATTGGCTGAGATAGATATGTATCGCGCCAGGGGTAAACAAATTCTTTTGATATTGGGCTGTCTTGGTGTATACTAAAACAAGCCTAACCTCATTTGAGTATATGTTTAAAAAAATCGATACATAACTATGGAGTTCGATTCCAGTATGGTATGGAAATAGTACAGTTAGATCACGAAATTATTGAAAAGCTGTTGCAGTTAGCAACAGTATTGGGGCAATTAAAACCAACCCTTCACCCAGGAGGAGCTGCGCTCGATTTTTGATGCGGTGCAGAATTCTGGTGGAACGGTGTTTTGATGATGGATGGTGATAGGGCAGTGGGCAATGTGACACTGTTTATTCAAAATCGATTTTTGGGAAATGGATTGAAGGCTGGGTATGTTGAGGATGTCACCACGCACCCGAACAATGAACGACGAGGCATTGCAAGTCAGTTGGTGCGCCACGCAGTTTTGGATGCAGAAAAACAGGGATGTTACAAGATATGTCTCTACTGCAAGCCTGACCTTGTTTCCTGTTATGAACAGTTTGATTTTGGGTTGAAAATGTGTTTTTGCAAAAAAGAGTGACATTTGACAATGAAAGAACGGAGTAATACACTGAAAACAATGACGAGGTATAGGTATTCAACAAAACGATTATCTTTTCATAGACTGTATGCCTGGATAAAGAATCGTATTTTTTTACGCTATACCGTTATTCTGGTGCCGCATAGTGAGCGGTCTCCCGTTAAATTTCAAGTGAGCATTTTGTTTTTTTGTGTTGTGGTTATGCTTCTCGTTGCGGCAAGCATCACGTTTATGGTGAGTGGATCTCGGTATATCACCACATCGCAGCAGGCGCAGACCACGAAGGAAGAACTTGAACAGGCTGAAGCCAGTTTGTCACAGGCGCTTGAAGGAGTGACTGATTTTGTGCAAAGCTCTGATCTGTTTTATTCTGCGCTCTCGAGCACCCTTGAAGAGGCTGAAATCAACGTCGATACCGATGCGTTGGACCTTTATACTCCGCAGGTGAACGATTTTAACACCATAACACAACTTCAAGAGATGGTGGGCACTGAACCGATTGAATTGCTTTCTTTGCGATCAGCGAACGCCAAATTGCATGGCTCGATAACTCCGCTGGAAGAACTTCGCAATATCATTGCCTCACAGCAGAATTTGTTGCAAACAATCCCCAATCGATGGCCCATTGCAAACAACCACGGACGCGTAACCATGGAATTTGGGCCAAACATCCATCCAATCACGGGACAATGGTATTTGCACAAAGGGTTTGATATCGCTGGAGTGTCGGGTGCACAAGTGCTTGCTTCTGCGGCGGGGAAAATTATTGAAGTTGGATATGACCCAGGCTATGGGTTGCATGTCTGGATTAAGCATAAATATGGATTCAAAACGCATTATTCGCATCTTTCAAAGATATTGGTCAAGGAAGGTGATGAAGTTGAACAGGGTGAGCTGATTGGACGATTGGGAAACACCGGTATTTCAACAGGACCGCATCTTGATTTTCAGGTGATCATTGGAACCGATGTTGTTGATCCCGCCTCGTTTTTGCAGGTGTCAAATAGTTTTCAACGTTGGTCTGGTAATCGATAATGTACATCGACAATGATGGAATTATCTCTTCGTTAATTGGGACTGGATCAAGTTTTCATGGTGATCTGGTTCTCTCAGGTATTCTTCACATCGATGGCGATTTCACGGGCACAATAGAATCAGATGGTCAAATCATCATCGGTGCGATGGCGAAGGTTGTCTGCGATATTCGGGCTTCGATTGTCGTGGTGGGGGGGCATTTTCTTGGAACGATTCATGCGAGTCAGCGAGTTTTTGTTTTGGAACAGGCAGAGCTAAACGGGAGTATTTTTTCTCCTCGCTGTATTGTGGAACAAGGCGGAAAGATCAATGGAGATCTTTCAATCCTTCCATTTGGCGCAAAAAGAAAAATTTCGTTTTCGTCGCAACCAGATATGCAGTTGGATCAATTGCATGCCGATTAGCAAAATTCATTCAAAAACTCCCCAACCTGGGATATCGCATAACAAAAAATCTCACAATCAGACGCCGTTTCCCTTTGAAAAAGTTGTTCCACAACAATCGGAGAACACCTCTATATCATCGACGCCTTCGACAGAAGAAAGCATTCCTGCTGAATATACATTCGAGAGCATTGAAGAAAGTGCAGAACGATTGAAGCATAATCCAACGATTGAGAATGCATTATCATTTCGTGCAGCGGTGGGTGAATTTTTGAAAACCGTGGTTGAGAAAGAGCTTGAAGTGGAGGAGCATCAATCGGGATATTCAGTTATGCGACGAAAGAAATACCTCTTGATTGTTGAACTGCGCAAAAATCTTGACCAGCTCGTCGAAGACATCCAAAAAAATTATGGTGATGCCTTGGGATTTTTGGAGCGTATAAACAAAATCAAAGGGATGCTCATCGATCTTAGGCAATAGAATCCTATTTCTTGACTAGACCGCGGTTCAAGTTTGTTTTTGCATCGCGAATTTCTTCTTCTATGTGTGTGAAAAGCGCATCCAAATCATGCTTATTAGTGGGAACATCGGTGTGCAGCTTGACTGCTTTGGCGGTGTATTGTTTTTCTGTTTTACTTGCTTTGAGAGCAAGCAGATTCTTAACCTTGCCCATGTTTGATCCGCCATGTATGGCAACGGATGCGATGGGAGTGCCAGGAAGGCAATCGGTTAACAGTTTGAATCCAAAGCGTTTAAACGGAAGCATGGTTTCCGCCTTTGAACGAGTTCCTTCAGGAAAAATGATAAAGCAGGTTTTTTTTGGTTGATGGTGGGGAGCGGTCATACGAAGGAGCCTCTTTTTGAATTCCATAATGTCATTGCGAGAGGCCATAGACCGGTTTATAGCGGCGTGTCGTTGGCTGATAAGAAAGGATCGCACACAAGGGGTATATTTTGACAATGATTCTTTTGCAATAAACCGTATGTGGTGAGTTGGAAACAAGAGGATGATTGCAAGAATATCGATCAAGGTTTGATGGTTGGACACAACGATGAACCTATCTGGTAATACAGCGGATTTAGAAAACCTAATGAGCCTTGTCCGTATTCCCGCAACTCTTTTTGCTGCAGCAAAGATAATTTCTGCGTAAAGATAGAAAAGGCTATTAGAGATGGCGCGTGCTAGAGGGACTGAAACAAGAAACGTGAGATTTAAGAGGACGTCATAGACGAAGCAATAGAGGATCATCGCAGTGATCAATACGATATTAAGCATAGTGTATTGTATGCAGAATCTGGGGTGAAGACAATCTTGATCTTTTATCTTAACTAGATTAACTATATACTACTGTATAAAGTATGACTAACATTACCAAAGACATTCGTGCTGCGGCTGAGCAGTATATTGCTGATGAACACGAAGAGCTTTTTGCTGCAGAAGTACGCAGGCTTATCCAAGAACAAGATTTCTCGGAATTAGAAGATCGATTTTATTGTCCTCTTGCATTTGGGACCGGTGGGTTGCGTGGAAAGATCGGTGGGGGTACGAACCGCATGAATCCGCTGGTTGTTGGAAGAATCACCAAGGGCTTGGGGATTTATCTGCAGCGTTGTTATCCCAAAACCGCCCTACGGGTGGCAATCTGTTTTGATTCTCGAAGGCATTCGCGCTATTTTTCAAAAATTGCCGCCTGCATTCTTGCTGATCTGGGCATTCAGGTCTATCTGTTTCCGCAAGCACGACCTACGCCATTGCTTTCTTTTGCGGTGCGCGACCAGGCTTGTCATGCAGGAATTATGATCACTGCAAGCCATAACCCTCCTGAATACAACGGGTATAAGATGTATTGGCATGATGGTGCACAGATTGTCGCTCCCCATGATGCCGCTATTGAACAAACGATTGCATCGATTACCGGGCCGGTGTTTGACAAGCAGGCGATGAAGAACAACTTGGATTTGATATACGCCGCATTAGACGAATTCCATCGCAAAGAAATGGTGGTATACGCTGATCCACCTTTGGAAGAACGGTTTATGCAGGCAGTGATTGCAGAACGCCGTAACAAGACGATGGGCTTGGACCAGGTTTCCATCGCCTATACACCGCTGCATGGCGTGGGCAGTTCTCTCATAGAGAAAGTCTGTGCTGCGCTGGCCATCGATGTTCGACCAGAGCCCCTGCAATCCATTCCTGATGGTGAATTTCCAACGGTCACAAGTCCTAATCCGGAAGATCCGCGTTCATTAGAGCGGGTGATTGCATTGTCGGAGAAAGAAGGATGCGATGGATGCATTGCAACTGATCCCGATGCTGATCGCATTGGCATCGGTGTGCAAACCCAGGATGGACTGATTTTGATTGATGGCAATCAATTGGGTGCATTGGTGATTGACTATCTTTTGGCGCATTCAAAACAGCAGAAAGAACCCTATGTGGTGGTGAACACCATTGTGACCAGCGACCTTCAAAGCAAGATCATTCAAGCCCATGGAGCAAAGCAGGAGCAAACCCTGACTGGATTCAAGCATATTGCAGAGATTATTCGATCATTGCATGCAGAGGGAAAACTCTCACGCTTTTTGATGGGGACTGAAGAGAGTTTTGGTTTGTTGATTGGCACGCATGTTTGGGACAAGGATTCCATTACTGCAGCGGTCATTGTTTGTGAAATGATAGCCTATTATAAATCCAAATCCATGACGCTCTGTGATCAGTTGGTTGAATTGTATAAGATCCATGGATTTTATACAGAAAAAACCTATTCATTTGTATTCGAAGGCAGTGAGGGGATGGAACATATTCTGGCGATTATGCAGAAGATGCGTTCTCAGAAGCAAACAACGATTGGCAACTATCCCGTAACAAGGCAGATTGATTTTCTCCAACGACGGATCATCGAATCGGATGGAACAGAGCAGACTTTTTCGCATATCCCTTCGTCAAATGTTTTGAAATGGTATCTGGATGGGTTTGGATGGGTTTGTCTGCGTCCTTCGGGAACAGAACCAAAGATCAAGCTCTATTACTCGTATACAGAGCCATTCACCACCCTTGCAGCGGCACATACTCATGCAGATGCCGCGATTAAAACACTTCATGCGCATCTGAAAGGATTTTTGTCATAGATGGATACGAGTTCAGTCACCGAGCATGAATACACCGCATTTGATTTTGAAACGACCGGCATTGATCCAGTTGAAGGGAGAATCATTGAATGTGGTGCAGTGCGCTTCACTGTTGATGGTGTTTTAAGCACCTTCCATTCTTTGATAAAACCAGATGTTCCCATTCCCGTGGAAGCAACGAGGGTGCATGGAATCACCGAACAAGATGTTGCAGATGCACCACCTGAAACCGTTGTTATAGAAAGTTTTTTGCACTACCTCGAGGGGAGCATCCTTGTTGCGCACAATGCGAACTTTGATGTTGGATTTTTGCACGGTGCACTAACCCGCATTGGAAGAGCCGGAGAGCTAACAAACCTTGTGTTGGACACCCTGTTCATCGCTCGAAAAGCATTCCCTCGGCTCAAAAGCTACAAGCTTTCTGAATTACAAAAAGAGCTTTTGTTGACGAAAAAGCAATCACATCGCGCCTTGGATGATGCGTACACCTGTATGGAAGTCTTCATGGCAGCAGTTGAAGGCATGGGATATTTTGGTGATCTTCATCTGGCGGAATTAACCACGCACAATTAGCGTCGCTGTTGTTCGAGGACATGCAGCGTGAGATAGAGATTCAAATAATTTTTTAAACTTTCTTTTTGTGTTATGGTATTAAACACATTGTTTTCGCTGATACGCTCTGCAAGCACAAGAATTCGTTCAAGGTTTGGGAGATAATTTCGTCTTCCACGTGATATACTCCGCACACTATCGCGACAGAGGGTGTTCACATCCTTGGTTAGGTTGCTTCGCCCTGGCTCACCTGCGATTGGATTCCATCTTTGCAACAACACCTGCAATTGTGCTTGCGCATCAGAATCACTGCCGGCAAAATCTCTCAGTTCCTTGATAATGGAACGTTTCGTCTCTTGGTTTTGATCGGAAGGTTCTCTTTCTGATTCATGCACCGGTGATTCATCTGGTTGTTTCAGAGTTTTCTGTGCCTGGTGCTGAGATACAGATGGTTGTGCTTCATCTTGCAATTTTTTTGCCGTTTTTGGTTTGTTTATAATGTTTGCCTTGGGAATTTTTTCAATTTGCTTGAGTAAATTGATGAAGAATCGGATGATCGTGTTTATAACTGGAATAACGGCCCATATTGGAACAGTTCTTCGTGCAGAATCAAGCATTACTTTTTGATCAACGGCACATATCACAGAATAGGGTTGCAGTGTGTGGGCCTCTAGATCGATGCATGACAGCAATGTCTGTTCTAGGGGTGAACGTGAAAAAGAAGGGAGGTATTGTTGGGCCTCTTTGATGCAGTTGCTGACGGCTTCGAAATGCAAGAGTGCATACAGCTGAGGATATGTATCGCGGAGTCGGTTTTCCAAATCGTATTCAAGTTTCCGCTCATTATCGATGAAGGGATAGGTCGTTCGGTTCTTTAACCAATTTGCATAACAGGTGTGATAGTATTGTCTGAACGTGGTTCGCATACTGCCCAACTGGGATTCGTATACCTCTGCAAGATAGGGGGTGAGCGCATAATAGATATTGCCGTTTAACCCATCGAACATCGTGATTCCTGGATAGTTGCTTTCCGTGGTTTTCGCTATAAATGCTTGAAGCAGCTGCTCAAGTTCCGCATCTGAGAGAGCGATTCTTGGTGCGATATCATCCATCACTTGTACATAGGCGCTTTTTACTCCCGCAAACGTAAAAAGATAGGGTTCTGTGGACAATGCAGCAAACACGCATTCTTCCTTCTTCGTCTGCAATTCACTGTCAGCACGAATGGAGCGATATACCAGAACGATTTCATAGAGTATGCGCATAGATTGATAATAATATTCAGCAGTTGAAGATGCGCTGGGGGATTCAAATTCCTCTTGGAGGATGGCATTAATGACAGTCCACAGCTTGTATGAATTTTCGTTTCCAGACTCGATGCGGTGCACTTCGTCTGATGGAGATTCCGTAATAGAGGCAAGCAAATTCTTCACACTGAGCATTTCATCCTGTTCGAGATTTGCCTTTTCATCGATTTCAGAAAGCAAGCGTTGCTGGTTGAGGTAGCGCTCGATTTTTTTCAGACATATTTCAGATAATTTGTTGCGGAGTATTTCAGCAGTAATGATTACCTCACTGAGGCTGCTGGGAAATTCAAGAACAATGAGGTTCTCATATCCAAGCAATTCGCCATATCGTTCGTGGAGCTCGTCAATGGGAACTTTAACGTGGATATCATTGGGGATGACAAATTTTAACACCTGTGTATTGGCGAATGGGGTCTCAAAATCCTTGTCTAATCGCTTATACCAATGATTGGTCGCGGTGAGATAAAACCCTCGATATTCAATCATGATGGTTTCTCCGCGCGCGTTTTCACGAACCGCAAATTGACCTTCATCGGTGAGTTCCTTAATAATTGGTTGGAGCACCTTTTCGGTGTCGCCCAGGAGTACCGTCAATGCAGCGCGCTCGGTGTGAAATCGTTGCGCAAAACTGCGTACGAGTGTTAGAAAGCCCTGATAGGTGATGGAAACCTCTTTCGATTGCCATATTGAGGCGAACAACAGTTTTAAGATTTCGTTTTTTAGTGGTTGAGAAATAGAATTCATCCCGGTACCAGATAGTTTTAGTTTCGGCAAAATTCACAGAGAAATGTATCTTGATGTATCTTTTCTCACAACATACTATGCAACCATGCACGATTCCTTAATGAAAATATTATATCAGAAGAATGTGGAAGTTCATCATTTTTTTGACCATTTTAATTTTGTTGATCATTCAAAATCAATTCTTGTCGTTGGCCCGATGGGGTGTGGCAAAACAGAATATGCGAGAAGAATTTGGAAAGATTCACAGATCGCTCGCAAAAAATCAAAACGTATTGCAAATCAAACCTCATCAGGAAGTTATGACAGACGCAATGTGATGTATTGCCGATCTAGTCTGGACCTTCTGCGTTTTGCCGATGTGCCTCCGGATGCTCTGGTTTCTCGTGGGGGATACGAACGAATGGGCGATGAACTGTGCATCACTACCAATTCATTTGATATTGAAAGCAAAATAGCAGAGCATAACCATATCGGCACGTGGATTATCGATGAGGCCGGTTTTTATGACGATAGACTAGCCTTTGTCATTGAGCATGCGATTGCAACAAGCAAGGCAAACTTTGTTCTGCCAACCCTCTTGTTGAATTTCCGCAACCAGTTGTTCAACACCACCACTGAATTGCTTATCTCGCGTGCTACTGATGTATACCTGCTTACTGCCTATTGTGAACATCCAAATTGCCTGGTTTCGTCGCATTGCACGTACCGCTTCTATATGATAGATGGGCAAGAATGTCCGGCGATGTATTTTGATCCGCTTATTCTCATAGGAGGAGACAAACTCAGTGATACTGCATATTTGCCTAATTACGAAACACGCTGCGAGCAGCACCATTATCTCCCGGGCATGCAGTATTGTTATCTGCACCTCAAACCGATGGCGATTCACGCATCGCAGGGCGATTGTGATGCATTGTTTGCGGAATTTGCAGCCATTAGCGAGGATATCCAAAGCAGTGCCCTCTATGCTTCGATTTTGAAAGAGACAAATCATACTGGCAACGACATTTTCATACATGCATTGGCAGTTCCGTTGATGGTGGAACGGATTTTGCTATACCTCTATATAGAATTACAACTCCTTTCCGAGGAACTGTTTTCAACCATTGTCCACCGGTTTAATTTAGACACTCAGTATTTGTATACTCGGTTTCATGAAAACACCCTGCGAGAGGCACCAGAAATTCTGCAGAATGTTTGATGTGGTTGACGAAATCACAGGCTAAGGATATTTTATAAGAAACAGCCGTTAGGAGGCAGGATGAAGAAATTTCTTACTTGTATTTTGTTGTTATGTATAGCAATGGGCGCGTTTGCTGGAGGAGCCGAAGAGGTCTCTGGAGATGCAATTAAAGTTGCTATGGTTACCGATGTTGGTGGAGTGAATGATCAAAGCTTCAACCAATCAGCCTGGGAAGGGCTTCTCAGAGCAAAAGAAGATTTTGGAATTCAGATTAGCTATCTTGAATCAGCACAGGATGCAGATTATATACCACACTTGCAAAATCTTATCGATGCAGGCAATGACCTCATTTGGGGAATTGGATTCAAAATGGCTGATGCAGTCTTGCAAATGGCAAAACTCTATCCAGATCAGCATTTTGGCATCATAGATTTCGCATATGGTCCTGATGCTCCTTCAAATATCATTGGGGTCTTGTTCAAGGCAGAGCAACCATCATTTCAGGTTGGATACATCGCTGCAAAGATGACCGAGACGGGAACCATTGGTTTTGTTGGTGGTATTGAAGGCATGATTATCGACGGGTTCGATTATGGCTATCACGCAGGGGCATACTATGCGGACAAGGACGTATCGGTACTTCGGCAGTATGCAGATTCCTTTGTTGATGCAGCAAAAGGAAAGAGTATTGCAAACCAGATGTATGTACAGGGTGCAGACATTGTCTTTCACGCAGCCGGCGCAGTCGGCAACGGTGTTATAGAGGCAGCGCGTGAGCAGGACAAATGGGCTATTGGTGTTGACCGTGATCAGCGTGCTCTTGCACCAGATCACATTTTGACATCTGCAATGAAGCGTGTCGGTGATGCTATCTATGTCGTTGCACGAGATCTGCAATCAACCGGTGAGTTTCCACAGGGTGGTGCCTTGATTCTTGGACTGAAAGACCAAGCAGTCGGAATTGCTCCAACATCAGACTACCATGTGCCAGCAGACATCCTCGCAGAGGTTGAGGATATTTCTGAAAGAATAATCGCTGGTGAGATCGAAGTTCCCTATGATGCTGCAAGCTTTGAAACCTTTAAAGCGAAGCACTAAAACCATCTAGGTATTAGGTATTAAGTAAACGAGTGGAGAGAGAAATCTCTCCACATGTACAATGAACAAACAACTAGCAATCAAATTAACGAATATAACAAAACGATTCCCAACTGTTTTGGCGAATGACGCTGTGGACTTTACCCTGCGCAAGGGTGAGATCCACGCATTATTGGGTGAAAATGGCGCTGGAAAAACGACCCTGATGAATGTTCTCTATGGCTTGTTGCATGCAGACAGCGGCACGATTGAGGTCTATGGGAAGAGGTGAAAATCACCAATCCAACCGATGCGTTGCGTTTGAAGATTGGCATGGTGCACCAGCATTTCATGCTTGTCCAGCCTTTCACAGTGACCGATAACATTATGCTTGGGAATGAAATCAATTTTTTTGGAGTATTACAGCATAACACTGCACGAAAAAAAGTGCTGGCGCTGAGCAAAGAATACGGATTTGAAGTGGATCCCGACAGGCAAATTCGGGACATTTCAGTTGCGATGCAGCAACGTGTTGAGTTGTTGCGTATTTTGTATCAGGGAGCAGAGATTTTAATCCTTGATGAGCCAACTGCGGTGCTGTCCCCACAAGAGATTGATGAATTTGGTGCCATCCTCAAGCGACTTGCTGCCTCGGGAAAGAGCATTATTATCATTACCCATAAATTGAAAGAGATCATTGCATTTGCGCAGCGATGCACCGTTATTTCTCGGGGAAAAGTTGTTGATACAGTAGATGTGCACGACATAAGTTCCAACGAACTTGCAAACATGATGGTGGGACATGAGGTTGATTTTTCATCTGTGTCTAAAAGCAGGGACCGAGGAGATCTGCAGGTTTCAATCGACAAAGTGCATATCCGCGATGATCGAGATTATGAAACAGTCAAGGGGATATCCCTGGATATCCACAAGAGTGAGATTCTTGCCTTGGCCGGAGTTGATGGAAATGGGCAGCGCGAATTGATAGAAGCGCTTGCAGGAGTTCGCCACGTTGAAGAAGGGGAGATCACCTTGCATGGCATTGGCCGGATTCAAGATTTGTCCCCCCGTCGGAAATACAAGGCCGGATGTGTGAATATCCCTGAAGATCGCAACAAAGATGGTCTGATTGCCAATTTTTCTATTGCAAACAACATTGCATTACGTACATACCGTGGGTATGCACGACGACTTTTTTTGCAATTTGATAAGATCCGAGATACTGCAGCACAGCTGATCCAAAACTTCAGCATCTACCCTTCAGATCCTGATCATCTCGCTGGCGAAATGTCTGGTGGCAACCAGCAAAAGGTTATCATTGCGCGTGAACTAGCAGGGGATCCAACCTTTATTGTTGCGGCTCATCCAACGCGTGGACTTGATGTTGGCGCTGCACAGTATGTTCATGAATCGCTGATACACGAGCGAGACAAAGGCGCGGCAATCTTGTTGATTTCCTTTGACCTGGATGAAATTTACCAGATTGCAGATCGCATTGCCATCATTTACGGCGGTAAAATCGTTGATATACAACCCACTGAAAAGATAACACGAGAACAACTCGGACAAGGATTTGCAGGTATTAGCTCATGAAGATGCAGACGATGCTCAAACGAAACACGTTGAAAATCATAACATTGGTGAGTTCCATTGTTCTTGGATTTATTGCTGGACTCATTGTCTTACTTATCTCTGGATACAATCCGCTGCACGCGATGGGCAGTCTTTTTGCAGGCATTTTCGGACGGCCTCGCTATATATTATGGGTTTTGGTTCGTTCGGTTCCTCTTATTTTGACGGGGCTTTCGGTTGCAATTGCATACCACGCTGGACTCTTCAACATCGGTGCTGAGGGACAATTCATCGTGGGGGCATTAGTCGCAGCCTTAGTTGGCTATCACGTACGATTGCCAATGATTTTGCATATTCCTTTTGTCTTGCTGTGTAGCATGATCGGAGGAGCGGCTTGGAGCAGCATCGCTGGATACTTGAAAGTACGTTTTGGCATTCACGAAGTTATCTCGACTATTTTGCTCAACTGGGTTGCTCTGTATTTGAACAACTTTGTCTTGAAATTCCCAGCGATCAAACGGCCAGACAGCGAGGGAAGTTATAAAGTATTAGACACCGCCCGCATTGATATATTCGCAAAATTCAAAGCAGGCGAACAATGGATTCCGTTTCAAGTTGAAAATCCCGCGCTAGCTGATCTTTTGAAGGCTTCGATTTCGACAGGAGTGATCATCGCCATCATTGCAGCAATCGTCATTCATTTTCTCATGAAACGAACAGCATTAGGGTATGAAATCAAGGCCGTAGGGTTTAATGCATCGGCATCGGAATATCAAGGAATCGGCGTTAAACGCGTCAAATTGACTGCAATGGGTATTTCAGGAGCCCTGGCGGGGCTTGGTGGAAGTCTCCATGTGCTCGGCGTTACGCATGAGGTTGCGCGTCTTGCGACGATGGAAGGATTTGGATTTGACGGCATAGCGGTTGCCTTGATCGGCAATTCGCATCCCATTGGGATACTTGGATCCAGTTTCTTTTTTGCCGGTTTGAAATACGGTGCGGTGAGCATCCAACGAGATCTTGGTGCACCTTCTGAAATTATCAGTATTATGATTGGTACAATCGTATTTTTTGTTGCCATTCCATACCTGTTCAAGAAGATCCTTGAAGCAATACGAAGGAATAGAGAAAAAAAGCATGTTGATTAATATTGGGTTTATTATTGGAACGATGTTCATGTATGCAACACCCTTGTTGTATACTGCATTAGGTGGTGCAATTTCGGAGAACTCAGGAGTTGTCAACATCGGACTTGAAGGCATGATGACCTTTGGGGCCTTTGCTGCAGCGACCGCAGGGTTTTACTTGCAGAACCCCTGGTTGGGCTTCTTGGTAGGAGGCATAGCAGGAGGAATCCTTGGAATTTTACACGCCGTCGCCTGTATCACATTTCGCGCTGATAACGTCGTATCAGGGATTGCAATCAATTTTCTTGGGCCAGGCTTGGCCTTGTTTTTGGCCCGTTTGTTTTTTGGCGGAACAACCCACACCAAGATTCTTGACCTCGACAAAAAAATCCCTCGTCCGTTCAACGAATTATTTGAACAGAACTCCTTTTTTGATCTGATCGTCAACCAATATGCAACCGTATTCATCGCAATCGGACTTGTATTTGTCATCCATTTTGTGTTTTATTACACACGCGTAGGCCTACGGCTGCGTTCGGTCGGGGAAAAACCCCAAGCAGCAAGAACCGTTGGAATAAACGTCGTTCTCTATCGCTATAGCGCGGTTGCCCTTTCTGGCGTATTGGCAGGATTCGGCGGAGCCTCGCTGAGCATAGCCATTGTATCGCATTTTTGGCATCCTTTGATCTCCGGACAGGGATTCATCGCCTTGGCCGCAATGATATTTGGAAAATGGCGACCGATTCCAACGATGTTTGCCTGTTTCATGTTTGGTATATCTCAGGGAATCGTTGTCTTTCTTGGCTCTGTCATACCAGCGACCTACAACGAACTTCTATCGATGATTCCTTATGTGTTAACGCTTGTTGTATTGATCCTCTTTGTGAAGAGAAGTGCTGCACCATCAGCCTTGGGAGTGCCGCTCGATGAATGAGCTCCTTTGGATCGCTGAGATAGTCATCCTCTTTGCGGCGGTCATCGTACTCTATCGCTATTTTGGCGTAGCAGGACTTTTTGGATGGATCGCTTTTGTTGCGATTATTGCCAATATTCAGGTGCAAAAACTTATCGTTGTATTTGGCATTGAGACAACCCTCGGAAATGTGATCTATGCAACTACGTTTTTGGCCACCGATATTCTCACGGAAAACCATGGAAGAAAAGTAGCCAATCAATCGGTTATGTTTGGGTTTATTGTGCTTGTATTAGCCAACCTTGTGATGACAATGACCCTCTTGTTTGAACCAAGCAGCAATGATCAAATTCAATCAACAATGGTGGAGTTATTTCGGCTTTTTCCGCGTATAACCATTGCAAGCATGCTCGCCTATGGCATTTCACAAATGCACGATGTTTGGCTCTATTCACTTTTGAAATCCCGTCTTCCGCAACTTCGCTACCTATGGCTTCGCAACAATGCGAGCACCATCGTCAGTCAGATCATCGATTCATTCGTGTTTGTCGGGGTTGCGTTTTTTGGGGAGCGTTCCTTTGAGGTGATTTTGGGATCCGCCGTTGTGATTATGGTGTTGAAGATAGGCGTTTCGCTCCTCGATACACCCATTGTATACCTTGCAAAACATATCGGAATGAAGCATCATTCTGGTGCGGCAAACTTGCGCAATGCGGTTATTTCCAAGGAAAAATAAAACTAATAAAAGAGCGTGACCCGGTCCGTTTGCGTTCTTCTGCCAAGAGTGCTGCCCAATTTGGTTTTTGGGGATTATCAGCATCGTATTTAAGAATGCGCAACTTCGTGGCACAGCAGAACAAATAGGCAACACCAGCGATCCCTGGAAAGAGAAACGCAGTGAAGACAGAAATTCCCAAGAAAAGCAATGCCGCAAGTAAGATGGAAATAGAAAAAAGCGGGTTATCGATTGCAATCAAGAAACCTTTTTTGAGCGATTTTCTGATGGTATTGTTCTGTACAATATGGATAGGAAGAAAATACTGTGCGCTCAACGCATAGATAAAAAACACAAACAACAAAAGCCCACTCACGAGCGATCCAAGGAATCCTCCAAGCGAGCTATAGAATTGAAGGGATATAAAAGATAGCAGAACGATGGAAATAGTGAGGCCACCAAAGAGCAACCCTGGTCTAATTCCTAACTGCAGGATAGTTTTAAACTTCTTTTTTGAAACCGAGTTCTTCCAGTTATGTTCGGTGAGATAGGCGTTTGATGTCCACAGGAAATAGGTGATAACGATAAAAAACACAACGATCACCAACGAAATGGTTATTCCTTGCAAAGCAGCACTTCCAACGAAGACAAGCGTTGTCTGCAGATAGGTGAATGCTGCAACGATGACGAGAAAGACAAGATTGAGGATTAAAACCCGCAGCATGGAATCCCATATCTCATAGAACCATTTTTTCAATACAAAGAAGAACATCTATGCCTAATAATAGGGCTTCCCGGTGAGGTTGTCCACAGAAGCCCGATTCCAAATCAATTTCGGCATCCAGCCTATCACATGCGTTATTTTGTATAAGCAATCGCTTGCACAAACGAGAGCATGAAATTGCCTTTCTGTTCTCGTATCAAGCTGTGTTGCACCAGATGGTCAAAGATCTTTCTTGGAATATAGACAATAGTATGGGTATTGTCCTGCATGCGATGTAATCGATACAAAATTTGAAGGGTAGTTTCAATGGCATTGTTTCGCCTAAAAAAAATAGCGGTATCCAAACCAATTGCCAGGGCAGAGCTTTCAGAAGGGGCGGCTTCTGTCTGGGTGAACGAAAAACGTATTTCGTAGGCGCATTGAATGCAATATATGTTCGGTACAGGTTGGGTGATCGAAAAAATGGGAAACACAGCATTCTCTGGAAAAATAACATAGAGTCCATTTTGCGACCAGTTTATTGCGTATACATATGCGTCAACCTCGTTCGTACAATCAATGTTGACTTTGCTTTCAAGCCCGTAATTTGCTAAATACATCCCAAGTCCCTCCCTATGGCTAAAAAATGACTGATCAAATTTTTCGGCCGCTTCGAGGCAAAGATTGGAAAATTCAGATTTGCTTGCTTCCAAAGAAAACGCAATCTTGAATGTGTTTTCATTCTGAATTCGTATCTGATAGTCTGATTTGCCTTTTTTCTTGAACGTATAGTGCAATGAATGAATGGGCTCTCTCTCCGCGTGGGAATGAATGAGCGCCGTTTGCGCAAGAACAGAATTCTTAAGCAGAATGGTGTGTAGTGTTTCATACAATGGTTGATTTGAGGCATCGATATTGTGTGAACCTGAGAAATATGCATCTGGGTTATAATCTCTAAAAACTCTAAAATTCATAAAATAATTGTAGAGCAGATGGGCTGATTATGTAAGTCTGACTAATGAAAAAATGATAAAATATGCGTATTTTTTCAGAATTATTTCAAGCAATAAGCAAATTTTTTGTGAGAGTTGTTGTGAAAATTTTTCTGCGAACTAATAAGGAATAACGGGCATCAAATCGTGATGATTGAATCATGCTGGAGGCGGAGATAAAAGAGCGGTATGACTGGACGATAAAATGCATACCGCTGGATATACTAGAAAATCGGTGGAAATCAAAAAATATTTATGATTTTATACTGTAGTGATCCAATATTGTTATATAAAAGTTGATTGCTTCTTTGTATGCTTTATAGATGCCTCTGCTGTTTTCAAGGGCCTTGTCCTTGCCCAAAAATGAAAACACACTTCTTGCTGCGGATTGAAGCAGAAAATTCACAAAGGGAGTTGCGGGATTCTTGGTGATGTGCTGATCTCTCTGAGCGAGCTCGTGCATATCCTTGGGTGCAAGGCGTTCGCTTGCCATACAGATGGCTATTGTCTGGAGCTGTTGCTCGACGATGCTTTGCAGCTCTTTCAGGGATTTCAATAGATGGTGGATACGTTGCAGGCGGTCTTGATGTATTTTCTCGTCGTTTGAAGGGGGGAGCTCCACTAGTTTGTGGAGTAGTCTTTCTTTTTCTTCTGAAATTGATGCACGGCGCGCTATTGATGCAGGATCGGCAAAAGCTATCCCTTCGATTTTTTTTGAAAGGAGCGAGAGGGTGTGGGCCTCTACCGAGCGGGCTGCCTCAGTGAACCAAAATGAATAGAGTTCCAACCGCGTATCGCTCAAGATCTTATGTCCAGCGTAGTTTTCAACATAGTATGGAGCAGCGTTGAACAGCGAATGCACGAGTGGTGTTTCGATGGCAGCCAAGCGATGCGCAGTCCAGCTCCAAACTTGTTCATACAGCGAATGGCGTGCATGAGTGCGATGGAGGGGATATCCAAGATCAAGCCCAATGCAAAAAAGTGAGCTGCATCCCAGAAAGGTGCAGAGATCCCATGCGCTGGTGCTTACTGACCCGCCGGCTCCAAGTTTGGTGTTGTGATAGGGATCGAGATAGGCAGCGAGGGGGAAATGCGAAGCCGCAAAGAATGGAATGCCTCCATTTTTTCGGATTTTATGCAAGATGCGCGGACAGGTTGAAGAATCAACGATGAGGATCATGCCAGTGAGGTCACAATAGTCGAGATGTCGCGAATTCCAATACTGCGGATCCATACTCACAACGATGTCAGGAGGACAGCCAAGTGATTCAAGACGATGAACAATGGTATCAACGGCGATGATCACTGATTTTTTCTTCCATTCTGAAAGGTAGGGAATGATCGAATCGAAACTAGGTCCAGCGGCACAGAGCAGGGCGGGCATGCCAGAAAAACTGTTTTGCAAAAGATCGATGGAATAAGCCTGTGGGTGATCAATCAAATTCCGTATGCAGTTTTGAATCCATTTTTTTGAAAATTTGATCAGGGTGTTGCGATTCAGGCGCCCTTGGGTGCTATATCGATAGAGCATTGCAGAAATCTCTGAAAAAAATGTGGCCCGGTGGAAGGTGAGGTGTTCTTGTTCCCAGACCAAGGGGATGCGCGCACCGCTTTTTTTTATGGTTGCGAGTATATCTGCTGGATCTTCCTCAAAACAAAATACAAGGGAAGTATTGCTGAATAGAGATGCATAATCGATGTTGCGTAATACCTGTGCCATGCGCTCGATGCTTGGTTCAACGATAATCAGCGATAATTCTGGTGTTTTTTGAGTGATTTCAGCGATATGATAGCCAAGACCAAACCCAAGAAAAACAATGCCGTCATGCGCGTTTTTATTCTGTTCCTGCAAAATGGATTTTGCTAATTGGCTAGCTTCTCGCAACGGATTGTATGCGCTGTGGAGATAGATCTTCTCATATCGTGCCGTATAGCAATCCTGTTTTTTGCTTTTGAATAGGGTCAGCGATGCTTCATCTGGAGCATTGCGCAACTGCTCTGCAATTGCATCTCCGTATCGCTGTTGGATTGCATCGAGGTTTTTTGTGAAGATATCCACCAGATGCGGTCCTAGTATCCAAGCTCGACAAATATAGATTGATTCTTTTCGAGAGGGGTGCCAGCCTCGGGAAATTGTGATACCACCCAACCGTTTCCTTTGAATTGAATGGGATGGGCCGTCACGGTCTTTAAATACACGATGTTGCGTTTTGGTTGTCCGATAAGCAGGGGCATCACATTGGTAAACGTGGGTATCGGCAGAGGGTCTGGAAAATCCTGCACGATGGTCTGTTCTGTATTGTAATGCAGATCAGCATACCCAAGGATGATGCTGATGAGCTCTCGTGCGATTGGGGCTGCAACCTGGCCGCCATAGAATTGCCCAGCGCGAGGTTCATGCACCGCCAGATAGAGGATATACTCTGGTTCTTCGAAGGGAAAGATACAGAGAATCGAAGCAATAAACCGCGAATCGGAGTATTCTCTTTTGACCGGGTCATAAATTTCTGCAGTTCCTGTTTTTGCAGCGATCTCAACAGAATCAAGAGCGATCCGTCGCGCGGTTCCCTCGGGTTTCGTCGCGGTGTTCATAAATTCAAGCATCAGTTGGGCGTTGTTTGGAGAGATGATTTGGCGGGCGTTCGGGGATGGATTAACCGGAGGAGAGGCCGCATCCTGCGGCGAGAGAATTGAATCTACGATAAAGGGGGTGACCAGAATTCCCTGGTTGGCAATTGCCGTAGCAGCCTTGGCGATCTGCATAGCGGTTACGGCGACTTCTTGGCCAATTGCAATCGTAACCTTGCTGCGGTTTGACCATGTCTCTGGTTCCGTGAATATTCCGGTGCTTTCACCGTTGATGTTGATGCCGGTGCTTGATCCAAACCCAAATTGGCGCAACAGAGCATGAAATCGGGCATCATCGCTCGTGGATGCTGCATGTGCTGCCCCAACATTACTCGAAAATTGAATGATCTGCTGCGTTGAGATGTTTCCATAAACGTTGATATCGTTTATTTGGAACGATGCATCAAGCGGAAGAAAGGGTCGTGAAGCGTCAAATCGCGAATAGGTGGATATTGTGCCCAATTCCAATAGACTGGTGATGCTGAAAACTTTGAATACACTGCCTGGTTCATAAACATTACGAATAAGTCGATTCCTTCGTTGTTCGTCGGGATAGGTATAGAATTTGTTGGGATCAAAGCTGGGAATGCTGATTGCAGAGAGAACTTCTCCGGTATCAGATTTGAGCAGCACCGCATTGAGATATCGTGCCTTGTGTTCAGCGAGTTCTGTGTCGAGATAGGTTTGCAATAGTTGTTGCAGGCGTATGTCCAGGGTGAGGCGCACCTGCTGTCCCTGGGCGAGCGCATCGTTATAGATATATTCAATGCCGTCGAGACCCTTGTTATCGATGTTCACATACCCGACAAACGGCTCAGAAAATTCTCTGAACGGGTATTTGCGTTGCAGGTTTTCTTCGAGGTGTACTCCTGATAGACCGCCCGCTTCTTTAAGCGATTGGATGCGTTCAGCAGCATGATTTGAAATCGAGCGCGCCAGCAATACGTAATTGCGTTGTGATGCAAGTTTTTCTCTCAGACTATTTACATCTTCACCGAGAATCGATGCAATGACGGCGGTGGTTTCTTCGGTATTTTCCATCTCTGGTTTCCAGGCGCTGAGGTTGTAACTGGGTTCTTGAATTGCAAGAACTTCGCTGTTTCTGTCCAGGATGCTCCCGCGAGTTTTCTTCGGATCGCTGTCGGCAAAGGCATACGTGGCCTGGTTTCTTTGAGAAAATATGATATATACAAACGAATATAAAATGATGATAATAAAAGCACTTAAGAAGATAAGGAATACGTATACCCTTGTTTTGCTAAGAGACATCGCTACAGTATAACAAGTATAATGCTGGGAATAGATAATGTCGATACATAGATATATGCAGAGCATTCTGCACAAACAAAAACCGGGAGAAATCAGGAAACTCTATCCTATTTTGAAAAAGGGACAGAGGAAGGGGGAGCGAGCGGTAGATAAGATACTCCATTCGCTCAAAGTGGAGGGACAAAAAAGAGCTGTTCTTGATTCACCGGTAACCGATGGTTGGAAACATAAAGCTTTATGCTTGGCAAGTTCGCTGCGCCCAATTACAGGAGACCTCCCACTCCTTGTGGCTGTGGTGGGCTTGCTTTTTTTATGTACGATTCTCCCAGATAATGCATACTATTCTTATTTTCTTGCTGTCCAACGAACACAGCCTTCACCGCAATTAGGCCTCGACGCCAATGCGGTATACGCGTTTAAACACCGTCATGAAGATACACCAGCGGTGGTTTCATTGGTTGAGCAAAGCTATACCACTTCCTATGAATCGCTCGAGCAGGTGCAAGATGTGTTGTATACCGGCATCGGCGGCAGCGACGACCCTTCGTTGCGCTTTTTGTTGCCGCTTGACACCAGCGTCTACACGGTTGAAGCAGGAGACACCCTCTCTGAGATTGCATCAGAAACGGGGTTGCGGGTCGATACCTTGGTGAGTTATAACAACATCCAAAATGCACGCCGATTGCAATTGGGTGAAAGCCTGCTTATCCCTGACCGAGACGGCATTTTGCACGTTGTTTCACCGGGGGAGGGTTTGGATGGAATCGCGGAACAATACAAGGTGGATAAAATCAACATTCTCGATGCGAATAATTTGCGCACCAGTTCTCTGTATGCTGAGCAGGTACTGTTTATTCCTGAAGCAGAGATGGGTGACAAGGAATTACGCCTGGCACTTGGTGAACTCTTTAATATGCCCACCTATGGCGTGCTGACATCGCATTTTGGCTATCGAGAGGATCCCTTCACGGGGCAGCGACGTTTTCATTATGGCATCGATATTGCAAACGCATCTGACACGCCCATCACTGCTGCAAATGCGGGGCATGTCATCTATGTCGGTGATAACCCTGTTTCGTATGGAAAATACGTCATCGTCAAGCATGATAGCGAATTTCAAACGCTCTATGGACATCTTGGGCACATTCTGGTTGCAAAGGGTGATTATGTCGGAGCAGGTGAGATTCTTGGATATATGGGAAACACCGGGCGCAGCACCGGGCCCCATCTCCATTTTTCCATCGTGCGTCGCGGTTCGTTTGTCAATCCAAAAGATTATCTGTTTTAGCTAGAGCGCTGCACTTGCGCGGAGTGCAATTCAGTTCTGGCAGATCTAATCAATAGAAATTTTTCGTTCAAAAACAAGGTTTATATTGAATCGTGCTAGCAGGAGAATAGATTTCCTAGTTTTCGCTAAAATAAAGGTTGAGACTTGGATTGTCCTTGGCAGGAATGATATAGAAATGCCTTGCCTGGATGGGAACGGTAACTTTATAGGAATCATAAATAGTTCTTTCCGTGTCGTACTCTGATTCATCGGAGTTGATTAAGACCCGTTGTGCAAATTCCTCTGGATTATCGCCGGTCATCTTGGTGATTTCAATCTTGGTGTCAAACGTGCCATCATCGATGAGATCAATGATCCTCTGGATGGAATCAACGGTGATGTTGAACTGATTGATCCCTTGTTTTCGAACGCTAGTTCCTTCAAAAGTGATTTCTGTCACTGCTCGCTCAATAGTGGGATCGGGGATGTGGAGCTTGACTGGTGTCGGAAGATATCCCGTTGCCTCCATGGTCAATGTTGCCGTGAACCCATCGGTGAGATCGCTCTCTTCCAAGGCGATATCTGTCGGGGTCACCGTGATGTCTTGAGCATTTCCTGTCGCGGAGAACGCGAAAGGCAATATACGGCCTTCCCAAGAATCGCGAAAATTTTGTAGTTGAGGTAGGATCGGTGACGTAGTTGCCTTTGACTTGAATTCATTTTCAAGAAAAGGAATATGCGTTGCTTCAGAAGGAGAAGTAAACGGAAGTAGAGGGTTAACAGTAGGATGGGAAGAACCGGTAAAGCTCAACGCATCTGCCACGATGGAGAGTGTGGGGCTTCCCACGGAATACGTAACAGGGGTGTATTCTGGCGGATCGACATAGGTGCCCGCCTTGGTAGAAACGCGTATTATAGCAAAATCGTAATAGATTTCTCCCTGCAATGTGCCTGATAACTCAACAAAAACGGTTCCGCCATCGTATACATCAGATGGATTCTGAGGAATATAAGTCATATAGTGCGGAGTGACGTTTTTAAACAGAGGATCTGCGGGGGTGATTTTGATTTCAACAGACCATCCGCTGAGTGCTTCAATGTCTTTCTGGAGAATGTTAATTGTTACTCCTCGCAATGAGTCTGGAATAGGAACCTCAAAAATATTAAATTCTCCAGTCGAGTTGAGTGAATGCTCACCTCCGAAGCCAGTAATTTCAATGACAGCTATTGCGATTCGTTGTATTTCTGAATCCTGTGGTGCATTGTTGGCGCGAAGTAAGGTGTAGCCCTTCAGGGATATTGCTGCACCATCGCAGGTAAGAAATAGCAACACCAGTGCAGTCAAGAATAGTAATTGTTTAAGCCTGTTCATATCATCTACCCGATGCCGTATTCTACAGCAGAATATCAGACATCCTAGCCAGATAAAGCCCTTTTGATGAGGATATACTGCAATGGTATTTTTGGCAAGCTATGTAAAAAATAATTTAAAAAATAGGCCTTATATCTCTAATATATCTATTTTTTATGTTCGGCAACCCTAATTTTTGCTGAGAATCTTTTAATTTCCGTTGTATTTCTGCATTGTTCCTTTTTTTGGCGATAATTTTCGGTGAATAGCCATGCAAATCCTGCAATTTTTGAGTGTGACCTTATTGCTTGTGGATTGTTAGATTAAGAATGTTGCAGTACGCGATTTCTGAAGCCCTGTGAGGTGTATAAAAAAGAGCAAGCCCTGCAAAGAGCTTGCTCCTGAAAAGACGTCAAATGATAGTGGATTTTCGTTCAAATTGCAAGGGTTTTTTGCAGAAGCTCGAAAACGTCTGTGGAGGAGTTTCGCCCTCCAGACCTGCATCCTTGTCACTGGCTTTCCCATTGGGAAGGGTGTATGGATGCGCCGTATTAGAAAGCAGCACGATCAGCTAGGATTTTCCGTGGCATTGTTTGTATTTTTTGCCACTGCCGCAAGGACATGGATCGTTGCGCCCCACCTTTGGGTTGTTTCGTCTCACGGTTTGTTGCGGTCCGCTTTGTGTTGCTGGAGGTTGCTGGCCGCCGAAGACATTCAGCGAACGATGCTGTGTGCGCGCTGCATCATCTAATAATGACGATTCTTTGCGGCCCTCAGTGTTGACCCGTGTTGCGATGAGTCTGCTGATTAACCCAACTCGAATTCTGGCAATCATCGTATCAAATGCATTGAATCCTTCAAGTTTATACTCAAGGAGCGGATTCTTTTGTGCATAACTACGCAGATAGACCGCCTCGCGCAGGCTGTCCAAGAGGCTCAAGTGTTCCTGCCAGTTTCTATCGATTAGTGAAACATAGGTATAGCGGATATACATGTTCCAGCGCTCAGCATCAACGCTTGATTGTTTTTCGCGTAATGATGCGATGATCTCTGCACAAACCGATTGAACGGTGTCTTGCGCAGGTTGATTGCTCGTGGTGATAGTCGTCGTGAAAAACAGCTTTTCGTGCAACAGCGCTGCTCCCTGTGCAAAATCAGCATTGTCAGATCTTGCGAGATACAGTGCAAACAAATCGGAAACTTCTTCGGTGAGAATTTCTTCTATTCTTTCTTGGAGAGCAGATGAACTCAGCAATTCGTTTCTTCTGCTGTATATGCGATCACGCTGTGCGTTCAAGACATCGTCAAATTCAAGCAGGTGTTTTCTGATATCGAAGTTACGTTCTTCCACGCGTTTTTGTGCTCGCTCAAGGCTCTTGGTGATCATCGGATGGTGAATGGATTCGCCCTCTTCAAGCCCTTTGCTCAGGTAATTCCGGAGCGTTTGCAGGCCGCCACCAAATAAGCGCATGAGGTCATCGTCGAGAGAAACGAAAAATTGTGAACGGCCAGGATCTCCCTGCCGCCCCGAACGACCGCGCAATTGGTTGTCGATGCGTCGTGATTCATGACGCTCTGTTCCCAAGACAAACAAGCCACCGAGCCCTTTTACGGCTTCGTATTGTGCCTTCCAGCCTTCATATTCCTTTTTATAGACGCGCGCGTATCCATCAGGATCTTTTTCGCGATTCACCTTTGCAGCGGTTCTGAACTCAGGGTTTCCACCAAGTTTGATATCGGTTCCACGACCCGCCATATTTGTTGCGATGGTTATTGCGCCCTCTGCACCTGCCTCAGCGATGATGTGCGCCTCGCGTTCATGGTTCTTTGCGTTGAGCACTTCATGGCGGATTCCACGACGTTTGAGCAAGGTTGCGATGAGCTCTGAACGTTCGACAGAAACCGTTCCCACCAAAACAGGTTGCCCTTTCCGGTGTACACGCTCTATTTCGTTGCAAATTGCGGTGTATTTCGACTTAGCATTGGCAAAAATCAAATCCTGTTGATCCTCCCGACAGACCGGGCGGTTGGTTGGAATTTCGACCACATCCAAACCATATATCTTGGTGAACTCGGTGCTTTCAGTTGCCGCCGTTCCGGTCATACCACTCAACCGGGTATACATACGAAAATAATTTTGCAATGTTATCGTTGCTATCGTGGTGCTCTGGTTTGCCGCCTTGATGCGTTCTTTGACCTCAATCGCCTGATGCAGCCCATCGGAATATCGACGACCATGGAGAACACGGCCGGTGAATTCATCGACTATCTCAACCTTCCCCTGTTGCACGACGTATTCCTTGTCGCGATGATAGAGTCGTTGTGCGCGTATCGCCTGGGTGACATGGTGCACAAATTCAAAATTCTCTTCGTTGAGCAGTGATCCTTGAATCTGCTTTTGTTGCTGCAGATGTTTTTCAATAGAATCAAACCCAGCCTCAGTGAACTGCACATTTTTCCCCTTTTCGTCGAGTTTGTAATCGCCAATCGGTTCCTCGGGATAGGTGTCGGTTTGTGGATCCTTTGCACATTCCTTGAGAAGGGGCACGATATTGTTTGCGGCATAGTATTTTTGCGTATCGGTTTTTCGTGAACCAGAAATAATCAAGGGCGTTCGCGACTCATCAATGAGAATAGAATCAATTTCGTCGATGATGCAGAAATAATGGCCGCGTTGGACCCGTTCCTCAACAGAAAGGCGCATATTGTCACGCAGATAATCAAACCCAAGTTCGTTGTTCGTCGCATAGGTGATGTCCTTTCGATAGGCTTCTTTCCGCGCATCCGGAGTCATATTTGATTGAATAACTCCCACACTCAACCCAAGATAGGCGAAGACTGGCCCCATCCATTCTGAATCGCGCAGGGCAAGATAATCGTTCACCGTGACAATGTGGATGCCCTTGCCCTCCAAGGCGCGAAGATAGGCAGCTGGAACCGCCGCAAGCGTTTTTCCCTCACCTGTTTTCATCTCCATGATCCTACCCTGATAAAGCGCAATGGATCCGAACAGCTGCACATCATAGAGTCGCTCACCAAGGATGCGGCGTGCAGCCTCTCGGGCGAGCGCAAAAGCAAGCGGCACCAAGGAATCAGATTTCACTCCCTCGTTGAGTTGTTGTCTGAGTTCTGCTGTTTTTGCCTGAATTGCCGGTTGATCCATCTGCAGGACCGTCCGTTCGTGGGTGTTTATGCTGTTTACAATAGGGGTTAACTGTTTTAAATCTTGTTGTTGTTTTGAGCCAAATAATTTCGTCAAGAGTGACATGATTGACTCTAGCCTGGCAATGCAGACAGGTCAATATCATCGCAGAAGCGAAGCTCGTGAGCGCAGATGTAGGCATAGATGCAGCGACATTTCAAATCGCATTTTGCTGTATACGCGTCGGAATGTGTCACGGGACATGCCACAAATTCCACCTAAACGCATGCAAAGAAAACCCATCTGAACACAGGCAGAGAAAACCCATGCGGCGATGAAGCAACCCTCAGAGCTGTGGCAGGAATCGATGTTTTCGGTCATACTATACACGTATGAAAAACAGAATAAGCATGGTTACATTGGGGGTATATGATCTGCCTGCAATGACGGCGTTCTATCGCGATGTCTTTGGGTTTACCTTGGAGAGTGCGAATGATTCGATTTCGTTCTATTCGCTGAATGGGACCTGGTTGGGGCTCTATGGAATGGATGCTCTGGCGGAGGATATTGGCATCAAGAACGACCACAGTGGATTCTCCGGTGTCACTTTTGCGCACAACCTTTCCAGTGAACAGGCGGTGGATGAACTCTTTGCTGCAGTGACTGCCAAGGGAGCAAAACCAGTCAAATCGCCACAAAAGGTGTTCTGGGGTGGCTATTCCAGTTATATCGCTGATCCTGAACAAAATTACTGGGAGCTTGCCTACAATCCATTTGGATGGATCGGTCCAAAGGACGATTAATCAGGACCATCATCGCGGTGCACAGACAATGGTGCGGATAGTCAATGCACCGCTTTTTTTCGTGTGTATGTTTGGTGTATGTTTGTGTAATGTGCACAGGTGCAGGGCAGGCAAGGCGGCGGCTATCAAGGAAAACAGTTGTTCTTGCTATGGGCGTGCATCGATGCTTCCTAGCAGTTTCATGTATGGTGCATCGCTCACACAAGAATCATCAAAAATGTGATTTACATACACATGCAATTATAGCACTATGGAGTATCCCCAGAAGTTATTGAGGTCGTATGGACTACATCATAGAGAAGATACAGATGCATATCGAAACCACCCTCGCCAAGCGTTGCGGCGAGCAGGCGTCGCTTCCTAGCATTGCGCCAGAGTTTCCGGACGATGCTAGCCATGGAGACCTTGCCTTCCCTGTTTTTTCGTTTGCGCGCATATTGAAACAATCACCGAGGGAAATTGCGCAAGGGGTTGTCGATGCATTGGATGCGGCAGCCTTGGGAATCACAAAGATGGTGGTCGTTGGTGGTTATATCAACGTATTTCTTGAACAGCAGCCGGTTGTCGAGCAGGTTCTTCGCATGATTGATCAGCAACAGGATGCTTATGGGAATAATACCCAGTGTGCCGGGCAAAACATCGTTGTGGAGTTTTCGAGCCCGAACACAAACAAGCCATTACATCTTGGGCATCTGCGCAACAATGCAATTGGTGAATCGGTTTCGCGAATACTGCGTGCCAGTGGAGCAGCGGTCACACAACTCTGCCTGTTCAACGATCGCGGGGTGCATATCTGCAAGAGCATGGTTGCCTATGGATTTTTGGAGGCAGGAAGCAGTCCTGCATCACAAAATACGCGTGGGGATCAGTTTGTTGGTGATCTCTATGTGCAGTTTGCACAGCGGGCGAAGGAAGACCCATCGCTTGAAGAACGAGCGCAGGAACTCTTGCGACGATGGGAATCGGAGGATCCAGAAGTGCGATCGCTCTGGAAGACGATGCGTACCTGGGTGGTCGAGGGGATTCTTTCGACGTATAAGCGGTGTGGCATCCATTTTGATGCCTTTGAATACGAAAGTGAAATCTATATGCGGGGGCGTGCTATTGTTTTGGAGGGGTTGGAGCGTGGGATTTTTTATCGCGAGGCGGACGGTTCGATTTGCGTGAACCTCGAATCGTGGGGATTAGACACCAAAATCCTGCTTCGTTCTGATGGCACTGCGCTATACATCACCCAGGATCTCGGAGCAGCAATACGGCGCGTTGAAACCTATGACTGTGATCACATGGTCTATGTGGTGGCTAACGAGCAGGAATATCATTTTTCGGTTTTGTTCAAGATTTTGGAATTGCTTGGTCATGCCTGGGCAGGATCTTGTCGGCATCTTTCGTATGGCATGGTGCATATTCCCGAAGGAAGGATGAAATCGCGTGAAGGCACGGTGGTTGATGCTGAGGATCTGATCGATAACTTGCGAGAGCTCGTGCGTGCATCGATGGAGGAAAAACACACCGGGCAAGACAAACCAGCGAATATTGCAGAATCGGTGGCACTCGGTGCGCTACACTATTATCTGTTGTGGCCAAATCCATCGACGGAGATCGCCTTTGATACGAAAAAATCACTTTCTTTTTCTGGAAACACCGGCCCTTATATTCAATATACCTGCACCCGAATTCACTCGATTGAACGAAGGGCAAAAAAAATGCAGATCGATGCGGTATTTGACCCTGCTTTGTTGCAACAAGATGGTGAATGGCAACTCGTCAAGGTTTTGGCGCGCTTTGCACCTGTTGTTGGACAGGCTGCGGTGCAAGAAAACCCATCACTGATTGCGCATTATGCATATGACTTAGCAAAATTATTTACAATGTATTACCATGAAACTCCTATACTCGGTGAGGATATGTATGCACCGACGCGATTATTTTTTGCTCGTTGTATAGGGCGGGTATTAGGGAATTGCCTGCGATTATTGGTGATTCCATCAGTAGAGGAGATGTAGATGTTAAAACGGCCGGTTGCACAGGGATTATATGATCCCCGGTTAGAGCATGAGGGATGTGGTGTTGGGTTTATTGCTGATCTCAGTGGAAAGCACACGCATGCAACAATAGAAACAGCGAAGGAAATTTTGTTGAATCTTCGCCATCGGGGAGCTCTTGGTTCAGATGAAAGCACCGGAGACGGCGCAGGGTTGCTGTGTTCTTTTCCGGAGCAATTTTTCAGAAAGGTTGCAAAGGAAGAGCAGATTTCTGTTGATGAATACAAGCATTTTGCAATTGGCACTTTCTTCTTTACGGAAGATCAGGCAAAACGCGATGATATGAAGGATATCGTTCGCCAATGTATTGCTGCAGAAAAATGCGTGCATTGTGGATGGCGCGAGGTGCCGGTTGATGATACGCAGATTGGAAATATCGCGCGTTTATCGAAGCCCTATATCCTACAGGCGTTTATCGGCTGTCCTCCAGAATATGCACAGGATGAATTTGAACGCCGGTTGTACACCATTCGCAAGCAATCGATGAACAAGGTTCAAGAGATTTTTGGTGATGATCCACAGGATTTTTATGTTCCGTTGATCTCAAGCAAGCGCGTCGTCTATAAGGGAATGCTTACGTCTGCACAGTTGTTTTCCTTCTATAAGGATTTGCAGGACAAGGACTTTACTGCCTATCTTGCCATTGTCCATTCACGTTTTTCCACGAACACTTTTCCCAGTTGGGATCGATCACATCCGTATCGCGTGGTTGCGCATAATGGCGAGATCAACACGATTCAGGGAAACCACAACTATATGCATGCACGCCAGGGAACCTTGCAGAGCGAGGTCTTCGGCAAGCGATTGAAAAAGACCTTTCCTATCATGGAAAGCCATATGTCAGATACGGGACATTTTGATAATGCGATTGAATTTCTTATTATGAATGGATTTCCGCTGCCCTTGGCTGCGCTGTATATGATTCCAGAAGCCTGGGAAAACCACGATGCGATGGATGCAGATCGACGTGCTATGTATGAGGCGTTTAGCTGTGTTATGGAGCCCTGGGATGGTCCGGCATCGGTTGTCTTCAGCGACGGCGAGATGATCGGCGCTGTGCTTGATCGCAATGGACTGCGCCCGAGTCGCTATTATGTTACCCACGACAATCGGGTGATTATGGCGAGTGAGGTGGGTGTTTCTCCGGTCGAGGCGAGCAATATCAAAGAAAAAGGGCGCCTTCGCCCAGGGCGGATGTTCCTTATTGATTGCAAGAAAGGGATCATCATCGATGATGAGCAGATCAAGAAAGAATATGCCTCAGAGCATCCCTATAAGGATTGGATTGCTGGGCAGAAACTCCACCTGAACGATTTTAAAAAGGCCGATGATGCGCATGAACCCTTGAAGGGCGACGCATTGTCTGCGCAACTTCGTTTGTTTGGCTATAGCGATGAACACCTGCGGTTGATTCTCAAACCCCTGGCTGAAAAGGGGAAGGATCCGCTTGGTTCGATGGGAAATGACACCCCGCTTGCGGTGCTGTCTGAACGACCTCGATTGGCATATGAATATTTCAAACAGCGCTTTGCGCAAGTCACCAATCCGCCGGTTGATTCGATTCGTGAGCGTGCGATTATGAGTATTGCAAGTTATATCGGGCCGCAAACAAATCTGCTTGATCGGAACGAACAACAATGCCATCGACTCTTTCTTGAAACGCCGGTGCTTCGCAACCATGATCTCGCACGAGTGAAGCATATGGATACTGAATGGGGAAAGGCCCATATCTGTGATATCACGTTTTCCTTTGATGAGGGAAAGAATGGTTTTTTTGACTGCATCGAACGTATCTGTGAAGAGGTTGAGCAGGCGGTTGATGATGGAGCGCCATTGATTATTCTTTCGGATCGCAGGGCAGGGGCTGATCGAGTTCCGGTGAGCCCGCTCTATGCGGTGGGTGCTGCACACCAGCATCTGATCGCGATGGCCAAACGAACGCGGGTCGGACTGATCGTTGAATCAGGCGAGCCTCGTGAGGTGCATCATTTCTGTTGTCTCTTTGGCTTCGGTGCTGATGCGGTGAATCCCTATCTTGCATTTGATGCGATAAAGGAATTGGTTGATTCAAATCAACTTGCAGGGTCTTTTTCTGAAGATCAAGCAAAGGAAAATTATCTGCAGGGACTTGCCTATGGGATGCGCAAGGTTTTTGCGAAGATGGGCATTTCGACCCTGAACAGCTACAAAGGTGCGCAGATTTTTGAAATTTTGGGGTTGGGCAAGACGATTGTGCAACGCTGTTTCACAGGGGCTTATAGCCGAATAGGTGGTGCAGATTTTGAAACCGCAGCGACACATGTGTTTGCGCGACACAACAAGGCCTATCCTCGGGGGAATACACCGATTGGTTCTGATATACTCAGCCCCGGTGATTATCAATGGCGAGCGCATGGTGAGGTGCATATGTGGGATCCGCAGAGTGTTATGCTTCTGCAACAGGCGGTGCGCACGAATGATTACCAGGTGTTCAAGGAATTCTCAGCCTATGAAAATGAGAAGGTCGCAAAATCAGCGACATTGCGTGGTTTTTTCAATTTTCGAAAGCGTGTTCCTGTTCCCATCGAAGAGGTTGAACCAGTCGATGCAATTGCACAACGCTTTGTCACTGGTGCTATGAGTTTTGGGTCGATCAGCCAAGAGGCGCATGAAACTCTGGCACTTGCGATGAACGAATTGGGTGGAAAATCAAACACTGGTGAGGGCGGTGAACTCGCTGAGCGATATACTCCTTTGCCTGATGGCCGGTCAAAACGGTCTGCAATCAAGCAGGTGGCATCAGGACGTTTTGGTGTGACGATTGAATACCTGAGTAATGCCGATGAAATTCAAATAAAGATGGCGCAGGGAGCAAAACCTGGAGAGGGTGGCGAGCTGCCGGGAAACAAGGTCTTTCCGATCATCGCCCAGGTACGGCATTCAACGCCGGGGATTGGGTTGATCAGCCCGCCACCGCATCACGATATCTATTCGATTGAAGACCTCAAGCAGCTGATTTTTGATTTAAAGAATGCAAACCCGGAGGCACGCATCAGCGTGAAACTTGTTGCAGAGGTTGGTGTGGGAACGATTGCAGCGGGTGTTGCAAAAGCGCACGCCGATCACATTTTGATTTCAGGACACGATGGTGGCACGGGTGCTTCAGCCTTGACAGGAATCAAAAATGCAGGTTCTCCATGGGAATTGGGTCTTGCTGAGACGCACCAAACCCTGGTTTTGAATGATCTGCGATCTCGCATAGTGCTGCAGACCGATGGACAGATAAAGACGGGGCGAGATGTCGTGATTGCAGCTCTTCTCGGTGCAGAAGAATGCGGTTTTGCGACCGGACCCTTGATTGCCATAGGCTGTATCATGATGCGCAAATGCGAAAAGAACACCTGTCCGGTTGGTATTGCGACCCAAGACAATCGCTTACGCAAGAAATTTGCCGGAAAACCAGAACATGTCGTTCGGATGTTTCGCTTTATTGCAGAAGAAGTCAGGGAGATTATGGCCTCCTTGGGAGTGCGAAAATTCACCGATTTGGTTGGAAAGGTCGACTATATCGATGTTGATTCTGAGCGAGCCATCGAGCATCGCCTTGATTTGCGCCCTATTTTGACAAAAATGGGTGTCTCTGATGGGCATACCGGGGTGTTCTGTACGATTCCACAAAAGCATGGCATCGAACATGTGCTTGATCGCAAGATTTTGAAACGGGTACGACAGGCGGTTGAGGACGTATTTCCTGCTTCCTTTGCCTTTCAGATATGGAATACTGATCGTGCGGTTGGAGCCATCTTGAGCAATCGAATCTATGCGCTGCACGGTGCAAAGGGATTGCCAGACAAGACCTTGCATTTGCAATTCCACGGAAGTGCGGGGCAGAGTTTTGGGGCCTGGTTGATCAAGGGAGTTACGATGTATCTTGCAGGGGATGCTAACGACTATGTTGGAAAGGGGCTTTCGGGGGGACGCTTGATCATCGTGCCGCAAGAAAATCGAAACTTCGTTGCGGAGAACAATATCATCGTTGGAAATGTCTGTTTTTATGGAGCAACGAGCGGGGAAGCCTATATTCAAGGGATTGCAGCAGAGCGTTTTGCGGTGCGAAACAGTGGTGCAGCGGTGGTGATCGAGGGAATTGGTGATCATGGGTGTGAATACATGACCGGTGGATGCGTTGTGGTTCTTGGTGCGGTTGGAAGAAATTTTGCTGCAGGAATGAGTGGTGGGGTTGCCTATGTGTGGAATGTATCCAATTCTCTGGAACGGAATATCAACCGCGAGCTTTCGGATATGTATAAACTTGCCGCTCAGGATAAGAAGCGATTGCGTGGCCTGCTTGAAGCGCATGTGGAATATACTGGATCTGCACGGGGAAAGACGATTCTTGAAAATTTTGATCGTGAAAGCAAGCATTTTGTGAAGGTCATTTCACCGTCGTATCAGAAATACTTAGACAAACAAGCAGAAGAAAAGGAGATCCTCGCACATGGGTAAAGATACTGGATTTATGGAATACGATAGAAAATCGGTGGCGCATCGAGATTCGCAAGAACGGGTGAAGGATTTCGACGAGTTTCTTCTTCCGCTGGATGATGCAGAGCGTCAGATTCAAGGAGCTCGATGCATGGATTGCGGGGTGCCTTTTTGTCAGTCCGATACGGGTTGTCCGGTTGATAACCTCATTCCTGAATGGAACGATCTGATCTATCGAGGCGAATGGGAGCAGGCTTTCTATCGCTTGATGAAGACCAATAACTTTCCGGAGTTTACGGGACGGGTTTGTCCTGCACCCTGTGAACACGCCTGTGTATTGGGAATTAACGAACCACCGGTGACGATAAAGGACAACGAATGTGCCATCATCGATCGTGCCTATCGCATGGGGTTGATGAAGCCGCGATTGCCAAAATTCAAGACGAACAAACGTGTTGCAATCATCGGCAGCGGTCCTGCAGGCTTGGCGGCGGCAGATCAATTGAATCAAGTTGGCCATGAAGTCACGGTGTTTGAGCGCGATGACAGAATTGGCGGCCTATTGATGTATGGTATTCCGAATATGAAACTCGACAAGGGGCTTGTGCAAAAACGCGTAGATTTGATGCAGGCAGAGGGAATCATTTTCAAACCTGGGGTGGGAGTTGGTTCTGATGTGTTGGGTGATGCATTGCTTGCATCATTTGATGCGGTGCTGATTGCGACGGGATCTACGATTCCGCGTGGGCTTCCTATCGATGGGCATGACCTTGATGGAGTTCATTTTGCGATGGATTTTTTGCGTGCAAATACGAAGAGTCTGCTTGACAGCAATTTTCAAGACAAAGCCTTTATCTCTGCAGAAAACAAGCATGTTGTGGTGATTGGTGGTGGGGATACGGGAAATGACTGCATTGGCACTTCGTTGCGCCATGGCTGTGCTTCGTTGACAAATTTTGAGCTGCTTGCAAAACCACCAGCAGAGCGCGGCGATCAGTTTCCGTGGCCTTTGTTTGCGCGTACGTACAAATTGGATTATGGACACACTGAAGCGGCGACGCTGTTTGGAGATGATCCACGAGAATACGGCATTTTGAGTGAACGATTCATCGGTGAAGCTGGCAAGCTCAAGGGAATTCAGACGGTTCGAGTTCGCTGGGAAAAACCCACCCCGGGCAAGCGGCCTGGATTTCAGAAAATTGAGGGCACCGAAGAGAATTGGGAATGCGATTTGGCCCTGCTTGCGCTGGGATTTGTGGGAACTGAGTCACCTGTGTGCGAACAGTTGGGGGTTTCGCTGAATGATCGGGGTTCGGTTGCTGCTGCATATGGGCAGTATCAGACGAATGTTGAAAAGGTATTCAGTGCGGGCGATGCGCGTCGAGGACAATCATTGGTTGTTTGGGCGATCAATGAAGGACGTGGTGCAGCTCGGGCGATTGATAGCTTTCTCACCGGCGGATCTGAACTTCCAACCTGAGGTATTGCTGCTTAGGGTAATTAGCCGTTTTTCACTAAGCGATCTGAACCGTAAACCTGAGGTATTCGTGCTTAGGTTGATTGACAGTTTCATATTTTTTCCATACAATACACGATAATGCACGCGTATATTGAAGTAAAAGGTAAGCAGTTTAAGGTTGAAGAAGGGAAGGAAATCCAAACACCCCGGCTAGAATTGGAAGAAGGCAAGACAATTGATGTGTCAGAGGTTTTGTTACTTCGCTCGGACGATGATTCACAGAAAATCGGTTCTCCATATATTAAAAATGCAAAAGTAACCTTGAAGGTTGTTTCGCATGGGCGGAGTAAGAAAATGCTCGGTGCAAAGTTCAAGCGACGCAAGGGGTATACAAAAATTTTCGGCAGCAGGACTGAGTTTTCTCTTCTGCAGGTGCAGACAATTTCTGTTGAGTGATTGAAGTTCAACTTGCTGTCCGCGAGGGCTGTATTCAGAAAATCGAAGTGCATGGACATGCTCCAAGAGAGGGAGCGATTTCACTATGTTGTGGAATTGTTTCATCGATTGTGAAGGGTTTTGCCCTGGGTGTTCATGAGCTTGGGATTCCCTATAGTGGACATGTTGAAGGGGTCGGACATTTTCAGATGACGGTTATGGATTCGTACCGGAAGGAGCTGTTGGGGATGAGTGCCTTGGTGAGCGCTCAACTGACAGCACTTTGTGAGGCCTATCCAGAATATATATGCATGCAGCGAAAGGAGCTATGAATGGCACATAAAAAAGGTGGAGGAAGTTCAAAAAATGGTCGTGATTCTCATTCGAAACGTTTGGGAGTGAAACGATTTGGCAGTGAATTGGTGAAGGGGGGCGCTATCATCGTGCGTCAGCGCGGAACGAAGTTTCACCCTGGTGAATTTGTAGGAAGGGGTAAGGACGATACCTTGTTTGCAAAGGTTGCCGGAACTATTCGATTTCATACGGTACGGAACAAAAAGAAGGTGTCAATTATTCCTTTAACAAGTTGAGACGTTTTTTTCATAAGATAAGACTCGAACTGTGGTCGGGAAAGGGTGGGGATGGCCTGGTTTCTTTTGAAAGGAAACGGTTTAAACCAAAGGGCGGCCCGAGTGGTGGTGACGGAGGAATGGGTGGTTCGGTCATTCTTGTCTTAGATTCAAGCAAATCAGATCTTGCCCATCTTGCACGACGCTCCATTCAACGGGCGGGGCATGGACAACCAGGGGGCAGCGCTCAGAAGCACGGAAAAAACGGGGAGGACCTCGTCGTTTTGCTTCCCGAACACACGGCGATCAGCGATTTGACTGGACACCACATCACCGAAATAACGAAAAAAAATCCACGCTATGTGCTCTTGGCCGGTGGCAAGGGCGGATTTGGCAATATACATTTTAAATCTTCACGCAACCAAGCACCATATCGCGCACAACAAGGAGAACCGGAAGAATCAATCTCGATTCTCGCGCGGATGACGCGGTTTGCTGATGTCATGATCGCAGGAAATACGATCAATGCTGTTGCGCAGGCTTTTGCAAGCATTACAGAGGATTCCTATACGGGTGATCTTGTCTATGGCAAGCCATCTTTTGCGGTGGCTTCTGGAAATTGGAATCAGATAAAAATGCTGCTCTTGCCGATCAGCGCTGGGTCGAATACCCAGCATACGCACCTGCTTGAATACGTGACTGCTTCTCCGATTGTCGTGTTTACCTACGAGATTGGAAGAAAAGAGGATGTCACAGAATGGCGTCTCTTGTTGGAGGGGCTTGGTTCGGTGCTTGGTGAAAGGCATTGTTTTGTGCAACTGGTGGTTAACGGCGATCCGGATGACTTGTTGCAGAATAGCACAGAGAAAATCGATTCTGTTGAAGTGGTGCATTCCGAGCAGCAGCTTGCAGGTTTGCATGATCAGCACGATCAACAGGGGGCTGTCAATCAGAATGGCGCCGTAGCGCAGGGTGATCAACATGAGGATGCTAGACAAAAAAAAGGGAAAACCGCAACGGAGGATGGAAGCAAGCAATCGGAGCCTAATATGAAACACGATCTCGCGCAGTATAGGGCCGTGGTTGTGGCACATTTGTCTATTCCTGATGAGCATATTTCCATCTTCTGCAAGGATATGACAGATGTGGGCGAGAACGTTTTTTGGAGGTGCTTGAATCAGTGTATCCAGTTGCACTGTGACCAAACTCATGCTAATTGGTAAGCGTATTGGTATCATCGGAGGGAGTTTTGATCCACCACATCTTGGACATTTGCATTTTGGGTGGGCCTGTCGTGATGCCTATGGTCTTGATACCATGCTGTATATCTGCGCAAAAACAAATCCACACAAGCACATGCACCATGCCTCGTGGCAGCATCGATTGTCCATGCTTGCACTTATGTTACGTGATGAGGCATCTTTTTTTGTATCATTGGTCGATCTTTTATGTGATGGCCCTTCCTATACCTATCGCAGCTTGCAATTGCTCTATGAATGGTATGGTTTGGGACAAGGAGGTCAAAAACCATATTATTTCATCGGGGATGATGTTGCTGTGGGATTCACGACCTGGGAGGAATATGAGGATATTCTTGATCGGGTACGCATCGTAGCGGTCTGTCGTGATTTGCAAACCCTGCCTCCACTGCCTTTTGCATATGAAGGCATTGAAATTGATGCATTGCCGATTTCTTCAAGCATCGTACGTCGATGTATAGCGCAGCATGAGAACGTTGGCCATTTGCTTGTTCCTGCTGTACACAAGTACATCATATACAATAATCTATATAGAACATGAGTATTGACCGAATTTCAGCTGCATTCATAGGCGTGGTGATTGCCCTTGTTGTCATTTCAACGGGGATCTATCTGTATGTTGAATTAAAGAGCAACCGTGTTGAGAAGATTGCGCGCGACGAGGGGGTCATCCATGTGCTGTTTTTGTTTGAATCAGAGCGACAGTTGAAGGATATGGTTTTGGGATTTTTCGGAGCAGAGCCACTTGTGATGGGGAGCCTTCGCATTCCTCGACATACAGCAATTCTTCGGCAAAATCCAGCGCGGATGGTGGCACTCGATAGTGATTATTCTTCGCAATCGGCCAATGCGCTTGTGAAAAGGACCGCTGAATGGTTGCAGACGCCGATTCATTATTCGGCGGTTATCGATGTTGATACGCAATTGCCCCAGCTCATCGACCTGGTGAAGACAATCACTCTTGAACCTTCTGAAGGGCAGCTGCAACGTATCGATGGCAGCCTCTATACTCGCTTGAAAGAGGCCGGTGTGGTTGATTATCAGGCGATACTCACCGCGATACTCCTCAAACTTGGTGCGGATCGCGATGAATACACCCAGGGTCCGGGCTTGTCGCTGTTGCGGTCATTGATGACCATCGATATGTCGAAGGATTCTGTTCGGAGTTTTTTGCGGTTTATTCAACGGAATCAGACCGATACGAATATGCATTTTGTGCTTGAGGGGAATCTTCGGGCCGTTAACGGCATCGATGAATTGCTCTTGTTCCCGTATGAAGATGGCCGGTGGATACGCAATATGATTGATTCTCTTGACGAGGTGCTAGCCGAATCACCACCAGTGCATCCCTTTGTTATTTCGGTGGAGATCCTCAACGGCACAACGCGCGAGGGACTTGCAGAACGTACTGCACGCTATCTGCGTTCCTTGGGATTTCAAAATGCGGTCTTTTCAAATGCCGAACGCAACGATGTTGATACGAGTTATGTGATAGGTAGCGCTATGAACGCACCAAAAATAGAATACATTCAATTTATTTTAAATATTAAAAAAAATGAATATATTACTTCCCTTGTGGAGGCTTCCGATGTTACAATCGTGCTAGGTCAAGATTTTGATGAATCAACGATACAATAAAGACACACACCAAATACAACAACTCACGATAAATATTGCGCAACTCGTGCAAGAATTGCGTGCTGCTGATCCGGTTATTATCGATCTGCGCAGCTATGATCATATCTGTGATTTTTTTATCATTTGTACGGCGCGAAGCAAGCTCCATCAGCTTGGTTTGAGTGATGCGATCAACAAGTTTCTGCTTGATCAGGATGTGGTCCATGTGGGGGAGCCAAAAAAGCGGATGAAGAATGCCGATGCTTGGCTTGTTCTCGATTATGCTACCTTTGTTGTGCACATCATGTCTGAACAGGCGCGCGGGTTTTATGAGCTTGAACGACTCTGGTTTGATGCGCCACGCATCGCTCTGCAAGAACCGATTTCCTCGGCCTAGACTCCAGCAACTTTATTGACAAAGCGACCTCATTGAAATAGCCTTAAATAATATACTGTATGGGGCGTAGACAAGTGGCTTAAGTCGCCGGACTTTGAATCCGGTATTCGTAGGTTCGAATCCTGCCGCCCCAGATTTTGGAGGAATGATGTCGATTGAATTACTGGCAGAAAAAAGAGTAGCTAATAAACGGGCGAGAAACGAATTGAGAAGGAATGGAAAAATTCCTGCGACGATCTATTCTCATGGGAAGGCAGAATCTTTGGCGATTGATCTCCATGAGTACACAATCTTTCGTCGCAATAACCCAGAGACAACCATGCTGACGTTGAACATCGGCAAGAAAAAACGACAGGCGCTGATCAAGGAAGTGCAGCCACATGCGGTCACCGATGTGATTTTGCACATTGATTTTTTGGAAGTACACAAGGGTGAAGAGCTCCATGCGAGTGTTCCGTTGCACTTTGAAGGAAGTGCCGTTGGCGTGCGTGAAGGTGGTATTCTTGAACGTCACTTGCACGAGCTGGAGGTGTCTTGTTTGCCCGTTGACCTGCCTGAATACATAGCGGTTGATGTGACGGATCTTGAGGTGGGGAGTTCGCTCCACGTTTCTGATGTTCAGATTTCTGAAAAGGTGAAAATTCTCACCGATGGCGATCAGGTTTTGGTGGTTATCACAACACCGAAGGCAGAACAAGAAACAACACTGGAAGAAGAAGAAGAAGAAATTCTTGAGGAAGAATCAGAAGAAGACTAGGTGGATACGTCCTTATTAGTTCTTGGTCTCGGTAATCCTGGCAAACAATACGCACGAACTCGTCACAATATGGGGTTCAACGTTATAGACGTGCTTGCAGCTCGATACGATGCGGTGTTTCGCGAACGACGAAATTTCAGCTATGCTTGGGCGAGTATTGGCGACAAGGAAGTCTTCTTGTGCAAGCCAAGCACCTATATGAATAACAGTGGGCGGGTGTTTCCGGAGGCATTTTCACTTTCTCGCACGAAGAAAAACAACCTCATTGTTATCTTGGATAATGCAAACTTTCCGGAGGGCAAACTCCGATTGAAGGTGAACGGCAGCCACAACCATCCATCACACAATGGATTGCATTCGATTGCCATGGCGATTGGCGGAAGTGATTTTATGCGCTTATACATCGGCATCGGACACCCGCCGTTTACGTTGAGCAGCTATGTTCTGGGGCGCTGGCCACCAGAGGAGAACGAGACCTATACGCATGCTTTTGCCCATGCTGCAGATGCCATCGCTGATCTCACCCAATACCCGATTGAGCATGTGCAAAACACCTATAACTAGCTGCCACGACTTCACTCGATCTTTATGAACCATCCTGTGGACATCACCCAGGCAATCGATTCTTATTTGAGCACCAGGCAGGATAATTGCGTTCTGGTCGCTTATTCGGGAGGGGTTGATAGTGCTGTCTTGCTGCATGCGATGGTGGCCGGTGCGCGCGACCATCATGTGCAGGTCTATGCCTGTTACGTCGACCACCCATCGATGAGGGGTGGGCAAAAAGAGGTGCAGACAGGGGGGGAGGGTGCTAGCTCACAAAATCAAGATATACATACGCGAAAACGCCGAGCGCTGCTTGCATCTTTTTGTGAGGGGCTTGCGGTTCCCTTGGTGAGGGCGGCGATTGATCCTGTTTTTTGTGCGTCAATTGCGCGGAAACGTGGCGAGGAAGCTGCCTATCGGTTTTGTCGCTATGAGCTTTTGCACGCTGTTGCGGTGCAGGTTGGGGCCGACTCGATAGTTTTGGGTCATCATGCCGAGGACAACCTGGAATCACTGATGATGCAGATGTTGCAGGGGAATGCCTTTGGTATAACAGGAATCCGCCCAACCCGGGTGCTCAGCTATGTGCAAGGGTATGACTCCCCAGTGGATACGATACATTATATGAATGTCGGTGATGCTCGCAGTGATTCTGGTAATCGAAACGATGACGGTGACAGCAAAAATAACGCCAATGTTCGCAGTAATATCGGTGACAGCGCGGCAGGTGGTCACGACGCAGAAAGCGACACCACTAACCGCAATAATGGCACTGAACATGGCACTGGTCACGACGCAGAGAAACAACACCCAGATCGAGCGATTATCTGTCGGAGGCCGTTGCTGGAGTGCAGAAAGGCAGCGGTTTTTGCCTATGCCGAGGCCGAGGGGATTGATTATTTTGAAGATGCGACAAATGCTGATGAACGTATCCCGCGGAATTATCTCCGACACCGGGTCCTTCCACAGCTCTGTGAACGCTTTTCGCAGGCTGTTCCAGCATTGTTTCAGATTGCACAGGATATGCAAGAGCTTCGTTCCTATCTCATCGAGGCTGCGCCCCAATGGCAGTATGCTGACGGAGCGGTTTGTTATCCATGGAAGGATTTTGCCGTTCTGCCACGGATAGCTCAATTAGATCTATTGCAGGCTGGCATACGATTGCTGGTTCAGCGTGGAGATAACGAAGAACGAAAAGTGACTGAGATACTGCCAGAGCGGGTTGGTAATGCACAGTTCAATGATTTTTTTGCCTATCTAGGTCAGTGGAAGAAAAACGAAGAAGAGATGAAAGATGGGCGATCGCAGACCAAGAATCCTGTTCGGGCATCCTTTCAGCTTTCACACCAGCGCATGCTTTGGGTTGATGCAGGGCGACTCTGGATGAGCTGTAACAAAGCGCATGATTCTTTGTTTCTCTACATAGATATAAGTGGAGAAAGCGTATTCGATCTGGCACAGATGATTCGCCAATGGGATGCAGGGTATACGCCGGCTGAAAAGGAGCTTTTGTTTGATGTTGCAAGCCCGATTCTCTGTATACGGCGGATACGCAGGGCGGACATCCCCAAAAAAGGTGCGCATCGCAAGCAGATTGATGCTGCTGCTCAGTGTTTATCGGGATATTGCGTTGAAGATCAGGCGGGGAACAAGGCTCTGTTTTTTAAAGGTGCTCTTCCAATCTATACGTATACAACATACAATAAGGATAATAAAATATTGCTCTATAGGGTGCGGTTGAGGTATTAAATTGAGTACTACAGGTAATGATCAAAAAAACGAAAAAAATGAAAAGCCAAGATTTGATTTTGGGAAGAACCGATTTGCAATTTTATTTGTTGTAATTTTGGTTGGGATGTTGCTTTTTGTTACGCTGAATAATTCTACGAATTCCGGACAAACGGTGGCTTATTCGCAGTTTCTGGCCTATCTTGAGGATGGGCAGATTGCTTCGGTGCAGATTACCGATCAGCGCGAGATTGTGGGCACTTTGAAGGGGACGCAGGGGCGTTTTACGACCATTATTCCCTATCTTGATAGTGCGCTTATTGCTCGGCTTGAAGAAAAAGGGGTGAGTTTTACCGGTGCGGTAAAGCCCCTGTCGTTTTTTCAAATTTTGATGAATTTTCTGCCTTGGATTTTCATCTTGCTGTTTTCGTGGTTCATGTTTCGACAGATCCAAAACAGCGGCAGTCGTGCGTTTACGTTTGGAAAATCAAGCGCTAAAAAATATACTGATAACGAAAAGAAGATCACTTTTAACGATGTGGCCGGTAGTGTCGAGGAGAAAAAAGAGCTTGAGGATATCGTTTCTTTTCTCAAAGAACCGGAGTCCTTTGTAAAACTTGGTGCGCGCGTTCCGAAGGGGATTTTGCTGGTTGGGATGCCGGGAACGGGAAAAACCCTTCTTGCACGAGCAACCGCCGGTGAGGCCGGTGTGGCCTATTTTCACATTTCTGGTTCTGATTTTGTCGAGATGTTTGTCGGGGTTGGTGCGAGCCGAGTGCGCGATTTGTTTTCGACGGCACGGCGTTCTTCCCCCTGTGTTATCTTCATCGATGAGCTTGATGCTGTTGGTCGCACCCGAGGAGCGGGATATGGCGGCGGTCACGACGAACGTGAACAGACGCTCAATCAGATGCTTGTTGAAATGGATGGATTTGAACCAAAAGAGGGGATCATAATCCTTGCGGCGACCAACCGTCCCGATGTGCTTGATCCTGCCTTGTTGCGACCTGGCCGGTTTGACCGCCATGTGCAGGTTGATCTTCCTGATATGAAAGAACGCGAGGCGATTTTGAAACTCCATGTCAGCAAGATTCCTATTTCTGATGATGTCGAAATTGAAAGACTTGCGCGGGCAATGCCGGGAGCTACGGGAGCTGATCTTGCAAACCTCGCCAATGAAGCTGCTCTTTTCGCAACTCGACGAAAATCGACAACGGTTGAACACAAGGATTTTGAAGAGGCACGCGACAAGCTGCTTATGGGGATGATGCGTTCTTCGCGCCTTATGAATCGAGATGAGAAGCTGAAAACTGCACGCCACGAAGCGGGACATACCCTCTTGCACTATTACCTTGAGCATGCAGATCCCTTGCACAAGGTGACCATCATTCCTCGTGGGCAGGCTCTGGGAGCGGCGTTTTCCTTGCCTGAACGGGATCAGTATTCACATGCGGAATCCTATCTTTTGGATCGGATAAAAATCTGTTACGGCGGCTATGTCGCTGAAAAGCTGTATTATGAGACGACCAGCACCGGAGTGAAAGCAGATCTGAAACAAGCAACTGAAATTGCGCGAAAAATGGTGATTGAATGGGGAATGAGTGAGCTTGGACCGGTGGCCTTTGCCCAAGAGGATGAGCCAATCTTTCTTGGAAAAGAAATTGCAACCCATAAGGACTATTCAGAAGAGACCGCTCGTGAGATTGATCATGAAATCCGCGGCATCCTCCAGCGATGTCTGAAGGAAGTGACCCGGGTGCTTTCAGAAAAGAAGGCGGTTCTCGATCAACTCGTTGATCTATTGCTGCAGAAGGAAACCCTGACCGATAAGGAAATTCAAGAAGAATTAGGAATAGTACCGCTGCGATTATCCGATACATAATACGTATGAGAGGACAGATGCGAAGCAGATTTGGTATATGTATGCTTCTTGTGCTGTGTGGCACCCTTGCGCAGGCGGAGGGGCTGGATGCGGCCATTGTGCGCGAACTCTTGCCTGATTTGTACGAAGCAGCGCTTGCAGAGAACACTGTTTTACTCCAAACACTCAGCGACGAAATCCTGTCCTATGACCCTGCACAATCCGATGCACTGTATGCATCTGCGTCCCTGACCTATCAGAACCAAGCAGAAACCAAAGAAACGCTCCGTCGACTTGAAACAGCGGTGGATGCGGACAACTGGGCTGTTTTTTCGGCGCACGATGCCTATGTATTGCTTGCCGAGGTCTATTTTCGCACGCGCTCATACCAAAAGGCGATAGAGGCGGTTGAACATACTGTTCCCTTGCATCGTGAAGGCTATTATGCCAGTGATCGATTGTTTGAACTCTATGTGCGGTCGCAGTATCGAATCGGCAACCCCGATGCAGCCGATGCAGCACTCACTCGAGGCCTGGGATTTTTTTCTCATATGCCAACCTTGCAGATGCTCCACACCGAGCAGACAGCAGCCGATGATGTGCATCAAACCGCCTATTGGCAGACGAGGCAGATAGAATCAGCAGATGATCTTCGTCTGCTTGAGCATTTTTTGCAAAACGTGGAGCGTGAAGAACTGTTTGTGCTGCTCTATCCAAAATACAGAACCGCAGGTGGAGATGACCTTGCGCTCTTGTTGCGCGGTGAACCATCGGATAGCAAACTTCTGCTAGCGACCCTTGCGGCACATACCCTCCGCTATGAAGATATCGCCCTCTTGCAGAGCTATCACCAAGACCATCCCATAGCCTATGGAAACATGGTGCAGATGCTCAGCAACTATGCGAGGATTCTTTCGGATGTCGACAAGGATGGATTTTTCGAGCAGGAATTCATCCTCGATAGGACAAAGATTGATACGTGGATCATCGATAAAAACCAAGATGGACGTTCTGAATACGTCGTTGAATTTTCTGCAGGCCTGCCATCTCGATTTTTCTATGCAGACGATGCGCAGCAGGGGGTTGTCAACTATCGGCAGTATCCGGTTGTGCAGTCGATACAGCGCATGCATGCTGGCGGAATGGCGATTTATGGTCTGCGCCCAGATGCCTATGTATTACCGGTTCTTGATTATCTGCCCTATCATCGATTGCACACAGGGGGAGGGCTTTCCGATTCCTTCGATCATAGCCTCTCTATTTTTTCAGATATTCAATTATTGGAACCACTTGCCCTGCCTAGTCTTCAAGATATCATCATGCACAGCAGCATTCGCTATGTCCAAGAGGGGATGGCCCTGGATGGGTATATGCATGGCGAGAAGGTGTTTTCCGCACGATACGATGAACAAACCGATCAAATCACGGAACTCTTGTTGTTTGACCAGCACCTGGTGCAACAGGGAATACGCGATGGTGATGGTGACAGCTATGTTGATGTGGTGCAGCAATATGCGCAGAACGGCTTCACCGATGAGACTGCCTATATCGATGGGAGCAGAATTCTTTATACGAAGACATACGACGGGGCGGGAAACCTGCTCAGCGTTGATTGGCGCGATGGACAGCTTCGGGACACCAGACAGATGACGATATTCACTGCTCTTATTGACTATCTCAAGGACAGGTGGGCTAGACTACGCTGATGCGCGCAGATTTCTTGGGTATATCCCTATTGCTTTTGGGGTTGAGCATCTCATGTGCGACGTATAACATACCTGCTTATGAGCCGACGCAGAGCTTGGATGCGGTGCAGGAATTGGTTGCAGATGGGAAGCTCAGCGCGGGCTATCTTGCATTGAGGAGGCTCCACGAGCGGGGGCATGTCGCACAAGAGCGGTTCTTGTCTATGCGTTCGGTGATTCTTGAGCGATACATCCAGCACTATGTGGATGTTCAAAAATCCGCTCCGCAGATGGCCGGTGAGGTTGAACGCAGCATCCGCTATATCCTTGAGAATGAATCCCTTGCAGATACCGATCTCGTTGCGGCGATGAATTCAACGGGGGATTCGTCAGAAAATTCAGTGGATTCAGACGACTCGACTGGTTTGGTGGAAAATTCAACCGATTCAGAAAATTCAGAAAATTCTCTGCTGGATTCGGAAAACTCAACAGAAACAAGAGCAGACCCTGATGAGCTTCCTGTTCTGGTTGAACAATTGCGTATTCTTGCTGATTATGCCTATCTTGAGGGGATTGCAGCGATGCCAGACGATGATTTTCGACTGATTTTGCCCCAGGAAGGAAGATGCTATGGCGAGGTGTTTTTGCAGCGTATCGCAGAAGAAGCAGGGCGCCGCGAGATCACCTATAACGGAGTGCCTCCGTGCAGCGTGGAAGAAACAACCCAGGCAACACTGACGGTGATCGTGGACAACGGCAGCATCGCCGAGCGAGGGGTTTCCTATCCGAACATATCCACAGGGAGTGGATTTTTCATCAGCCCTGAAGGGTATATTCTGACAAATTACCATGTCATTCGAACCGAGGTGGATCCGAAATACGAGGGATATTCTCGGGCCTATATCTCGATTGATTCCAATTTGAATAGCCGTGTTCCGGCAAAGGTGATCGCATACGATGTTGATATCGATATTGCATTGCTGAAAACCGAAATAGAACCGCCGGTTTCGCTCATGCCCTATGCTGAAATCAAGGTTGAGCGTGGGCAGCGGATCCTTGCTTATGGAGCGCCCGTGGGGCTTGCACAAACGGTGACATCGGGAATTGTTTCAGCGCGTCGTGCGGAGATTTTGCCCTTTACGGATGTTATTCAATACGATGCATTCGGCAGTTACGGCAGTTCAGGAAGCGCATTGCTCAGCGAGTCGGGCGATTTTGTGGGAATGGTGTTCGGAGGAGTTGAAACATACGAGGGGTTGGGGCTTGCGATTCCGGCAGAGATGATCAGCGCAATGCTTCCGCGGCTGTTTCAGACCGGTGGCGCCTTGGAAAAACCCTGGTTTGGGCTACTGCTTGCATACAAGGACAAACGCCTGGTGGTGAGCTATGTCTTTCCAAATAGCCCTGCAGCACGCGCAGGGATCAAACCACAAATGGTGCTGGAAAGCATCAATACTATCCCCATAACAAGCATCACCGAGGCACAGCGCGCGCTCTATGATCAAGAATTTGTTGAAGGGCTGCACCGCGTGGTGCTTTCTTCTGAGCTGCCGAACCTGGCAGGAGGTGGGTCCCAGAGCACAGCGCCTGGCAAGGAAATTGATGAGGCCTCTGGTGAGACTGCTGACGGGGCATCTAATAAAGACTTTGACGAAGTGTCTGACGAGACCCCCGATGGGACCTCCAGCTCAGATTCCAAGGGATATACCCAGGAGATACAGCGAAGGCTGCTCATCGCTGCAGAAAAACGTCCACGGATTGATGGCGCTTTGTTTATGCAAGATGTGGTCATTTCCTATCTGGGTGCGCTCCTGGGACTTGACCTTGAGATCATTGAATTAAAGCAACGACTTCGCCGCAGCCGTTTTTTGGTGCGAACGGTATATGACCAGTTTGATTCAGATTTTTTTAATTTTCGCAAAGGAGATGAACTCGAGCTGTTCAATTGGCAGGCGACGGACACAAGTCTACAGCTACAGATCATACATCGGAAAAAATCGGAGGGGTATTTTGAAAAACTTTTTCAGCTAGAGCTACCCTTTCATCGAGTTTCCATGCTTTAATTTATTCATGAAAAAAACGCATTCTATCAGAAATTTCTGCATCATCGCACACGTAGACCACGGAAAATCAACCCTCGCAGACCGCTTTATCGAACGAGTAAAATTGGTGCCACAACGAAACTTTCGCAATCAGATGCTTGATTCGATGGATATCGAGCAAGAACGCGGCATCACGATCAAATCGCAGACGGTGTCGCTGGAATATCACGCACGGGATGGCAAGACCTATGAATTGAACCTGATCGATACGCCGGGACATGTTGATTTTAGTTATGAGGTCAGGCGAGCGATTGCTGCGAGCGAGGGGGCAGTCTTGCTGGTGGATGCCGCACAGGGGATGCAGGCGCAGACGATTTCAAATTATTACCTTGCCCTCGAGCGCGATCTGCATGTGATTCCTGTTTTGAACAAGATTGATTTGCCTGCTGCTGATATTGAAACCGTCACTGGGCAGCTCACGCATTATTTTGGATTTTCTGAGGATGAAATTCTGCAGGTCTCTGCAAAGAACGGCATCGGGGTGGAGAATGTCATAGAACAGATCATTCAGCGCATCGCGGCACCGGAGGGCAATCCGCAGGACCCCTTGCGGGTTTTTGTCGTTGATAGTCATTATGACCTGTATCGCGGGGTGATTCTGCATGTGCGCATTTATGGCGGAATTCTGCAGGCCGGAATGCAGGTCATGATGCATTCCAACCGGGCGATCTATAAGATTGAAGAAGTGGGAAAGTTTAAGATTCAGCTTATGCCTTGTGAGGCCTTGCATGCGGGGGAATTTGGGTATATCTGTGCAGGAATCAAGAAGATTGCGGATGTATCGGTTGGTGATACGCTGTTTTCTGTGACGAACAAGGACAACGTCGAACCGATTCGCGGCATCGGTATCATAAAATCAACGGTGTTTTCGTCGATCTATCCCAGTGATTCAGATGAATACGGTGAGCTGACAACTGCTATTGAAAAACTCCAGCTCAATGATGGATCATTGCAGTTTCGCAAGGATTTTGCGGCGGCTTTTGGTCCTGGTTTTCGATGTGGATTTTTGGGATTGCTGCATCTTGAGGTTGTGCAAGAACGCCTTGAACGCGAATTCGACCTCAATGTGGTGTTTACGGCACCCTCTGTTCGCTACAAACTGGAATTGAAGGACAAACAAACGGTGTTCATCGATACGCCTCAGGAATATCCAGATCCGGTGCGGATTGAGAAGAGTTTTGAGCCCTATATTAGAACCACGATCATCGTTCCGCAGGACTATCTGGGAAATATACTCCAACTCTGCGCAGAGCGACGGGGCACGCAGCGATCTTTGAATTTTCTCGATGCGCATCGGGTTGAGCTGATCTATGAGATTCCCCTTGTGGAGATTTTGTATGATTTCTATGACCAGCTGAAATCGCGGAGTCGCGGCTATGCATCGATGGATTATGAAATCATCGACTATCGGCAGGTTGAACTGGTGCGGCTGGACATTCTCATCAACCATGAACCGGTCGAAGCCTTGTCGATGTTGGTGTGGCGAGGATCCGCTGAGCGACGCGCGCGGGAACTGTGTAAATCATTGCAGGTGCTGATTCCACGCCACCAGTTTGCGATTCCCATCCAGGGTGCGATTGGAGGCACAATTATCGCTCGTGAAACCATAAAGGCCTTCCGCAAGGATGTAACTGAAAAACTCTATGGCGGCGATGTCACCCGCAAGAAAAAACTCCTTGAAAAACAAAAGCGTGGGAAAAAGCGTTTGAAACGCATTGGCAATGTGGAAATTCCCCAAAAGGCATTTTTGGCGGTCTTGCGTACCTATCACGAAGAATAACCTATGCCTCAGTATGCCTGTGCCGCTGTGGAACTGGCCGGTTCGGGTTGCGTATATCCTGCGAAAATCGACCGTTGTGCAAAATTTCAGCGAAAAATCGACAATTAGGCCGGTGTTGGTGGGCGTATATCTCGTGAAAACTGACCGTTGTGCAAAATTTCAGCGAAAAATCGACAATTAGCTCGGTTCAGAGTGTATATACTCTGCTTGATCTAGCGATATGCACGCCTCGAAAAACAGAGTATATAGTTGCGATCTAGATTTTCTAGATTCCGTCGGTGCTATTCAGGAATTGGTTCTGTCGGAGCGTCTTCCAGGATGCTCTCTTGCTCAGTTGCTGCCTCTTCGACGGGTGGTTCGTATCGGATATGCTGATCGAAAACATTTTGAAAATTGTTCACAAGCAGATCGTCATCAACGACAAAGGATTCGAGTTGACCCTGTCTGTAATTGACGACTTCAGAGGTGTAGTCCTCTTCGAGGGCCAAAACATCGGTGAGGGGAGTGGGGGATACATCACGCACGGAAAATACCAAGACGCTGTCACGTACTGAAATCGGTTCAGAAATTTCAGATGCATCGAGTTGGAAGAGCGCTTTGAGAAAGTTGTCCCGCTGAAACGCCGTGAACAGGATGGGGTGTTCCGAAGCGTCAACTGTGTTGAAAATAGAATCAGTTCCATAGGCCATGGGTACCGAATCAAGGCTGACGTATTCAAGCCCTTGGTTGAGTGCTGCCGCTATGAACGAGCTGTCTTGTGCCGCCGCTACGAAAGAAGCAGCGCTTTCGGTGACATAATTGCTCACGCGTTCGGGATGATAATCGGTGATATAATCGCGAAAAGAAGAAAGCTGATCCGTATCAGCAGGGTCGAATGCAGTGGTGTCGTCGCTTGCTCTGAAAAAAACATAGCTGTTTTCAATATCTTTGATGGGCAGAATACCTGAAATCTCGCCGGTCGCCAGTGCATCATCGAATAGGCTTGCAACATCCTCTTCTGCCAAAAGGTCAATCAGCTCAAAGGCATAGATTTCTCCGCGAGCTCCTCCTTGCGGCGAAAATTCATCAGTTGAATAAAGTCGTGCGTTCTCTTCGAATGATTCTGGCGAAAGAGCAACCGTGTCATAGATTTTCTGCACCGCTTCGAGTTCATCGTTAACCGTGATGCTGGAAAGGCTTCGTCGACGCGTAAGATTGGCGTTCTCCGTTGCCCAGGCCGTGACCTGCTCATCTGGAAAGGAATCAGGAGAAAATTCAATCAAATGGATATCCTTTTGAACATCGTTCATCTCTTGGAGATACTCCACCTCATTCGAGCTGATCCAAGCTTCCTGGCCAATGTCGGTGATCAGTTGATCGACCATGAGTGATTCGTTGAGGCGTCGTTTCATCTCGAAAAGATCCTGGTTGGGGGTGTTTTTGTATCGTTCAAGCAAGAATGTTCCATCTTCCTCCTGAAAACGAGGACTGTTGATGATTTCTTCATCGATTTGGGTGCTTGCAACAAGAATGCCTGATCGCTCAGCCTTGTCAAGACTTGCAAGAAAGGTCACTGTGTCATCGAAAGCTCTGCTCCAAACAAGCTGTGTGATGAGATTGAATTCTGAATCGCTGCCTAGGCTTCGATGGCCAAAATTGTCGTTGTAGAGTTCAACGAGGCTTGCAAAATGAGAATCCTGCACATAGCGGATATCCTTCCCGTTGTAACTGCCAAACGACAGCCCAGCATCTCCTTGAGAAGACGCAAGAGGGCCACCAATAAAGGTGACGATAATGATAACCAGGATCACGACCGAACCAATATAGAGAAGGCTGGAATGTTTAAAATGCTGTTTTGTTTTTCCAGCCTGTTTTTTTTGGGAAGATTGTTGCTGCTTCGATGCTTTATTGTTCATAGTAGCTATAAAATAGCGGGATTTTTGTCCTGTGTCAAATTGTCTGGCCTTATGCCCTGCCTTTGGCAAGCAATCTTGTAACTGATCACAAAAAACCGCATGCATAGAACATAAGAGTAATATTTAGTCTACCTAAAAAACATAAGTTTACCTTGTCTGCGGTTGTTTTGTTATTATACTCTCTAGCATGAGAAATCATGTATTATTTAGTATTATCGGAATACTCCTTGTATTCACTGTTTTAGGCTGTAACGCACTTTTTGATGCGTACAATGACGCTGTTGCATGGGTAGATGGTCTTATTATGGGTACCGGTAATGTAATTACCAATGCTGGTGATGCAACTGCTGAATTAGAACGACTGTATCGGCAAGCTATTAACAGCGGTGATTTGGAATCATTTTATAATGGATTGGTCGCAGAGGTTAATAATCATCCAGAGAGAAGAGATCAAATCATAGAGATGCTTAATCAAGCCAATATGCAAGTGCCTGGACTCAACAGTCAATAAAGAATATGGCATTAATCTAGCACATGAGGTGTATCGCGCGCCATGAAAAGCTATGAAGAGCTTGCTGCAGGCTTGACCTGACGGCAGGCAGGCTACATAATGAGGCATTACCAATGCGCCGCTATGCTCAACCGCTGCACCGTCTGGTCTATGTTTGGTTGCTGCGGGCATACTTAATTACCATTGGTAAGATACACCGGGCGGTTAGCTCAGTTGGTTAGAGTGCTTGCTTGACATGCAAGAGGTCGTTGGTTCGAACCCAATACCGCCCAGTACACGCATTTGTTACGTAAAAATTGCTTTTTTACGATTAACACAAGAAACAAGACAAACCCCCTTCAGCAAGTCAATCTCTGATGAAGCAAGGTGCGCATGTTACGCATATCTTGCTGCGTGCAGCTCGCACTGGCAACCAATGAAACTATTATACGACAATTCACCGCCGTATTCCAGATATTTCTGCATAGACCTAATGTTTGCCTCCTCGATGCGCATTCCATGGGAACGAAATCCTCGCAAAGAAGGGCAAAAAATTTGCACGTTGATGGTATTGATTCATTTTTGGTGTATACTTAACAACGAGGAATAGTATATGGTTAAACCCATGATAAGTTTCGCAAAACATTGGCTGATGTATTCGATCTTGATTGCCTTTTTTTCCGGCATCTTGATGCATCTTGCCGGCATTCGACTTTTTCCCATTTCAGAACGACTCCTATTCTGGGTGCTGTTTTGGACAGACCTTGCACTTCTTCTCATTCTAAGCATCACGATTCTGGTTCTCAGCCTCATGAAACTGCTCGGACGATCTGAAATTCCCCTTTGCTGCAAGCACCTTTCTGGCATCTTGCTCACCATCGCTTGTTTTATCAATATTCCCATGCTCATTCCAGTCATAGACAACGGTGCCTGGGTTATCAATGCGTTTTTGCTCTCGCTTAATGTTTTGTACATCCTGCAACTCGGCATTTTGTTGTACGTGGTGATCCTTGTCGTACGGCAGAAAAGCGAAATGGTGAAGGTTTGATCTCCACCGTGACGGGTATACTGGATATCCTCGCTGTTTGTGCTTCGATTCCACTGCTCTGTGTCGCGCCAGAAACAAGATCTGGGGATTCTGGCCGGTCTTCTCGATCAAGGTATAATTAATACGAGTGAGGCGCCACATCGATATGTGCATGTACTCCGGTGCTGTGCAGGTTTTTTTTGATATACACAGCCTGCACCACGCAAAACCGTCTCAACAAGCAGCAGCTTGTGGCATGCAGGCATCCAGGCCGGTGGATCAAAGCCTAATAACCCTCGAACAGATAATCCAAATTCTGCTCAATTCAAGTCAATAAAATCCAGTTCCAATGGAGCAAATCTTGTGACAAGAAGGCATCCGGGTCAATAGACCAGAACAGGATAATCCAAAAACAGCAGCCTAGGCGCGCAGAATCTGTACGAAGACCCCGATGATCTCCATCTGCGGGGTACACAGGATTTTGCGACCACTCCCATCTTGATAGGCAAGCAAGGTGTTGTTCTGTTCGTCCTGAATCAGCTGCTTGAGCGTGACCGAATCGCCGTCTCGAACCACGACCACCTGTCCGCGCTCTGCGCTATTGGTCTTCTTTATCAAACAATAGGACCCATCCTCAATGCCATAGTTGATCATGCTCCTGCCACTGACACGCAAGATGAAATACTCGTGTTGATGCCCCGAAGGAATGTGTCGTGCAGGCACCTGGTGAGTTTTGTCAGAAGCCTCCCAAGCCTCACGCATCGATCCTGCTGCCACCGTGCCAAGCTCCTTGATGGAATACCAACCCTCGTTATCGTCGTTTGCGCCTTCGAACACCGGAATCGAAACGGAATAGGTGTTGAGCGTGGCCGGTTTCTGCAGATCACGCATAAAGGCGATATGGCGCTCGACTGTCTTGTTGATGGCCATACCTCGGTTGAGAATACCCTCGAGTTTTGAAAGTGCCACAGCGAGCCGCTCAGTGGTAATATCCTGCGACTGCTCCTTGTTTTGAAAGTCAGCGAGGGTCATCTCACGTTTGGGCACCTCTGTTTTCTCTTCGGTGAGGATGCTCAACGGAATATCAAGGGCGCGGGCGATCTTCATTGCGTCGTCTAGCGTAGGGCCCTTCTCGTTGATGATCTGATTCGATACCTTCGATTTCGTCAACTGCGCCTTGCGCGCAATCTCATTCTGCGAAAGTCCCGTTGCTAATACATTTTTCCAAAAAATATGCATAGTCTCTCCTAAGACTAATTATATTCGAATCCAAATAAAAATAAAGAAGTAGTAAAAATAGTATTGACCAAATATAGGAAGTTCTATATATTGGAATTGATGGGTATGACTGAGCTAGCACGAGGACAAATCACGGCGATACACCACGGATTCTCCGAATCTCAGCATGCATCGCAATGCAGAATGCAGCGACCGCTGGATGATCCAAGTCCTGATGCGCCTGACTCTGCGAGCAATTTCCATCATCGCGACTCTATCGGCATTCCTGATATGAGCGCTAAAACATGTATACGCGGGCGGGAGTCCTGGTCTTCTCTCCTGACTGACGGTCTCTTCGCCCCTTTTTTAACCCTATGGCCTCAATGGATTGATCACGATCCCCTTGTTGCATCGATCCTTGGTATCCCCTCCCAGGATACCCCGTTGATCACCTCCCCAATCATCCATACCACGTATTCTCCAAACACACAGAATCCGTCGTTATGCGATTTTCTATTCACATGGATGATTCTCGTCTCCTGGGTTGGCCAGTACCTCCTACATGCGTCAACCTTGGTGATCTTTTTTTTGGCGGGCATCCATGCACTTTTCTGTAAATACAAAGATGCACCGAAGCTGCGACAGTTTGTTCTGTCTGTGCTGCGCTTGCCCATATCGCTGCGAACTGCATTTCTTTTCGTGCGATTTACTCATTCTTCAAAAAAAGAACACGGCAATTCTGCAAAAAATCTAGAGGGGGCAGAAAATTATGCAAAAAACCTGGCATGAGCGCCGGCACACATCGATTGGGGGCAGTGAAATAGCTGCCTTGTTGGGCAAGAGCCCATTTTTGTCGGCGGCGCGATTGTATAGTCTGAAACGAAACCGATATCGTCCATCGATGGATTATGAAGCGATGCGTATTGGAAGAAAGCTTGAATCAAAAATTCGCAGACGATCTGCCAAAGTTTTGACCGAAGTGCTGGGAAGAAAGATAAGCCTGCTGAATGCACCAAAGAGTTTTCTGACCAACCCCGATATTCCGCGTGCCCATGCGAACATCGACGGATGGGTTGAAGACGAACGTCATGGCAACTGTGTGCTTGAAATCAAAACCACCTCACCGCAAAACCTGCAGTATTGGGAGAAGGGGGTGCCTGATCAATATACCCTGCAAGTGCAGCATTATCTTGCGATCACCGAGTCCACCCACGGATTCATTTTGCTGGGAGTATACGATCCAGCAGATCCCTATGCGGTGGATTCACTTGCTTATCATGTGTTTGAGATTCAGCGTGATGAAGAGATCATCGCCTGCATCAAGGTAGCAATTGCAACATTTTGGGAGTTCATTGAATTCTCTGATCCACCAAATCCTGAATATCTGAACGAGGTGCTGGCCGCCTTGTTGTCATCAGACAAGAATATTGGAACTATCGAAAACAATTCACAGGAGATGCACGCGGCGCTTTCGGATCTCTTGAGTTTACGTGGAAAGAAAAAGCGGGTTATTGCCGATGAGCGTGCGGCGGTGCAAAGGGTGCTGTCGCAACTGGACCTGATACATCTCAAAAAGATGGAAGCTGTCGCGCGGTGTACGCTGATATCGCAGAACCTGCAGGCATCATTGATTCGGGTGAACGCCAAGCGCATTGATACGGCGCGACTGAAAAAAGAACAAGAAGAACTTGTAAAAAAATATACCTATAATTCTACGAATTATCAGATTCGTACTATAAAGGAGGAAGGTTATGTCTGAACATATACCAGATTCGATTGAGCAGGTCATTCTTTCGCATGATCTGGATCAACTTAACGATGCGCAAAAGGTGCAGCATTACAAAAAAATGTGTGAATTTGCCGGGGTGCATCCCCTAACCAGGCCTTTTGAATACATTCGACTCAATGGAAAATTGACGCTCTATGTCACCAGGCAGGGAACCGATCAATTGCGCAAGGTGCATGGGGTGTCCATCCTCGATATGCAGCATGAGGAATTAAATGGTTGCCTCATTGTGAGCGTGACCGGCAAGGACAAGACGGGTCGAACTGACGTAGCGATGGGGGCAATCGATATCGGGATGCTCAAAGGAGAATCGCGAGCAAATGCGATTATGAAATGCGAGACCAAGGCGAAACGTCGATTAACTCTCAGCCTCTGTGGGTGCGGTGTTTTTGACGAAGGTGAATATCATCAGCAAGACCCTGCAACTCTGTCGACAGATGAGCCGGTCATAGGACGGCAATTTCTTGAAAAACTTGCAGAAGCACGCGAACAGGCATTGATTACCGCAGAGCAACAACAACAATCGGTTGATGCATACTATACATATGATACTATAAAGAAAGAAGAATACGCGAAGCAGGGCTTGGGCCGTCTGAGATATCTGTCAAAATCAGCGAGGGAGAAACAAATTCTATGAACATTGCAGAAAAAATGCGCTTTTTAAACAATTTATGTTTGTCGCTACGTGTATTTTGTATTAGATTCTGTATGAAAGGAAAACGGCCATTTTCCTTTTTTGCTCGGTATTTCTGGGCGATGATATGGCAATGCGATGCGATGTATTGCACGATTGTGTCAAATAGATCGAAGCACGCTATTAGCTCTTTGCAACAAAAAATAGTTCCTCCTGTAATAATACGCAAAACAGGTGTGTATCGTGTTGTTTTCCCTTTGTCAGTCACGTGACAAGGGGATTTTTTATTGGAGGAATGCCATGACTACACAATCTTTTTCTACACCTATGAACACTGAACTGAGCACAGATGCTGCACTGTTTAAATGCGCGCATAACACTGAGGAGCTTGCAAGACAAGACACGGAAGATTTTGCTGAAGATGCAACAGCATTGCAAGATACTGATGATTTTCTAGCTGGATGTGCTGCCTATTCAGGAGAAACGGGGGAGTGTGAAGCATGTCAATGAAGCAGCGACGGCGTGTTTTATGCATCGACGTGTCCTATATCAGGCAGTGGGGGATGAGTGCAGCGGCCCTGCTTGCACAACTTGAATATTGGAGCAGTCGTACGCGAGATCCTGAGGGATGGATCTACAAGAGTGCTGAGGAGTTCAGCGCTGAAACGGGCCTATCATATTATCAGCAGAAGGCAGCACGCGCTGTGTTACGCAAAGCAGGGATTATCGAAGAGATGCAAAAGGCATCGTGCAATCGTGTTTTGTATTTCAGGATATCGCCAGAAAGAAAGGCGCAGTTGGGTCAATTAGATGATGCCCCGGTGGGTGATGCAGCGATATCTGAGACTCCGACGTCTGATGTTTTGATATCTGATGCCCCGACGGCCGGTCCGACGATCAATGAAGGCCTTGCTATCACTGCTGAACCAGTGCAGAAGGATCGTGCCGATGCCAAGCAAGAAGCAGATGCGCAGCTAGAACCTCACTTGATGTCCCTATCAACGCCTCAATCAGAAGAAGCAGCGCAAGGCAAGAAGAATACGCCTGTCCCAGGAATTGTCGGACAAGAATCACAAAAAAATGAAGAAGATAGGGCGATTTCTTCACGTGCTTTGCAGAATCAGCACGTAGCAAATGCAGGAATGGAAAAGTTTTTTGTGCATCCGCAAGTATTGCACGAATGCAGAAATGAGAAATCAGTTGATGTATATAGTACAAAACCTACACCAGAACTTACACCAGAGCCTACGTTGTTGCAGGTGAATGATTTTCGTCATATCGCCGATTCTGATTCCTTTCTGCCAGAAGAAATCATGGCCTTGGAGGAAGTGGATGACGCAGAAGAAGGTGTTCAGCCTGCCTGGAGTGTTCAAAATGAAGCAGGGGGGCATGTTCAACGTGGGGTGGGGAGAGATCTCCAGGATGGGGCAGAGGAGCATGCCGAGAATAGCGCAGGGAAATACTGCCAAGATGGAGCAGAAAAATCTGAAGACGTTCTTGCTCGCAAAACAGATGCTGTTCTTGCGCCAGGTTCACCTTCCTCGCCACGATCAAAAAAAGGAATTGGAACGCTTAAACATGCGGTGGAGGCAGATATTGAACAGATATTTCTCAGTCAGGATGCAGATGTCTATTATGCTGCAATAGCAAAGCAGCGTGGTGCACTCAGGCAGTTGCGTTTGCGTGCTGAGCGGCATTCTTGTGGAGATGCGCGAAAAATCCTCCAAGCGATACTTGCAAAACTTCGCATGCTCAAGCAAGACGGAAGCCTATCCGAGCGAGAACAATCCTTTTGGCAGAGCATTCCGTTTTGTCCCAGTGGAATTCTCCCGCATTATGAGCGACTCTTGCATATGGTGCAGCAATCGCTGCAAGCGGCAATTGAGCAACGTAGTATTCTGGATCAACAAACAGCGCAGATGATGCCATCGGAAGACGAAGACATGGATCGATGGGTTGAGCGATTCACAGAGCGAGAAAAGGAGGCATGGGATGCACGACTCTCACGTTGATACATGGCAAACCACCATACAGAATACCATTCAAGAATGCATCACCAGCATCGAGCAGCTCTACAGACGGAAATACAACCCAACCCAATACGCTGCGGTTGCACGAGTGTTGCGAAAAATAGCTCATGATGGCCAACGCATGCGTGCTCTGCTTGAAATGCTGATGAATTCAGTTCGGGGGGGCGATCTTCTGCCGCTTCCCGGTGATTTTTGGGATTTGTTATCGCAAATTCCTCCCGATCCGCAGAAGAGCCTGTCGGCCAAGGCAAAAAAAGAGCCCTTGTTTAACAAAATGCCCTATGATGTGCAGCTTCGATTCCTCTGTTCTTCGGCGATAGAATGGCATTGGATTCTTCGCAAAAAATGGGATCCAAACAAGAGTTCGAGTGAGGATCGAGCGCAGATACAGGCAGAAATCGATATATTGCAAAAAAAATTAGACGGCATTAGCCTAGAAGGATTGCACGATGCAATTCAGCAAGAACTGGGCCAATGAAGACCACACAGGGGTATGATACTATATGATAGTACCACTGAAATTATGAAGCAGGAGCTAGCATGCAACAATTAGACTTTCTTAACATTGTCTTATTAGAGGGGATTCTCATCGGGGAGATACTCCAAAAACAAACAGACCCTATCTACAAGGTGGAGGCAATGCTCAAAACCGTTCGGCAGGGCATCGACGAATTGGGCGAAATAGGAGAAGTTATTTCCTATGTTGATATTGAAGCCTGGGGGGATATGGCAAATACGCTGTGTAGTGTTCGCGAAGGTTCTCTTGTACGCGTGCTGGGAGAGCTACATCAGAATCTGGAAGAAACGGATCATGAAATCATCCACAGCAATATTGTTGTGCGCATCCAAGGGCTTGAATTGAGTCAGGACGCTCCGTTTGAAGGAACACTCGATGATTTTGGGGAGGATGGTTCTTTTTACAAGAACAATTCCTCTTAATTTTTTTATCAAAAATATGTAAACTATACGCGTTCTTCGCGATTTGCATGATACACTGTAATTGCTGATCGCAAGAACATTGAGTTCGGAACAGTATCTATAAGGAGAGAACACCCGCTATATGCGGGGAGTTCTCTTTTTTTTTGGAACGAAGGAATATATGGCACAAACACAAACAGAACGAATCGCAAAACTGGAACACGCTGTGCATGGCAATGGATACAAGGGCTTGAAGCATCGTGTTGAAAATATTGAAACGAAATATGAAAAGCAGGAGCGACGGCAGCAACGCATAGAACTGATCATGATTGCAACCTTGGCGGCAGCATTCATCGGTGGAATCGACGGCGTGATGTATCTTGTCCGCATGGTTTTCGAAGGATTACTTTAATGACTGATTCGCTACTTTTTCCAGTTGGAAACGATTGGCAATTAACTACTGAGTTTTATGAACCACGCCCCTTGAGCAAACCAGAAGAACATCGCAACCATGTGCACGGTGCTTGGGACATTGCTGTCCCGGTTGGAACCCCTATCCGGGCTCCGGAAGACGGCATCGGGTGGTGGTGGATCATCACTGACTCGTTGATGCATCGGGATATACCACGATCATTGGCACCCTTTCGGCATTACCGTATGGCGGTATTCGGGCGTTGTTACATCTTGGAAGGCAAGAGCGGATTGACCCATGTCTTTGCCCATGGCGAGATCACCGCACAACTTGAACACAACAAAAAACTAAAAGGGTTGATCTATGGATTTGGCAAAACCTTTGCGGTCATTGGCGAACGCAAGAAGGTGACCCGCGGTTCGATGATAGGTGAATCAGGCAACGGAGGCTATTCGACCGGTGCCCATATCCACTATGAACTGCACGAGAGTCCTTGGCAACGTTGGGAAGATCGTCCAGACCCGGCAGAACTCTATCCACTTGAATGGGAGGAACATCAAGGAGACCTCTCCCTGCGACCTGAATATGGCGGCAGAAACTGGAGAAAGGTTCTTGCAACATACAAGGAGTTAGCAGATGGATAAACAATCACAGGAAACCAGAAAACCAACAAAAAATGCAAAAAACATAAAAAGCACCGGCGGTGGATCAAATCGGTATGACGATTGCCCGTCCAAATCTGGTGACAGAAAACAAAACCCAGGACATGGATTATTTTGTGACAAACAAGGCAACACAAGCAGCAAACGTGTTGCTGCCTATATTCTTCTTGGAGCATCGCTCGCTCTGATTGGAATCGGCGTGGCTTTTGAGCGCGATGTCGCAAACTATCTTATGTATTTATTTCCAACAGCAGGTGGCTTGTTGGGAATCGGCGTACTTGAGCGAAAATAAACGGAGGTAAGCATGAAACAATTCTTACAAAAACTATACACCCATTGGAAAAATCTCAAACTCATCACCAAAATCGGCATTATTGCCCTTGGTGTTGCAATCGTTCTTGCATTGATTCTTCTGTGATATGGCGAAGCGCAAGTATAGCATTATTTTTGGTGCTGTCTTACTCTGTGCTGTCGTCGCAGGAATCTTTTTTGGGTTCCGAAACAGATCGAATGTGGACTCTGGAGATGCTGCAGATGCAAGAGCAGAGCTTGATCGTTTTACAGCAGTATATACAGCAACTGAAGCAGAACTCAGAGGAGCAAGACAGGCAACTACAACACTTGGAGACATTATTACACGAGAGCGAAAGCGACTCGAACTCTCTTCGCGAGCAGTTAGAGATATTAGAAACGTCGCTAAATCAAGTGCAGGATTACTCATCGAAGCAGAGAGAGAGCTTGAACGAGCTCTCTCGATCAATCGAGAGCTTAGAAACGAACTTGCGCTCGTCGAAGCAGGCACAGCAGAAGGCACAGCGACTCAATAAGATTCTGGGCATCAGCCTGGGCGTCGTGGGCGCTGTGCTTGTTGGCACGACAATCGCGTTGTTGGTGCAATAATTCTGTGGAATGGCTGGGATGCCTTGGGAGGGCGTCGTAATGCATACCTTGGTGGGATTGCACCCCGTTCCAATGGACCATTTATAGTACCAATGGTATTGTATTTGGAACGCTCAGTCATGCGAGAATAACACAGTTGTTGGAAGGTCATGAGTTATTGTTCTTCCCGGAGTGCATCACCAAATCTTGGCGGTGTTATCCACAAAACACAAAGCCAAGCAGCGAATCCAGGTTGTCCCTGGAGAAGGCAGCAACAGAAAACATCCGCGAGGATGTCTGGTATTTCTTAAAAATTCAGCAGAAAGGATTTATGCACACAACACATCTTTTTGGAAGATCGACAAGAACAGGGCAGAGGGGCAGACAGTGGTCACAGCATGAAGCATTCAACTATATGGTGCAATCTCATGCACTGGATGTTCATTGTCTCGATTGGAGAGTGCAATGAGCAGGCAAATCTATACAGATATGCAAGCCTGGGTGCGTGAAATCCTGAGTGAGTTGGAAATCACCAACATAGCCTGGAACGAACAAGATGCACAGACTTTCCACGCAGGTGGAACCTATCCATCGGCACTCTTTGTTGTGGAAGGAAGCACGATAAACGCTGAAAAGGCTCGTCTTGTCGTGGTGCAAGATGCAGACGGTGGCCAAAACAGACGCAGAATTCGCGGGACGCAGCTGATTCATGGTCGTTTGAGCTTGTATGTGGCGACGCAGCAATCAAGTGTTGATTTGACGGCGAGCATTGTTGATGCATCACCATGGCGCAGAACGCAGAGCACCGTGCAGGTTGATTCAGAGCGCGATACGACGTTTTTGCGAGATGCTGACTATTATACGGCAACACTGCCAATAATATTTGAACGAGATAGATATCAAGATCTAGAAATAACATTAGCTGGCGCAGTGACAGAGGATCCACTGCAGGTATCAGAATCAGAGGAGGAAATGAATGGATAAATTACCTGGTATCAAGACCACAATCGCTATGCGAGGATTGGGTCGTCTTAAAAATACGAGTGATCGACTGGTACTCATCGGCATCGCGGAGGAAACTGACGATTTTAAATGGAATACAATAACGCGTATCACCGATGATGCAGGTCTCGAAAAACTCGGGAGCAGTGAACTTAGGAGGGCAGCGGCGAGAGCCCTGAACACAGGCTTGCGAGGAGTGGATGTAATTGGCACCGAGAATGCAGAGCCCTATCAAGATGCAATCAAACTTGCCCTTGAGGACAGCAAGCCAATCGAGGTATTGAGCATTGTTGACGTAACTGATGCGAACACCTGGAGTAATCTTGCGCTGCAGCTTAAGCAGGCAGCAGGGCGTCATCAATACACCCTTGGAGTCGTGCGGCCCCGCTTGCCACAGGACAATGAGGGAATAGGTACCTGGATATCAAAATTGACGGGAGAAGAACGTTCAACTCAGAGTTCCTTGCGTCTTGCAAATGTTGCAGGGGATATTACGTTGTCCGATGGGAGCACCGAACCGCTCTTGTTTTCCTATCTGCCTTTGGTACTTGCCCGACAAGCTCATGAAGCAGTTGATGCAGTCAAATACGGACCAATCCCTTTAGCAAGTGGACGCACTCCAGTTTTAAACGATGGTCAACTTGTTGATATGTCACGTAATAGTTATACAGTAGCTCGAGAATACTATGGTACTGACGGAATATTCATCACCTTGGCACGCATCGACAGCGACGCAGACAGTGATTTTGACACCGTTGAAAAAACACGCGTCATGAATCGCGCCTGTCGATTGGTCAGAGCTGCACAATTGCAATTTGTAAACGACACCATAGCGGTGAGTGTTGAAGAGTTGGAAATGTTCAAGGCCATATGTGAATTGCCCTTGAATCAGATGCAGGCAAACGGTGAGATCACCGACTTTGTGATTGAACTCAACGACATCGATCAGATTCTCCAAACAAACACCATACGCGTGAGAATCCGCATCGTTCCCTTGGGCAAATTGAGTTATATCGAAAACGAAATATCCTTTAGTACACAGGAGGCATTATGATTAACGGTGTTGTATATGATTATGAAAGTATCAAGATAACTTTCCCGGATGGACAGGTTCCCGTGCTTGCAGAGAGCATCAACTATAGCGATGAAAAAGCTGACGAGGTCATCACGGGACGGCACAACCTGCCCGTTGGGATTGGCCGAGGCGCCTATAGCGGTAAATGTGATATCGAGCTTGGGCAAGAGGACTATCAGACATTTGAACAGTATATGAACAATTCCGGTGGGTTTTATAACAATCATGCGGTGCCGGTGGTCGTGGTCTATGCCGTCGATCCAAGCAGTGCGCCGATTGTGGTGAACCTTGTGGTGAAATTCAAGTCACGAGATTTTTCTGCAACAAAGGGTGACACCTATTTGAAGGTGAAGATCTCAGGTGAATTAGTCCAACCGATTGTCCGTGACGGCATTCCAGCCTATACGGCGGTGTAAGGGAAGAACATGCACATAGAAGAAGCAGATATTGAGCAACTGAAAAAACAGTATGGAAAGATATATCAAGGCAGCATCAGTTTTTCTGATGAGTCCGCGACTGTTCATGAATTGCAGTTCGTCTATCGACGACCGCGAGTCAGTGATATCGAGCGTTTCCAGGCGAGCATCCAAAAGGCACCCTTGAGTGCCCAATTGGGCTTGCTTGCCTCGATTATTGTCAAGCCTGATAGCAAGGATATAGTCACCCAGTTGGAGGATTATCCCTTGCCAGTGGGGAGTTTCATCGACACGGTGATCACCCCTTTTTTCGGGAGCAGCCCAGCGGTAAGCTCCAAGGAGCTCTAGGCGATATAGCCAAGATGCGTATCTACATCCGCTATTTTTTGGGAATTGATGTAGAAGATTACCCGATTGATAGCGCAACGATCTTGCTCAGCGAGGCACATTTCGTGCGTGAATTGCAGGTAGGAGTGCTTCGTGAGGCGATCGTCAAGGCAATCGATGGAGATCGATGACCGTGGTGGATACGCGAGCATATGTGCATTGGCATCTAGAACAAAGTATGCTGGTTGGAAAGTATGAACTGCCAGGGGCATTCCCTCTGGCATGGAATAAAATAGGAGTTTGAATAGATGGCAGATCTGGTCACTGCAGTAACTATAACCGTGCAAGACAAATTTTCGGTGCCTTTGCAGACACTGTATGACAAGCTTGATTCGCTCCGATCTATACTGGATGTGCCGAATGAATTGGCAGATTCTTTTGAATCGGGCATGGATCGGGTGTCAACGGTCTTAGGTGCAACGAGCATTACCGGTGAAAAAGCGGTAACTTCCATGCGTGCAATCGCTGGAGCTGCCAGGGATATGGCGACAAGTGTTTTGGCGTCAAGCGGTATTGCTGTCAGTGGAATCGATGCCCTCACCGAATCAACCAATGCGATGCACAGTGCAGGGAGTGCTGGCGCATCTGGTTCTGCCCTTGCTGATAGCTTGGGTGCGCAAGCAGGTCCTGCAGCGTCTCAGTTATCAGAAAATGTCTCTCCTCTTGGTTCAAAACTATTAAATTTTGGAAAAGATGCCTTAGGTACGGCTGGATCAATCGCATCGATTGCCTCGGCGGTAAAGGATTTTAAAGATCTTCCCATAATAACAGATGGGTTTGGAAAATTTAAGGACTCCTTGAAGGCTATGAAGGGAGGAATTGCCAAAGTCATCCCAACGATGATTACTTGGGCGGTTGCCAACTGGTCAGCACTCTGGCCAATCTTGTTGATCATTGCAGCTATTTTGGTATTGGCTGCTATCGTGTTTTTGGTGATCAAATACTGGGAACCGATCAGTGAATTCTTCGTCAACCTCTGGGAGGGCATTAAACAGATTTTCACCAGCGTTTGGGATTGGATCAAAGATGTTTTCAGTACGGTTAAGGATTTTTTCGTTGGAATTTTCACCGGAGTCTGGGATTGGATCGTAGGATTTTTTAACGGGGCAAAAGATTTTCTCGTTGAGATCTTCACCAATATTTGGGATGGAATCAAACAGGCCTTTGAAGTTGGCGTCCAGGTACTCTTGTGGATCGTTGCGCCGATTCCCATGTTGATAATCAAGTATTGGGAACCGATCAGCGAATTTTTTGTGAACCTCTGGGAAGGAATCAAAATGGTTTTCAACACCGTCAAGGATTTCTTCGTAGGAGTTTTCACCAGTGTTTGGGACTGGATCACAGGATCTATTGAAGTAGCCGGAGAATTCCTCATTGGCGCCTTCACCGGGCTTTGGGAGGGAATCAAGATGGTTTTTAGCACTGTCAAGGATTTCTTTGTTGGCATCTTCACCGGTGTTTGGGAGTGGATCATAGGATTTATTGAAACAGGTGGGGAGTTCCTCATTGGCGCCTTCACCGGGCTTTGGGAGGGAATCAAGGGAGTTTTTAGCTCTGTTAAGGATTTCTTTGTTGGCATTTTCACCAGTGTTTGGGAATGGATCGGCGAATTTTTTGAAGGGATCATCACTGCGGTAACTGATCTTGTCTCTTTCATTGCACGACCTTTCGAGGTGATAGGTGAGTTCTTCGGAAAACTGTTTAATCGCTCCAAAAATGCAGGGTCTGAGCTCATCGATACCATGGCTGAGGGAGCAGCAGACAACCCTGCCCTGCAAGAGGCTCTCAAGATGCAGTTTAGCAAAACAGGGGAGTTTCTCCCACAGAGTGATGCCAAGCGGGGACCTTTTGCGCATTTGAGCGCTGCAGGAAGGAGCATCCCGCAGACGATTGCCAAGGGGGTGGATGACAACAAGCATACGCTCTCGCAAACAGTGAGCAAGGCATTTGCCTTTAAGCAAGCAGATCAGAAACCAGGATCACAGGATCGCATGATGGCTTCTCCACGACCTTCGCGGATCAACATCGAGAAACTCATCGTTCAGGCATCTGAAATTGAAGATCTTATGAGTTTTATGCGCATCCTTGAGAGCGCAAGCGGATATAAACGGAGTTATGCATGATATTTAACTATGATGGTTCAGAAATACTTCTCGATCAGAAACGCCTTGTTGGCGTGGTTGAGAACATCAGCATTGATGGCAAGATCATCATGGATAGCTCTAAAGCAGAGGGGGCGTCCAAAACCGAGAAAGTTCTCTCTGGCTATGATGACATCACAATCAGCGTGTCTTTGTTGCTCGTGCCCGATGAAAACATGAGCATCGATACGCAAATTGAGACCCTGCAAACAGAGTTTGAACGCTCACAACAGGGCATTCCCGTAGTTCATAGTATCGAACAGGATTACATCAACGCAATTGGTGTATACGAGGTTTATTGGACATCCTTGTCTTTCTCGTATGCAAAGGATTCCTTGGTGGGTGCTGACCTTGCATTCGTTGAGGTAGCAACTCAGCGACGCATCACAGGAATCAGCACAGATACTCCGGAACCAGCGGCACCTGCTTATTCAATTGAAGAAAGTCCCGAGCATCGTGAAGCCCTGAACAATTATTCGCGGGGGACTCCTCGTGATTGAACTGCGTATACAGGGATCGCTGCGACTCGTACAGCGCATCGAATCTATCACTGATCGTTCGAGCCCCTTTAGCACTACTATAATACGTGTACCCATAAGTGAAGAATCGGCGATGCAAGCAGATGCTCCGGTGGAGATAAGTCTAGACAAGACACGCATTGCCACGGGGGTCTTGGGACATATCACCCGAACGCATCAGTACATCCAAGCTTATGTGCTTGATCAGGCTGAAAAACTCTATACGCCGATTTCCATATCGTATGCACGACGATCAGCAAAGCAGCTTGCAGAAGAGATTTGCACCCTCTGTGGAATATCCACGATATCCGTTGCAATTCCTGCACAGGTTTTGCGAAACTTTCATGTATACGAGACACCAGGACATCGAGCCTTGCAATTGCTCTTTGATGCCTTGCAGGCCTATGGCCAGGATATGCAGGAGTATCGCATCTTCTGTGATGCGGATGACATTTTGCACATCGAAAAGACACCGTTGCAAGGATCATCGATACGTTTGCAGACCGGGGAGAACATCCTCAAACGCTACGACGATCGCATCCTTGTTTTGCCGCAGAAGGTCATCGCCCGCCAGTCGCAGCCGATCAGCATCGATGGGAAGAGCAGCCATGTGGCTCGATCACATCTGATCTATACGGTTGATACGCACAAGCTCTTTCTCTATCCAGATGGGGCAGCGCAGTTGAACAGGGAAGCGATGGCTCCAAGGCTCCAATTGGCCGTTGTGCGTGCGGTTGATGCTCAGCAAGGTAGCCTGAAGGCAGAGCTTCTCACACCGGGATCACTTGAAAAAACAGGATTCTTCTGTGATGCCTTAGTCGTCTCCCAACAATGGGCAGAGTCCAAGAGTGCCTATTCCCTTCCGGGAGTTGGTTCTTTTGTTCTGATTGGGTATATCGATGACAACCCTGGCTTTCCCGTGGTGCTCCAATGTTTTGGATCAAAGGATGCCTATGAGCTTACCGACGGCACTGCAAGCCTGAGCCTCGATGCAAACCAGAATCTTTTTGGATTTAAGACAGCAGCTGCAAGCCTAAAGGATATCTTATCACAGATCCTTGATGTCTTTTTGCAGATTGGAACGGTTGGATCACCGACCAAGCAGTTCATTGATCCGTCAACAGTTACGCCAAGTATCACAGAATTACAAGGAAAAATAGGAGGATTATTCTATGAATGAGCAACTTAAAAACAGCATAAAAAACACCTATGTTGAGCGTTTGCGGGAATTAATTCCACAGACTGTGCGCGATCGCCTCACTGAAGCAGAGCTAGAACCCTATGCAGAAATTCTCGCAGAGCTCTTTGACCGCTTTCTGCAAGGGTTACGGATCAGAGTTCCTGCACAGACGATTGGGGCAGGCGATTTTATAACGAACGTCGGGGGCGAGGATTATGATCTGAGTGGCAGCACGACTCTTGCTGAGCACAGTGCGGAAATCACCTATGAGGAGGATGGCAATGACTGATATCGCTTGGAACCCCGACAGCCTCGATGTGCAAGTTGATCCAGAGACGAATGATCTGCGTTTAGTCAGCGACAACGCGCTTATTGCGCAGAATCTCACCCGATCGATGCAAATCCTAAAGGGGCATCTGCCTTGGGACCCCGATGCTGGCAGCAATGTGCCACATTTTTTAAACGACACGGTTTCTCGTGCCCAGATGAAAAACGAGTTGATCCGAATTTGCAAGGCGATGCCGGAGATCACCTCCTTTTCGGTGAGCGATGGGGGGGATTTCTTCCACATTGCCTTTGTCAGCGGTGATGGGTCTGAAACCTTGGAGGTAGCGATATGAGTTATTTACGGTTAAGCGATGAAGGGAGGAGAGAGGCAATCTTCTCCCTTGCGCGCGAAAAGACAGAATTGTCACTGCAGTCTTCTGTGGGAGTGATGCGCGGCCTTGCAGAACTCATGGATAGCCTGATGAAGGATGTCTATCGAGACCTGCATTTTGTAGAAGAACAGCTCAATATCGATACTGCACGGGGGTTCTATCTGGATAATTTCGGGCGCATGCTCGACCTTCCCCGTCAAGAGGAGACTCCCACGCGTATAACGCTTCGGGTTTCTCTCAATCTTCCCGACGTCCAGTCGCTTTCTATTCCGCAAGGCGCAAAGGTTTTTACGGGGCAGATTATTGAAGTTGATCCGGAAACACAAGAACGCAGAACAGAAGAAACCGGTATCGAGTTCAACGCAGCAGAGGATTTTGAACTTGATAACACAAGGGATATTACTTCAGGTGAATTACAGCTTGTTTCAAACATCACCGGGTTGCGTTCACGCCCCCCTGAGAACAGCATACTGACCTATGATCGTCCAGGAGATGAACTTGTTGAACAAGAGATCGAGTATGATGGAATCAACACGGCCATAGAACTTGGGACTGATCGTTGGGATGATGCTTATTATCGGAATGAGATTCAAAATCATTGGAAGCTCTTGATCCAAGGGGACATCAGTGCACATTACGAGGCGATTGCAAAGCAGTTTATTTTCGATGCGCGCATTGAACGCATCAGTTCAACGACATATTCAAACTTCATCCTCTGGATTTCAACGAAGAATGGCGCTGATGCTCAGAATGAAGAGCGAGAACAGATTAGAGTAGCGCTCGATGAAGCAAGGCTCATCACGACTCGCATCAGTATCCAAGACGCTGAACATTATTTCACGGGAGAGACGCGTGATACTATTGAGATTGCCTACGATGCATCGCTTGATTATGAGCTTATCGAAGGGATCACACAGGGGTATCTGCACAATCTGCGCATCGGTGAAGCCTATTACGAGTCTGAACTCTACAACCGCTTCGATGCTGCAGGCATTGCATCTAATGCCATTCATATCGTCTTTGACCACCCTGTAGTTCAGCCTGGTGATTACGAGCGGTTTTTACCACAGATTAGATTTTCAGATGGGACTGAGAGCCAATGAAAACATATGAGAACATAGAAGCCTGGATACGCGAATGTTTTGGAATCCTCTCGCAGGACGTCAGAACGGTCTTGAAGAATCGATTTCCTGCCATAGCGACCGAAGGGGCACTGGCACAACATATCCCCATCGATTCACTCTATGCATATCTGGTAGACAATGCTACCTATGAGCAGTTGCGACGGGGGTTGACTAATATTGCAGCATACACCGTAGGACTTGGCTATGAAACGAGGATACGCAGTTTTCTCGATGAATTGACGAATCAACGATATAGACTGCTTATTTTCCCGCAGGAGGGGTTTCTTCTGGGAAGTCCAGAGACGAGCAATGTTGAATTACTCGGCGTTCTCGGGGAAAAGGGCTATCTCGGCAATTACAATGGCTTGATTTTAACGCTCTTTGATGCGGTCCATCACAAGACAGTACAAGAGTATCTTGATATAGTGCTTCCGCCCTATATCGCATACACCATAAAAATAGAGGAGAAAGAATTATGAGTACAGAACCAAGATCGCTTGGTCATTTGAATCGTAGAATGTTTTACGACAACACCTATCTACCTGCTGCGGCATTGAACTATATGCAATACCAGCATGAAATCAACATGCAAATGTTAGTCCAGCCCTATACCCCGGGGGTGCTTTCGGGGTTGACGGTTTCGAGTGAGGAAATTACACCAGGGTCTGCCGTGCTTCAGGGTTCTGATGGAAAAAAGACCTTTTTGCCGATCCTTGACCCATTGCAGATTGACACAACAGACCTTGCGGACAAGGTAGGTCAGCAATTGCTGCTTACCTATAGACAAGCAGAACGCGGCAGCATCACTACCGCTGACACCACAGAAGTGCGGAGTGAATTTGATGAGCGCATCCCCGAGCTGCAATGGTGGGATGGGGCGGAGACAAGTCGACCAATGGTGCCATTTTGTGTGCTCTACAATATCGAGACAGCCTCGGATGACCTGAATCATCCTGATAATGTTGCCTATAGCTCTGATTTTGTCTTCAACGCTTCATCTGAGTATCGCCAGACGGCCTTCTGCAATGTATTTCCGATCGGGACGATCATCCCCTTTTCTGGAGATGACTGGCACGATGACAAGACGATTCCGGGGTGGTATGTCTGTGAAGGTCAAGACGAAGGGATACCTGATCTGCGCGCACGGTTTCTGATGGGTGCGTATGGTCAGAGTCACCCCCAGAAGACAGCAGACGATAGCACCAGTGGAAGCTATTCTGGAGGTATCGGGAGTATGGGGGGAGAGAATCAGGTCAGTCTAACCGAAGAACAGTTGCCTGATCATACACATAGGATAGTGTGTAACTATAGCGGAAGTCATAACCATTCATACACTGGTAGACAAGGCTGGTTTAAGGCTCATAGAGGATCTAGATTAGGGGGGGATGACACTACTCGGACAGAAACATGGTATGGGAACGGAACGTGGAGTACTGTTAGGGAGGGAAGTCATATACATATCGTATCTATTCGACCTACGCCAGCATTATCAGGCGACCCCATCGAAAACCGTCCTGCATTCTATAGTATACAATACATCATGAGGAGATATTAATGTTTTATGCGTTTGATTCTAACGGTACTACTCTAAGTAAAATAGTCCTGCTTCCTACAGAAATTCCCGAGGGATTGGTCTATGTGGAGATTGACGAAGAACCACCTGTTGATTTTATAGACCCGCGATGGATCAATAATCAATGGGTTGAGGGGGCTTCAAGCCATCACAGGCGGCAAGCTGTCGATCAAGAGACTTTTTATTTGATCAAGAATTGGTGCGTCGACCAGGAAAAATGCGAGGAATACTACATGAACAAGGGCATTCAGGACAAGGAAGATCGGGAATTTCAAAGCTATCGCTCAGAACGGGCAAACATCATCCGCCTGCAGGCTTTGAAGAAGGCCGGAATCGAGGATTAACGCAGGGTTGGCCATTCTCCTGGATTCATCTCCCAGATGTCTGTGAAATCCCAACCGGGAAAATTGCTGGTGCTGATCATTTCATCGGGGGCATAGTTCTCGTCGGTGTAAACAAAGCCGTCGTCAGCATTGGTGTAGAAGGCCTCAACGGTGCTGCGGTTCGAGCCATAGAAGCTTCCAATGCCTCTTTCTTGTCCACTGAGCACTGCATCAAAATAACTGTTGGTGATGCGGTCGCTGGTATAGGAAAAATAATAGCCGAGAAATCCACCGTTGTCAGTGTTGGAGGTACTACCAGCATTGATCTTAAATACTTGTCCAATGGCATAGGAGGATTCGATGTGTCCGAGGCCAAGGATCCCCACCAACCCACCAAGGTTGTTCTCTCCTGCGATGGCAACGCTTGCATGGCTGTTGCGGATAACACCTCCATGATGGTGACCCACCAGTCCACCAGTAAAATAAAGAAAGGTATTTGTATCACTTGCCGAAAACGAACCATCAATGGCGGCAACGCGTTCAATCGTACCAGTACCAGAAAGCTCTCCTGCGACTGCACCAACGTACCATGCGTCTTTTGGAGTTGGAGGACCTATACCGTGCTGCGCTTCATTGACTATCTTTTGCACTTGGATTATGGGTTCAAGGATCCGCAGGTTGCGCACCGTCCCTCCGTCTATCTTGCCAAAGAGCCCTAAGAACTCATTTCTATCTGGATCATTTTCATCTATGATGATGCGCAGCCCACGGATTGTTTTGTGATTGCCTTCAAAGATTCCACTGAAGGGTATTCCATCAAAAGAATCGGAATTTGTATTATTTGTCTCTGGTGCAATCGGGGTGTGCTCGCCCTGCAGGGTGAGATCGTTGACAAGGATGTAATTCCTCATGGGCTTTGTGGTGATATAGGAAAAATTGTCTTGTCCATAGACGGGGGTTGCATCTGCTGGAAGGTTACGATCTGTCGCCATTATTGAATCATAGCGCGAAAGTTCAATGGTATAGATCTGTTCTTCCTCATCATTCTTGATGGTGATCTGAGGGTTGGGGTCCTCTAGAAGCGTGGAAATTCGGATGTATACGGTTGGTCCGGTTTGTTCACCTCGCTGGAACACCATATGTGCGTTTGGAGCAATCGTGATGGTCAGTTCATCATCCGCTGTATAGTCTATGTTTGGAATGACCGCTTTGATGCGATCATCGGTGACATCGGTCTGGACAGAAAAGGATTCTTGGGAATTGGTGTAATGGGGATCAGTTAATGCAGGAAGAACAGCACTGCGAACCTTCACAGCACCTGATGGTGCTGGAGTCCCTGCCTTTCCACAGCTGATGAGGCCCAGCCCAAGAAAAAATATGATTACAATCCGGTGCATATACACTCCATACGTCTAGTTTATACATATACTATACTATCGTGGGGGTTTTGGGAATATGGGTAGGGAATCTTATGCATTTGTGGAACCCCGTTTTATAAATGATGAATGGGTTGAGGGGGCTTCAAGCCATCACAGGCGGCAAGCTGTCGACCAAGAGACTTTTTATTTGATCAAGGATTGGTGCGTCGACCAGGAAAAATGCGAGGAATACTACCTAAACAAGGACATTCAAGACAAGGAAGACCGGGAGTTTCAAAGCTATCGCTCAGAACGGGCAAACATCATCCGCCTGCAGGCTTTGAAGAAGGCTGGAATCGCGGACTAGGGATCCCAACGCAGCTTGGGCCATTCTCCTGAATTCATCTCCCAGATGGCTTCAGTTCCATCAACATTAGCATCAGCGAAATCCCAACCGGGAAAATTGCTGGTGCTGATCATTTCATCGGGGGCATAGTTCTCGTCGGTGTAAACAAAGCCGTCGTCAGCATTGGTGTAGAAGGCCTCAACGGTGCTGCGGTTCGAGCCATAGAAGCTTCCAATGCCTCTTTCTTGTCCACTGAGCACTGCATCAAAATAACTGTTGGTGATGCGGTCGCTGGTATAGGAAAAATAATAGCCGAGAAATCCACCGTTGTCAGTGTTGGAGGTACTACCAGCATTGATCTTAAATACTTGTCCAATGGCATAGGAGGATTCGATGTGTCCGAGGCCAAGGATCCCCACCAACCCACCAAGGTTGTTCTCTCCTGCGATGGCAACGCTTGCATGGCTGTTGCGGATAACACCTCCATGATGGTGACCCACCAGTCCACCAGTAAAATAAAGAAAGGTATTTGTATCACTTGCCGAAAACGAACCATCAATGGCGGCAACGCGTTCAATCGTACCAGTACCAGAAAGCTCTCCTGCGACTGCACCAACGTACCATGCGTCTTTTGGAGTTGGAGGACCTATACCGTGCTGCGCTTCATTGACTATCTTTTGCACTTGGATTATGGGTTCAAGGATCCGCAGGTTGCGCACCGTCCCTCCGTCTATCTTGCCAAAGAGCCCTAAGAACTCATTTCTATCTGGATCATTTTCATCTATGATGATGCGCAGCCCACGGATTGTTTTGTGATTGCCTTCAAAGATTCCACTGAAGGGTATTCCATCAAAAGAATCGGAATTTGTATTATTTGTCTCTGGTGCAATCGGGGTGTGCTCGCCCTGCAGGGTGAGATCGTTGACAAGGATGTAATTCCTCATGGGCTTTGTGGTGATATAGGAAAAATTGTCTTGTCCATAGACGGGGGTTGCATCTGCTGGAAGGTTACGATCTGTCGCCATTATTGAATCATAGCGCGAAAGTTCAATGGTATAGATCTGTTCTTCCTCATCATTCTTGATGGTGATCTGAGGGTTGGGGTCCTCTAGAAGCGTGGAAATTCGGATGTATACGGTTGGTCCGGTTTGTTCACCTCGCTGGAACACCATATGTGCGTTTGGAGCAATCGTGATGGTCAGTTCATCATCCGCTGTATAGTCTATGTTTGGAATGACCGCTTTGATGCGATCATCGGTGACATCGGTCTGGACAGAAAAGGATTCTTGGGAATTGGTGTAATGGGGATCAGTTAATGCAGGAAGAACAGCACTGCGAACCTTCACAGCACCTGATGGAGGTGTTGAGGCTGGAGATTCTGATATTGATCCCGATCCCGATGATTCTGATCCTGATGATCCCGATCCTGATGTTAGGGCTTCTCCCTTTTGAGTACCTGCCTCTCCACAGCTGATGAGGCTCAGTCCAAGAAAAAATATGATTACAATCCGGTGCATATACACTCCATACGTCTAGTTTATACATATACTATACTATCGTGGGGGGTTTGGGAATATGGGTAGGGAATCTTATGCCTTTCTGGAGCTACGTTTTATAAATGATCAATGGGTCGAGGGGGCTTCAAGCCAGCGAAGGCGGGAGGCTATCGACCAAAAGACATTTCAGTTGATCAAAGACTGGTGTGTCGAGCAGGGCAAATGCGAGGAATACTACCTAAACAAGGGCATTCAAGACAAGGAAGATCGGGAGTTTCAGCATTATGTCTCAGAACGGGCAAACATCATCCGCCTGCAAGCATTGAAAAAAGATAGCATTAATTGACATAACTACGTACAAATAGTACACATAGTGTATGCTGAAACAATGGAAGGGTGGGAGTATCCTTGTTGGTTTTGTGTTGCTCGCTGCCTGCAATCTTCAAGGACCAGACTGGCATGTTAAATACGTGTATCTCGATGGCGTGTGGCAGAATGCAGATCAGAATGCAGTGTGGAGTTTTGATTTGTCACGAGGTGTTGTCACAATACACTATACATATAGTACAGACGAAGAAATTACACGATTCAAAATACACGATTTGACAGACGAACTGTTGCAAATGAGTGTAACGCTTAGACAAATTAGACCCTCTCGGTATTCAGAATCAGAACGAGTCATTTCGGATGCTCCAGAGTCAGGAAGTTATTACTTTGTTGTAAACGCCGAGGGATTCCTTGTCCAATTAGACATATTCCGGGAGAGGAGTGACTCTAGTGAGACCCTAGAGACGATAGCCAAATTCTCTGAGTATATAATCAGAGACAGAGATTATTTTTCAAAATATCATCAAATTACGCCATCTATAACATTGTTAAACAATGAACTCGAAGCATTTGTAAGCACTCATGCGATCACAAAACATACAAATATAGAATCATTCGATCAAACAATCTATGTAAAAAATATCTATGTAGTAAGCGGTAATGAGTACCAATTTGTCGATACTAACACTGTTGTCCACCCTTTTATTATCTATGATCAGTATGGCAACTATAGATGGCAACTTGAAAACAATAGGTTTGAACAGCCTGGATCTACTCCAACTCCGGAAGAACGAGCCCTGCTTGATGATGGCTGGGAACTACAAAAGGTTTCATCTCCTCTGTATTTTCCTAGAACATACACAATAGAGTACGATGCAGGAACACAAACACTGACTTTGCATGATGCTTCTGGTTATGAAGCAGTCCTCACTCGAAAGGAAGACTGAAACTGGCTATACCGCCTTGTGCATTCTTGATAAGCTAGGCCGGATTGCGTTGTGCAGAAACGCACAACTTCTCAAACCTCTTGCGTAATTTTCTCAAACATTATGCGGGGTATAGTGACGACCACATCCAGGCCTGAATCCCTCTCTATAATAATGCCCCCTGGAAGAGGGGGCATCGTTCAGTGTATTTTGTTGCTGGGTCTTGGATTATTGCCAGACAAGCTGGGGCCATTCGCCTGGATTCACCTGCCAAAGGGGATCAAGATCGTTTGCAGGATCACCCTTAAAGTCCCAACCATCGAAACTAGTTTGCGTGACTGGGCTTCCATTTGCATCATTGGTAAGACGCACAACGTCGCCCACTACGTAATACGGAGCTGCCATGTCTGCTGTTAAAATGCTGCTGCCTTGCACCGTTCCCACCCATTGTTGTGTTGCAATTGCATTGAAATAATTCGCTGTTATGGAATCACTGTCAAAGGCGATGCTGGATTCTCCCACCAAGGCACCAACGTGCTCGGCTCCGGTCACTATTCCGGTTGCATAACTGTTCTTGATTTTGCTGCCGTGTCTGAGATTTCCCACCAGGCCACCAACTTGCTTGGTTCCCGTCACTGTTCCTGTCGCATAGCTGTTCTCAATTTCTCCATACAGACGACCTACCAGTCCGCCGACAGAGCCTAAGCCAACTTCTTCCACATCTCCAGTCACATAGCTAGTCATGATGTCTCCGTATATCTCTCCCACCAAGCCACCGACATATTTATTGCCCTTCACGTGACCTCCTTCAACCCCAATGAATCCAATGTTTTTTTGATTGAGAACTCTTCCTGCGAGTGCGCCTACGAAATGGTTTCCTTCTATGCTAGGACTGTCCGTGTCTCCTGGCGCAAGGCTAAGCTTCACATTGAATACTATTCCACTCACTCCTATAACGCCAAAAAAGCCTACTTCACTCTCTCTTGGTTTTTGTATTCGCAGATTACTGATGGTATGCCCTCTTCCATTGAAGTATCCATTGAAGCGGACATCATCATCTCCGATTGGTTCAAAATCTTCGGTCAGAACAATGTCATTCGTAAGTTCATAATTTCCCCAAGGTTTGTCTCGAATCATCTGAAAACTCTCTTCATCAGAGATCAAAGTAATCACTGGTATATAAGAAAAAGAATTAGACGACGTGGAAGATGCACCAGACGTGCTGGATGAAGTGGATGAAGAGCCAGACGTGCTGGATCCAAAACCAGACGAAGTGGACGAGCCGGATGAACCAAACGCAGTATCCCAAGGGAGGCCGGTGCTGCCACAGCTGATCAGCACGATACTGAGGACCGCTCCTAGTATTGCATAGAGCAGTACGAGCCCTTTCTCTGTATGCTTCTTTTTTGCTGTAAAATGATATTTCATATTATATCTCCTCTACTATGTGTCGGTATGAATAGTATACCACCAGTATTATACACTATTGCATTACAAACACAAGACATATTTAATACTATTTATATATCAATATTATTTACATATTAATACATCATGAGCAGTATATAACGTTTTTTTCAGAAGGCAAGCCGTGGATAGTTTTTTTTGAGAGGCCAGGGTAGGGGCTTGTGTTGTTTGCCTAGGGAGCTTGCCAGGACAACTGTGGCCAGTATCCTTCTTGCATCCGCCACGTGCGGTCAAAATTCCAATCAGCAAAATCAGTTTGTTGTATTAATCGCCCACCTATTTCCTCATATACCAGTTGATTCGGCGCGGTGCCAGATGTATAGAAAGGGGTGGTGACTATTGTGTTTGTGCCTGGGTGGTGCCCAATTGCTCTGGATGATGATGCCGTCTGTCCGTTTCCCTGCCTAAGCACTACCCTATAATAATTGGCAGTTATCCGAACATCTCCGTCCACGTTGGCGCTAATACTCCCCACCAGGTTGCCAAACACCCCACTGGATTCCACCATCACCATTCCTGTTGCATAGTTGTTTCTGATTTGTATATTGTTAGCACGTGCCCTGGGAGGAATGATTGGTGTTTCTTCTGCGATCTTTCCTATGAGTCCGCCAACATCATGCATTCCTCCCACCGTTGTTACCGTATAGCTGTTTTTTATGGTTGCTCTGTTGCTGTTAACCGTTCTCAGGGATCCGATCAATCCACCGACAGCATGGTCTCCATAGGCGGTTCCGCCTGCATAACTGGCATCAATATTTGCTCTTGCAGCATTTTTGATCACATTCATCACTCCCACTAACCCGCCAACTCCATCAGTTCCTACCACGGTTGCCATTGAATAACTGTTTTTGATGATCCCTTCTTCTATGATTCCCACTAATCCACCAACTCCCTGCATTCCGGTTATCTTCGTATTCTCCGCTACATTGCTGGCGGTGATGCTGCCCCTATTCATTCCTACGACTCCACCGACACCGACATCAATATCAGCACTGGCATTGCCTCTCCCTTGCACCACTCCTCCTGCAACACCAACAGTGCTGATGCTGCCATCGTTCTGTCCGGCGAGCGCACCTACGTATCTTGCGCCAATGATGCTGAAACTGCCTGCATTTTCCGGTGTGAGGATGAGTTTCAGATTGCGTACTTCTCCATTGGATTCGATGTATCCAAAAAACCCCACATAATTGGTCTCTTTCTTGTTTATCTTCAGATTCTTGATGGTTTTGCCCCTGCCATCAAAGAGCCCAGTGAAAGGTATGGCATACCCGCCTATCGGTTCAAATACCTCTTGCAGGGTGATATCTTTCACAAGGAAATAATTTCCAGCAGGATTATCCCGCATCTTCTGAAAATCAGCTTCATTGTAAATGCCGATATATCTATCGAGGATACTCGTTCCATTACAGCTGATCACTGCGATGCTGAACACAATTGCAGTTATTCCATAGAGCAGCAACCGCGAGCTCATCGTATGTCTTTCTGGTGTAATGGGATAGATCACAAAGCAGCCTCTTTATTATTCAGTATAAAGTAATTTATTTATAAAGTAAATGTCTAAGCTAATAGAGCTGCTCTGAGAGAGCGAGGTTATGTCGATGTCGTCTGTTTAGGGAGCCTGCCATTGCAGAGTTGGCCACTCACCTATTTCCATCCGCCACGTGTTGTCAAAATCCCATGTTAAAAAACTGTCGACGGTGATCACTGCGCCGCCTGTTTCTCTCGTATACACCTTTTGATCTGAATCACGCGTGTAGTATATTTCGAAAGATACTGACGCTCCTCGATTATCACCAACTCCTGGATGTGTTGTTGGTTCTGGATTGATACGCACTCCATCAAAATAACTGCTTCTCATGATAACATTGGTGCCAGGAGGGGTGACCCTTCCCACGAGGCCACCAAGATTGCCGGTTCCCATTCCTGTGATTGTTCCTATTGCATACGTATTTATGATGTGAACATCTTTGGAGGTAATACTCCCCACCAATCCACCAAAGCCACCTGCGGTACCGATCACTGCTCCCAATGCATAATAACTATCTCTGATGCTAACTCCGGTTGTAATCTTCCCCACCAATCCACCGACGCCATCTTCGATGCCTGTCACGGCTCCGGTCGCATAACTGGTTTTGATATCCCCATCTCTTATACTGCCCACCAATCCACCGATTGTTCCACCAGCAGCATTCTCCACATTTCCCGTTGCATGGCTGGCTTCGATGCTTCCTCCTGTCATGCGACCTACCAAACCACCGAACCCACTGTCTTGATTACTATTCACTGTCACCATTCCCGTTGCATGGCTAGCGGCAATTCTGCCATTTGTCATATTTCCCACCAACCCGCCAACATCGAAGTTTCCCCGGACATGCACAGCCGCATAGCTATTGATTATCTCGCCATGATTCAATCCCACCAGCCCACCAACACCAGAGCTTGCGGACGCTATTCCCACCGAGCCCCCCTCAACGCCAACATTCTCAATGGTCCCCTCATTCAATCCTGCAAGAGCTCCAACGTTGTTACTCCCTTTTATGCTGAAATTATTCATATCATCTGGTGCAAGGCTGAGCTTCAGGTTGCGGACCGCTCCCCCTGGCCCTATCTTTCCAAAGAACCCTATAAAATCCATTCCTTGTTGTCCTGCCTTCAGATTCTTGATGGACTTGCCTCTTCCGTCGAAGATTCCGCTAAAAGGTGTTCCCACATAATCTCCAGGATTAGGGTCTGTGTCCTTTGCTATTGGCTCAAATGTGGCGTCACTATCCAGAGTGATATCTTGCATAAGCCAATAATTCCCACCAGGGTTATTCCGGACCTTTTGCAGGTCCTCCTCACTGTAAATTCTGACATAGTTATCAAAGGGACCTACGCCATTACAACTGATCACCACGACGCTTAACAGCGCTGCACCAAAGAAACCTCGTTTCATTACATGTTCTCCTTTATCGGGTGGTGACAATGCACACCCTAGTTCCTTACTACACATTATATAACATCTGATCTGTGAAACCAAATGTTCAAGGATATGTATAGTTTTTTAAAAGAGAGGGGAGTCTATATAATCTTTGTGCTAGTCTGCGTGGCCTTGGGATTCTTGCCAGGCAAACAGTGGCCATGTTCCATCTCGGGGCATATACCAAACTTCGTCAAAATCCCATCCTACAAAATTGGTTTTTGTTATCAATGCGCCATTGGTTTCTCTCGTATAAACTCTGTCATCTGAACTGAGCGTATAAAACGGAATGGTTTGTATGGGGATCGCTCTTTTTTTCTTCATGTATTTGCCAACTCCCGAATGCCTCCATTGTCCATTTGATGTGAGAGTTGCATCAAAGTAATTTCCCTGTACACGAGCAGTTCCTTCAGAATAATCAATGAATCCTCCTACCAATCCTCCAGGTCTATCTTTCTTGCTCACGTCTCCGTCTACCGACCCTATTGCATAGCTGTTTTCGATTATTCCTTTGCCCCGACTAGAGGATGCCATCATACTGCCTACCAATCCACCAATTTCACTGGTTCCCGTCACATTTCCTGTTGCATAACTGTTTTTGATTGCACCCCGTTTGATGACTCCCGCGAGTCCACCAACTCCGTGATCTCCTTTCACATTTCCCGTCGCATAACTGTTTTCAATATCGTTTTTGCTTCTCGGGCTCATTTCATCTATTGTTATTTTTCCCACCAGTCCACCAGTTCCACCAATACTGAGGGTAGTTCCTATCACATCTGCCGTCGCATAGCTGTTTTTGATGCTGCCGTCGAGGGTGAGGTATCCCACCAGACCACCAACAATGCTGCCTCCTTTTATCGTTCCTCCTGCGATTCCGACATGACTGATACTCCCTTCATTCCATCCCGCAAGCCCGCCGACGATTCTCTTTCCCTCGATGCTGGGATCATCCTCTTCTCCCGGCGCAAGAATGATTTTCAGGTTACGTACGTTCCCTTCTGATGCTATATATCCAAAAAATCCCACAAGCACTTCTTTTGAGCGTGCTATTTTCAGATTGCTGATTGTCTTGTTGTTTCCATCAAAGGTTCCGCTAAAGGGGTCTTTCTTCGTTCCTATCGGTTCAAATGGATCATGCAGGAAGATATCTTGCGTAAGGAGATACTCCCCAGCAGGATTATCCCGTATCTTCTGAAAATCCTCTTCACTGTGAATGAGAATATATCTATCAAAGGGGCCTGTTCCATTGCAGCTCATCAGTATACTGCTGAGGATCACTATTGCCATCTTCCAATATAATAGACGTAGGTTCAACAATAGACGTAGTCCCACGCTATGCTTTTTCGGTGCAATGTAGTATTTGTGCATGGTATACTTCCCCTATCCAGCTATCACATAGCACTAATAGGTGAAATTTGTGCAGAGATTGAAAAAAATTGAACCATACTGCTTGTTCTAGATCAATCGACGCCTTCGGTGAGGTGCTTGTTCGGAGTATTTGAAGACATAGAGGCAATCTGTGGGGAGAGACGTGCCCTTGCAGCCATTATTCAGCGCATTGAGATGCAAAATATCATCAAAATAAATGATATGTCAACTGTTTTGCCTGGGTATACTTGACAAATGAGGGGCAGAATGCCAGCATGATCAACATAACAAAAAAATTCGTTTCATGCGTGATTGATGGCATTCCTTGCTATATTGATAACAAATGGACTGAGGAGAATGGATGTGAAAAAACTATATGTGTTGCTATCCTGTGCGCTCTTATTTGCTGGTTGTGTATTGACTACGGAGAAGAGTTCTATAGAGCCGCCGTGGAATCCTGATGCACAACGCGAGGTGGTGGAATTTGAACCACCTGTGGATGAGGTTGTTCCGGTCTATTGGGTTGAAACCCCTCCAGCGATAGATGCTGATTTTTCTGAATGGGAAAACTTGGACGGTCCGGTCACGCGGATTGTTGTGTTTGGCGCCTTTCACGATCCAAAAGATGCAGAGGCGCGCTTTGTGCTCAAGGCCGATGCTGAACACCTTTATATATACGCACGAGTCACCGACGACAGGGTGAATGAAAACAAATTGCCCGGCGGGCTGGCCTGGCGCGGCGACTCGGTTGAGATTTTTTTCGGAACGGATACCTCCAACCACGCCAATTATCGAGGCAGCGACAGTCATATCAGAATTGTTCCAAAGGATCGTGAAGATCCCTTCAATTTTGAACTTGCGGTGAACGACATAACCCAAACCGAACGCACAACGGCTGCGGTGATTTTCAACGAAGATGGTTATGAAATTGAGGCTGCGCTGCCCTTGCAGCTTTTGCGCATTGATTCACTAAAACCCGGACAGCGTATCCGGTGTGAATTTCAGGTGAACGATGCAGACACAACTGAACGTGATCGATTGATCCACTGGATGAGCGAACGTGATGATCCGTGGTATGACGCCTCTGTGTGGGGCTGGGGACAGGTGACAGAATGAAAAAACTAATTATACTTCTATTTGTAATTTTTTGTGGGGCACCACTTCTTTTTTCTCAGGTGAATACGGTTTCAGTGGAGAAAGACGAGGGTGGATTTCGCCTCATGGTTGATGAGAAACCCTTTGCAATCAAGGGGGTTGTCTGGTCATATACGCCGATAGGTCAGAAATATACCTATGATTTGTGGAGCAAGCCCGACGAGTTTATCAAGCAGATGATTGATACTGATGCTGAGCTGATGAAATCCATCGGCGTCAACGCAATCAGGGTCTTCAGCATGGTGCCACCCGAGTGGATCGAGTATTTCTATTATGAGCATGGCATCTATACCATTGTGAACTATCTGTTTGGTCGCTATGGCATGTCGGTTCGTGGAAAGTGGTTTCCACAGACGGATTATTCGGATCGCTATACGCGCGAGGCGATAGCAGAAGAGGCGCTCGAGGTGGTGGAGGAATACAAGAACACCCCCGGTGTGCTGATGTTTCTTTTTGGAAATGAAAACAATTATGGACTGGAATGGGACAGCAACGCCATTGAAAACCTTCCTGTAGGGCAACGGATGGAAGTGCGCGCGGGCTATCTCTATAGTCTTTTTGAGGAAGTCATTGCTGCTGCAAAGACCATTGATCCCAACCATCCGATGGGGATTGTCAACGGGGATATCCAATACCTGCATGTCATCAAAGATCTCATGCCAAGTTTGGAGATTCTTGGGGTGAACACCTATCGCGGAAGCGAGGCCTATGAGCTCTTTTATCAGAGTATTTTTGATCTTGGGGTGCCCTTTGTCTTCACCGAGATGGGAGCCGATTCCTGGAATGTAAAGACCGGCATGGAGGATCAATACCACCAGGCTTTTTATCTCAGAAATCAATGGCAGGAAGTCTATCGACAGAGTTGGAACAAGGGGTATAACCAGAATTGTCTGGGAGGTTTTGTTTTTGAATGGATGGATGAGTGGTGGAAGCATGGCCTGGACAGCAACCTTGATGTTCATGACACCGAGGGAACCTGGACGAATGGTGCCTATTCCTTCGATGCGGTGCCTGGGGTGAACAATATGAACGAAGAATGGTTCGGTATTGTTGCACAGAGCACGTTCAAAGATGGTGATGTGAACCGTCGCGTGCCACGCGCTGCGTTTTATACCCTGGGTGATATCTGGAAATTACCGCTCTATGAGAGCACGCGCGAAGAGGTCATCGCTCATTTTGGTGAAGTCGATCCGCTGCGCTATGTAGCGCTCGGTGAAACCGATGTGCTGAAGGACAAGAACAAGACCTCTCCGGTTAGAATTGACAATGCATCGCTTGATTTTATCTTCTCTGAGCGCTTCAAAGATACGGACCTTGCTGATGCACAAGCTGATGGCCGGTCAGAACTTGATGGCTTGACGATGCATCATTCAGAGGAGTTGACGCTGACAGTTGGGTTGTATCCTTTCGAGGAGCTTTCGGGAGATATCACCGTGAAGTTCAGAGGGGTAGCTCCGAATCCGCTTTTTACCACGCCGTATGACAATCGAGACTATGTCGAGTTATACAGTGCTTCGTTTGAATATTTGAACGATTATTTTGCACTCAATGGTTATTATCATGTTGGCCTTGGCGATTGGTACGACGAAGGTGATTTTTTCAACCTCAAGCCTGAATCCTGGGATCTTCATACGATGGATATCTCTGGTTCCAAGGCACCTTTTGGATTCATGTTTACTGGTGCTGATGTGCTGGAGGGGCTGAAAATCTTCATAGGACCAGAGATCTATCAAGATGCACGCCCACAGGTCATGGCGAAGTATTATCGTGTGTTTGGAAAGGACTCTTTCGATGTGGGGTTTTCGGTGCTTGCTGCACAGGAGTTCAACGTGTTGGAAATTGAAAAGCAGTATGCTGATCCTTCTCAGGCGGTCAGCTTGTATGGATTCTTTGATATGGATCCCATCATTGGGATAGATGTTGGAATGTATTTCGCTGGAGCTGACAAGATAGGTGAAACCTATGCCTACACAGAGCCTGCTCCTCCGGGGCAGGGGTTCCAATCCAGCGACTGGTATCTGCACCAAGATCAGGAGATATCCTTTGTGGACACCCTTGCCGCGAAGATAGAAATCGAGACGGACATCGTGCGCTACACAAAGTTCTATGCGTCCTATCTCTATGCAGGACTTGTGGCCGACACGAATGCGATGATCGCCCGGGGTGGTTTTTTTAAAGCCGATTCAGGGAGTGGAAACCGTCACGAAGTGGTGGCGGGAACACAGCTTGTTCTGTATGATTTCACAATCGATGCACGATTTCGCTATCGAGTTCCTTTAATAGATCCTTTTTTCGATATTGGTGGGATCAGCCGGCATTCACTGACGGATCCGTTCTATGTGTTTCACAACAGGGAGACAATTGAGACAGAATTCGTGATAACGTATGACCCAACTGGGGCAACCTGGTTTCACGACTGGAATTCTTTCGACATCGAAGATGCACGTTTTGCAGCATCGGCATCTGTGATCTATACCATTTTTGCAGGGAGCACGGACAAGGGAATATATAGAAGATATGAAGATCCTACAACAAAAGAAACATTAATACTTGATCAATTTGCAACTGGATTGCCTGAGGCCTGGCATCTTTGGGCGGCACAAATCCGCTTGATTGCCAACCCACTGCCCCTGTTTCGGATTGGCCTTGAATATCACATCGGTCACGAGCAGAGTTTGGGGCAGGATACACGCTTGGTCACCTATATGGGTGGAGCATTGCAGTTGCTCTATGATCGCGTGAGCCTGGATTCAATGGTCGAATGGAATGGTTGGGGACCCGAACCTTGGTATAGAGAGTTCAACGTGACCTATCCCTGGCAGTGGAAGGTTGACGTTTCCTATGGTTTTGATATGCCCAAATTTCTCGAGTCAAGTGCGAAGATTGGCCTGTTCTGGGAAGGCAGGACCTTCGATCAGCATTCGGGAGCTGGTGAACCGAAGGATGGCTATCAGATGGAAGTTGGGCTGTATGTCAGCATATATTTCTAAGAGATGTATGCGAAGTGATAATGATGAAAAATGCACATAGTGTGCAATTGGGAGGGTTCCACAAGGTGGAGCTCTCATGGAAAATAAAATACATTGGAGGTATTCAATGAAAAAAAATGTAATATATCTGGTCTTTATAGGCCTTGTGATTTTGTTTCTCGCTGCGTGTACAGAGGGTGGTGCAGGAAGAGGAGCTGATGCTGGTGGAACGGGAACTGGTGGTCAGATGACGACAACACCGACGCCACCGACAACGAAGGGTGTGTTTTCAGAAACACATGATCTTCTTGATCCTGATGGAACCACAATCTCCGGTCTTGCAGCCGATGCTGATGGTGGAGCGAACGACACCAAGATTACTGTTGAAAAGACGACGACCGGTGCTGTTGATAATGTAACTCCCTCAGAAGGAAATGAGATGTATAAGATAGAGTTCAAGCACGACAATTGGTCAGGTGTCTATTTCAAAAAAATTGCAACAGCAGATCTTATCGACCTCTCAGCCTATGCAGGTGGATCCATTGTCTTTTCTGTTAACTATGCAGGTCTGACTCCAGCTCCAAGCTATTTTGAAGCTAAAATAACTTCAGATGATCCCGCTACTCCTCCTACGGATAACAACGAAGATGGAGGGGGTATAGTAAACTTCATTGGTCGCGCTTCGACGACGGATGGTGACTGGCATACCTATGAAATTCCTCTAGCTGATTTTAATACTATCGGGTATCGCGGTCAGACTGCAGATCTAGACCTTACTCGAGTGGATGTATATTTTGGACTTTGGAATCCCAAAAAAACAGTAGTAACAGATGCAAATGCTACTCCTCCTACTACAGAAGAAAGATACTCAACTGGAAATGTCTATCTTGACAACATCTATTTTAAGCCGGCCTCGACCAATTAATACGTGGTCTTAACCCATTGATGGGATGCAGGTTGTGCAGTTTCTGCGAAGCTGTGCTGCCTGCGCCCCTCTGGGGTGTTCTCTGCGAGATTGCGGCAGTCACGACGGTGATGATGCCGGCAGTGATGCGCACCGATCACCGAGTGAGCACCTCGACTCTATCTATCCGCTACAGCGGATAACAATGCAGCAATTTTTCACTATGTGTATACCTCATTTCCTCCTCCGTATCGAAAGAGTGGTATCCATAGTCGTTTTGCATTATACTCCTGGATATATCAAGACTATATTATTATTATAAGCGATCACGGTGAATAACCGTGCTATATAGCCTACAGATGGAGACTCCGAACATGGGGTTTCATGAAATATACAAAAATATTGGAGATATTCAATGAGAAAGAATGTAATATATCTGGTCTTTATAGGCCTTGTGATTTTGTTTCTCGCCGCGTGTGTAGAGAATGGTGTGAGAGAAGGATTTGACGGAGTCGAAGGAACAGGTGGTCAGGAGCCAATGCCGACCCCAACCCCAAATGCTGTATTCTCGGACAGTCAAACTTTTTTGGGAATTGCAGCGGAACCTGTTGTTCGATCTAGCACGAACACAGTGGAGGCTATGAAGGTTACTGGAAATAGTGACGGGATAAGTCCAATAGAAGGGCCGACAATGTATAGAATAGATTTTCAACACGAACGTGCCACTCCTAATCCCGACAATCCAAATTTTACTACTGAAGCTTGGGCAGAAATTCGCTTTAGCAACAGTCAACACAAAGATCCTGTCGATATCTCAGAATTTGCAGGTGGATTTATTGTGTTTTCTATTAACTATGCAGATCTGAGGCCAGAACCTACCCACTTTACTCTTGGTGTGCTTTCAACGACAAACGCAGGTGGTGAAGATGGAGGAGGTGAATTGAATTTAATTGATCTCAATTCTTCGAACCTGAAAGGTGACTGGCGTACGTATGAGATTCCTCTGGCTGATTTTAATACTCGAGGATCTTTGAACCTTGCTAAGATAACTACATATTTTGGAATCTGGAATCCTTACAAAGATGATTTTACTATGCATTCAAAGGGATTAGTCTATCTTGACAACATCTATTTTAAGCCGGCCCCGACCAATTAATACGTGGTCTTAACCCATTGATGGGATGCAGCTGTGCGGTTTCTGCGAAGCTGTGCTGTCTGCGCCCCTCTGGGGTGTTCTCTGCGAGATTGCGGCAGTCACGATGGTGATGATGCCGGCAGTGATGCGCACCGGCCATGCGCAATCTGGTATAGCTCTAAAAGTTATCAGGAAGGCCTATCCAGGATAAGAATGCTGGGATGGCTCGGACGCCCTAATTTAGATATAAAACCTAAAATTAATATATTTACATTTTTTAATAAATACCGTTATATGTACGTACTCCGCGACAGGTAACAACATACCTGGTTCGCACAGGGAAGCACTTTGCAGTGGTGAAGGCATTCCCAAGTATTAACAAACTATTGGAGGTATACAATGAAAAAAAATGGAGTATTCTTTGCTTGCATAGGCCTTGTGATTCTTGCCTCATGTGGGCTAGTCGACCCTGGTGAGGTGTTGTCGATGTTATCTGTTTATGCAGAAAATGATCTCTATACGGCTCTGACTCAGGGGCTTTCCATATCGACTAGTTCAGATGTGCGAGGGTTGACCCAAGGGCCCGACGGGATTGATCTAAACCCAGTTGATGGTGAGCACATGCGTAAGGTGTCGTTTAATCCGAATGTTAGAGGAGTTTGGTTCACAAAGAAATCTACGGAAAAGCATGTTGATCTCAGCAAGTATGCAACTTTGGTGTTTTCTATCAACTATGAAAAATTGATCCCCTTGCCGGACACTTTTATAGTTAAGATGAAATCAGGCAGTGGAGCTGACGAAAAAGTGGCCGAGGTTGATTTTTTTGACTCTGCGGTTACGACGGTTCCTGAACCGATGAATGGATGGCGTAGGATTCAGATTCCTTTGGCTAAGTTTACAGAAGCTCAGGGTGATCTAGATCTCGCGCAGATTGAAACGTATTTTGAGCTTGCTGATCCTGCGGCTGGAACTAGGGGTTCGGGTGGAGAGATCTATCTCGATGAGATATATTTTACACCGGACGCAGCCAACTGATAGACCGGCCTTAACTCATGACGGGATGCAGCTGTGCGATTTCTGCGAAATTGTGCTAGCTGCGCCCCTCGGAGTGTGCGTCGTGAAACTCCGGCCGCTATACCAGCAACGACGACGACGACGCTGCTAGTGCGAACATCTCGATCCAATTCATGCACAGATAGGTGATTCACCGCGTTTTCACCAGTATATACCTCGTTTCTTCTTTGCATTGAGAAAAGTAGCCTCCATGATCACCGTGCATTATACTTCTAGAGGTACCGCAGAATCATGTAGACAGGATGCGAATCGTGCACTATAAGTCTGCAGAGGGAGGACCTCACAACGTGGAGTTCTCATGGAATACAAAAATACATTGGAGGTATTTAATGAAAAGAAATGTGGTATATCTGGCCTGCATGGGCCTTGTGGTTATGCTTCTTGCTGCATGCACAACAACCTCGGGACCATTGCCGTTGTTGTCTGCCTATGCGGATGATCCCGATGTTAAATTACAATCTTGCCAATTGGTGTAACCGTAGGTTTTACTGAGGTGGCTGGCTCAACGAATCCTGATGACAGTGATATAGGAATGATGAAGCTTCAACTAGTACTTAGTACTAGTACTCTCGGCAGTATCAATGCTGTTGATTATGTTGATCTCATTCCCTATAAAGATGGGGTTTAGTGTTCTCCTATAAGCTTGGGATTGCACAGGATGTGACTTCTGCGGATGTTGTGCTCAGATCAGGCGATTCCACGACTAATGCGAACGATCAAGAAGCTGAGATTGATTTTTTGGCTCTTAATCCGCAGCCTTCTTTTGGAGATGGAAGATGGAAAAAATACGAGATTCCTTTGGCTAGCTTTACGGCTGCTAATGCGAATTTAGATCTATCTAAGATCAAAACGTATTTCGAAATTCGAGATATCAAAAATGGGAACTCAAATTTGACTTCGGGAGAACATCTCTTCGATGAGATCTATTTTGATTCAAATCCAGCGCCCTAGAATTCTGCTTTTTTCATAACATTAACGATGCAGGGCACAACTTTTTCACAGAGTTGTGCCTTTCTCTCTGAGGGGTGGTTGCCGGAGATTGCGACGTCAGTAATAGCAACAACGACGACACCGGCCATGTGCGAACATCTCGATTCAATTCATGCACAGATGGGTGATTCACCGCGTTTTCACCAGTATATACCTCGTTTCTTCTTTGCATTGAGAAAAGTAGCCTCCATGTCTGATATGTATTATACTTATAGTATACTGCAAGATTGTTTATATAAGATGCGAATCGCGTTCTATAAGCCTGCAGATGGAGAAACCTCACAACGGTGAGAATTTTCATGAAAAATAAAACTATTGGAGGTATTCAATGAAAAGAAATGTGTTATATCTGGTCTTTATAGGCCTTGTGGTTATGATTATGTTGCTCGCTGGCTGTGAGTCGAATGGTGCAGGAAGAGACTCAACAGGAATAGCTGATCAAACACCAGAGCCGTCGTTACCAAGGATACAGACAGAACCGCCGGCGATTAGAGCTGTATATTCAAACAGTTTTACTTCGCTTAATCTTTCCCATCCCACAGGGGTTAGGAATGCAAAACCTACACCTATTGTGAGCCCTTATACCCCTATTCCCGATCCCATGGATGTTGATAATGAGGATTCTACTTCTACTATGAATCCTTCTACCCCTGCTCTTGAGAGCAGTATAAATGCACCAGAGGGAACAGAGATGTATAGGGTCAAGTTTAACAATCTGGAGACAAGGTCAGGTATTTATTTTGGCAATAGTGGAAGAACTCCTATCGATATTTCAGAATATGCAGGAGGAAACCTTGTGTTTTCTATTAACTATGCAAATTTGGAGTCTGTGCCGGACGAATTTGAAGTTAAATTGGCCTCAGGTGCCACTGGAGAGGAAGGCCGTGGGATAAATTTCATTGATGAACCACTCTATCGGGTGAGAACAGCAGATGATTGGCATACATATAAAATTCCATTGGGTGCGTTCAATACTCCAAATGGCAGTGATCTAGATCTTGCTAATATGTATTCATATTTTGGACTCTGGGAACCCCAAAAATCAATATCTGGTGGTAAAGAGAATATAAATGGGATTGTCTATATTGATAACATCTATTTTGAAGCTCCCACTAAGGTTTTGTTTTCAGACTTTCGTTCGTATTATGAAACTCCCTTTGACGTTCGCGTTGATGGTGTTAATGCTGAGAATGCTGCTGTATCTGCCAGAATTTCACAATTTTTTGGCAGTGTAAATCCGGCGGAAGGGGACGAGATGTATAAGATATTCTTCCCTCCAAGGCTCCAAAATGGCGGCGCCTATTTTACTATAGAGGCAGGAAGAACTCCCATCAGCATTGCTGATTATAATGAATTCATTGTGTTTTCCATTAACTATTCAATTCTGTTTGGCTCGGGCGCGAGAAAAACTGCACCCGATAGTCTTATCGTTAAATTGACTTCAGGGCGTGCGGCTGAAACGGGAGGCGGTGAAGTGGATTTTCTTGCTGCCGGTACTAACTACAGAATAGGATCAGATGATGACTGGCATACGTATAAGATTCCATTGGTTGATTTTCAAACTCGTGATGATCCTGTAGAAAATGGTCTAAATTTTGGTGGTGCTGCAGACAGTGGTCTAAATTTTGATGATATGTATTCATATTTTGGACTCTGGAACCCCGCAGCAGAAGGAACTAGCTTATATGGAAATGTCTTTATCGACGATATCTATTTTGAGGCTCCTCAGCCTTGATCTAGTTCGACATTAACCCATCGACGGGATGCAGCCGTGCGATTTCTGCGAAGTTGTGCTAGCTGCGTCCCTCTGGGGTGTTGTTGTGAAATTCAGACCGCTATGACAGCCACGACGGCGATGGCGACATCGGCCATGCGCACTCACCGCGATCCAATTCATGCACAGATAGGTGATTCACCACCTTTTTGCAATTACTATACCTAGCCCTTCCTGAAAACCGCAAAAATTTAATTCTATTAATTCTCTGTTCAGTTGTATAATCATTTCGCGATATGCAGCATATACGACGCGTGGTGGATAACTGTGCTATATAACCTGCAGATGGAGGAACCTCACAACGGTGGAGCCTCCATGAAATATAAAAAACACATTGGAGATAGAAAATGCAAAAAAGTATACGACATCTGGCCTGTGCAGGCCTTGTAACTATGATTATGCTGCTTGCTGCCTGTGGAGCGAATGGTGCGGGAAGGGGTGATGTGAATGACTCGAGGGTCCGAACTTCAAAAGGCCTGTTTTCAGAGACCTATGATTCTTTGGGATCCTTTACTCAAACTGGAATAACCCCGCAACGGGTGGAAACGCTGACTCCGAGGAACGGAGGAATTACAATCAATCCAGCAGAGGGAAGCGAAATGTATCGATTGGAATTTGGCGCCAGTAATAATAGAGCCATTGGATTCACGAGGGGCACTGCAGTTTCCATCGACCTCACCCCCTTTGCAAACGGGGCATTGGTTTTCTCCGTTAACTATGCGGTCTCTGCGAATATGGCTATGATTGACAGCCTTATGATCAAAATGGAATCAGATGATGGCATGGGTGGAAGGGTGTCTGCCGCAGTGAACATTCTCGATACTGCTGTCATTGACCCAACCCCTATGCCGGATGCAGATGGTTGGCGTGAGTTTCGGATTCCTTTGTCTGTGTTTAAGACCATTAATGTTGGTCTAGATCTCGCCCAGATTTCAACGTATTTTGAATTTTCTGAACCCATCCAAGGAATGACACGGCAGGCCGGGACCGTTTTGCTTGACAACATCTATTTTGACCCGGCGGCTCCCTAGGTTGGATTTTGGACATCTTGACTGGAGTGCAGGTTACTGCTAAACTAAATACTTAAAGGAAGAAAATATGAATACACAAAAGCTATTTTTGATTGGATTTGTCTCGCTGATAGGGATGCTCATCATTGCATGTAATCTTGGGTTGCCTGGTTCAGCAGCGAGAATACATACCCCCGTTGAGAACAATGCTGTCCGGCCGCTTCCTCAGATTTTTTACGAGGGAATGGCGATGAGCTATTCGGGGTATAGAGCAGGTCAATCTCCTGGAACGAGTGTCTACCCTGCCGCTAATAATATTAGGGATGATCTCAAGCTGCTCAAGGCGATGGGCTTCAATCTGATTCGCCTTTATGACACGAGTGAGCACGCAAGGCGCACCTTGGAGATGATCAAAACTACAACAGAGCTCACTCCTGATCCTGATAATCCTGATAATCTTGTTAATATGAAGGTCATGCTTGGAATATGGATTTCTGGACCTCATCAAGCTTTTGGCGGAGCGAACGAAGCGGCGATTAGGACCGCAGTTGGTTGGGCAACTGATGACTACAAAGATCAGATTGTTGCGATCAGCGTAGGAAACGAAACCATGGTTGATTGGAACACCTTTGGATGGTCAACCCCTCCAGCAGATATTGCCTATTATGTGTCATATGTAAGAGATCAGGTTCACCAACCGGTGACGGTCAACGACAACTGGGAAGCTTGGTCGCTTAAGAATGAAGATCCAAATGACCAGCATGATCATTACAAAGATGTGCACAAGGTTGCCGAGGCAGTTGATTTCATTTCGCTGCATTCTTATCCCATTGCTGATGCACCATGGGACCTTTGGGACTGGCAAGAGCCATCAGGCCCAGACGCCGCAGCGAACACAATGGATCGAGCATTTGATCGTTTGGAGGAGAACTATAACGATGCCCGTACGGCACTCATAGGGATAGGTATTGATAAACCGATTGTTATCGGTGAAACGGGATGGAAGAGCCAAGGAACGACTCTTCCTCTTTCGCATGGCGTCAATCAGGAACTGTATTACAAGAAGATCGAAAGTTGGATTGGTCGAACAACGGATAATTCAAAGCCTGCTACGGCTTTTTTCTTTGAGGCATTTGACGAACCGTGGAAGCGTGATGACGACGACTGGGGACTTTTTAACGTGGATAGAGAGGCAAAATACATTGTTTATTCTAATTCCACATGGATGAATGCCCTAACTCCCCTTGGTGTAACAGTTGCTGACACCCCGAGATTGACTGCTGATGATGCGATCTCTGTGGCTCCACCTACTGCATCTACTTCATCTACTCCTCTAACTATTTCAGCGGCAGAATTTGTAGTCTTTGCTGATGTTCCTGGCGATGCTGCTACCGCCTATAATGGACAGCTCTATGATGGAAATGATGATGGAACAGCTAGTGATGTGAACTTTCAATGGGCATACTGGGACAGTAATACAGGAGAAGTGAGTGAGAATACCGCTGCAGGGAATGGAGGTAGTGAAGGAGGAGGGACCGAGACAGTTGCTGTGCTTACACCAACCGCTAATGCTAATCGTTGGGGTTGGGGCATAATGGCCCTTATGGAAAATCAGGGGTATGATCTCAGGGGATTTGCAACTGGATTCTTGAAGTTTCGCATTAAAACGGCATATCAGGGAAAAATCGAAATCGGTCTTCAAACTGGTTTGGGAGAAGATGGGGACGGAAAGGATATGTTGATAAAGGTGACTCCCGGCGATCCTGCCGGTAACTATGGATATTCCAACGATAATACCTGGCGCGAGGTAACGATCCCCATTAATACTCTGGTTGCTGCAGCTACTTCGAGCCATGGGGCCTCAGGAACTGCTGGACTTGAAAAAGTCCATATCCCCTTTGTTATTGCTGACAGAGGTCTTTTACCGGGTAACGATGGGTATAACACGGGTACTGGAAGTGAAATATGGATAGACTGGGTCCGTTGGACGAAAACGCGATAAAAAAGGACAGGATTGATGGGTGGAGATTGAAGAGGGCGGCGCGCAGCGCCGCCCTCTTCAAGATTGCAAAAACGGACTCAGGGAAGGTGAAATGCCTTTTTTGCGTCCGTTTTTTGTAATCAAAAACAACTGATTTTATACTACAAATATCTCTAATATATAAAAAATGCATTACACGTAGCAGATTTGTGCTATATGAATGAGGTATGCAAGATAGTGTGCGGATGGAAATGCTAGACGGTGGCAGCTTCCATGAAATCTATACAGATACTTCGGAGGTATGCAATGAGAAAAAATAAACTATATCTGATTTTCATAGGCCTTGTGGCTGTGATTGTTGTTGCATGTGCAATCAACGATGCAGGCAGTTTCCCAAAGAGTGATCCAGCGGAGGGCAACCCAACAGAAAACAGACCAGTGACGAACATTCAGAAGGCTATCTATTCAGAGAGGTATGATTCTCTGGGAAGTATATTCTATAATCGTTCTCCAGGTGCAGATGTTGAAAGGGTTCCCATGACGGGTGCTGGACATCCAAAAGAAGGAAGATGGCTCCTGAAGATAACGTTCAACGCAGAGAGAGGGAGCATGTCATTCCGGAATACAGAAACCTCTGTTGATCTCACTCCTTTTGCAGATGGATTCATTGTGTTTTCTATTTACTATGGCGACCTCGAATCAAGAATTGGCCAACTCAATGTTGGAATGGCTTCGGGCAATTTTTCTGGTGGGGGAACGGTGGATATCGTTAATAGCAATTATCGCTCCTCAACAGATGCGAACAAATGGCATACGTATCAAATTCCCTTGTCTGATTTTGATTCCTATGGTGATTTAGACCATGAGGATGTTTCGGTGTATTTCGGGATCACAGAGTTTAAAGATAAGGCCGGTGATTACCTAGCGGGACCAGAGGCAATTATCTATCTCGACGACGTATACTTTGAAGCGACCAAACAGTAGATCAACGCATCGCTTCGTTGACTAACAACCAGGGTGCAGATGCCGCCTTGTGGAATGTTTTCATGATGCAGCGGCACTTTGCATCCAGGTTTTTCTGGTGCTTCTGAAGTATTCGTGATGAAAGCCTTAATTCCAGGGCAACGAAAATGCAGAGCTACCACAACAAAGCTATCACAAATTACCATAATACTGTTTTTCAAGAACAGGACAGTGAAAATACTCGCAATATTCAACCAAGATAGGTCCCGCAACGACATACATCAGGCGAGAAATCACAGAATTTGTCTTCTCGGTCAATGTGTATTATGATCTAACCATCTAGCAAAATGATGTATGTGATGCGCACCTGTGCAATGGATATAGCAGCTATAGAGTGTAGTGAACGAGGCCATAACGGGGCAATTCTTGGAATCTATACGCATATCTGGAGGTATGAATGAAAAAAAACAAAATATATCTGGTCTGCATGGGCCTTGTGGTTATGCTTCTTGCTGCATGCGGACCGAACGATGCAGGAGGACAAACAGGAACCGGTCAAATGGGAGCTAGCTCAGGAACCGGTCAGATGGAAACTAGGATCAGCTGTCCCCCGGGGTTTGTGGCAGTTTTCGGAAACACAGCCCTTGGAACCGATGATTTTTGCGTGATGCAGTTTGAAGCAAAAAAAGGTGCTGGCGATGTTCCGGTCTCTCAAGCAAGCAACACTCCATGGGTAAGCATCACCCCACCAGATGCTCAAAGCGCATGTGAGGCACTAGCAGGAACTGCTGGTTTTTCTGGCACCTTTAGCCTTATCTCAAACCCCGAATGGATGACTATAGCAAGAGACATTGAACGTGTTGCTTCCAACTGGTCAGGAGGTAGCGTAGGAAGTGGTCACATCCCCAGAGGACATAGTGATGGAATGCCTAATGAGGCCCTAGCAGTGACAGATGAGACCGACCCCTATGATGGAACTGGAAATAATTCAGGAGAGACAGCAGGTTCGGGATGGGAACAACGAAGAAGACATGATCTTTCAAACGGAAACACAATCTGGGACCTTGCTGGAAACATCGGGGAATGGGTTGATTGGGATGCCACAGATACCGGTTTTACCACTAAACAAAGCAATGTATCAAATAGTTGGCGTGAATTAACAGAGCTATCCAGCTCAGTTACTGCCGATGATCTCCAACCAATTGGTGGTTATGACTCCAGTCATTCTTTTGGAAAATGGCACGGTGGTGAAGAGCAGAATTCTGCTGTATCTCGAGGGCATCGCTGGGCAGGTGGGAGAGATACCGGAGTGTTCACGAGCGATTTTCGTTTTACATCAAATACTCAACGTAGTGAGATTGGATTCCGCTGTGTGTACCGACCTTAGGTGATGCGCATCTACGCAATGGACACAACGGCTATATAGAGTAGATAGATAGGATGTTGTAAAGACGACAATTTTCGGAATCTATACACATATTTGGAGGTATGAATGAAAAAAAATAGAATATATCTGGTCTGCATGGGCCTTGTGGTTATGCTTTTTGTTGGATGCGGACCCAACGATGCAGGAAGGCAAGTAGGAACCGGTCAAATGGGAGCTAGCTCAGGAATGGGTGATATAGGTAATCTCCGACGGATAGGCATCTATTCAGAGACCTATCCTCCTACTACAACTCTTAGCGAAAGACCTATCGATATAACAGCTAGCAAGGTAAGTGCTGAGGCGGTGGGTGGTGTTTTGCTAGACCCAATAGGTAACGAAATGTATCAGCTAGAGCTTATTAATCAGTTTGGATCATTTGCAATAGAAGCACCCGATCCTATTGCTTTTGACGGTTTTACTAAAAGCGTAAAACTAATTTTTTCTCTCGCTGCGGACCCTACAATGATTAATAGTTTTTCGCGTTCAGTAATAGTAGTGCCCGGCAGATTCTCTAGTGGATCGTCTGACGGTGCTATAACCGGAGAAACATCTACTCTTGCAGCATCCGGCTGGACCCAGTTTACAGTTGACCTAACCCCTTATATTTTTTCTTACAATGCTACCTATGATGCGTTCAAATCTTTGGAGCTTGCTGTTTTCAGCCATGACAATCAGGCTGTGAGTACAGGAACCATATATTTAGATGAGGTATATTTGGAGCTAACCAGACCCTCACGGGTGGGTTTCTATTCAGATGCCTATCCTCCTGTCATGACCACGCTAATTGATAGCTCAACTTCTGAAGAAACTATGCAACAATCTATCAATGGTATTGATGTAAACGCGGTAGGTGGAAACGGAAACTACTATAGAGTAACACTTTCTCCTTCTTTTAACGCTTCGTTTGCATCGCCTGATCCCATTGATCTTAACGATTTTGCCACAAATGGGAAACTTGTGTTTTCTGTTATTGTTCCAATGGATATAGTCACGTTCCAGATTGTCTTAAATTCTGATAATATCGACAGCTCGCCTAGAATGGTCACAGTTGCCGATTTTCCTACAGGAACTGACCATTGGCGAAGGGTTGAGATTGAGTTGACTGAATTTTCTGGTATAGACCTTGGCATGACCAAAGAGATTAAGTTTTTTGATTTCCATGATACTAACGGCATGGAGGTGACTACAGGAACGCTCTTTCTCGATGAGCTATATTTTGAAACTCCTTGAGATAGTTTGATTTTTGAAACAGAAACCAGGGTGCAGATACTGCTTTGTGGCGTGTTTTTGCAAAATAACGTGTTTTGCATCCCTGGTTTTTGATCTTCCTAGCCTTTTTTGAATTTAAGCAAGCAAGAATTCTAATTCCAAGGTCAATAAACCTCGAAAATTCATAACTTTTTATACAATATCCCAAACTGTCACAGATCCTGCAAACCGCATAAGAAGATGATTCTGCGATAATCGATCAAAGCAACAGATTTGCATGAAGATTCACCACAAAAGAGACATCCAACACACAGGACATCGAACACCAGCGATCAAACTCTGCCCCATAAATAATTCTTACATATGCAGGAATATATCTTGCATAATAGATAAGGTCGTGCTATATGGATAAAGCATGCGATATAGTGTGCAATGGGGTTCATAAATTTTGGCAACTCCCATGGAATCTATACACATACTTTGGAGGTATGCAATGAGAAAAACTAAGATAAATCTGGCCTGCGTGGGTCTTGTGGTTACGATTGTTGTTGGGTGTGCGGCAAACAATGCAGGTGGTTCAGGAGTAATGACCTCCCAAATGACAACAACTCGTGGAGGAGTGTTTTCAGAAACACATACGCTTCTGTTGCCTTTTGGGGTCGAGAGTTCAGCACTAGCAGTTACGGGCAGGAACAGTGAAGTAACTTCTCTAGTTCACACTGGGGATTACACTAATGGAGCAGGAAATACGATAAGTCCAAAAGAAAAATCGGAAATGTATAGAATAAATTTTCAACACAAATCTTCGAACGTTCAGAGTTGGGGAGGCTTTGATTTTGTTGATCCTGCAAGAAATCCTATCGATATCTCGGATTTTGCAGGGGGAGACCTTGTGTTCTCGATTGACTATCAGAAACTGTTTCCAATTCCATCTCGCTTTGAATTGAGAATCACCGATACAAACGGTGCAAGATATTCTACAGAGCTTTCGAATTTTATTGCTTCCAATAGATACGCTCCAGAAAAGGATGGCGATTGGTATACTTATCGGATTCCCTTGGCTGATTTTTCGACCCCTGGCGATACTCCGCTAGACCTTACATCCATCAGATCACCTTTCGGACTCTGGAATCCTTTCAACGGAGCAGATCCTTCAAATGGAGAAGTATATCTCGACGACGTATACTTTGAAGTGACTAAATAGTAGATCAACGCGTCGCTTCGTTGACTAACAACCAGGGTGCAGATGCCGCTTTGTGGAATATTTTCATGATGCAGCGGCATTTTGCATCCCTGATTTTTCTGGTGCTCCTGGAGTATTCGTGATGAAAGCCTTAATTCCAGGGCAACAAAAATGCAGAGCCACCACAAATTGCCATAATACTGTTTTTCAAGAACAGGACAGTGAAAATACTCGCAATATTCAACCAAGATAGGAACCGCAACGACATACATCAGGCGAGAAATCACAGAATTTGTCTTCTCGGTCAATGTGTATTATGATCTAACCATCTAGCAAAATGGTGTATGTGATGCGCACTTGCGCAATGGATACAGCAGCTATAGAGTGTAGTGGACGAGGTGCCATAACGGGGGCAATTCTTGGAATCTATACGCATATTTGGAGGTATGAATGAAAAAAAGTAGAATATATCTGGCCTGTATGGGCCTTGTGGTTATGCTTCTTGCTGCATGCGGACCGAACGATGCAGGAGGACAAACAGGAACCGGCCAAATGGGATCTAGGATCAACTGTCCCCCGGGGTTTGTGGCAGTTTCCGGGAACACAACCCTTGGAACCGATGATTTTTGCGTGATGCAGTTTGAAGCAAAAATAGGTGCTGGCGATGTCCCGGCCTCTCAAGCAAGCAACACTCCATGGGTAAGCATCACTCCACCAGATGCTCAAAGCGAATGTGAGGCACTACCAAATGCTGCTGATTTCCCTGGCACCTTTAGCCTTATCTCAAATCCCGAATGGATGACTATAGCAAGAGACATTGAACGTGTTGCTTCCAACTGGTCAGGAGGTAGCGTAGGAAGCGGTCACATCCCCAGAGGACATAGTGATGGAACGCCTAATGAGGCCCTAGCAGTGACAGATGAGACCGACCCCTATGATGGAACTGGAAATAATTCAGGAGAGACAGCAGGTTCGGGATGGGAACAACGAAGAAGACATGATCTTTCAAACGGAAACACAATCTGGGACCTTGCTGGAAACATCGGGGAATGGGTTGATTGGGATGCCACAGATACCGGTTTTACCACTAAACAAAGCAATGTATCAAGTAATTGGCGTGAATTAACAGAGCTATCCGGCTCAGTTATTGCCGATGATCTCCAACCAATTGGTGGTTATGACTCCAGTCATTCTTTTGGAAAATGGTTCGGTGGTGAAAATCAGAATTCTGCTGCATCTCGAGGGCATAGCTGGGCAGGTGGGAGAGATACCGGAGTGTTCACGATCGATTTTGATCTTGAATCAAGGGCTCGGCATAATGAGGTTGGATTCCGCTGTGTGTACCGACCTTAGGTGATGTTTAAGCATAGTTTCCTTTAAAAAAAAGGGTTTTTCGCCGGCAGACAATTTAAAAAGCGACTAAAATCGCCACTGTCGGCTTCACCACAAGGCTTGGATTCAAGTTGAATCACTGTGTTTTTCTGATCAGAATAATCAAGAATCAGGGCTTCTGCGCTCGAATCTCGACATAGCCCGACCTTAGTCAACAACCGGGATGCAGCTGCCCGCCTTGTGGAGCATGTTCATGATGCAGCGGCATTTTGCATCCCTGATTTTTGATTTCACAAGCAATCAAAACCACACATAAATCCCTGCACACAACCATGTTGCGCAGAGCATCCACAACACAGTACCAATGAGATTGTATTTTGGACGCAGACCCATGGTAGGGTTTAATGCGTAAGGATTGTGTTGTCCTGTGTGCCAGAAATGGATTGTTTAAACATGGTGCAATCGTCACTGTGGCAACAGTCGATACAAAATCCACAAACAGAGATTGAAACAATAGAGCGGTGTTGTAATACCGCAAGATGACTTGAAGGAGTAATTATGAATATAAGAAATGAATCGACCATCGATACCATCCCCGAAGTGCACGTGCAAGCCTATGGACAAAGTGTATATGTCAGTTGGACACCGGTGCTTGTTCGCAGCGATAGGGGTTATGTATCGTATGAATTACAGGTTAACGCTAGCCATGAGGATGTAGCAAATGAAGATCAATGGCATGACCCGTCACAGACAGATACTCCTCAATACGACACGTATGTAAGACTTAGAGAAACAGCCTATACAGACAGCACACAAAGATTTTTTGCAACCCCAGGAACAGCAGACCCAGAGGCAGCAGACCCAGGAGCAGCAGACCCAGGAGCAGCAGATTCCAGCACCCCTTCAGGAACTACAAGTACGATACAAAGGCGTGTTGTTCCGGTGCATTATCGCGTGCGCGTTGTTGTGGAAACTTCAGATCCTGTTGCGATTCAGGATGAAGATGGAAATGATACCGGAGAGACAACGAATATCATTGCGTTTAGTGAATGGTCGGAGGCGGTAACTGCGCTGATAAGCCCATTGGATTATCAAGATCTGAACGTCGGATCGATTAGCTCTGATTCTTTTGCTTCAGAGTCGGTTATTTCAGAGCATATCAAAACTGGAAAAATTGAGACAAACACCTCTACAAATTGGGAGGGTGAGAATAACGTTGAAGGAAGCGAGATCGACCTAGCAAGAGGATCGGCAAAATTCAGGACATATCGCCCCGATGAGGGAAGTGTTTCTGAGGTGCGCATTAGTGATGATGCAGCAAGCAGTGGTGTTGTTGAACATGGGATCGCAATTGAGAATAACCACATCGAAGGGGTGGCTGCGTTTTCACCGGTGCGCACTGAAGCGGGTGATCTCATAACCCAGGAAGACTTTCCGGGTTGGGATTTTGATGATACGTGGGAGATGCGAGAGGGAGTGTGGCCGAAGCTGCAATGGCAATCGGAACAGACAGGTGTTGGAAACACAGAAGAGGCGCAGGGAGCGCATACACTGATTCGCAGTGCAGCAGATTTGCAGAAGGTTCGAGACGATCTTGATGGAAACTTCAGACTTGAAAACGATATTGAACTGAGTGGTGCGTTTGAGCCCATCGGCAGTGAAGAGAATCCCTTTGTGGGAGTCTTTGACGGCAATGGCAAGACAATCAGCGGTCTGCAGATAGCAGAAACCGACAAGGCAGGGTTCTTTGCTCAGATTGGATATCCGGAAGATGATTATGAAGATGATGATGACAGCGTTTATCAGCAAGGATTTGTACGTAACCTGAACCTTGTATTGGTAGATGGAGATGCTGAGAATCCCAGCATTGCAGGCAGTGCCTTTGCTGGCGCAGTGGCAGGACGAAACTATGGTCGCATCGAAGCAGTCGAGGTGAGTGGAGGCAGCATCCAGGGAAGCGCGGAAGAGAGCCGTGCTGGTGGCATTGTTGGAGAAAACAGCGGATATATCAAGGACGTAACAATCAGCAGCAACATTACTGCAAGTGAAGCAGATGCTGTTCTTGGGGGTGTTGCTGGAGAAAACAGCGGTTATGTCAGCGGTTCAACTTTCAGTGGAAGTCTTGAACGGGATGGTCAAGAACTCACCGATGTACTCATCGAGACGAGCATTGAACCCGCAGGCATCACCTATGAATTGATCAGCAGTGCAGCGGATCTGCAGAAGATCCGAGACGATCTTGCGGGCAACTTCAAGCTTGCAAACGACATTACATTGAGCGGTGACTTCGATCCCATTGGCAGCGAAGAGAATCCCTTTGTAGGCATCCTCGAGGGGAATGGCAAGACGATCAGTGGATTACAGATAGCACAGGCAGATGAAGACTATGTGGGATTCTTTGCGCGGATAGGTCGTACAGATGATGAGGAAGACTATGATGCAGCGGCGAATGGCCTTGTGCGCAACCTCAAACTCGAGCTTGTCGATGGCGATGGTGAGAATCCCAGCATTACAGGGAAGGAATATGTAGGGGCAGTAGCAGGGCAGAGCCATGGTCGCATCGAAAATTGCAGTGCAGAAGGAGGCTACATCAAAGGAGATGGCTACCTCGGTGGCCTGGTGGGAGGTAATAGTGGAAGCATCACGAATAGTAGTGCGAGTGGAGCAGTCGATCTGAGTGGAGAAGTTGAATCAGGTGGAAATAGACATCTATATCTCGGTGGCCTGGTGGGAAGTAATAGTGGAAGCATTACGAATAGCAGTGCGAGTGGAAGAGTCGAATCGAGTGTAACAATCGAATCAGACCGCCTTTGGTATATATATATCGGTGGCCTGGTGGGAAGTAATAGTGGAAGCATCACGAACAGTAGTGTGAGTGGAACAGTCGAATTAATTGAAACAAGCCCATCAGACCGCCTTAGATATATATATATCGGTGGCCTGGTGGGATATAGTTTTGGGAACATTACAAATAGCAGTGCGAGTGGAAGAGTCGAGCTGAGTGGAGAAGTTGAATCAGGTGGAAATAGCTATCTATATCTCGGTGGCCTGGTGGGATGGAATGATGGAAGCATTACAAATAGCAGTGCGAGTGGAAGAGTCGAGCTGAGTGGAGAAGTTGAATCAGGTGGAAATAGCTATCTATCTATCGGTGGCCTGGTGGGATACAGTTATGGAAGCATTATAAATAGCAGTGCGAGTGGCGATGTCAGTGGATCTGGAAGGCTCGGTGGCCTGGTGGGATGGCATAATCATCGAGGAAGCATTACGAATAGCAATGCGAGTGGCGATGTCAGTGGATCTGGAAGGCTCGGTGGCCTGGTGGGTTATAATCATTATTATGCGAACATTACGAATAGCAGTGCGAGTGGCGATGTCAGTGGATCTGGATGGCTCGGTGGCCTGGTGGGAAGGAATCATTATTATGCGAACATTACGAATAGCAGTGCGAGTGGCGATGTCAGTGGATCTGGAAGGCTCGGTGGCCTGGTGGGATGGAATCATTATTATGCGAACATTACAAATAGCAGTGCGAGTGGTGATGTCAGTGGATCTGGATATTTAGGTGGCCTGGTGGGTTATAATTATTATGTGAACATTACGAATAGCAGTGCGAGTGGCGATGTCAGTGGAACAGGCGAACTCGGTGGCCTGGTGGGAAGGAATGATGATCGAGGAAGCATTACAAATAGCAGTGCGAGTGGCGATGTCACAGGAATTGGCAGTTCCAACTATATAGGTGGCCTGGCGGGAAAGAATCGGAGAGATATCGAGAGCAGTTATGCAATCGGAGCGGTCAGTGGTAGTGGTAATTCCGGCGGTCTGGTGGGAGAGAATTTAGCCAGTGGAGAGATTCAGGCAAGTTATTTTGATGTGGAATTAACCGGACAGAGTCGAGGTGTTGGAAGTGATGAAGGAGAAAGCTCAATTGGACACTATTACTCCTTGGGAATCCCAAGGTTGGGCGAGACCAAGCTCGATGCATTTGGACTTGCAATGGCCAGTCCTTATGGACCAAGTGCATACGGCATCCACCTGAAAGGAATCTATCCAGATCAGGAGGAAAGCAAAGAGCGAGATCTTCGTATCTCTGCGAACACAGGCATCAGTCACACCGCTACGGTTGATGGTGAAGACAAGATGCTCCACGATACGATGCATCCTCTCCAGACGATTGATATCAGTTATCTTGGACATCTGCATTGGATTAACTCTGATGCATTTAGTAATAACGTAACGATATACAACAATACTGCTACACCTAGGATAGCCTGGACAGCAGTCGAGGCGCTTTCCATTGCAGGAACGCGAGGGGTATTGGTGCGGGTTAATGCTTCTTGGTATTCTCGACATAATAATACGTCAGAGTTAAAAGTGTATCTCAGGCCACTAGGGGCAAGTTGGAATAGCTCTACTGATTTACCGGTGTCAGGATTACAAGGGAGCCATTGGGGATCCCGGAACACCCAGTACGTATCAGAGGTGGTAGCGGTTCCGATCGACCCAGAGAGCAGGAAATTTGAGTTTTTTACAGATTATTTTGGCGGCACCGGAAGCCTCAATATAACCCAAATAGGAGTGTATATCTAGGAGTATTTATGTATAGTATTGGATTAAATCAAGACAAGTATGTGACAGAGATCAAATTCGACTCGCAAGGGAAGTATTCCCACGGTGAGGTGGCGGATTTGATGGGAAACCTGACCGATGAGTTTGGGCATTTGAACTGGCGACAAGAGGTTTATCAAGTTGAAGGATCTGCGCCATCTGAGAGGCCAGCCCTGCCGGTGGATCTAGATGATGCAAGAGAAGATGAATCTGCACCGTCACGAGAATCCAAGGATGATCAAGAGGTTGAGGACGATCAAGGATTGAGCGAACCCATAGAACGGACAAGGTTTGTTTATGTGCCACAAAGCCCAAGCGATGCACAACTCGAGGAGCGACGCAGAGTATGGGTTGTCGAGCAGATTTCACGGGACTATGACACGAACAGAGAGAGCGAGTTGGCGCGTGAGAGCATTGTGCGTGGAGCAAACGGCGAACAGCCTACGCAGGCATTTCTTGAGTATCATGCCTATGTTGAAGCGGTGCGAGCAGAATCACATCATCGGGTCGAATCGCAGGATTGGTCTGATTATGCAGTCTCTGCAACAGATGGACCGACGACAGATGTGGAAAGCTCCAGCTAATCTTCAGATGAATAGGCCTGATGAAATATCTTTTGACTCGATAGCGATTTCTCGACATAACTCGACCCTTTACTTAAAACTGGGATGCAGCTGCCTACCTTGTGGAGCATTTCTGCAAAGCAGCGGCACTTTGCATCCCTGATTTCTAATTTCACAGCCAATCAAACTCCTAAAATAGCAACAAATCCCACGCTAAATCACATCATCGGGTCGAATCACAGGATTGGTCTGATTATGCAGTCTCTGCAACAGATGGGTCGACGACAGATGAGGGAAGCTCCAGCTAATCTTCACCTGGATAGGTCTTGATCAAGTATCTTTTGACTCGGTAACGATTTCTTAAGATAACTCAACCTTAGTCAACAACCGGGATGCAGCTGCCCACCTTGTGGAGCATTTCTGCAAAGCAGCGGCACTTTGCATCCCTGATTTCTAATTTCACAGCCAATCAAAACCACACATAGATCCCTGCACATAACCATGTTGCGTAGAGCATCCACAACACAGTACCAATGAGATTGTATTTTGGACGCAGACCCATGGTAGGGTTTAATGCGTAAGGATTGTGTTGTCCTGTGTGCCAGAAATGGATTGTTTAAACATGGTGCAATCGTCACTGTGGCAACAGTCGATACAAAATCCACAAACAGAGATTGAAACAATAGAGCGGTGTTGTAATACCGCAAGATGACTTGAAGGAGTAATTATGAATATAAGAAATGAATCGACCATCGATACCATCCCCGAAGTGCAAGTGCAAGCCTATGGACAAAGTGTATATGTCAGTTGGACACCGGTGCTTGTTCGCAGCGAGATGGGTTATGTATCGTATGAATTACAGGTTAACGCTAGCCATGAGGATGTAGCAAATGAAGATCAATGGCATGACCCGTCACAGACAGATGCTCCTCAATACGACACGTATGTAAGACTTAGAGAAACAGTCTATACAGACAGCACACAAAGATTTTTTACAGATCCAGGGGCAACAGGCCCAGGAACAACAGATCCAGTATCAGCAGACCCAGTATCAGCAGACCCAGGAGCAGCAGACCCCATCACCCCTTCAGGAACTACAAGTACGATACAAAGGCGTGTTGTTCCGGTGCATTATCGCGTACGCGTTGTTGTGGAAACTTCGGATCCTGTTGCGATTCAGGATGAAGATGGAAATGATACCGGAGAGACAACGAATATCATTGCCTTTAGTGAATGGTCGGAAGCGGTAACTGTGTTGATAAGCCCATTGGATTATCAAGATTTGAACGCTGGATCGATTAGCTCTGATTCTTTTGCTTCAGAGTCGGTTATTTCAGAGCATATCAAAACTGGAAAAATTGAGGCAAACACCTCTACAAATTGGGAGGGTGAGAACAGCGCTGAAGGAAGCGAGATCGACCTAGCAAGCGGATCGGCAAAATTCAGGACATATCGCCCCGATGAGGGAAGCGTTTCTGAGGTGCGCATTAGTGATGATGCAGCAAGCAGTGGTGTTGTTGAACATGGGATCGTGGTGGAGGATAAGCTCGTTGAAGGGGTGGCTCCGTTTTCACCGGTGCGCACTGAAGATGGTGATATCATAACCCAGGAAAATTTTCCGGGTTGGGATTTTGATGATACGTGGGAGATGCGAGAGGGAGCGTGGCCGAAGCTGCAATGGCAATCGGAACAGACAGGTGTTGGAAACACAGAAGAGGCGCAGGGAGCGCATACACTGATTCGCAGTGCAGCAGATTTGCAGAAGGTTCGAGACGATCTTGATGGAAACTTCAGACTTGAAAACGATATTGAACTGAGTGGTGCGTTTGAGCCCATCGGCAGTGAAGAGAATCCCTTTGTGGGAGTCTTTGACGGCAATGGCAAGACAATCAGCGGTCTGCAGATAGCAGAAACCGACAAGGCAGGGTTCTTTGCTCAGATTGGATATCCGGAAGATGATTATGAAGATGATGATGAGGACGTTTATCAGCAAGGATTTGTACGTAACCTGAACCTTGTATTGGTAGATGGAGATGCTGAGAATCCCAGCATTGCAGGCAGTGCCTTTGCTGGCGCAGTGGCAGGACGAAACTATGGTCGCATCGAAGCAGTCGAGGTGAGTGGAGGCAGCATCCAGGGAAGCGCGGAAGAGAGCCGTGCTGGTGGCATTGTTGGAGAAAACAGCGGATATATCAAGGACGTAACAATCAGCAGCAACATTACTGCAAGTGAAGCAGATGCTGTTCTTGGAGGTATTGCTGGAAGGAACAGCGGGTGGATTGATACTGCAACAGTGAGCAGTGAGATCACTGGATCTGGAGCAGATGCTGTTCTTGGGGGTGTTGCTGGAGAAAACAGTGGACGAATCAACGCTGCCACGGTGAACGGTGATATCACCGGATCTGAGGCAAATGTTATTCTTGGCGGTCTTGCTGGAGAAAACACTGGTTCTGTGGATGGTGGGACCCTTGATAGAGGAAGCACCCTTACAGCAAGTGGAGAATCAGTCTTTCTCGGCGGGATTGCTGGAAAGAACGGAGGGTACATCAATGACTCAACAGTGAGAGGTGACACTATCATCAGCAGTGGGACAAATGCCGTCCTTGGTGGCTTCGCGGGAGAAAACACCGGGTATATAAATTCTGGACGAGGTTCCACCGGTATCACAGCGAGTGGAACAGGGTCTGTTCTTGGCGGTATCGCCGGAGAAAACAGTGGTTGTCTGAGAGATATGGTGTCTGGAGAGACTGGTAACATTACGGCGAGCGGAACAGAGTCTGTTCTTGGAGGCATCGCAGGGAAAAACAGTGGGCAGATCGATGAGGGAAGAGTAGTCCGAAGCATCATCGGAGATGAAACAGATGCTGTCCTTGGCGGTGTTGCTGGAGAAAACGAAGGGGATATAAACGGTTCAACTTTCAGTGGAAGTCTTGAACGGGACGGTCAAGAACTCACCGACGTGCTCATCGGATCGAATATTGAAGCCGCAGACATCACCTATGAATTAATTAACAATGGAGCGGATCTGCAGAAGATTCGAGACAATCTTGCAGGCACCTTCAAACTTGCAAACGACATTACATTGAGAGATGCATTTGATCCTATTGGCAGCAAGGATGACCCCTTTGTAGGTATCCTCGAGGGGAATGGCAATACAATCATTGGCTTGCAGATAGCACAGGCAGATGAAGACTATGTGGGATTTTTTGTTCAGATAGGTCGCACAGGATCTGATGAAGACTATGATGCAGCAGCGAATGGCCTTGTGCGCAATCTCAAGCTCGAGCTTATTGATGGCAATGGCAGGAATCCCAGCATTACAGGGAAGAAATATGTAGGGGCATTGGCAGGCGCTAACCGTGGTCGCATCGAAAACTGCAGTGCAGAACGAGGAGTTATCAGAGGAAATGATAGACTTGGCGGATTAGTAGGGCTGAATTCTTCTGGCAGCATCACCAACAGCAGTGCAGATATATCAATCGAGTTGAACGAATCAATCGAGTTGACCGGAAACAATGAGAATAAGAGTTATCTGTGTCTTGGTGGATTAGTGGGATGTAATTTTTCTGGCAGCATCACCAACAGCTATGCGCGAGGATCAATCGAGTTGAACGAATCAATCGAGTTGACCGGTGAGAATATAGAGCTAATCAATCTGACTCTTGGTGGACTCGTGGGCGATAATAATGGCAGCATCTCCAACAGTGAGGCTGATGGTTTAATCGAATTGGATGAATCAATCGAACTGAGTGGAAACCTCACAAGGGACAATCTTGCTCTGAGGTTCGGGGGCTTGGCAGGGTTGAACCATGATAGCATTATCAACAGTCAAGCAAATGGATCCGTAGCGATAAGCGGAGACTCGGTAAATTGTCGTTGGTTGTATCTCGGAGGCTTGGCGGGAGTAAGTGCTAGCAGCAGGGTCACCAACAGTACTGCACGGGGAGATGTCTCGTTGGAAGGGAACACTGTACGCAGCAAATCTCTGAATCTTGGAGGTCTGGTAGGACGAAATTCGGAAAGTAGGACCAAGAACAGCGTTTCCTATGGATCTGTAAGGTTATCTGGAGACACTGTACAGTATACAGGGTTGTACTCTGGTGGTTTGACGGGATGGAATGAAGATAGCAGCATCACCAACAGCAAGGCGAGTGGAGGAGTCACGATGGGAGATTCAACTGAGCTGAGTGCAGATAACGCAGAGGATAGCACCTATCTAGACTTCGCTGGGTTGGTGGGTTCGAACAAGGATAGCAGGATTAGCAACAGTAGTGCAGGTGGGGAAATCGATCTAAACGGATCAGTCAGTCTGAATGGAAGCCCTGAAGGGCACAATAGACTGCGTCTTGGTGGTCTAGTGGGGTGGAATAATGGGAAGATCACCGCGAACCACGCAAATGCTTCAGTCAAGATATCTGGAACAATTACCGAGGATACTATCTACATGCGTCTTGGTGGTCTTGTGGGAACGAATTCTGGGAGCATCATTAATGACATTGCAAGTGGAGGGGTTGAGCTGACTGGATCAGCGACATTGGGTGGAACCGTTGAAGATAGCAATTATCTGCAGCTTGGTGGCTTGGTGGGTAGGAATTACGATAATGGTCGCATCGTCAATGGCAGCGTATTTGAAGCATCTGAACTGAATGGACCAATCAAACTGAGTGGATCAGTCACGCTGAATGGAAGCAATAGGGAGAGTAACCTTGTGCAGCTCGGTGGATTGGCAGGGAATAGTTCTGGCAGCATCATCAAGAGCAGCGCAAACAAATCAATCACGCTGAGTGGAACAGTCGAACTAACTGGAGCCGGTACGAGTAGTAATTCTCTGCGCCTTGGAGGTCTGATTGGTGAAGGTAATGGCAGTATCACCAAGAGCAGTGCAAGTGGAGCAGTTACCCTGCGTGAGGGTACTGTAGCGAGTAGAGATCTGTATCTCGGTGGTTTAGCGGGATATAGTAGGGTCAGTATCACCTACAGCAGTGCAAGTGGAGCAGTTATCCTGCGTGATGGCATCATAACGAGTAGCTATGCACATCTCGGTGGCCTGGTGGGATACAGTTCTGGGAATATTATAAATAGCAGTGCGAGTGGCGAAGTCAGAGGATCTGGAAACCTCGGTGGCCTGGTGGGAGAGAGTTATGGGGATATTACAAATAGCAGTGCGAGTGGCGAAGTCAGTGGATCTGGAACTCTTGGTGGCCTGGTGGGATCTGCTTTTAGGATCATTACGAATAGCAGTGCGAGTGGCGAAGTCAGTGGATCTAGAACTCTCGGTGGCCTGGTGGGCTATAGCTGGGCAACTATTCAAGATTGTATGGCGAGTGGCGAAGTCAGTGGATCTAGAATTCTCGGTGGACTGGTGGGATGGAGTCAGGGGGAAATTAGAAATAGCAGTGCGAGTGGCGATGTCACAGGAATTAGAACTTCTGACACTATAGGTCGACTGGTGGGAATAGGTGGACTGGTGGGACTGAATTGGCAAGATATCGAGAGCAGTTATGCAATCGGAGCGGTCAGTGGTGCTAGCTATCTTGGCAGTTTGGTAGGAAAAAATTTAGCCAGTGGAGCGATTCAGACAAGCTATTTTGATGTGAAATTAACCGGACAGAGTCGAGGTGTTGGAAGTGATGAAGGAGAAAGCTCAATTGGACACTATTACTCCTTGGGAATCCCAAGATTGGGCGAGACCAAGCTCAATGCATTTGGACTTGCAATGGCCAGTCCCTATGGAGCAAATGAATACGGCATCCACCTGAAAGGAATCTATCCAGATCAGGAGGAAAGCAAAGAGCGAGATCTTCGAATCTCTACGAACACAGGCATCAGTCACACCGCTACGGTTGATGGTGAGAACAAGATGCTCCACGATACGATGCATCCTCTCCAGACGGTTGATATCAGTTATCTTGGACACCTGCATTGGATTAACTCTGATGCATTTAGTAATAACGTAACGATATACAACAATACTTCTCCACCTAGGATAGCCTGGACAGCAGTCGAGGCGCTTTCCATTGCAGGAACGCGAGGGGTATTGGTGCGGGTTAATGCTTCTTGGTATTCTCGACATAATAATACGTCAGAGTTAAAAGTGTGGCTCAGGCCACTAGGGGCAAGTTGGACTGTTCCTACTAACTTACCGGTGTCAGGATTACAAGGGAGTCATTGGGGATCCCGGAACACCCAGTACGTATCAAAGGTGATAGCGGTTCCGGTCAATCCAGAGAGCAGGAAATTTGAGTTTTTTACAGATTATTTTGGCGGCACCGGAAGCCTCAATATAACCCAAATAGGAGTGTATATCTAGGAGTATTTATGTATAGTATTGGATTAAATCAAGACAAGTATGTGACAGAGATCAAGTTCGACTCGCAAGGGAAGTATTCCCACGATGAGGTGGCGGATTTGATGGGAAACCTGACCGATGCGTTTGGGCATTTGAACTGGCGACAAGAGGTTTATCAAGTTGAAGGATCTGCGTCATCTGAGAGGCCAGCCCTGCCGATGGATCTAGATGATGCAAGAGAAGATGGAACTGCACCGTCACGAGAATCCGAGGGTGCACAAGAGGCTGAGGGCGATCAAGCATCCAGTGAGATCATAGAGCGAACAAGGTTTGTTTATGCGCCACAAAGCCCAAATGCTGCGCAACTCGAGGAGCGACGCAGAGCATGGGTTGTCGAGCAGATTTCACGGGATTATGACACGAACAGAGAGAGCGAGTTGGCGCGTGAGAGCATTGTGCGTGGAGCAAACGGCGAACAGCCTACGCAGGCATTTCTTGAGTATCACGCCTATGTTGAAGCGGTGCGAGCAGAATCACATCATCGGGTCGAATCACAGGATTGGTCTGATTATGCAGTCTCTGCAACAGATGGGTCGACGACAGATGAGGGAAGCTCCAGCTAATCTTCACCTGGATAGGTCTTGATCAAGTATCTTTTGACTCGGTAACGATTTCTTAAGATAACTCAACCTTAGTCAACAACCGGGATGCAGCTGACCGCCTTGTGGAGCATTTCTGCAAAACAATGGCACTTTGCATCCCTGATTTTTAATTTCACAGCCAATCAAAACCACACATAAATCCCTGCACACAACCATGTTGCGCAGAGCATCCACAACACAGTACCAATGAGATTGTATTTTGGACGCAGACCCATGGTAGGGTTTAATGCGTAAGGATTGTGTTGTCCTGTGTGCCAGAAATGGATTGTTTAAACATGGTGCAATCGTCACTGTGGCAACAGTCGATACAAAATCCACAAACAGAGATTGAAACAATAGAGCGGTGTTGTAATACCGCAAGATGACTTGAAGGAGTAATTATGAATATAAGAAATGAATCGACCATCGATACCATCCCCGAAGTGCACGTGCAAGCCTATGGACAAAGTGTATATGTTAGGTGGACACCGGTGCTTGTTCGCAGCGATAGGGGTTATGTATCGTATGAATTACAGGTTAACGCTAGCCATGAGGATGTAGCAAATGAAGATCAATGGCATGACCCGTCACAGACAGATGCTCCTCAATACGACACGTATGTAAGACTTAGAGAAACAGTCTATACAGACAGCACACAAAGATTTTTTACAGATCCAGGGGCAACAGGCCCAGGAACAACAGATCCAGTATCAGCAGACCCAGGAGCAACAGACCCAGGAGCAGCAGACCCCAGCACCCCTTCAGGAACTACAAGTACGATACAAAGGCGTGTTGTTCCGGTGCATTATCGCGTACGCGTTGTTGTGGAAACTTCAGATCCTGTTGCGATTCAGGATGAAGATGGAAATGATACCGGAGAGACAACGAATATCATTGCCTTTAGTGAATGGTCGGAAGCGGTAACTGCGCTGATAAGCCCATTGGATTATCAAGATCTGAACGCTGGATCAATTAGCTCTGATTCTTTTGCTTCAGAGTCGGTTATTTCAGAGCATATCAAAACTGGAAAAATTGTGACAAACACCTCTACAAATTGGGAGGGTGAGAACAGCGCTGAAGGAAGCGAGATCGACCTAGCAAGAGGATCGGCAAAATTCAGGACATATCGCCCTGATGAGGGAAGTGTTTCTGAGGTGCGCATTAGTGATGATGCAGCAAGCAGTGGTGTTGTTGAACATGGGATCACGATTGAGAATAACCACATCGAAGGGGTGGCTGCGTTTTCACCGGTGCGCACTGAAGCGGGTGATCTCATAACCCAGGAAGACTTTCCAGGTTGGGATTTTGATGATACATGGGAGATGCGAGAGGGAGCGTGGCCGAAGCTGCAATGGCAATCGGAACAGACAGGTGTTGGAAACACAGAAGAGGCGCAGGGAGCGCATACACTGATTCGCAGTGCAGCAGATTTGCAGAAGGTTCGAGGCGATCTTGATGGGAATTTCAAGCTCGCAAACGACATTGAACTGAGTGGCGAATTTGTCCCCATCGGCAGCGAAGATAATCCCTTTGTGGGAGTCTTTGACGGCAATGGCAAGACAATCAGCGGTTTGCAGATAGCAGAAACTGACAAGGCAGGGTTTTTCGCTCAGATTGGAGCGCCAGAGGATGATCCAACTGCAGAAGGCGCTGCAGATGAAGGCACTGACGATGAGAGCGTTTATCAGCAAGGATTTGTACGTAATTTGAATCTTGTGCTCGTGGATGGAGATGCTGAGAATCCCAGCATTGCAGGCAGTGCCTTTGTTGGTGCAGTGGCAGGACGAAACTATGGTCGCATCGAGACAGTTGAAGTACGCGGAGGCAGCATCCAGGGAAGTGCGGAATCAAGTCGTGCTGGTGGCATTGTTGGAGAAAACAGTGGATATATCAAGGACGTAACAATCAGCAGTAGCATTACTGGAAGCGAAGCAGAGGTAGTTCTTGGAGGTATTGCTGGAAGGAACAGTGGGTGGATCGATGATGCAACGGTGAACGGTGAGATCACTGGATCTGGAGCAGATGCTGTTCTTGGAGGCATTGTTGGAGAAAACAGTGGTTATATCAGCGGTTCAACTTTCAGTGGAAATCTTGAACGGGGTGGTCAAGAACTCACCGATGTACTCATCGGGACGAGCATTGAACCCGCAGGCATCACCTATGAATTAATTAACAATGCAGCAGATATACAGAAGATCCGAGACGATCTTGCGGGCAACTTCAAGCTTGCAAACGACATTACATTGAGCGGTGAGTTTGATCCCCTTGGCAGCGAAGAGAATCCCTTTGTAGGCATCCTCGAGGGGAATGGCAAAACGATCAGCGGCTTGCAGATAGCACAGGCAGATGAAAACTATGTGGGATTCTTTGCTCGGATAGGTCGTGTATGGAATGACGAAGACTATGATGCAGCGGCGAATGGCCTTGTGCGCAACCTCAAACTCGAGCTTGTCGATGGCGATGGTGAGAATCCCAGCATTACAGGAAAGGAATACGTAGGGGCAGTAGCAGGACAGAGCCATGGTCGCATCGAAAATTGCAGTGCAGAAGGAGGCTACATCAAAGGAGATGGCTACCTTGGTGGTCTGGTGGGACGGAGTTATGGAAGCATTATAAATAGTAGTGCGAGTGGAAGAGTCGAGCTGAGTGGAGAAGTTGAATCAGGTGGAAATAGATATCTATATCTCGGTGGCCTGGTGGGATGGAATGATGGAAGCATTACAAATAGTAGTGCGAGTGGAAGAGTCGAGCTGAGTGGAGAAGTTGAATCAGGTGGATATAGATCTATAAATATCGGTGGCCTGGTGGGATACAATAGGGGAAGCATCACGAACAGTAGTGTGAGTGGAACAGTCGAATCGAGTGGAACAGTCGAATCAGATGGACGTATCTATCTATATCTCGGTGGCCTGGTGGGTTATAGTAGAGGGAGCATTACAAATAGCAGTGCGAGTGGAAGAGTCGAGCTGAGTGGATCAGTTGAATCAGATGGACGTATCTATCTATATCTCGGTGGCCTGGTGGGAGAGAATCATTATGCGAACATTACGAATAGCAGTGCGAGTGGAACAGTCGAGCTGAGTGGATCAGTTGAATCAGATGGAAATACCTATCTATATATCGGTGGCCTGGTGGGATCTAATTATTATTCTGCGAACATTACAAATAGCAGAGCGAGTGGATCAGTCGAATTCAGCGGGACAGTCGAATCAAGTGGAAGAATCGAATCAGATACATATAACTATCTATTTATCGGTGGCCTGGCGGGAGGGAATTATGGAAGTATTACGAATAGCAGAGCGAGTGGATCAGTCGAATTAAGTGGAAGAATCGAATCAGATACATATAACTATCTACTTATCGGTGGCCTGGTGGGATACAATGGTGGAAGTATTACAAATAGTAGTGCGAGTGGTGATGTCAGTGGATCTGGATATATCGGTGGCCTGGTGGGATACAATCGTGGAAGCATTACAAATAGCAGTGCGAGTGGTGATGTCAGTGGATCTGGATATATCGGTGGCCTGGTGGGATCTAATTATTCGCCTGGGAGCGTTACGAATAGCAGTGCGAGTGGCGATGTCAGTGGATCTGGATATATCGGTGGCCTGGTGGGTTATTCTTCTTTCTTTGAAGACATTACGAATTTCAGTGGACCCATTCAAGATTGTATGGCGAGTGGCGATGTCACAGGAATTAGAACTTCTGACATTATAGGTGGGCTGGTGGGACAGAATCAACAAAACATCGAGAGCAGTTATGCAATCGGAGCGGTCAGTGGTAGTGGTAATCTTGGTGGTCTGGTAGGAAAAAATTTGGTCGATGCAGAGATTCAGACAAGCTATTTTGATGTGAAATTAACCGGGCAGAGTCGAGGTGTTGGAAGTGATGAGGGGGAGAGTTCAATTGGATACTATTATTCCTTGGGAATCTCAAGGTTGGGCAAGACCAAGCTCGATGCATTTGGACTTGCAATGTCCAGTCCCTATGGACCAAGTGCATATGGCATCCAACTGAAAGGAATCTATCCAGATCAGGAGGAAAGCAAAGAGCGAGATCTTCGTATCTCTGCGAACACAGGAATCACTCACACCGCTACGGTTGATGGTGAGAACAAGATGCTCCACGATACGATGAGCCCTCTCCAGACGGTTGATATCAGTTATCTTGGCCATCTGCATTGGATTAACTCTGATGCATTTAGTAATAACGTAACGATATACGACAATGCTTCTCCACCTATGAGAGGCTGGACAGCAGTCGAGGTACTCCCTATTCCAGGAACACGTGGAGTTTTGTTGCGGGTTAATGCTTCTTGGAGTTCAGGACATAATGATACGTTAGAGTTAAAAGTGTGGCTCAGACCACTAGGTGCAAGTTGGACTGTTCCTACTAACTTACCGGTGTCAGGATTACAGAGTAGCCATTGGGGAGTCAATAAAATTCAGTACGTATCAGAAGTGGTAGCGGTTCCGGTCAACCCAGAGAGCAGGAAATTTGAGTTTTGGGCAGATTATCTTGGAGGCTACGGAAGGTTCAATCTGACCCAAATAGGAGTGTATATCTAGGAGTATTTATGTATAGTATTGGATTAAATCAAGACAAGTATGTGACAGAGATCAAGTTTGACTCGCAAGGGAAGTATTCCCACGACGAGGTGGCGGATTTGATGGGGAACCTAGCCGATGAATTTGGCAATTTGAATTGGCGACAAGAGGTTTATCAAGTTGAAGGATCTGCGTCATCTGAGGGAGCAGCCTTGCCGGTGGATCTGGATGATGCAAGAGAAGATGAATCTGCACCGCCACGAGAATCCGAGGGTGCACAAGAGGTTGAGGACGATCAAGCACCCAGTGAGATCATAGAACGGACAAGGTTTGTTTATGCGCCACAAAGCCCAAACGCTGCACAACTCGAGGAGCGACGCAGAGTATGGGTTGTCGAGCAGATTTCACGGGACTATGACACGAACAGAGAGAGCGAGTTGGTGCGTGAGAGCATTGTGCGTGGAGCAAACGGCGAACAGCCTACGCAGGCATTTCTTGAGTATCATGCCTATGTTGAAGCGGTACGAGCAGAATCACATCATCGGGTCGAATCGCAGGATTGGTCTGATTATGCAGTCTCTGCAACAGATGGACCGACGACAGATGAGGGAAGCTCCGGCTAATCTTCAGATGAATAAGTCTTGATGAAATATCTTTTGACTCGATAGCGATTTCTCGACATAACTCGACCCTTTACTTAAAACTGGGATGCAGCTGCCCACCTTGTGAAGCATTTCTGCAAAGCAGCGGCCCTTTGCATCCCTGATTTTTAATTTCACAGCCAATCAAACTCCTAAAATAGCAACAAATCCCACGCTAAATCACATCTATTCTGCAGAAATATTCCACACAGAGGATTTTCACGATATTCAAGCAAGACAAGAATCTTGATGGCAGGCATTAAGCAAAAAATCTAAAATAACAATAAAGAAATTGGTTTCCTCGAAAAATACGCATTATATTCTGATGGTCAAGATGTGTATATGATTCGCAATTATATATGCAACGGGCTATATAGTGTAATGAATGGGGGCTTCAGGTCTTGACAGTTTCCACGAAAGAAATATACATATTTTGGAGATATGAAATGAAAAAAAATAGAATATATGTAGTTTGTGTGGGGCTTTTGGGTGTTGTTATTGCTGCCTGTGGGCTGAACGGTGCAGGTGATGCAGTCGAAAGGCCTCAAGTGGGTTTGTATTCAAGTAGTTATACAGCTCTAGCAAATACAATTGTATACCTTTCTAATCGAGGACTCCTAGAAGGTATTGCAGAGATTGGTCCTGGGGGAGGGGTGAATCCGATAGATGGGTCGAAGATGCTTAAACTAAATTTTCAGCAACTAAGCAAGTTGAGCAGCCTTTATTTCACTAACACACAAGATGCAGTTCCTATTGATATCACGAGTTATCGAAATGGGTCCATTGTGTTTTCTATTTACTATAAAAATCTGAATCCAGAACCTACTCAGTTTTCAATAATAATGCAATCAGGAACAGGTATGAATCAAGAGAACACAGCTACTTTAAATATGTTTGATTATACTTCTGACCAGGAGGATGACTGGCACACGTATCGAATTCCTCTGGCGGATTTTAAGACTCAGAATAGCGATCTAGATTTTGCTGATATTACAAGATATTTTGAAATCGGGCGTCCTGGGTATGGCACTGGTGTACTCTTGAATGGAGAAGCTTATCTCGATAACGTATATTTTGATATGACACAGTGAGAATTTTTGAGATAGTTTGACTTTTTAAGCAAGAAATTGAGGATGGGGGACTGCTCTTTGGTGTGTTTCTGAAAGAACATCGTCTTACATCCCCTGCAAAATAGGGGTGAAGAATCTCGATTTCAGGGCAATCAAACTCCTAAAATAGCAATAAACTCCACGCTAAATCACATTTATTCTGCAAAAATGCCGAAAGGGAGATTCTGAGGTCGTCGATCAAGGCGAGGAGCTCTGATGGCTATTCAGTAGACAAAAAAAATGCATAATGTAATTGGCTATGTGGAATATTCTGTATTATACTCTATAGGTATAATAAAGCCATGTATGCGACGCGCTGTATTATAGACACAGCAAACCACATGGTGTGGTGATGGAGCTCCGCAAATCTTGAGAATTCTCAAGAAACGGGTTAATATATAGTGAAGTATGCAATGAGAAAAAATATAGTATACCCACTTTTTCTAGGTCTTGTAGGTATCTTCCTTGTTTCGTGTGAACCGAACAATGCAAGTGGTCCAATAGAGATTGTTCAGCGAGGTTTGTTTTCAGAGACCTATCCTTCTATGGAAAACGAGATGATTGAGCCTATTGTTCATTATTCAACAATTTTTGCGGACAATACAGGACAAACAGATGGAACGGTGTCTTATGAGACAGTTGCCGGCCCTGATGATGGTGTACATCCAGTAGATGGAAATAGTATGTATAAGATTGATTTCCAACAGGCGGTCTATGGGGGTATCAAATTCGAGGTTAACACAAGAGCAAGTTCTGTCGACATGAGAAAGTTTAGACATGGATCACTGGTGTTTTCTATCAATTATGAAGGGTTAGACCCGGACCCCACTCGTTTCTACGCTGTATTGACCTCAGGTACTGCGACGAATAGGGTAAGTGCTACAATAGAATTTCTTGATGAAGAAGACAATGTTGGTGCCCGTGGCTTCACTGATTATATCTCTGAATCAGACGGTGATTGGCACACGGTTCGAATTCCATTGTTCGAATTTAAACTTGCTACCCCTGATCTAGACCTTGCTGATATCACAGAATACCTTAATATCCACTCTCCTGGAGAAAGAAGAGACGGTCAAAATGCACCTGCACCTATTCCTTGGGCTTCGCGGGGAATAGTGTATCTCGATAATATATACTTTGATTCGACTCCCGTGGAGGACCCATGGTATATTTGGTATAGTTCGGTTATTTTAAACGATCCTCCGAGACTACAATAAGCACCACGATCTTCCATACAGACCGCAACTATTCTGCGAGCATGTTCGCATAGAAAACATTCACAACATTCAAGCAAAAAAAAACATTTGATGAGCTAGAGCAAGCAAAAAAAATCAAAAAAATCAGTAAAAAAATTAGCCTTTTTAGTCAACATGTATTATATTCTAAGAGCAATGCTGTATGTGCAACGTGTAATCGATACAGCATTGCATACTGTAGCAGTGGGAGATCTACAAACCATGGGAGCTCTCATGGAATTTATATACATACTGGAGGTATGAAATGAAAAAATATGGAATATATCTGATCTGTCTAGGCCTTGTGGCTATAGTTTTTGTTGCCTGTACGCCAAGTGGTGCGGGAGCTTCGATCGTATCTGGTGGGGCGAGTACGAGTAATCTCCAACGGGCAGCTATCTATTCAGAGACTTATCCTTCTGTTGTAACTTTTCGTGAAGAACCTAGTTTTGCAACTCTTGCCGAGGTGAATGCAGGGGTAGTGGGTGCAGTTCAGCTAGACCCAATGGATGGCGCAGCGATGTATGAGATCAAGATTATTGATCTAGGTGCAGGATTTGTATTAAGAGCAGAACCATTCAAGTCCATCGCATTTAGAGATAATGATCTTATTAGAACACTAGTGTTTTCTCTTGCTACTGATACTGCGCTGATTGACGGGTTTACGGTTGAAGTAGGAGTGAGAAGCAAGGACAATGTGAACGATGATTGGACTGATAGTGTAGCAGAGATCAGGTGGATAGCAGGGTCTGGCGTTTGGAATCGATTTGAAATTGACTTATACTACCTTCTTAGCGAGAAAGTCTACGATGAGTTCAGATTTTTTCGAATCAAGGATTTCACGCTTAATGGTCAACCTGTGAGTGCAGGGACGGTCTATCTCGATGAAGTATATTTGTATATGAGATGATCCTAAGGATGGGTTTCTATTCAGAGATCCATCCACCTGCTAGGAATCCTAGTTTCAAAGGGTATCAATATTCATGTGCGGGCTGTTCAGCAGGCAAAATCAAAGAATCAACAAAGAAACGAATCTTTTTGATCATTAGTATAACCATGATGCTGCAGTGATTGACACATTTGCTGTAGCCCTAGTGAACTTTCAAGATAATGACGGTAGCCGCTTCGTAGAGATTGAGATTGCTGATTTTATTAAAGGGTCCAATCGTTGGACTCGAGTCGAGATTCCTCCTTCTATGTTTGATCTAACTCTAGCAGAGACCACAGGGTTCCAAATCACTGACTTCGCCTTTCAAGGACAAAACGTGAATACAGGAACGATCTATCTCGATGAAATATATTTGGCGACTCCGTGAGATAGCTCGCTTTTTTAATCAATAACCAAGGTGCAGACGCCCATCCGTGAAGCTTTCCGCAAAGCAGTGGCATTTCTGCATCTTGGTTGTTCCATTTCACAAACTGACCTTAAACCACACACAAGATTTCACAAACAGCCTCCAGGAACACGTCTGTATGTTCCACTACACAATATCCTGCTCAGAACGTCCACAACACCGTACCAATGAGATTGTATTTTGTACGCTCAGTCATGCGAGAATAACACAGTGATGGCAGACACCGAGCTTGGCTTGTTGAATGTCAGCGCAGATATCGTCTGAAAAGACGGTGAAGAAATGAAGACTGTGAGATGATTTCTCATCGCAATGCAAACATTGAGATGCACCGAACATCCGCACCAGTTGACCATAGGCAATGATGTATGCAGATACCCATGTCTGGCGCACCAAAGGCTGCAGAAAATAGAACGAAAAAGCAGCAACACCAGGACATGCAAAGCACCATGCAACACTATGGCAGGACATTGCGGAGATCCGGATGCAATCATTACAGAGCGCAATAGACACATCACAAAGAGGTGCACCTCTTCATGATGGTTTAGAGACGAAGGCATTCTTGCTGGAAGGTTCCTGTGCTTTGTGAGCAAAGAAAAATATGCATGAGGAGTATCGCATAATCTACACATAAAGGTATACCAATGAATGAACTTGTAACAAAAATGGTTGAATTTCTGGAAGGCAAAGGATATACGGTGGAGCAAGGATACAAAGATATATACAGTATTCAAAGTGAGATCCGAATTGTCCCGAGTTCCATGGAAACCGACCTAAAAACACAATTACGTACCTATGGTATTGCGATTTTTGGCGTACAACAAATAGAAACGTGCGATACGCTGTTTTCGGCGCTTACTGAACTTTCGCGGAATGAAATATCGTTTGCGGAATGGAATATAAAGGAAGTTGAATTTCTTGAAGTTAATGTAAGTGATCAAGGGCATGCATTTCGTGCGGTGATAGAATGCCTGGTAAGTACAGGCTAAAAAAGGAGTATATATGACACAAAGAGATATAAGTGATATTCGTTTAACAGGACAACGAGGGCTCCTGTATGAATTGGATTTTGCAGATGGGGCCAACCTAACCGGTGGAAGCACCTTGGAAGCAGATTCATGGTACCAAGTGTTGTCTTTGAGATCTCAAGATTCGACTGGAACTGACATTTATCCCATTCCCGCCGGAATGACCCCCGGCAGAGTTTTCAAAACTCCATCGGAATTTGCAGCTGGAACAAAACTGACTGCAGGTGATGAGTTGAAAAAGTTCACCTTGGTCAAGCTTGCCAATGTGCTTGATATTACATTGGGGAGCACCCTTGAAAAGATTGACGCAACAACTCAGCTTGATGAGGCAAAGACCTATGTGCTCAGCGAGCGACCAGAAATCTCTGGCGCAGTCAATGGCTATTTTGTTGATGGATCAGATGCACAAGATCGTCTGCTCAACAAGTTTTGGACAATTGTCACGAACGAAGGTAGTAGTCTGACAGAAAAGAGGAAATCAAGCGCTGGAACCATCCACGCATTGCTTTCTCGAAAAGAAAAGGGCAGCTCCGCAAGTGGGTATGAAATCTGGATGTATTTGCCGATGATTGTTGATTCAATCACAACAGACAAGCCAGCAAGTGGGATGCAGACTTTCAACTATAATTTTACGGTTGTTGGTGGCGCACATCCTCACGTGTACAAGCATAAGATTTAGGAGTAGTTCATGAAAATCGCAACCAATACAAAGGTTCGCTATGTTCCAAAGTGGAATGGCAATCGAAAACTGAATGAGGATGAACAAATCACAGTGAATATTTCAATGCCGACGGTTTTGGAATCTGAGCAGTTGCAAAAAATTAATTATCAAATGGACGGCACGATTGGATTTCGATTCGATACCAAGGAAATTCTTGAAAAACATGTTGGAGCAATTAACAATCTTTCATTAGTTGTTGATGGAAAAGAGACAGAGATTGAAACGGGGCTGCAGCTTGCACGAGCCAAGACCCCCGTTATTATGGGCTTGGTTCAGGAACTTGCTCGCTATGTTACACAAGGTGAGCAATTGAGTGAGAAACAACAAAAAAACTGATACGGGCTGCCCTGTGCGGATTCTGTCGGGGTGATGACGATGTGGCAGTTATCACCCCCGATGGGATTATAGAAGTTGAGGAGATGCGAAAAATCTTTGACCAGACGTATTATTCAGCGATGAAACTCTGGTCAGATTGGAAACAATTCGGACTTCCCCACGGGCGTGGCTATGTTCATGAAAAGCCAATTGTTCTTACGGTATTACGTATCATTGATCTCGCGTATGTACGCGTTGAAAATTGGAAATTGCAAAAAAAAGCAGAAAGAAACTAGCAATTTCCTGCAGGGATTAATCATACATTGTTGGGAAACTATGAGAAGAGAATGAAACCTACACAAAGATGCTGTAGACGCGTATGTACACCAGAAATTGAAAATTGGAGAAAAAAATGGCGGATAAAACAACAGATACAAATGCAATGATCGATGGATTTTCTGAATTTGGCGGAGCCGTTAAGGATCTTGTTGGTCTCTTTAAGGAGGGTGCTACAAGTATTGGTGAAATTGAACAGGCCTTTTCTAGTTTAAAAACATTTGACATAGGATCAGCGATCACGAGTGTCCTCTCTTATTTTGGGCATGAATTTCCCGAAAAAGACGCTGGCGGATCAGCTGCGACGATACCTAAGGCAGAGGGGGTCCAGAATCTTTCTGATGTGACGGGAGGTATCACCAGTGCTGTGGGTCCCGTTGTTGGTGAAATAATGAAAATGTTTGGTGAAACTGAAGAGAAAGCAGGCGTATTTTCTTCGGGGATCCAGGCATCTATTGAAAGTGTCGTAGGTATTCTTGATACATTTTTAGATTATGATAGTGAACAAACGAAAGTAGTGAAGGATAAAAGCAATACATGGCAAGAACAGGCCATGGCTATCGGAGCAGCCATTGGAGGACTCTCTTCGGCAATTGTTTCAATGGTAGATGCAGCAGCTGCTGAGGGATTTCAAGAGGAACAAAGTGAGATTGATGAGGATACGGAAGGGCTTGACGAAAAACAAAGCACTTTGGAGGAAGAGGTTGAGCGTCGCAAGGCAGCAAATGAAGAATGGGTTGAATATGAAAGAACAGAGATGGCAAAGTTGCAGAAAGATCGAGAAGATATTGATGCAAGGCAAGAAGATCTTGACAAACGAAAATTTGAGCAAAAGAAGAAAGTGGCTATTGCCAATGCAGTTATTCAAACGAGCCTTGCAGTTCTGACTGCATTTGCAACCAATCCGCTCCCAGTGGCTATAGCTACTGCTCTGATTGCTACGGCGATAGGAGCAACACAAATAGCCATGATTGCAAGTCAACCATATCCTGGGGCAGCCTTTGGAGGCATCATTCCAGCACAACCCCCTTATGGTGGGTTGTATCGAGTGGGTGAAGTTCAATCTGAGGCGATTATTCCCTTGGATCGTCTTGACGATTATACAGGAGGGGGTGGAAAAGGGTATCAAATAGTGTATACCTACCACAATTACAATATTACGGTGCAGGGATCGGTGATTGAAACCGATGTGGCAAATGAATTTGCGAGCATGGTTAATTCTGTGCAGAGAACAGAGGAGTTGATCGGTGCATAAGTTACTTTTAACAGCTATCAAAGATGGGAATCCTGGCACGCAGTATGCTGGATATACCGTTGACATCAGGGAAAAAACGCTTAGAATACAGCGTACGTTTCACCAACAAGGTGGAGCAAAAATAGGGACCTGCAGTTTTCGTCTCAAGGGGTGGATTAGCGAGGAAGATTTAAAAATCCGCCTGGGTGATTACGATTGGATTCGCGCAGAAGTTTTTATGATCCAAGGGGATTATAATCCACATACAAGGGAATATTCTGACAAAATAATATTCACAGGGTTTCTTGATCCTCCTACGAAAAATTCTGGAGGAAAAGGCTATTCTGAAACTGATTTTCGGATATACGATTCACTGTGGTTGCTGAAGAACAACATAGTGCAAGCATCACAGGATGAGGATGCAGATGATACAAAATATTTTGAATACGATTCAGAGCGCAAGGTTTTTCTTCCAAATAACCCAGGAAAATCACTCATCCATGGATTGCTCGATTGTTTAGATTCGAATTTGCGTGGCTTGATCAATCTTGCACCCACCGATCAGGCAATTGACTACGATGCACCCTATCACGAGTTTGATGGCGATGAAACGATATTAAAGACGATCACTGAGGTGCTCAAATCACATCATCACACGATGTATGCCGATGAACGCGGGCATATTTGTTTCGCAGATCTGCATCTTTCAACTGAAGCAATAACTCAAGCAGAGGATTGCGAGGTGCTCGATAGACAGACCTCGGTGAACTATACTGGATATGAACACGATGGAATCTATCTTTCTTATCGCGATATAACCACGTTTGAAGACGTGCCTCTTGTTGAGGATTTTTATGATGATATCAAAACACGAGTGAGTAATGAAACAGAGGAAAAAGAAATTGAATTTGACCCAGACCTTGATAAATTAACCTCGCTGGAAAATCCAACGATCACTCGATTTTCTAATATAAGAACCTATAAGAAGCTTTCCACTAGACAATTTATTTGGGGATCAGGGCATCATACGGAAAGATCTGATTCTTGGTTCGAAACTAACGAGGGAACGTTTCGCCATGAAGATTACAGAGGAGTTTCTTCTCAGCGTTGTAATCTCTCCCTTTCTCATGAACTAAAACCTGAATCAATCAAGCTGACGCTAGGACATGATCTCTATGCAATTCACTGGAATGAATGGGAGGGAAAATGGGAAGTAGAAGTACGGGGAGATATTACTCTTGAACATGAAGTCGATAAACGCTTTGTTTATAAGCCAGAAGGAGTTGCGCCGAAAAACCCAAAAACGATAAAGGCAGATCGACTCTTTTTGCCAAGCGATGAGCAGAGGCGCTCTGGAATACTCACCAAAGTTGCAGAGACGTATTATCAGATAGAAAGCTATGGCAAGCGGAGTTGTAGTTTTGAGAACAGGAAACCTTTGGAATTGGGTGGTGTTTATACCCTTCGTGTTTCCTTTGACAGAAACGAGCAAGTTCAACGAGACAAGGTGCTTCGGGTGCGGATTTGTGAGCGAAAAGAAAAGATACGCGATTTTTTGGCCCCTGACAGCGAGGATTTGCGTGCAGAGACGATGTATTCGTACAAGTCTGAGATCGTTCAGCCGATTGCAACTAATCATGTGCATCAAGTTCTTGTCAGCGAAGCCAAAGCAGTGTTGAACAGGGATGATGCGGTGTTGCGTCGGATGGAAGAGATGCTTGAGGCGCAGCGACAACAAATCATTGAGGAATTGCCCAGGCGACAAGGTCTGCAGCCCATCGCAATAGATGAATCTTTCGAGGACCCCGCGGAAGGATTTGACGAGCAGGGAAACTATGTTCTTCCAGCGATTCATCTGGGGGAAATCGATAACCTTCGAGTGGACCAATACGGTCGCGCCGTGGTGCTCTCTTGGCAAACGGTTTCATTGAGCAATGATTTTCCCAAGGGTTCGCAGTTGATCTATCATGTGCAAGCAAGTGAAAATGCTGCTGATGATCTCGCCGATGAAGACAGAGTTTGGTTCAATCCGGAAAACCCTCAAGACGAGGAAAAGGATTATACGGCGACTGCAGAGATTCCTATTACCTTTTCGAAACTTGATCTCGGTGTGGCGACGATCACGCAGGGTTCGGATCACTCAACAGAGACAGGCGAAGGCGGTGTTGAGAATGGCTCTGCAGAAACAATCTTAGGCGGTGCAGAGGATGATTCTGCAGAAATAACCTTAGAAGATGTCGAGAATAACTCCTCAGGGACAATTGCAGAAGGTGCAGAGGATGATTCTGCAGAAGGTGGGGTTGGTAATTCCACGAGCATAAAGGAAACACCGGTACCCAAGCGATATCGTTTTCGTGTGCGTGTCGTGGTGTATGGAGAATCACGTCCAGTAGTTATCAGAGGAGATGGATCAGATAATCTTGACGAGGTGAACATCGAAGATCCCGATAACTGGGACAGTAGAACTAATATTCATGCACAAAGTCCATGGTCTGATTCACTGGATGTTGAGATCCGTCCGTGGAGGGGTGAAGATATCCAGGCAAATTCAATTGAGGCCTATCATTTGGGTGCTTATCAGATTGATGCAACGCATTTGGAATCGATGACGCTTAAATCAACGAATTGGGAGAAGGGACCACCACTCCGAGATGCTGATGGCAATCCGGTGATTGTCGGTGGGGTGCAGCAATTTGATGATTCAGGAGTCACTGAAGGAAGCAAGTTCAACCTCTTGACTGGATCGGCAAAGTTCAGAACACAGCGTCGAGATGACACTGTTTCTGAGGTGCTCATTGGAGATGATTTTGCGAGCGGCGGTGTTGTTGAACACGGGGTCGCGGTGGAGGATAAGCTCGTTGAAGGCAAGCCACCCTTCCATCCGGTTCGAACTGGAGATGGTGATATCATAACCCAGGAAAATTTTCCAGGTTGGGATTTTGAGAATACGTGGGAGATGCGAGAAGGAGCATGGCCGAAGCTGCAATGGCAATCGAGACAGACAGATGCTGGAAACACAGAAGAAGAGCAGAGGGCGTATACGCTGATTCACAGTGCAGCAGATTTGCAGAAGGTTCGAGATGAGCTTGATGGAAACTTCAGACTTGAAAATGACATTGAACTGAGTGGTGCATTTGAGCCCATCGGCAGTGAAGAGAATCCCTTTGTGGGAGTTTTTGACGGCAATGACAAGACAATCAGTGGTCTGCAGATAGCAGAAACCGACAAGGCAGGCTTTTTCGCTCAGATTGGAGCGCCAGAAGTTGGTGATGTCAGCGTTTATCAGCAAGGAGTTGTACGTAATCTGAATCTTGTATTGGTGGATGGAGATGCTGAGAATCCCAGCATTGCAGGCAGTGCGTTTGCCGGTGCAGTGGCAGGACAAAGCTATGGTCGCATCGAAGCAGTCGAGGTGAGTGGAGGCAGCGTCCAAGGAAGTGCGGAAGAGAGTCGTGTTGGTGGTATTGTTGGAGAAAACAGCGGATATGTGGATTCTGTGACAGTTTATAGCAGTATTACAACGAATGAAGAAGCAGCCATTCTTGGTGGAATCGTCGGAGAGAACAGTGGACATCTATATTATGCATGGTTTGACAGCAACATGACAGTGAGTAAAGCAAGAACTGTTTTGGGTGGAATCGCTGGAAAAAACAGTGGTTACATAGATGATGTAAGAACCATCAAGGATATCACGGGAAGTGGAGCGAACATCATTTTTGGTGGGATCGTTGGGGAAAACACTGGTTATGTACATACCGCAAATGCTGAAAGCACCCTTACAGCAAGTGGAGAATCCGTCTTTCTCGGTGGGATTGCTGGAAAGAACGGAGGGTACATCAATGACTCAACAGTGAGAGGTGACACTATCATCAGCAGTGGGACAAATGCCGTCCTTGGTGGCTTCGCGGGAGAAAACACCGGGTATATAAATTCTGGACGGGTTTTTGCCGGTATCACAGCGAGTGGAACAGGGTCTGTTCTTGGCGGTATCGCCGGAGAAAACAGTGGTTGCCTGAGAGATATGGTGTCTGGAGAGACTGGTAACATTACGGCGAGCGGAACAGAGTCTGTTCTTGGAGGCATCGCAGGGAAAAACAGTGGACAGATCGATGAGGGAAGAGTAGTCCGAAGCATCATCGGAGATGAAACAGATGCTGTCCTTGGCGGTGTTGCTGGAGAAAACGAAGGGGATATAAACGGTTCAACTTTCAGTGGAAGTCTTGAACGGGACGGTCAAGAACTCACCGACGTGCTCATCGGATCGAATATTGAAGCCGCAGACATCACCTATGAATTAATTAACAATGGAGCGGATCTGCAGAAGATTCGAGACAATCTTGCGGGCACCTTCAAACTTGCAAACGACATCATCTTGAGTGGCGTATTTGATCCTATTGGCAGCAAGGATGACCCCTTTGTAGGTATCCTCGAGGGGAATGGCAATACAATCATTGGCTTGCAGATAGCACAGGCAGATGAAGACTATGTGGGATTTTTTGTTCAGATAGGTCGCACAGGATCTGACGAAGACTATGATGCAGCAGCGAATGGCCTTGTGCGCAATCTCAAGCTCGAGCTTATTGATGGCAATGGCAGGAATCCCAGCATTACAGGGAAGAAATATGTAGGGGCATTGGCAGGAGCTAACCGTGGTCGCATCGAAAACTGCAGTGCAGAACGAGGAGTTATCAGAGGAAATGATAGACTTGGCGGATTAGTAGGGCTGAATTCTTCTGGCAGCATCACCAACAGCAGTGCAGATATATCAATCGAGTTGAACGAATCAATCGAGTTGACCGGAAACAATGAGAATAAGAGTTATCTGTGTCTTGGCGGATTAGTGGGATGTAATTTTTCTGGCAGCATCACCAACGGTTATGCAAATGGATCAATCTATCTGGATCAATCAATCGAGTTGACCGGTGAGAATATAGAGCTAATCAATCTGACTCTGGGGGGACTCGTGGGAGATAATAATGGCAGCATCTCCAACAGTGAGGCTGATGGTTCAATCGAATTGGATGAATCAATCGAACTGAGTGGAAGCCTCACAAGGGATAATCTTGCTCTGAGGTTCGGGGGCTTGGCAGGGTTGAACCATGATAGCATTATCAACAGTCAAGCAAATGGATCCGTAGCGATAAGCGGAGACTCGGTAAATTGTCATCGGTTGTATCTCGGAGGCTTGGCGGGAGTAAGTGCTAGCAGCAGTGTCACCAACAGCACTGCAGGGGGGGATGTCTTGTTGGAAGGGAACACTGTACGCAGCAAATCTCTGAATCTTGGAGGTCTGGTAGGATGGAATTCGGAAAGTAGGACCAAGAACAGCGTTTCCTATGGATCTGTAAGGTTATCTGGAGACACTGTACAGTATACAGAGTTGTACTCTGGTGGATTGACAGGACGGAATGCAGATAGCAGCATCACCAACAGCAAGGCGAGTGGAGGAGTCACGATGGGAGATTCAACTGAGCTGAGTGCAGATAACGCAGAGGATAGCACCTATCTAGACTTCGCTGGGTTGGTGGGTTCGAACAAGGATAGCAGGATTAGCAACAGTAGTGCAGGTGGGGAAATCGATCTAAACGGATCAGTCAGTCTGAATGGAAGCTCTGAAGGGCACAATAGACTGCGTCTTGGTGGTCTAGTGGGGTGGAATAATGGGAAGATCACCGCGAACCACGCAAGTGCTTCAGTTAAGATATCTGGAACAATTACCGAGGATACTATCTACATGCGCCTTGGTGGTCTTGTGGGAACGAATTCTGGGAGCATCATTAATGACATTGCAAGTGGAGGGGTTGAGCTGACTGGATCAGTGACATTGGGTGGAACCGTTGAAGATAGCAATTATCTGCAGCTTGGTGGCTTGGTGGGTAGGAATTACGATAATGCTCGCATCGTCAATGGCAGCGTATTTGAAGCATCTGAACTGAATGGACCAATCAAACTGAGTGGGTCAGTCACGCTGAATGGAAGCAGTGAAAGTAGTAACGTTCTGCAACTCGGTGGATTGGTAGGCGGGAGTTCTGGCAGCATCATCAAGAGCAACGCAAACAAATCAATCACGCTGAGTGGAACAGTCGAACTAACTGGAACCAGTACGAGTAGTAACTCTCTGCGCCTTGGAGGCCTGATAGGAGGAGATACTGGCAGTATCACCAAGAGCAGTGCAAGTGGAGCAGTTACCCTGCGTGATGGCACCGTAAGGAGTACTTATTTGAATCTCGGTGGCTTGACAGGAACTAGTCGTGGCAGTATCTCCGACAGCATTGCAAGTGGAGCAGTCACCTTGGATGAGGGCATCATAACGAGTAGGTATCTGTATCTTGGTGGTTTGGTAGGAGCGAATAGCGGTAGTATCACGGATAGTACTACCGCCGCCCGTGGATCTGTTGTATTGAGCGGGGGTATTACAGAGGTTGACAGAGACACCTGTCTCGGTGGTTTAGCAGGAACAAACAACGCAACAGGCAGCATCACAAACAGCACTGCGAATGCAAGATGCGAAATGAATGCAGAAAATGTAAATAGTACATATTTGTATCTCAGTGGTTTGGTGGGTTGGAACGGAGGGAGTATCTTGCAGAGCAGAGCAAATGGAGCTGTCACTGGAAGAGGGAGTGTTGCGAGTGAGGATAATCATCTTTCTGTTGGGGGATTGGTGGGAGTAAACTGGAATGAAGGAAACATTGCGAGTTGTGTTGCAAGTGGTGATGTCAATGAATCGATCAGTGGAACTGGAGACAATGTTCATGTCGGCGGCCTAGTGGGGGAAAACAAAAACAGCATAACGCGTAGTGCAGCGAACGGAACGGTCAATGGATCGATACACGTTGGCGGTTTAGTTGGATTTAACGATGTGGATACGAGTGTTACTTTATGCGCAGCGAGCGGGGCAGTCAATGGAACAGGAGATCTGGGTGGACTCGTAGGCAATAATAGCGGAACTATTCAAGATTGTACAGCGGGCGGAGCAGTCACAGGAATTGGCAGTTTCCACGATATGGGTGGCTTGGCGGGGCAGAATCAACAAAGCATCGAGAGATGTTATGCAATCGGAACGGTCAGCGGCGTTGGTTATGGGGGCAATTTGGTAGGAAAAAATTTAGCCGACGCAGAGATTCAGACAAGCTATTTTGATATGGAATTAACTGGACTGAATCGAGGTGTTGGAAGAGATGTGGGAGAGAGTTCGATTGGACACTATTATTCCTTTGGAATTCCCGCAATTGGCAAGACCAGGCTCGATGCATTGGGGCTTGCGATGTCCAGTCCCTATGGTGCGGCTGAATACGGCATTCACTTGGAAGGAATCTTTCCTCCGAATCGAAGGCCCTCCATTCGTCGGGATCTTCGTATCTCTGCGAACACGGGAATTAAACACACCATTACAAGTGGTAATAGCACCGGTGTAATGCATGATACTATACATCCTTTAGGTGCATTTGAGAATCACTATGGAGGACATTTTTATGTTCACAGATCAGCCACTGAAGGTGGAAAAAGTATCTTTTTCACATTAATTAATTCAAATACAGAATTTGGACCATCAAACATTTGGACACAACAACCAGAAAATCAGCAGTGGGGATCTGAGTGGTATCAGAGAATAAAAGTAGGATATTATCGTGTGGTTTGCTTGCACGTGTATTTTATTCTTTCTAATTTTCCCGGAAACTTTAGAGGTGGATTGAAATTCAATCCTGGTTGGGGTATTGGATACAGTACTTTGACGTACCCTGTTCCTGGATATATTGATAGTAGTGGAGTTGTTGGGCATAGAATTTTGGACCGACATCTATTTTGTAGGAATAACCCCTCACAAGGAAGTGATGGCGGCTTTCTTTTTACAAGCTTTGGTATCATGGATTATATCCAAGAAAACGAAAACGCGAGTGCATACCTAAATATTCGCTTGCAAGGAGGTTTTGCATAATGTATACAATAGAAACAAATAGGCAAGGGTATATTCACACTATCTATGCGGACGATGTTGGCGCATTCTCAGAAGAGGATATGCCAGAGGGATTATTTCAAGATTTGGTGGATGATAACGGCAACCTGCAGTTCAAACTGGAAGACGGTGTGATTGTTCAGGCACCGCAGAAAGCCAAGGCGAGACAGCTTGAATCACGACGCAAGGCATGGGTTGTCGATCAGATTTCACGGCGCTATGACCAGAACAGAGAGAGCGAGCTGGTTCGTGAAAATATGTCGACGATCATGACGGGTGGAGAAGGAACGCAGGCTTTTCTTGAGTATCACGCCTATGTTGAGGCGGTGCGAGCAGAATCACATCGTCGGGTCGAGTCGCAAGATTGGTCTGATTATGCAGCCCCTGAGACAGATGCGTCGACGAGGGATGCGGAAAGTTCCGGCGAATCTCCAGCTGAATAGGCCTGATGACCACAGGAGGCATGCGATTTTCTAGCATGTCGATTGCGTGGCTCCTATTAGATGCAGGTCTTCCATCCGAGGACCTGCAGAGATCTGTCGTGATTTGTATTTCTTATCGATGGGAGAGTCTGTCTTTATACGTTTGTTGTCGAACTTTTCACATTTTTTTGCTTTTCAATCTTCAAAATTCGATAGAGTGTTGAGCGCGGTGTGTTGAGTATGCGAGCGACTTGATCCATCGTATACCCCTGTGAGCGGAGTTCGACGATCTTTCGATGACTTGGAAATTGCTTTTTCAGCGGAAAATAGACATTTGATCCTGCAAATGCCGTATAAACTTTGCGGGCTGCATCCTCCCCGATGAGGGTGCAGAGATATTCATAATCATCCAAGTCTGAATTACGTCGCGACACTGCGGATTCTTCCTTTTTTCAACATCTTAATGAGGTTTTTTCTTTCCCGCCTGGTTAACTGCATTGGGTTTTTGTGAAAGCATCGCCAAATGAAGGCATGCAGAGCCGTGGTTGGATGGGATTGCACCCAGGCTTGCCATAATCGCGCGATTGTTTTGCTCTGCTTTTTGTTCATTCCAAGAGAAAAAACAGCAATATCTGTGTCGGCGGTGGATTGTTTTTCGGTCTGCCTATCAATTGGGGAATCCACGGCTAAAGCTAGTTGCGTCTCCTGTGCAGTTCTGGTTTGGTTTTTTGTTTTTGAAGGGGATCGAGAATCCTCTTTCTTATGAAAACGGTTGAACATATCGATTTTCTCCGCAAGAAATAGTAGATATTGTCAAAAAGTACTTGACAAAACTCCTATATTCTTTAGGATATACCTTAAAGGATGATATGTCAACACTTTGATGGCAGATATCCCGGTGATCGTATGAATAGGTATGCACGGGCATTACAGAGGGCTTTGTTCAAGAAGGGGCAGTCGGTGAATTGGCTTTCACAGAAGAGCGGGGTCAGTTTTGGCACCATTTCGGGCATCCTCTATGGAGGCAAGATTCCGCGTATCGATACGGCGCATCGTCTGTGTCGCGCTCTGGATGCTGGTCTCAGCGAGGTGTTTGAACAGCAGGCAGGGGAAGGATGGATGACCTCGGTGAAGCATGCGGCGCTGATCAGGGCGCTTGAAGACACACGGGACACTGCTGCCACGACGCTGGCATTGTTGCAGGAGGTGGATCCTGGATTTGTGCATCAGGATTCTGGACTTGATGCAGACCCTGTGCGTGATTCTGAAATGCATTCTCCACCGATACGAATGAGCAAGATTGACGGCGTTGATCATAAAAGGAAGGAAGAATCTATGGAAGATGGGAAGGTCGATGGGCATGGGTATTTGGAGGCTGCTTCGTTCGAGAGAGAGGGGCGTGCTGCAAACAAGCAGGGGGAGTCTTCGGTGGACGATTCACGAGTGAGCATACGCTTTGTGGAGGATCTTGCCGCAGGAAATCCTCGTCTCATTCCGGAAGAAATGAAAAAAATTGAGGTGCCGATTGCACAATTGCCCGCACATGCTTCGATTAATGCCCTTATTGCTTTCAAACTCAAGGGTGAGAGCATGTCAAATCTTGGTTTTCACGACGGGGATATCGTTTTTGCCGTGCAAGATCGCATCCCTGAACACAATAACTTGGTCGTTGCCTATGTCCACGATTTCGAGGGCTGCACTTTCAAACGTCTGACGATATCACCTGGTCTTGCAAAGGATGACAAGCAATACAGCAGATATACCCTTTGTTGGGAGGATGGCAGCGGACGCACCCAGATCATCGATCCGCAGATGGACACAATCATCGGAGTTTATACGGGAAGGCTCGAAGGATAGAGACTGTGCAATGTGCTCTATTTTTTAGTGGTCGCCTGTATGATGGTGGTTTATTCGAAATGTTTGAATTGTCCAAACAGAGCGTGATACCATGGTCTTCGATAATCATGAGCATTGTAAAGTGCAGGGAAATTAGGTAATGCGCGGGGATCGCTGATTCTATGCGCATCGTCTAATCCAAACATAAAATTTCTTGTTATCAAAAAAGGATCCCCATTTGTTGAGGTTCTGTAGCGAACAGTTGAGTCAGGGCTATCTGAAGAATGAAACCTGCCTGTTGTTTCAGTGAGTAGCGTGGCATATGAGGAGTCTCTGCCGATCCTGACTGGGTCAGCTTCGACGAAAGAGATTTGAAATAGGCGAATGCGGTCGGTTCTTCCGTTGGCAGAATAAGTCAAGAGATTTTTTCTATCAGAGCTAACTTTGACAGTGCCTGTATTTGAATTTGCGCTGTTCACGTTCTTCCATAATTCGTTTTGATCATTGGATGAGCTTGTTGCAGCCGACAGCTCGAGCGTTGATCTCTCTGTATGCAACGTAATATCTTGTTCATAGATCGTTGTATCTGAGTCGATTCCGGTGTAGATTGCCGTCAGAGTATTGCTGTCAAGGCTGTCGAAGCGAATGGCTGGATTGCTTCCGGAATTAGCCGAGATGGGTGCTGTCTTCCAGTCTATGTCTAGCTCAGGAGTGAGCTTTCCCAATTGATATTTTATTACCTGATTGATTCCCTGATGGGTTGCAACAATCCATCCTTCGTTGTTGATTGCAATTGTAGGGGGGCTTTCGTAATCGAATCCCCAAGCGTAACGCTGATTGCGCAACCAGAGAATGCTTCCTGTAGGCATCTTGTTGTCAGAGCTGGTGGTTTGCCATTCTCCGGTCCAATACCAAAGCCAACGTGAAATAGGTTTCTGATAGACTGCGATGACCTGGCCATGGTCATTCATCGCCACTGCGGGTGTCTTTCCAAGGGTTCCGACATATGCCTGACGATTTACACTCCTTCCAGTTTCAGCCATGACGATGATGAATTTATCGCGCAAATCACCGACAGGGGGCCAGTGATAAGAGCGCCCTTGTTCAGCTGCCGTATAGATGTTGTCTAGACCAAAGGCGTCGAGTAGCTCTTGATTGAATCGAGATAGATTGTGTCCGGCGTACCCGTCGTTATCTGCATCTGCAATAGGATCCTTGGTATCCAAAATCAGAGTGATTGGAGCATGTCCTGGATTGTTCTGTGACCATGAAGAAAGCATCGAAAGCCAGGCAGGGAGCCTGGTGGTGTTAGGATTTCCATAGCCGTAAGAAACCTGATGCCCTGGCCACCAATGTCCAACGCGATACCCATAATTAGTATGTGCCTGATCGTGGAAATCGATTTCAATCAAGCGAAACCCAGCGTCAAGCTGAGCAGGAATTGATCTAGTGTATGAGTTGTGCGTTGCTTTGAAGACCGCGTCATGATAGGGAGTATTCCAATAGGGATCTGATGGAGAGACCGGTGGATAAGCACCTATGCGAAATCCAGTATAGACCCCTAGTCCCGGACAACTCAGCAGCAGTGGAGAACAAAGAGTTAAGAAAATCAAGCCAATCCGTAGATTCTGTGTATTCATACATCCAATAACAAATAGGGAGTTTTAGTAAATATGATAGCGTGCCTGTTCTATTTCTGCAAGTATTCGTGGGTTTTTGATGCTGTTCAGGCTTGCTAAAAAACTTCGTACGAGGACTATGCATGAATAGTATTGTATGAATTGTTTGATGCTTGATGTGCTATCCAGAATCAACAGAGGCGCATCTTCAAGCACCGGCAATGTCGTCAAGTCTCGCAAAGAAGGACAAGGAATACAACAGATATACTCCTTGTTAGGAGGATGCGGTGGCCAGATCAAATCATCGATCCACAGATGAACAGGGTTATTGAAATCTATACGGAATAGAGCATCATGCAGGCAATCTTCTATTTTTAGAGGCTGCCTGCATGGGTCGTCTTAGCGGCTATTCAAAGTGTTGGATTCGATTAAACATATCAGCATACCACTGTGCTTGATAGTTCCGAGGATGACGAAGCGTAGGAAAATTAGGCAATGCACTGGGATCGTTGATTTCTCTCGCATTGACTTCTTCAAAGTCGCGATATCGAGTTATCAAAAAGGGATTGCCATTTGTGTCGGTCCTGTGTTCCACGGTTGAATCAAAATTTGCACGAGGATTAAAAAATTCCAGATATGGAAATTTTCCCGCAGAATAAAACCTGCCCGTTGTTTCGGTGTATAGTTCGGCATATAGCAGATCACTGTTGATCTCGCTTGGTTCGACTTCGATAAATGCAAGCTGAAACAAGCGGATGCGCCCGGTTCTTCCATCGGCGGTATAGGTCAAGAGATTTCCTTTGTTTTCGTTGGAATTCACCTCGACAATGCCTGCCTGTGAAACTGCGCTATTCTTGTTCTCCCACCATTCGTTTGTATCAGTAGATAAACTTGTTGCAGCTGATGGTTCGAGCGCTGATCTCTCCACATGCAATGTGATAGCTTGTTCATAGATCGTTGTGTCTGAGTCGACTCCGGTATACCTTGTCGTCACGGCATTGCTGTCAAGGCTGTCGAAGCGAATAGCTGGGTTGCTGCCAGCTTCGACAGAGGTGGCTCCTGCCTTCCAGTCTATGTCTAGCTCAGAGGTGAGCTTTCCTAATCGATATTCTATTGCTTGATTGGCTCCCTCGTGGGTTGCGACGATCCATCCCTCGTTGTTGATTGCAACTGTAGGAGGACTATCAGTATCATAGCCTTCTGCATAGCGTTGATTACGCAACCAGAGGATGCTTCCTGCAGGCATCTTGTTGCCAGAATTGGCGGTTTGCCATTCTCCGGTCCAATACCAAAGCTCTCGTGAATTGGGTTTTTGATAGACCGCGATGGCCTGCCCGTGGTCGTTCACCGCCACTGCAGGAGTCTTTCCAAGAGTTCTGACGTATGAATGACGATTGTCTTCATTTCCAACCATGACAATGATGAATTTGTCGCGCAGATCATCGACAGATGGCCAGTGATTGGAGGGGCCCTGTTCAAATGCCGTATAGATATTGTCTAGGCCAAAGGCGTCGAGCAGTTCCTGGTTGAACCGAGATAGATCATGTGCATCATACCCATTGTTGTCCACAAGAGAGTCTTTGGGTTCCAAGATCAGAGTGATTGGAGCATGTCCTGGGTTGTTCTGTGACCATGAAGAAAGCGTCGAAAGCCAAGTAGGAAGTTTAAATGCATCGGTGGTTGGAATACTCCACAAGCGATATCCTCCACTACCAGGGTTCCCACTCCCCAGAAAAATTTCAGTTCCAGGGGCTGTGTGTCCAACTCGATACCCATATTTACCATGATCATCGTCGTGGAAATCAATTTCAATCAAGCGAAAGCCAGCATCGAGCTGAGCAGGGATTGATTCAGCATAAGAATCGTGTGTTGCCTTGAAAATCGCATCATGATAAGGAGTATCCCAATCAGGAATTATTGGTTCTGGTGTTGGTATTGTTGGTTCTGGTGTTGTTGGTTCTGGTATTGTTGGTTCTGGTGTTGGTATTGTTGGTTCTGGTGTTGTTGGTTCTGGTATTGTTGGTTCTGGTGTTGTTGGTTCTGGTATTGTTGGTTCTGGTGTTGTTGGTTCTGGTATTGTTGGTTCTGGTGTTGTTGGTTCTGGTGTTGTTGGTTCTGGTGTTGTTGGTTCTGGTGTTGTTGGCTCTGGTGTTGTTGGTTCTGGTGTTGTTGGTTCTGGTGTTGTCTCTGAGTCTGGTGTTTGGTCGTCTCCTCGATCTCCAGATTCACCTTGTGCAATTTGGTCTGAACTGACTCCTGATTCTGGACAGCCCAACAGAATTACAGAACAAAGTGTTAAGAAAATTAAACCGATACGTAGATTTCGTGTATTCATACATCCTCCTAAAACGGTATATATCCTATGGCAGATACCGATACTTTCTTAAGAGCATCTCCCTATTTATTTCAAAAATAAAAATTTGTTAATTATGTCTAACAACAAATAGGATACCCCAGTAATTATGATAGGATATCTTGTCTTTTTTATTTCTGCAAGCATCTGTGGGTTTTTTATGCTATTTACTAACTGCCTAAAACTTCTAGCAAGGGTATGCCTGAGAAATTTGTTTATTCTTGGGTTCAAGCGGCTGAGAATATCACCAAACCTCGCAAAGGACGCAAGCGATACAGCAGGTACGTTCTGTGTTGGATGAATGACAGTGACGCATTCAGATCATCGATTCACAGACCGGCATAATCCAAGATGTACATGCGGAGATTTGAAAAGTGGAGTTTCATGCAGCTGCATCTTGTTTTAGAGTCTTGTCTGCACCGGTGTCTATTCAAAGAATTTGATTCGCTCAAACAGAGTGGTATACCAGCTATAAAATTGTGTATGCATATATATATAGGCACTATCAAGTGCAGGAAAATTGGGCAATGCACTAGCATCGCTAATTCCATTCGCTTCGCTTTCTTGGAAATCGAAATCTCTCGTTATCAAAAAAGGTTCTCCATTTGTCGTGGTTCTGTAGTCAACGGTTAATGCAAGATTTTTTGAAGAATAAAACCTGCCCGTTGTTTCAGCATATAGTTCTGCATAGAGAGCATCGTTGTTGATCCTGTCTGGATCGACCTCGATGAAGACAAGTTGAAACAAGCGGATGCGTCCGGTTCTTCCATTGGCGGTATAGGTCAAGAGATTTCCTTTGTTTTCGTTGGAACTCACCTCGACAATGCCTACTTGTGAAACTGCGGTAATCCTGTTCTCCCACCATTCATTTGTGTCAACAGATACACTTGTTGCAGCGGATGGTTCGAGTTCTGATCTCCCCGCATGCAATGTGACAGCTTGTTCATGGATTGTTGTATCTGAGTCGATTCCAGTATACCTTGCTGTCAAGACATTGTCGTCAAGGCTGTCGAAACGAATGGCCGGATTGTGTCCAACTTCGGTAGAGGTGGCTCTTGTGTTCCAGTCTATGTCTAGCTCAGAGGTGAGTCTTCCCAATCGATATTCTATTGCTTGATTAGCTCCCTGATGGATTGCGACGATCCATCCCTCGTTGTTGATTGCAACCGCAGGAGGACTATCAGTATCATAGCCTTCTGCATAGCGTTGATTACGCAACCAGAGGATGCTTCCTGCAGGCATCTTGTTGTCAGAATTAGTTTGCCATTTTCCGGTCCAATACCAAAGTTCAGCTGAATCGGGTTTTTGATAGACAGCGATGACTTGGCCATGGTCGTTCATCGCCACTGCGGGTGTCTTTCCAAGGGTTCTGACATATGTCAATCGATTTGCTTCAACTCCAGTCATGGCGATGATGAATTTATCACGCAGATCACCAACAGAGGGCCAGACATAAGAGGGTCCTTGTTCAAATGCCGTATAGATATTGTCTAGGCCAAAGGCGTCGAGCAATTCTTGATTGAATCGAGATAAGTCATATGCGTCATATCCATTGTTGTCTATAAGAGGGTCTTTGGGTTCCAAGACCAAGGTGATCGGAGCATGTCCTGGATTGTTCTGTGACCATGAAGAAAGCGCCGAAAGCCAGGCAGGAAGTTTGTATGGAGTATAGTTGATAAGAGCATCCCAAGTAAAGCTAGGATTCCCAGCACCCAATGAGACTTCTAGTATAGGTTCACTGTGTCCAACGCGATACCCATATCTATCATGAGCATCGTCATGGAAATCAATTTCAATAAGGCGAACGCCAGTATCGAGTTGACCAGGGATTGATGCGGTGTATGAGTTATGGGTTGCTTTGAAAACTGCATCATGATAGGGAGTATCCCAATGAGGATCTGGGGGTGATGGCGGCTCTGATGGTTGATCATCGGTTTCATCTTGTACGATTGGGCCTGGATCGACTCCTGGTCCCGTACAACTCAGCAGCAGTGCAGAACAAAGCGTTAAGAAAATCAAACCAATACGTAGATTTCGCGTATGCATATATCCCCCTAAAACGATATATATCACATGATAGATACCTGGTAATTCCTATGGGATCTCCTTTTATCTACAAAAATAGAAATTTGTTAATTACATCAAACAACAAATAGGGTACCCCAGTAATTATGCTAGGATATCTTGTCTTTTTTATTTCTGCAAGCTATTCGCGGGGTTTTAAACTGTTCATTGCTCTGTCTAAGGCCCGTCACAAGGGGATAGTGGACAATATCGTCTGTTGAGGGGGCGGATGTTTGCTATGATTCTACTGATTATTCAAAGTATTGGATTCGTTGAAACAGTGAAGTATACCATTTCTCATAGCTTAGTGAGATGAGAATAGGGGCAGGGAAATTGGGCAGTGCACTGGTATCACTGACTCCCTTTGCGTTGCTTGATCCAAACGCATAAAATCGAGTTATCAGAAAAGGATTTCCCCCTCTGGTTCTGTGTTCGACGGTTGAGTCAAAGTATGATGAAAAAATCAACTCGTCTGCATCAAAAAAGAAATCTACCCCATCAGCATAAAATCTGCCCGTTGTTTCAGCGTACACTGTTTCATATGCTCTGTCGCCTTCAATGATCCTGACTGGATCAATCTCGGTGAAGGCAAGTTGAAAAAAGCGAATGCGTCCGGTTATCTCACTGGTGCCGGTACCGGCCATGTCATCGGTGGTATAGGTCAAGAGATTTTCCATATTGGAATCGGAGCTCACTCGAACAGTGCCTATACTCGAAACCGCGTGATTCTTGTTCTGCAATAATCCGCTTGAATCATTGGATGGGCTTGCAGGTGCATGTCTCAGTTCTGGTGTCGCAGGATCCAGGGTGATGCTTTTTGCATAGGTGTTTGTATCTGGAGCAACTCCGGTGTAGACTACCGTCAAGGTATTGCCATCGAGGGTGTCGAAGTGAATAGCCGGATTGTTTCCAAAGCCTACAGAGGTGAGGTCTGTTTTCCAGTCGATGTCTAGCTCGGCGGTGAGCTTTCCTAAGCGGTATTCCAATGCTTGGTTTGGTCCTTGATGAACTGTAACGATCCACCCCGCGTTGTTGATGGCAACTGCAGGGTGACTGCTCGTACTGTAGTCCTGGGCATAGCGCCGATTACGCATCCAGCGAATACTTCCCTCAGGCATTTTGTTGTCGGGATTGGCGGTTTGCCATTCTCCGGTCCAATACCGAAGATCAAAGCTAAAACTCTCTTTATAGACAGCGATGATTTGACCATGATCATTCATCGCCACTGCGGGCATTTCGCCATGGGTTGCAACGTATGCCGAATAATTCCCTGTGTTTCCAGACAAGACAGCGATGAACTTGTTGCGCAATTCACCGACAAGAGGCCAAGCATAGGAGGTTCCCAGTTCAAATGCCGTATAGATGTTGTTCTCACCAAGAGCATTGATCAGTTCCTGGTTGAAGCGAGATAGATCATACCCATCATATCCATCGCTATCATAGAGAGAATCTTTGATATCAAAGAGCAAGGTGATCGGGGCATGTCCTGGATTGTTCTGCGACCATGCAGAAAGCATCGAAAGCCAGGGAGAAAGTTTGATGCTGCTAGGATTCCTAGATTCCAAAAAAACCAAATGTCCGGGCGAATCGTGCCCAACGCGATACCCATAACTGGCGTGATCATCGTCATGGAGATCGATTTCAATCAAGCGCGCACCAGCATCAAGCTGGTCAGGAATTGATGCAGCATAAGAGTTATGCGTTGCTTTGAAAATTGCATCGTGATAAGGCGTGTTCCAATTTCTTTGAACCATGGGATTGCTCCCTGGTTCCGGACAACTCAGCAGCAGTGCAGAACAAAGTGCCAAAAGAATCAAACCAATACGTAGATTTTGTACATGCATACACACTCCTAAAACAGTATATACACAGTTATTCCCTAAGAACACCTCTATTATCTTTAAAAGTTAAAATTAATTTATTTTTATTGTAATGCCTATTGAGCAATGGAAGGAGCAATTGCATGATTCTGTGCAATCGGAAAATCGCCTCATTGTGCAGCCTGCCAGTCGTGTTGACAATAATGACTGAGACACCGGCCATGGAACTTGATTTTGCTGATACGCGTGATGATGGAAATCAAGACGTTGGCAGATGCGAGAAGGCCGTTAGCCAAGACCGAATAGCAACAACGCTAGCACCAGTAGCGGAAAGTAAGTATACGTTGAAAATTCTCTCCACTGAGGGCGTCTACGTAGACTATTGTCTCCATGCATACAATGCTTTATACTATTATGGAGTATTTATATAGCAAGGAGATAGGCTGTGGGCTGTTATATTGTCTTGAAAAAGAACCGAACAAAATTAAGGTTGTTATGCTCTGGAGTAGCAGCAATTGTATTCAGTATTACCGTGCTCAGTTGTGGAAAACCCTTTGAGGGGTTTGTTGAAATTTCCCGTGAAAGTGATTTTTTGCACGTGATCAGGAATCCTGCGGGGAACTATGTGCTTGCGAATGACATCGACCTCCGATATACATTTTCTCCAATTCCTGAATCATTTACTGGAATCTTTGAAGGCAATGGTAAGACAATCAATAACATGCAGATGCCGGCTCCTCCAACGGTGGATTACGGAACGATTTCGTTTGGAGGTGGGGCAGAATTGGACGTTAATGAACTTATTATCGCTTTTGAGGTTGGTACAATGCAGCCATCAAATTTCAAGTATAGAGAAGTAGGGATGTTTAAAAGAATAGGGGAAACAGGAGTTGTACGTAATCTGAAGATCAAGCTTAAACCAGCAACTGCAGATAAAGCTAGCGTATGGGGGCGAGATAATGATGTGGGTGCAGTCGCAGCATATAACGCTGGGAGAATTAGCAATGTTGAGGTTATAGGAGGGCGAGTAGAGGGGGAAGCAGATTGTGTTGGTGGACTAGTAGGAACGAATGCGGGGAAGATTACCAATAGCTCTATGACGGGAGATGTGAAAGGAATACCTGCTACTCTGCGTTTTAGCCTTGTTCCTGGAACAACTATCGGTGATCCGATTGGAGAAAAGACAGGCGGATTAGTAGGTTGTAACGAGGCAGGAGGAATCATCATCGATAGTTATGCGACCGGAAATGTGGAGGGATTTCGAAATGTTGGCGGATTAGTGGGAAAGAATACAGGATCAAGTGAGGTTGCACTCATCGGCTTTACCTCTTCCAAAGCAACGAGAATTGAAAGAAGCTTTGCATCTGGTGTTGTGCAGGGTAAATGGAACGTTGGTGGTTTAGTAGGGTTGCATACTGGATATCATGCTTCCATTATCGGAAGCTATTCGACTGGAGATGTGATGGTGGATGAGGAGGGAGAACAGATTTTTTTGCTCACACTGGCTTCTGGGCTTTCGGCATATAAGCCAGAGCCAGGAGAAATAGATCTTATGCCCCGCAGTTTCGGTGGGTTGGTAGGACTGCTTTTCGGTGCAGGTATTATAGACGACAGTTATGCAACGGGAAGAGTGGAAGGGATAAATGATAACGGTGGATTAGTGGGGAGTGTTATAGGAGTTCCAGAGAGCAATAGAGACAGAAATGTGGTCATTCAAAACAGCTATGCGACAGGAAGAGTGACGGGGCATATGCGTCTTGGTGGATTGATCGGAGTGACTTTGAATTTTTCCGACCATGATCGCATAGATGCCAGTTATTTTGATGTGAATCTTACGGGACAACAAGAGGGAATTGGAGAGAGCCTTCCTAATCCAATTACAGCGGAAGTTAAGGCCTATTATACTCGTGACAGAAAGGTGTACACAGAAGAAACGGGTACTGATTTGATAGAAGAATCTAAGCTGCCTGATTGGGATTCCAAATATGTCTGGCGGCTGCGAGAAGGATATTGGCCAAAGCTGCAATGGGAGTATCATTAGATTCAGCGACACAGTTATGGTGAAATCCCCTCTTTTCAGAGGGGATTTTTTGTATGTACCCAGCAAACATTGTTTTCAGGATCATGGTGTTCTATACTTATATAGTGTAGGTATTGATACCTAATACGAAGGAGCTGCTATGCACTATACTCATACAATAAAAAGAAGACGGGCAAGGCTAGATATGCTGTGTTTTGGAGCGGCAGCGATGTTGTTCAGCATTGCGATGATTGGCTGTGATGGAGGGGGGGCAATTGATGGCCCCATTAGGATTTCCACCGAGGGTGATTTTGACATGATTCGAGCTAACCTTGGTGGAAATTTTATTCTCATTAATGATATTGATTTGGCTGCTGATCGGAATGATGAGTTTGAACCGATAGCACCAGACACAGATCCTACAAGTTCTGATTATGATGGAATCTCCTTTACGGGAACTTTTGAGGGGAATGGCAAGACGATCAGCAATCTGAGGATATCAAAACCGAGAGAGACCTATGTAGGGTTTTTTAGATCTATTGGATTGGAAGGGCAGGTACGTAATTTGAAACTTATGCTTGCAGATACGGGAGGAGACAATCCTAGTATAGAAGGGTCCTCAAGTGTTGGTGCACTGGCAGGGCAGAGTGCAGGTAGGATTAACAATGTTGGTGTTGAGAGAGGAACTATAAAAGGCCAATATGCTACTGGCGGTTTGGTGGGAGCGATGATTGGTGGCAGCATTACCAGGAGCTATGCGACAGACGATGTGATGGGAGGAATTAGAATAGGTGGTTTGGTGGGAGGGATGCATGGTGGCAGCATTACCAAGAGCTATGCGACAGGAGATGTGATAGGAACGGGAGAAACTAACTTTGGTGGACTAGTGGGGCTTATAGGCATAGATTCCAACATTGTAATTATTGAAGACAGTTATGCAACGGGAGCTGTGAAAGGAGACTTTAATGTTGGTGGTTTGGTGGCCCGTATTGCCGATTCTGCCACTGGAAGTGTTACAATTAAAAACAGCTATGCCACAGGAAGGTTAATGGGAGATGGCAGTATTGGCGGACTGATAGGATCTATAGGAACTGTCAGTGTCACGGTTATGCTCAGTTATTTTGATGCAACGCTCACTGGAGAGACAGAAGGAATTGGAAATGATCCTGGAGCAGCAGGGATCAGAACTTTTTACACTCGGGGCACTGCTCCAAATCAAATGGTATACACGGAAGAAACGAGTGGTCAATTGATACAACAAATTGATTTTTCTTGGGATTTTGACGAAACCTGGCAGATGGATCCAGGATTCTGGCCAACGCTGCAATAACAACACCGCTGGAGTTCAGCGACATAGACGTATGGAATCTTTCTTTGCATGCACAATGTGATACCGAAATGGTTGCTCTGTTAATGTTTCGACAATGCATTGAATGATCTGCGCTATGGATGCTAGAGTGTGTTGATTGACTTGTCATTTATAACACCGGGCTGTAGCGCAGTGGCTTAGCGTACGTCGTTCGGGACGACGGGGTCGGGGGTTCGAATCCCCCCAGCCCGATTTTCCATCTTTGATGCTGAATATTTTGGGATGAGGACTTGTTGCGGAGCTGCCAAGAGAGCGTGTTCTTGCTCTGGTTGCATTGTGCTATTGTGTTGGGCTGCCTTCTGTTGAGGACAAAAATTCTCAAAAAATTACGTAGAATTACATAAAAAGTCTTGTGCAAAACGGTGATTTTTTCTAGACTAATGATGTCTAGTGACAATAGCAAGAGGGTCCCACCCGTTCCCATTCCGAACACGGAAGTTAAGCCTTTTAGCGCCGATGGTACTGCCCCTGGTGGGAGAGTAGGTCATTGCTAGGCATTTTTTCTGATGCAGAAGGAGACATGGTTCTTGTTCTGCATTATTTTTATATACCAACCATACACCGGCCATGCGATAGAAATTAGGAAAGTAATTTGAAAACCGCCATGGACGTTGCTGCATCGATTTTCGCTATGATGACGAGATTTCTGCATTGGATGATCGGTACTGCCTTCTCACAGGGAACATTTTTTTATACTGTATAATTTTTTATGTGATCTTTTGGCAGACTTGATGGTAGATTTTCCGCACTATATTCTTTTCCACTATAACTTTGTAGTTTCTTGTCTAGATTTGGAGAGTTGTTTTTGTTTTTGAAAGAGCGCAAAGACATAGACCATGAGGGCAAGCCACATCAATCCATATCCAGGGAGTTGCTTCAGTGGGATGTTTTCACGCAAGACGGTGAGCGATATGGTGGTGATCAGGACTGGCACCAAGAACTGAAAAAAGGCAGCGCGGACAAAGGGGATGAGTTGCACCGCCCTGGTATAGAGCAGCAATGGGATGATCGTCACCAAACCCGAAGAAATCAGCAAAATGAGCGGGGCTGATGCTCCTGCAAAGAAGTCGAGGGGGCGCAGGACATGGACGATCAAAAAAACGCTTGAAACCACCGATGCGATGAGCATCTCGGCGCTGAGCGTGAGCAGGGCAGGATGGGGTGATCGTTTTTTCAATGCGCCATAGACGGCGAATGAGCAGCCCAGAATCAGCGTAATCGTGGGGATGACGCGTGCTATGAATAAAAGATAGCAAAATGAAAGGATTGCAAGGGCAAGTGCTACGTAATCAAGTTTGCTGAGACGTTCCTTGAAGACGATCATTGCCACAGCGACGTTTACCAAAGGGTTCAGGGCATATCCCAAACCGGCTTGGATTGTTTGACGTACCGAAAATGCATAGGCGAAAGTAACCCAGTTGAGCATGAGCATGACTGCCTGTATGAACAGCAATAAGATCGTTCGAGAGCCTATCAGCTGCATGAGGGGGATGAATCGTCTTGTCAGGATGACAACAACCAGCAAGATGGCTGCACTCCAGATGAAGCGGTGAAATGCCAAGATGAATGGCGATGTGGTTGTGAAGATCTGCCAATAGATCGGTGCGATTCCCCAATACACAAACGAAAGAATTGCTAGGGTGTTTCCCTTTGTGCTGAGCGTCATTGGCATGGACTATTATAGAAAGGCGCTGGGGTGGTGTATAGATCAGGGGTACATTTGTTGATGATATATCACGATTTAGGATGCCGGCCATGGAATGTTGTGCATGTATGGATACGTGTCTAATGCACTTGACTGATAGGATTTCGCAATTGAGACACCGGCCATACAGATTTCTATGGTGATATCGCTATGCTGTAATTCTTGACCGATTTGTCTGACATAGTCCGATTATTGACAGGGCTGTCAGAGGCAGTCTATTATGAAAAAAAGGAGAATTATATGAAAAAACTCATACTTATATTATGCATATTACTTGCTGCAACCCTGTTGTTTGCAACTGGTACCACAGAATCTGAAGGACTGAATGAAATCCATTTTCTTATTCCTGGTGGAGCTGGTGGTGGATGGGATTCAACCGCAAGAGGAGTCGGTGCAGTACTTTCTGAAACAGAGCTCATAGAGACTGCATCCTATGAAAACATGTCTGGTGGTGGTGGAGGCGTTGCAATCGCACACCTTATCAGCACAAAGGCATCGAACAGGGCAAAACAAACCCTCATGGTCAATTCGACTCCGATTATCACTCGATCACTCTCAGCAGTGTTTCCACAGTCATTTCGTGATCTTGTCCCCGTTGCGCGAGTTATCGCCGATTTTGGTGCATTTGTCGTGAAAGCTGATTCACCCTATACCGCATGGGACCAGGTCGTGGAAGATTTTCTTGCTGATTCTGCAAACGTGAAAGTCGCGGGAGGATCCGCAGTGGGCAGCCTCGACCACATCGTTGCAGCGCTTGCTTTTCAAAAATCAGGAGGCGATCCGAAATCGGTTGCCTATATTGCCTATGATGCAGGTGGTGATGCGATGGCTGCATTGCTTTCAGGCGAGACAGAATTATTGTCAACGGGATTAGGAGAAGCATTGGGATTAGAAGCCGCCGGCCAGGTGAGAATTCTTGCTATCACTGCACCTGAGCGTGTTGCAGAAGCTGCAGATACCCCAACTCTTGTCGAGCAGGGATACGATGTGACCTTTGCAAACTGGCGAGGATTTTTTGCACCACCTGATACACCAGCAGAAAAAGTAAGTGCATACAACATGGTTTTTGAAGCTATGTATGATACTCCCGAATGGGAAGATATGCGCAAGAAAAATGGCTGGGTGAATTCTTATTTGCCTGCGGATACATTTGTTGATTTTTTGTTTGAACAAGAACAAGAAATTGGTGATCTCATGCGCACGCTGGGATTCATAGACTAAGCATTTCTATGTTTCGCACAACGAAGCAGCTCATTGGAGGGATTCTCTTCCTCATTTTGTCCATCTTGTATGGCATTGGGGCGACCTCTATAGAGCTCTTTGTGGTGGGAACTGAGCAAGCATTTACAGCGAGGACCTTGCCTTTTACGTTGAGTATCATCGGGGGAGGGTGCTCGTTGCTGCTTATTTTGATCGCTTGCATTGGTATTCTGAAGAAAAAACAAGATGCCAAGAACAGTACCGCGATAACAGAGGAACCGACCTCTGAACACACAATCCCCGAACCAAATACTACAGATCCAACTGAACAAAAACCCACAATGCATTGGAAAACCCTTGGGCTTTTTCTTGTGTTGATGACTCTCTATGCGTTTTTCTTTCCCTTGATAGGATTCATTCTTGCAACAACGGGATTCATCTTTGGGGGTGCCTTCATTCTTGGAGAACGACGGGTGTTGCGTACTTTGGGAATCTCCTTGGCGATTGTCATGGGGTTTTGGCTCATCATTTCACAACTGCTTGACATCTATCTTGCGCCTGGCTCTGTTTGGGGATTCATCATAGGGCGGATTTTTTCATGATGTACGAGCGAATAACAGGAATTCTTATATGTTAGAAGGTATTCTCTCCGGCATTTCAACTGCGTTTACGCCCTTTAACCTCCTCATGGTCATGGTGGGTTGTATTGCAGGAACTTTTATTGGGCTCTTGCCCGGCCTTGGCCCCATCACTGCGATTGCACTTATGATTCCCATCACATTTGGGATGGAACCTTCATCGGGGCTCATCCTCATGGCGGGGGTGTATTATGGTGCGATTTTTGGTGGTTCAACCTCATCTATTCTCATCAACGCACCGGGGGTTGCGGGCACTGTTGCCACTGCCTTTGATGGGTATCCACTGGCAAAAAAGGGATTTCCTGGAAAGGCACTTGCAACTGCGGCATATTGTTCTTTTTTCGGAGGCACCGTTGGGGCGATTTTGTTGTTGATTGCAGCACCGGCGCTCACTCGAGTTGCAACCAGTTTTCAATCGGCGGATTATTTTGCATTGATGGTTATGGGATTGACTGCTGTTGCAGCATTTTCATCGCGGGGGAACTTTCTCAAATCGATTCTGATGACCATATTCGGAATCATGCTCTCAACCATCGGCACCGACCTTTCGACCGGCGTGCAGCGTTTTGTCTTTGGGAATATTCACCTGGTCGATGGCATCAGTTTTTTGTTGATTGCAATGGCAACCTTCGCCATTGGAGAAGCGCTGTTGAACATCCTCAAGGGCGAGGACCTCAACGAGGGCCAAAAGTCTGCGGTGAAGCAACGAATGGACAAATTGCGCCTCTCAAAAAAGGAAGTGAAAGAGATCGCGCCAACGATGGGCCGATCTTCAATTCTGGGATTTCTCGTGGGCGTGCTGCCTGGTGCAGGAGCAACCATCGCGAGTTTTCTTGCCTATGGGTTTGAGCGAAGCATCGCAAAGAAATCAGCCCAAAAAGAGTTTGGGAAAGGAAGCCTTCGCGGACTTGCAGCTCCAGAAACGGCGAACAACGCTGCATCTTCAGGATCCTTTGTTCCACTTCTCACGCTTGGCATCCCCGGATCAGGAACGACCGCCGTGATGCTGGGGGCACTCATTTCGCTGGGGGTTCAACCAGGACCGCGCCTCTACATCGATAACCCTGCGATATTCTGGTCGGTGATCATCTCGATGTATATTGGGAACATCATCCTGCTTGTCTTAAACCTTCCCTTGATCCCCTATATTGCAAAATTACTTACCATACCCCGAAAATACCTTTCTCCGCTCATCCTCTTTTTCTCGCTCATCGGTATCTATCTGATTTCCTTCAATATATTCGACATGTACCTAATGATTGGTTTTGCAGCCTTTGCCTTGGTGCTACGTCTCCTTGATTTTCCGATGCCGCCACTCATACTAGGGTTTGTGCTTGGGGGAATGATCGAGGAAAACCTGCGAAGAGCTTTGAGAATCAACGATGGATCCTTTTCTTTTCTCTGGGAGCGACCCATCACACTGACATTGTTGATCATAACAATTGTGTTGGTATTGATTCCGCTTATTCACCCCACAATCGCACGATTCAGACCAGCAACACGCGCAGACAAGAGCCTCTCTGAGAAACGCTAGGCGAGAGTGCTGATAGGGTTATCCATCAGAGGTATATATTTCAGCGCCTAACTGGAAAACTATAAAATACTTCTATTAGATATAGGCAGTTTCTTTTTTTTCGAAAACATTGAAAATAATACTATTTTCTTGAAGCAAAAATTGAAAATAACTTAATTTCCGCTTGCTTTTTTAGATGTTAACCGGCCAGCTCTTCAAAAGAGCTAGAGTTTTAATCCTGAAATAATCAAACAGAAAGTAATTGGCCCTGGTGGTATAATCATGATTATGATTTGTCATCAAAAGTGAATAAAAAAATTGCGTATACGTAAAATTTTACAGCAGTATTGTTGAAACATTTGACCATACCATTGTATGATTAGTATGGCGAAACAAAAAAATATATCCACCATAACAGATCACAAAGGAGTGTTTTCACTTTCCGAACTTCGGGCAGGAATTGTGACATTTCTTTCGGTTTCTTACATAATTATTGTCAACCCAATAATATTGTCTAATGCAGGAATCCCCGCATCGGCGGTGCTCACTGCGACCATCCTTGTTTCCAGCATCTCCTGCATCCTCATGGGATTGTGGGCAAAACTTCCCTTTGCTTTGGCTCCAGGAATGGGGATCAACTCCTTCTTTGCATTTTCCTTGGTGCTTGGTTCCGGGTTGTCGTGGCAGAGTGCGCTTGCAGCGGTGTTTATCTCGGGAATAATCTTCATCGTCTTGTCTATCGTGCGCGTGCGGCAATACGTCTTCGACATGATTCCTCGTTCGCTCCGTCTTGCGATTAGCGCGGGCATTGGCTTGTTCATTGCTCATATTGGATTGCAATGGGCGGGAGTGATCGCGGGCAATCCCAACACCGTTGTGCAATTTGGCGGCGTTCAGCCAAGCACCATCTTTTTCTTTCTGTCGGTTGCTTTGATTGCGCTCTTGCTGCACAAGAAGGTGAAGGGGGCATTGCTCATCGGAATCATCGCGAACTCAGGTATTCTCATGCTGCTTTCACGATTCGGCTTGGTGAGCTTTCCTGGTGTTTCGGCGCAGTTTCCAGGATCTTTGTTGGCACTTCCTGATTTTTCAGGATTCTGGCAGATGGATTTTTCAGGAATTTTGAAGTTCAGCTTGATTGTGCCGGTTTTTACGCTCTTGTTCACCGACCTCTTTGATAGCATCGCCACCTTTGTTGGGCTCAGCGAATCAGCAGGGTTCATTGATCCGCAAACGAAGCGTCCTAAAAACATCAACCAGGCCCTGCTTGTTGACGGCATCGCAACCACCTTGTCAGGTATGTTTGGAACCTCAAGTGCCACCGTATACCTCGAAAGCGCAACCGGCATCAAAGAAGGCGGAAAAAACGGGTGGACAGCAATCATCTGCGGAGTTTTGTTTCTTCCCTTTTTATTCTTCAGTCCGTTGATTTCCTTGGTTCCAACCCTTGCAGTTGCACCAATTCTCGTGTTGGTCGGTATTTTCATGATGAAGAACATACAACACATCGATTGGAATTCGTATGAAATTGCCTTGCCGTGTTTTTTGACTATATTGTTGATTCCGCTGACCTATAGCATTACCCAGGGAATCATATGGGGCTTGCTGTCCTATCACCTCGTGATGCTAGTGCAGGGAAAATTCAAAGAAATTCACCCCTTGCTGTGGATAACAAACCTGGTATTAATTCCTATTTATTTTCTTGGTTAATAATTCCAGATCGATACTGCGTTAAAAGCATTTCGATTTCTTTGCAACAGCAGGCGGGGCGTTTGTCCAAGAGCATTTGGTTCATTGATCGTTTCGCCTGCCTGTTCAAGTGCAAGAAAAATTGGAAGCGGTGCAAACTCAGCAGCATAATGAGCAGGCAGGTTTTCGACAAGGTATTCAGGCTCATACAATAGCTCTGGAACTCGTTCAAGAAGAAAGGTTACGAGCTCTAAATCATCTGAATACATCGCAGCCCAGTGCAACACGGTCTCACCATAATAATTTCTATCTAACAAAGAAGCACCCCGCTCTGTTAAGATCTCCAATGCACGCATATCGTTGTTCCGTATCGCATAAAAGATCAATGGCGTATCGTTGAAGGATACTGTTTCATAGGGTATTTGATCTAAGAGCGCGTTTAATTCTTCTGGCAACCTTAGCGTTTGCAGCCTTCCCGATACAAAATAAGCATAGAGCTGTGCAAGTCCGATAGGATACGATTCAAAGGTGTCATCAGGTTCTGCAGAGGTATTTTCTTCACCACTGTTTGCAAGAATTTCTTCGGAATCAGTACCAAGTTGATCGATATCGAGATCAGGGGGAGGCACCGAAGCTACGGTATCACTGGCTTCAGCGGTTATTACCGGAGGGGTGTCACCGTTCTCTGACTGTGCATTGATATTGCGAGCAAGGCTTATTTCGCGATAGATTCCCAAAAGTTGTTCATCGGGTTCCAAAATAGTATTGGCAACTTCTGGACCGAATCGATCCTGCAAGATCTCGCGTTCTACGTCATTTTGTTGATCGGGAGCAACATAGTTAACAATAGTGAATAAATGCCGCAAAAAATCAGGAGATTTCGATTCTCGTGCAGCAACCTCCAATGCAGTTTGTCCGTCGTTGTTTTCCATCGTCGGATCGATGTCCTTTGTCAGAGCATAATTAACCAGTTCAGAAGAATCACTTTGTGCAGCAAAATGGAGAATTGAGTTGTTGTTTATGTCTTGTGCGTTGGGATCAGCACCTTTTTCCTCAAGAAATTCTACAACTTCAAGCGGTTGTGCGTTCCGTATGGCAGTGTGCAGGGGGGTCTCCTGCAAATCGTTGGTTGCATTTAGGGAATACCCTTGACTGATGAAATAATCGATTATTTCAATTGAGTTTCCCTGTGCGGCGAGGTGAGCGGGAGAATTGTTCCCCGGGGCAATCTTCGGTTCATCTGGAAACCCTTTGTCGAGGGATTGAATAAACTCCAAGTGTGGGTTATGTCGTGCCGAATAGTGAAACACATTGTATTCAACATCGTCTGCCAACAATAAATCGACATTGGATTCTTCGATAAGAGTCACAAAGGCATCGTAGTTTTTAATATTTTTCGCCACATGGAACAAAAGCGCCTCTCCCTCCTTGTTCTCTTCTAGGGGGTCGAGACCTCCATCAATCAACAATAGCATCCGCAATTCTGATACATCAGGATTTTCAAGGATCAGTTTGCGAAGATGGCGAGTTTCTGCTGATTCAGAAGAAATATACGAGGATGTGGTGCAGGCATTTGCAACCAGAAAGAGTAGGGCGCAGAGAAGTAAATGGGTATAGAGGACGATTAACCTCTTAGTTAGCATGACCTGATTCTCTTTTTGCTTGTATGGTGTCATTGAAAAAATACAAAAGGGGATCTTCAGCGATCAAGTCTGCAGCACTGACATTTGCATCATTCACGACAAAAGGGTCTGCCCCTAAGGCAAGGAGCGTTTCTATAATGGGAATCGAATTTTTGCTATACGAAATTGCCAAATGCAGGGGCGTCTCACCTCTGTTATCTTGTGCGTTTACGGCTGCGCCGTGGGCAACGAGGCTTCTGAGTATTGCAGGGTTTGTATTATGTGAGGCGGCAAGGTGTAGCGGTGTCGAGTTGTACAGTGGCTCTTGCAGGTCGATGTTGGCATAGGCACGACTCAAGACATCAATCACCTCTGGGTCGGAGTTCGAGCGAGCTGCTTTGTGCAAGGCGGTGTACCCATTACTATCTACCATGTTTGGATTAGCGCCTCGATTGAGCAGATAGCGCACCGTTTGTGCTGATGTCCGCCCCGCTGCAATGTGCAAGGCGGTCTCTCCTAGTTTTATAGACAAGGCGTCGATAGGCACTTCATAAGAAAGCAATACATCAAGGAGTTCAGGAACTTGGTCTGATCGATAGGAGACAAGATGAATGGGCTGAAATCCCTGTGGAGTATATCCATCAGGTGATACACCGGCCTTTAGGAGTGCTAAAAGAACACCTGTCGGATTTTTATTGTAGAGGATGGCGAGATGCACTGAAGAATTGAGATCTTTATCAAGATAGGCAGGGTTAAACCCCGCATTGATGAGTTGCATGGTTATTTCGGTTTCAGCATTGCTGCGTGTTGCCCAATGAAGTGGGGTATCGCCGTACGCATCGAGGGCATCCAATGGATGACCGCTTCGGAGCAAGACTTCAATGATTTTTGGGTTCTTGTTTTGCCAAGCAGCAAGATGCAGTGGGCTTGCTCCATACAATGATTCTGGTGCGAAGGGATTCTCATCGAGTGAAATCAAGGTCAAAAGATCGTTGAGATCATTTCCGCGCATTGCATAGAGGTGGAGGAGCTTGAAATCGTCATCAGCAATAGGCGAGGACACGCTCTCTTTTGTAAGTTTTTGCAATGTTTCAAAATCAATGCTATGCTGGGAGATAATTTGCCCTGCTGCCTCAACAAGCACTGCTGGCAGACCAGGCAAAAGAGCCAGATTTTCTTGTGGTTTTGTTTCGACAGGAATGGCAGACGTATTCTCTGGATTCTCCACATCCACTACTGTCTGCGTTGTTTGGCAGGATAGCAGGAAAAAAAGAATGATCACGCATGTACAGGTAGTCAACCACTGTCTATTTTTTATGTTCATTTGCGCTACTAATTCTATACCAGATAAAATGTAATAGTATAGATATCTATATATCGGTCTTCTTATAGCTTATATGAGCCTTCACCCCTATATCATTGCTGTAGATTTATCTCGGTGTACAATAAAGAAGAGACAATGCACTTGCCGAAAATAACAATGTATGTCTTCATCAAAACATTTTGCACTCGTTCTTGTCTGTATTACCTTTTCCCTAGGAATTTATGCTGAACCCTATACCATTCGGCAAGGAGACACCCTGTATAGCATTGCGCGAAGATTTGATGTAGACGTTGCAAACATTGTTTCTGAAAATCCAGGAATCGATATCCATGCGTTGAGCATAGGACAGAATATACAAATTCCACAGGGCTCTGGGGGAACATCACAAGGAGCATTTTCCACCTACCATGTGCAAAAAGGAGATACGCTCTATTCAATTGCTCGACGGTTTGCAGTCAGTTTGGTTGAACTACAGCAGCTAAACGATCTCTCCAATACGCATATTCGTGTAGGCATGGCCTTACGCATCCCACAGGCTATTGATCAAGGTGATACTTCAATGGGTGATTTGCTCACCACCAATGCAGGATTCTCCGAAACGGGATATCAACAAACCATCGACAATGCAGGCGCTCTGCGGTGGCCAGTTCAGGGAACTGTTCGTGAATTGTCAGGGAAGTTCCCAGGGGTGTCGATTGCAACTAATGCAGGCAGCGAGGGAGTTGCAGTTGCGGGAGGAACGGTAACCTATGTTGGTGCCCATGCTGTTTTTGGAAACATCATCTTTGTGCAGCATAAGAATGGCTATGTCTATGTGTATGCAGGACTTGATAATCCCATCGTTCGCGTTGGTGAATCGATAGAATCGGGGAGTGCACTTGGGGTTGTTGTGAAGACAGTCCAAGCAGAAGAACCGCAATTGTATTTTTCGGTGTGGAAAAATGATCGCTACGTCGATCCACAATATGCCCCGCGGGGATAATCGCAATGGGGTTGCAACAGAGCAGCACAGCAACGTAGTTTGTTCGTTTTGTGATGCATATTTTCGTAAATAAGATAAGGCAAAACCGCCAGAAATTCTGTGCTATTCAAAGAGTCGTTCAAGATTCTATTGACAGAGCAAGCCTCCTGTTAGGATAATGGAGTATGGTGGCGTAGCTCAGTCGGTAGAGCAAGCGGCTCATATCCGCTCTGTCGGGGGTTCAAGTCCCTTCGCCACTACTCTTACGATATCATGATACAGTTAGATCGATTATTTACATTGTACAATTTTTTGCACCGAAAAAAGGAAGTTTTCGAGCCCTTGCATCCTGACTATGTTGGACTCTATGTCTGCGGACCGACTGTATACGGCAGCCCACATCTTGGACATGCTCGTTCTGCCTTGGTGTTTGATTTGTTGTATCGAGTCCTCAAGGCACAAGGGTATCGCATTCGGTATGTGCGCAATATCACCGATGTTGGCCATCTTGAAGATGAACGCAACGAGGATGGCGAAGACAAGATCATCAAACAGGCGAAAATCGAACAACGCCTCCCCATAGAGATTGCCCAGGTCTATACGCGTGAATACCACAAGATGATTGACCAATTGGGTTGTATTCCACCAGCTATCGAACCAATGGCAAGTGGAACGATTCCTGAACAAATCAGCTATATCGAATCTATCATACACAATGGGTTTGCCTATGTGACCAATGGTTCGGTCTATTTCGACGTGCATGCCTATGCAAAAAAGCATAACTACGGTGTGTTATCAGGAATGAAAATCGAAGGGATGCTCGAAGGAGTGCGCGCTGAGCTCACCAAGCAGCAAGAAAAGCGTTCTCCACTTGATTTTGCCCTGTGGAAAAAGGCGGATGGCGATCATATGATGCAGTGGCAGTCGCCATGGGGTTCGGGGTTTCCAGGCTGGCATATTGAATGTAGCGCGATGGGGCAGAAATTCCTAGGGACGCAATTCGATATCCACGGTGGCGGGATTGATTTGCAGTTTCCGCATCACGAGGCTGAGATAGCACAATCCATTGCTGCAGGGAATGGACCTCCAGTCCGATACTGGGTGCATCACAATTTGTTGACTGTTGAAACGCAGAAGATGAGCAAGAGCAAGGGAAATTTTGTCACCGTTGATGACTTTTTTTCGGGAGAGAACACCTTGTTTGGACAGGCGTACAGCCCCTTGCTGCTTCGGTTTTTCTTTTTGAGAACGCATTATCGCAGTGTTGTTGAGATATCAGCAGATGCACTCACAGGGGCTCGCGAAGGATTGGTGAAATTGCTTCGCTATCTCGAGGTTATGCAGACGCGATATCATGACATCAAGCCTGAGCCGTTTGAACTAGACAAGAATGAACTTGGAATCCCGCTGCAGAAGGGGATCGCTGCTCTTCTTGACGATCTCAACACTCCGAAATTGCTCGCTGAGCTCTATGCCAGTGGGGAACAACTAACAACGGCAAAACCCTCACCACAGACGCGGTATGCCGCTGATGTTTTTGCTTATTTGGTGCAGGAAGTTTTGGGCCTGCAAGAAAAAAGCAATTTTGACTGCATAGAAAAAATTGAAGATGCCATCGAGCGATTGCTGGAGCTTCGCGGTGCTGCACGATCTAAAAAGGACTATGTTCTTTCTGATCATCTCCGTGATGTGATCCAAGAACTTGGCTATGCGGTGGAAGATAAACCCGATGGAACGAGCCTCGCCTTAAGAAGAATCTCACATTGAACACGAAGGAAGCAGCTGAACGTTTTATTACCGATATTTCAGACGATCTTGCAGGATTGCAATCCTTCGATGTCATGGAAATGTATCGAGAAATCCTCTCCTATGGAAAGACCCCAGACAGCCTTTCGATGGACGAAATGAATGAGGACAACCGTGTCAAAGGCTGTGCATCAGAAGTGCATATCCGGGTTGACCTTCGTGAACAACGGGTTTACATCCGCACCTATTCCAATTCACAGATCATAAAAGGCATTCTGCACATTATCTGCGAGACATTTAATGGATTGCCCGCTCATGATTTTTTGCAGCATGCAGATAGTTTGATGGCCATCTTTTTGAAAAAAATAGATGTGCACAGCACCCTTACGCCGACACGAACAAATTCAATTGGTACGATTATGAGCATGATTCACGCAAGCGTAGAACAGCAATTGTGAATTTCCACAAAACCCAAAAATAAGTACTGACCAAGGGTGAGCGATTTTCTGAACACAAAAAAATCCCCCTAAGCGGGGGATCATTCTGTGCAAGGATCTAATTTCAAGTCATCCTATTGCCAGGCAAACACCGGCCATGTTCCACGAGTCATGCGCCAGACATCCTTGGAACCATCTGCTGTATTACCGACAAAATCCCATCGAAAATCAGCTTCGGTGATCGCTACTGCATCTGGATTTGGGACGCTTAAAGTCGGGTCTGTGGTGCTACGAATTCCTAAGGGAGCGTTTTTAACAAGATTATCCGTTCTGTCGATATAATACATCATTGTATCAGTCATTACTGAAGCAGCATCTTCATCATATCCAATAGCGTTATCACGTGTAGTTCGGGAATCAAAATAACTGCGAGTGACCGTGGCACCGGAATTCAATCGCCCAATCAATCCACCAATAGATACGTGTCTTGGTTCTATTTTTCCTATTGCATAGGCTCTGGTAACACGGTGTTCATTCAACCCCACCAAACCACCCAAGTTTGATACAGCGAGGTCAGAACCCAAAATTTCTCCAGTGGCATAGACATCAGAAATTATTCCCGCATTAACACCCGCTAATCCACCGACGTTTTCTTTTCCCGAAACACTTCCAGCAGCGTGGCTAGAGGAAATCTCTCCGGAATTGATTCCAATCAATCCACCAATGGCCTGAAGACCGCTAACAGGAATGGCGGCACTACTCCTCGTGATATCGCCACTATTTTTTCCAGCGAGTCCTCCGATATATGCTGCATCGGTGCTTCCTTCTACTTTTGCATCAACGCCCTCTTGAGCAGCTACGTGCACATTGATGATGCTTCCCTTATTCAATCCGGCAAGCACGCCCACGTGTTCGCTTCCTTTTATCTGTCCTACGTTTTCAAAGATAAGGTCTCTCACAAGGCCATCAGATCCAATGGTGCGAAAGAAGCCCACAAGTGCTTGCGTTGGATCTTGGGCTATGTTCAGGTGATAAATCCGTAATCCACGACCAAGAAATTTTCCAGAAAATTCCTCGCTTCCAGCAGTGAGGGGAAGAAAATTCTGTACTCCCAAGTCGATTTCGTTTTTAAGGTAGAACCATCCTCGAGGATTATCGCGTATCTTGTCGAAATCTTGTTGAGTTTCTATGGGAACATAGGCAGGATCGATCATATGTTCCAGGGTATATTGTTGTTCAATGCCGTCTTCCATAACGGCGACAGCCATGGTGTTTGATTGTTGAAAATCGATGGTGCCACCAGAAGCAAATGGAGTTCCGTTTACAGTTGTAGTAGAACCTGGATTCATCGCGTCAAACTCAAAAGTATATTCAAAATTAGCACGATAAGGGGCCATGGCAAAAACGATGACATGGGGATCCTCTGAACTTCGTACCCCGGTTACCGTCTGGTGTTGATCGCTTAGTTTGAAGTTTTGCAACATTTGCGTTCGTGCTCCAGTATCGGTGCAGGCAAGGATAAGAAATCCTGAACATACAAAAAATAGTAGCGTGGAGAAAACTTTCCCGTTACGCGATTTTGCCCTCTCGGAGCAATGTGTTTGAAAAAAAGAACGTAATTTCATAAATATTTCCTTTTTATGTCTTGTTTATTGCAACAATTTTATTGTTCAACATAGGAACGCTAAAGAATATATGTCATTCCTCCAATAAAACCAAGGTTTTTGAGAAATATTTAGCTAAATTTATGCATTTTGTATAGACGGGCCACTGCAAATTCTGAGCCAGGGTATTTACTGAATTTTTGAGATATCTTTGATTTTTAGGCGATGCTGCCTATTGTGCATCCATGCTGCGTTCTTGTTCGATGATAATCCACTGATCTTGGGCCCTTTGTTCGAGCACCAGCAGTTCTGAGATTCTGAGGTTTTCGGGTAGTCCGGTTTCTGTTGATCTCCAATATTCATAGTCTACTTGAAAACGATTAGCGCTCAGTTTTTGAATCTGTACATCTGTAACGCCATAGACAAGGGTTAGCGCATCTACGGCAGGTTTTCCTGCATCGATCCATTCTTGTGCGCTGAGAAACTGAAATTGCGATTCATAAACACTTCGTATCTTCGTTGTTACCGACAACTGGATGAGCTCAGAGACGAGAGTATCGGGGAGTTCCTTTGCAAGCGCATCTCGAAGGTATTCATGGTCAAGTGTGTTAATGCTTGCATAATATCCTTGTATCATGGCCTCCGCAGAGAGCCCCTGAGTTAGCGGTGGTTTGAGAAGATTACGTACAACGGTTTGCCCAATAGCAAATACAAGTGCTCCAATAACCCCCAGAATTGCAAGTATTCGCCACCGTGTTCGAAAAAATTCCTTCCTTGCGATCAGTGCGCGCAGCTTTTTTTCATGACGATGTATTTCTTCTAGGGTTGTTGCGGGAGGCTGTTCGGATGCATCGACCTCGGTGCTGTGGAATATCGCAGCGTCATCACAAAACAAGGAAAAATCTTCAAGGCTTGCTTCTTCTTGCAATCCCTTGGAGATGGTCGTGGATGCTGCCTCACGTAAACGTGGTTCTCTGAGATGTGGGGGAAGGCAATACCCATTCCGAATATAGTTATGGCTTTGGGGAATGTCACGGAGAAATGCAAAAGGATAGACCTGTGTATAGTGGCGGTAGAGGATGCTCGCAAGACAAAAGACTGGGCTTCCGACGTATACGGTTTGTCCCTGCCAAGAATCTGGATCGGTGTTGTTCTGGGATTGGATGCAGTGGTTAACTGCAGAATCGGGAAAAAAGAAGAATTGCCCCTGTTCGGTGTATTCTACGCAATCCCAGTGGACGGAGGAGGGGAGTTGATTGTTGTTTTTTAAGCAACCTAGCGCGGTGATTAGTTTTGCAACCGGTGGACTCTTATCTTGCAGAAATACTTCGCTGAGCCTCCTTCCCTCGATCCAAGGGCCGCGCACGTAGAGATCGTTTTCATATTCAATGCAGCCTTCTGGCTTCCAGTTGCGTATTTTGCTGCCATCAACAACGAGTCCGTGATCTGCAGCAGCGAGGCTCCAGCCAACAAGCATCGCTGGTTTCACAGAAGCTGCAATGCTGATCCCCAACCAGATTTGCTTGCCTTCATGAATAGCTATCGTTCTTGGTGAAATGCGCCTAATGCTTCTCTGCATAGCGTTCATTGTATCCTGGAGTGCCCGTTCTGTTAACAGATAGGGAAGTGCAGGCACCGTCAATATGGTATAGTCACCGGCCAGGGCGCGTATTATAGATATGCAAAATCTGAAGCTGTAATTATAGAGAGACTTGTATGTGAACAGCCTAATCTTGTATGCTATTTTAATAAGTAGTAGATTGATATGATACGTGAAAAAGCAAGAAATATTCTCGCCTTCTTATGGAGACCAAGACGGCTGATCTGGGTTGGCCTGATTCTAGTAGTTGTTCTTGCACTGTTCTTTATCTATCGAGATTTTTTTTATGAATCTGGACATTTTGACAAGGCAGAAACCCTTCAGCAGTTGATGCATGAGTGGTCGGCATTAAACAATATTCCGGGAATAGTCCTCCAAGTAAGCAAGGATCAAGAAACTATTTTTCACGGTGCACGTGGTAACATTTCGTTGAAGAGCGATGAACCGATTGATCCTGAGATTCCGTTTCACACAGCAAGCACCGGGAAAATTTTTACGACGATAAGCGTTTTAGCTCTGCACGAACAGGGACTGCTGTCATTGGATGAACCCATTGCTCCCTATGTGAGCGAAGATATTTTGTCTGAACTCTTGGTTGTCGAGGGAAAAGATTACTCATCTGAGCTGACCTTTCGCCAACTTATCACCCATCGAAGTGGATTGCCCAACACTGATAACTCGTTGCGTTTTCGATTTTGGGTGCTTTTGCAACCACAGCGGGTGCGAACTCCAGAAGAACTCATCGACTTTGCAAGAAAACTGTGTCCCGTTGGAGAACCTGATGAACGGTGGGCGTATAGCTCAATAGGATATTTTCTTCTTGGATTGGCAATTGAGAGTGTTACTGGGGAGCCTTATCATTCAGTCGTGCGGCGCGAAGTTTTTGAACCACTTGGAATGAAGGATACGTATGAGAGCAATCAAGAACTACCCATCGATTTTCGGACCACACACCACTATCTTAGCAAGAGAGACCTTGCAAAATTGCATCCAAGTTTTGAATTTGCAGACGGAGGATTCGTGACGACAACCAATGATTTGATCATCCTGGGAAATGCCATTCTTCAAGAGAGAGTTTTTAAAGACAGTGAAACACAGAAGCTGTTTATGTCTTCCCCATCATTTGAGAAAGGATTTGGTGTTTTTTGGGCAGAAACTGCAAATGGCACGCGGTATCTGTTTCAACTCGGTCCCTGGGGAGGGGTACTCCTTGCAGTCTTCCCAGAGAACAACATGGTCATCGCATTTACTTTGAATCAATCTAATACGTTGTCAGGAAAATTTTTCTCCCAGGTTATTGATATACTGACTGCACAAGGATATTTCTAAAGGCCACAGTTCATTCGAAGTTCATTCGATAGAACAGCATTGATCCACGTAGCAGCTCTCGATACAACCGCCATAGCAAGGGTCTAAGAATTTTTAAAGGATCTATTAAAGCTGGGGAATTAAAAACCCTGTTAGCTAGGCTTGATCGAAGAAGAAACAAGCGCGATGTATGCGTGTCATCATACGACGTTTCACCTATTCTTTTAGAGAAATCAACACAGAGCAAGATCGGGTTGACAGAATATGCGACCAATACTAGAGTGATCTAAATACTATACATAATGATATGTTCACGCATAAGGAGGACTATATGAACAAAGTATTATTTTTTCTCACTTGTCTTATCTGCAGCAGTATGCTGATTTTTGCAGGAGGCGAGGACGAAGCAACTATGGATATGGAATCTCTGAGGGGAAGTAAGATATCTATTCTTACCTTCACGGGAGAGTTCAACGAGCAGGGCATTGTAGAAGATTTCACCAGTCGTACTGGCATAGAAGTGGATCTTCAGATCATCCCTATTGAAAACTACGAAGCAAAGATTCGTCCATTGTTGGCAACCGACCAAGAAGTTCCTGACATCTTTGTTGGCGAAGCAGCCTATGTTCGACAATTCGTAGAAGCAGGGTATTGGGAAACCCTTTCTCAGGCTCCTTATAACGCTGATGTAACCGGCATGTACGATTATGCAGCAGCAATGGGAACCAATGAGGCAGGTGAAGTTGTTGCTTTGACCTGGCAGACCACACCTGGTGGGTGGTTCTATCGCAGAAGCATTGCAAAAGATGTCTTTGGCACCGATGATCCTGCTGAAATTGGCAAGTTGTTTGCAGATTGGGATACGGTTCTTGATACTGCACAGCGATTGCAAGACAGTGGATACACCATGTTTTCTGGTATCGGAGAAACGGTATTCAGAATTTTCTATTCAAACCGCGAAAACCCATGGGTAAACAGAAACGATGAGTTTTTTATCGACGACCAGATAAAGGATTATTTTCGCATTGCAAAGACAATTCGTGACTCTGAATTTGACGCAAAACTCGCCGATTGGTCAGGACCGTTCTTTGAAGAAATGAACACCGTGCCTGGAGATGCAAATGTATTCGTCTATGGATGGCCAACTTGGGGATTGCAGTTTGTGCTCAGCGGTCAGACAAATTCTTCTGGAGACTGGGCAGTCACTACTGGACCTGGTCCATTCTTCTGGGGAGGAACATGGCTCGGAATCTACAAGGATTCACCTAATAAGGCAGCAGCCTGGGCATTCATAAATATGCTCACCCAAGATGAAGAATACATGGCGTATTATACGCGTAAATCGGAAGACTTTCTTGCAAACAGAAAGGTAATGGCAGAGGCAACTCCGGGATTTTCAAGCCCAACACTTGCCGGCCAGAATCATTTTGAGTATTTTGCTAGTCAGGCTGAAGACATCGACGGCTCTGCAATTCAGGGATACGATTATCAAGTCAACCAAATTCTCGCACCGGTTATGAATGAATACCTGGAAGGGGAACTTGGCTATGACGCAGCATTACAAACACTTACCGATCGTGTATTAGAGGCTTTTCCTCGTCTTACCACTCGATAAGGGTTAAATCATCAATAGGGTGTGAATCATTCGCACCCTATTCTTTTATAAGAAAAGGGGTATACCGTGAAATCTTTTGAACGATGGGGATATTTGTTTATCTTGCCATTCTTTATTGCCTTTCTGATGTTCTGGATCTATCCGGTCATCAACACGTTTATCACTAGTCTCACGAACGAAGATTTCACCCTTCCGACCACAGCCTTCGTGGGAATACAAAACTATCTAGATGAGCTCGCTCGTCCAATATTTTGGAAATCAGTAGCAAATACGTTTATTATTTGGATTCCCAACATCATTGCACAACTTGGGATTGCCTTGTTTCTTGCGGTGATTCTTACGGACAAGCGAATAGGCATAAAAGGGATAGGGGTGTTTCGAGCGGTTTATTTTTTCCCGAATCTTGTGACCGTGGCATCCATTGCGATTCTTGCCTATGCAGTGCTTGATTGGCAACGGGGATCTCTGAACCAGTTGATTTTTGGCACCACCCCCGAGGCAATCGAGAACTATGTGTATTGGCTCAATAACCCGGTTGCGAGTCGCACGATTGTGTCGGTTGTGCAGACTTGGATGTGGTTTGGATACACAATGATCTTGTTTATGGCAGGGATACAGACCATTCCGCAGAGTTTTTTTGAAGCAGCGGTGGTCGATGGTTGTGGATCATGGCGTATGTTTCGCCATATTACCCTCCCATTGCTTGCGCCGGTGATGGTCTATGTTACGGTGACTTCCTTCATAGGGGGGTTGAATATCTTTGATTTTCCCTGGGTACTCAGCCAAGGGACCGGCGGTGCTGAACAATCACTCACCACTGCGGTCGTCTATATGTACAACCGAGCGTTTCGGTGGTATCAGTTGGGAACAGGATCTGCAGTTTCGTATATTTTGTTTTTCTTTACGGTGGTGTTTTCAGTGTTCTATTTGAAATTCATGCGATCGTATCGGAGTCAAGGATGATCTATTGGGCTAGTGGAATGAAAGAGGACAACCTATGCAAGACCATATAAAAAAGAAAATATTTCTAGGAGGGGGAATATACATTGTGCTGATCGTGTTGATGGTGCTCTGTGCAATTCCCTTCTATCTCATGCTCGTCAACGCAACCCGGTCAAATGCAGAAATAAACCGAGGGCCTAGTTTTCTGCCAAGCACGAGTACTGTCGATAACTTTAATACATTGACGCTTGGTCGTTTGGATGCAAGCAGTGGAACCCGCTCTGGTGGGTTGAATGTTCTGCAGGGATTTTGGAATTCACTCTTCGTTGCAGGTGTTGCAACCATTCTTGCGGGATATTTTTCTGCGCTGACCGCCTATGGATTTAGTATGTACAAGTTCAAGGGCAAACGTATACTCTTTGGCATCTTGCTCTCGGTGATCATGCTTCCTCCGACAATAACACTTGTTGGTATATTCAAATTGATGTTAGGGTTGAAACTGTTCAATACGCATTGGGCATTGATCCTTCCGGCGGTTGCAAGTCCGTATACGGTGTTCTTCTTAAGGGGCTATATCAGTTCGGCATTGCACCCAAATATGCTTGAAGCAGCGCGTATCGACGGTGCAAGCGAAATCGGCATTTTTCACCGGATTGCCTTTCCACTCATCCTTCCGGGTATTGCAACGATGTCTATTTTTGGATTTCTTGCGCAGTGGAACAGCTATGTCACTCCGCTCATACTTTTGCAAGATCAGAAAAAATATACCCTTCCCTTGATCATTCAGCAGTTGAATACCACAGCATATAACCGGGATTTGGGAGCACTGTACATCGGAGTAGCGGTGTCTATTGTTCCCGTGTTGATTGCTTTTGTACTGTTTTCTCGACAGTTGATAAGTGGTATTAATTTTGGAGCAATAAAAGAATAGCGATTCATCTATGACCGAGATCACCAATCCGATACTCCCAGGATTCAATCCGGATCCTTCGATTTGCAGAGTTGGTGATTCTTTCTATATCGCAACATCGACATTCCAATGGTATCCAGGAGTGCAGGTCTGGCACTCTCGCAACCTCAAAGATTGGACATTGCGCACCCGACCACTGAATGAAGAACGTCTGCTGCGTCTGGAAGGAGTCCAGAGTTCGGGCGGCATTTGGGCCCCCTGTTTAAGCTATTCTGAAAGCGACTCGCTGTTCTATTTGGTGTATACGGTGGTCTTGTCTTGGCGGGGAGAAACTCCTGTTGATTTCGGTGTCTTTAAGGATACGCCCAACTATGTGGTGACCGCTGCGAGCATCGATGGACCCTGGTCTGATCCAGTCTATCTCAATTCTAGCGGATTTGATCCCTCATTGTTTCACGATGATGATGGCCGTTCTTGGTTGGTGAACATGGAATGGGATTATCGCGGTGATCCATCCTATTTTTCGGGCATTCTCCTCCAGGAATACGACAGAGACAAAAAGCAACTTGTTGGGGATATCAAAAAGATATTCACGGGAACGAGCCTTGATCGCACTGAGGCACCCCATCTATACAAGCGCAACGGATGGTATTATCTGATGACCGCCGAAGGGGGAACGAGCTACGAGCATGCAGTTACCCTCGCACGGTCCAAAAAGATCGATGGTCCCTATGAAGTACATCCTGAGAACCCTCTCTTGCATAGCTTTGAAGATCGAAAACGAGATCTGCCCCTGCTCATGCAAGGCCTTTCTGATCCTACAAAAAAGACGGCGATGCCTGCAGGGTTTTATATGCGACCACAACGGGCCGGGCATGGTTCAATCTGCCCACTGACGGATACGGAATGGGCGCTTGTTCACCTTTCAGGGAGGCCTTTGAAAGATACGACTTCTTGCACGCGTGGAAGAGAAACCTCGATACAGCGCATTGTGTGGAGATCAGACGATTGGCCTTATGTGCTGAACAAGCAAGATCAGATATCTTCGCTTGCAGAAACCCTCGTTGCATTTTCTTGGGAAGGAGTGCCCAGCCCTCGTGAGAATTTTTCCTTTGTTGATAGATTTGATCAGGCATCGGGAATACATCACCATTTTCGATTTCTGCGGCGTGATCCCGGAGCGGATATGCAGTTGCGTTCCGATGAATCGAAGTTGAGACTTTTTGGGCGTGAATCGATGGTATCGGTGCATAGACAAACCTATGTTGCGGTGTCGGTGCCCTTTGAAAACTACCAAGTGATCGTCGAATTGGACTTCCATCCTGATTCCTTCCAGCAAATGGCGGGGCTTTTGGTGCACTATGATGAGAGAAATCAATACTATTTGCGTATCAGTTATGATGACAAAACGCAAACTCGGCGACTTGGGATTGTTCAATTTATCGGGGGTAAGCTTGTGCTGCCGCTTAAGGAAGAGATCATTTTAGACGGTGGTTCGTGCAAGCTTGCACTGGATGTGCAGGGAAGCAAGGGGCGGTTCTTGTGGGCACAAGCAGGAGAGGCCTTGCGTGCAATTCCGCTTGATCTCGACATGAGCCTCTTGGCGGACGAAGGGACCTGGCCTGAGGGATTCACCGGTACCTTTGTGGGAATGGCCTGTCACGATCAAACAGGCAGAAGACAATATGCCGATTTTTTGTTGTTTTCTTTTCAGGAAGCGATTAACTAACGTATCTTGCACTTATTCTGCAACTGCGCTATGTGAGCATTTCTCTCTATATCAGGATTGCCTGTGTGCAAGGATGCAATGTTTGTTGACGTGAAATAACCGATGTAATGCTATTGGCGCAGCTCGAACACGCGAACAAAGTCAACCTGCATCGAAGAGGGGAATGCAGCATCATCGATGCCTTGCAAGGCGCCCCAACTGCCGCCCACTGCTAGGTTTAGGATGAGATAAAAAGGATGATCATAGGGCCATTCACGGGTATCCTGGGAAAAAGAATTTCTGAATTCCATCGTTTGAACAGCATCGACGAAGAACAGCAGTCTATCAGGATGCCATTCTAGGGCATAGGTGTGGAAACTCGTTGCAGGATCCCCGACATGATGTTCTATGGCAATTTGGGTGTTTCTCAAATGATTGTATGCTCGCGTATGGATGGCATTATGCGTGTATTCAGGATTGAATCCAACATATTCCATGATGTCTATCTCACCACTGCCTGGCCAAACGCCATAGGGATTATCGTGTGAAAGCAACCAGGCAGCAGACCAGAGCCCCCTACCAGGAGCAACCTTCGCGCGAATTTCAAATCTGCCGTAAGTCCAAGTGGCTTTGTTTTTGGTGGTCAAGCGCGTGCTGGTGTAATTCTTGTGCAGCGCCCAAGTATCAGGCGGAAGCTGATCATCGGTGTGCTTTGCCGTTATGGTGAGCAATCCATTTTCTACCCAGACATTCTGTGGATCTGCATAGGTATAATACTGCGATTCACCGTTTCCCCAACCATGTCCGCCCGTATCATAACTCCATTTTTCCTCGTCAGGCAGGCCAGTATACGAAAACTCATCCTGCCAAACGAGCTGCCAGGGCGAATCTTTCACGGAATACTGTGAATACTCGAGGTTCACACAAGTGCTGAAAAAGATGCACAAAAATATCACCGGGCAGAAATGTTTGAATCGGTTATTCATTTGATACGCCAGTGTAGGAAAATACAGAAAATAACACAACTACGTAAAGATGCGCATCGAGAGCCGCGGTAGTGAAACAGGGAATGCTGTGTCGATGAATTCTTACAATATGGTAACAAATAGTACGTTGACATATACACAAATACGATATACCATACGACAAACATGCAGTGCTTCGTAAATAACCCAGGGCAAGTAGTAGATGATATGCTTAGGGGATTTCTGAAGGCACATCGAAGGCTTGTGGTTGCTACTGAGAATCCACGAGTGCTCCGATACCGAAAAGCTCCTGTACAAAACAAAGTGGGTATCGTTACCGGCGGTGGATCTGGGCATAAGCCTGCTTTCATAGGCTATATTGGACGCAACATGGTCGATGCAGTTGCAGTTGGAGAGATATTCTCTTCACCTACTGCTCAATCCTTTCTTGATGCCTTCAAGGCTGCCGATGCAGGGCGTGGTGTCGCCTGTCTTTATGGAAATTATGCTGGTGATACTATGAATGTGAAGATCGCTTCAAAAATGGCGGCTGCACAGGGGATCAAGATTGCATCGGTGGTTGCCAACGATGATGTTCCTTCAGCACCAAGGGAAGAACGTGAAAAGCGGCGTGGTGTTGCAGGAGAGATATTCATGTGGAAGGTCGCCGGAGCAAGAGCTGCAGAGGGTGCGGATCTTGATGCGGTTATTGCGACTGCTCAAAAAGCAATCGATTTCACAAGAAGTGTGGGAGTCGGTCTTGCGCCATGCAGCATTCCTGAAATAGGGCATCCGAATTTTTCTATCGAAGAAGGAAGCATGGAATTTGGCATAGGTCATCATGGAGAGCCGGGAATCAGAGTGGAATCCCTGCAAGATGCCAACACCATTGCAACACAGATGCTCGAATGCGTACTCGCCGACAGACCGATTGAATCTGGACAAGAAGTAGCAGTATTGCTTTCAGGGCTTGGTGCAACACCGGTGATGGAACTCTATATTCTGTATCAAAAAATAGAAGAACTCCTTTCGGCACAGGGACTATCTGTATATGTTTCCTTTGTGGGAAATTATTTTACATCGCTTGAGATGAAGGGAGCAACGCTCAGTCTCATGAGTCTTGATCCTGAGTTAAAGAAACTTATTTCTCTTGAAAGCGAATGCATGGGATTTTCTCAGTTTAAACTAGTATGAGTGCGGATTCTTTCAAAAACGATAATCATTCATCTTTTGTGGTGAAAGAGATGATTTCGGAGATTCAGCAGCAGACGGGCTATCTCAGCGAACTCGATGGTGCTATCGGTGACGGTGATCATGGAATCAACATGAGCAAAGGATTTACTCGCTGTACAGAACAACTCACTGATGATGATTCTTTAAGCACAGGACTCGAGACATTGGGGAATATTTTGCTTGGAGAGATAGGGGGATCCATGGGTCCCATTTATGGGATGTTTTTCCTTACCTTGTATGAAGTGAGTGAAAACAGAGAAGAGATAGATGCTGAATGCTTTAAAACCATGCTGGAAAAGGGCATAAGCGAAATACAAATGGTGGGAAATGCAAAGTTGGGAGATAAAACGCTTCTTGATACGCTTATTCCTGCTTACGAGGCCTTCGCTCATGCGCAAGAGGATGGTGCATCTTTTGCTCTTTCTCTGCAAAAAATGGAAGCTGCAGCAAAGACAGGTCATGAAGCAACGAGGAATCTTGTTGCAAAGGTGGGGAGGGCAAGTCGTCTAGGCGAACGCTCTCGGGGAAAGCTTGATGCAGGGGCAACCTCTTGCTATTTCATCTTGAAAAGTATGGCAAGGGCCATGGGTCGACTCTTGGAAGAGAAGATGCAGTCATGAATGAAAAGCAAGTCATGCGGATTGCCCTAGGCTGTGACCCCAATGCAGCTGCCTTGAAACAGACCTTGATAGCAGTGATCAAAGATCTTGGTCATGAATGGAAAGATTTTGGAAGCGATGACCTCATCTATGCCAATGTAGGGATTACAGTTGCCAAAGAAGTTGCCCTCGGTCATTACGACAGGGGGGTTCTGCTTTGCGGAACCGGCATTGGGATGAGCATCTCTGCAAATAAGGTGCGTGGTGCCTTTGCTGCCTTGGTATCAGATCTCTATTCAGCGAGAAAAGCGGTCACCAGCAACAAGGCCAACATCATCTGTATGGGTGCATTCACCCTTGGTGCCGGCCTTGCAGAGGATCTTTTGAAGGTTTATCTAGGCACGACGTATATCGTTGGAACAGCCTCTGAAAAGAAGCTTGAGCGATATGTAGACTATGACGACATGCGTGGAGGATGAGAGGTAGCGTGCCAGATTAAGAAGAAAAAGAACGGTGGAGTAGTATTCACGATTAAACTATGGTCGCCTCAAGAAGGAAGGCCATATAGCGGTAGAATATCTTATTGATAGGAGGATATATGAAACATATATCAAAGATTCTTGGCAAAACAGCCATTGGGATACTTTTTAGTATACTTTTAATTTTTATCATTTCCTGCGCTCAACCGGAGGAGTCTGAGAATCCTTTAGAGGCAAGCGGTGAATTTGATTGGCGACGATACGAGGGTTCACATCTCACCATTCTTTTTAACAACCACCCCTATGCGGATGCTATTATCAAGAAGGTGGACGAGTTTACTGATGCTACTGGGATTACGTTGGAATTCAGCGATACACCGGAAGAAAATTATTTTGACAAAGTGAGCACTACGTTGACAAGTGCGTCTGGGGTACCTGATATATTTATGACAGGGGCCTATCAACTTTGGGATTATGCATCCGCTGGGTATGTCGAGGAACTTGATCAGTATATAGCACATGATAGTTTGACTGAAGCGGGCTATGATGCTGATGATTTTTTTGATGGCGTACTTGGATCGCTTCGTTGGGATCTTGTTCCTGGTGAACCAGTAGGCAGTGGTCCGTTGTGGGCATTGCCGATTGGGTTTGAGTTGTATACCTTGGCCTATAACAAGGTTGTGTTTGAAGAGATGGGGTTGACCCCACCTACCAGCATTCGCGAACTCATCGATACGTCTGAAAAACTCAGTGAATTTGATGGACCAGGCTCCTACGGAGTTGCGCTGCGCGGCACACGTAACTGGGCTACGATCCATCCTGAATACATCACCACCTATGCAAATTATGGCGCACAGGACATCGTCAAAGAAAACGGCAGGCTTGTTTCTGCGGTGAATTCGCCAGAGGCGATACGCATGACAGAGGATTGGATAGAGCTTGTTCAGAAGGGTGGAGCACCAACTTGGAGCACCTATACTTGGTATCAAGTGGGAACCGATGTAGGAGCAAAGAAAGCTGCGATGGGATTTGCAGCTGATAACACCATGTATTTTCAGAACTTTCCGGGATCTTCACAGGAATCGGGAAATCTCTCTTGGGTGCCTGCGCCACTTCCTGATGGTGTAGCCGATGCGGACCGAAAGTCTAACCTTTGGGTATGGGCTATCGCGATGAATTCTTCGTCTAAGAACAAGGGTGCGGCATGGATGTTTTTGCAGTATTTCACAAACAAGGAATATCAATTGTGGTCAGTGACCGAAGACAAGGCAGTAGATCCTCCGCGTTCATCGGTGTTCAATCATCCTGCATTTCAGTCCATCGTCGGGGAGGCGGAAGGCTATCTTGAATCCTTTGCTAAAACCATCGATGGGACCTCCATACTCTTCACGCCACAACCACATTTTTTCGAACTCACGACTGAATGGGCGGCAACATTGCAAGATATCGTTGCTGGAAAATATGAATCGGTGGAAGAAGCTATGAACACATTGAAGGATAAAATGGACAGAGTTTTGGCTGACGTTGAAACGCAATAGATTAGTATACATTTAGAAATGAAATTCTTGCTGCAGTGGGATTCGCTGTGGCAGGAATTATTCAATCTGGAATCAGAAAACGTGCTGTCTTGAATCGAACAGGTGAATCAAACGAACGGTTCAGCAGAGACAAATGACTCGAGACAGAACAACAATCAAACTGGAAGGATAACGATATGTGGCCCGTAAAAATCAAACGAACATGGATACCCTATGCAGTGCTTATGCCTGCAATTATCACTACCATTGGCATTCTTGTTCCCTTTGTGTTTTCCATTGTGTTGTCCTTCACGGGGTATTCATTCCGTAGTCCGACCATGAATTTTATAGGGTTAGCGAACTGGACAGCTATGTTCAGTGATCCGGCCTTTTGGCAATCGCTTGGCACGACCTGCATCTATGCGATTCTCACAACCGCAATGGAATTAATCCTGGGAATTGGGATCGCCTTGCTGCTTTATAAATTTTCTGGGCCGATTATCAGTGTGCTAAAAGTGGCCCTAGTTATCCCACTCATGGTTGCTCCAGTGATCGCAACGTTGATCTGGCAGCTCATGTTGAACACCTCGGTGGGTATTGTGGAAAAGTTCCTAAATCTTTTTGGATTATACAACTTCCCATGGGCAGCATCACCAAGCACCGCCTTGCTCACCGTTGCGCTTATCGACATCTGGGTGTATACGCCCTTTGTCATGTTGCTCGTGCTTGCAGGACTGCACACCCTGCCTAAATCCCCTTTTGAAGCTGCACAATTAGATGGCGGAAGTCCATTTTTTGTGTTTCGCAGCCTCTTGCTGCCGCTTCTAAAACCATTCATCTACATAGCTCTTATATTTCGTCTCATGGCCGCCTTTCAGGAATTCGCAATCATCTTTGCATTGACAAAGGGAGGTCCGGGAGACGCCACCATGACGCTTTCTCTGCGGGGCTATACCATAGGATTTGCCTTTTCACGTATGGCAGCAGCCATCCCCTATCTTTTGGTGTTGTGGATGATTATTTATTACATAAGTAGCGTATTGGTGAGGCGGTTTCTCATCAGTCTCAAGACACAGAACAGGGGGACGGCATGATAGGAAAGCGACAAATCACACCGGTATCACTTTTGTTGATACTCCTTTTGGGATGTTGGGTTGTATTCTCACTCTTTCCCATCCTATGGATGTTGCTCATATCTTTTAAAAGTGATGAGGATATTTTTAGGACGATCTTTATTTTTTCTCCGACTTTGGAGAACTACGAAAAGGTGTTGGTGGGAACCGATTATCTCAGAGCCTTCCTCGACAATGTGCTGGTGAGTTCTGGAGCGGTACTCCTTTCTATTGCAGTGGGAACACCCGCAGCCTATGCATTGGCACGATTTGAATTTAAGGCAAAGGAAAACCTTGCCTTCATGATTTTATCGTTTAAATTTGCACCGGAGATATTGGTTATCCTCCCGCTCTTTCTTATCTATCAAGTTATGGGGCTCTACGACACCTATTTTGGACTCATCTGGGTATATCAACTCATCACCCTGCCCCTGCTCATATGGGTGCTCCGTGGTTATTTTGAAGATATACCCGTAAATCTTGAGCATGCAGCGCGCATAGATGGGTATTCACGCATTCAGATTTTTTTCAAAATACTCGTTCCCCTCATCCGTCCAGGGTTGGTGGCGTCGGGATTGTTGGCATTCATCTTTGCCTGGAACAGCTTTACATTTGGACTGCTGCTCAGTGGCTATTCCGTAGAAACCATCACCGTATCTTCGTTGAAATATCTTGCATCGGACACGGTTCATTATGGGCAGATGGCAGCCGCCTCGCTCATTGCAGTGCTTCCGGAGATTTTGCTTGCCATACTCATCCAAAAGCATTTGGTGCGTGGACTGAGTTTCGGGGCGGTAAAGGGATAAGCATGGCTGAACTACACCTTGAGCATATTTCAAAACGATACGGCGAAGCCAGAGCGCTCAATGATTTTTCTCTGCACATACGAGACAAGGAATTTCTTGTCCTGTTTGGGCCGGCGGGAGCGGGCAAAACAACGCTGTTGTCTATAATATCTGGGATAATCGACTGTGATGAAGGAATTGTCTCCTTTGATGGGAAGGCAATGGATCCTGACATAGCACCGAGTATGCGCAATGTTGCAATGGTATTTGAAGATTATGCGCTCTATCCTCATTTTTCTGTCTATGATAATATCGCCTTTCCGCTGCGAAGTGCTCAGTACAAAAAATCTGAAAAGGATATCCGTCAGGCTGTGGAGGCGGTCACGAAGAAGATGAACATAGGGCATTTGCTTGATCGACTCCCCTCTCAGATGAGCAATGGACAACGACAACGGGTTGCTCTGGGGCGCGCCTTGGTGCGTAATCCCAATGTTTTTTTGATGGACGAACCCTTGGCGCATCTTGATGCGAAACTCAAGAATTTCATGCGTACAGAATTGAAATCCATCCAGCAGCAACTCGACACCACCGCCATCTATGTCACGCATGATTATCTGGAGGCACTAAGCCTTGGAGATAGGATTGCCATTATAGACAAAGGTTCTCTCGTGCAGGTGGGGGATGCCGATGCGATCTATTCTCATCCCTGCAACACGTTTGTAGCAAGCCTTGTGGGCGAACCTGAGATTAATCTATATCACTGTGTGCTCAAGGAGAAGAGCATAGTGAGTAGAGAATCTCCTAAATTTCGCATTCCCTTGCAAACTACACAGCGTAAGCTCCTTGAGGGACACGAAGATGCTGTTATTGTTGGCATACGTGGCATATACATAGCCTCTTCTTTTCAAAAACAGGCGGGATGGCAAGAGGGACAGATCACCGATTTTCATTCAACAGGAAACCGCTTTGTGGTGCAGATTTCCTTTTCAGGGGTACAGATTAATACGTTGCTTCCCGGCGATTCCATGCCGCAGATAGGAAAGAAATTGTTTTTTAAGATTGATACGTCGAAACTGTTGTTTTTTCGCAGCACCGACACCACCGCAATACAGGAGAATTAACGATGGCAAGCCTTGCTCTTCACACACTCTATAAGAAATATCCAAACGCAACAGAATATGCGGTCAACGATTTCAGTTTTTCCTGCGAAAGTGGAGAATTCATCGCCATACTCGGTCCATCGGGATGTGGCAAGACGACTACGCTTCGCATGATTGCGGGACTTGAATCTGTCAGCAAGGGAAGGATCAGCCTTGATGGCGAGGACATTCACCATCTTGACCCGAAGGATCGCGGAATTGGGCTTGCTTTTGAAGATTATGCACTCTATCCTCCGCTCACTGTATACGATAACATCGCCTTTAATCTCAGGGCGAAAAAAGAGACACCGTCGGTGGTGAAGAAACGTGTTGAAGAGATTGCAGAACTGTTGCACGTAAAGGATATTCTGCGGGCATATCCCTCTGAGCTCAGTGGAGGGCAGAAGCAACGGGTAAACATCGCTCGTGCGATTGTCAGGCGGCCGAAATTACTGCTGCTTGATGAACCCATGTCGCATCTCGATGGAAAACTCAGACAGGTGCTGAGGATGGAGATCCGAAAACTGCACAAGGAGATGCAATGTACGACCATTTTGGTTACCCATGATCAGCTTGAGGCGATGTCACTTGCCGACAGATTGGTGATTATGGATCATGGCCGATTGCAGCAATATACTTCTCCGGCGGTCACCTATAATAACCCGGTCAACAAGTTTGTGGCAGATTTCATAGGGGATCCTCCTATGAACATTGTTGATGCCTGTGTGGTGCGCCAGAAAAAGGGATATGTTATTCGATTTTATGATATCGAGGTCGCCATTTCGCAGGAGACAGCAGAAAAAGTGACAGAGGGAGCACCAATTTGTTTCGGTATACGCCCGGATGATGTGCTCATTTCACCGGAGGGATCACCGGTGCGTGTTTCGGTATTTGAAAACCTTGGTGAGGAAAAACGCATTAGCATACGACTGGGAGAAGAATTGTATTTTATGATCTCGACCTTGCAGGAGGTGAAGTACGGTAGCGGAGAAACGATTCGTATTGCGTTTAAGGAAGATAGAATTCATTTTTTTGACATGACATCGTCGTTACATCTATGAGCAATGGATGTGATTGGCGAATAACTAATATTTGGAGGAACAGCGATGAAGATACCATCAAAGATGCAGGCACTGGTTGCATACGGACCAGGCGATTATAGATTAGAAGAAGTCAACGTACCGCAGGTGGAGCGAGAAGAAATTCTTGTGAAAGTTGAGGCCTGTGGTATTTGTGCGGGTGATATAAAGGCTTATGCAGGAGCTCCAAGTTTTTGGGGAGGAGAGGGAAGCCCAAAATATATCAAGGAGCCGGTCATTCCCGGACATGAATTCATTGGACATGTGGTTGCACTCGGTGAGGGGGTGAAGGGTGGATTCAAAATCGGCGACAGGGTCATTTCTGAGCAGATTGTGCCTTGTTGGGAGTGTATGTTCTGCAAAACAGGCAGACATTGGATGTGTCAAAAGCATGATCTCTATGGATTTCAGTACAATGTCAACGGTGGAATGGCGCCCTATATGAAATTTGTGAAAGAGGCTCTTGTATACAAAGTTCCTGATAACATCCCCATCGAAAGTGCGGTGCTCATAGAACCCTATGCTTGTTCCAAGCATTGTATTGACCGATCACAGATGACCAATGAAGATTTTGTGGTGCTCTCCGGAGCGGGGCCATTGGGTCTGGGTATGGTGGGGTGCATCAAGATGAAAAACCCACGAAAACTTATCGTGCTTGATCTCAGGGATGATCGACTTGCACTTGCAAAGGAATTTGGCGCTGATATAGTCATGAATCCGGCCAAGGACAAGGTGGTTGACCGCATCATGGAGATGACTGATGGTTATGGTTGTGATGTTTATATAGAGGCTACGGGAAATGCTGCAAGTGTGGGGCAGGGGCTGCAGGCCATTCGAAAAATGGGCACCTTTGTTGAGTTTAGTGTCTTCAAAGACCTGTGTACGGTGGATTGGAGCATCATCAGTGACAGAAAGGAATTGAATCTCTATGGGGTGCATCTCAGCCCCTATTGCTATGAACCGGTCATACGATGGATTGCATCTGGGGACTTGCCAACAGCGGGGGTAGTGACCCATCGATTTGCCTTAAAGGATTGGGAAGAAGCATTTCATCTTACGCAGGATCCCGCAAAGAAGTCCATCAAGGTGATTTTTGATTCCTTTGAGGATTAGAATCTTGCGGAACGTAGCTATCGTTGCATAAGCATATTGCATGCGGTGTTGGGGTCATTTGCATCGGATTAGGTGTATTTTCAAAAGACGCAAAAGACGCACTGAAGAAGGACGACTGTGTATACCCATGATTTGATTTGCTCTTGCACAAAAACAAAAAGTGCTATCAGGTCAATTTTAATAACTAATACGTTGACATACTCGTGTATATGATGTAACATAACTGCATACAGCATGCAGACTTTTGTAAATAATACAGACCAAGTAGTAGATGATATGCTTAGGGGATTTTTGAAAGCTCATCGAAATCTTGTGGTGGCTGCTGAAAACCCACGAGTAATACGCTATAAAGATGCTCCCATTGCAGGCAAAGTTGGTATTGTGACAGGCGGCGGATCCGGCCATAAGCCTGCATTCATAGGCTATGTAGGACGCAACATGATTGATGCAGTTGCAGTTGGGGAGATATTTTCTTCACCTACTGCTAAATCCTTTTTTGATGCGTTCAAAGCTGCCGATTCAGGACATGGAGTTGCTTGTCTCTATGGAAACTATGCAGGCGACAACATGAACGTAAAGATAGCAATGAGAATGGCTGCAAAACAGGGGATAGAAGTTAAATGCGTTGTGGCAAATGATGATGTTCCTTCTGCTCCGAGACACGAGCGCGAAAAAAGGCGAGGAGTTGCTGGGGAGATTTTGATGTGGAAGGTTGCTGCTGCAAAAGCTGCAGAGGGTGCAAACCTCGACTCAGTCATTACTACTGCACAAAAGGCGATAGACAACACTCGAAGTATTGGTGTAGGGCTTGCTCCCTGTAGCATTCCTGCAGTCGGTCATCCAAATTTTTCTATAGAAGAGGGAAAAATGGAGGTTGGAATTGGACACCATGGCGAACCTGGAATTAGTGTCGAGCCATTGCAGAGTGCGGATCAGATTGCAGAGAAGATGATTACAGCGGTATTGGATGATCGTCCGATACAAAAAGGCCAACAGGTTGTGGCGCTCCTCTCTGGACTTGGTGCAACCCCGGTTATGGAACTGTACATCTTATACAATAAACTGGAAGCTTTGCTTTCTCGTCATGACTTGTCTGTATTCAAGTCTTATGTGGGAAACTATTTTACGTCACTTGACATGCGAGGAGCCACACTCACACTCATGGAACTTGATGAAGAACTTGCTCCTCTGATTTCACTTGATGTTGAAAGTATGGGACTCACGCAATTTCAAAAATCATGACAGCAGAGCGTTTTAAAAACGACACGAGATCATCCTGTATCGTCAAAAATATGATCACGATAATACAACAGAACGTATCCCATCTGAGCGAGATAGATGGAGCAGTAGGCGACGGAGATCATGGAATCAATATGAATAAAGGGTTCACGCGCTGTGGTGAGATCCTCACAGATGACGACACTTTCAGTACTGCGATAGAAAAATTAGGGACAGTGCTTCTTACCGAGATAGGTGGATCAATGGGGCCTCTTTATGGAATGTTTTTTCTTGCTCTGTATGAGGAAAGCAACAAAGCGGATGAAATTGGAAGCGCCTGCTTTTTCACGATGTTGCACAATGGTCTTGAAGAAATACAATCACTTGGAAATGCTCAGCTAGGAGATAAAACACTACTTGATACACTTATTCCTGCCGTAGAAGCTCTAAAAAAAGCAAACGAGGAAGACAAATCCTTTTTCGTTGCCCTTAAAAATATGGAGATAGCCGCAAAAAAAGGTTATGAATCCACAGAAGGCCTTATTGCAAAGGTTGGACGAGCAAGTCGACTAGGGGAACGTTCACGTGGCGTTTTGGATGCAGGAGCAACATCTTGCTATTTGTTGATTAAGAGTATGACTGAATCTATATGCAAAATGCTAGAAAGAGAATCAGATGCCTAGGGATGAATCATGCGTATTGCTATAGGCTGCGACCCCAATGCGGCGCCGTTGAAAACATACCTCATTCCACTTATCCAAAAAATGGGGCATGAGTGGAAAGACTTTGGCAGTGATGACCCAATTTATGCAAAGGTTGCCATTGCGGTTGCGGAAGCAGTCAGAGACGGAAAATATGATAGAGGACTTTTGCTCTGTGGAACTGGGATAGGGATGTCTGTGGCAGCAAATAAAGTCAAAGGGGCAATAGCTGCACTCGTATCGGATGTTTATTCAGCAAAAAAAGCAGTGCGCAGCAATAAGGCGAATATCATCTGCATGGGCGCCTTCACCACAGGGACCGGGCTTGCAGGAGAATTGCTGGAAGCCTATCTCAGCGTAGATTATGCGGCTAACACTCCCTCCGCGGAAAAGGTCGCTTGTTACGAGAGCTATGATAGAAACAGAAGCTAGGGCTAGGGCCACAAAGGAGGGCGTATGAAAACATTTAACGTAGCTTATGATTTTTCAGGACAGACAGTTCTGATTACAGGAGGTGCTTCGGGCATAGGTGCGAGTATTTCTGAGAATTTTGCAATTGCCAAGGCAAATATCATCATCCTCGATAGAGGCGAAAGAGCTGAGGCTCATGCGGCTGAACTTGCTGCACACCATGGCGTAGAAACGCTTGGCATTAGTGCGGATATCACTCAGACAGAGAATATTCCTGCACTTAAGTCACGCTGCCTTTCACGTTTTTCACAGGTCGATGTGCTCGTTAATAATGCTGGAATCGTCACCCTAGGAGAAGCTGAGACATTTCCGCGATCAGAGTGGGATGCCATACTTGCAGTAAATTTAAGTGCTGCATTTTCCATTACGCAAGAGTTTGTCCCTGAAATGATAGAGAGACGGAAGGGCAAAATCATAAGCATTGCTTCTCAAGCTGGAGTCATTGCACTTGATAAGCATCTTGCCTATTGCGTAAGTAAGGCAGGCATTATCGCGATGACAAAGGTCATGGCGCTTGAATGGGGCAAATACAACATCAACGTAAATGCAGTTTCGCCCACCGTGGTGCTGACAGAGCTTGGAAAAAAAGCCTGGGCAGGAAAAGTAGGGGAAGATATGAAAGAAAAAATTCCTCGCAAGCGCTTTGCATATCCTGAAGAGATAGCGGCATCTATACTTTTTCTTGCAAGCAGCGCATCGGACATGGTGCATGGAGAAAATCTTCTTATAGACGGAGGATACTCAATACAATAGTATGGCTGAATCAATTCTTGACATCGTGAATGTATCAAAACGCTTTGGGGGAGTCAAAGCATTGCAGGATATTTCATTCAGTATAGAAAAGGGAAGCGTGCACGCGCTCTGCGGAGAAAATGGGGCAGGCAAATCAACTATGGTGAAAATACTCAGCGGAGAGGTGCAAAAAGACAGCGGTGAGATATTCTTTAAACAATCTCCTATTCATTGGCATTCACCTCGTGAGGCGCTCCATGGAGGCATCACAATTATCGCGCAAGAACTGCGCCCGCTGCTTGATATGAGCATCGCAGAAAATTTGTTTCTTGGACGAGAACCTGTTCATCGTGGCTCATTTCTTGATAAGAAAAAGCTCATTCGAGATTCAGAAGCTGCGTTAGAAAAATTTGATCTAAATATTTCGGTACATAGTCCTATGAGGAGTCTTAGCCTCGCTCAGATGCAGATTATCGAGATCATCAAGGCGATATCTCGAAATTCAGAAGTGCTTATCATGGACGAACCTACTTCTGCGATAGGGGAGCAAGAAACTGAGAAACTGTTTGAAATCATAGACAATCTCAAATCACAACATAAGACAATTATCTACATTTCTCATCGACTCAAAGAAATATACAGTATCGCTGATAGGATTACTGTGTTACGAGACGGAATGCATATGCGAAGCCTTCCAGCCTCTGAGCTAAGCACAGAGGAGCTAATCTCGCAGATGATTGGAAAAAAAGTAAGAAGTAGCTATTTCGTACAACCTCGCGCGCTCACAGAAAAAAAGACGCTATTACAAGTGAAAAATTTCACAAAACAGAAAAAATTTCGCAACATCTCCTTCTCTTTACATGAAAAAGAAATACTCGGTATTTTCGGGCTTATGGGATCGGGACGAAGCAGCTTTCTCGAAGCATTCTTTGGTATTAGCTCTCTTGACGAAGGAAGATTATATCTCAGGGAGAAAGAACTCTCCTTGCAATCACCTGCACAATCCATACAACAGCATGTTGCCTGTGTAACAGAAGACAGAAAGGCCTCTGGGCTCATACTAGCACATAGCGTGCGTAACAATATCAGTCTTCCATCTTTACAGACTGCTCCACAGAAATTTTTTCTTAGAAAAGCGCAAGAACGAAGCAAGGCGGAGTCAATTGTCAAAAAATTCAGAATAAAAATTTCTTCCTTGCTGCAAGAGACACATTCGCTTAGCGGTGGGAATCAGCAAAAAATTGCCTTGGGAAAATGGATACTCACCAGTCCCGAGATATTGTTGCTTGATGAACCAACACGGGGAATAGATGTTGGAGCCAAGCAGGAGATATATTCATTTATGAATGAATACACCAACACCGGAAAGGGAATCATTATGATATCGTCTGAGCTACCTGAGATATTGGCGATGTCTCACCGAGTACTTATTTTTAAAAAAGGAGAAATAGTCGCAGAGCGTGAACGAGAAAATTTCGACTCGGAGGAATTCATGCATCTTGCATCGTAGAACTATGAAGCTAAAAATTATGAAACAAATCACTATTAAAAAAACGGAAAAAAATTCCATAATTCTACCCAGTTACAAGTATATTTTTAAGAATTACGGAATCATCATTGTGTTTTTCTTTCTCTGCCTCGCTCTTTTCATTGCAACGCCGAATTTTATTCGTTCGAGAAACCTTCTCAATGTGCTCCGGCAGATATCAATAAATGGACTGTTATCACTTGGTATGACATTTGTCATCCTTACTGGAGGCATAGATCTTTCAGTGGGTTCAGTGCTTGCATTTGCAGGTGTCATCGCAGCAAGCATGGCAAGTCAAACGATGGGTGGTGTTGTCTATCCCTTGCCCATCATCATTATTACTACATTGCTTGCGGGTGCACTGCTTGGAGCCATAAACGGTACTTGTGTTGCATACCTTGAAATGCCTGCATTCGTAGTGACGCTTGGTATGCTGAGTGTTGCACGTGGTCTTACGTATATTTACTCTGGTGGCATTCCCATCCCTCAACTGAGCAGTGCCTTTCTCGCAGTTGGAACTGGAAATTTCCTTGGAATTCCCATCCCCGTACTTATTTTCATTTTTGCATTTGTTCTCCTCTACATATTTTTGTATCGCACTCGGTATGGCAGACATATCTATGCAGCGGGAGGAAATGAGAAAAGTGCATGGGTTTCTGGAGTCAACGTGAAACAAGTGCTTTTCTCTGTGTATGTAATATCTGGGGTTCTTGCGGCCTTGGGAGGCATCATACTTACCGCCCGTACCACTTCTGGGCTTCCACAAGCCGGGCAAGCATACGAACTTGATGCGATAGCAGCAGTGGTGATAGGGGGCACGAACCTCAAGGGTGGAAAAGGCCAGCTACTTGGCACCCTCTTCGGGGTACTCATCATAGGAGTGATTAACAATGGACTAAATTTATTAGGAGTATCCTCTTACTACCAGCAAGTAGTAAAGGGGCTTATTATCATGCTTGCAGTACTATTGGATTTTTTGAGAAATAAGGCTGCAAGGTAAGTTACATCAGTATCATTTAAGGAGGTACTATGAAAAAATTTGTTGCACTCGTTGGAGTGTTGTTATTCAGCGCGGTCATGCTCTTTGCCTATGGTCGTGAAGAAAGTGGTAGTTATAAAGTAGGGGCTGCAGTTTATGGACTGAAAGGTGAGTATATGCGCCTTTGGTCGACGGCCTTGGAACGCCATCCAGCAGTAGAAAGTGGAATGGTGGAAGTCACTGTATTCGATGGAAACTATGACGCTTCGGTACAATTCAGCCAATTCGAGACGATGGTATCTCAGGGCTACGACGCTATCCTCTTCGTTCCCATTGATGTAGATGCAGGTGCAGCAGCAGTGGAACTTGCCGCAGCGGCGAGCATCCCTGTTGTAGGATCAAATACGCGAGTAAACTCTGACAAATTGTATTCCTATATAGGTTCAAACGATGTGGTTTCCGGAAAAATGGAAGCTGATTATGTGCTGAGTCAAATTGGAGACAGCGGAAACGTAGTCATCATAGAAGGCCCCATAGGTCAATCAGCTCAAATAGAACGCAGAGAAGGAAATCTGCAGGCACTTGAAAGCTATCCTGGCGTAACATTGCTTGAAATGAAAACCGCAAACTGGTCGCGTGCAGAAGCACTCACCCTTATGGAGGATTGGTTGAATGCACATCCAGGAGAAATAGACGGTGTTATAGGACAAAACGACGAAATGGCACTTGGTGCTATTCAGGCAATCAAGCAATCTGGCCTTGATGTTGCTGATTTTGCCATCGCCGGCATAGATGGTGTCACCGATGCTATGCACGCAGTCAAAAATGATGAAATGACTAGCATACTTCAGGATGCTGTCGGTCAAGCACAAGGAGCTTTGGATCTTGCACTCCGTGCGGTAGTAGGAAATGAATACGAGCCAACCGCTGAAGTCTGGGACAACCTTGCATGGGATGGCGGTACGGAAAAAGTATACAATGTCCCCTGGGTACCCATCACCGACGAAAATGTAGACGCATTGCTTGAGGGAAGACAGGCGCTGACAAATAAATAGTCGATTGTTACGAAATTGATTATCTCGTGTGCCTGGGCTTATTGTCTCAGGTGCACATCTTTAAATCCATCAAAACAGATTTTATAATTTCTTTGCGAATTAACTAGTATATAGACATTGCTGCATGATCATATCACAGGAAGTGGTGTACGTCTGCAGCGAGTTACGGATTTTTAGATAGCAGGAGAAGGACTTCGTCTGTAAGCCTTCTCCTTGGATTGCTGCTGTGTGAAAGACAGATGCTATTGACGCAATTCATACACCCGAACAAAATCAACCTGCATTGAAGTAGGAAATGCATTGTCGTCAACGCCTCGCAATCCACCCCAATTGCCTCCCACCGCTAGATTAATGATGAGGTAGAAGGGATGATCGAAGGGCCATTTAGCAGTGTTCGGAGGGTCTGATTTTCTGAATTCCATTGTCTGAACATCGTTAACAAAGAAAAGGAGCTTGTCGGAATGCCATTCTAAAGCATAGGTGTGGAAATCAGTTGTTGCATCGCTGAGATAATGGGTTCCTGTAACTTGTGTGCCTCGTAAATGGTTGTATTCCTGTGTGTGAATTGCATTGTGCGTGTGATCAGGGTCGAATCCAACATGCTCCATGATGTCTATTTCGCCACTCATTGGCCAATTGCCATAGGGATTATTGGCTGAAAGCAGCCAAATCGCAGACCAAAGTCCTCTGCCCGGAGCCGTCTTGGCACGAATCTCAAACCTACCATAGGTCCAGGTAGCCCTATCTTTGGTAATCAAGCGTGCGCTAGTATAATCTTCATAGATCTGAGAAGGAAATTGTTCATTAGTTTGTTGATTCTCAGTGTGTTTTGCTGTTATTGTGAGCAGTCCGTTTTCTACCCATACGTTTTCACTATCTGCCTGGGTGTAATACTGCCTTTCATTGTTGCCCCAGCCATTAAGCCCATATTGACTTCCGGTGCCCACATCGTAATTCCATTTTTCTTGATCCGGCAAGCCAGTATAATCAAATTCATCTTGCCAAACGAGTCGCCAAGGTGAAACGCTTGGAGTATTTGGTGATTGACTAACGCTGTTTTGATTGTCATGCCTGAGACCACTACCGGCATTGATACAAGTAGTGAAAAATATGCAAAGAACTGCAATGATGACAAAAATTTTGTGCTGTGTATTCATTTCTAGAGAGTATATGAAGATCTGAGAAAGGCAACAACTAAACAGAAATGAGCATTAAAATCGACGGAACATTGCCTGCATGGCTACAATTATGTGTGATGCTGTGCCTAATTTTGAAATCTATAAAAATGACGGTATATTTTTATGCAGCTTATGTAGACTAGTGATTACTATTCCCTATACCATAAATAAAAGGAGTATATATGAATTATACAAAACTAGCTATGGTATGTGCGTTGTTACTTTTGGGGATGGCGCTTGTTTTTGCTGTTGGAACAACGGAGGAAGATCCTGTTGAGGATTTTGTATACGAAACCCGGGGGCCACTGGGGGAAGCACCGATTGGATATGAAGAGATACAGATTTCAGCAGATGATTTGGATACTATACGCGGCAAAGAATACACCGCTGCAGTGCTTATGCACACCTCATCGAGTTGGGCAAGTGCGGTCATAGACGGCATATCACAGGCCTTTGATGAACTGAATGTGCAGATTCTTGCCATAACTGATGCAGAATTCGATGCAAACAAACAAAGAACCGATGTTGAAACCATCCTTGCCAGATCGCCTGACATTATCATCACCCTGGTCATAGATCCGGTGAGTGGCGCAGTTGCCTTTCGTGAGGCAATCGACCAAGGCGTTACCCTCGTGCTGATCAGCAATCTGCCCGCAGATTTTGTGCATGGACAGGACTATGCCGCCATTGTTACCGACGATTTGTTTCAAATGGGAAAGCTCACTGCTGATATGATTGCAGATACCTTGGGCGGACGGGGCGATGTTGCGCTTATCTATCATGATGCGGATTATTATGTGACGAATCAACGTGATACAGCAGTAGAGGCTGTGCTCAGACGAGACTATCCAAATATAAACATCCTTACCAAGAGGGGGATTGCAAACCCGGCTGATGGAGATGTTATCGCTTCAGCGATTGTCACGCAATACCCGGAAATAGATGCGATTTATGCCCCTTGGGATACGATTGCAGAGGGAGTGGTTGCAGGACTTCGTTCTTCAGCTGCTGAAGATGTTGCGGTGTTCACCATGGATCTTGGCGCAAATAACGCCTTGAATATGGTGAAGGATGGCAATATGAGGGGGATCGTCGCTGATTTGCCCTTTGTACTTGGGGAGACGCTCGCTCGCATCGGTGCATTGAATGCCTTAGGAAGAGAAACCCCAGCCTTCGTAACAGTGCCCGCGATTCAGGTTAATGCATCAAATATCAAAGATGCATGGCAAGAGTCGCTGAACACTGCATTGCCGGCAGAGGTTGCTGCAGAGCTTAGATAGGTTGCTGCAAACTTAATATGAAAGCTGCGCTTGATGCACGAGGGCTATGCCTTACTATTGACGGAAGACAGGTACTGCACCAGGTTGATTTCTTTTTGAACAAGGGTGAGGCATCTTGGCAAAAACGCAGCGGGAAAAACGACATTGATGAATATCCTTACCGGCACCTATAAAAGGGATGCCGGTAGTATTTCAATTTTTGGTAAGGAGGCAAGGTATACAAACCTCGGAGGGGCAAGAGAATTTGGCATTGGATTGATGTTTCAACCTATATCACCCATGATCTCGATGATGTGCTTTGCATCTTTGACAACTTTACGATATTAAAAAAGTGAAGGGTGGCGCATCAAGGATCGACGGAGGGCTGGGATATTGATAGATTATATTCTCTGTTAGGATACACTAATCATGAAAAAACGCGCTACACAAAAATCTAAGGCCATCCCGGGAGCTTCCAAACTACCAGGAATATTCGCACATATTCAGTGGTCGCAATACATTATCTACATCATATTCATAGTCTTGCTTGTCTTTTTTTCGGTGATACTGTTTGATAGGGGGTTTTTAACGGGAAACAACCTCTTGAATATCGTGCGACAAAGCGCGGTGATCTCAATTATGGCGGTAGGCATGACCTTTGTCCTTACTGCTGGAGAGATAGACCTTTCTTTTGGATCCGTAGTTGCGCTTTCTTCCATTATTGCTGCGCTTGTCTTGCGAAGCACTGGGAGCATTCTCTTGAGCGTCTGTGCTGGATTTGCAGCAGGAGCGCTGACTGGATTTTTGAATGGTGTTTTCGTTGCCTATGTGGGAATTCCTTCCTTCCTGGCTACGTTGGGCACTGGAGGAATTGTATTCGGCTTGGCGCGTTGGGTGAGTGGATTGCAATCTATTCCTATTAGCAACGATATCTTTTCATTCGTATTTGGCTCTGGCGATATAGGGCCAGTTCCGGTGCTCTTTGTGTGGATGATTTTTGTTGCGATTATAGGACATCTCTTGCTGAATCACAGCCCCTATGGAAAGAAAGTTCTTGCGACGGGAGGAAACAAGGTAGCTGCTCTCTATGCAGGGATAAGAATAGCAAGGGTCAAGATATCTGTGCTGATGCTTAACGGAATGTTTGCATCTTTTGCAGGAATTCTTTATCTCGGACGATTGCATGGAGCGCGGTATACACTTGGTGAGAGCGATTTGATGACGGTGATTTCTGCGGTCATCATTGGAGGCACCAGCATGTTTGGCGGCAAGGGGACGGTCATTGGTTCTGTTTTTGGAGCGCTTATCATGGGAATGTTGAACAATGGACTCATTCTTATGGGACTTTCAGTAGATCAACAGATCATTTTTCGGGGGCTCATCATTCTTATTTCGGTTTCGCTTGCCATGCGGAACAAAATGGTGAGTCGTGCCTAGGAAGCAATATGGATAAAAAATATTCACCAGATGAACTCTCACAGATGATAGATGCGATGAGCCTAGAGGAAAAAGTTGGACAGCTCTTTCTTCTTGCCTATCCAGGAAAGGACCCACAGCGTATCGCAGCGGTATTGGATCAATATGGTATATGTGGGTGCTATATCAGTCAGGACAATGCAGAGAATTTTGCAGAGGCACAAAGGGTTAGCGCATCGCTTCAGTCCATGGCAGAAACGACAAGATCAGGCATTCCACTCATGCTCGGGGTTGATCAAGAAGGAGCGTGGGGAGTCCTGATACCAGATTCACACCCAGGTCCGGGAAACCTCGCACTCGGCGCCTTGGGAGATCCTGAGCGAATTCAAGAGATGTACCGTATTTTTGGGCAAGAAATGCTCTCTGTGGGATATAATACATTGCTTGCTCCTTGTGCCGATGTGAATTTTCACCCGGAATCACCGATTATCGGCACGCGATCCTTTGGTGAGGATCCTAAACAGGTTGCATCTTATGTGGCGGCGGCGATTCAAGGAGCAAAGAAAACCGGCATCGTGACGACGATCAAGCATTTTCCTGGTCACGGTGCGACAGAACAAGACACCCATCGGGAACTTCCGAGGGTGGACAAAACCATGGATAGATTGCTCAAGGAAGACCTGCTTCCCTATGTGGCGGGTATTGCAGCTGGTGTTGATATTGTGATGACGACGCATATTGTCTATCCTCGCATAGATGCTCAGCATCCAGCCACACTTTCAAAGATCATTCTCCATGACATACTCCGCAAAACAATGGATTTCAAGGGGGTAATTCTCTCGGATAGCATGAACATGGGAGCAATTCGGAAGAAATACGATCCTGCAGAATCCACTGTGATGGCACTCAAGGCAGGGGTTGATATTGTTATGCTTTCTGAGGAACATTACGACCACGATGAGCATTATCTTGAAAAGCAGTTGCAATCACTCGAACACGTAAAGAAGGCAGTGCAAGATGGCAGAATTTCTGAAACGGAGGTAGACGCCAAACTTCTACGTATTCTTGACCTCAAACTCAACATCATGCAGATTCGTGGTGCAGCCCTGACAGAAGAACAGCGTGCAGAATTTGATAGCTACGAAATCGATCTTGCGAGGGCATGTCTGCAGTTTTCACATAAAAAGATGCCTCGTTTTTCTTCTAAACAGAGTATTGTTTGCCTGAATACAAGTCCGCGCAAAAATTATCAACGATTGATGAATCCTCGTGGTATAGGCCCCAATCAAGAAAAACCAGCCTTTGACAGCTTTCGCGAAAGACTCGCTGATCTAGGCGATAGGGTGCAGTTTATCTCTTTTGAAGAGCTCAAAGAACCGCAGACAGAACAAAGTCTGTCGAATGCAGATGTTCTGCTTGTTGTACGGGAAGACTATCCCCTTCCTGGTGAAGACTTCGCGGGGCAAGAGCAATCGGTATTGATACAAGATCTTTTCGATAAGCATGCAGGCAAGATGGTTGTGGTGGAACTATGTGGTGTCTATGCACATAGGAAGTATCCTAAAGGTGTTCCTTGGATTTGCTCCAATAGCAGTCGAACCTGTGCAGCCATCGCCGCTGCAGAATCTGTCCGCGACTGAATAGACTAAGGCTAGTATAGCCCTCAAAAACCAATGTGAAATCAAACCTTGTCCGCAGGGAATTGTTGAACTATACTAAAAGTAACTATTTTAAATAGAAATAACTATATTTACGGAGGATTTTACTATGAAGCTGTTTCATCTAGGATGTATAAGTGTGGTGATTTTCGTGCTGAGTGCTTGCAATGGGTTGCAGTTTGGAAATATGTCTGCAAGGACAGAGTTTGCTCATTCTCAATCTCTGGGAGTGAAGGCAGGATTAGATGGGATTCAATCATACTCGCAAGAATATTTGAAGAGGGAAAACGTCATTACCATGCTGTCAGGACATGGAGGACAGGCCTCGAAGGGAAGCTATGAAGATTTCCTTACTGCTTTACGCACCTTTGAGTCCTCAATAGACCCGACACAGGCACAATACTACAAAGATAATTACAACAATCCCTTGGCTATGTCCTATCAAAAGGTTGAGACTGACGCCACAGGTGCCTTGATTCCGGGAAGGGTTGTTCGCGATGACAATGGACATCCGCTTATTGAAACGACTTCGATAAAAAAATATTTTGAAAAGATCGGAGTGGATGATCTGTACAATCCAGATACTGCCACCTATGATACATTCATTACCATGCAGTATTCAGTGATAAATTTCATCGGGTTTGTGGGATACCAGTTTAGCGAACAGGATCTTTGGGTGCTTGGGTATTATACGCATTATGATGACACTGGCTTGAAGGAATACTATGTCGACGTGGATGATTCAAACTGGGCGCATGGTGTTCGGGATAAGGTCATGGATTTTCCAGATGGAAGGGTGCACGTGACAGATGTCAACACCTGGGGTGGTGTTTTCACGGGAAAGCACGGTATCTATTCAATGGATGATTTTAAAGATCCCACCAAGCAGGATTTTATTGCCAAGGATCATTTTCAATTTAAATACAATAACATCGTGACTCAGCTTGCTGCCGAGGGAAAAACAATCAAGAATTATCTGGGAACATCCTTGTTTTGGGATCAGTGCATCCCACCGATTAGCCCCCCTCCAGGAGGTCGAAAGAACGAGGTGATCGTAACCATGTCAGGGCTTCTCGCAGGAGCGCATTTGCGTGGTGCCGCTGGTGTTGTCGATCTTTTGGTACGTCATAAGAATAATGCCGATGAGATAGGCACAACTATACTGCAATATGTGGAAGATTATGCTGGATACGATACGCCGTTCGGTGAAGTGTTGAGTGAAAGATAGGAGACGTGCACGTCTAAGTATATATCAGCGGAAATAGGGACGGATGCCGCTATGTGCAAAGTGTCCTTCTTTCCGCTTGCCTTATGATGCTACTAGTCGGTTCCCATATCGAATGTTTGCATAAAAGGTTAGAAGATCAAAACTGGAGATAAGGGTTTTCGCTACGTTCTTCTGCTAGACTTCGTCCCTCGCCGTGTCCAGGAAGGTAGATGGTTTCTGGAGGAAGCGTATCGCAGAGTCGTTTGATTGAGCCCAGCAAGACGTCGTAATCACCGAAGGCAATATCGGTTCTTCCAAGACTATTGGTGAAGAGAATATCACCAGTGAATACGGTACGATCAGCTTCAGAATAGAAGGAGATGGAACCAGGAGAATGCCCCGGCGTATGCAGAACCTGCAAGGAAAGCGATCCGACCTCTACGGTATCCCCATCGTTGAGATAGACATCAAAGGTGGTCGGCGGATATTTTGTTATGGTCACTCCATAGACTTCCATGATTTTTGGAAAGAGTGCAAGAACCTGTAGATCATCCCGATGACCATAGACTTTGACCGGGTGGCGCGTGAGCGCTTCTGATAGTCCAAAGATATGGTCGTGGTGTGCATGGGTAATCAAGATCTTTTCAATGGTGATCTGTTCTTGCTGAATAAAAGAAAACAAGGCTGATTCCTCGTCAGGAGAGAGGCATCCTGGGTCAAGGATGCAGCCACGTTTTTCCTCATCATAGAGCACAAAGGTGTTTTCTTGCCAATCGTTGAATGTAAATGATCGAATCTGCATAGGTCTATTTGACAAAGATATCTACTTTAGGGCGATACTGCAAGAGGGTATCGATCACCTGGTGGATAGGATGCGAAATAAATGCATCGATATGGTTTTCATCGCTGTGATGTGGTTTTTCGATGAGCACTCGCTGATACAGCGCATAATCAAACAAGGGAGCCCATTTGCGTGCACCGAGACGCGCCGTCGTTGAACAGTTATCAATCATATAACTTACCCCTTTGAAATGCATATATGGATTGAGTGAATCCACGGCTTCAATTACCGATTCATTCACCACTTCGGAATAGCAATGCCCCTTTTCGCGCAAGAGATCAATTTGTGCCATCATACAGGCGATGTATACTGCAGCGGTATGTGCATGCACTGGAGAAGCTGTGAGCGAACGCTGTGAACGAACTTTTTTTCCAATTGCCCACATCGCAGTATCCTCAATGCTTGGCATAGGGAAGCGATCAAAGCGTTCTTGTGCGGCGATAACCGATTTGATTTCGTTGCCAAGATAGACCTCATCGTATATCTCAGCGAGCACCGCTTTAAACGGAGTATACGCGGCGTTGTATACCTCTGTGAAGGTTTTCTTCTCCGCATCATTCAAGACCTCGTATACATTGAAAATACCCTTTTTCGCTATGGTTTGCGAAATTGGTCCAGTAATAGCTTCTGCTGTGTGCAGAAAAGCATCTTCTGGTGATTCACCGCGAGTGGTGTAATATCGGTAGAGGGCCTCGATTATTCCATGAACTGCACCAAGAAGGATGCCGCGTTCACCAAAAATGTCAGAACGATATTCCGTTTCAAGCGTTGTCTTGAATGAAAAGGGTGCTCCCAATCCAATCGACCATCCAAGTGCATAATCGGTTGCTTTTCCATTGATATCTTGTTCAACTGCAAAACTGGTGTTGATTCCGGCACCATCGGTGGTTCTTCCCTGTTCATAGAGTCGACGAACCGAAGGACCCATGCCCTTTGGACAGACGCCAATAACATTGATATGCGGTGGAAAATATTCGTTTTTGCTTTTGAGATAACCAAGGAGAAAGCCGTGTGAAAGTCCCAGCGTTGCACCATGTTTCATCTCAGCAAATATCTCTTGATAAAGCGCTGCTTGTGCTGCATCAGAAATTAGAAGGATGACCAAATCGCTGGATCGAATTGCATCGAACATTTCAAGAAGGCTGCCATCTGTTTCGGAGAATCCCGAGGCTTGTGCATCGTTCCATGAACGTGAACCTGCTCTGAGTCCCACAACAACGTTGATAGTGCTGTCTTTCAGAGAATCCCGAAGGTTTTGCGCTTGCGCTGGGCCCTGTGATCCCCATCCAATGACTGCGATCTGCCTTATTCCATCAAATGCATCAGGCAGTTTTGTGAACAAATGCCTGCCGCCACGAACAATTTTTTCTGATGTATCAGCTAACTGTATCTCTTCAACTTCAAAATGTTTGCTTGCAAAATCTAACATGATTACTCCTATAAGTTTTAGTTTATCGTGATAATCAGCACCCGTCTAGCACGGTTTTATGCTGTTTATATTGTGCGGTTGATGATTCTTGCATATCCAAAATGGGAATACGCAGAATGAAACCTTACTGTTTTTGAGCATTTTGGTGCTTGTTGTCGCATGCTTGATTATATAGACTGTATAGCATGGATGCACAGTCAATTACCCAGTTAGAACCTCAGATAGTTTGGAAATATTTTTCTGAAATTACCGCAATTCCGCGGTGTTCACGACACCTTGATGCGATCTGCGAATACATTCGCGCTTTTGCAAAGGAACATGGATATGCCTACAAAGAAGATGCGAGTGGAAACATTGTCGTATACAAGCCAGGAACGAACAAAAAGATCGAACCGATTTTGTTGCAAGCACATCTTGATATGGTCTGTGAAGCGGTTCCCGATTCTGGAAAGGATATGTTGTGCGATCCTCCAATTCCTGTTATTGATGGTGATTGGGTGCGTGCACGGAACAGCAGCCTTGGCGGTGATGATGGGGTAGGGGTTGCGCTTATTCTTTCGGTTTTGGCGAGTTCATCTTCTCATCCGCCCATTGAGGCATTGTTTACCGTTGATGAAGAAATAGGACTTGTCGGTGCACGAGAATTCGATATTCGCTTGATCAGTGCAAAACGTATGATAAACATCGATTCAGAAGACGAAGGGGTATTCACGATTTCAGCCGCCGGAGGGAACGAAACCCGGGGAAGTCTGCCGATTTCATACGAAGAAGCACCTCGTGAAAACAAGGCCTATAAGATTGTTATTTCAGGGTTGCAAGGTGGCCATTCAGGGGTCAAAATTCATGAAGGTCGTGCCAACAGCGTTGTGCTATTTGCACGAGTATTCCATCATCTTTCGCAGCATGCAGAGCTTCAACTTGCCTCGCTGGACTGCGGTGGTATGCGCTCAAATGTCATTCCAAGCCATGCTTCGGCGGTGATAACCAGTACAGTTGAGATTGATGTTTCATTGGTTGATGCATTTGCTGGGCAGCTTAGAGATGAATATGCAAGCCTTGAACCAAATCTGCAGATTTCTTTTCAAGAAGTTTCGACTCCTGAAAAGGCGCTGAAACCCGCTTCCACACAACGAATCATCGCCTTGCTGAACATCCTGCCTTGCGGTGTCTTGGCATTTAGCAGACATTTTTCTGGTGTTGTTGAAAGCTCAGCCAATATTGCCTGTGTCAGACTTACTGATGCTGCATGTGAAGTGCTCACCAGTCAGCGATCCTTGTTCGAGCATGCACTTGATTATTATACAGAAAAAACTGAGACGGGATTCCACATATTTGGCGGAACCGTAGAAACCAGTGCACGCTATGCTTCGTGGCCTCCTCAGAAAAAAGATGACCTTGTGCGGCATCTTGTCTCGACGTATGAAAAACTCTTCGATCACCGCAAGCCGTTCACAGAGGTCATCCATGCGGGACTTGAATGTGGCGAGATTATAAAAAAAGACCCTGATGTTGAGGTTGTTTCGATTGGTGCCGATATGGAAGACGTGCATTCTGTTAAGGAACGAGTGAGTATTTCATCGATTGCGCGTATGTGGAAATTTCTTCAAGCTGCGCTAGAACAACTTTAATTGCGATGGCAGTGCAGATAATTACAGTGATTTTGTTTTTACTGGAAACCCAACCCCATGGGGTGCAATGGGAAGCTGCCTTGTATGGCCATGAATACACCGGACAAAAGATCGAACTGATGCGTAGGCGTCCGCATTATACATTCCGCTCCTTTGCAGGAAAGGACATAGGTCTGCAACGCGTGCAAGAAGAAAGTTCTACGTTTGTGCTGCGATATGAAGGTGAGCAGATGCTGTTGGATCTAACCGATATGCTTCAAGATTATTTGCAAGGGCGACCCTTGGAATTGCCTGCCAGCGTAGGAAGCAGCGCTGTTCTTGATGCAGCTTTCATGATTGATGAACCACAGACAGGCATAACATATGAAGAAAAAACGTATACTGAACCCATGCAAGATCGAAGAGATACCACAGATCTGATGGATCAAGGAGACAATCAATCAGACAACGCTATGATGACAGATGATGCACCGCCACGAATAAGCATTTCAAACATCGGAAATGTAGTAAGCATTAGCATTGATCAGCTCCATATTTTTTTAGCGAGAACACGATGAAACATAATCTTTTGTTTGTCTGTACCGGAAACATATGCAGGAGCCCGCTTGCACATCGGGTCTTTGAACATCTTGCGAAAAAAGCATCGGTCGATCAACTGTTTTTTGTTGAATCAGCCGGTACTCATTTATGGCATACCGGTGAGGACGCAGACACCCGGATGCGAAAAACAGCAGCTGCACATGGCATTCCATTTTCTCATCCCTCCCGGGCGCTTTCAAGTCAAGATTTTCACACCTATGATTACATCTATGCGATGGACCATGGACATCTTGCGATTATGAAGGCCCTGAACAAGGGGACTGCAAAACTGGAATTGTTTCGGGATCATGATCCAAAGGGGAGTGGGAATGTTCCCGATCCCTATTATGGCGGGATGAATGGATTTGAAGAAGTATTCACCATGGTATACCGCACCTGCGAAGCCTTACTCAATTCCTTCGTTTCAAAAAACCGCTAAACTAGACCAGCCAAAGATGGGAATTGAACCCATGACCTGATCATTACGAGTGAACTGCTCTACCCCTGAGCTACTTTGGCATGGGGATAGTGTACCCCAGAGATTGCATTCTGTGAACATGCTCTTTTTGGAATATTCTGTGCATGGTGAGGCAGGCGAGTCTTGGAATGGTTTTGTCAATTGTAAGACAGCGTTTTTGGATGTGCGAGAGTTAGACTAGGTTTGGATAGGGACCACGAAGAAAAAGCTACCCCTCGTTCAGAAGGGTAGCCATTGTATTTTATAGATAGGATTTTGCTATTGGTTTTGCCAATATAAGGTGGGCCATTCTCCTTCTTGCCATTGCCAAATATCGGGATCCCAATTAGAAAAATCATCGCTAGTGACTGCATCAGCAGTTGCATTATTATCGTTGCGCACCACACCATCCACTGTATAAAAGGCAGTAACAACACCTGGGCTGTTTGAAACGTTGCTAATTCCCGGAAGTAGTGTTGTTTGTCCATCTGGCGTCGTTAATATCGCATCGAAATAGGAGGAAGTGATTGTTCCAGCATCTTGCAATCCCACCAATCCACCTACATTGGAAGTTCCTGATACAGTACCAGTTGCATAACTATTCTCGATACTTTTATCATTTTGCCATCCCACCAATCCACCTACAGTTACATTTCCCTCTACGCGACCTGTTGCATAACTGTTTTCGATCTTTGCATCAAATTTTCCCCCCACCAATCCACCTATACCGGAAGTTCCCGTCACAGTTCCCGTTGCATAACTAGTTTCGATGCTTCCACCGCTTTGGAGTCCTACCAATCCACCAACCTGGTCCTCTCCCTTCACCACACCTCCAATTACTGCAACATTTTTTATTGTGCCATAACTCTCTGCTGCGAGAGCACCTACATAATCCTTTCCCTCTATACTGGGATTGTCTTCATCACCATTGGCCAAGACAAGAACAAGATTGTGTATCCCACTTGTGGGGGTATCAGCATTGCCTAGTTGGCTGAAGAAACCTATGTTGCTCGTTGATTGTACGATTTTAAAATTGTTGATTGTTTTTTCTCGCCCATCAAGAATGCCTAGGAAGGGGGCATCAAGACTTCCAAGAGGTTCAAAATTGCCAGTTAATGTAATATTATTCATGAGGAAATAGTTTTTCTGCATGTCATCTTGGATGTTTTGAATTCCTCTGAGGTCATCTTCAGTGAAGATGGGAATTCCCTCAAAGGCAGAAACTGTATAGGTTACTGAATTCCCCGCCTGAGTTACAACAAAACTGCCAGAATCTGAGAGATCAACCATAGGAAGTGATACTGGGGTATCTTGATCTGAAGACGTATGTTGAGCTCCACCACCATCTGTAAGTTCAAACTCGTATCCCATAGGGAGATCGACACGCAACGAGATATCTGTATAGTCCATAGATTGTGAATATTCATCAAGTTCTGGAATGAAAACCGTGATCGTCTTTGCTGTTTCATCGATACGTGCCTCTGTTGAAAATGGCTCGCTGTGACCCGGAGTCGTGAGGGATTCAGCAATAATGCGCAACCTAACTTCGGTCGAAGTTTTCCCACCAGCCCCAGCATTTGTGCATGCAAGAATAAGCAGCATACTGAGCATAATTAAAGGTATACAATATCTTGAAATTATTTTGGAATTCATAAAATTCTCCTTGTGTTTCCTAACCTAGAGATAGTATAACACAATACCTGAAGGGAGCACAGAAAGATTGTTGTTTTCTTGTGGGGTTGATACCCAGATTATGTTGGAATCGACTTTTTCTCGTGTTGAGTTAGGCTTAGAGCAGGGGCCACGAGGAAAAAAACTACCCCTCGTTCAGAAGGGTGGCCATTGTATTTTATAGATAGGATTTTGCTATTGATTTTGTGGATCTTGCCAAGATAGGATGGGCCATTCACCGCCGTCTGCAGGTAAACGCCAAATGGGATTGCCATTGTTTTCTGCGGGGCCTCCGTTGAAGTTCCAGCCCACAAAATCATCTCTAGTGACTGCATCAGCAGTTGCATTATTATCTTTGCGCACCACACCATCCACTGTATAAAAGGCAGTAACAACACCTGAGTTAGGCTTGTTGCCAATTCCTTCGTCTTGCCTTGTGAGATTTGCATCGAAAAAAGAGGAAGTGATTGTTGTTCCAGTTGTCTGGAGTCCCACCAATCCACCAATCTCAGACTCTCCCATTACAGCTCCCGTTGCATAACTGTTTTTGATCTCTCCGCTGTTGAGCCATCCCACCAATCCACCAAGAAAACCCCTTCCCTTTACATCACCTGTTGCATAACTGTTTTTGATCTCTCCGCCTTGGAGCGATCCCGCCAATCCACCTATATGGTGGGTTCCATCTACACGACCCGTTGCATAACTATTTTCGATGATCCCATCTATTTGCCCCCCCACCAATCCGCCAAGATACGTAGCAGTTCCTTTTATGACTCCACCAGTTACTCTAACACTGTCTATTTTTCCATAATTCTGTCCTGCAACTGCTCCTACATAACTTCTCCCTTCTATGCTAGTAGGACTAGTTTCACTACTATCAGCTAAGGCAAGAATGAGATAGCGCACCTCGCCGTTCGAGTTTTCATTGTAATTTGAATGATTGCTATTGTAGCCTATAGATTTGAAAAATCCTACATAATCCTCACCTGATCGTACAATTTTAAGATTACTGATTGTTTTTCCTCTTCCATCAAAGATTCCACTGAGGTGGGCAGTGACACTTCCAAGGGGAACAAAATCAGTAAGTAATGCAATATCATTCATAAGAAAATAGTTTTTGTTCATGCCGTCTTGGATGTTTTGAATTCCTCTGAGTTCATCTTCAGTGAATATGGGGATTCCCTTAAAAGTAGAAACTGTATAGGTTACTGAATTCCCCGCCTGAGTTACAGCAAAACTGCCAGAATCTGAGAGATCAACCATAGGAAGTGATACTGGAGTATCTTGATCTGAAGACGTATGTTGAGCTCCACCAGCATCTGTAAGTTCAAACTCGTATCCCATAGTGAGATCGACACGCAACGAGATACTTGTATCGTCTGTAGGTTGTGAATTTTCATCAAATTCTGGAATGAAAACCGTGATCGTTTTTGCTGTTTCATCAATCCGTGCCTCTGTTGAAAATGGCTCGCTGTATCCCGGAGTCGTGAGGGATTCAGCAACAAAGCGCAGCCTGATTTCGGGTGAAGTTTTTCCATCAGCCCCAGCATTTGTGCATGCAAGAATAAGCAGCATACTGAGCATAATTAAAGGTATACAATATCTTGAAATTATTTTGGATTTCATAAAATTCTCCTTGTGTTTCCTAACCTATAGGTAATATAACACAATACCTGAAGGGAGCACAGAAAGATAGTTATTTTCTTTGGGGGTTGATGCTCAGATTATGTTGGAATATTCTGTGCACGATGAGGCAGGCGAGTCTTGGAATGGTTTTGTCAATCGTAAGACAGCGTTTTTGGATGCAGCGAGAGTTAGACTAGGTTTGGATAGGGGCCATGAAGAAAAAGCTCCCCTCGTTCAGAAGGGTAGCCATTGTATTTTATAGATAGGATTTTGCTATTGATTTTGCCAATATAAGGTGGGCCAGTGACCATTTACAGGTAAATGCCAAATGGGATCACCATTGTTTTCTGCAGGGACTCCGTTGAAGTTCCAGTCAGAAAAACTATTTTCAGCCGTTACTGCCATTGCATCTGTACGATTCCCATCGAGCACCACACCATCTACTGTATAGAAAGCAGTGACACTTCGGGCGTCTGGGAGGTTGCCAACTCCCGGAAGTTGTGTTGTTTGTCCATCTGTCCTTGTTAATATCGCATCGAAATAGGAGGAAGTGATTGTTGTTCCAGTTCTCTGGAATCCCACCAATCCGCCAATCTCAGAGTCTCCCATTACAGCTCCCGTTGCATAGCTATTGGTGATGCTTCCTCCTTCTTGGGATCCCACCAATCCACCTGCATTCTCGGATCCCTCTACATCACCTGTTGCATAACTGTTGTTGATCTCTCCGCCTTGGAGCAATCCCACCAATCCACCTGCATTCTCGGATCCCTCTACACGACCAGTTGTATAACTATTGGTGATGTTTCCAGCAAATTTCAATCCCACTATGCCACCTACATACCTAGTTCCCATCACAGCAGTCGTTACATGGCTATCGATGATGTTACTATCTCTATTAAATTGCTCCCCCACCAATCCGCCTACACGAGTAGCTCCCTTCACCATACCACCAATTACTGCAACATTTTCTATTTTGCCATAATTCCTTCCTGCAACTGCACCTACGTAATCCTCCCCCTCTATGCTAGGATTAGCTCCGTCATAATCAGCCAAGGAAAGAACAAGATTTTGCACCCCAGCGTTAAGGGAATCAAAATTGCCTATTTGCCTAAAGAAACCTATGGCATCCCTCATTAAATCTACAATTTTAAGATTGCTGATTGTTTTTCCTCGTCCGTCAAAGATTCCTGTGTAGGGGCTATAGACATTTCCGAGAGGTTTAAAATTACCGGTCAATGCAATATCATTCATAAGAAAATAGTTTTTGGTCATGCCGTCTTGGATGTTTCTGATTACCTTGAGATCAGCTTCATCGAAGATGGGGATTCCCCTAAAGGCGGAAGCCTTATAGATTTTTTCTGGGTTTCCTGCCTGAGTTACGGCAAACCTGACAGAATCTGAGAGATCAACCGTGAGTGGTATTGGGGTATCTTGATCTGAATAGATATGTGCGGTTCCGTCTGTATCTGTAAATTTAAGCGTGCGCCCTTTAGGGAGATAAACATTCAAAGAGATATTTGTATCATCTGTGGGGTTTGACTCTACGTCAGATTCTGGAATAAAAACGGTGATAGTCTCTATAGTATCTGCTGTTTCATCAATCCGTGCTTCTATTGAAAATGGCTCGCTGTAACCTGGAGCTGTGAGAGATTCAGCAACAAAGCGCAGCCTAACTTCGGTCGAAGTTTTTCCACCAGCCCCAGCATTCGCGCATGCAAGAATAAGCAGCATGCTGAGCATAATTAATGGTATACAATATCTTGAAATTATTTTGGAATTCATAATAGTCTCTTTTTTTTCTATGATATAGATAATATAACACAATAATTGAGAGGAGCACAGAAAGATAGTTATTTTCTTTTGGGGTTGATGCTCAGATTATGTTGGAATTATTTTTTGCTTGGAGGCAGGCGAGTCTTGGAATGGTTTTGTCAATCGTAAGACAGCGTTTTTGGATGCAGCGAGAGTTAGACTAGGTTTGGGGTAGGGCCATGAAGAAAAAGCTCCCCTCGTTCAGAAGGGTAGCCATTGTATTTTATAGATAGGATTTTGCTATTGATTTTGTGGATCTTGCCAAGATAGGATGGGCCATTCACCGCCGTCTGCAGGTAAATGCCAAATGGGATCACCATTGTTTTCTGCGGGGTCTTCGTTGAAGCTCCAGTCAGAAAAACTAGCTTCAGTGGTCACTGCTTTATCTGCATCATTTTCCACGTGCACCACACCATCTATTGTATAATAGGCAATAACAATATCTGAACCAGACTGGTTGCCAATTCCTTCGTTCTGCTTTGTGAGATTTGCATCGAAATAGGAGGCGATGATTGTTCCAGTATTCTTGTCTTGGAATCCCACCAATCCACCTACAATGAAATCTCCTATCACAGTGCTCGTTGCATAACCATTTTGAATCTTTCCGGCACTTTGGTATCCTAGCAATCCAGCTACATAGAAATTTCCCTCTACAGTGCCCGCTGCATAACTATTGGTAATGTTTCCACCATTTTGATATCCCACCAACCCTCCTACATTGGTATTTCCCTCTACAGTGCTCATTGCATAACTAGTGGTGATGTTTCCATCATCTTGATATCCCACCAATCCCCCGATATTGGTAGCTCCCTTTACAGAACTCATTGCATAACTATTGGTAATGTTTCCACCTGATTGCTGCCCCACCAATCCACCAAGAGTTATAGAATCAGTTTCCGACACAACACCCATCGCGTAACTAGTGGCGATGCTTCCCCCATCTTGCCGTCCCACCAATCCACCTGCAAATCTAGCTCCCTTTACACGACCCGTCGCATAACTAGCGGTGATATTTCCATCATTTTGATATCCCACCAACCCTCCAACAGATTTAACTCCCTCTACACGACCCGTCGCATAACTAGCGGTGATGTTTCCATCATCTTGATATCCCACCAATCCTCCAACATTGGTATCCGTTGCCTCATCAGTATCAGTTCCCGTCACAGCGCCCATTGCATAACTATTAGTGATACTACTAGATTTCTTAAATTGGTACCCCACCAATCCACCTACATGATTTCTTCCCATCACAGCACTTGTTACATGACTATCGGTGATACGGCTAGACATATCAGTGCTACTGTTGGTGGTGCCAAATTGGTATCCTACCAATCCACCTACAGACGTAGTTCCCTTTATGATTCCACCAGTTACTACAACATTGTTTATTGCGCCATAACTCCGTCCTGCAATTGCTCCTACATGATCCCCTCCTTCTATGCTAGGACTAGTTTCGCTACCATCAGTCAAGGCAAGAACAAGATTGCGAACCTCACCTGAGGTATTAGAACTGCTGCCTATTACTTTAAAGAACCCTACATTACCCTCACTTGATTTTGCAATTTTAAGATTGCTGATGGTTTTCTCTCTCCCATCAAGAATGCCTTGAAAAGCACTACTTCCAAGGGGTTCAAAATTAGCAGCCAATGCAATATCATTCATAAGGAAATACTTTTTGTTCAACCCGGTTTGTTCGATGTTCCTGAGTTCATCTTCAGTGAATATGGGGATTCCCATAAAAGTAGAAACTGTATAGATTACTGAATTCCCCGCCTGAGTTACAGCAAAACTGCCAGAATCTGAGAGATCAACCATAGGAAGTGATACTGGAGTATCTTGATCTGAAGACGTATATTGAGCTCCACCAGCATCTGTAAGTTCAAACTCGTATCCCATAGGGAGATCGACACGCAACGAGATACTTGTATCGTCTGTAGGTTGTGAATTTTTATCAAGTTCTGGAATGAAAACCGTGATCGTTTTTGCTGTTTCATCAATCCGTGCTTCTAATGAAAATGGCTCGCTGTATCCCGGAGTCGTGAGAGATTCAGCGACAAAGCGCAGCCTAACTTCGGGTGAAGTTTTCCCACCAGCCCCAGCATTCGTGCATGCAAGAATAAGCAGCATGCTGAGCATAATTAACGGTATACAATACTTTGAAATGATACTGGATTTCACAAAACTTTCCTCGCTTTTCTGAAACTAGAGATAGTATAGCACAATAACTGAAGGGAGCACAGAAAGATAGTTATTTTCTCGATGGATGGATATTCCGATTATGTTGGAATTATTTTTTGCTTGGAGGCAGTGAATCTTCGGACAATTTTGCCAATCGTAACACAACATTCTTGGATTCAGGCTGAGTTAGACTAGGTTTAGGGTAGGGGCCATGAAGAAAAAAGCTACCGCTCTGAACGAGGGGCAGTCATTGTATATAGGTTGAATTTTGCTATTGATTTTGCCAATATAATGTGGGCCATTGTCCTTCTTGCCATTGCCAAATATCGGGATCCCAATTAGAAAAATCATCGCTAGTGACTGCATCAGCAGTTGCATTATTATCTTTGCGCACCACACCATCCACTGTATAAAAGGCAGTAACAACACCTGAGTTAGGCTTGTTGCCAATTCCCGAAAGTGGCATTGGTTGCCCCTCTGGTCTCGTTAATATCGCATCGAAATAGGAGGAAGTGATTGTTGTTCCAGTTAGCTGGAATCCCACCAATCCGCCAATGGCAGAGCCTCTCATTACAGCTCCCGTTGCATAACTGTTTTTGATCTCTCCGCCTTGGAGGAATCCCACCAATCCACCAAGAGAATTGGGTCCCTCTACATCACCTGTTGCATAACTGTTTTTGATCTCTCCGCCTTGGAGCGATCCCACCAATCCACCTATAGTTCCAGCAGTTCCCGTGACAGCACCCGTTGCACTGCTATTCTTGATGTCTCCGGTGCCTTGTTTATTTCCCACCAATCCACCTATAGAGCTAACTCCTGTCACAGCACCTGTTGCGCGGCTATTCTTGATGTCTCCGGTGCCTTGTTTATTTCCCACCAATCCACCTACATTGTTATTAGTTCCTGTCACATCACCTGTCGCATGACTATTCTCGATGCTTCCGTCATCCGTGTGATTTCCCACCAATCCACCCACAGTGTTACTTCCCATGACAGCACCTGTTGCACGGCTATTCTTGATGTCTCCGGTGCCTTGTTTATTTCCCACCAATCCACCTACATTGATATTAGTTCCTGTCACATCACCTGTCGCATGACTATTCTCGATGTTTCCGGTGCCTTGTTTATCTCCCACCAATCCACCAAGATAAGTAGTTCCCGTCACAGCACCTGTTGCATGACTATTCTCGATGTTTCCGTCACCTTGGTGATTTCCTACTAATCCACCTACGGAGTTAGTTCCTCTTACATTACCTGTTGCGTGACTATTTTTGATACTTCCAGTTTTTTGAATGCCTACCAATCCACCAACATTGTCACCAACTCCCATTACACTATCCAGCACAACTCCCGATACATCACTCGTCACATAACTATTTTCAATCGTTCCAGCAGATTGCCCTCCCACCAATCCGCCAAGATTGGTAGCAGTTCCTTTCACTATTCCACCAGTTACTCTAACATTGTCTATTTTACCATAACTTCGTCCTGCAATTGCTCCTACGTAATTTCTCCCCTCTATACTGGGACTATTCTCGTTATCTTCAGCCAAGGCAAGAACAAGATTGCGCACCTCACCGTTCGAGTTTTCATTGTAATTTGAATGGGTGCTATGGTAGCCTATGTATTTGAAAAATCCTACATAATCCTCACCTGATCGTGCAATTTTAAGATTACTGATTGTTTTTCCTCGCCCATCAAAGATTCCTGTGTAGGGGATAGACATACTTCCGAGAGGTTCAAAATTACTTTCTAGTGCGATATCGTTCATAAGAAAATAGTTTTCCTGCATGCCGTCTTGGATGTTTTGAATTCCTCTGAGTTCATCTTCAGTGAATATGGGGATTCCCTTAAAAGTAGAAACTGTATAGGTTACTGAATTCCCCGCCTGAGTTACAGCAAAACTGCCAGAATCTGAGAGATCAACCATAGGAAGTGATACTGGGGTATCTTGATCTGAAGACGTATGTTGAGCTCCACCACCATCTGTAAGTTCAAACTCGTATCCCATAGGAAGATAGATACGCAAAGCGATGCTTGTATCGTCCATAGATTGTGAATATTGATCAAGTTCTGGAATAAAAACGGTGATTGTCTCTGCTGTTTCATCAATCCGTGCCTCTGTTGAAAATGGCTCGCTGTGATCTGGAGTCGTGAGGGATTCAGCAATAATGCGCAACCTAACTTCGGTCGAAGTTTTCCCACCAGCCCCAGCATTTGTGCATGCAAGAATAAGCAGCATGCTGAGCATAATTAAAGGTATACAATATCTTGAAATTATTTTGGAATTCATAAAATTCTCCTCGTGTTTCCTAACCTATAGATAATATAACACAATACCTGAAGGGAGCACAGAAAGATAGTTGCTTTCTTTGGGATTGATGCTCAGATTATGTTGGAATCGACTTTTTCTCGTGTTGAGTTAGGCTTAGAGCAGGGACCACGAAGAGAAAAAGCTACCCTTCGTTCAGAAGGGTAGCTTTTGTGTTTAATAGATAGGATTTTGCTATTGGTTTTGCCAATATAAGATGGGCCAGTGACCATTTTCAGGTAAATGCCAAATGGGGTCAGTTCCATCGAAAGACCAGCCCACAAAATCATCTCTAGTGACTGCATCAGCAGTTTCATTATTATCTTTGCGCACCACACTATCCACAGTATAGAAGGGGGTGACCCCTGGGGTATTCGGCTCGCTGCCAACTCCATCAGATTCCGTTGTTTGTCCATATGGTTTCGCTAATACCGCATCGAAATAGGAGGAGGTGATTGTTCCAGTATCCTTGTCTTGGACTCCTACCAATCCACCAATATGATAAGCAGTTGCAGTTCCTGACACGGCGCCAGTTGCATAACTATTAGTGATGCTTCCTCTCTGATCTCCTAGCAATCCGCCAATAGCTCGATTTCCTGATAACACAGTACCCCGTGCGTAACTATTGGTGATGCTTCCGCCAACTTCTTGTTGTCCCACCAATCCACCTATAGAGCTACCTCCCGTAACAGCACCTGTTGCATAACTAGCGGTGATGCTGTCCCTCTGTTGATATCCCACCAATCCACCAATATGAGTAGTTCCCTCTACATCACCTGTTGCATGACTATTGGTAATGCTGTCCCCCTGTTGATATCCCACCAATCCACCAATATGAATAGTTCCCTCTACATCACCTGTTGCATGACTATTGGTAATGCTGCCCCTCTGTTGCCATCCTACCAATCCACCTACAGCTTGCGAGCCATCGCCATCAGTTTTTCCTGTCACATCACCTGTTGCATGACTATTCTCGATGTTTCCGGTGCCTTGTTTATTTCCCACCAATCCACCTACAGCTTTAGCTTGCGAGCCATCGCCATCAGTTTTTCCTGTCACATCACCTGTCGCATGACTATTCTCGATGTTTCCGGTGCCTTGTTTATCTCCCACCAATCCACCTACATTGGAAGTTCCTGATACAGTACCCGTTGCATAACTATTTTCAATCGTTCCAGTTCTCTGGAATCCCAACAATCCACCAATGCCAGAGTCTCCCATTACAGCTCCCGTTGCATAGCTATTTTCAATCGTTCCAGTTCTCTGGAATCCCAACAATCCACCAATGTCAGAGTCTCCCATTACAGCTCCCGTTGCATGGCTATTTTCAATCGTTCCAGCAGTTTGCCATCCCAACAATCCACCAAGAGAAGCGGTTCCCTCTACATCACCTGTTGCATAACTGTTTTTGATCTTTCCGTTTTGGAGCCATCCCACCAATCCACCAAGAGTATTAGGGCCATTTACAGCCCCCGTTGCATGACTATCGGTGATGTCTCCACCATTTTGATATCCCACCAATCCACCTACATTGGTACCTCTAGCCGCATCGGTCTCTGTTCCCGTCACAGCCCCCGTTGCATGACTATCGGTGATGTCTCCAATACCTTGTTTATTTCCCACCAATCCACCTACATAGATGTTTCCCGTCACATCACCCGTTGCATAACTAGTTTCGATGTTTCCAATACCTTGTTTATATCCCACCAATCCACCTACAGCTTCACCTTGCCTGCCATTGCTATCAGTTTTTCCTGTCACATCACCTGTTGCACGAGTATTTATGATGTTTCCAGCATTTTGATATCCCACCAATCCACCAACAGAGTTGTTTCCCGTCACATCACCCGTTGCATGACTAGTTTCGATGTTTCCAGCGTTTTGTTGTCCCACCAATCCACCAACAGAGTTGACTCCCTTCACTATTCCACCAGTTACTGCAACATTGTCTATTTTACCATAAATTTGTCCTGCAACTGCTCCTACGTAATTCTTCCCCTCTATACTGGGGCTATTCTCGTTATCTTCAGCCAAGGCAAGAACAAGATTGCGAACCTCACCGTTCGTGTTTGCATTGTAATTTGAATGATCGCTCCCGTAACCTATGTATTTAAAAAATCCTACACTATCCACACTGGGTTGTATAATTTTAAGATCGCTGATTGTTTTTTCTCGCCCATCAAAGATTCCTGTGTAGGGGATAGACATACTTCCGAGAGGTTCAAAATTACTTTCTAGTGCGATATCGTTCATAAGAAAATAGTTTTCCTGCATGTCATCTTGGATGTTTTGAATTCCTTTGAGGTCACCTTCAGTGAAGATGGGAATTCCCTCAAGGGCGGAAGCTATATAGGTTTCTGGAATTCCTGCCTGCTCTACGATAAATTCGACAGAATTTAAAAGATTAACCGTGAGTGGTATTGGGGTATCTTGATCTGAGGACATATATGGAGTTCCATCATACTCAAGGGTGATTCCTGGCAAGAGATACACACTCAACGTGACACTCATCGCATCAGTAGATTCTGGAATAAAAACGGTGATTGCCCCTGTTGTTTCATCGATACGTGCCTCTGTTGAAAATTCTCCGTTATGATTTAGAGCTGTGAGAGATTCAGCAATAATGCGCAACCTAACTTCGGTCGAAGTTTTCCCACCAGCCCCAGCATTCGTGCATGCAAGAATAAGCAGCATGCTGAGCATAATTAACGGTATACAATATCTTGAAATTATTTTGGATTTCATAAAATTCTCCTTGTGTTTCCTAACCTATAGATAGTATAACACAATAATTGAGAGGAGCACAGAAAGATTGCTGTTTTTTTTGGGAGTTGATACTCAGATTATGTTGGAATCGACTTTTTCTCGTGTTGAGTTAGGCTTAGAGCAGGGACCACGAAGAGAAAAAACTACCCCTCGTTCAGAAGGGTAGCTTTTGTGTTTAATAGATAGGATTTTGCTATTGGTTTTGCCAATATAAGATGGGCCAGTGACCATTTTCAGGTAAATGCCAAATGGGGTCACCATTGTTTTCTGCGGGGCCTTCGATGAAGTTCCAGCCCACAAAATCATCTCTAGTGACTGCATCAGCAGTTTCATTATTATCTTTGCGCACCACACTATCCACAGTATAGAAGGGGGTGACACCTGGGATATTCGGCCTTCCGCCAACTCCCAGAAGTAGCGTTGTTTGTCCATCTGGCCTCGTTAATATCGCATCGAAATAGGAGGAAATGATTGTTCCAGTAACATAGCGTCCCACCAGTCCACCAATGTTAGAGTCTCCCATTACAGCTCCCGTTGCATAGCTATTTTCAATCGTTCCAGCAGTTTGCCATCCCAACAATCCACCAAGAGAAGCGGTTCCCTCTACATCACCTGTTGCATAACTGTTTTTGATCTTTCCGTTTTGGAGCCATCCCACCAATCCACCAAGAGTATTAGGGCCATTTACATCACCTGTTGCATAACTGTTTTTGATGTTTCCACCATTTTGATATCCCACCAATCCACCTACAAATTGACTATTACTACCATTGCTAGTAATTTTCCCCGTCACATCACCTGTTGCACGACTACTTTCGATATTTCCAGCATCTTGTTGTCCCACCAGTCCGCCTACAAATTTAGCTCCCTCTACATCTCCCTCGGCAAGGCTATTGACTATGCCGCCGACTTGATATCCTACCAGTCCACCTACAGACTCGATTCCTTCTACATGGCCTTTTGTATGACTATTCTCGATCTTTCCAGCGTTTTGTTGCCCCACCAATCCACCTACATAGTCGGTTCCTTCTACACGGCCTTCTGTATAACTATTCTCGATTTTTCCACCAGCTTGGTTTCCTACCAATCCTCCTACACGGGCAGTTCCCTTCACTATTCCACCAGTTACTGCAACATTTTTTATTGTGCCATAACTCTGTCCTGCAATTGCTCCTACATGATCCCCTCCTTCTATGCTAGGACTAGTTTCGCTACTATCAGCCAAGGCAAGAATGAGATTTTGCACCCCGCCTGGAGTATTAGAACTGCTGTCTATTACTTTAAAGAATCCTACATCATCCTCACCGGGTTGTACAATTTTAAGATTACTGATTGTTTTTCCTCGCCCATCAAATATTCTTGTGAAGGGGGTAGTGGTACTTCCGAGGGGTTCAAAATCACTAGTCAATGCAATGTCATTCATAAGAAAATAGTTTTTCTGCATGGCATTTTCGATGGCAGGAATTCCTCTGAGGTCATCTTCATCGAAGAGGGGGATTCCCTCAAAGGCGGAAGCCATATAGATTTTTTCTGGGTTTCCTGCCTGAGTTACGGCAAATCTGACAGGATCTGAGAGATCAACCGTGAGTGGTATTGGGGTATCTTGATCTGAATAGACATGTGCGGTTCCGTCTGTATCTATAAATTTAAGCGTGTATCCCATAGGGAGATGGACGCTTAACTTGACACTCATCGCATCAGTAGATTCTGGAATAAAAACGGTGATAGTCTCTATAGTCTCTGCTGTTTCATCGATACGTGCCTCTGTTGAAAATGGCTCGCTGTGATCCGGAGTCGTGAGGGATTCAGCAACAAAGCGCAGCCTAGTTACACTCGACGGTACTTCATCTGTAGGTACTCCAGGTTCAGGTACTGTAGTTGAGGGTACTCCGGGTGAAGTTTCTCCGTTTGAGGTTTTCCCACCAGCCCCAGCATTCGTGCATGCAAGAATAAGCAGCATACTGAGCATAATTAAAGGTATACAATATCTTGAAATAGATTTTGGAATTCATAAAATTCTCCTTGTGTTTCCTAACCTATAGATAATATAACACAATACCTGAGGGGAGCACAGAAAGATTGTTGTTTTCTTTGATGGGTTGATACTCATATTATGGTGGAATTATTCTGTGCTTGGTGGGTTGAGCGAGGATTGAAACGGCGTCATCTATTGTAACGCAATAACACAACTACTCTTAAGTCCACGTCACGTTGTGTTCGAATGATCCAAGAATTGGTTGATATACATTGCATCACCGTATGAAAAAAAACGGATTCCTCGGCGTACTGCTGCAGTGTAAATCGAAAGTGCGCGATCATGCCCGATGAGTGCTGAGACAAGAACAAGCAATGTTGAATAGGGTGTGTGAAAATTGGTCAAGAGTGCGGTTGCTGTTTTGCAACAATAGCCTGGGGTGATGAATAGCTGTGTGGTCTGTGTTCCGGGCTGCACCTTGCCATCTGTATCTGTTGCCGATTCAATGGTACGCAGGCTTGTCGTGCCAACTGCAATAATTGTTTTTTTCTGCTTCTTTGCCTCGTTCAACAAGACAGCTGATGATGGTGAAATCTCATACTGTTCGGTGTGCATGTCGTGATCTTCTATGTTGCTTTTTTTGATAGGGGCAAAGGTTCCCAGTCCGGTGTGCAGAATTACGGGAACAGCGGTGATGCGCTTCATTGCACATTGTGCCAAAAACGCCTCGGTGATGTGCAATCCTGCTGTCGGGGCAGCTGCAGATCCGATGACATCGGCATAGATTGTCTGATAACGAGAACGATCTGCCTTGTCTGCATCTCGACGTATGTATGGAGGAAGGGGAATAGCACCGTATTGTTCGATGTATGCCTCGGTGAGTTCTTCTTCTGCATAGATGTGAGGGTGGTCATAACGCACGCGAATGCCGCCGTCAAGAATGTAGTCCTTCTGTGATGCTGCACCGCGTGAAAGAACGCTCCACTGTGTTCTTCCTATCTTTGTTAAGAGCAGAAATTCTACTCGTTTGTTTGTTGTCGCAGCTTGCGCAAAAATCCGTGCATGTCGTACGCGTGATGTGTTTAGGACGAGGTAGGCTCCGCGAGGAATGCGATGGATCAAGGATTCAATTTTTTCAAATGCAACCGATTGCGGACACACCGAAACCAGGCGCGATTTTTCGCGTCGTTCATGGGGAAATTGAGCGATCAGATGCTTTGGAAGGTTAAAAAAGAGTTTGCTGGTCTCCATTTTGGGTAGATATCCTGGAATTCTTTGGTTGCTGTGGTGTATCAAGTTCGGGAAACAATGCATAGGCTGCAGGGGTTACGATTCGGCCCTTTGGTGTTCGTTGCAATAATCCTTTGCGGATTAAATAGGGTTCATAATAATGTTCGATGCTATCCTGGCTTTCACCAATGGATATCGCAAGACTTTGCGCTCCCACGGGGCCGCCTCCAAATGATTGAATGATTGTTTTTAGGATAATTTTGTCTTGCAGTTCCAATCCTTGCTGATCGATGTGCAAGGAAGCCAATGCCTGGGTTACGATGTCCTTTTTTAACAGGGAATATCCCTGCACCTGGGCAATATCGCGGATACGACGGAGCAACCGGTTTGCAACGCGTGGTGTTCCACGGCTTGCCTGAGCGATCAACTTGCAAGCATCTGTTTCAACTTTGATTGAAAGCAGGGAAGCAGAGCGGTGTACGATGTGTTCCAAATCTGCATCTGAATAGTATTGCAAGCGAAGAGAAATACCAAACCGATTGCGCATGGGTTCACTGACCGCCCCTGGTCGCGTCGTTGCGCCGATTAAGGTGAATTCAGGCAGGGGAATGCGAATCGTTCTTGCGGCCGGGCCTTGTCCGATAACCCAGTCCAATGATTGCTCTTCCATAACGGTGTACAGCAATTCTTCTATTGTTGCACGCAAGCGGTGTAATTCATCGATAAAGACCACTCCGTGTTCAGAAATAGTGGTGAGAATTCCCGCAAGATCCTTTGGTTTTTCCAGAGCTGGTGCTGATGTAATGCGTATCTCGCTGTCCATTTCTTTTGCAATGATACTTGCAAGGGTTGTCTTTCCCAATCCTGGCGGGCCGGACAAGAATACATGATCCAGAGCTTCATTTCGCTGTTTCGCAGCGGCGATGAACATAGCCAAATTTTGTTTGATCTCGTGTTGTCCCGTAAACTCGTTTAACAACCGTGGGCGTAATGCCTTGTTTGCCTTGTCCTCGTCAAGAACGCGGTCAGTGTTCAATAGCTCTTCCATTAGGTTCCTCCACCAAGAATACGTATCAATGCATTAAATACATCAGCCTCAGATTCGGTACTGTCAACGTTTAACCGTGCATAGGCTTGGTGTATTTCTTCGTGGGTATAGCCCATCTGAACCAATCCAAGGATGACATCAGATGTTGCTTGTTTCTCGTTGGCTTGTTTTGGAAGTTCAGGAACCATGTCTTTTAACTGCAGAATCATCTGCTCAGCTTTCTTTTTTCCAAGGCCAGGAACCACCACCAATCGAGCGACATCTTGACTTTGAATACTCTGCCAAATATGCACAGCATCCAAGGAGGATACGATTGACAATGCTTGTCGTGCTCCGATCCCGTTTACTTTTTGCATGGCGAGAAACGTATCTCGTACAAAAATCGATGAAAACCCATACAAGACCATTGCATCCTCGCGATGGAGCAGGTATGTATAGACATTGGCGTTCGCAGTATCTTGTTGAAAGAGAACCGATTTACATTGTTCACCGATGATGATCTCCCATTCGATAAAGGAGGATTGCAGCAGCACTCGTTTTTCTCCTCCATCGATGAGCTTTCCCCAAAGGCGGTTAATCATGCCTTCCCCCCGATGAAAAAAACCAAGTGAGTGCGACCGCAATTGCATCAGATGTGTGCAAGTTAATTTCTTGCATCGATACGCCAAGAATCATCGAAGCCATTTGCTTTACTTGGTCCTTGCTTGCCTTTCCGATACCAACGATGCATTTTTTTATTTCATTTGGTGCGTATATTTTGATTGAAGCACCACTGTGTACCGCGGCAAGTTGTATCACTCCAATGGACTCGCTCACTGGCAGAGCACTCGATATATTCTTGCTGAAATAGAGCTTCTCGATTGCGATGACTGAGGTTGAATAGTTCTTTATATAGTTAGAGCAGGCACCGTAGATATGTGCCAAGCGATGGGGTTTTGATTCTCTTGCATGCGTCTTGATGATATCTGCATACACAAGCTTTGGGTTTTGCTCCCTTGCCTCGATGACGGCAATGCCGGTTGATGACAAGCCAGGATCAATACCCATGCACCGGATCATGCAGGGATACAGTCTGGATCAAGGTTGCTAGCCACCTCTTGCACATCATCGTTGTCTTCAAGCAAGTCGATGAGTTTTAGTATCTTTTGTACCTTTTCTTCGTCTAATGAAATAAAATTATCAGGAAACAAGGTTTGCTCTGCGTGCGAGGGGTGATATGATTGCAGTCCGGCATGCACATCTGAAAAATATTCATTTTCTGTGATGACGACATAATCGTGCTCAAGTGTTTCAATGTTCTCTGCGCCAACTTCAAGTGCTGCTTCAAACAGAAGATCTTCTTCGATATTGTCCTTAGGAATGCGGATAATACCCTTACGCGCAAACAAATAAGATACACAACCATGCTCACCAAGGTTTCCACCGTGTTTATTGAAGATGCTCCGTACATCTGCTGTCGTGCGATTCTTGTTATCGGTTAAGCAATGCACCAGCAGAGCAACTCCACCAGGGCCATATCCTTCGAAAGACAGTTCTTCGTAATTGACTCCCTCGAGTTCTCCGGTACCCTTTTTTATAGCACGCTCGATGTTGTCGTTGGGCATATTTGCACCGCGTGCCTTTAGAATAGCGCTCCTCAAGGCCGGGTTTGCGTCAATGATGCCCCCACCAGCGCGAGCGGCTACTGAAATCTCACGGATAATTTTCGTGAATGCCTTTCCACGTTTTGCATCTTGTGCGCCCTTTTTATGCTTAATCGTTGACCATTTGCTATGCCCAGACATTGATCTAGCTTACTCCACTCACCTATGGCTGTCAATTCATTCACCGGGGCGAAATCCAAGGATTATGCAAAAGAGATGCATTGTTCCAGCAGGCATGTGCACGATGTGGGGTGGACGTGATCAGAAAACTGTATTACGCGATATGGGCCAATATCGAAACACAAGGCGTGCGCGAATTGCCTCTATAGGAATGCTCTGCCAATACCGTGAATCAATTCCCTGGCTTCGGTTATCAGAAAGAACGAAGACATGGCCCTTTTCTACGTAGATCTCTTCGGTGTTTCCCAGGAAGGGGAAGGAATCGTTTTGAATTTCCGGTGTATCGGTTAATATCGTATACGAAGACGACGTGAGCATGAATTCATTCTCTTCATTTTTGGTGTCTTCCGGGCTGATCATTGCTATAAAATTTTCTAGTCTGATCCGCTCTCCTTCAAATGCAACAATACGTCGGAGTCTGATGTCATCGCTGCGAGACGAATAGAGACCAAAACTCAGTGCATCAAGCAATCCGTTGAACAGGCGTTTAAAAAAAGGTTGGTGGTGGATGGAAACCCGCACCACCTGTCCACGAACAACATCAATATTGCCAGATCGTATCGCTTGTTTTGTTAAGGCCCCAAAAAAAGGACTCACGATAACACGGTCTATTGCTGCGAGTGTTGGCTGCATTTGCGAAGATTGTATTTCTATTGGATGGGCAATAATCTGCACCAAGAGGAGGTGCAGTGTTGCTATTATAAGATAGAATCGTATTATCCGCCAGATTACTCGGGGGAGTGCTTTTTTCTTCTTGGTGTGAAGCTTATACGTTTTGAAACGAGGATTAATCTGCATGGTTCATTCTATTTTTCCAAACCTATTCAGTGGGAAAAAACGGAACAAGGGTCTTCCGGTTAGCAAGGCATTGTCAACTGCCCCAAAGAAACGTGCGTCGCGCGAGTTGTTGCGGTTATCACCCAGAGGGAAAAAGCGAGATTCTGGAATATACCACCCTCGGTGATAGAGGCGATACCGAAGAGCCTCTTGCGGGTTATGTGGTGCAAGTTTCAACCCCTCAGAATAGCGATTCATGCCATAGACAAAGGGATCAATGCGCAGGACGGACCGTAAGGCAGTGAATCTTTCCTGTTCTTGCTGATCAAGAAGAGCGTATTCTTGCTTTGCAGCCAATCGCGCATAGGTTTGCACCTCTTCCGGAGTCGATGTTTGTTCTGAATAGTTGACCGATGTATTTGTGAAGGCCATGAGATTCTCTTCTGTAATCCAATCGGATATCCCCGCAGGAGAAAATTGAACACGTCCATCTGCATAACGGACACGGTCATGAGGCAGCCCTACAACGCGTTTAACCAAGAGTTCTGCTCTGATTTGCCCATCTTGATCCCGGTCAATATTCACCGTTCCCAAGGATAACAAATGCAAAAACCGCTGCGTTATGGTGAACAATGCCCCGCGGGGTTCATAACTTGGGTTTTGAAACACGATGATTTCACCGCGTTTTGGATTACGAAATGGAGGAATCTTCACCAGATGCGGGATGAGCACCGGGCCAAAAATAATTTTCTCTACAAAGATTCTGTCGTTGAGCGCAAAGACGGGGATCATCGATCCAGAAGGGATGACATAGGCTTGCAAGATGAATTGATTGAGCAAGAAAACAACCCCAATCGCCCAGAGAAACTCAAGGAGCAGGTTCACAATCTTTGAACGCTTTGCGTGCTTTGCTTTTCTTTTCTGTTTTTTCCTGAGTCTATAACTCAGATATCGCTCAGTAGTAGAGACAATCCAATGCACCATACGGTAGCTTATCCTAGTCTGTTAACACGAACAAGCAAAAATTCTATTGACAGGGGCCATGTGCGGTTCTTACTATACCCTATGCAAAAGGATAAGGTCGTACTCAAACCGGTTTTTTCTCTTCCTCCAACGGTATATGTTCCCATTTTATGGGCGCTTATCGCCGGCGGGATCCTATTTTTGGTATTTTTCTTACATGGTATCCAAAATACAGGCAGCAGCATCGAGGTACGTACAACTCCCAAGCGTGCAAGTGTGTTTATCGATGGTGAATTTTTCAGCACCGATGCTGATTCACTTTTCCTTCCTTCTGGAACCTATGCCCTTGAGGTGAGAAAAACAGGGTATCGCTCGTATCAACAATCGATCACGACATCAAATCGCATATTTGCTACACTGTTTTTTCGACCCCGTTTGCGCATAGCGGTTGATTTGGAGCTAGATGACGAAGAAAAGATCATTCAAGCTCTTGGCGATGCGCTCTCACTCAGCACTACGATAAGCGAAAATTCGGTTTTCATCGGCGAAGCAAGTCTATCCCTGGCAGTTGAGGAAGCATTGGAGATTGGTGCAGAACCCTTGGCGATAAGACTTATGCTTGCAGCCATTCCTTACAATGCTGGCGCACATAACCATGCTGATTTTGATCAGGCGCTTGCTATGCTTGAAACCTTTGATTCAGAACTTGTCACGCGCCTTTCGACGATGATTCAAGAAGGCTATCCAAACATTGCTTTTGCAACCACGATAATTTCACCTTCTTTGCAGGAGATTCTCACTTCATCAGATGCAGATCCTGCAATTGTTCCAAAGACGCAGTTCTTTGACGAAGCTATTCGTGACCGCAGGAGAGGATCGGGGGGATCTCTGCTCGTTGCTGGAATGCCATTTCGGTTTGTGCAGGGAGGCATTGGATATGTCTATCAAAACACTGGATTGGTCTATCCGCAAGAATTCTTGCTGCCAGATTTCTATATTATGGAAGAAGAGGTCAGCCTTGCACAGTTTCGCGCCTTCATCGATTCTGATTATATAGACGGTCTTTCTGATCTTGATGAAGCTGCACTCTATGATCTGCAATCTCTTGAAGCATTGACTGATTCAGACGCCATGCGTTTTGTGAGCTTGCAAGGAGCGCGTCTCTTCGCTCGCTATATCAACGATAGGATTGCCGGAACCGCAATTGGGCAGGATTGGACAGCACGACTTCCGTATTCCCAGGAATGGGAATATGCCGCATTGATCGATGATAGCTATATCCAGACCTCGTGGCGTGCAGGAGAGGATGCAGTTTCTGCCTCCCAAGGCAGCATAGGATTGCGAGCTATGTTTGGTGGTGTTTGGGAATGGACTGAGAATCCCTTTTCTCCCTTGCATGGATACATCGATGAATCAAATCTATCGCATGGGCTTCTCCAAGAGGTTCGTGGTGCTTCGTGGATACAAGAAAAACGTGACGTACTTTCGACAGTTCGTGGTCTTCAGAATCCAGAATGGATGACTCCTTATCTAGGGTTTAGAATCATCCTTGTGCGAAAAACACAGCACAGCGAGTAATGAGGCAAACCCATGTCGACAAAAAAGCAAAGCGATTCGTTTCGGATGGTAAACAGGCGAGCATATCACGACTACAGCGTGCTCTCGACGCTGGAATGTGGCATCTGTCTGCATGGCACCGAAGTGAAATCAATTCGTGCTTCGCGGGCATCCTTTGCCGGAGCCTATGCCGAGATTGAAGCAGGTGAGCTATGGCTTATTGGCTTGCATGTTTCAGAATACATGCAGCGGGGTTATGCACAGCACGATGTTTTGAGGAAACGAAGGCTTTTGGCGCATAAGCGAGAGATACGAAAACTCGCAAGACAGGTGATGGAAAAAAGAATGACCTTGATTCCCCTGAAAATCTATGAAACAAATCACCGATTGAAGCTTGAACTTGGTGTCTGCAGGGGAAAGCGGGAATACGACAAGCGACAAACCATGAAAGAAGAAACACAGAAACAAGAACTGCGAGCCACCCGATATGACTGAGACCTCTGTTTTGGCGATGCGTGATTTTGCAACAAGGACAGTGCTGCAGGCCGGGACGATCACACGATCTTATTTTGATGCATCCTATACCGTTGAAACAAAAGCAGATCAGACCTTTGTTACCCAGGTGGACACCGAGGTTGATCAGTATATTCGTGCCTGCATCGAAGAGACATATCCTGATCACGGCATTCTGAGCGAAGAATTGGACGAAAAACCCTCTGAGGATGCATTTCGGTGGATCATTGATCCCATCGATGGAACTTTTTCTTTTGTTTCGGGGATTCCTTTTTATTCAATTCTGCTAGCCCTGCAAAAGGATGGCGAGAGTGTGTTTGGGGTTGTGTATTTTCCAGAATTGCACAAATTGGTTGTTGGCCATCGCGATCACGGTGCCTATGTGAACAATCGCAAATTGCATCCCGAGCGACGTGTTGCACTCAAAGATGCATTGGTGTTAACAGCAGACCCCGCGATCTTATACGCACAGAATTCGCAACTCTGCACCAGACTCCTGGCTCATTGCGGTGCTTTCAGAACCTGGGCAGATGCCTATGCCTATGTTTTGCTTGCCGAAGGAAAGGCTGATCTTGCCCTTGATTATGGAATGAAGCTCTGGGATGTCGCGGCATTGCTTCCAATTCTCCAAGAAGCAGGAGTTGCCTATTCGCTTGAAAAAACAGATGCGGGTGTGTATAACCTTGTCGCTGCAGCGCATAATGATCTCCTCCAAGAAGTTCTGCATGAGACATAGGATTTGCTCTGGATGATCGATGATCTTGCATTCTTTTCTCTAGACATATGATGGCTTGTGTTCTAAAATCCTGATGAGGGGGTGTATTGGGTTCGACTGATTAGAATGTGATAGTAAGTGCAAGGAGAGTGTCTTCTCTTTAAACAGGCAACAAAAAAAATAATTGACAATCATCAATTAGCATTGGCAGCATAATTGCGGCCCGGGCTGATGCATGAGTTTGCAGTGCATTCGCTTGTCAGAACGCAAACTGTCTGATCATACCTTTGCCACGTATGATCGGGAGAAAACGGCAACCCCAATATGAAGTCATCAGTACCAGTGAGTCATATTGGTATCAAGTGGTACTAACCTTGTAGAGCTTGGTGTGACGCTAGTTAGGACGCGGGTTCAATTCCCGCCACCTCCATACACCTTTCCCATTGAACAGGACATTTCTCCTGTTCTCAAAACATAGATTTACCAAAGAAACACAAAAGACTAACTCGAAATATTCCTGCATATTGAGAAATTTTCAGTATATTCCTATTGATTATACATAGCAAAATTGTTATTATATCTAATATATGTAATATTCACATATTAATTAATATCTAACCTAAGGGAGTTTTTGTATGAAGTATAGTATGATTCTATTGATAGTCGGTGCGATAATCTTTTCGGGATGTGATGGGCTTTTCCTTGATTTGAGTGGAGGGACAGCAGCAGTTGCCACGGCAGACATCCGCAGTTTTTCTCTTCCATCTATAAGCCATTCTGCCTATGGAAGTTCTACGTACGAGGTGCGAGCAGATGTTGATGCAGTTGCAAAAACTATAACCATCTCCATTCCTGATACCACAGATCTTAGTGCGATGGATATGGCGATTCAGATTCCTGAAGGGGCTGAAGTTGTTGATTCTGACGGAACAGTACATCCCTTTGTGGATGAGAATACACCTGTTTCGATGACTGCGATGGATATGTCTACATCAACAGAGCTCACGGTGCGCAATGGAGATAGGACAACGGTGTATACAATCGTGTTCAACATAACACCGCAGGATTATATTCCCATTTTTGCTGAGGAAAATTTTGATTATGTACGAGTTAATCTTGGGAGCAAGTATATTCTCATGAATGACATTGCACTGCTTGCTAATTTTGAACCGATTGGAACTAGGAGTGCTCCGTTTACAGGAATTTTTGACGGAAATAGAAAAACCATCAGTGATCTAAAAATTATAAAACAAGGTGAAGATGGCGTGGGCTTTTTTCAACAATTGGGCGAATCGAGCACTACTGCTGCAGAGATACGCAATGTCATCTTTGTTTTGGCTGATGGTGATGAAACCTCTCCTAGCATAGAGGGGAAGAATTCTGTAGGGGCTGTTTCAGGGTTTAGTTATGGCAAAATAGAAAATGTCGCAGTTACTGGCGGAATGGTGAAAGGAGAGATTCAGGTTGGCGGATTGGTCGGAGTGGTTGTAGATAATATAAATGGTAGGTTTATCATTGACAGTTATGTGACAGCGGATGTAATGGGAACATCATATGGTGCAGGTGGGTTGATTGGAAAGGTTGATGGGAGGGGAACAATCAAAACAAGTTATGCGTCTGGAACGATAACAGGAGCGATCAATACTGGTGGGCTTGTTGGAGAGGCTGCAGGATCACTTACTATTGAGAGGAGCTATATGAGTGGAACAGTGAATGGAAAGACGCAAATAACAGGTGGTTTGGTAGGAAAAACTGCTGAGAGTTCTGCATCTTCCGTAACTACCATAACAGAGAGCTATGTCAGCGGAAATGTGTATGGCTCGTATATTGTTGGCGGATTAATTGGACAAGATTATCAACCAGGTCAATCGACTAGAGCCTATATTCAAGATTGTTATGTAATCGGGGAAGTAAAAGGATCAAGTGCAGCCAGTTCTGATTATGTTGGTGGAATAATCGGTTCGCTACAATCGAGAACGAATAGCAATAGTAAAAGAATTATCAAAAATAGTTACGTCGCTGGATTGGTAGAATTGGAAAATACTTCCAAAACCAGAGTTGCTGCGATAGGAGGAAATCTTGTTTTTGCGGCTATATCGTTGGATGACGTTTATTTTGATGTGGCAGTGACTGGACAGACAAAGGTGTACAATTCTTATATTACCTATGCAACGGGGTATTATACCGTCGATGGTGTGGTACGCGTGGGAGCTGACACAAGTGCAGAAGCGATCACACAGGGGGATTTTTCTAATTGGGATTCGAATATTTGGCAGTGGCAAGAAGGACAATGGCCAAGATTGCAATGGCAAGGCTCCTAAGCGTTGCGCTATAGCTTCAGAAAAAAATTTTTGTACGCATACGCCATGAGTGCCGGTATAAAGGAACCTATACCGAATAGCGATATAGAGATTATGTCTTCTATATTTACATTTTCTAATTTATATATTATATATATTATATGAACTTTTTTAAGGTAAAGGAGTAATGCGATGAAACAAGGTATGGCATTTTTTGCGGTATGCATGATAATTCTTTCGAGTTGTGGAATTTTTACAACCCTTGGATCGAATGGAGGAACATCAAATGGAAAAGGACCAGTATCTACTGATGCAAGAATCTTGCAATTTTCCATTAAATCACTCCAGCATACTGTGTATGGAACTGATACGTTTTCAGTTGTAGCGGAGATTGACGAAGAGAGAAAGCGCATAACAGCGATCATTCCTGATACCACCGATATCACTACATTGGATATTGATGTTCAACTATCTGAAGGAGTGCGGCTCATTATTCCATCAGGAGAATCCTATATTGCTGCAGATGATGTTACTCCTATATCGCTGAGTGCAATCGATGCAACAGGGCAGCTTGAACTCAAGGTGACTGCTGGGGTAAACACGAATACCTATACTATTGTGGTGACCAAGGTGGCCCAAGGATTTATTCCCATCTTCGTTGAAGCGCATTTTGACTATGTGCGCGATAATCTTACAAGTAACTATATTCTCATGAATGACATTGCACTAACAGATGATTTTGCCCCGATAGGAAATCAGAATGCAATGTTTAACGGAATTTTTGCTGGCAATGAAAAGCGTATCAGCAATTTGAAGACACCAAAATCGAGTGAATATTATATAGGATTTTTTGGGGTTATAGGATTGAATGGGGAGGTGCGTAACCTCGTGCTTGAACTTGCAGGTGGTGATGAGAACAATCCCGACGTACAGGGACACACCTATGTAGGAAGCCTTGTGGGGAGAAATTATGGACGCATTACAAATGTTGTCGGAATAGGCGGATTTGTGTCCGGCTCTTTTTACGTCGGTGGTTTGGTGGGAAATAATGCCTCCACTGGTGATATCGAGGAGAGTTATGCAACGGGAACGGTGTCAGGGAGTAGTTCTTATATTGGTGGACTTGTAGGCCATAACGATGGGGATATCACAAAGAGTTATGCAACTGGCGATCTGCCCGGAAACTCTTCTTATGCAGGGGGATTGGTGGGAAAAAATGGAACTGGTAGCAGCATTATGGATAGTTACGCAACCGGAAATCTGACGGCAGGTAACTCTCGTGTGGGAGGATTGGTGGGAGATAACTATGGCAGTGTTACACGGAGTTATGCAACGGGTGATGTATCAGGAAATGGCAGAGTTGGCGGATTGGTGGGATATAACTACACCACTAAAACTATCACAGAAAGTTATGCAACAGGAAAGGTGGAGGGGGAGATTGAGCATATCGGTGGATTAGTGGGAGAGAATTATGGTGATATTATCAATAGCTACGCGACTGGAGCGGTTGAAGGAGCCAAAGATTTTGTCGGTGGATTGGCAGGATCCTTGTATGGATCTATTGAAAGAAGTTATTCTACCGGAACAGTTGTGGGGAGTGGCACCTATCTCGGTGGATTGGTAGGATTTCATAATACTGGCAGAATAGAAATGAGTTATTTTGATGCAATACTGGCAACACCAAGCACGCGAGCCGAGCTCTATCCGGCTGCTGGAGGAATTGCTGATCTATCAGGAATCGTGACCTATTATACCGTTGATGGTAGTGTGCGTGTAGGAAACAGTGCAAGTGCGGCAGCAGTCAAGCAAGGTGATTTTTCTGATTTGGATTTCACTGCTGTTTGGCAATTATCAAATGATGGACAATGGCCCATTCTGCAATGGCAGGGATCCTAAGCCTCCACTACAGAGACATCATATTCAAAAAGAATTTTCGTACCCATCACCGTATGGGTACGATTTTTTACAATAACTCACAAAAAATCTGAATCTAGCTAGGAAAATGATCTTTTATTTAATATAGTTACAATTTCTACTTTATATGTTATATATAGTAAGTGGAAATCATTTAAGTGAAGGAGTATGAGTATGAGAAAAGATATGATATTTTTTGCGGTATGCTTGGTCATTTTTTCAAGTTGTGAGATTTCCATGACTCCTCGGATGAATGGAAAAACTCCGATAGCTTCTGATGCAAATATCTTGCGATTTTCTGTTACGTCGTTGCAACATCCTGCGTATGGAACTGATACGTTTTCAGTTGTAGCGGAGATTGACGAAGAGAGAAAGCGTATAACAGCGTATATTCCTGATCCGACTGATACGACTGCATTGGATATTGATATTCAGCTATTTGAAGGGGGGCAACTCATTGCGCCATCAGGGGAATCCTATAGTGCTGCAGATGATGTTACTCCCATATCGCTGAATGCAATCGATGCAACAGGGCAGCTTGAACTTAAAGTGACTGCTGGGGTAAACATGATTACCTATAGTGTTGTGATGATCGAGATTGCGCAAGGATACATTCCCATCTTTGCTGAAGAAAATTTTGACTATGTGCGCAATAACCTTGCAGGGAAGTATATGCTTATGAATGATATTGCACTAACAGCTGATTTTGAACCAATAGGAAGTCAGAGCACACCGTTTATGGGAACTTTTGCTGGAAATGCAAAGCGCATCAGCAACCTGAAGATAATAAAACCGGGTGAATTCTACGTAGGATTTTTTAGGTCTATAGGATCAGAAGGTGAAGTGCGCAACCTCGTGCTTGAACTTGCAGGTGGTGATGAAAGCAACCCCGACATACAAGGACAGACCTATATAGGAAGCCTTGCGGGAAGAAATCATGGCCTCATTAGAAATGTTGCCGAGATAGAAGGATTCGTGCTTGGATTTTCCCACGTCGGTGGTTTGGTGGGTCGCAATGATTCTGCTGGTGAGATTGAAGAGAGTTATGCAACGGGAACGGTGTCAGGAAGCAGTTCCTTCATTGGGGGATTGGTGGGACAGAACGATGGGGACATCACAAAGGCTTATGCAACCGGAAATCTGTCCGGAACTTCTTCTTATACGGGAGGATTGGTGGGACAGAACTATGGCAATATTATAGATAGTTATGCAACGGGGAATTTGCCAGAAGTCAATTCTTATGTGGGAGGGTTGGTAGGAAGAAATTATAACAGGATTACGCGAAGTTATGCAAGCGGTGATGTATCAGGAAATAGCAGAGTTGGCGGATTGGTGGGATATAACGATACCGCAAAGATCATCACCGAAAGTTATGCAACGGGAAGGGTGGAAGGGAGGATTGAGCATATCGGTGGATTAGTGGGAGAAAACTTTGGCGATATCACCAATAGCTATGCGACTGGAGCAGTGGAAGGGCTCAATGATTTTGTCGGTGGATTGGCAGGATCCTTGTATGGATCTATTGAAAAGAGTTATTCGACTGGGACAGTTGTAGGGAGTGACATATATCTCGGTGGATTGGTGGGATTTAGTAACACTGGCAAAATAGAAATGAGCTATTTTGATGCAATACTGGCAACACCAAGCACGCGAGCCGAGCTCTATCCTGCTGCTGGAGGAAGTGCTGATTTATCAGGAACTGTGGCTTATTATACTGTTAATGGTGCTGTACGCGTGGGAAACACTGCAAACGCAGCAAGGACCACGCAAAGTGATTTTTCTGATTTAGATTTCACTGTTGTTTGGCGATTGCCAGATAATGGAGAATGGCCGATTCTGCAATGGCAGACTCAATAAAGCATCCTTGCTTAGATATTGCTGAAAAGCCCCTCGCTCTGAGGGGTTTTTTGGTGCAGTGATTCTGTTCAACGTATCACTGGAAAACAAAAATACACTCATTCTGTAAGCTATACAGAAATACAGCAAAAAATAAAGCGATTCTATTGACTAATAATTGTGTTATTAGATATTCTAGGAATATGTATTATTTTATACATAATAAAGGAGTTTATATGAAACACAAGATATTAATGGTGCTAATCGGTCTGGTGATCTTCTCTGGATGCGATGGGGCACTTGGTTCTGATCTCGGTGGGACGCGAGAATCAGGAGATGTTCAAGTTCGTGGTATATCTACTAGCATGGGACATAGTGCCTATGGAGATGTTACTTATTCATTTCCAGCAGAGGTCGATGAGAGCGCAAAGACCATAACGATTTATCTCACTGATAGCATGGATTTGTCTGCGCTGAGTATGGCGATTGACATTCCTGAGGGAGCCGAGATCGTTAGCCCTGAGGGCACAGCCTATCCCGCTATAGATGAGAATACGCCTGTCATGATGAGTCCGATGAGTATGGGATTTCAAATGTCTGGAGGAACCGGCGGTGGTGATCCTGGAGCTGGCGGTGGTGATCCTGGAGCTGGCGGTGGTGATCCTGGAGCTGGCGGTGGTGATCCTGGAGCTGGCGGTGGTGATCCTGGAGCTGGCGGTGGTGATCCTGGAACAGACGGTGGTGACCCTGGAACCGGTGGCGGTGATTTCTTTACTGGACCTGTTATAGGGGGTCCAACAGGTATGTCGATGGAGGTAACATTCACGGTGCGCAACGGAGATACGACTGTAACGTATACGATTATATTCATCCTGATAGCGGAGGATTATGTTCCCATCTTTGCAGAAGAGAACTTTGAATATGTACGCAATAACCTGAGCAGTAACTATATCCTGATGAACGATATTGCTTTGACTGCTATTTTTGAACCCATAGCCTGGGACACAGATCCCACAACAACTACATATAATGGAACACCTTTTATGGGTACCTTTGAGGGCAATGGAAAGCGCATCAGCAACTTGAAGATCTCAAAGCCAGGTCAATACTACGCAGGGTTTTTTGGATATCTAGGATCAGGAGGTGAGGTGCGTAACCTTGTACTTGAACTTGCAAGTGGCAGTGAAGAGGAACCAAGCATCGAAGGAGTGACTGCTGTAGCAGGAGTTGCAGGATATACCAGCGGCACCATAGAAAACGTTGGAGTGATTGGCGGAGTAATAAAAACAGAACGTAATGCTGGTGGAGTGGCGGGATTTATTAGGGCGGGTAGTATCACCAGTAGCTATTCAACGGCAACTATTATAGGAAGTGGTAATGTTATTGGTGGGTTGCTGGGATATGTCGACTCAGTTTCGAGTATTAGCGACAATTATGCAACCGGAGCAGTAACAGGAGTGAGCAGTGTGGGCGGACTAGTAGGTTATATAAGGGCTGGAAATATTAGGAATAGTTATGCGACCGGACCGGTGACCGGCACTAGTAAACTCGGTGGAATAGGAGGAGATACTAGTTCTCTTGTTGAGAGTTATTTCGATAGAGTGACAACGGGGCAGGAACTAGGAAATGGAAGAACGACTACGCAAAGAGCCACTCTGTTCTATACCGTTGATGGGGTTGTGCGTGTGGAAAACGATCCAGAGGCAGCAGCAGTCACACAAAGTGATTTTTCTGATTTGGATTTTGTTGGCAATTTCGAGGATGGAGAAGGCGATTTTTGGCAATGGCGAGGTGATGGAGAATGGCCGATTCTGCATTGGCAGACTCAATAAGCATCCTTGCCTAGATATTAATGATAAGCCCCTCGTTCTGAGGGGCTTTTTGATGCAGTGATTCTGATTTTATTCTTCATCAGAAAGAGTAGTGATACATTCACTCCATTAGCTACACAAACATACAGCAATAACAACAATTTTATTGACTAATAATTGTATTATTAGATAATATATATATATGTATTATTTTAAACATAATAAAGGAGTTTTAGATGAAATACAAGATATTACCAGTGCTAATCGGTTTGGCGATCTTCTCTGGATGTGATGGGGCACTTGGTCCTGATCTTTCCGGAGGAGGAGAAATTTCGCAGAATGTTCGAGTTCGCGGCATCTCTACTGATATGGGACATAGTGCCTATGGCGATGCTTCATATTCATTGCCAGCAGAGATTGATGAGAGCACAAAAACTATAACGATTTATCTTTCTGATGCCATGGATTTATCCGCGTTAAATATGGCGATTGATATTCCTGAGGGAGCTGAAATCGTTAGCCCTGAAGGGGCGGCCTATCCTTCCATGGATGAGGATACACCTGTTTTGATGAGCCCACTGAATATGGGATTTCAAATGCCTGAGGGAGGTGATGATTCTGGAACCGGAGGTGGTAGTTTTGGAGGTGGAAGTGGTGATTCCGGAACGGGAGGCGATCCTTTTGTTGGGACTGGGCCTGCTACAGCGGGACCAATGGGTACGTCCTTTGAGACAACATTCAAGGTGCGCAACGAAGGTACGACTGTGACGTATAAGCTCATATTCGTCTTGCTAGCGCAGGATTATACTCCCATCTTTGCTGAAGAGAATTTTGAACATGTGCGCAATAATGTTGACAGTAACTATATTCTCATGAACGATATTGCCTTGACTGCCGATTTTGAACCGATAGGGAGCACGAGTGCACCGTTTTCAGGGATATTTGATGGGAATGGAAAAACTATCAGCAATCTAAAAATCACAAAGTCAGGCGAAAACAATGTAGGATTTTTTCGACTCTTAGGAGGGTCGGCTACTACTACTGCAGAGGTGAGCAACCTCACTCTTGTCTTGGCTGATGGTAATGAGAACAATCCCAGCATACAGGGGGGAAGTTATACAGGAGCGGTTGCCGGGCAGGGCTATGGTAGCGTAGTTGGTGTTGGGGTGGTCGGCGGAGCCGTGAAGGGAGTCAATGATGTTGGTGGATTGGTAGGTCGACTTTTTCCAAATACAAATAATACCAACCTGGTTATCGGTACGTACGTAACAGCGGATGTGATAGGAACTGGTAATTACGTAGGCGGATTGGTGGGAAATTTTGATAAGGGAGTTGTCAGTACAAGTTTTGCAACGGGAACAGTGAAAGGAGTAGCAGGTGCAGCTGGATTGGTGGGGGGATCTTCTGTGGAACTTACGATTGGAAGTAGTTATATGACTGGAGATGTAAGAGGGAGTGCACATGCTGCAGGTGGTTTGGTGGGATCTGTTGCTAAATGTATTATGGGAACCAGCTATTTTGCTGGGACTGTGCATGGAACCCGTCAAGTTGGTGGACTCATAGGCCAGCAAAACAATGCTGATTTGACTATCCGAGACAGTTATGTACTTGGAGAGGTGAAAGGAACTCATGAATCTCATGGGTATAGCATTGGTGGATTAATTGGCGAAATAGTAAGTGAAGGAACAAGAAGCATTCAAACTAGTTATGTCGCTGGATTGGTGTCATCAGAGGATACCAGGTCCACTGCTAGTGCCGCTCTAGTGGGAAACGGGGCTTCAAGATCTCTCACGTTGACCAATGTTTATTTTGATGTGATCTTGACTGGTCAGACGGTCGTGAGTCATCCTTCTATTACTGGTGCAACTGAATACTATACTGTTGACGCTGTGGTGCGTGTGACAAACGATGCAGATGCAGAAGCGATCAAACAAAGTGATTTTTCTAATTGGGATTCGAGCATTTGGCAATGGCAAGATGGACAATGGCCCAAGTTTCACTGGCAAAATCCCTAAACAACTTGCTCAGTATACCATGACAAGCCCCTCGTTCTGAGGGGTTTTTTATTGGAGTGGTTCTGGAGCTATTCATCATTGTCGAGCACACAAATCTGCCCACATTATACACTACACATAAATAAAGCAAAAATACGTAATGTCTTCGTTGACTAGTAATTACTATATTAGATCTTATAGTTACATGTACTGTTTATTACATAATAAAGGAGTGTTTAGATGAAATACAAGATATTGTTAATACTAATCAGTCTGCTGATCTTCTCAGCTTGCGATGCATTCGATTTTAGTTTTGGTGGTGGAGGGAGAGTCCATCGACACCGGAGGATCTTCAAGTTCGCAGTTTCGCCATTACCTCTCTGGGACACAGTGCTTATGGAGATGCCACGTATTCATTATCAGCAGAAATTGACATGGATGCGAAGAGGATAACCATGCTCATCCCTGATGCCATGGATCTTACGTCAATGGATATGGCGGTTCAAATTCCTGTGGGAGCTGAAATTCTTGACCCTGGAGGGAGTGCCTATCCCTTTGTGGATGAAAGCATACCTGTTTCGATGAGTGGTATGGATATGTCTACGTCAACAGAGCTCACGGTACGCAAGGAAGAGACGACAACGACCTATACGATCATATTTGTCAAAACAGAACCGGGGTATGTTCCTATCTTTGCTGAAGAGAATTTTGACTATGTGAGAAGTAATCTTGCTAAGAACTACATTCTCATGAACGATATTGCTTTGACTGCCAATTTTGAACCCATGGGAAGTGCCGAGACGCCGTTTACCGGGATATTTGATGGGAACGGAAAAACCATCAGCAATCTAAAAATCAGAAAACCAAGTGGGGATAATATAGGATTTTTTGGAGGATTAGGAACTTCGCAGGCTCCTAATGCAGAGATACGCGACCTCATTCTTGTCTTGGCTGATGGTGATGCGAGCAATCCAAGCATAGAGGGAGATCAAGCGGTGGGAGCACTTGTAGGATTTAGCCTTGGTCAGATAAAAAGAGTTGCCGTGTTGGGAGGAACTGTGAAGGGGACTATCTCTGTTGGTGGAGTGGTGGGAACAGTACATAGGAATACTGCCACTACGACACAGAGTTATGCAACAGCATCGGTGATAGGAACCCTTAGTAATTCCTATGCCGGTGGATTGATAGGGCACAACTATTTAGGTACGGTTAGTGATAGCTATGCAACTGGAACAGTGACAGGAGATGCGACTGTCGGAGGGCTAGTGGGGAATAGTGGTAGAATTCATAGGAGCTATGCAATAGGAAAGGTGACAGGGAACGCTCGCACTGGTGGAGTGGTAGGAGGGACTGGTCCTACTCTTGAGACGGCTTATTTTGATGTTGTGACAACAACACAGCAAAAGGGACAACCTTCCTCCGACATGACTGGCATTACCTATTTTACCGTAGGTGGTGTTGTACGAGTGGCAAACGATGCAGATGCAGCGGCGGTTACACAAAGTGATTTTTCGCATTTGGATTTTGTTGGCAATTCCGAGGATGGAGAAGACGATATCTGGTATTGGGTAGCTGATGGAAAATGGCTGATTTTGCAGTGGCAGAACCCTTAAGCAATCTTGCGCAGTATACCATGACAAGCTCCTCGTTCTGAGGGGTTTTTTATTGTGGTGGTTCTATCCACCACCTACGAAGATCAAAAATACACCCACCCATACCCTACAGAAAAATGCGGTAAAAAATGCAACAATCGTATTGACTAAATAATTGCCTTATTAGATATTATAGTAATATGTGTTATTTTATACATAATAAAGGAGTATTTAGATGAAATACAAAATAGTATCGGCGCTAATTGGCTTGGTGATTTTTGCAAGCTGCGATGGAATAGGTGATTCTGGTCTCGGTGGGGCACGAGTATCAGAAGATGTGCAAGTTCGTAGTTTCACTATCCCCTTGGGGCATAGTGCTTATGGCGATGTTACGTATTCATTCCCAGCAGAGGTTGATATGGATGCAAAGAGAATAACCATGCTCATTCCTGATACCATGGATCTTACGTCAATGGATATGGCGGTTCAGATTCCTGCGGGAGCTGAAATTGTTAGTTCTGAAGGAGAAAGCTATCCCTATGTTGATGAGAATACGCCTGTTTCGATGAGTGGGATGGATATGTCTACATCAGCAGAAATCACGGTGCGCAACGGAGATACGACAGCGGTGTATGCAATTGTATTCACCAAAACACCGGAAGGATATGTTCCCATCTTTGCAGAAGAGAATTTTACCTATGTGCGCAGTAACCTGAGCAGTAACTATATCCTCATGAAGGATATTGCCTTGACTGCTAACTTTGAGCCGATAGCAGGTCCGAGAGCACCGTTTATAGGAATATTTGATGGCAATGGAAAGACCATAAGTAATCTAAAAATAGTAAAAGATCAGGAAGAGGTAGGCTTCTTTTCTAGGATAGGGTATCGCGAGGTAGATTATCAGTTTGATTCTGATCCTGCAACGTTGAACGGCAAGATTCATGATCTTATTCTTAGACTTGCCTCAGGAGATGAGAGTGTTCCAAGCATAACTGGAACTAGTTATGTAGGAGCACTTGCAGGAGTTAATAATGGACTGATAGAAAGAACTGCAGTAATTGGAGGAGTAATAAAAGCAAATTCCGATGTTGGCGGGGTGGTGGGATTAGTAGGGACATCGAAGGGAATTGTTAGGCAGAGTTATTCATCGGTAACGGTGATAGGAACAGCTAGCAGTTACGCCAATATTGGTGGAGTCGTAGGAAACCTTGTTGGTTCTACTCGTATTCATGATTCTTATGCCATCGGAGAAACAAGAGGAAATTCCGGTGTAGGTGCAGTAGTGGGCAAAAGCGGGGGGGAAGTTCTGAGAGTTCTCGGGATAGGAAAAGTGACAGCCACTTCCATCTCAGGTGGAATTGCAGGATGGACTAGTTTCGATATTACCACGAGTTATTTTGACAGAGTGACGACAACACAAACGCGAGACAATGGTGCTAGTGGTATTTTGGATGCCACTCCCTATTACACGGTAGATGGTGTTGTACGCGTGGCAAACAATGCGGATGCAGCAGCAATCACACAAGGTGATTTCTCTCATTTGGATTTTGTTGGCAATTCCGACGACGGCAGTGATGATATCTGGTATTGGGTAGGTGATGGAGAATGGCCGATTTTGCAATGGCAGAATCCCTGAACAATCATGCTTGAACAATGAAAACAGCCCCTCGTTCTGAGGGGTTTTTTATTGTGGTGGTTCTGATCTCTCCTATGTTAGATAGCGCTTGATCTGCATGTTTTTAGGATATTATTAGATAGTGCTTGATCTGCATGTTTTTAGAATTGAAAAATGTCTAAAAGACAGATAATTCTTTCAAGGTTAATACGTAGAGGCATCCATGGCCTCAAAGGTTTCTCGAACCTCTTTGAGTTTTTCTATATGGACGTTGATAATCGTATCATAGTCGAGATCACCGGATTGGATGCGGGCGTGTTCGTCTTCCCAGTTCTGGATATCGGTGAGGTTGATAAATCGAATATCCTGTGCCTTGTCTGAATAGTGCAATGCTTCTTCCCAATAAACCTTTGCAAAGCGAAACAACGGCTCTGCTTTTGCGAGACTTTCAAGGTTTTGCCGCTTCCATGGTGCATTGTAGAAATACGCCTCAAATTTCATATATTTGCTCCCCCAACGAAGATAGAGTTCCACAAGTTTTAGGTTGATATGCATCATGAATAACTCGCGATACCATTCCCATTCTCGTTTATTGGTGATCCGGGCAAGTGCATAGAGAGGATTTGCAAAATCAGCCCGCAGGACTTGTTCAAGATAATAGATGTTTTCTGCGATACGCGTGGGGTGCTGATACAGATGTACGTGATAGAGCTCATAGAGTTGTTCTTTATATGTCAGACGATAGGCAGACAAAGAACCAGAACAGAGCAACAACCACACACAGATGAGCAGAACAGAGCTACGCGGCCAAGCATGCATAGTTATATTTCGGTGTTTTTTAAGGCGGTGATTACTGTTTGGGCGAGTTCTTCCGGAGTTTGGGATGCATCAAGGCGAAGGATGTTCATGTTTGTTTTCGCAACGATGGTTAGAATTGCTTCGTATTGCGCATGGATTTTTTTAAGCAGGGTCGAGGTTTCAAAATGATCGGCAAACAGGCGTTCTTGATCCATGCGTTCACAAGCTGTCTCGATGGGAATATCGAGGTATACCAGGTATTCCGGAAAAGGAAAGGAGGCATTGAGTTGCCAGATGGCTTCACTCTCCGTTTCGATGCCTTGATATGCGAGCGAAGAAAACAAATATCGATCAATAAACACGTAACTGTTTTTGAGATGGTGGAGAATTCCGTCTGATCCATAGAGATGTTCATTTCTGTCAGCAGCAAACAAAAATGCAGCGGTGCGAGAATTAAAGATCGGTGGGTCTGAACCAAGAAATTGTCGGAGCAATAGGCCAATTGATGATCGTGTTGGTTCGCTTGTGACATACACTGGCATATCATTGATGCGTTTTGTTGTGAGGATGTTTCCAAGAACAGATTTCCCCGATCCATCGATTCCTTCAATGGCAACCATACGCTTGAGTATTGGGTGATCCTCAGAAACAGAGAAGTGCATATCGCATTTTTGGAGAATACTTGGAGCATGTCAACGTAACCATCGATTGTGCTAATTGTTCCATATATCAGATAGAAGGACCCTGAGATATGCGGTATACTCAGATACGATTCGTGCATGTCACTGAAAGAAGGAGAGGAAGTTCAAATAGAACAGCTAGCGAAGAAAAAGACTAAGCACCGTGATTGGCTTCTCCTTTTCAGCATTGCATGTCTTGCAGTGATTTTCAGCGTTTTGACCTCGAGGGGATTCGCATATGGTAGGTCCATCATCACAGCAGCCATAGCAGATGCCTTTGGTGGTTTGTTGGAATACGATTTGATCGCCTTGCAAGGAATCAACACCGTCTCAGTGCGCAATCTCCGAGTTAAAGATGATTCTCTGACGAGCAATGTTTCAATCAATGATGCACGGATCCAATTTCGACCGATCGCATTAATCCGTGGAGAAAATGACCGTATAATACGTAAAATTTCATTTGATTCCATACGTATTTCCTTGAATGAATCTTCGATCACCTCTGTTGATGTATTACTCCAGCAACTGTCATCTTTAGCAGAACAATTTTTGTCCTCGCGAGAAAACTCTGATACTGGTGGAGCTTTTTTCACCGATTATATCAGCGCAAATACCATAACAACGTCCTTTCTTTCCCCCTTTGGCACATGGCAATTCAGCATCCAAGATTTGTTGATCACCTTAACCAAAAACGAGCGACTTGTCATTGATAACACACTCTTGGTTGAGCTATCAAAAAGTGGAAATACAACACTCTATGGGGATTTGGGGTTGCGGTTGGTGGGAAGCAAGGATATGCAAGAGTTTCATCTGAATGCAGTTGTACGTGAACTTGGTATTGGTGGCATCAAACTGCATTCACAGGTTCTTTCTATTAATCGAATTGGCTCCATATATCAAATTACACAGGCGAATCTCGACAGTTCCGAGTTACAACTGAATGGTGAAATTGACGTTTCTAAAGAGTTGTGGAATCTACGTATAGTGACAGATGCATTGTCTGCGGGAAGTATCTTTCTAGATTCCTCTGATCCAACATATAGGGGAGTTCCTCAAATTGGACAAAGGGACCTGTCAAATATGCTGTTTGGAAATCTTGGAACAGAATTTGTTATTAGTTCTCAGCTGACTGCCGAGGGAGATTTTACCAATTTTTCCTATACCATGGAGAGCAGACTCTATGTGGAGCAGGCAGAAGATGTGTTTCTTACTGCAGATATCTCCGGTGATGAGGAATTGCTGACTATCCAAAATCTGTATATACAACAATCTGAGAACAATTACGCTTCGTTTGGTGGAACAGTTGATCTTTTAGACTGGCGACTGAGAGGCAGCCTTGCGGCAACGAAATTTTCACTCTTCTCAGAGCAATATGTTCTCGATGGACGCATCGCGATTCGTCAAAATGACCGGTATTATGTGGTGACCGGAAAAAATTTCATGTTGAATGATCTTGTTGTTCCAAGCCTGACGGTTGAGATTGATGCAAGCGGAAACCTATTTCAGAGCAACGCATCAATTCAGTTCTCAGAGGAGCAATACATTGCTGTACAATCGATTTCTGAGAACAACACTCCCGTTTATTCGGTCACATTCAAGGATATCGATGGGAAGACTCTGTTTGCGATCCTTGAAAATACCCTTCCTCCAGATCTGCAGGCAAGTGTTGCATCAATGCAAAATATTGCGGGATTGCAAGAAAGTGTTTTCTTAGTGGAAGGGATTTTTACGCTGAGCAAGGATTCGTTTAATCTAGCATCGCTTGATGCAAAACTGCAAGGGATCTTTTCTGAAGACCTTATCACTTCGATTGATCTTCGCTATGCGAACGATACAATGCTCATTCGATCACTTGATATCGATATTTTTGGGATCATTATCTCGGGAAATAGCACCGTGGCCATATCACAATCCAGACAGAGCATTGACGGGGAGTTTAGGGTGGGAAGAAAGCTATACGCAATAAAGGGAGGGGTCAGAGATAACTATGTAACCGCTACATTGGCTGATGTGCGGAGTGCAAATTATGTTATGATTTTTGAATACAGTTCCTTCGATGCTGACACCATGTCAATTTCCCTGATCACCAGAGATTTTTTTATCCCCGTATCAGCAACACAGATACCGATCATCAATTGTAATATCCAGTTTTATAAAAATGCAAATGATTGGGAATTATCAATTGTCGATTTTTCCTTCGAAGATGCTCTGACCAGCCTGAAGGTTGAGTTTTCCGGGAATCTCAACAGTGAGACTGGGTTTTTAAATGAGACTGAAGTGGAAAATGAATTTTCACGGTTTAATGGGTAAAAGATATCTTCACTCTGTGGTAGCAGAGCTCTGCTCTTGGGAAGATGTTTGTGTTATGCCGTGTTTTCTTGAAAGGAAGAACTAACAATGTCATATGAATGTTTAATGTCAAGCAATAGAGCTGTTTATCTTGGAAGATATCCGTTTACAGGATAGAATGCAAATTATGCAACGAATCTTTCGGCTTTTAATCGTTCTCTGCTGTGCTGTATCAGTATGGGCACAGGATTCCCCTTGGTATCTCGATAAGGAAATCAAAGAGATCAAAATTTTTGGACTCGAACAGGTTAAGGCTCGGGATGTTCGCCCTATTTTTGAAGAATTCATTGGTGAGCCATTCACTGAAGAGCGATTCTTATTGCTACAAAGCAAACTCTATGCCTTGGACTATTTTCAAGAGATTATTCCCAGTGCAACGGAGTTTGAAGGAAGCGAAGATTTTGTGCAACTAGAATTCAGGGTTACTGAGCGACCGGTTGTCAGCAAAATTGAAGTACGTGGTATTCGAAAACTCTCAAGAATTGATATCACCAACGAGGTGACAATCAAGAACGGTGATTTCATTTCTCAAACACAGCTCCGCGCAGATGAACGTAAATTGCAAGGATTCTTTATCGCTGAGGGATTCCCCAATGGAACTGCAACGATTCATGTTGAAGACACGGTCGTGGTTATCACTGTCGATGAAGGCAATGAATTTCGTGTGGAAGATATCAGACTCTATGGCGTTGAAAAACTTGCAGCAAAAGAAATTTTTAAAATCATGGAGACAAAAAAGAAAACAGGATTGAGAAAGGGGCTGTATCAAGCACCTGTTTTTGAAGGGGACAAGGGCCAGATTTTAAATCTCTATCGCTCAGAGGGTTTTATCGATGCAATAATCACTGACACGATCATCGATAGTAACTATGACCAAGAGAAAGATCGTGAGATGCTTACTATTTCAATTTTTATTGAAGAAGGAAGCCGCTTTCTTTTTGGGGGAATCGAGTTTACTGGTAACACAATTTTGACACAGACAGAGCTTGATGAACTTATTTCTCTTAAAAAGGGAGATATTCTCGATGAGGAAAAACTTAGCGAGAGCTTGCAACGTGTTGCAGATGCCTATTACAGTAGTGGATTTGTTTTTAATGAATTCAACACCTCCACCAGTCGTAGAGGAAATTACGTCAATTATGAGGTTGCTATCACAGAAAAAGACAGAGCCCACGTAGACAAAATTTCCATCACCGGCAACGAACGAACCAAGGATTCGGTTATTCTGCGAGAGATTACACAAAAAACAGGGGCGATTTTCAACACGACTGATTTAAGACAAACCTATTTCAACTTAGCCAGTCTCGATTATTTTTCTGTTATCGATATTCAAACTCCGGTTGGTGAGGCTGATGGATTGGTCGATCTTGCGATTACCCTCGAAGAAAAGAACACCATTGATCTCCAATTTGGATTGAGCTTTGGGGCAAGTTCTGAGTTTCCAATTTCGTTGTTCTTACAACTGACTGATAGAAATTTTCTGGGGCAGGGGTTTCAAGCATCTGCGAACACCGTTCTTTCTCAAATCAACCAAACCATTCAACTTAGTTTTTTAACGCGATATATCAAAGATATTCCTATTTCTGCAGGGGTTTCATTCTCCTTTGAACACAACACCGTTGGAGTTGTTTCTCAAGACAGCATTGCACCCTTTACAACAGATATTCCCGACCCATTTACTGGTGAATATGTATTTGCAAGTGCCCAAACGGTGAATGGCATTTCATACACAGCAGGAGAAAAATTTCCTGGATCGCCAGCACCAACAGATATTAGCAACCTTAACTTGCTAACTGATTATTACTATGCAGACAGTACCAATACGTTAAATTCACGAAGCAGCACCATGACCTATGAATCGTATGATTTTGGCTTGTATCCCAGTGTTGGCTATTCATTTCCAACAAGAATTGGAAGAATCATCCCAAAAGCAACGCTTGGTTTTGCGCTTGAATGGGTTGATTATGATGACAGCGTCTATCGCCCTGCAAACGAGCAAACACGACGAAGTCGGTATGAACTGCAATGGCTTAACTCACTTTCATTGAGCATCGCATTAGATGGGCGAAACATCAGATACAATCCAACAGATGGGTATTACGTACAGCAAAAATTCACGCTCACCGGTGGTTTCTTAGGAGGCAGCAGAACCTTTATCACGGCTGAAACGCGAGGGGATTATTATTACACCTTGTTTGATTGGAAAGTTGCTGAAGCTTGGTCGTGGAAGATGGTTCTTGCGATTCAAACGAATTTTACGATAATACTTCCCCATTTCTTTTATCCAGGTGGAGGAAATGCGGAAACCGAAGGCCCAGCAGACAGTGATTTATTGGTTTTGAATGGTATTTTTAACGCGCGCGGATGGCCAGCAGTTCGCGAAGGGATTGCGATTTGGAATAGTTTTATTGAATTACGCATGCCCTTGGTGGAAGAAATCATCTGGTGGGACTTTTTCTTGGAGGGAGCCGCTCTATGGCGATCCGAAGAAGAATTATTGAACATTGAACTTTCTGATATGCTGTTCACCTTTGGTGGGGGAATCAGATTTGTCTTGCCGCAATTTCCCTTGCGCTTTTATTTTGCAAAGCGATTTTTCGTAGACAATAGCGGAGCAGTGCAGTGGCAACGTGGAAATCTTGAAGATCCAAGCGGTACAGATCCTGGTGGAATTGATTTTATATTTTCAATCGATATAGATTTTTTTAGAGATTAGTGAGGTATATGATATGAAATATGTGTTAGCCGTAAGTATATTAATGTCCTGCATGGGGGGAATAGTTGCTCAGCAGATAACCACGGTTGCTGTTATTGATATTGAAAAGGTATTTGCTTATTTTTATCGTGAAACAGCAGAACTTCGGCAAATTGAGACAAAAGAGCAGCAATATTCAACAAATCTTTCAAATTTACGCAATAGATTGGGCGGTTTGCAACGACAGCGATTTGAAGCACAACAGCAGAACAACAATGCACTCGTTGGGCGACTTGATGCGCAGATTGAAGATCTTTCATCCTATATACAAAATCTGAACACACAATACAAAAATGAACTCGCCGCTGATAGAAACAAGCTCCTTTCAGATGAATTTTTGCGAACGCTCCAGGAGACCATTCGCATTGTTAGCGAACAAAATGGATACACACTTGTGTTGCGAAAAGATACCAACGGATTGCAATGGTGGTCTAGTCAAATTGATATCAGTGATCTTGTCGTCGAACGTCTGATTGAACAATCAAGATAATTTGACGGTTCATGACTCCTCTGATAAAGCAGTATACTGAGATAAAGAATAAACATCGTGATTGTCTCTTGCTGTTTCAATTGGGGGATTTTTATGAATTTTTCTATGATGATGCAAAAAAAGCATCGGGTATTTTATCCCTAACGCTGACCAAGCGGCAGGAAATCCCCATGTGTGGGGTACCGATCCGTGCGGCGCATCGCTATATTGAACAGCTTATTCGTGCTGGAGAATCGGTCGCAATCTGTGATCAGATGCCCATCACCAAAGATAGCAAACTTGTTGAACGAAAAATAACAGAAATACTGACCCCTGGCGCGATTACGAACGGTTCATTTCTTGATCCCAGCAAATACAATTTTCTTGCCTCACTAACCAATACAGGATCGGGCTATATCGCCCTCTGGGCAGATATTTCAACAACAAAACTCTATCTTCAGGAATTTTCTTCGAAGACGTCGTTGTCAGACATTGGTGTTGAACTTGAAAAAATCAATCCCAGCGAGCTCATTCTCGATCCAGACACCTACGATGCGTATGCAGAGATCCCCCACAAATACGTGCTCCACAAGGCAGAAGAGTGGTTGTTTGAAAAGATCAACGCCTATGATGAAGTATGCGAACATTTTCATGTGGTGAATTTGAAAGGTTTTGGAATCACTGCCACTGATCTGCGCATTTCAGTGCTTGCTGCCTTTTTCCGATTCCTCAAGCGACTTGAACTCGGCACCTGCATCCATATACAAGACCTTGTTGTTCTTGATGCCAAAAAAAAATTGTCAATTGACAAGAAAACCCTTGATCAACTGCAAGTCTTTTCTGATGGCTCCCATACGAATGCTCTTTCTTTGTTTAAATTGCTGAATCGCTGCTGTACTGCGATGGGAATGCGGTATTTGCGAGAATCTCTGATCCAACCCTTGGGAAAACGTAAGGCAATAGAACATCGACAAAATGGCATAGCTCATTTCCTGGCAGAGACACCGCTCAGAGATCACTGTCATGCATTGTTAAAACGTATAAAAGATATTCCGCGCATCTTGGCTCGTGTATCAGTCGGGAAGGGGACTTATGCTTCTCTGCATGATCTTGCCCTTTCGCTTTCTTCTGCAGTGCAAATCGATGCGCTTGTCGATGAAAAATGGCATGAAAATACGACACTAATATCGATTGCAGAAATCAACGAGGTCCTGCGGCTGCTTCATGCCTCGCTCAATACTGATGCTGATGATTTTCGCCAGATCAAAGAAGGATTCGATCCACGACTCGATGAGCAATATGCCTTGCGACAAAATAGTCATCAGATGATCCAAGACTATATCGATGCAACGGTGCAGGAACATGGATTAGAGCAGGCAAAATTGGGATATAATCGTGTTATTGGGTATTATATTGAACTCAGAAGTGCAAAAAATAATGCTGTCCCAAAAGAATTCATTCTTCGCCAACAACTGAAAGGCGTCATCCGCTATAAAACAGATGCATTGCAAGAATTAGAAGACAGCATACTGCTTGCAGATGAACAGATAGCATCGTTAGAGCAGGAACTTCTTACCATGCTTGTTGCCAAGGTTCTCGAGGCCAGACGTCCTATTTCAGTGCTATCAGATCGAATTGCCTATATCGATATGATTATTTCGCTCACACAGAGCGCTACGGAATACAGTTATTGCAGGCCTCAGATAGGAGAGAACCATTCAATCAACATCGAGAACGGGCGTCATCCCCTGGTCGAACGAATACTCAACGAATCTTTTTTTGTTTCCAACGATTTAGCCATGTCCAACGACTCGTATATGCATATCATCACGGGACCAAATATGGCAGGAAAATCAACCTATCTACGTCAGAACGCACTCATCATTTTGATGGCGCATATTGGGTCATATGTCCCGGCAAGTTCTGCAGCAATTCACCTCTGTGACGGCATATTTTGCAGAATGGGAGCAGCAGACAACATCCTGCAAGGTGAATCGACATTTTTGTTAGAAATGCTTGAAACTGCGTATATCTTGCGTCATGCAAGTATGGATAGTTTTGTTGTATTCGATGAAATCGGGCGGGGTACGAGCAGCCTTGATGGATTTTCTATTGCGTGGGCAGTCGTGGAACACATGCTCACTCGATGCAAAGCCCGTTGTCTTTTTGCTACCCATTTTCATGATTTTGCTGAGATGCGCCATGAACATCTTCGATTTTTCACCTTACGCACCAAGCGAGAAGAACATACGGTACATTTTTTTAGAAAACTCACCGAAGGCATCATCCCACATTCCTTTGGAATTGAAGTTGCTCGGATGGCGGGGATTCAAGAAACGATTTTGCGTATAGCGCAAGATAAGCTAGAGCAACTTTTAGCGCGTGAAGAGGCACAGAGGGGTGTAGATCTCTCTGCAGATAGGATATCGAATGATGTTTTGCAAGAAAAAGAGAAGAAAGCTCTAAATTCAACATATTCTGAAATAACACAAGACGTACAGTCGGATGCAAAGCAGTATTATCATTTGAAAGCAGCATTAGATACAGTTGACATAAACAATATGACCCCCATCGAGGCGCTCCATTTCTTGGTGGAATTAAAACAAATACAAGACGACAACTAGTAAATACACGTGCAAGCGAAATTATACCCGTAATATAGGTATGAATCACCTTGTATCAACAGTGCTTTCGCAACCCTGTGGAGGATGCGGAATTCCTTTGCACAGATCACCTCAAACGATGGCCTTTGGCATATGCGAGGACTGCTTAAATAGACTGCCAAGGGTGACTGAAAAAATCTGCAAAATATGTGCAAACCCAATTATGAGTAGTGAAGAACGGTGCTGGCGCTGTATGGAGCAGAAACATCCTCTTGATGCACTATATTCTCTGTATTTTTTCATCCACCCCATGACGAATATCATTCATATGTACAAAAAATATGCGCGTAGAGATCTGATCAACTATCTCGCATTACAATTGCATGAAATATTGCAGAATCGCAAGATCACTGCGCCGCTTCTGCCCATTCCCTGCCTCCCGAAAAACAAAAAGAAGCGTGGATTTGATCCGGTTGCTGTCTTGTGTCAACATCTGAAAAAGCAGTATGGATATCATGTAGTCCCCTGCATACAACGAAAATCAGGAAGTGCTCAAAAAAAACTTGACTTTCATCAGCGACAGCGATCATTGCACAAAAAAATGTATATTGTTAAGAAAATGCTGTCCCAACTCCCTCCGCGGTGCGATACCGTGCTGCTTGTTGATGATGTTTGCACAACCGGTGCAACACTCGCGACCTGTGCTCGTTTGATAAAAGATTGCAATATTGATTGTTGTATGGCGATTAGCTTGGCACGCACGATCGATTATTGACAGCATGTAAACGCTCGGCTACAGTTATGCAAGGATTCGAAGTAGATGATTGGCGGACTAAAAGAGAGTATTACCGAATTAGTAAGTGATAAAGGCGTTTCACGTGAGTTGATTCAACGAACGATTGAACGTGCATTGCTTGCTGCGTACAAAAAGACATTCGGTACTGATGAAAATGCTGTGGTAAAGTTTTCTTCTGTAGATGAGACGGTGGAGTTGTTTGCGCAAAAAACCATTGTCAACGAAATAGAAGATGAGGTAATTGAAATTTTGCTTGAGGATGCCTTGCAGCTTGATGATCAGTGTGAACTTGGTGATAGTTTGTTGATTGAGGTTGATCCGAAGCATTTTAACCGATTAGCTATTCAAACTGCGAAGCAAAGTGCAAAGCAAGCGCTTCGTGACATACAGCACGATACACTTTTTTCAGAATACAAGGAAAAAGTTGGGGCAATGGTTGTTGGATATTATCAACGAGAAAAGCAAGGGACTATCTACATAGACCTTGGGAATACCGAAGGGATTCTTCCAAAACGCTTTCAATCGCCGAGAGAATCCTATCATGTCGGTGACCGAATAAAGGCTTTAATTTATAAAGTTGAGCGTACTCAGACAGAATTGCAGATCATTCTATCGCGAACCCATCCAGAGTTTGTGCGACGCATTTTTGAGCTTGAGGTTCCAGAAATATTTGACCATACCCTTGAAATACTAAAAATAACACGAGAACCGGGCTATCGAACAAAGGTAATCGTACGTTCAAATCGTAGAGAGGTTGATCCGGTAGGTGCATGTGTTGGTGTTCGCGGAGTCCGTATTTTATCGGTTATCCGCGAGCTTGAAGGTGAAAAAATCGATATTATTAAATATTCACCAGACCCCCGCGAGCTCATTAAAAACTCTTTGGCTCCTGCTACTATCAAGCATATTTTGCTTTTGGATGAAGAGCAGCGGCAGGCCCTTGTGGTTGTCCCTGAAAATCAACTTTCCTTGTGCATCGGAAAGATGGGGCTAAATGTTCGATTAACAAGTCGATTGACCGATTGGAGCATTGAGGTCAAAACAGAAGAACAGTTCAAAGAGATGGATATTAGTAATTCATCGCAATATATGGCTTCTGCATTGTTCACAGAAGAAGAATCTGAAGAAATCAGCGATGTTTCTGAATTGCCAAATATAACTGATGATTTAGTCTCTTTGTTGAATGCGAATAATATAACACGTATTGAAGATATTGTTTCACTTGATGTAGATACGATGAGAACGCTCAAAGGTTTTACAGAAAGTGATGTCCAAACACTTGAAAAAATTCTCAAAGAGGGCATTGAAGTGGTTGATTCTGATGACCCCACAGAGGAAGATTCTAATGAATTAACGGTTGATCAACTGCCTGATATCGATCAAGAAATAGTATCAAAACTCAAACGAGCTGGATACAAGCATATTATTGATTTGGTAAATGCGGTTGATTTAGAATTGAAAGAACGTTCAGAGTTGACTGAGGAAGAATTTCAAGAATTAAAACAGATAATTGAAGACAGCGTAAATGTTATCGATGAGGAATAAAAGGAAAACACATTGGACGATCAAAAGCCCAAAGCAACATTAATCAAAAAAACCAAAGACGACGATAGCAAGCAAAAAAAAATAAAAATTGTACTGAAGAAAAAACCAACGGTACAACTTAATGTTGCTAAGAAGGCGAGACCCGAATCTCAATCTCAGTCTCAGTCTCCGCAGAAAAATACAACTCGTTCAGCATCCCCAAAGACAACGCAAAAACCATTCAAAGGAAGGGAGCGACCAAGTTTTCCAAAAAAGGAAAGGCCACCGTTTAATTCTGATAAAAAGCCACCAACAGCTGGAGCAAGTAAACCTCCGGTTTCTCCACCAAGGGAACCAAAGCGTTTTGTCAAAAAGCAATCTTCACGGCAATTTATGCGCCCAAAGTATACAGAAAAGGAATTGCGGCCTAAAAAGGCTCCTACGGTGGTGCGTAAAAACCCAGTTCCATCGCTTATTGAGATTTCTGAACATATAGTTGTTTCTGAGCTAGCAAAAAAGATGAATCTCAAAGCATCCGATTTGATCAAAAAACTTATGGGAATGGGGATGAGGGTCACTATCAACCATCAAGTTGATGCAGAAACCGCAGAGATTCTTGCCTCTGAATACAACAGTAAAATCAAGGTTGTTGCTGATTTTGAAGAAGAAGTGATCGCTGAAGAAGAGGTGGATGCAGAAGATATGCATCATAGACCTCCGATAATCACGGTTATGGGGCATGTCGATCATGGAAAGACAACATTACTTGATTATCTTCGCAATTCAAATATAGCCGAAGGTGAGGCAGGTGCAATAACCCAACACATTGGTGCATATCAGGTTAGCACTGAGAAGGGCATCATAACCTGTATCGATACACCTGGACACGAGGCTTTTACCCTTATGCGCGCACGTGGTGCACAAGTGACAGATATTGTGATTCTTGTTGTTGCCGCAGACGATGGGGTCATGCCACAAACAATTGAAGCTCTGAACTACGCACAGGATGCAAAGGTGCCTATTATCGTGGCTATAACAAAGATAGACCTGCCGCAACAAAACTTGGAAAAAATAAAAAACGATTTATCGACACACAACCTCATACCAGAGGAATGGGGTGGGCAAACGATGCTTATGCCTATTTCTGCAAAGACAGGTGAGGGAGTTAGTGAATTATTAAATGCAATCATTTTGCAAGCAGAAATTCTTGAGTTAAAAGCTCGAACCAAGGGGCGTTCAGATGGAATTGTGCTTGAATCTACAATAGATCCGGGACTTGGTCGTCTTTCTACTATCCTTGTGCAGCAAGGAACCTTGTCTGTGGGTGATTCGTTTGTTGTTGGGTCTTCTTATGGTCGTGTTCGCATGATGATCGATGATCGTTCCGCCAAGGTAAAGCACGCTGGACCTTCATCGGTGGTGCAGGTGTTTGGATTTAACAGCATTCCTGAGCCTGGTGATCATTTTCAAGTATCTCCAACCGAGCGATTGGCAAAGCAGATCAGCGAACAACGCCAGATGCGAAAACGGAGGGATACCCTCCAAGGGAAGAACACAAAGGTTTCCTTGGACAGTCTCTATGAGAGCATTCAAGAAAGCGAACACCTCGAGTTAAAAATTATAATAAAGGCCGATACGCAGGGATCTGTTGAAGCCTTGCAATCAAGCCTGAAAAAACTGAGCAATGATACTGTACGTATTACAATTGTGCATGCAGGAGCTGGGGCGATCAACGAGACTGATGTTATGGCTGCATCGGTGGCAAATGCAATTCTCATTGGATTTCATGTAAGTGCCTCCGGGAAATTGCAGTCTTTGGCGGAAAAAGAAGGGGTCACCATCTTGCGATTCAACATCATCTATGAGGTGATTGAACGCATCGATGCGGCAATGAAGGGAATGGTTGCTCCTGAATTGTATGAAACGATAACTGGAAAAATTGAAGTACGCGATACTTTCAAAATTCCAAAGATTGGATTAATCGCAGGATGTTTTGTCCTTGAGGGAACCGCTTCAGTGAATTCGTTAATTCGCATATACCGCAACAATGTTGAAATTCATTCAGGAAAAATATCTTCGATGAAACGCATGAAAAATGATGTGAAAGAAGTGCAATCTGGGTATGAATGTGGTATCGGCATCGAGCGATTCTCCGACATTCAACTTGGCGACATTTATGAAGCATATGAAGTGAAAGAACGACCGAGCCAATGAGTTCCTATCGCAAACAACGCTTAGAACATCGCATCCAAGAGATAATTGCTTCATTACTCAGCACCAACCATATTTTAGGAGCTAAAAACCGATCCATCACCATTGAAGAAGTCGTGCTTGCTCCGGATTATTCGGTTGCTCAGGTTTTCATTACTGGAGCAGATTATGAAAAACTTTCTGATGAATTGCTTCAGAAGATTAATCGTGCAAGAGGATACATTCAATCAGTAATTGCAAAGCAACTAAACCTTCGAAAAACACCACGAGTGACCTTTGTTACAGGAAGTCGCATGGCAGATGCTGCAAGAACTTTGGAACTTATCGAACGTATTTCGCATTCCTAGGACGAAATGACTGCCAGCTGTCTGCCAGTGTATAAACCCCGAGGGCTACGTTCAACTGAACTTGTTGGTCTCGTAAAAAAAACATTACAACTCAAAAAAGTAGGGCATACCGGAACTCTCGATTCCTTTGCTGAGGGACTCATCATTTTGCTTATTGGATCTGCAACGGCACTATCGCATATGTGTATGACACAGCGGAAATCCTATCGTGCGAGCATAACATTTGGTGCTACGACAGATACCCTGGACCCTCTTGGAAAGAAAACCTATTCAGATGTCTATCCCATGGTGCATCAGATAATTCACGCCATGGATGCAGAGCAAGGGAGCTGTGTGCAGCAGACACCTCAATTTTCTGCGATAAAAATAGGAGGAAAGCGATGTTCAGACCTTGTTCGAGCAGGCATTTCTGTGACTCCTCCTGAACGAAGAATCCAAATCTATGCCGCAACATTGATTCATGCGCAACGATCCTGCGCTGAGATTGCTCTGACTGTTTCCAAGGGAACTTATATTCGCGCATATGCTCAAACATTAGCAAATCATTGGGGTGGATTGGCCTATCTTTCTGCGCTCTCTCGTGAGTCAATTGGCGGACTCCATTGTTCTGAAGCCTATACCTTGGAAGACATTCAAAAATCTGCGGGACATCCCGAAAAACTGTTGAAGCCGTTGTCATGGTTGTTGGGACGCATCACTGTTCCGCACCTTGCACTTACTGAAGAAGGAAAACAAGTTATTGCAACCCGAAAAATGCTTCGTTTTAAGCACCTGCCGAATTTGTCAGAATTTGCCAGAGATGTAGAACTGAATGCAGAAGCTGGGCAGTCACATCCTACTGAATATATCGCTTGCTCTGATGATCATTCTGTGTCTGCCATTATTCGCATACATAATAGAAGTATTCGCTATCATCAGCTTGACACGCCGCACCCCATGCAGTAATCTGCTGTAAGGTATAAGGAATTTTATATGGGTAAAGAAAACATTGATATTGCGACTATTGTACGAAAATTTGGAAATACACACGAAGATAGTGGAAAGTCAGAAGTACAGATAGCATTGCTTACTGAGCGAATTAAATATTTGAACGATCATTTTAAAACTCACAAAAAAGATAATCACTCAAAAACAGGACTGCTAAAACTAGTTGGTAGACGTCGACGATTGTTACGCTATCTTCAAAAAACTGATGTTCAACGATACAGAACGGTCATAAAAGAACTCGCTATACGCAAATAAGGATTACATGCAAAAAGTAGAAACAAAAATTGGTCAAGAAACGTTATTTCTTGAATCTGGGATGTTGGCTAAACAAGCTAATGGAGCGGTTGTTGCAAAATACGGAGAATCATTCGTGCTTGCAACGGTGTGTTGCTCATCAAAGGTAAATGATGAGTTGGATTATGTGCCACTACAAGTTGAGTACAATGAAAAATATTATGCTGCTGGGAAGATTCCTGGCGGATTTTTTAAGCGGGAAGGGCGCCCAAAAGAACGAGAAATTCTTGTATCACGCTTGATTGATCGACCACTTCGTCCTCTGTTTTCCAAGGATATCAAACGCGATATCCAGTTGATCCCAACGGTTTTGTCCACAGATCAGGTAAATCAACCAGATATTGTTGCAATCAATGCAGCTTCTGCTGCAGTTACTATTTCTGATATTCCCTTTGATGGTCCCATTGGTGCGGTGCGCATCGGGATGAAAGATGGTGAATATATTGTAAATCCACCGTATAACGTTAATCTTGAGCTTGATCTTGTTGTCGCAGGGACCCTTGAAGGGGTAACAATGGTTGAAGGTGGCGGGGCAGAGGTCAACGAAACTGACCTGCTCAATGCAATTGAATTTGCTCGCGAACCAATTACAGCATTGTGCGAAATGCAGCTTAGTTTACGAAAGCTTTGTGGAAAGGAAAAATTTGAGATTGTCAGTGAAACACAGACCATTCCAAACCAGGATCTAATCGAAAAGAGATTGCAAGAAGGATTCCAAACGGCTTGCTTTGTTCGAGGAAAGGCCGAACGTGTGGATGCAATCAAAGCAGTTGTGCAGACGGTTTTCGATGAGCACGGCAAGGAATTTACTGAGAAAGAAGAGAAACTCTTTTACGCACTTGTTGAAAATACTGAGCGCGCAATCGTGCGTGATTCAATTCTAACAAATAAAATCAGAACAGACGGCCGAGAACTTGATGAAATTCGGTCAATTGCCTGTTTAACAGATGTACTTCCACGTACCCACGGTTCTTCATTATTTACTCGTGGTGAAACACAAGCATTAGTGGTTGCAACGTTGGGAACTGCGTTAGATGAGCAGATTATGGATGATATTGAAGGTGATCGTCGTGAACATTTCATGCTGCATTACAATTTTCCACCTTTCTCTGTTGGCGAAACAGGCCGCCTGGCCACTGGCCGTAGGGAAATTGGACATGGCCATCTTGCACATCGGGCAATTAAAGCTGTAATTCCAAAAAAAGAAGACTTTCCCTACACAATTCGTCTTGTCTCGGAAGTATTAGAATCAAATGGGTCATCATCGATGGCAACTGTATGTGGATCATCTATGGCACTTCGTTTGGCTGGCGTTCCTTTAAAAGAACAAGTCGCAGGAATTGCAATGGGATTGATCAAAGAAGGAGATTCATTTGCAGTGCTGAGTGATATTCTCGGAGAAGAAGATCATCTTGGAGATATGGATTTCAAGGTTGCTGGAACAGAAAATGGCATCACTGCTTTTCAGATGGATATAAAACTCAAGAACGTGAGCACCGAAATATTGAAGGTTGCACTTGAACAGGCATACAAAGGCCGCATCTACATCCTTGATAAACTCCAGACAGCCATTCCTAGCCACCGTAGTGAGTTATCGGACTATGCCCCACGTATTGTCACATTTCATATCGACGTAGACAAAATTGGCGCCTTGATTGGCCCCGGTGGAAAAACAATTAAAGCATTATCAGAAAAATATGAATCAGAAATTGTTATTAATCCTGATGGAAAAATTACAATATATTCAAAGAATCAAGAAGCTGCAAAAAATACTCAAGAAAATGTGGCAAAATTGCTCGAAGAACCGCAGATAGGAAAAATATATAATGGATACGTGCGAAGAATCACTGATTTTGGCGCCTTCATTGAATTTCTTCCAGGAAAAGAGGGTCTTTGTCATATTAGCAGAATGTCTAAGGAACACATCGAAAAGGTCGAAGATTATGTAGCAATTGGAGATTCTGTTGATGTTAAAATCATTGAAATAGACAGAATGAATAGAGTAAACTTAAGCATGGTACTTGATTCAAAAATTGAAAGTAGGCCTTTCAAGGAAAGTAGACCTTTCAAGGAAAACAGACCTTTCAAACGACATCAACATAATAATAAGAATTCTTCAAGAAGAAGATAGTGCGTGGCAAGAATTTGCATTTCTTATAAAAAACGATCAGCACAATGTACTTGTTCGCTTGCGTATAAAAGTGCAGGAGCAAGTGGGGGAGATCTCTCTGCCTGTATCGAAGAAGACATAACAATTGGCCCTATGCAAAGGGCCAGTATTCCAACCGGTGTTTTTTTGCAAATCCCAGAAAATATCGAGGGGCAGATCAGACCGCGTTCAGGACTCGCTATGGATCATGGCATTACACTGCTAAACTCTCCAGGTACTATTGATTCAGATTATCGTGGTGAAATTAAAATCCTCCTTATCAATTTCTCCACGACGCCATTCACCCTTCATCATGGAGATCGTATTGCCCAGATAGTATTCACTCCTACATGTCGGGCTGAATTTACGTTGCAACAAACATTGGAAACAACAATAAGAAACACAGGAGGCTTTGGATCTACAGGAATTTAGAATGAGCTACATGAGACCCCCGATTACAATATGGTTATACCTTTCAAAGGAATTTTTGTTTTCTTTCTTTGTGTCGTTCCTGTTCTTTTTCTTTATCTTCTTTGTGAATCAGATCCTCTTGCTCGCTGAAGAGGCATTGCTGAGCAATATTCCACTTTGGGGAATGATTCAGCTGATTTTCTATGCACTTCCTACTGTTATTTCACTCGCTGCTCCGTTTGCAAGTCTCGTTGGCTGTCTTATGGCCGTGGGGAATCTCTCATCGCAACACGAGATAATATCGCTCCGAGCGACGGGATTTCCGATTTCGTTGACATTTATTCCTTTTCTCACATTGGGCGCCTTGATCTCGGTGTTTTCATTTTTCGTGAATGATTATTTGCTTCCCGTAGGAACCTATCGTTTTGTCAATCTGTATATCGATTTATTTTTTAGCAACCCCGAATTGGAGCTGCAACCATATTCAGTTAAAACCTACCAAGATGACATCATCATTACTGGTGATTATGTTGATGGTCGATTTGATTCGTTGTTTATCGTTGGCCCTAATGAAAACGGTGACCTACGTGTCATTGGCGCAAAAGGAGGAGAATTGAAATCTACTAGTGCAGATACAAATGTTGTGAGCATTCTTTTGCATGATGTTGAAATCCATGCTCCAAAACGTGATATCCAAGAGCATTATGATCATATTCAAGCAGAACAATTGCAATACAATTTTTTATTCAGTGATATTGCCTCTTCCTCAATTCGGAACCCCTCTCCACGAGAGATGAGCAGTGGTGATGTATTGGAAAAAATCCAAGAAAAAGAAGCTGTTCTTCAGAGTGCCGAGGAACTTTATGCAAGAGAAATAAATCGTGAAAAAGCAACGTTGGGGGTTACAATACTCCATACAAAAGCTAACACTACATCCTTAGAATCTCAATATGAGAATTATCGAGATGTTAACAGAGGTAGCCCAGACGATTTTTCATTGCGGCTTTACAAAATTGAATACCAAAAGAAATACTCCATTCCTTTCGCATCATTGTTTTTCATATTTTTATCCTTTCCTCTAGGCCATTTTTCAGTTAGAAGTGGAAAATCAGTAGGATTTGGACTTGGCTTGTTGATATCGGGAATATATTGGGGAATACTAGTTACCGGACAGTCCTTTGGCACAGCAACTTCGTTGGTTAATCCCTTCATTGCGATGTGGACACCAAATATACTCGTTCTTATTGCAGGAATAATTGCATTTTATCGAAAACTTGGAAAATGAAACAATTAGGTCTTTTAACAATTAGAAGTTTAATCCCGATGTTCATCGTTTCTCTTGCCTTTTTTGCATTATTGATCGAAGTTATCGATTTATTTTCAAATTTAGTGCAATATCAGAACGAAGGCGTTGGATTCAAAGAAATTATTTACGTGCAATGGCTGTATTTGCCCAAGAGCATTTCTTATTCCCTCCCGATTGCCTGTCTTTTTTCAACCTCTTTTCTTATTTCAAATTTCTATGCAAGCAATGAACTGATAATCGTGTTTTCGATCGGGCAATCGCTCTATCGATTTACTGCGCCTGTTGTACTTTTTGGCCTAGCATTGAGCATATTCTCATTTGTTTTTGAGGAAAAAGTGGTCATTCCCACGTTTACCGAAAAGAACAAACGTTCTGAAGAGCTTACGTTCCGCAGCAGAAACTATAATGCAAACAATGTTGCAGTACGCAGCAAGCAGGGAAAGCGTATTTACTATGCTGATTATTACAACGACCTTGAAAAAACGCTCAGCGACCTCATCATTGTTGATCTTGATGATAACCTTGATTTTCAGCGAAGGCTTGATGTCGAAAAATCGGTTTGGAACACTGAAACAAACTCGTGGGACATGGAGGGAATTATCATCTATTCTTTTGTCTCACCGGAAGATATACAGATTGAACGAAAACTAACACTGCAAGACTCTGATTTTTCAATAAATCCCAGCGCTTTTCAACGAAGAAGCAAAAAAATCGATGAATTAACCATCAGTGAGGCGAGTGAATGGTTGAAAATTTTGGAAGAATCAGGTTCGGAGTTCAAACGGCAGAAGGCAGAGCATTATGCTCGATATTCATTTGCCCTTACTCCTTTAATCGTCTGCTTGATTTCGTGCTCATTGGCAGGAAGATTTCGCAAGAACGTAGTCCTTATGAGCCTACTCATTTCGCTGTTTATCTCTGTTGCATATTATGTGATGGGATCTGTCAATGTTATCCTTGCTGCAGAAGGCATATTCACACCGATTATAGCAGCGTGGTTTTCAACCTTCTTTTTTGGCGGGCTTAGTTTCGTCTTATTTTTCTATGCCACAACCTAATGCGCTGTTTACCGAGCTTGCTCGTGAAAAACACTCGTATGCACGCATTGGAAGCCTTCAGTTACACGAACGGAACATTGAAACCCCAATGTTTATGCCTGTTGGCACTGCAGGAACAGTCAAGGCAATTGAACTCAAAGACCTAGCAAGGCTTGGCTATGCCTTGATTCTGGGGAATGCCTATCATCTCTATCTGCGACCAGGAAAAGAGATCATCGATGCACATGGCTCACTTCACGAATTCATACACTGGGATAACGCAATTTTAACCGATTCTGGAGGATTCCAGGTGATGAGCCTGGAAAAACTGCGAACAATTTCAGAAGAGGGAGTATCTTTTCACTCGCATATCGATGGATCTCGTCATATGTTCACCCCTGAGAATGTTGTTTCCTTTCAGCATACTTTGAAAAGCGATATACAGATGGTTCTAGATATCTGCACTCCGCCGAACATCTCTTATGAAGAGGCCAATAAGGCAATGCTGCATACGCATCAATGGGCACAGCGAGCTCGGAGTCATTTTGAGGCAATTAACACAGAATGTTCTTGGACAATCAATCAATTTGGAATTATTCAAGGCGGATTCTACGAAGATTTACGAAAACAGAGTGCTGAATTTATCCAATCCCTGCCCTTTGAGGGCATAGCGATAGGGGGGCTGGCTGTGGGGGAATCTCTTCAAGAATTTACCGATCAACTGGAATATCTCGCGCCGCGGCTTGACTCGCAGCGGGTGCATTATGTTCTTGGCATTGGCAGTCCTGATTTTATCGTACAGGCTGTTCGAAATGGGATCGATATATTCGATTCAGTCTATCCAACGCGATGTGCCCGAAACGCGCAGCTGCTCACGCATGAGGGGAGGGTAAACATACGCAATGCTCGCTATGCAAGCGATCAGCGGATACTTCCAACTTTGTATCCTGAAAAACAAGGCTATACCTATGCTTATTTGCACCATCTGTTTAAGGCAAAAGAAATACTCGCAGCAATGATTGCTACCCAGGTGAACCTTCGGTTCATGGCTGAATTTTGTCATGCAATGCGAGAATCAATCAAGGAAAATAGATTCGATGATTTTTCGAAAGAAACCTTGAAACGCTTCTCACGAGGTGCAATGTCATGAAAAGCGCATTATCTTAGAGCAAGGCATTAAACTGCTCGCCTACTTTGTTCCAGTCGATGACCGCAAAGAAATTCTTGATATAGTCAGGACGTCTGTTTTGATACAAGAGATAATAGGCGTGCTCCCAAACATCTAGTCCAAGAATAGCTGTCTTTCCTTCAAGGATGGGGTTATCTTGATTTGCAGTACTCATAACTGCTAGTTTTTCATCATCAAGAACTAGCCATGCCCAACCACTTCCAAAACGCGTTGCGGCCGCAGTGTTAAATGCCTCTGTAAATGCCTCAAAGGATCCAAAATTTTGATCGATCGCTGTGGCAAGAGGACCACTCGGTCTTCCTCCAGCATTAGGTCCCATTATGTTCCAAAAAAGGCTGTGGTTTGCATGTCCACCACCGTTGTTTTTCACTGCTGTTTGAATGTCCGAAGGGAGGTCAGAGAGGTTTTTTAACACAGCCAAAACAGAATCGGCGTGTTTTTTCCCCTCAAGAGCGGCATTCAACTTTGCAACATACCCAGCATGGTGTTTGTCATGATGGATTCGCATGGTTTGTTCATCGATATATGGCTCCAATGCATTGTATGCATAGGGCAGATCTGGTAATAAAAACATATTATGTCTCCTTTAGTCCTTTTAGTGTTTTACTATAGCAAAATAGATAAAGCTATAGAAGAGATGCTGTCTATTTTGCTCTAGAGCTTGGAAGCAGGCGCAAAAAATTGTTTCGGAGGATTGTTTTATCTAGTACATTTCAGTAGTCTACAGACATGCCAGAAAAAACACAAAAAAAGAAACATGGATTTGATGCGTTTTTTCTCTCATTTTTCACATTTGCTTCGCGCATATTGGGGTTTATCCGCGTTAGTGTTATTGCCAGTCTGTTTGGAGCAAGTGGAGATGCAGATATCATCAATGCATTGTTCAGCCTTCCAAGTACCATTAGGCGATTGCTCTCTGAGGGATCATTTTCTGCGGTGTTCATCCCAGAACTTGTTTCTGCTCCTTCTGATACTGAATTTCAAAAGCGCATGCACAATATCATAACGATACATTGGATTATCGTTGGATCATGCTGTATTCTTGGATTTTTGTTTTCAAAACAGATCGTGCATCTTTTGTTCTATTTTCCAGATGAATTACAAATGCAAAAGGCAGTGTCTCTGTTTCGCTGGTTTTTTATCTATTTGCTCTTTCTCGTGCTTCCGGCAGTATGTTTGGTAGTACTCCATATAAAAGGGAAATTCATTCCAGGAGCCATTGCGCCCATGTTTTTTTCTGGAGTCGTCATCTGTATCCTCTTGGTATTCACAGCTCAGTTTGGAATAGTCGCATTTGTCACAGGGGTCATCCTTGGAGGATTTGTACAATTTATGGTGCATTATATCCCCTTCCATCGATTAGGATATCGCCTCATACCCTCTTTTCAGACAAACTGGCGATACAATGGCCAACTCTTGAAAAAATGGGGGATGCTTTCAATCACAACATTTGCCGGAGTCATAACCCAACAAATCGCAATTGCAATAGCCTCGAGCCTTTCGACTGGCAGTGTTTCTTCTCTTGCCTATTCCTTGGTTTTCTATCAACTTCCTATTGGCATCTTTGCCTATAGCATACTCACCGTCTTTTTTCCAAATGTCGCCACTGCTCACCACGAAAAAGACTCTGCAAAAGTACGATTTATCGTGCTATGGGCATTCGTTCAGCTATGGATTTTGCTCATCCCAAGTATGGTCTATCTCTATTATTACTCAGTTGATATCATCTCGCTGATTATTGGATATGGAAAGTTTTCGTCTGATGCAATCACCAAAACCGCATTGCTGCTGCAATACTACGCGCTATCCCTGTTTCCAGCATCAGTATACATATTGTTCATACGCTATTTCACTGCACAAAAGAAATTTAAGACCCTGATACGAATCAGCACTGCCTTCGTTGTCGTTGATGTGCTGCTTTCTCTGATCTTGGTGAGAACCACCTTGGAAGTTGTAGGGCTTCCCGCCGCTTTTTTAATAACCAATATACTCTGTGCATGCATATTAGGCCTATGCTATCTTCGAGAGCAAAGACATACAAAACTTGAAAAACGTGGAGTTTTGAACAAATTCATACAGTCCATCCTTGCAATACTCGTGGGATCTGGCGTTTCATTTGCGCTCCAGAAATTCTCAGAATGGCAATTTCCAGATCCTTCTCGCTTATTAGAGATTGTTATTCTTGTCATCAACGGGATCTTTTTTTCCGGACTGACCTTATTTGTATACCGTTTATTTCGCATACCTATTCTAAAATTTCCTGCATATCCACCGATGGACTAATGTGGTAATACGACAAAGTATTTTTGTATTGATTGGAATCTTCTGTGTTGCAGTCATTGTTGCTGAAGAGGGCTCAATTGTAACCGTGTGGCAAAACGCCTTACTGTTTGGTATTGATCAACAGGTCATCACCACTATCCAGGAATTAAAAGATAGCAGAACGGTCGACCTAGCCCCCGATGTTCTTCTGAGATTAGAGGAATCCCAGAGCGCACTGCTCTATGAGGTTGGGTTTCAGTATTTTCGCGAAATTGCCTTCACTGACGCCGTTGATTTTGGTATCAAACTTATTCAAGATGCAACTCCTATGAACACCACTGCATTACGAGCAATTCTTCTCTATCTTTCTGACTATGCAGACTCTATCGAACCTATCGATGACGAATTGATTGAAAAATTAGGGCAGGGTGATGTTGCTAGCTATGTGGCGATTACCCTTGGAAAAAAAGCAACTCCGCAGATAATTGAGAAATTGATCGAAGTTTATGAAGATCAGGATACCACCAAGAATACTCGTCTTGTGATCCTTTCAAGTCTTGCGGATGCAGAACATCAAGATTCAATTCAGTTTTTGCAAGGTGTGTTGGAGAAGGATGCAGGTGATCGTGATATCGTACAATTAGCGCTTATTGCACTTGCTGCAAGCATAACAGATGAAGAATCTGCACCCGTTTTTGACGCAATCGAACCCTTTTTGCGTGACGACGATGCGGGCACAAGGCGGAGTGCTTATGCTGCATTAACACATATTCAGCATGAAAAAACCCTCCAGTATTTCAAACAAGGCATACGTGACGACAATTGGCGCGTTCGTTTGCAGACATTGGAAGGCATCCATGCACAGGGCATTTCTGAATTAGAACCAGCGGTGTTATTTGTCATGCAACACGATCCAGTGCCAAAAATACAGCAACGCGCGCTCGAGGTGGCAATCACATTTGATTCCGAAAATGTGCTTCGAGTATTATCAAAGCTCTTAGCTAAACCCTTTTCTATTCGTGCAAGTATTGCAATTGCATTGCTCGAAGAAGGGGATGATATAGCAGTGCAAGATGTCACAACGTATATAGTGAATTTGCCACCAAATTCTGCTGAATTAACGCATCTAGCAACCGCATTACCAAAGATAGAACGACCAGGGCTTGAAAAAATATGCAGGAATTTTCTTGACAGAAATACCTATGCGCTGCAATTATCGGCAATTCGTACTATCGCTCGCAACGGGTATACAAGCCTAGCGACGTTGATTGAACCCTTCACTTCGGAACGTGTACCTGTGTTGCTGCGGCACGAAGCTAGTGCCGCTTTAGAAATATTGGGTGAGTAATCGTATCAGATTATTCTATGTTTTTTGCACGATCAATTGAAACCAGCTCATAGCTGTGAGATTGGCCATCTATTGCTAATTCGGTTTTTTCTCCAACTTTTAATGCGTTCAACTGTGCACCAAGTGGAGAAAGATAGGAGATAATGCCTTTTTCTGGATCTGATTCCCATGGTCCGAGAATGGTATATTCTATCTTAGAATTGTCTTCATTTTGCAGAGAAACAGCACAACCAAACTGCACATGCGCTGGCTTTTCCTTCAGAGGTGAAAAAATGGTCACCGATTGCAGATCATTACGCAGTTGTTTTACCTTTGAAGACAGGGTTGCCTGGTGTTCCTTGGCTGCTTTATACTCTGCGTTTTCCTTTAGGTCTCCAAAAGCGCGTGCCTTTTCAATCTCTTTGCTGATCTTCGGCATATCAACATCGGTATATTGCGCGAGTAAGGCCCTCTTTTCTTCATAGGCATGCTTAGTCGCAATCAATCCATGTTGTTTTTGTTCTTGTTTTACGTCATCGGATGATTTTTTAGTCAGGTCTTTCCCATGAACTTCAGCGATAAGATGGGTGAGCTTTACAGTAATGCGTGCGTTAAACGGAGAATTTGCTTGAATCAAGGTATAAATTGGATGAACCTCGCTCCAATCTTTCTGTTTGAAAAATACATCAAGGTTTCCTGACTCATAAAGAAATTCCTGTCCATATTTTAAGATTTTCCGGTTTGTTCCAAGGTTAATTCCACTAGTGATTTCTCGATGTGAAAGAATCAAAAGGTTTATTGCTGCTAAGTATGTGTCACTCAGTAAAAATTCAAAATCCGCAAATTTTTCGTTCATTTTGAGCGTACGTATAAACCAGATAAACGGAAACCTGAGGTCAGATGAACGATATAAAAGATACTTGTAGAGATGCTCGATGGATTCTTTTCCACGAAGCGTTTCCAATGTCTTGAGATAATCACGTGAAACAAAATGTTGAAACAGAGCGTATATTTTTTCAATTTCAACGTTTTCATCGCGAGTGAGCAATTGTAAAAATTTTCTTTTTGTAGTAGTAATCTTAAGGTTCTTGAAAAGAGAATCAAAATCTTCAACTTTCTCTAGCAATTGCTGTGAAGATTGAAAGGGGACTACGCCATCCTGAAACAATTCTTGGGCCTGTTCGAGCAACAAGGCACTGGTTATGCTTTTCGTGTTTACATCATCATTTTGCGTAAAGGTTACAAAATAAGAAGCCATATCTTTGAAGGCGTTCTTTGTTTCCTCTTTTGAAAAATCGGTGGCTGTCGAAGTAATAAACTGTTCAAACACTGCAGCACGGTCAGTGAAATCAGAAAAATTATAGAAACGTTCTATCGTATGCTCCAAAAGGGAGGTGGGGGTGTTTTTAAGAAAAAATACATCCGGAGCATCTGAAGAGGCACCAAATCGCGTATCTGAATTCAACAGATTTCTCGCCTTTGTTCCCCAAGTTGCCCATTCTTTTGGTGACAGCACGGAGGGAACCAATTCAGTTCGTATTGTTTTGAGATCTATTTTTCCGTCATAACTTTTTAAAATAATTTCAAGGGCCCACAGCGGTTTCTTTTTGATTCTCTCAACCAGCACATCGTGTTTCACAATACTTTTTAAGACTTTGATATGGTCTTTTTGCAGAACTTCGAGCGCATTTGCGGCCATACGAAAACTCATTTCGTGCTTTCTCTTCTTTGAAAAATCAAGGATAATACCCGTTGAAGTAATACTCCGAACTATTCCCACACCCCAGCTTTTGTGAAAAACAAAATTGTTTTCTGCAAATGCAATGTGGCGTTCAAAATCAGCAATTGCCTCGTGCACATCCCGCCAATCGCCAAGAATCTGCGCATCCTGAATGAATTTTTCAAGATTTTTATTGTCTTTATACTTTTCTCGATAGACATTCACCAGGCGAGTCTTTGCCTGCATGTTGTTTGCATCTAGTGTGAGCATCTTTTTGTTAAAGCTAATAGCCTCATCGAGGGAAAAATGCTGCTCGACAAAGGGAAAATAAAGCTCCATCAACTGCACTGCTCGCTCAGTGGACAGCACTTCTGCAACTTTTTCGATAGTGAGGTAATAATATTCAATATCTTTTGGTGCCAAATTAGTTAATTGCACCCATGCATCACGGATTTTTGAAAACTGTTTTTTCATCAAGAGTCGGTGCATAAGGTTCTTGAAGTCGATGACCGCACCCTCAATATTTCCCTCTTTTTCTTTTTCCTGTGCAAGACGACTTAATAATTCTGTTTCACTGTTGTCCACCAATGTGATAAGTTGGCGGATACGATTTAGCTCTTCATGATCACCGCGTTCTTCCAAAATCATTGCAAGTGTCCGCAGGGCAAACTCATTGCTATAGAGATTGGTATTAAGCTTCATGATAGTCTCTACAATGTTTTTGCGCTGGTTATCAAAAAGCAGTTTAATAAGTTTGACGAGATAGCCATCATCTTCTTTATGGTGCCGAATCGACAAAACGCCACCAATATACAGTGCAGGGACGCTATTTTTGTTGGCACTCAGATGTTCTTCACAAAGCATCAAAATTTCTGGAGCATTATCGTTTGCTGCTTCTTCCACCAAAGCATGCAGCTCAGTGATTGAAGCATCGGTATAGCTCGAAAGCGGTGCCCGTGTCCATTTTTCTTCTTGTAAAATTGTTTCTATTTTTGAATGTACTTGTATGTTCATAATATTCCTAATCTAATGTATATATTGGTTATATATTTCTGGACAGATTGACTGCATTTTTAACTGTAGTTCTTTTGATTTCGTAGTATCACCATCTGTCATTTTTAAATGCTCAATCAATCGTATGTAATGGTTTAATAATCTTGGCAAAATGTAGCTGCGTTCTGCAGGGTTTTCTTGATATTCCTGCTCTAGCTGTATCGTAGCTTGTTTTGAATGGATAATTTCAATTTGTCTTAATTCACGCTTTACAGTGAAGACACCCCAAACAACACCATAAACAGGAATCCATTCCTTGATGAGTTGCGGATCTTCTTCGATGCTACGTACCTTTTCAATCAATTTTAGGATGAGGTCAGATTCAAGCAGTTGCAGATCAATTTCCTGTGGGTTTCGGATGAATGCCTCACGAAAAAAAACTTTTGCCTTTACGATCTCACCGCACATGGCATAGGCATCTGCAAGCTCTGCATAAACCGCCGAGCTTTCTTGTTCAGTCAATCGAATAAACTGAAGATAACTCTTTATAGCTTCTTCAAACAAGCCTATTTTTCGATAGGAGCGGCCAATATGGAACAGCATCTGCACATTTCCAGTCTTATTACGTTCATAAATCGTCTGAAAAAGAGTGATCGCTGACATATAGGCGTGATATTGGATTGCATAGAAGGCGAAAGAAACTGCTGGAAGCAGAGTTTCTGCATATCGTTCGAAGGATTTCCACGAATGGACATATTTCAAAGCAGCCTCAAACTGATCGTCTGTATTCAGGACATCTTCTTCAACATCAATCCAAAACAACAGGTATTTTAATATAACTAAAAAATCTGATTTTTCTACTTCACTAGAAATAACCTCTTCACACTGATCTTTTGCATGAAGAAGATTATGGCTGCGAATACTTTCTGTTAATTGTCTTAGGACTTTCTGCTGGTGCATCGTCTGTTATGTATATAATAGATTGGTACACCCGCTTGGTCAACCGCCCTGGAGTTAAACTAAATCAGTATTAAGGGTATACTATGCCATGGTATTGCGCAACACGCCGATTGTTCCTTCGCTTCTTTCTGCTGACTTTTTTTCTTTGTCAGATTCTTTTGCATTATTTGAAAAATATGCAATATCCACGATACATATCGACATCATGGATGGCCATTTTGTCCCCCCCATCAGCATTGGATATCCTGTTATTCAAGCGATACGAAAGCAAGGCGACTATTTTTTTGATGCCCACCTCATGGTAACAAATCCCGAAGATCACGTCACACAATCTGCAGCAGTGGGCTGCAATGGATTTACATTTCACATAGAGGCAGTTCGGCACGTACATCGATTGATTCACGCCATCAAAGAACAGGGGATGCAAGCTGGTATTGCATTGCTTCCAAAAACTCCCATTGCCGTGCTTGATCATGTTATTGATGCAGTTGATAACGTGCTTCTCATGCTGGTTGATCCTGGATTTGGCGGACAGAATATTATCCCAGCAATGCTTCCAAAACTTGAAATGCTCTCTGAATACAAAAAACAAAACAATCTAACCTTTTCTATTGCTGTTGATGGGGGAGTAACCCCAGAAAATGCCCTTACGCTTGTTGAAAAGGGAGCAAATGCCCTTATTTCAGGTTCATCCTTCTTTGACCATTCAGTTAGGAAGCGTTTTTTGCGATACATAGAATAGGAGGCGTAACGGTGAATCACATATATACAATTGTTCTAACATGTAGCATTGCTTTGTCTTGTTTTTCACAAAACAGCACCCTCAACAACGCTGAAGCATTGTTGTTAAAGGAGAATTTCAACGGTGCATTGGAGCAGTACGAAGCCTTAATCGAAGAAACGCAAGATATGTCTTCATCTGAAGTAGAACGCATGATCCATGGTTATGCCGCTGCGGCATTAGGGTCAAAAAAATACAGTCTTGCTGAAAGTCTCTATGCACTCTATCTACGTACATTTCCAGAGGGATATTATGTCGATGAAATCCGCTATCGACAGGCCCGTCTGACCGTAGAACAGCGTCCACCCCTGGGAGCCATTGTTTCACTGAAGGAATTTGTGCAGCAAAATCCAGAATCTCCCTATGTTCCCAATGCATTTTTTTGGGTGGCAGATATCTTTGCTGAAAATGGGTATAGTGAAGATGCAAGCACCATGTTTCAGCGGGTGTATACAGAATATCCCGACAGTTATTTTGCAGAAGAGGCTCAAGAACGGCATGATCGCATTGTCCAAGCATCTCAGAACCAAGGGGCACAATTTCTCTTGGAAAATACTCTTGAACAACTCATCGATCAATCAACGCTTATCAAGGGCTTGGAGGAAAAACAGTTGTCCTTGCTTCAAAAGGTCGTGGATGGAGAAGACCTTCCGCAATCTGAGCTGATTGAAGATATTACATCACTCCATGCACTAACTCAAACAGTTTCTGATGAAATTCAGGCTATCATAAGAAGAATGTAAATCCATGCCTGAATCATATAAAGATCCACTTCTCCAACAAGCTTTTAAGCTATATCACAAAAAAAAATACCAATCGGTTATTACTACCCTTGAAACACGCATATACAATTATCGCGATAGCAGAATATTCTACAATATATTAGGGGTATCTTGCTTATTCGAGCGGGAATACTCTGCGGCGCTTTCTTATTTTTCTCGCTCAATAGAACTTTCTGAGGACGATGTCGATGTATTGTACTGCATTGGCTTGGTTCATTATATTCGAGGACGCATACGCGATGCGTTGAGTTATCTGCTCCAGGTGTTGACCCTTGATGAGGGTCATAGATTAAGCAAACGATTATTACACTATATACGCACAGACAAAAGCATGGCGCGTGATCATGAATTCTATGTTACCGCAGCGATTGTTCCAAAATTTGTTCCAGTCGATCGAAAAGGCCTGATTCTTGTGTTGTCCGGCATTGCCTTCTGTGGCATTCTTGGAGGTGCACTGTTCTTATGGTTGCTCACCAGACCTAGCGCTAAGGATGAGCGATTTTTTCTTCCGCGTGGAGCCTTGATCATCGAGGCCACTGAATTGAGCAACTCCACAGAAACGTCAAATGAATTTGTTCTAACTAACCAAGAAATACGAGAGGCATTTTCTGAGATGGAGACACTCTTTTTAGAAAACAGAGATACTGAAGTTCGGATTATAGCAAACAGGCTCCTGTTATCCAATATTTCCCACGAGGTCCGCATAAGAACTGAGCAAATTCTTGGAGTTCTTGAAGAACGGCCTAGTTTTTTCGATGCCATTCCCGATGTTTCTTTTTCTGAGATTGCTGCACAGCCACAGTTATTCGACCGTGTTGCGGTATTATGGAAGGGGAGGGTGGCAAACCTTCGTGCAAGTGATGAACGTATTGTCTTTGATTTTTTGATAGGCTATGTCAATCAGCAAACATTGGAAGGAATTGTCCAGGTTGAAGTGGAGTTTCCAATCGTACTGGAGAATGAAAACTCCATCGAGGTATTGGGATTGGTAACCATGCAAGATGAAACCTTCTACCTTGATGCAATTTCGATACGAACCAATCTAGAATAATATGAAAGCAGTTGTGCAGCGAGTCTACGACGCAGCGGTTGTCGTTGAACAGCGTGTCGTTGGAAAAATCGATACAGGATTGCTGGTATACCTTGGCATCCATCGAGACGACACCGATGTAGATGCGCAGTATATCACGAAAAAAATACTCAACATGCGCATCTATCCACTTGAATCGAAACCAATGCACTGTTCAGTGCTTGATGTCAAAGGGGCTCTACTCATTATTTCGCAATTTACCCTATTTGGAGCCTTGCTCCGTGGAAATCGTCCTGATTTCTTCTCTGCGGCACTTCCAGAGCATGCACGCAAATTATACGAGACCGTGTGCACATTATGTGCAGCGACAGTTCCCGTTGAGCGAGGGGTGTTTGGAGCGCATATGTCCCTTCGCTATACAAACGATGGCCCGGTGACCATTCTTCTTGACAGCGCACATCTTGCACACCACAAACAAGGTAGTTAATCTAATTTTTTCAGAATCGTGCTGCTTCTAGATGCGATCAAATTTATGTGAAGAACGTAGAAAATGCTGTTCAACATCAAAAGGGTCAAAGAAGGGCGAGAGGCTTTCACCCTCGTGCATACGCACAACGATTGAGGCACTCTGTCGCGTGGTGTCGACAACTTTGATAAATGCAAGTTCTTGCAGCTCCTGTCTCAGCACAGTGTTAGTCGTAACAATAGAATCAAGCAAGCCTTCAGTATGAATTGCGGTGAGTTGATCCAGGGCAGGTGGAGAAAAGAGGCCATGAGAAATAGCGATATTGATTTTTGCAACCTTTTCTTTTTTTAGCTGCTCAATAAGGGCAATCATTGAATTACCGGTATCGATCATATCATCCACGATCCATACGGTTTTTCCCTCCAAAGGGACGCTCGTCAACATGGTTATCGCGTCGACATGGTTGGTTTTTTCATAATCGCGTTCTTTGTAGGCAACACAAAGGGGGGTATGAAAGGAGTTTGCATACATACGTGCCACATCCTCGCCGCCAGCGTCGACGGAACAAAACACCCATTGTGATTGTATGTCTTTCAAGGATACCCCTTTTTTCGTGATAAACTCATCGATGATGTATTCCATAACCAGGGGAGCAGTCGGCAAATCGTCAATGGGAGCGTGCACCGGATCAAACAGTGATTTTGATTTGTCTGAATGCAGCAGATAGGTGATGTAATGATCCATCCCTAGACCTTGCAGAACTTTATAGTGAATCCACATGCCAACGCTGTTTCTCGTTGTTGCTCTGTCTGAGCGGGAAACAGCACAGTATGGTTCAAATATGGTAATACGCGCAGGAGAGGCTCTTCGCAAGGCATCAAGGGTGTAGTATAACTCAAGTTCATTTTCTGCAAACGAGATATCCTCGGTGTTCGCCGAACCTGCAATCAAAATGACATCATCGTCGCGTACTGTTTCTCGAATAATAACTTCAAAGCTGCCATCTGCAAAAGATTTTTTTTCGCTAGATATCAATAGATTTGTGCGTTGTTTCATGTACTGATCTGGAAATGTCTGTACGTGATAATTGATCGCCGCAGCGTAGTTGGCCATGGATTGTGTTGAAGCAATTCTAAGGTTCCCGTGCATATATTGAGTATACATAGATCACATTCATATTTACAATGATTAAAAGGAGAGGACATGAGCGAACAAAAAAACAATGGGTTGGGAGAGCGAAAAGAAGCCATTGAAACTACCCGATTAAAGATAGAAAAACAATATGGAAAGGGATCAATCATGAAGCTGGGAGAACGTCCCGGAGGATCAACCATTCCGGTTATTCCTTCTGGTTCTTTGCTGCTTGATGAGGCTATCGGTGTTGGTGGATATCCCTTGGGACGTGTGATTGAAATATATGGACATGAATCATCTGGAAAGACAACTCTTGCCTTGCATTCGATTGCAGAATCACAAAAGAAGGGTGGAGTGGCTGCGTTCATTGATGCAGAGCATGCTTTGGATCCAGGATACGCATCAAAATTGGGGGTGAACATCGATGAACTCTGGGTTTCACAACCAGATAGTGGAGAGCAAGCCCTGGAAATTACCGAATCATTGATTCGTTCTGGTGCAATTGATCTCATCGTTGTTGATTCAGTCGCTGCATTGACCCCACAGGCCGAAATTCGAGGCGAGATGGGCGATGCGCACATGGGATTGCAGGCACGATTGATGAGTCAAGCGCTGCGAAAACTCACTGCCATCGTATCAAAGTCAAATTGTGCTCTCATCTTTATCAACCAAACGAGAATGAAAATCGGTGTTATGTTTGGCAATCCAGAAACAACAACTGGTGGCAACGCTTTGAAATTCTATGCATCAATTCGTATTGAAGTGAAACGAATCGAAAGCATCACTCAAAGCGGAAGTGATGAAATGCTGGGAAATCGGGTACGTGTTCGCATCGTCAAAAACAAAATAGCTCCTCCATTCAAAAAAACTGAACTTGAAATACTATTTGGACAGGGAATCTCTGCTGAGGCTTCCATATTGGATGCAGGTATCCGTTTTGATCTCATTCAAAAGAGCGGTTCCTGGTATTCCTATGGCAGTGAACGAATTGGACAGGGTCGTGAAAATGTGAAAAAGTTTTTGAAAGAGAATGATACGGTTCGAGAAGAGTTAGAAAAAAAGCTCCGTTCGCTGATCTTTCCCCATTCAAAAGACGCCATTAGCAACGAAAAGTAATTGTTCACCTATTATCTCGGAATTGGATCAAACCAGGGCGATAGACTGGCATACCTACGTGAAACCTATGCTGCATTTGCCAAAAACAATCGTGTTCTAGGAATTGTTTCTGCTTCAATCTATGAAACTGATCCGATGTATTTTGAAGAGCAACCACGATTTCTCAACACAGTGTTTCGTTGCGTTTCTCTTGATTCTCTCTTTCCGTTTTTCTATTTCTGCAAGCATATAGAAACGCAGCTTGGACGTATCCGAACTATACCAAATGGACCACGAACAATTGACATCGACATCCTCTTTGCAGATCAAGCCATTATTCGCACAGCAGAGCTTGTCGTTCCACATCCACGCTGCACTGAGCGCCGATTTGTCCTTGAACCATTACTTGAAATAAATGATAAATTAGTCCATCCTGTTGAACAGAGTCCGTTATCGGTTTATTTGGAATACCTGCGTGGAACAACAATTACAAAAACAGAATATACCATCACTTCTTGAGTCTGATGAAAATTTGATACTCTTTGTGCAACAACTGGCGACTGGATTGGCTGATTACAAACAATTTACACCCCAGATTCCACAGATTGAGATAGCCTATTTTGCCAAGGCCTTGAGAGAATACGTTGAACATCACACTCGTTATACGCCGAAAATACTACGTGCCCTTGCAGAGTGCATCTATTTGCTCTCGAAAATGATTCTCTATAAACTTTCGTTTTTTTTGCCAAGTGCTGTGGAATTGCCCCTTGAAGAGGATGAAGTTGCTCCAAGTGCCATCGCTGAACCACTTATTGCACAGAGTGAACTTGCTCAGGCAGCAGACTTTTTTATAAAGACCGATAGGGGAGTGACGTTGCACCGTTCAGTCAAGATTGATATTCTTCCGGACACCCAGGTGCTATCACCACTGTTGTTACAAACTGCGCTGCGCAAATTAGACAGACATACACAAGGTGAGATACCCCTTGTCTATTCAGTTACTACAGAAAAGGCACAATTGGTTGATCGCTGTATCAAAGAACTCACTGCGTATTTGAATACGCATCAAGTGTCCAGCTTTCATTCCCTTGTTCGTCGCATACGACCAAATATAACCAAACAAGAATATTGCGCACAGTTTTTTGCAGTTCTTTCCTTATGTTATGACAAAAAAGTATCAATAGACCAAAAAGATCAATGGAAGGATTTTACACTCGTTTACATCGCATAAATGGATACCAAGGATCATACACATCTCACCCCACTTATTGAAGCAATCCTCTTTATAGAATCTGAGGGGGTTCAATATACACAGTTAAAAAAGCAACTATCGGTGGACCTGCACACGGTAAAGCAGTGCTTGAAGCAATTAGCAGAGAAATTCGATGGAGGAATCCAGCTGATATGTGCTGATACGCATTGTTATTTTACAACATCCGACAGGGTGCAGCAGGCATTAAAGGGCATCTATACAGAACAACCCGTGCGGTTTTCAGCATCTTCTCTTGAGACATTGGCCATCATTGCCTATACCCAACCGGTGACCAAGACAACCCTCGAGCAAATTCGTGGGGTGTCTTGTTCGTATTTGCTGAGAAAACTCCTCCTTGATGGGTATATCTGCAAGGTGGGAAGAAAGGATGTGCCTGGTCGCCCGATACTTTTTGGCACCACCCAGAAGTTTCTGATGCGGTTCTCATTGGCTTCTTTGGACGATCTTCCCCTTTTGGAGCAGAAAGAAACGAATCTCCTCTCGCATAACCCTGGTGATGACTGACCGAGATAGAACTGCGTTTCGACTCAACGCATTCATTGGCCGTTCTGGATATTGTTCGCGAAGAAAGGCAGATATGTTGATCAAGGAGGGCAGGGTCAAGGTAAATGGTCACATTGTACAGGATTTTTCAACTCGTGTGAGTCGGGAAGACAGCATATACATCGGTGCACACCGCATCGAAGTGGGGGAGGACTATCAATACCTTTTGTTTAACAAACCGGTTCAATATCTGTGCAGTCATATTGGCTCCAAGGCCAAGCCCAGCATTTACACCTTGCTGCCGTCAATACCCGGGCTGACATCCTGTGGGAGGCTCGATTTTCTCACCAGTGGATTGTTGATTTTGAGCAATGATGGAGAATTTGTACATGCAGTAACCCATCCACGATTTGCTATTGAAAAGCAATACATTGTTACGGCATATAATGAAATTCCAGACAGCACGCTGCGCTATCTGAAAACAGAAAAAAACATCGTTGGAAAGGGGTATTCCATCCATCAAATAGCAAAAATCACCCCGAACAAACTGAGCATCGTCCTTATTGAAGGAAAAAATAGAGAGATTCGGAATATATGCAAACATAGCAAAATTCGGGTACAATCTATACATAGAACAAGAATAGGACATATTAGCGCGGGTCCTCTTGAAAGCGGATCGTATAGAGCTTTGACAACAGAGGAGCGAGCTAGAATAACTCATGTATATATGCATTGATGGACAACCAGGTACGGGAAAATCAACGATTGCAGATCGCTTGGCAGAGCGATTTTCTTTCCTGCATGTCAATTCAGGACTCTGGTATCGTGCGGTCACATTTTATGCAGTACAGCGTGGGATTCCAGCGAATGAAACTGAATCTCTTCTTTCCCTTCTCTATGGTATTAAATGGCGAGTAGCCAATGTTCAAATCCGCCTCAGCGATGCACGCACTGAATCAAAATTATTCAATCGATCTATTGAATATGCTATTAACGACTATGCAGACAATACGGACCTTCGTGAGGCAATCAATGAGGATATCCGCAGCAGAATTAACGATGCAAACGCCGTCATAGACGGACGAGACGCTGGGACGCAGATATTTCCGGATGCAGATTACAAATTTTATTTCATCGCTGATCAGGTAATTCGTGCAAAGCGAATAGCGCAACGTAAGGGCATCCGAGAGTACGATGTTGGAGAACTACTTCAACGAGAACAAGCAGAAGACAATCGCATAGAAAAAAATCATACCAATGATACTATTTTTATTGATACATCTGACTTGACCATAGATACTGTTTCTGAGACACTTAGTAAGTTGATACAAAAGGGAAAGAATGTCCGAAACAAACGATAATCAAAAAGATGTAGTATCATTCGATACGACAATGGATGTTTACCTTGAGAAGGAGCTGCGAGAAGGTCCTGGGACACTCGAGGTCGGAAAAATAATTCAAGGAAATATAGTTCAGATCACCGATTCTGATGTTTTTGTAAACATAGGCTATAAGGCTGAAGGGCAAGTGCCCATTGAAGAGTTTGACACCTTGCCAAAGATAGGAGATACGATCTCTGTCGTCGCACTCCGAACCGATATTCGCAATGGTGGCATACCTATCTCATACCTCAAGGCAAAAGAGAAGCTCTATTGGAAGTCATTACGTGATGCTTTTAATTATAAAACGCCTGTAAAAGGAAAAATCACTACAAAAGTGAACAGTGGATTTGAAGTTCTCCTTGATGCAAATATTACAGGATTTTTGCCTATGTCCATGGTTGACGTAGATCGTGTTGATGATCCTGATAAATACATCAATCTTGAAACAGAATTTATCATTGAACGCTTACACAAGAACAAAAAGCAAAACATCCTTCTTTCTCGAAGGAGTTGGCTTGAAGGCAAGCGAGCCAAGAAAATCGTCGAATTTTTTGAAAAATATGAAGTGGGTGATGTTGTTGAAGGGGTAGTGAAGAATTTCGTTGCATTTGGTGTGTTTATTGATCTGGGGGGATTTGATGGATTGCTCCATCTCTATGAGATCATATGGGGACACCATCCACGCCCAAAAAGCGTTCTCAAAAAAGGGGAGACTGTTTCTTTAAAGATTATTGCGATGGACAAGGAATCTGAGAAGATAAGCCTTTCACTAAAAGCAATGACCGAAAACCCCTGGATAACATTTGAATCGCGTTATTCAAAAAATCAACGATTGAGTGCAACGGTAACCAAGATAACTGATTTTGGACTGTTTGTGGAACTAGAACCAGGAATTGAAGGGTTGGTGCATTACAGCGAGCTCACTTGGTCTAGAAACAATCAAAAAGCATCGGGCCAATTTTCAATTGGACAGACTGTTGAGGTTGTTATTCTTGATTTTGATGTCGAAGCAGAACGCATTTCATTAAGCATTAAGCGAACCCTTGATGATCCCTGGTATACGATTGTCGACACCTATCCCGTTGGGAAGAAGATGACCGGTGCTATTGCAAAGATATCCCAATATGGCATGTTTGTTACTCTTGACGAGGTGTTCGATGCCTTCGTTCCAAATGAAGAATATTCCTGGGTTGATCGAGGCAAGGCAGCCAAAGAAGGGTATGAAATGGGCCAAACAGTTGAGTTTATTATCATCGAGCTTGATGCAGTACAGAGACGTATAAAGGCAAGCATACGACAACTGTTTGAAGATCCATGGGTCTTGTTTTCTAAGTCGTATAACATAGGTGATGATGTTGAATGTGTTGTTGAACGCCACAATGAGCATGGACTTATAGTAAAAGCGCCCTTTGGTCTGGAAGGGTTTATACATCGTTCCCAAATTACCAATGAACCAGACAAGAATATTGACGAGTTGATGCAAGGATATTCTGTTGGAGACACACTCAAGGCTATTATAAAAGAAGTCACACCGTCTCGATTTAGATTGTCTCTTTCTATTCGGGATCATCTTGAAATGAGCAAGCAAATTGGTATTGGCAAATATTTGCACGACGATTCTGAGGATTCAACGGTTAGACTCGGTGATTACATGAAGTAATCTGCATAGATGAAGTTTGATCTATCGCACATAAATCAACTAATAGACCTGCAGCGTTGGTTATACAACGAACATTATTCAGAGAAAGATAAAATAGACAAACTGATCGCTGTGGGGTCAACAATGACCCGTGCAGACGCTGTTGTTGTCTTTGTGAGCAATCTACAGCACGATGTTCAACAGTTTGAATCACTCCATCTGAAGACAAGGCAAAATTTTTCACAGAGATCGCAAACAATCAATTACATACGTGACCTGCTTCAAGCAGCTGAACAAGATGATACGACCAGCCCCTTTGAGGGAGACCTAGAATACTATAAGTCTGACACGCAACTGAAGGCAGTTGAACCTTCTCCTTTTACATATAGCATCACTGCAATAACATACAGCGATGTTGCTGCTCGATTGGTATTCATCTGGGGTGCTGCACAGAAGATAGCTGATGCTGAGACACAGTTCTTGCAAAGGCTGATCGCCTATTTTGCCACTCTATACGAACAACTTGATGTACAGAGGGTTTCTTCCCATCAGGAAAAAACGCAATCACGAATCAAACCAAAGGATGCACCGATGGCCCCTCAGGAATATCTGGGATCGTCGTTTGAGACAAAAAAATTATTGGCAATAGCTGATAGGGTTGCTGCGACAGATGCATCGGTATTGATCTATGGAGAGAGTGGGGTAGGGAAGGAGGTACTTGCTGAACGCATGTATCGCAATAGCCTTCGCGTGCACAAATCCTTCATTAAATTAAATTGTGCTGCAATTCCAGAACATCTTCTTGAAAGTGAGTTGTTTGGGCACAAAAAAGGGGCATTCACCAATGCACTGTATGATCGAAAGGGAAAATTCCTCATTGCTGATTCTGGAACGCTCTTTCTGGATGAAATTGCAGAGTTATCGCTTCCACTCCAGGCAAAGATTCTGCGAGTCTTGCAAAACAAGACGTTTGAACCGGTAGGCTCTGACGAAGAATTGCGCGTGGATGTTCGCATCATTGCCGCGACAAACAAGGACCTCCAAGAGCTCGTCCAGCAAGGTCTGTTTCGAGAGGATCTCTATTATCGACTGCATGTTATTCCTGTTTATATTCCTCCTTTGCGAGAGCGAAGGGAAGAGATTCTTGAACTTGCAGAGTATTTCTTGACTATTCAAAAACACACATTGCATCAAGAACAGATTCTTGGATTTAGCGATCACTGCAAGCAGGCATTGCAAGACTATGGTTGGCCTGGAAATGTACGTGAGCTCCAAAACCTTGTGCAGCGCGGTATTATTCTGACTGAGGGAAGGTTTATAGAGACCGATCATCTTTTTTCTCAAAAAGAATCCGGCACTCAGCAAGATTCTGTTCTTTCTCAATCTCTGAATGCTTCCCAGACAAGTGATCTAACGGCCCTTGAAGAACTCCTCCATACGCAGAAACCTTTGAAAACGAAAATAGATTTGTGCAAACGCTTGATAATAGAGAACCAGCTGCGATACAATAAGTGGAATCAGTCAGAGACTGCGAAACAGCTTGATATACAACGTACGTATTTATCTCGACTAATCAAAGAATTGCATATACAAAGAGAGTAGCACTCATGGCAGAAAAAAAGACCAAAGACACCCAACGAGAAACATTTGTAGATTTTCTAAATCGGATGAGAATTCCCTTGATCATCTTGTTTGTTGTATTTATTATTTCGATCATTGCGTTTTTTGTGATAATGGAAATCAATCGAGATAGGGCAGAGCGTGCAATTGTTCGAACCCATGCTGTCGAAGCACGATTAGCAGATTTGGATGATGCGGATCCAGAAGCAACGAGCGATGGCGACGACTCTGATAGCCTGTCTCCAAGGGAAGAAATCGTCGCAGACTTGCAAGCAATCATAAGTGATTTTCCCCGCCAATATGGGGCCATCCGCGCACGATATCTGCTTGCACAATTGGCTTGGAAAGACAAGGAATACAGCGAGGCATTTGAATATTTTGATCAAATAATTCGCAATTTTGCTTCTAGTCATCTTTTGGAAAATGCCTATCTCGGTGCTGCTGCTGCACTCGAAGAATTGGATCAGCTCGAAAACGCCTTGTCCTATTATCAAGAAGGGTTGGAAAACATTGAAAAACCCCTTGCAGAAAGCCATTTTCGGTTTTCTATAGGCAGACTCTATGATACACTAGGTGAGGCAGAAAAGGCCTATGCAGAATTTGAGCAGCTTTTTGCAAATGATAATTCGTCACTCTATGGCACGCTTGCAAAAAGTCGCATGATCGAGCTTCAAGAGTTGCTCTCGTCAGAAAATGACCCTCAGACACAAGAGGAAGGGTCAGAGAATGAAGCATCTTCATCTGACAATTAGTCATCCTACTGCATGCTTGCTCAATTATCGTGCAGGATAACATTATGCAAAAACCTCAATTTCAATTAATTCTTGTAGTCTCGATTTTGGCAGCAGCCTTGTTTTCTGCATGTGGTTTGCCATATCCTGTTGTACTATACCCCCCATCAATTGGAACCGCGACAACGAATATAGAATTCGCCCATGATTCAAGAAATGATATTCCAGAATTTCATGGATATCGCCTTTATTACAAATTTTATGAATCAAACGATGATTATAAGACTGATCTCACACGCATTGACGAAAGTAATTCACTGTCCCCGAACGGGCTTCTCTCTAGGAATTTTCGAACAATCATCCTCGGGAAACTTAACTCTCAAAACAACGATTTCGAATCTGAAAGCACAAATGGCGAACTAAGGGTAGCCAACCCAGGCAATGCTATTCACTACAAAATAACAGAAAAAACAAAAAACGGCGAAAATGAAATTGTTCTTGAAATCACTGATACCACCACCAATACTCCAACCGAATTTGTGTTGCGACGCAACACAGACGATTCTGTTAACGTAGATTCATCAAGTTACAAAAAATTCACAAACTACGAAGTAGGGGATGCAGACGTGCACTGGAACACCAATGATTCACCATCACCGGAAATATCCAAAATCGGGTTTGCGATTATCCCATATGGAAGAACGCTCCAAGAAGCCTCCCTCGTGTTTGGAAAAACGGACGGGTTTCCAGAAACCTATGCATTGCAATCCTCGATGACATTACAACAATGATCGTGTTTTTTCTCATTGTCTATGTTGCGGTTTCCGGTCTTGTAGCCATACTCGTTGTCAAACTAGCAAAATTCCAATTTCCCGGCAATTTTGTCGGCGCATTCTTGGTTGCCTTGCTGTCTGCAACAATAGGCGGCATCATCTATACCGTTTTTGAAGACTTCTTTACCGAGGTGCTCACCAGGCTATTTGATACGATCAACCTCTATCCACCCTTGTTTTCTGCCCTCATTGTCGTATTTGGAATCGCTTTTATCGTTAATAGACAAGCACGTTGATCTATCTTTTTTCAGACAAGCAACCTTCACAGACTTAAAAATGGAAGAAATACACCGATCTGTGGATCTGGCCACAGTAGTGCAAATTAATAACCACCGTAAAACTTAAATACGAGATCGTCTCCATTGATAACATCAGAAAATGTTATAGTATATGGCCTCTCTTCTCTCGGTAAAGCTTGTGAAACAGTATCTTCAAATCTTTGTCCACGGTGCATTGCAATATCTATTTCTTGACTGTCTACAACCATATTTTGTGAATCCAACCACTCGATCTCAAATCTATCTACTCCTGGTGCGAAACTCTGTATTTCGTAGATATAATTCGGATCATCCCTCGATTCAGCGGCTCCAATCATAAAATTGTTCTTTATGAATATACTGACAGGATTACTAACATCTGCAGGATTCATAGAACCGTCTATCAGATAATAACGATCACCTATTGTCGCATCAGTCTGAAGACTGCCCATAACTCCGTCAGCAGGTACATCAATAAAGTTGGCTGTAGTAGTATTAATCTTAAACACATTGCGTAGCGTTGCGGGCATTGTAGTGCCATTAGAAGCACATGAAACAACTAGACTCAGCGTACTAAGAGTTAGTATTATTAACTTAATTATTTTATACATAAGATAAAATCTCCTTTATAGTGTAAACATAGTAAAATATGTATAAAGAGAAAAGGCTTATTCTAGAATTTATTTAATTTTTAATATTTTTATGTTCGTTTAATGTATATTCTGTCTACTAAAATAACGTAATACGGAACGATGCCTTTAAAAACACAACCATGCGGCGGCACCTTATAGATAGGTACCGCCACTTTACTAGCATTCATTTAAATATAAAATCGAAAGATTATATCGTTCTCGCGATATCCTCCATCTACCACATCAAAGAATTTAATCTCAAAATAGTAATCATCCTCAGATGCATCAAACACATACTGATAACCACTAGTAGTATCAGATTCTCGTTCTCCATCTGCGATAATATGGTTAATCGTATCAGAAGAAGTAGTGATTGTTATCGTTTCCGTAAATCGTGCAAAAGCAGACATCATTTCAAAGGTAATTTCAGGCTCCATGGTTGCTCTAAAAGTATACCCACCACCCTCAGTAATGGGGCGAATTTTTGCTTCAAAGGATTCAAATAATCTAACAGATGTTTGATCTGCAAATTCAGTATAGGGTAGTTCTGTATAAACTAGATATGCAACTCGGGCAAAAGAATAGTCAATAGGCATGCGCTTGCCAAATATGTTAACCAAATAGTAGTCCGGGCCTCCATAGGGACAAGAACTAAGAGAAAATACAACTAACCCTAGTAGTATACTATAGCTTAGGATTCGCAGAACTAGATTTTTTTTGTTGTTCATAAAAATAAACCCTCATATCTTCAAAGCCTTATGCGTAATCTGTTGCAACTAGAGTGTTAAAACACATTTTTCGCACAGCCTCCGCTGGTTCGCAAAGGCTCACTGTATTAGCATTCATCTAAATATAAAATCGAAAGATTATATCTCTCCGATACTTAAACGCATCAAAAAATCTGATCTCAAAATAATAACGAAATTCAGATGTATCAAACGTATATTCATATTCAGGAGTGGTATATTTTTCTTGCTCAACATCATCGGTAACACTAGTCTCATATGCTCTATTTCTATCTGGAATAGTAATTGTTATAGTTTCTGGAACAGAGAAATCAAAAATAGAAACTACTTCAAGGGTGATTTCAGGTTGCAAGGTTGCTCTAAAAGTATACCCATTAGCGCCAGCACCAGTGGTGGAAGCCTGAAGATTTGCTTCAAGCCTTGTAAAGAGTTCAACTGATGTTTCATTAGAAAAATCACTATATGTTTTTTCTGCAGAAAACACATATGCATCTCGATCATGAAAATACTCAATCGGCTTAGATATCCGCGTGTTATTACTGCTATTGTATAAATAAAACAGATATTTTGCTGGTCCCCCATAGAAACAAGAACTAAGAGAAAATACAGCTAATCCTAGTAGTATACTATAGCTCAGAATTCGCAGAACTAGATTTTTTTTGTTCTTCATATAAATAAATCTCCATATCTTCAACGCCTTATGCGTAATTTGTTGCAATTAGAGTTGTTAACACACATTTTTCGCGCAGCCCCTAAGAATCTGATACAAAAAATTGAAATACAATGTCCGAAGATCCTCGCACATCGAAAAACTGAATTTCAAAATAATATTGATCCCACTGTGTATTAAATCGGTACTCGTAATATGGTGTGGTATGTCTTTCCTCAGTTCCATCTGCAATTGTCTTCCCATAAGCTCTATACTTGCCTGGAATGTTGATCCTCACCGGCACAGGCTCACTTTGGGCATTCATCGAAGCGGGAAATCCAACCAGAAATGGAGTGAGTTCAAAGATGATATCACGTTTCAACGCCAGTGCCACACGGTGCCCTCCCCCAGACTGCAATTCCATATCGAATTCGCTAAACAACTCAATCGATGTCTGTTGAGAAAACTCCCTGTATGATGTTCCAGGAGCAACAATATAGATATCCTCGCTGTTTAGATAGCTGATCCACGGACCTGTTTCAGCGGCCGAGCTTGCAGAAGAACTCGAGGAGTCAGAATCGGCGGAAGTAGTAGAAGTAGTGGAAGTGGCGGAATCGATGGAAGCAGTAGAAGCGTCCGAGTCGGGAGTACTGGTTGAAGAGTATTGATCAGATAGCGCTCTATCGCCAATAGACAAGAATCGAAATACTATATCTGAAGTTCCTCGCACATTAAAAAATTGAACCTCAAAGTAATATCGATTTCCCTGCGTGTTGAATCGATATTCGTAATAGGGTGTGCTATATCTTTCCACTGTAGCGTCTCTAATCATTTTCTCGTAAGCTCTATACCTACCAGGAATTCTGATTCGCACCGGCACAGACTCACTTTGGGTATTCATCGAAGCGGGAAATCCAACCAGGGATGGAGTTAACTCAAAAGTGATATCACGTTTCAACGTTGCTGCTACACTATGTCCTCCTCCAGATCGCAATCGCATCTCTAATTGACTAAACAAATCGATCGATGTTCGTCGGGAAAAATCTTCGTATGATGTTCCTGGAATAACTACATAGACATTTTCGTTATTCAAGTAGCTAATCCATGGATCTGCCACAGTGACAGAGCCCGCAGAAGGATTCGAGGTGTCAGAATCGGTGGAATCGTCCAAGCCAGGAGTATTGCTCGAGGGGGATTCATCAGATAGCGGCTCATCCTCAATCGATAAGAATCGAAATACGATATCTGAAAACCCTCGTACATTGAAAAACTGAATCTCAAAATAATATCGATGCCCCTGTGTGTTGAATCGGTATTCATAATAGGGTGTGGTATATTTTTCCTCGGTAGCATCTGTAATCAGATTCTCATAAACTCTGTGCCTACCAGGAATGCTGATTCGCACAGGCACCCTTCGGGTATTCCGCCAGGCAGGGAATCCAACCAGGGATGGGTTTAACTCAAAGGCGATATCAGGTTTCAACGTCACTGCCACACGGTGCCCTCCCCCAGGTTGCAGTTCCATATCTAATTCGCTAAACAAATCAATCGATGTCTGTCGAGAAAATTTCTCGTATGATGTTCCGGGAGCGATTATATAGGTATCCTCACTATCCAAATAGCTAATCCATGGGTCCACCCCAGCGGTGGAGCTTGCAGAAGCGCTCGAGGAATTTGAATTAGGAAACATAAGTCCGTTTCTAAAAGCTACACAAGAAAGAAAAGAAATTCCTATGATTAGACATGCTCCACTGTATTTTAAAGTTAGTAAAATTGTGTTTTTTTTCATTTGTTTTTTGTATACACTAAAATTCATATAAAAATCAATACCTTTCTATGCGGACAAGATTATAAATCAAAATCGTCATCCTATTCCATTTGGAATACTATCATACTCACTACCATAACCCTGACGTAAGAGCAGTACTATGGTAGGCTTTCACTATGCAATTCAATCAACAAAAGTCACATATGAAACAATCGATCCAACATATCGTTACGTATTTTAAAACAATTACTTATCTGCAATGTGATGAAGGATGTCCATGGGATAGGGCGCAAACAGTGAAAAGCCTCCTCCCTCATCTGCAAGAAGAGCTCTATGAAGTCTTTTCTGCCCACACCGAGGGGAATGACGAACACTTTGCTGAAGAGCTTGGTGATCTTTGCCTTGTTCTTTTTATGATTCTTCTTCGAGCAGAACATGAAAAGCGTATAGTCATTCCAGAGGTGTTTGAGCAGGCAAATGAGAAACTTATCAGACGACATCCACATGTTTTTAACCAGAAAGACAGCGATGGTATCGACTCGCCTGATAGGGTGAAAGAACAATGGGATTCGATAAAACGTGATCAAGAAAAAAAACCTCATATCGATGCTGCTGCAAGTTTTCATCCGTTTGAACGTTCCTTGCGTATTCAAAAGCAGGCGGCAAAATTTGGATTTGATTGGCGTAATCCTGCAGAGGTGCAAGAAAAAATGCAAGAAGAACTGAACGAAGTTTCAGATTCTCAAACTCCGGATGAGGTTCAAGATGAATTGGGTGATGTTTTGTTTGTTGCTGTGAACCTTGCGCGAAAACACAATGTATCACCAACCCTGGCCTTGCACCAAGCAAATGAGAAATTCTTGAAACGGTTTAATTGGATTCTTGACAATATCGATGAGGATAATCTTCCTGCAGACCCTGAAAAAAAACGAGATTTTCTTGATGCTATGTGGGAACGCTCAAAAGCGCAGAGTTGACGCAAGGATATAAAAATACCCTACGATTGTAAGCAAGAAAAATACACTTTGCAGTTTAATCCATTTTTTTGATGATCGATAGAAAGACAGGCTTATCACCCACAGGTGCAGGATGACAACATAAACAACATCAAGCAGTAATACTCTATCTACCATGATGGGGAAAACCAGACTTGCAATGGGTAGAATGAACAATGTATTGACAATACAGCTCCCAACGATGTTTCCAAGCATGACATCGTTTTCTTTTCTTCGCAGTGAAACCAAAGAAGTCACCAGTTCTGGAAGGCTTGTACCCACCGCAATAATGCCAACCGCGAGCAACCGAGCCAATTGGGTGTTTTGCTCTACCCTGCTTAGTATCGTTTGAATTGCCTGAACAACAAACTCTCCCCCATATGACAGCATGACAATTGCAATTAGAATGAGCACAATGATTTTAACGTATAGAAACGGTGATGCGCTATGCTGCTTTTTTGATGCACCCTTGTATTCTTGCTCCAACATTTCCACATCCGCGGGAGGAACATTTCCTTTCTTTCGTAAAAGCACCACTACGTAAAATACATAGGCACCCAGAAACAAGATCGCCTCGATTCTTTGAATCTCTCCTTTCCCAATGAAAAATGCAAACACCAAGGGGAAGACTACAGAAGCAAGCAAAACCATTCTATCTAGTATGTGTAGAGAAACGTTCTCAACCTTGATCTGTTTTTGCAAAAGTATGCCAAGAGAAAAAACGACTCCCACGTTGAATATATTACTGCCGATCAAAGATGAAAAAATCAACACGCTTTCTTGCGCCCTCGTTGCAGCAAGGACAGAAAAAAACTCAGGCATCGACGTTCCTAGTGCAACAATGGTTCCTCCGATGACGTATTTTGGGATGGATAGCTGAAGCGATAGTTTTACGCTGTTCACAACAAGAAGGTGACCACCGAAGTAAAGAAGTAGTATACCAATCGGTATGAGGATGAGTTCCACTGTTATCATTGTTCAGTATACTTGTAAAAAATGTTTAAGCAAAATGAAGCTGGCCCCCTACCCTAGTCTGCGGGAGCGATTATATCTATTTTCATGTGTGAACCTCTTATCTAGATGTTGTTTACTTGACGTGCACTGATTACAACGTCCTGCAGAGGTTTCAATTATTTTAAGTGAAATTTCCATGTGTTTTCTTATGTAAAACACATAATAGCCCTACTGATCAGCAATGATCTTTGGTCGATGCTTGCCTATGTCCAGATAGCCGCATGTTGTATTTACAACAATCCGCAGCTGGATATAATTAAAGCATGAATGAAAAAGCGCAGGTGTTTTGGCAACGAGTTTTGTCTCGAGTTGAATCACAGCAAGATTTGGCAAGGAAAGCAGGCATTCAGCGAGGAACAATTTCTACGCAGATATCCGGGCAACGCCTGCCGAAATTAGAAGACGCTCTAAAAATAGCGCAAGCTCTCAACATGCGTTTGGAAGATTTGCTTGATCTTGAATATATTCCAACGAAAACATCCATCACCAGCATGGCAGATATTTCTGACCGCTTGGAGATATTAAGGCAATACACTTCTCGTTCGATGAAAACCCTATTGCACTCCCCTCTTACGCAATTAGTTCAAGAAATGCATACCTTGGTAAAAACACTCGAAAAAATGAATGCACAGTATACCGTCACGCTTCCGTTAATTGATCAGCAATCCAGTAAGAAAAAACCAGCTTCAACACATACCACAACGGATCTGAGTCGTTTTTGGGTTATTCATGATTCTGTATATGAAGTTCCTGCTCAACTGATTCCTTCTGGAGAACAGCATCATCACTGTGTATTGAAGGCGCAGGATTCGACAATGGTTAATGCTGGCATTGATAGCGGCTCCTATTGCTTGATCAGAAAGAGCTCGAAGGCTGAGTATGGCCAAATCGTGGTTGTCCATTATGAATCTTCCCTATTTCTCAGTCAATTTGTGCGTAGCGAGGATGGCAGAAGCATGTTTGCCACGCAGGATGGCAGCAATCGAACAGTCCTCTGCACACCAGCGATGGAGATCGTCGGGGTCTTCGTGCAAGTACTTCGCGCAGAAAGAACTACCTCATCCAAAACATAGGCAATCCTTTGTGCAGTATCTTTCGGCCATGATGTCGTGATACCAGCATCTTGTTACTTTTTGGTTTACTGATTACTATGTATAAACACATGCAGACAAGCTTGCACCAAGGCTTTGAATGTCTTTTCTTGTTTGGTTCTATGCATGGAGATGAAAGGGCGAATAACTCAGCTGGTTAGAGTGTCTGCTTTACACGCAGGAGGTCGGGGGTTCGAATCCCTCTTCGCCCAACACTTATACGTATTCTTCTGGATCTGCTGTCAATTTTATAGTAAGCCAAGCTGATATAGTTCATTAACAAGAATCGGACGAATCTATGTGTATACCATGAACAATCCAATATTTACAACAGAATCCATCACTGTATACCATGACAATGCGTTCACCATTCTTGCTCAACTAGCCCCGAATTCAATACAGATGATCCTCACTGATCCTCCCTATTTTTTGGAAAAACTTGATCAAAGATGGAACAATCAACGTATAAAAAACGACATCACAAAGGGACAACAGGTACGAAACCTTCCCTCTGGAATGAAGTTCAGCCCACTGCAGAGTGTGCAGTTTGGAAAGTTTTTCGCTTCACTTGCAGCGGAAGCATTTCGTATATTGGTTCCTGGTGGTTTCTTTCTCTCATTTTCCCAAGGAAGGCTCTATCAGCGCATGGCAGTTGCAAGTGAAGATGCAGGATTTTGGATACGCGATATGCTTAGTTGGCGATATACCCGAGGGGCCCAGGCAAAGGCCTTTAGTCTGCAACATTTTGTGAAGCGCAACAAGAATCTACACAAATCAGAAAAGATACGATTGCTCAAACTGCTTGATAATCGCAAGACCCCGCAACTAACCCCCGCCTTTGAACCGGTTATGCTTGCTCAAAAACCAATCGAAGAAACATTCATCCACAATTTTGACAAATGGGGAGTAGGGTTGATCGACGGAAGCATCCGGATCGACGACAGGCTTCCCAGCACCATGTTCACCGTTGAAAAACCAAGCAAACGAGATCGAACAATACACCCAACACAAAAACCAGTTCTCCTGTTGGAGCATTTTCTTCGGATTTTTTCACAACCAGGACAGACGGTTCTTGATCCATTTATGGGAAGTGGCACGACCGCCATCGCCGCACTGAGAACAAACCGTCTTTGTATAGGAATCGAACAGGATACTGAATACATTGCTATCGTCAAAAAAAGAATCAACACAGAATTTGCAAACACTGCTTAGGATGCCCACTTTTTTATGCATTTCAGAATCTGTTTTTTTATACTGTCATCTGCTATACTAGATTAATGGACACAACTCGACTTCGTAACATTGGAATCATCGCACATATAGACGCCGGAAAAACCACAACCACCGAACGCATGCTGTATTTTAGTGGAAAAAACCACTCAATTGGTGAGGTTGATGAAGGCACTGCAACCATGGACTGGATGAGTCAGGAACAAGACCGAGGTATTACCATCACATCGGCTGCCACCACCTTTCCATGGAATGATGTTACGGTCAACCTCATTGATACGCCAGGACATATTGATTTTACTGCTGAGGTCGAGCGCTCTCTGCGTATTCTCGATGGTGCAGTTGCCATTCTCTGTGCTGTCGGCGGAGTGGAACCACAAACGGAAACTGTTTGGCATCAATCAAATGAATACGGCATTCCACGAATGGTTTACATAAACAAGATGGATCGCATCGGGGCTGATTTTGAAACAGTGTGTTCCGAAGTGACTGAAAAACTCCATTGCACTCCCCTCCCTTTGCAGATTCCCATTGGAAAGGAAGATTCTTTTGAAGCAGTCATCGATGTTGTGGAACAAGTGGAATTACATTGGGAGAAAACCGCTCCACATGCCATTGTAAAAAAGGACATCCGTGATTCCTATGCTGATGCTGCAAACCATGCACAGACGCATTTATTTGAGACATTATCAGAATACGATGATGCAATCGCAGAACTCTATCTTGACAACAAGGAAATCAAACAAGAACAATTAGTTCTTGCGATCAGAAAGGCAACCCTGGCACTCAAGGTGGTCCCCGTGTTTGTCGGGGCGAGTTTAAAAAACATCGGAGTGCAACCTATTCTTGATGCGGTGTGTAATTTTTTACCAGCGCCAACTGACCGCCCAACATTCGCTGCCATCGATAAGAAAGAAAACAAAACAATCACAAAGAACGCTGATGAATATAAGGAACTCTTAGCATTGGTTTTTAAGATACAACACGATCGTGAAGCGGGACGCATCTGTTTCATTCGGGTATATTCTGGAAGCATCAATGCAGGATCACAAATATACCTAGCAAGCAATACCAAAAAGGAGCGAGTGACTCGAATATTGCGCATGCACGCAAATAAACCAGAGCAAATTCGCACATTGGAATCCGGTGATATTGGTGCATTGGTTGGGTGTAAACAGGCAATTACTGGAGATACCATTTCTTTGAAGCCACCTCGGTATTTTCTCGAAGCGATGCATTTTCCTGAACCAGTGATTACTTCTGCGATTGAGGCTGAAACCTATTCAAAACGAAAAGAACTCATGAATGTGCTAGGGCTCCTTGCTTCAGAGGATCCAACACTTTCATGGAAGGACGATACGCAAAGCGGACAACTTATCATTGCAGGGATGGGCGAATTGCACTTGGAGGTTATCAGCAAACGAATCATCGATGAATATGGCATTTCTGTGCGACTCGGCAATCCGCATGTGCAGCTCCGCGAAACGATCAAAAATACTGCAGATGGCAGTTTCTCAGATGCGATTTCTATTTCTGGCAAACTATACCCCGTTTCGATCGAACTCAACGTCGAAAGAAACACCACAATCAACCTTTCTGTTACCCATGCGCTCGAGAATATTCCAAAAGAGATCGTGGATGCTTGCTTAGAGACAATCTATGGCTATCTGCAGTCAGGAATATCATTGGGATATCCTGGAATCTATATTGCAGTGCACATAAAAAATCTTGTATTTGATCCAGAATCGTACAGCCTTGCGGCTATTCAGAGTGCTCTTGTGCAATGCCTCGGTTCTGTTTGTCAAAAAGCAGGTGAACAACTCCTCGAACCCATCATGCATGTGAGCATTATCACCCCAAAGGATTATCTTGGAGAGGTAACACAGAGCATTGCACGACGAGGTGGAACGGTGACTGCCATTGAATCCCATCTCATACACGAGATCATCCACGCAGAGGCACCGTTACGTATCATGTTCGGCTATACCACAGCATTGCGCAGCGTGACGCAGGGCAGAGGATCGGTAAGTCTTGTGTTTAGTCATTTTGCTCCGAAAACAGATTAATTTGCAGAATTAATAGAAATTCTTAACAGTTTTACAAATCGCACCCTAGCAAGTACATTTTTTAGAAAGCAGCAAAAAGCAACTAGGCGAGGGTTTATTTCTATAATTCAATGCATGGCTTTGCTCTAGAGAAGATGTATTTCATATCAATTTTCCCTTAACAAAGAGAAGAAAATGCTGTATACTGGTTCATCCTCAGGAGGAACTATGAGCTCTCATATTCGAAATATTTCTATCGCTGGACATAGTGGCGTCGGAAAAACAACCCTTGTCGAGGCCCTACTCCATGTTCAAAATGAATCAAAAAAGGACTTTCTCAGTGATTTCACCCATTTAGAAAAAGTCCATCAAATGTCGCTATTCACAACATTGTTTACACGCAAATGGAGGGACATAAAGATAAACCTCCTCGATACTCCGGGAGTTGCTGATTTTGTTGGAGAAGTTGTCGCTGCGTTTAGAACAAGCGATAGCGCTATTCTCGTCATCAACGGAAGTGCTGGAATTCAAATAGAAACGATAAAGCAATGGCGAAGGCTTGATGCACGTTCGCGACCGCGAATGGTGTTTATAAACAAGCTTGATGAATCAGGAACAAATTATCAGCGTATATTGACCGAACTGAATGCACAATTTGATGCGCGTTTTGTTGCAGTCAGCGTACCTGTATACAAAGAAGAAAAACTCCACGGGGTTTACAATCTCATCAACGATGAGTATTTCGTTCACGATGAAAAGGGCAACGAAGTCCTTCACAATGAATTGCTCGACGAAGCGACCAAAAAAGCGTTACGCGATGAATTCAAAGCAGAATTAATCGAGGCTGCTGCTGAAGGTGATGATGAACTCACAGAAAAATTTCTTGAAGACGAAGACCTTGATTTAAAAGATGTCTGGAAGGGATTGATGGAGGGTTTTCAACAGAACAACATCATTCCTGTCTTTGCGGGAGCAGCACAGCTGCACATCGGAATTGTGCCCTTGCTTGAGTTTTTTGAAAGCGCCTGCCCCCATCCTGATCTTCACGAGGAAACCGCCTATACAGAAAAAGGAGATGCAGTTTCGGTATCCATCGATAAAAACGGGCCCCTTTCATTTTTCGTATTCAAGACGCGATATGATCAATTTGCAGGAAAGCTTTCCTTCATCAAGGTGCTAAGCGGCACACTTAAATCTGATTCTGAACTATTGAACGAACGAGAAGAGAAAAAGGAGCGCATCCACCGAATCTATACAGCCCATGGCCAAGCGATTAGTGATACAACAGAGATCGAGGCGGGCGACTTAGGCGTGATTGCCAAGTTAGGCCTGGCACATACCAACGATACCTATACCGAGACGCAGCCTGCGATACATTTTCGACCCTTGAAGCTTCCAAAACCAGTCTATTCACTCAGGGTGCAAAGCGATAACCGCAAAAACAACGATAAGTTAAACCAATTATTGCATAGATTTAGCGAAGAAGATAAGACACTTGCCATCGAGTACAACAGTGAAACCCACGAGAGCGTTGTTTCCGGCATGGGCGAGATGCACCTTCGATTTATGCTAGAAGAGATCGAGCAAGAACATAAGATTCCGATTTCAACAGGAACACCGAAAATCGCATATCGTGAGACAATCACAAAGGGCAGTCAAGCAAACTATCGCCATAAGAAACAATCTGGAGGGCATGGTCAGTTTGGCGAGGTTGTTATCGAAATCAAACCCTTGGCGCGAGGTGAACAATATCAGTTTGTAAATGCAATCCGGGGTGGCTCGGTGTCAAAGGGATATATCCCTGGCGTCGAAAAGGGCCTCCACGATGCAATGGAAGCAGGACCTCTTGCAAAATATCCGATGATGGATATTGCTATCAGACTTCTCGATGGAAAAGAACATTCTGTTGATTCGTCTGAACTTGCATTTCGCTTAGCTGCGCGCGGTGCACTCTATGAAGCAGTCAAACAAGCAGGCCCGGTTCTATTGGAACCAATCATGAATGTCTCAGTCATAATCGAAGAGCATTATCTTGGGGATGTGCTGTCTGACCTGAACTCTCGCCGTGGTCGTGTTCTTGGGCAAAAACAGCTTTCTGGTGTTATTCTCGAAGTTGAATCCTTGGTTCCGGAATCAGAACTCCTCACCTATTGCATCGAACTCAAGGCATTGACCTCAGGAACTGGAAGTTTTTCTGTAGAATTTGATCATTATGAGCCAGTTCGGGGGAAACTCGCCGAAGGCATTATTGCAGAATCAAAAGAAGCAGAACTTGCTGTATCGTAATCTGTCCTAGACAGAAAATCGAATTCTTCAGATCTATTGCTTTCAGAACGGCGTGGAAAAATTTCCATTCGACACGAGAATTCCATCGTATCCTAGCGACGAACCGCAATAAAATCACGAACAACCCTCCCCTCCCGCACTGCTTTTTCTTCATATTTTGTAGGAAGGCGCCAAAAGGGGCGTGGTGCATAGGGGCAAAATTGATTTGTAAATTCCTTGAAGCGATCAATCTCATCGCGTATCACATCTGCATAGTTCTGCCAATCAGTTGCAATACATAACAGCGCACCAGGATGCATGCATGTTGCCAAATCGTGAAATCTTGTTTCGTTGAGTAGCCTCCGCTTGTGGTGCCGCTTTTTTGGCCAGGGATCTGAAAAAAACAGTGTTATTGCATGAGCATATACGAAACCGGCAATAGCATTGAGCACCACAACCGCATCTGCCTGAACAACGATAATGTTCTTGATTGAATACGCATCGATTTTTGCTATGAGTTGTTGAATACCTTGGGGATGCACCTCAACACCAAGGAATAGGATATGCGGAAACTGATGCGCCATAGTCAGCAAAGAGTCGCCATTCCCAAATCCAATGTCTATCCATAATAACTGCTTTGCCCTCTCCACTAATGACAAGGTCGCAGCTGATCTCGCTTCAAACAGGGGCATCTCATAGGCATATCTATAAGGAAGGGGAATTTGCACAGTCTTTTCGTGTATTGCTGCAATGAGTTCTCCCGCAGAGTGATCAGGCAACGAAAAATAGCGCTTTTCTTCGTGCATGATATCCAATAGTTTGGAATCTATCTTTTTTCTCGGTGCTCGGATGACATAGGAACGAATAGATTTTAACTGTTTCGATTTTTCTGAAAAATTCACCGTTTTGAACTCTTGCTATGTTGAAGTTTCATCTGTTGAGGATCTGAGGCAATCGATTCTTTGGAATCAGCATTGGTGATGGAAGTGATGAAATCAATGAGTTGATCGCATTTTTCCTGTGTATTCTCTGATTCCGAAACATAGTTAAACGAACCATCGGATTGCAGCGTCACAGTATTCTCCTCTACCTTTTTCAACAGAGCATCCATAGCAACATGATTATCTTCCCATAACCGAAGGTTAACGTAGCTACGACGCTCTTTTATAGTGCTGATACCGCAAAGAACACAAGATATTCGAAGGCGTGCAATTGTATACAGAAGGGTCACCTCGCTTGGAAGATGTCCATACTGGTCTATGGTTCGACGCATCGAGGCAGAGAGCTCAGAAAAATTCTGCCTTGTTTGAATCTCTTGATACAATTGAATTTTCTGATGTATGTCTTCAATGTATTCCGAAGGAATATAGGCAGTATGCTTTATTTCAATGTTCACCTCTTTATGTTGAAGTTGCGTATTCATGTTGCGCCTTTGCTGCACCGCTTGGTTGAGCAAGGTCAGATATAATTCCAACCCTAGCTGATATATATTCCCGCTCTGTTCCTTCCCAACCACATTACCCACTCCTCGCATCTCCATATCGTGCATCGCAATTTGAAACCCAACGCCCAACTCTGTATGATCACGCAGGACTTCCAATCGCCGCAGGGCAATATCTGTTAAATAGTTTTTCTCAGGATAGAGCAGATAGGCATAAGCATGTCGATCAGAGCGCCCCACCCTGCCTCGCAGCTGATAGAGTTGCGAAACCCCATACATGTCAGCTCGATCGATAATAATCGTGTTTACATTTCGGATATCGAGTCCATTCTCAATAATGGTAGTGGAAACCAATACGTTGTATCGTTCATGAATAAACTTCCACATCGTTTCTTCAAGTTTTTCTGCAGGCATTTGGCCATGTACACAGGCAACACTTGCTTGCGGTACTGCTGTCTGAATCAGTTGGCGAATCTGTTCGAGTGAATCAATGCGGTTATGTAGGAAAAAAACCTGGCCATCTCGTGCGAGCTCAGCCTCGATTGCCTCCTTCACTAGCTTGAGGTCGAATTTTGCGATAGTCGTATTGATCGGTTTTCTATTTTCCGGAGGGGTTCGCAACAAAGACATCTGGCGAAGCTCAATCAAGGACATGTGCAATGTGCGAGGAATGGGCGTTGCGCTCATCATGAGACAGTCTGTATTCTTCTTCCACTCTTTCAAAATCTCTTTATGCTTCACTCCAAAGCGGTGCTCTTCATCGATAACGATAAGACCAAGATCTTTGAAATGTACCGAGGCTTGCAACAATTTATGCGTTCCGATGATGATGTCAACCTTGCCTTCTTGCAGGTCAAGCAAAATCTTCTTTACGTCCTTGGTGGCCACAAATCGAGAAAGCATGGCGATTCGCAGGGGGAAATTCTGCATTCTCGCAGAAAATGTCTCATAATGCTGTTCAACCAAAATCGTAGTAGGAGCTAATATCGCAACCTGTTTTGAATCCATCACCGCCTTAAATGCCGCTCGCATAGCAATCTCTGTCTTGCCAAACCCAACATCCCCACAGAGCAAACGATCCATGGGGCGATTTGATTCCATATCTCCCTTGATCTCCTGCAGCGCCTGCAATTGATCGGGAGTTTCGGTAAAAGGAAAGGTCGACTCAAACAGTTCTTGCAATTCACCGTCAGCAGAAAAAGCATAGCCCTCCATCGATTCTCGTTCTGCTTGGAGATTGATCAAACGATCTGCAATATCCTCAAGACTTTTTTGCACACGCTTTTTTTTCTGCTTCCAACTGCTCCCACCGATAACATCCTTTTTCGGGTGTTCCTCCCCGATATATCGCTGGAGCAGATGAATTTGATCGATGGGAACAAATATCGAATCCTCCTGTGCGTATTCAACAACCAGATAATCTCGCTCAACAGAGCCAACCTGCATGCGCTTTAGACCACGGAAGAGACCGATGCCATGGTGCACATGCACAACATAGGTGTTTTCTTCGATGGCGGAAAAAGAACGAATCGGTATGGATCGATTCTGTGTTTGTGGATGGATGCGAATACCAAGGATGTCTTCTTCACTGAAAACCGCAATCTTTTCCTGAGGCAACATGAATCCAGTGTGTAACGCCCTGTCGTATACCTCTGTGTCTGGAAAAAGATGCTGGAATCGCATCTGTTGCGTTGTCGAGCGAGTCAGAATATACACACGATAATCCTTTTTTTGTAGCTGCTCGATTTCTTTGCGGGCAAGCTGAATATTTCCGGAAAATCGCGTGACATGCTGCACCGAAAGGTCTATGCCTGCATCACCCTTGGTTGGATGTAAGACAATCGTCGGTGTTTTGAATGCATCGGTCTGGCGGAGAATCACCTCGTGGGGTGGAAACAAAGTGCCAGATTCGATATGAGCAGCTTGAAAATCATCCCGATACTGCAAGGCTTGCTGCTTGATCAAGGCTGGATCAAACTGAACGAGAATATCATCTTTTTCAAGATAGTCATCGATATAGGAATCTGGATAGAGCAAAGAGGCATAGTATTCTGCCCCTTCAATTTGAATCTGTGGTTCTTGCAGATCATGTTCAAGTGCATAGGATTGCTGTTGAAGCAGCTGCAATTTCTTGGTTGTCCACTGTATTTCAGAACAGGATGTAAGCATTGTTTCTGTGAGAGCATCCCCTGATAGTTGCGTCTCAACATCAAGCGCGTGGATTGCTTCAATGCTGTCAAAATCAAGGCTGATCCGAATAGGTTGGTCACGATAGGGAGGGAAGACATCTATAATTTCGCCGCGCAAGGAAAACTCGCCCCGCAGAAGAATCTGTGATACTCGTGTATATCCCCATTCCACCAATTTTGCAGCGAGCTGTGTCGGTGAACAAGGATCACCAAGTTGCAGCTTCAGAGAGAGCTGTTCCACGGCAGTTAGCGGAGGAACAACGTGCAGGACTGCATCAGCTGGAACACAGAGAATCGTATTTTGAAAAGCAAAAGCAAAAAGTGCATGTAAACGCTCAGAAAATCGAGCGCTGCTTGGAGCAACCGCTTGGTATGGTTTTGTTTGATGCCAGGACAGGCATTGTGCAGAGAGTCCAAGGGCAGAAAAATCCTCAACGAGGGCTCTTGTCTGGGTATAGTTTGGACAGATGCAGAGCATCCTCCTCTCTGCCTTTTTCTGCAATGCCGCAAGCAGAACTGCAGCATACGAAGTTTTTGCACCATTGATCGACAATGGCGCTCCATCAAGGCAGCCCTTGACTATGTGTTCAAGAAGCTGCCCTGAAACAAGCCCTCTCGTTGAAAAAAACTCCAACTCAGACAACACCGCTCATCATTGACGATGTGTGGGCCACTGGCCAGGTGTCATTTCCCAGACATCATTAAAATTCCAATTTTGGAAAGAGTTTTCCGTAATGATTGGCGCAGTGCTACGATCTTCCTCATGTACAGTATTCCCATGAGTGTAGTAAGGAGTGGTCCCATTATTGGTAGTACGGGTTCCAGTATCTCGGCCCGTTAATCTTGCATCAAAATAATTATCTGCTATACTTCTACCTCTACTAGAACCTGATAAGCCACCACGATCATTTCTGGTTGCATCTACCCTCCCGGTTGCATAGCTTCTTTCTATGCTCCCACTAGCACCATCATTAATTCCAACTAACCCGCCAACATAATTACCTCCTACAACTCTCCCGGTTGCATAACTTGTTTCGATACGACCATTATTATCTCCCACCAATCCGCCAATTTCACTGGGTCTAGTACCAGCGCCACCATTAGACACTTCTCCCTCTGCATAACTCCTCTCAATACTGCCATTGTTTATTCCAACTAGCCCTCCCAGTTTACTTTCCGTTCCCCTTACATTTCTTGTCGCATGACTCTGCGTTATGTCCTTGGTGTTTATCCCTACCAATCCACCTGAAGTTCTACGTGCCTTCACAACTCCAGTTGCAGAGCTTCTCTCAATAGTTCCAGTGTTAGCTCCCACTAATCCACCTACGTACTGACGTCCACTTACTCCTACCTCTGCGTGAGAATTCGCGATCTCAGTGTTGGACTTACTTGTTAAATCCTCCCTTAATCTATTTGGTTGAGTGTTTCGAGGAAGCATCGCTCCCACTAAACCTCCCACTCCAAGACCATTGTTTCCTCCACTCACATACCCATTACGAACAGTAACAGATTCTACTCTGGCATTGTCTTCGAGACATCCCACGAGAGCCCCTACTCCATGATTTCCTCGTACACTTGGGTTTTGTTCATTTCCATTGGCAAGTTCAAGCGTAAGATTTTTAATCACACCACCAGTGCCTACTTTTCTAAAGAGTCCCACACAGTTTTCTCTTGTTTTATCTATCTGCAGACCTCTGATTGTATGTCCACCTCCATCAAATTCACCGGTAAATGCAGCGTTAAGGCTTCCTATAGGTTCAAAATTACCCGTCAAATCAATATTATTCTCTAGTTTATACGTTTCCGTTAGATCATTTGCAATAGCAGCAAGCCCAGCCGCATCGGTTATAGGTATATAGGGTGGTGGTGGCGGTGTTACCGTAATGCTCAGTGTTGCTGTAGCAGTGTCAGTACCATCAGTGATTGTATACTCCACCGTGTCTGTCCCAACAAAACCTGCAGGCTGTGTATAGGTGTAGGTACCACCCGCATCAAAAGTAATAGTGCCTCTCTCATCAGTCGGGCCAGTGCCCATGATCACCGACAGCTGATCACCGTCAGCGTCCGTATCATTTTCTAGCACCCCATTTAACGGATCTGTGTCATCATTCGCAACGGGCTGCGTGTTTATCGTAATGCTTAGCGTTCCTGTAGCTTCGGCAACACCATCACTGACCGTATACTGCACCGTGTCTGTTCTAATAGAGCGGTCCGCAGGCGGTGTATAGGCGTAGGTACCATCCGCATCAAAAGTAATAGTGCCGTTCGCAGCAGTGCCCATAGTCACCTCCAGCACATCACCGTCAACGTCCGTATCATTGGCCAGCACCCCATCTGCCCTATCTGTGACAGACAGCATAATACCCGGCGTAGTTCTGCTGGTGTCAGGATTTGCAACAGGTCCCGTGTTAGCCACCATATTCAGCGTTACTTCAATACTCAGCGTTGCCGTAGCAGTGTCAGTACCGTCACTCACCGTATACTCTACCGTGTCTGTTCCAACAAAGCCCGCAAGCGGTGTATAGGTGTAGGTACCATCCACATTAAAGATAATAGTGCCGTTCGCAGCAGTGCCCATAGTCACCTCCAGCGTATCACCGTCTGCGTCCGTATCATTAGCCAGCACCCCGATGTTTGGATTTGTGACAGATAATTCAACACCTTGCTGAGTAGTAGCAGTGTCAGGATTTGCAACAGGTCCCGTGTTAGCCACCATATTCAGCGTTACTTCAATACTCAGCGTTGCCGTATCTTCGGCAATACTATCACTGACCGTATACTCTACCGTGTCTGTTCCAACAAAGCCCGTAGGCGGTGTATAGGTGTAGGTACCATCCGCAGCAAAGGTAATAGTGCCTCTCTCATCAGTCGGGCCAGTGCCCATGGTCACCGCCAGCGTATCACGGTCGTCATCCACATCATTGGCCAACACTCCATTTGTTCGACTTGTGACAGATAATTCAACATCCTGCCCAGTGGTGTTATCGTCATCATTCGCAACAGGTGCCGTGTTAGCCACCATATTCAGCGTTACTTCAATACTCAGTGTTGCCGTATCTTCGGCAACACCATCACTGACCGTATACTCCACCGTGTCTGTCCCATCAAAGCCCGCAAGTGGTGTATAGGTGTAGGTACCATCCGCATCAAAGATAATCTCGCCTCCCTCAGCAGTTGAGGGCGTGGTCGCGGGCGTGGGGAGGGGCATGGTCACCATGAGTGTATCCCGCTCTGCATCCATATCATTACCCAGCACCCCAAAGTTTGGATTCATGACAGACAGGTCAGTACCTTGCACAGTTCTCTTGAAATCATCAACTGCAACGGGCGGCGTGTTTGCGTTCCCCCCACCTGCTCCACTCAACGTTAATCGTGTCACACCCAAGCGTGCAAATGTCGCCTTGGTCAAATCAGCAAATTCACAACTGAAGAATAATATGCATGCACATATCGCTATTATCTGTTTTGTCATTGAAACCTCGCTATAATTCCTTCTTCTATATTATAGAGTATATCACAAAATCACCAAAAAACAACGCTGTTGAAGCACTATACACTGTATATACGGCCAAACAACTGTTTGCAGAGCTAATTACTGGACATACAAAAGTCGCCACATCTAATAAATCGGTGAAAAATAAAAATTTTTGAATTTTTTGAACAGAAGATTTTCTTTGTTCAGAATGTTTGTTCTAAGTCTCTGCTTAGGCACCTCAAGACTTATTGCCTTAGGGTAGGCCATTGCCCATCTGTAAGGTTCCATATATTTGTGAAATTCCAATTTGAAAAATCATCCTGGGTAATGATGTTCGCATAGCTCGTATCTCTGTATACCTGACGGGGATTAAGAGTCGGGTTTGTAAAATAGGTTTTAATTCCCGCCAGATCGAGATTATTTCCAGCTCCTGGATAGAAAAACAGCATGCTCGGTGTCGTGAGGATGGCATCAAAATAGCTATCGCTGATATCAGAAGAATCGGCTTGTCCTACCAATCCACCTGGTGTAGCTGCTGGATCCCCTGCCACGATCATTCCAGTTGCATAGCTTCTTGCTATACTCCCCTTATTGATTCCCACCAATCCACCAATATAGTTAACCCCTGCCACATCTCCGGTTGCATAGCTTGCTCTGATGATGTTGCTATTTTCCCCCACCAATCCACCAATATCAGTTCCCGTTCCTGCGGTAACATTTCCCCTTGCATAGCTTCTTTCAATGCTACCGGTGTTGATGCCGACCAGTCCACCGATTTTGTTTCCTGTCCCTCCTACCGCACCCACTGCATAACTCAGTGATATAATTTTCGTATTGATCCCCACCAGCCCACCTGAATGCTCAATTCCATCCACCTTTTTGCTTGCAAAGCTTGTCCCAATTGTTCCCGTGTTGATCCCCACTAATCCACCTACATATTGTCGTCCTTTCACTTCTGCTGTTGCATGAGAATGCATAATTTCAACATTAGACGCAGCACTTGCTAGTTGACCTGCCTGTTGCAACAGAGAACCAACGCCTTGCGGAAGTATCGCACCTACCAGACCTCCTGTTCCCAGGCCGTTCTCCCCATACACAAAACCACCACTAACAACAACGGAATCTATTCGTGCATCACCCTCAATAACCCCGGCAAGAGCCCCTACTCCATTCGTCCCGTGCACGCTTGGGCTTTGCACACTTCCTGACACAAGTTCAAGGGTGAGCTTTTGCACAAGTCCACCGGAGCCAATCTTTCCAAACATTCCCACATAGCTATTTCCCGATTGGTCTATCTTCAATCCCCTGATCGTTTTCTCATTTCCATCAAATATCCCAGTAAAGGCATCTCCATCAAAATCAGACGTGGTTGGATCTGCATCCCCTGCAATTGGAATAAAATTCTTTGTCAAAATGATGTCATTCATCAATCTATAATTCTTGCTTGTATCAGCCCGCACCTGTTCAAAATCATCTTCATCAAAAATCGATATATACTGCGGTGGTTTTGGATCTGTCGGTGGCGGATTAGAGGGCGGATTAGAGGGCGGATTTTCTGGAGGAGGTGTTTGATCGCCTGGATTTTGATTCATCCCCAATACATCTAATTGAAGAAATGCCTCTGTTGTTAAATCACCAAACTCACACCCGGCTATTACTATACACAAAATTACTAATAATAACTTTATTTTCATTACTATTCTCCTGTTAATCAGTAATATAGCACTCTGTGGAAAAAATATGGAATTTAAAAATTAAAAAAAAACAGCCCCTCGAAAGGAGCTGTTCGTACGAATGAAATAGTTCTAGTGATCTATTGTTGCCAATTGAGAATCGGCCACTGACCAGTACCCAACCATCGCCAAATTTCTTCATTGCCATCGCTAGCATTATCAGCAAAGTCCCATGATTCATTTATATCTTGCGTTGCAGGATCATCAGAAAAATCACTTTGGGTGATAGCTGCACCACCTGTTGTTGGATCAGCATTTTTTACTAGATCACCATCACTTGGATCGGTGTAGAATGCAGTTACAGTAACAATCCCTGCAATCGTTTGAAAGTCAGGAGCATTTCCATCGCGATTCTCACCGGCTACTCCTCCGACAGAATTTGTCCGGCCCGTTGTTGTTGCATCAAAATAACTAGCTTCGATCTTTCCATCTGGTGGGTTATAAGAACTATAATACCCAATATCGAATAATCCTACCAAGCCACCAGAATTCTCTCTTCCTGACACTGCTCCGCTAGCATAGCTTTTTTTGATCTCCGTTCCCTGCTTCATCTTCCCTATCAATCCACCGATGTTTTTAGCAGATCCGATACCAGTTACATCTCCAGTTGCATAACTGTTTATAACACTAAGGTCATAGTTTCCTGTTCCCACTAACCCACCAAGAGATTCTACTCCTTTGACTGATCCACTGGCATAGCTTGTACTGATTGTCCCTTCATACATCTCTCCTCCTAACCCGCCAACAGATTGCCCAAACCCAGTCACAGCCCCGGTTGCATAACTATCTGTAATTCTAAAATCTTGCCCACTTCCTACCAATCCACCAACTCTATTTCTTTTACCGATCACTGTTCCTGCTGCATAACTATTCTTGATAGTTCCTCTAAGAAATCCCACCAAACCACCAATCGTAAGACCACCTGAAACATCTCCACTCGCATGGCTATTCCTAATTTCAGCAGTGTCACTTATACCTACACTAGATCCTGCCAAGCCCCCAGCATCCGCATCATATCCTTTAACACTGTTGCTTACTTGAACATTGTTGATTCTGCTATAATTTGCCCCAACTAATCCACCAACGAACCCATTGCCAAGCACAAATCCATGCTGAACTTTCACATTATCTATCGTTCCATAGTTTACTCCGGCTAAAGCTCCTACGAAATGTCTTCCTTGTATGCTGGGATCATTTTCAGTCCCATCAGCAAGCTCAATCGTCAGATTACGCACACTCCCACCATAGAATATCATCTCAAAAAGTCCCACATAGTTGGCGTATTTTGCTATCCTCAACCCAGTGATCGTGAATCCGCCACCGTCGAAATCCGTTGTCAATATTGGAAGAGGTTCAATGTATCCATCCAACTCTACATTCCTGGTCAAGGTAAAACTTCCATCAGAGTTTTCTCGAATGGCACCGGCAAGCCCATCTTGACTCGACTGAGATATCGGATGGGTACCGCCTCGCAAAGCACCAAATGCAAATTGTCCTGCATCAGTTGCTCCCGAACCAGTTGAACCAGTTGCTCCCGAACCAGTTGAACCAGTTGCTCCCGAACCAGTTGAACCAGTTGCTCCCGAACCAGTTGCTCCCGAAGCACCTGAATTACCATTTTCTTCACTATTTGAGCCATTTACTGCTCCACCCAGATCATCTGCTCCTCGCCCTGGATCTGCAAATTCACAGCCAAGGATTACTAAAATTAAAAACGTAATGAGTACACATCGCTTCATATTCCCTCCTAATATGTATAGTATTAGTATCAGTATATATACATATATAAAAAAATAGTAGTCTATTTATAGAAATATCCCTGCAATGATTTTGAGTTTAAGAAGGTTTTGGATCCCAAAAAAATTGATGCGTAAGATGCCTGCACGATGTAAAGGTTCTGCAGAGGGCAAATAGCTAAGCCTGTTTGGTGAAAATCCGATAATTGAATGATGAAAACGCAGTTATTTTTGATGATGGTGTTATGCGCTGTAGGAACTGTTTTTGCTGAAATCGGAATCGAGGTCTCTTTTTATCAAGAGGAGCTCTATTACCTAGGCAGCAATGTAGCTCTTGAATTACGGATTGTAAACAGCGGAACTGACACAGAAACCTTGGTTATTGCTGATGATATGCGAAACTCGCTCGATGTACAGATTCGTGACACGCGTGGTCGACTCATATCTGCTCCAATTGCCCTTATCCGCGCGCGAAACAGACAAAAAATACAATACCGCAACCTTACCCTCCTTCCCAACGAACAATTGGTGCGGATCCTCTCCCTACAGGATTTTGGCGAGTTTGATGAGATTGGCATCTACAGCATTCAAGCGATGTTTTTTCCCAATCTCTATGGCGAAGCAAATGAATTCATGCGATCGAACATCTTGCAGATTGCCATTCGCCCGGGGTCTACTCCCGAGGAACAGGCAAATCAAGAGGTGCTCGCCGCAAAACAAACTGTCTTGATGCAAGAAGATCTTCGTCCCGATGAGATCATCACCTATACTATTCGTGCACGACAAAACAGCGAGTGGAACAAGTTTTTTACCTATCTCGATGTGGAATCACTCCTGCTTCAAAATCCCAGTTGGGAAATGCAGTATGCCCGCAGTAGCGAAGAGGGAAAACAGAAACTGCTCGCCGAGTTTAAGAAAACCTTGCAAGAGCAACGAATCGAAGAGAACATCACCGCTGTTCCTTCAGATTTTATGATCCTCAGCACTGCATATGGGCCCCTGGATGGTGAAGTATTAACAGAACAGGTTTTTCGGCAGTCCTCCTTTGAAAGCATAAAACAGTATCGATATTATTTTAAACGCGAAGGATATTGGAAAATAATTGGATACGATATTCTGAACATTGGAACGCGGGCAATTTCTGATGCAAATTAACTAAATACTTGCAAGGAATGAGCGCAGTGATTATACTATCATGTCACTCCCTTGTAGCTCAGTCGGTAGAGCGGGTGGCTGTTAACCACTAGGTCGTTGGTTCGAGTCCAACCGGGGGAGCTAACCCATTTCATGGGTATACGTTATTTTTTAAAAAAAATCTATCTAAACAGCAATTTATTCTATCAGACTCTTTTCACTCCTGCACTGAACGTTATACTATACGTTGCCTCTTTTGAGGCTGCATAAATAGAGTGAAATGTAAAATATCTTTACTTTCACAATAAAACTACATACAGCAGCAATTAGCTCTGTGCAATAAGGATGAATACTAATGAACTGTTTCTGCAATAAAGAACACATAGTTCTCTATCAAGAAGAATACTTACAAGAGAGAAATCTTGTGATGCAAGGAATCCCGTTATGCGCCAAAAAATGATTGTATGGAATTACGGCTTGTTCTTTTTCGTGCTCTGTTCAATCTTGGCTTGTTCACCAGGTGAGATTGCATTGGCAAATATTCCTGAAACAGTTTCTATCGACAATGTGATTTATACGGTGATTGCACAAGAGGCAGATTTTCAAAAAATACGCGATAACCTTGCGGGAAACTATTATCTCTACAGGGATATTGTTCTCACATCCAATAATTTTGAACCCATTGGAGACACTACAACTCCCTTCATCGGTGTTTTTGAGGGAAATGAAAAAGCTATTTCTGGATTATCCATCAACAGAAAGACAGAGGATTATATTGGTCTATTCAGGCAGATAGGATATCCTGGCACCGATCCAAACCATGATCCCGAGACAAACGGGGTGGTGCGTAATCTTACTCTCCGTGATATTACCATCTTTGGAAGATCTTATACCGGTTCTCTTGCTGGAAAAAATTCTGGAATGATTGAAAATGTTAACGTAATAGGCGGTGCTATCACTACAATTCCGACTATCCCTGAAAGTAATCTTATAGGCGGATTAATTGGTTTGAATTTTGATGCTTCTATCAGAGAAAGCTCTGTACGCACTGTAAGCATTATAGCACATGGAGATTTCGTCGGGGGACTTGTGGGAAAGAATGAAAATAGCGAGATTATTGGAAGTCATTTCAAAGGGTCTGTAGTTGGAGTGAATAATGTTGGAGGATTGGTAGGTCACCATAGCAGAAGTACATCATTAATTTTTTCCTCGTCTATCAGTGATAGCTATGCAACAGGTGAGGTAAGTGCAACCGGAACTAGCGTCGGAGGGTTGGTGGGAAGAAATCAATATGCAACTATCACCAAAAGCTATGCTTCAGTTTCAGTTCAAGGAGTCAGTAACGCAGAAACTATGATAACCAAAGTATTAGGTGGTTTTGTGGGACGCTCTAATGGTGGGGTAATAGAGATGTGTTATGCCACCGGCGATGTAAGTATCTTGGAAGGTCCTTTCTCTAGCAATTTCTATGCTGGTGGCTTCATCGGACAAAATTTCTCTAGTATTAAAAATAATTATGCTACAGGGAACGTAGAAGCAAATAAGGATGAAGGGGTAAACATTGGCGGCTTTGCAGGATCTAATCAAGAAACTATAGAAAATAGTTATGCTACAGGAGATGTGATAATTCCTGGAAGAGACGAGGTTGGTGGATTTGCAGGAAGTGCTCTCTATAAGTCTCATATTATAAGTAGCTATTTTGATGCGACTGCAACAGGAATCAGCAATGGAATAGGTTTTTCTTCTGGAGCGAATGTAGACCTAGGAGCATTCTATACTGATGCCGACGACAACAATCTAGTAAAAAATGCTGATCCAGCAACCGGTGGTGTTGCCATCACCCAGAGTGATTTTTCTGATGATCCTGCAACGCAAGATGTAGATGAATCATGGGATTTCGTTGGTAATTCTGACGATGGTGATAAGGAGATCTGGCGTTTATCTGAGCCTGGTCATTGGCCTGTTTTTGCTTGGCAGGAATAATCACCGCCCATTGATTAGATTAGATTAGCAAATTGCCACGGCGTTATTCTATTATTGTTGCGAGGTTTGGCTCATCATTGGTGGAATTTGCTTTTTGAATGTTTCTGTATTCTCAAGCAGTGTAGGCAAAGCACAAGCAAGGAGAGCTCAGGTGATCGATGCTTTCCTTAACACAACGCAGAGTGAATCGTCTTTTGAAAATTCGGAATACCGGGAAGTTTCAAGCACGGTGAAATGTTTTTTTGCACAAGCATAGATGGAATCAACGGTATAATAATAGCAAGGTTCACCATCAAAACAGTCCTGTCCCTCCCCGTTCCAGACGGTGTGCACTGCTATGCCATCTTTTTCCAGGTGTTCTGCTTGCAAAAGAAATGACTGCTCTAATTGCGAAGAATCAAAATTATGCATGACTTTGTTTGAATATATCCCTGAAAAAACCTGCTGAAATTGGAAATCGTCTGCTGAACAACAAACAATGCGTGCATCCAGAAATTGTTCTTGCACCATACGAACAAAAACATGTGAGACATCAATCCCTGAAACATGATAATCCTGCGACAAATGAGCAAAATCAACCCCCGGTCCAATGCCAAGTTCGAGAAGCTCTGCACCAGGATGTATGTATTTCGATATGATCGGCAACAGATCAATCGAGTTTTCTAAAGCGCGCGCTTTGCTATAGGCATGCGCCTTTTGTTCGTCATCAAAATAAGCCATGAAGCGATGATCCCCAGCGAAATATTCCATATCCAAGTAATAAACAAGAGATGCCCACGATGTTCTGCAAGCCTGCATACAGCGCTGCATGGAGAAGCTGTTCTTGTCGTATCATACGAAGAGTATCAACCATGTATCCCGAAAAGGTAGTCAATGCACCCAAAAATCCGACTATGACCACAGCATTCCAGCGTCCTTGGTCGACATATTTGAGAAAGAAGGCATAACTAATCCCAGCAATTAAACAACCAATTGCGTTTACGACCACTGTTGGCCATGGAAATTTTCCATCTGCATACTGTTTGAAAAGGGATATGATTCCGAATCGACTTGCAGTGCCAATGGCGCCTGCAATGAGCGTGAAGAGTATGGTCATCGGTTGTAGGATACATAAAATTTGACATTTTCGCAATCTCCTCCTATTATGGTATATGACCTATCTAGAAGTAATGCATGAATTGGAGCGAGTTGGCACCGCACAGGCTCGAAAGATTTATCGTCGGCATGGCGTCAAAACAGAACTTTTTGGCGTAAGCTACAAAGAGTTGGGAAGAATCGAAAAGAAGATCAAGATAAACCATGAGTTGGCACTTCAGCTCTGGGATTCTGCAACCCATGATGCCATGGTTCTCGCATGCAAAATAGCTGACCCGAAGGTCTTCACAAAGGATGACGCACGCATTTGGATCCTTGCCTGCAGCGATTATATCGTTACTGATGCTTTTTCATTTTTAGTTTCAAAAATGCAGCGTGCAGATGCCTATCTGCTTGCAGAGGAATTCATCGAGAGCGAAAGTGAATGGATCTCTTCTTCGGGGTGGACAATCCTTTCTATTCTAGTTCAGCGAAGAGGCGTCGAAGATAGTTCTGTTGTGCATAACTACCTCAATCGCATCAAAACCGGCATCCACAAGCAACCAAACAGGACGCGCTATGCGATGAACAACACCCTCATTGCCATTGGCGGATTTGTTGAGGGAATGCATGATGCAGCGATCCAAGTGGCCAATGCTGTTGGAACAGTAGAGGTAGACCACGGTGAAACTGGGTGTAAGACCCCAAAAGCAGCCCCCTATATCGAGAAAATACTAAAACGAAATGCAGAAAGGCAATCCCAAAAAAAATCTGCTTAATGGACTCCTCCAATCACGACATGGCCTCTGCCTTTCTTCAGGATCGCTATTTATCTTTCAGCGAAGATGAAGAACGCCTCTATTCCTTGCTGATCCATTTTTCAATAGAAGAGCAATACACAATCTTACAGGAATTACTGGGAGAAACCAGGGCATCAAAATTGCATGCTGCATTTACACAAAAAATTTCTGGACTCCATGTTGGCGTTGAACATCCAAAGGATCCGCATAATGCCGCTGCGATTGTACGAAGCGCTGAGGCGATGGGTTTGATGCATATACACGCTGTGAGCGATTTTCCCAAAGTTTTCCACGCCAAGGCAACGACACAGGGGGCATATTATTGGATGCTCACCCATTATTACGATACAACAGAACAACTCTATCATCACAACAGAAAAGGCGATATTCAGATTCTTTGCTGTGATATGCACGGTGAGATTCCTCTTGAGGAGGTGGTCCTTGATAAAAGAACCTGCCTTGTTTTTGGCAGTGAGCGTGATGGCCTGAGCGACTATGCCTTGCAGCATGCAGACAAGACGATAAAAATCCCTATGTATGGACTTAGCGAGAGCATGAATCTCTCTGTTTCTGCTGCAATTTGCATACATAGTCTTGCAACGAGGCTGCGCACAGGGTCTGGTGAAGCAATCTATGCTTCTGTTGAAGAAAAAACACTCCTGCATGCTCGCGCATTGTTAAAAAGCAGACGATACGCCTTTCTTGAGCAGATGTTAGATAATTATACGAAAAATCCAATAAAATCATCCGCAGATTAGCTGTTGATACAGCAAACCTGCGAAGTTACCGCTTCTAGCGCCAGTTCAGATTAGTTCCAAATGGGCGTACTGAGGATTGTCTGTTGGGCATCCGGTCCTACCGAAATAATATCAATCGGAATTCCAAGATAGTTCTCTATAAAAGCTACGTAATCCTGCGCATTTTTTGGCAAATCGTCCTTTTTCTGAATTTCAGAAATAGATTTCCTCCATCCAGGAAAGGATATAGTATGTGGTTTTGCCCCAGCAAGCAATCGTTGAGATGCAGGAACATGGTGGATATGTTCGCCATTGATTGTATAGGCAGTGCATACGTCAATAGAATCAAAGGTATCAAATACATCAAGGTGCGTAAGTGCTATCGACGTAATCCCCGAGATAACCACTGCATATTTCAACGCAACAAGATCAAGATACCCACACCTTCGCGGTCTTCCCGTGGTTACACCATATTCATGTCCAATCTCACGAACAGAAGTGAGTAATTTTTCATCGGTGTATTCCGAAGGAAACGGGCCATTTCCAACTCGGGTCGTATATGCCTTACACACTCCAATTATTTTATCAATGCTCTGCGGTGCTATATGAGCACCACTCAGCACACCACTCGATCCAGTATTACTGCTTGTTACGTAAGGATAGCTTCCAGCATCAACGTCTAGAAGTATACCTTGCGCTCCTTCAAAAAGGATATCAGCATCGTGGAGTTTTTCAAGATGACTCGGGAGATCAATGATCAAGGGGTTGAGTTTTTTTCGATATCGCACGATAAATTCTTGATCTTCTCGAGAAAGCAGAGACAAGACTTCCTCATCGTTGATATCAGCCATGCGAATACCTGATCGCACTGCCTTATGCATATAGGCAACCCCTATCCCCTTTCCAGTGGTGCCTATGGGTGATGTTCTCTGCGATTCCTGAAGGCTATCTTGCCGAAGATAACTTGGAAACACGACATGAGCACGGTCTGAAATGAATAGACGCCCTTCTGTTTCTATATTGAAATTGTGCAACTGTGCAAGTTCATGAAAAAAACTCTCTGGATTGATGACCATTGCACTTCCCAATACAACACTGGTGTGGTCATGCAAAAGTCCCGATGGAATCAAATGAAAATCATACCGTTTTCCATCACGAATAATCCGATGTCCAGCATTATCCCCACCTGCAAACCGAATAACACAATTAGCTGAATCTGCCAAATAATCTATAATTTTTCCCTTGCCCTCATCTCCCCACTGTAATCCTAAAACAACTACTTTCATCTCGCTACCTTTCACTGTATACTTATGCGTGCAGCACGTTGTAACTATATCGAAAGACCAACGATTCGTGAAGTACAAACAGCGCCTAAAGTATACATTTTTTCCAAAATATTCAATTATTTTAATTTATCTATTGATGTGGATGCTTGGATGCACTAATACGCGAGATGCATCACAGAATGCTCCCGTGTCCGCTCAACGATTTTCGCCACAAGCAGGTAACTCAATCACATTGTTGCGGAGGAATGCCAGCAACACAGAATTGGATACTCAAGTTAGTTTTTCCCCCTTGAGAAAGCAACTTCCCGATTCTGCGCATGTATTCAATGTTCTTCAAAAAGATCTCAACAATGATCAGTTTGAAGAGCAGATTGTTGTGTTTAAGCAAGAAAATACCAGGAGCGATGCCATCTCCATTCTTGTGTACAGCTCTGATATACGATATGAAGATGCGCTATTTGAATGGCAATCTGAGACAAAGGCAAGTGAGCTCCGTAGTTTCGTGATCCGATTTGAGAATATCGACACTGACAGAAATCTTGAAATTATCTGCACTGGCATCGATGCCAACGGATTCCATACTATCGATGTATATAAATCGTATACAGCAGTCGAACGCCCCGGTGTATTTCTATATTCACTATTGTCCTTGGTTTCTCCGCTTGGCATTGATATCAACCAAGAAAAAGCATCTCTAGACAGCGCAATTGGATCAACAACCAGTTTTGTCCACTACGATATCAATGACGAAGAGGACGCACACCCCTTGGACAGAATTGAGACTGTGTATACCTGGAACCCTCAAGAGAACGCCTATACCGTTTCAAATGTAAATTTGGTGAACGGTGAAATTCAAGAACAACTTGATCATGGCTTGTTAGCAAATTATACTACTCGTTCGTTGGTTGCAGCATTACCTGGAATTTGGTACGCAGACACCGGCAATATTCTCTATTTTGATGCAGACACCAACTCGATTGTCCTATCTAAAAAAGAAATCCAAGAATGGTATATCGTTATCAGCGCCTACAAAACAATCCGAAACACCTATCCAAGCTTGCGCATTACCATGCACAACGATTTGTTATTTACCGTGCAATCGAATTTATATGTTTCGTTTATCGATTTCACCACGATTGAAGTATTTTCCGATGTGGAAAATGAGTCCAATGGAATTTATAAACGCCTCGATGATCATTCTGAAAATGGAACACAGGATGTTCATCTGTTGCAGAACAGACAAGAAGATCCACATATAGATCATGCTGCAATCATGGGGATTTACAAAAATTCAAAGGGCGATGAACTCTATCTCGACGAAAATTCCTTCATCTTTACCTACGAAGGCATTCTTAATCGCGGAAATTACATCCTCTATGAATTTTTTCGCCCAGTTTTAGAACTTACCTATATCGATTCAAAGACGAAGGAACTTACTGGAAAAAAGTTTGCTTTAATAGCTACTCAAGAAAACAATCTGGTCAAAACCATTGAGCTCGTCCCAATTCGCATCAATGCTCGAAGCATCAGCTTCCTTGGAGAGCAGCCTATCGTGTTGGATCGACAAGAATAGCGTCTTCAGGTTTATTCATATGGATAACACCTTCAAGCTGCTTTGATTTCAATGTTATGATAAATTCCTCAGCGCTAAGACCCTGTGCATTTTCAGCATAGATTCGATAGACTATACCAGATTCCAGCTTCGTCTCGTATATGTGCAAGGGTTGGTATCTTTCTTGTGCTGATACCACATAGGCAACCGCATTTGACACATCCCGAAAGGAACCTAGTTGTATGCCATAGGGTATCATTCCTGTTGTTTCTATAGGCAATGCTGTATCCTCAGCCTCCTGTGTACGGCCTAGGATATTATCCGATGGAATTATTTGCGAGGTTCCGCTGGACAGTGACAACAAAAGCAATGGATTTGGAAATATGTTTACCTGATCGAGTTTCTTGTGGTCTGTCACAAAGGATAGCAAGGCTGAATCATCACGTAACGCCAATACCTCATCTATCCTGCTTTGCAGAGTGGCATCCTCAATTTGTTGGGCAAGTTCCCACAAAGCAATGAGTTCACCGGTGCTCAGATCAGTTAACTTGATCGAATCAACAAAAGAGGCAATGCTATCCAAGCGCCCGAGAAACGCGAAAACATAGAGTTGATATACCAAGGAAGAATTCTTTGTTCCCTCATCAAAATACTGCAAATCCAGTTCGTCCAGGGCGCGCTCGTATTCACCAAGAAGAACACTCTGTATCGCACGTTTTATCCTATACTCAGCTTTCCCGTTGAGATCAAGAAGCATCGTATAGTATTGCCTTGCACCTTCATAGTCAGATATTCGCTCAGAAAACTCTGCGAGCAGGTGAAGCAACTCTTCCTTTTGTGGTGTATTCAAATAAAAAAACAATTCAGACTGGAGAAGTTTTGCATCCTCTAAGTGGGTGATGTTTTGAAGAGCTTTTTGAAATACCGTTGCAAACGTAGAATCACGGGGGTTTTCTTGCAACCATTGGAAGTATACTTGAAATTCATCAACGGTATCGTGCACCAACACCACATTATCCTGAGGCAGTACCTCCTGCTGACATATCAAAAGACAACCTAGGATCAACAAAATGCTGTTTGACTTACGCATTAATCTATAGCTTTAGGAATCCTTTTTCTTCCAAAATCCCCGTTTTTTCTTTACTGGAGGCCTGCTCATCGGCTCCGACCCCATTTCTGGAGAATCAAAATGAACAGTTGCATCTACCTCATCAATCTGCGGTGCTTTTTTCGATTTGCCTCTCTTTTTCGAGGGCTTTACATTAGCTACCACTTGGTTTTCCGTATCTTTAGTCTTGGGTTTTTTCGATTTTTTTATCACTCGTTCCAAGCTCCCGCCGATAAATCCAACCAATAGCCCAGAGGAAACAGCAATCAACAACGCAATCCCAGTTGGAACATTGTCCATTGAAGAGAAAATAAGCGAGATATCGGTAGTATTTTTAATATTAAATCCTACAAAAACAATGCCTAGGACAAGGATGATGATAATGAGAATCAAACGTATATTCATATTATACTCCTGTTTTTTCTATTTCAGAACGTATAAACGATCGGATCAACGACCAATCGTTGTTCTTTGGTAACAAAATCCACGCCCCCAACGATTCAGCGGGTTCTTCAACCTGTTGTAATGCCAACTCTTCAATCGATGTTGCCGTAGAAAGGATATTCGTATCAAGTATCGGCCTTGCCTCCACCTGTTCTGCTTGCTCTGTTTCTTCTGTCTGCTCTAATCCTTCTGAATCCTCTGCTGCGAGTGCCATGCCTTGATCCTCTGGAAGCAGCGTTCCGTCCTCAGCAAGATAGGCTGTATAGGTGTTGATCAACACATTCTTGGTGGATAAGACAGTTAAGCCAAGAATTGGTTTTGAAAAATAAGTTCTTGCAAGGGTAATCGCATCAAATGCGTTCAAATTGCTTCGCACCAAAGAAAGAATTCTTACAAAAGCATCACCGCTGTTCAACAAGGTTGATAATCCCATTGAAGCCAGTCTCGTCTGGATTGCATCGAGTACCAGTTTTTGTCGCTCAGACCTGCTAAAATCATTCGAGGTGTGGCGAGAACGTACAATGCGCAGGGCTTCAATGCCATTGAGCTGATAGGTTCCGCGCGGATAATACAGAGTCGACCATATATTGCCATTCTTTACTCGATACGTAGGATCTATAAGATCGATATCGAGCGTTACTTCGATGCCTCCAATTGTATTTACAACTTCAATGAAGGCATACATATCAACAACAGCAACATATTGTATATCAATACCACTCAATCGCTCGATTGTTTCCTGAAAGGATTCTATGCCAAAATCACGAAAATACGTATTGAGTTTTCTATCTTGATAATAGATATCACGAGGAATGCTAACCAGATAGATTCCATTTGCAGTACAATAAGCAAGAATCATCGTATCAGTAAGGTATTCATGACTGCCTGCAATCAATACCACGGTGACATCTTCATCTGTCTGCACAAAGGCTTGTGAATAGAGTTCATTCAGATGCAATGCGCGTATTGGAACATCATCTTTGTCGTGCAACCAAACCCTGTTTGAATAGATATTGATTGATAACGCCCCTACCTTTTGTTTGGTAACCGCGGATTGAATATCAAGAAAGAGAAACTCATCTGCATTACGAAATTGCGTACCCACAATCAATCCATTTTGTTGCAAATACGATTGCACTCCCTCGTCTGCCAAGGTTTCCAACAATACTCCTTGCAGCTTTTCCGTTTCAAGTTCTCGAAACGTGGGAATCTCCAGCTCAAAAATTGCAGGCAAATTTTCTGTAAATTCTTGATAGGAATCATATACCTGGCCAAGAAATTTCACATCAAGATTTCGTGCGGTTATCTGTATGGCATCAATATCTTGTCCGGCCTTCTGCAATGGTATTTCAATGCCATCTTCAGTGATTATTGGTATGTCCACCGTTAATCGTTGCTCCACACGAAGCGCACGTATTCCATCTTCAAACAATTCATCGGCAACATTTCTTGCAATACGTTCTAGTTCAGTTTTTTTTGTTACCACTTGATCAAGCAGCTCTTCCACATTTTCTGTGACCACATCGTTGTTGTTCACACTAAGCGGAATGCGCAAGGGTTCCATATATGAAAAAATTGCTGATATCACCAGAGAATCATCACCTGGATAACGCACCTTAAGAAGTAGGACATCACCATCTTGGATGCCATACGCTCCTGAAGCCTGAAAAGACCCTTCAAGTCCATATTTCGCAAGCACGGTGACAAATGCATCAGATTCCACAAGTTTCTGCAGCTCTTGAAAACTCTTTTCACGATCTGTCATCACGACTATTTCATCAATCGCAGAAAACAATTCGGAAAACTCAGTTGCAGAATTTTCTGCCTCTGAATCAGATGCTTCATTCCAAGCATAGTTCGATTCTGGCAGTGACAATATGCGCTGAATACCGTTCATGTCTTGCTCTAGTTTCAAAAACACATCGTCTAGTTGGGATTCAGACATCCTGAATTTTTGTAATTCTGTGTCGATGTTTCTCAAAGAAATCCACACCAAGGGTATCTGTATCAATAAGAACACCACCACCAGACAAGCAACACTGATAAGAACAATCGTTGCTATGAGCTTCAGCGGTGCCTGCAATACACGCTGGACGAAAGAGCGTTTCTGTGAAGTGTTAATCTTCTCCGTATTATGCGCAGTGCGCTTGCCTTTGCTGTTTTGTTGATCAGAATTACTCAATGCTTGAAACTCCGTTGATTTGTAAACACCATTGTTGCATTATACTCATTACAGGCCTGTATGACTTCATAATCGCGAATAGATCCCCCTGGTTGCAAAACTGTTTTCACTCCTTCTTGCAGTCCAATATCCACCCCGTCGCGAAATGGAAAAAACCCATCGGACACCATGGTCGCCCCTTGCAACCCTGCATTGTCAGCAATAACCAAGGTCTCCACTTCCTTTTTTTGAGAATCATCAAGCGTCTCATATGGTTGCTGAAATGTCTTGAGGGAGAGAAAAGCACGTCTATTTCGATAGGCCTTATCGCGCGCAATGGCTGCAGCACCCACCCGATCTTGTTCTCCAGCCGCAATGCCAATTGTACACCCATCCTTTACAAAAAGAATTGAATTACTCATTGTTCCAGCTTGCACATACCAACCAAATTGCAAATCGCGCCATTCTGATTCACTGGGGTCTCTTGCGATTGCATATTTTCCTTTTTTCCCATCGTATTCTGCCTTCTTCCATCCCTGCTTCGCAAAATCACCGGGAAAGAACGCATCTTGCAGCATAATCGATCCATCACTATAAGTACGTAGATCAAATGCTTTTTTATCAGCATCAAGCCCTCCAAGACTGGGGAGAGCGTACAACGATAAGGACTTTCTTTTTTCAAATTCAGCAATCACCTGTTCAGAAAAAGAAGGGGCAACGATGGCATCAAAAAACGATGCAGCGACTTCGCGAGCAAGCTCCCTGCTCGTGAATGGGCGATTCATCACGATAACTCCTCCAAATGCAGCAATCCTGTCTGCATTCCAGGCCTTGATGAACGCATCTTCAATCGTTTGTGCAATCGCCGCTCCGCAGGGATTTCCATGTTTGAGAATCACCACGCAGTGCATTTCTGTAAGGTTTCGCAGTATATGAAGCGCAGCATCAATGTCAGAAATATTTGTCTTACTGCAGACCTTGCCTTGCTTTACCTGTTCGATATCAGCAAACACTGCATTTCCTGCAGAAAGGTTTGAACGTGCAAATGTCGCATGTCCTTGGTTCACTGTATACAAACCCGCAATCTGATCTGGATTATCACCATAGCGCAATTCCTCTCCGTGAATCTGTTGCCTAGTATAACGCAGATGATCATCACGATCTGCATAATGAAGATTTAGGGAAATAGCATCGGGAAGTTGTCGAGAATACGGGTCCTTGTCAGTGTGGACCTCCGTCGTCTGTGTCGACAGATTAGAAAAATACTCTGCTATACGTCTGTCGTACTCAGCAGTATACGAAAAAATCTCACCTGCATGGAGCAATCGAGTGGCAAATGATATCTCACCATGTTCAGCAAACTCCTTGAGAAAACGCTCCCTCTGGGTAGCGTTCACAATACCAAGAACACGCTCATAGTTTTTTGCCGCAGCACGAAGCATGCTTATACCACCGATATCGATCCCTTCAACAGCCTCCTCTTTGCATGTCACTTCGCTGTGTATCTTTTGAAAATCATATACATCACAATAGACAACATCGATGCACAAATCCTTGGGATCAGGTTCAAGTATGGCAGCATATAAGGCAAATCCCAATGAGCGAACTCTGCCACTGGGGCTATACGTATCACCAATGATCGAAGAAATTCGCTCTAATTGGAAGGACTCAAGCACATCTTTTCCAGCCTGTTTCTTGATGTATGCATAGGTGCCGTCACTCGCGATAACTGAAATCGTTTTGCTCTTTGAGACAAGACCTTGCAGAAAGGGAATTAATCCTTCCTTGTTTGAAACAGAAATAAGAATGGTTTTAGGATGCAGCGTTGTTGTATTCATAGCATTTGACTGTGTTTTCCAGTAAGGTAGCTATCGTCATTGGGCCAACTCCACCAGGAACCGGCGTGAGATACTTCGCCTTTGTTGACACCGATGCGTCGAAATCTCCTCGGATGATCGATTTTCCCGTTGAAGATACTCCAACAACGTTGATGCTGACATCGATGAGCACCGCATCTTGTTTTATATGATCTGCAGTAAAAAATCCAGGCTTTCCTATGCCTGAAATGAGTATATCCGCAGATCGTGTATGCTCGTATAGATTGGCAGTTCTACTGTGACAAATGCTAACCGTTGCATTATTCGCTTTGCTAACACAAAGGAGAGCCAATGGTTTTCCAACGATGAGGCTCCGGTTGACAATCACAACATGTTTTTTTTCAAATGAAATGTCGTATGCGGCACAAAGGTTGAGAATTCCCAAAGGGGTGCAGGACACAAGCCCCTCGCTCTCACGCATAATGTTTCCAAGATGGATCGGGTGAAAACCATCTACATCCTTTAATGGTGATACTCGGGCAACAATCGCATCAACATCGATATGATCTGGCAATGGCTGCTGCACCAATATTGCGTGGATTTCTTTGTTATCATTGAGTTCATCAATACATGCTTCTAATTCAGATTGAGAAACAGTGGATGGCAATAATTTATCTGAAAAAGAGATCCCCACGCGGGCACAGGCGCGTGATTTTGCACGAATATAGGTTTTGCTCGCAGGGTTATCCCCGACGAGGATGGCAGAAAGATGGGGGCGTATTTCAGATAAGTTGATCTGTTGCTGGAGGGCATTAATACGTTGGTCGCTCAGTGTTCTGCCATCAAGTTTCTGCATATACGGTATACTAGCAGAATCAAGAAGCACTCGCAAATATCACCCCTTGCTGTACGTCTCCACATTCTATGTGTTACACTTGGGTATCTATATGAACTATCGTAGTTGCTTAATTACTTGTATATTTTTCTTGAGTATTGTTGCCTTGCCAATGCATGCTCAGGAGGCTGATGCTCCGGCGATATCTGCAAACCCCTTGAATCGAGAATCAGGCGATCAGCGGGCCTCGTTTTACCTTGCACTCACTGTCCCCCTCGCGAATCAATCCTTCTCAGGAGAAAATTTTGACCACATGTGGACCTTGGGTGGTGCACTTGGTGGAACATGGGGAATCTATATCACTCCATTGCTCTTCGCTGGAGCGGGGGTACAACTCTTTATTGCGGCAAGCGAGATCGGCACTCCCATATATAATTTTTCTCTATTCGCGGAGGTCGGTATTTCACCGCAACTGGGACCCGTTGAATTTCCAGTGACATTTGGTCTTGGATTAAACAACATGACCTACAAAGAGCTGTATAAAACAGATTTCATGATTCGTTCTAGTGCTGCAGTTATGTGGAATTTCACAAGCCGCTGGGCAATTGGCGCAAGTGCAGCCTATACCCTCATTGTTCAATCCTATTTTGGACCAAATCCTCCTCCAGAAGATTCACGTCTGCACCATCAAATAGCCCCTGCAATCATGGCCTCGATAACGTTTTAGGAAAATTTTATGAAGAAATGCATCATATACAGCGTACTATTAGTTGTTCTCATTGGATGTGAATCAGTTTCAGATATTGGACTCTTGCGAACCATTGAAATTGCACAAGAGATTGAACAATCGAACCTCCCCAAGGGAAACATGTTTTCGGGTGTTGTGAAGATGGGCAATTACTATTTTACTTCATTTGGAAATTTGTATTATCGAGCGGTCGATCAAAAGCTTTGGGATGAAGTCGGGCTTCCCACACAAATAACTTCAGCAGATTGGCGTATTGCAGATATCTACCTCTCCGCAAACGATGAAGTCTGGACATCGGTAATTCACACCAGCAATCAACATTCATACTTGCTGAAGATAACAGATCCAACAAATGCAGTACAGAATACCCTTATTCCGAACGGAGCTGGTGCTACCCCATTTTCTGGACAGATATCGCATATTCTTGGAATACTCAATCAAACCATCTATGTGTTAAAAATCACCCAATCTGATACCACCTTTGAGTATGCAGTTTATGGCATTAACACCGGAACTGGTGCTGAACAATCGGTTGGCACTACGAATGCATTGAAAAAAACTGTGTTTGCTACAAACAACAAATTTTTTAGTATCTCAGATTCAGCTCTGTATATCATCGACCTCGCCAATTCTCCGGCCCAATTAACACAGATAAATATCCTCCAAGATGCAGACGGCGATCAAATAAATGTCAAAGATTATCGCGATATTGCTCTATCTTCTGGAGGAAACGTCTTGGTTACCGCAGGTACATACAACGATAACAGAAATGACGGCGTGCTCCTTGCAATTAATCCTGCAACCACCGTTGCAACTGCCAATAATATTACCTCTCTGCAAGCAACACCATACGATCCCGATGCAATCCTTTACTCTTCAGTAACCCTTTTTCCCTTCAATGGAACAAATTACATATTGATTGGAAACTACAACGATGCTGATGCTTTCTTCAGAGTCTATACAGATATAGACATACCAGCGGATGAATTTACTCAGTATGTTGATGCAAGGCGTCCTATTTCTTTGCGCAATGTTGAAATACTGCAAATCGATTATTTCACCGACACAAACGATTTTTTTGTTGTTACCGCGAGGAATGGATTATGGCGATTTCGATTTGCTGACTTCAGTCAAAATTCGGTTCAGCTCGATATAAACCAAGAACTCGACATATATCAAGAATAAGCAGTTTATTTTTTTATGTATTTTAGCAGGATCTTTTCTACATCGCTTGGATAGTGTTCTGCGATCTCAGCGCTATTCAACCCAATAAGCTCATGCGTTAGATAGTGAATCCAGATATCCTCTTCAGCACAGGAAATCTCGTGTTTAAAACAATAATAATCTGGCTGAACAACATTATGTTCTTTATACTGTCGTACTTTGTAATCGTAGACTGCAATACGAAGGTCTTCCTTGCGAACGCCTCTGTTTTGGAGTATCTCAGCGAAATACGTCATCGTGTTACCTGAGTCGTAAATTTCATCAACTAAGAGCACTTTGTCTCCTGTACGCAGATAGGCTGGTTTATACGTCCACCCATCAACACGAACCGATTTTGTGTTGGAAAATCCGGAATACGAGTGCGCAACAACTGCCGCATAAAACACTGGCTGTTGCTTCGGGGAAACAAGTTTGAAAAACTCGCTAATGATATTGCCAAGATAGGCCCCCCCGCGAAGGCTTACGTAGATAACATTGGGATAGAACCCATCAGAAACAATACGCTCCGATAACCGAAGCGCATTATTTCGCATTTCCATTTCTGAACGAAAGATTTTCCTCACGGTTTGTCAATTCCAATACGGAGTGTTTGATCTTCTCGCTCAAATCTAAAATTAACAGTATCTGATTCGTTCAAATAACGATAAAAATCCACCAAGGAATTAACCTTTTTGTTGTTGATCTCAAGGATGATATCGCCCTGACGAAAACCCGCAACTCCTGCTGGGCTTTTCGCTGTAGCAGAGCTCACAAATACCTTTCCCTCATAGGAAGAATCAATGTCCAAACGCTGCACCATGGCTGAAGTTATGGGAACAACAGTCATTCCTGGCCAAAGCTTGCTATTTAAATTTGCAATTGCCTCCTGCGATTGTCTCTTTTCAATCACAACGGTCAACCGTTGCGGTGCAGCATTTCGAATAATTGAAAATTGCACTTTTCTGCCGACTTCAAGATCACCCACTATTTGAACCAAGTCATTTGAATCCTTGATTTTCTCGCCGTCTACTTTTGTTACTACATCACCGGACAAGAAGCCTCCCTTCTCTGCAGGAGAATCAATAAAAACTTGTGAAATAAAGGCTCCCGATGTGGAATCTAAGCCTAGGCTTTCTGAAAATTCTTTGCTCAAAGAACCTGTGCTCACTCCGAGCCATCCATATTCTATCTCACCAGATTCAATGAACTGATTAATAGATCGCTTAAGATTGTTAATCGGAATCGCAAATCCAAGGCCTATGTTTACCCCTGTTTGTGTGGATATCCAGGTATTAATCCCAATAACTTCGCCGCGAAGGTTAACCAATGCGCCTCCACTATTTCCCTGGTTTATCGCTGCATCAGTTTGTATGAAATCGCTGATGTTTGTATCGGGGCCTCGACGGCCAAGAGCACTGACGATGCCTGCAGTTACCGTATTTTGAAAACCAAACGGAGAACCCATTGCAAGTACCCAATCGCCAACTTGCAGCTCATTGGAATCCCCAAGTCGTGCAATAAAAATATCTGCATCAGCTGTCGTAAAGGAGATCAATGCAGCATCTTTACGTGGATCTTCTCCAATCAATTCCGCACTGTATTCCCTCCCATCATGCAAGGTAACTTGAATCTCGTTTGATCCTTTAACGACATGCGAATTTGTCAGCACATAATACGTAGAATCAACCTTTGTTACGATAACCCCAGACCCCAATCCACTGCTGTAAAACGGCTCCGGTGCTCCTTCTTCTCCTTCTGGACCAAAGAAAAATTCAAACGGATTGACCCGTTGTTCAACCTGTTGCTGAACATCAATACGAACAATGGAGGGAAGGACAGCCGTTGAAACTGCTCGAAATCCCGTTTGAATTGACTCTATATCCGCTACTGTTCTGCTTTCAATCGGAGTTGTATACTGCGTTTCTTGTGCCTCCAATCGGCATCCCGAAACAAGCACTAAAAACACACTCAACACAACATAATACACTGTAACCCGTCTAACCATATAACCTCCGTAAACTAATAAAATACTCTACTATTCAAAACTACATCTAGTGAAAATGTTACACTATCTTATACACTTTTTGTTAAAATATGGAACATTCCGTCATAATAGGCGACGGTATGCTCAAAATGTGCTGCATAATTCCCATCAGCGGTAACAACTGTCCACTGATCATCCTTGATATAAACATCACCGCTGCCAACACAAACCATCGGTTCAATCGCAATAACAAGGCCTTCGCGTAACCGAATCCGTGGATATGATGTTATATAATTTGGCACCGAGGGCTCCTCATGCACCGCAAAACCAACCCCATGGCCACTGAACATCTGAACCGTTCCAAACTTCTCTGCCACAATATGTTCATAGATTGCACGTGAAATATCAGGAATATACTTCCCTTCTGAACCTGCCTGAATCCCTTTGTACAATGCGGTTTCTGTAGCAGTAAGCAATCGTTGATGCAGCGGAGTGATGCTCCCTATACCCACCGTAAAAGCAGCATCAGTGAAATATTTCCCCATCTGGATTCCGCAATCTATACCAATGATATCTCCATCTTTTAGCTGGCGATCAGTCGGAATACCATGGATAACCTCTTCATTCAGTGAGGTACAAAGCGCATTTGGAAACCCTTGATAGCCAAGAAAAGAAGCTTGCACCCCAGCATTTTGTATTTCTGCCTGTGCAATGCCATCAAGTTCAAGTGGAGTTACTCCCTTCTGACAATGTTTTTTGACAGTGTTCAAAACAGCACTAAGGATCTGTGAAGCCTCGCGTATGCCGTCGATGTCAGCATCAGATTTCAATCGTAGCATGGTTGTCCTTATTCTCTTTTGCGATGGTATCAAGAATACCGTTGATAAATGAAGGAGATTTCCGCTCAGAATACCGCTTTGCGAGCTCAATAGCCTCGTCGATGACCACCGGAAAAGGAAGATCACGCTCAAAATACAAGGAATACACCGACAAACGTAGTATACACCTGTCAACAATGTGCAGACGTTCAATTGACCAATTGTTGAGCGTTTTTTCAAGTATCCCATCAATGGTCTTTTTATTCATGGTAACACCATAAAAAATTTCTTGAGCGTATTCAAAAGATGTCTGTTTTTTAACAAATGCAAACGGTTTATACGTCTTCAAATCTGGCTTTGGGTCACATTGTTCATATGCATATAAAGCCTGTAATGCGTAGCTTCGTTGGCGATGCCTCATCTAGTTTAGTCTACTCATCCCAATCTAAATTTTGAGAAAAAATACGAATCTCTGCATCCTTTTTCAAGAGCTCAACCTGTGATTGCAGAGCAGTTTGAAACTTTTTTTGTTGATCTTCATAGGTCAAGTATTGGACGATCTGATCTCGCACCGTGACGCGTTCACCTGGAAACACTGGGTCACTGATGGTCAATAATCGCGGTGAACGTTTGTCTGTAATTTTGATAATATGATAGCCAACATTAGACTCCAACACCGCACTCACATCATCCTCTTTCAACAAAAAAACTGAATTGACAAATTCTTGTCCAAGAGCAGCGCGTTGCTTTTCTTCACCGCGTGCGATATACCCGAAATCCCCTCCGCCATATTCCGGATCGTCAAGGGATTCCTTCACCAACGTATCGAAGGTCGCCTTTCCGGTTGAAATATTCCGGCGCAACTCGTTAATCTTTTTCTTTCCCGCTTGCATTTCAGAATCAGAGAGATTCCGCGTATCAATATACAGATGTGTGAAGCGCGCAAGCGCAGGTGCCGCAAAACGAGTCGCATTTTCTTCATAAAAGGCAACTATCTCTTCGTTCGATGGAGAAAAATTTGCCTGTCCCGACAAGGCAGGACTCTTCTGAAAAATATATCGTTCAATTATCAGGCGGTTTTTTATCTGATCCTCGTATTCCTTATAGGATACCCCTGTTTCTTTTTCAATGAGTGCTCGAAAATCAGAATCTGAGATAGCAACTCCTAATTGTTCTTTTTGCAGTTGCACAAAACGATTGATCTCTTCGCGAGGGGCTGAAATTCGGTCCCTATTCGCTGCTTGTTGCAGCAATATCGTTGCGATCTCACTATCAAGAAGGTCTTCTTTTTCTGACCTCGTGAGCGTGCGCCCCAACTGCGTCTGCAGAAGTTGTGCTTTTTCTTTCAGAGTCTTTTGACTAATATTTTCTAACTTTGTTAATTTAACCGTTGCCACCGGCACATCCAAGATTTGTGCTGACACTTGTAAACTAGTAGCAACACAAACACCCCAAACCATAACTTTATATATCCCCATCTTCACGCTGAACTCCTTTATTTGCTTCATATCTCCAGGCTCATTTTGCTCTTAGGTATTTGCAATGCTTGTATACGATTAGTATATACAGCAAGACGCTCTTTGGCGAGAATCTTTGGAAACATTGTACCCACTATTAGTTGGACATGCCTATATATTTCTACCATAAAATGCTTAAAATACGGCCTTTTCCGTTCCTCAATAATAATTTTCTCAAAACAACAAAATGCATCTTCATATTTTTTCTTCGTTAGGTATTCTTCCCCAAGAAAAACCAAACAATCAAGATAATCATCTCGCTCCAATGCATCGTACAAGGAATGTAACTCCTTATAGGTTTCAAACAATTCTAAGGCAAAAGAGTTACGATAATGCAAAAATTCAAAAAGAATAAGTTTTCCCCAACTTGAAGCAAGATACAAACGACTTATCAAAAATTCTCTGTAATTAAAGCGTTTTTGCCTATATCGATAGATATATAATCCATCGGTATATTCCTTTCGAGCCCCCTCTTTAGACAAAATTTCATAGGCTTGGATAACCTGGGAAAGCTCCCACGTTGTTTCTCTTGAGAGCGATGATACATCCGGATGCAGTGATTTTATCTTTCTTCTAAACGCTGCTTTGATCTCCTCAGTGCTAGCGCTTGGTGAAATTCCTAATCTTTCATAATAATTGAGTTGCACCCTATTTAATTAAAATTCACTGTATCAAGCGATGAAATAAACGTCTCTTTGTTGATCAGAAAATCAGAATACACAACAATGATACCGTGTCTTTCAAGTACCTCCATTGAGTTTAACAATGCGCGATTTTTCCAAAATGGTGCATTGTGTTTTACGAATGCTATTCCCTTATACATAGCAGGTTTGGTGCTTCGTGCCAAAATTTCGTTAATTTTAGGAGAAAGTGGTGCTTTTACCGTTCTTATGGTTTCTGCCAATAAAATGAGAAATTTTGATCCCTGCAATCGCAAGTATTCTCCTTTTTCGGCATTGCAGGTTGTTATAAACGCAGCATGACGTGAATCTGCAAAATACTGCTTGATTGCCCCAAGGTAATGGTTTACATCATTTGTTTTAAAAAGACTGTATAGAACAGCTATTTCCATAGACTTAATTAGTTGTCTCTTCCTCTATGGAAGCGCCAGGGTCATCGAGCCACCATTGCACTTGGTCATCTCTTGCCTGTGCACGTGCTGCCTGCTCAACACTTGTTGAATCAGGTGAGCGGTTAATCCACGCAAGGCTAAAAGCAAAAATCATGAACAATGCCCCAAGTATCGTCGTTATACGGGTCAAAATATTACCAGATCTTCGCCCATACTGTTGTGCGGAATTGCCCCCAAACATACTGCCGATCCCATCAGATCCCTCTTTTTGCAGCATAACTAGGAGGATGAGCAGTAATGCAATGATAATAAATATCACCAAGAAAAAAATAGTAAAAAATGTCATATCTACCCGCCCATTATGACAGAAAAATCTTCTATCTTCAAGGAGGCACCCCCAACTAGTGCGCCATCTATATTTTTTTGTGCAAAAAGCTCTCCAGCATTCGTTGGTTTCACCGAACCGCCATAAATTATGGTGCTCAACTCTGCAAGACCAGAATCGTATAATTCTGCTATGACATTTCGTATAGCAAGATGCATGGCTTCTGCATCAGCCGCAGAGGCAGTCACCCCAGTGCCGATAGCCCAAATAGGTTCATATGCAATACACAGAGAATCCATGTCTTTTGCATCCAGTCCTTTTAGCGCAGCACGAATTTGATCCACCACCACTTGCTCAGCTCTTCCTTGCTTGCGTATCTCTAATGCTTCACCAACACAGAGAACAACCTTCAAGCCTGATTTCAAAGCCCTTTTTATCTTTTCATTCACAATGTCATCAGTTTCATGAAAATACGAGCGTCGTTCAGAATGGCCAATAATAACCGATTCAATTCCTATGCTCTTCAACTGAAGCGCCGCAACTTCACCGGTATATGCCCCAAGGTCAGTAGAAGCTATATTCTGGGCAGCGACAAAAACAGATGAACCCTGTGTTCGATGCAATACCTCTGAAAGATAAGGAAAAGAAGGGGCGATACCAATCTTATGCTTCGTCTGTTTTGCTGCAAGAACAATCTGTTCAGCAAGCTCACGAGCCTCAGCAAGTTCCAAATTCATCTTCCAGTTTGCAATAATAGTTAACTCTTTACTCATTATCTTTTGCTAGCAAAACCTGAATAGCAGGCAGCTTTTTTCCTTCCAAAAATTCTAATGATGCGCCTCCCCCTGTAGAAACATGGGTATAAGACTGTCCAAGATTCCATAGTTTGACTGCAGCCAGGGTGTCTCCTCCCCCACACACTGTGTGTGCCTGGGTATTCTCTGCAATCGCATAGGCGATCTTCTTTGTTCCCTGTGAAAACTGCTGAAACTCAAACACTCCCATCGGGCCATTCCACATGATGCAGGCCGCAGATGCAATCGTTTTTACATACGTATCACATGTTGCCTTTCCAATATCCAATGCCAAGGTATCATCAGGAACATTAATATCATTAATTGCGATAGCCTCCGCAGATTCAGAAAATTCTCGTCCAACAACATGATCACTCGGCAACAAGACCTGGGTGTTCTCAGTTTTGGCAGCATCAAGAAAACGTTGTGCTGTTTCAAGAAAATCCTTTTCAACAAGGCTCTTTCCAACTGAATAGCCAAGGATGTACAAAAACGTATAAGCCATCGCTCCACCGATAATGATGGTGTCACATTTCTTTGACAGGGCTTCGAGAATTCCGATCTTTGAACTTACCTTGCTGCCTCCAATGACCGCCACATAGGGATGTTTTGGATGCTCTAATACCATAGAGAGGTTTTCATATTCTTTTTCGAGAAGCAGTCCCGCATAGGATGGCAAAAATTCGGTGATTGCATACGTTGAAGCGTGTGCGCGGTGTGCTGAACCAAAGGCATCATTTACATAGACATCGCCAAGTTCTGCAAGTTCCTTTCCTAATGAGGAATCGTTTTTTTCTTCTCGTGGATCAAATCGAATATTTTCCAGCAAAACCAGTTGCGTTGTATCTGGTTCTCGAGACAGGCTTTTCACCGCTTCGATATCTTGTACAAAGGCAACCTCTCTTTGCAAGAGAGAGGACAGTTCCTTCACAATTGGTGCAAGGCTGAGTTCAGGTGTTATCTTGCCTTTTGGCCTTCCAAGATGGCTTATCAACACAATTTTATCAGCGCCGGATTCGATAATTGCCTCCAGTGTTGGCAAGGTCGCTTGAATACGAGCATTATCAGTAATAGCACCATCCTTGAGCGGAACATTGAAATCCACCCGCAGCACGACATTAGCATTCTTGAGCGATGCTGTTGTAAGAGTTCGTATCATTTAGCGAAGCAGTTTTTTTGCAAGATCAACAACGCGGTTTGAATATCCCCATTCATTGTCGTACCAAGAAAACACCTTTACCATATTTCCCATAACGGTGGTTCCTCCAGCATCAAAAATACTAGAATGCGCATTATGGATGACATCAACTGAGACCAAGGGATCTTCTGTATATTCAAGAATACCCTTCAAGTTTGTTTCAGCCGCTTTTTTTACCGCAGCATTGAGTTCATCCTTTGAAACCGGTCGACTGAGATTGGCAACAAGGTCCACAATTGACCCAGTAGGAGTTGGAACACGCATCGCCGTTCCATCAATCTTACCTTTAAGATCTGGCAATACTTTTCCAACAGCACGAGCAGCACCAGTTGTCGTTGGAATGATAGAAAGTGCAGCAGATCGTGCTCGTCGCAAATCCTTGTGTGGTGCATCAAGAATAATCTGATCGTTTGTATATGAATGGACTGTTGTCATGTATGCAGATTCTATTGTGAAAGCCTCGTGCAAAACCTTTGCAAGCGGAGCAAGACAATTCGTCGTACAAGAAGCATTTGAAATGCACGTATGCTCTTCTTTGAGATCATCATCGTTGACTCCCAGCACAATGGTAACATCAATTTCATCCTTTGCAGGAACAGTTAAAATCACCTTGCGAGCTGGAAACTTCGTGTTGTTTAAATGATCTCCATATCCCCCACGTGGCCCTGATTTTGTGGCAAACACCCCGGTCGATTCAATAACAACATCGGGTTTTTCACCCCAAGGAATATTCACCGGATTTCGTTCACTACTAACTTTATACTCTTTTCCATTAACAATAAGACTGGTGTCATTATACGCAACATCACCAGCAAACCTTCCCTGTGTAGAATCGTATCGTAATAAATGCGCCAAGGTTTTTGTGTCGGTCAGATCGTTTATGCCAACGACAGGTACCCCTTTTTCAAGCGCTATTTTAAATACATTTCTCCCAATTCTTCCAAACCCATTTATTGCAATTCCCATATTTCCTCCGTTAAACTTTTCTGATGCTACCTAATGAAAAGTGAATTGTCAAGCATGCGAAAATTAAGAAATTCTCGAATAAGATTTGGTGTATCTTGCGTTGTAGGCAGTATTTCCTCGTTTTGAAACACAACAAGGTCGCCGATATTGATCGTACGCGTTATGTCAGATGAATTAAATTGCCCCTCTGAGATAAGTGCATCGGTGGCTTCTGTGGTGACCCTGCCTATCTCTGGAGACTGGGTCGTGAAATACGGTGGTTCAACAGTCAAGCTAAGCATACCATTTTGATATACCCTAAGCTCTGCATCAGAATCCAAGCCATCGACGTTCCCAAGGGTGAATAAGACTCGCTGTCCAGATATTTGTATTACAGATCCGATACGAGGAACAAAATCTTGGATCCCTCGATATATTTGCATAATCGCCTGTTCAATTGGATATCTCCCACTAGTGACCGATCGCAACGATCCCATCATTGCTCCCGACGTCCCCAGAAAAACATCCACATCCACCGCAGTGATTGCGCCATTACTCCCCCCACGTACTATCAAAACAATTGCATCACCACGATTATCGACACGTTGGAGGGCTGTAAAAATATTTGTCACCGGTGAAGCATGGTATACCGGTGCAACCTGCTCAACAGAAAAGAGGGTTTGCTCAAGTAGCCAAGCGTATAACTGCGATTCTCTTGGAATGCTTCCGCCAAGTCCTGTTTCATAGAAAATGTGTATAGGAATGCGGGGTCTTGCAACTTCAAACTGAGGCAAATTCCACTCGAACGCAACACTGGTATCCAAAAAATTCTGTACCCCCTCGATGGCATCAGCAATTTGTTGTGAACCATCGCCAAGAGTTTGCAAAATCTCAAGCTCATTGAGGTATTGTGGATATTCTCTTCGCAATTCATAGATATCAGCAATGCGTTTTCGTATTTCCGTATTATAGGGATCAATGCGCAGAGCCCTTCGCAACAACAGCTCACTTTCAACATACTGATAGTTAGATTGCAATTCATCTGCACGCTGTATGTATTCTTGGAGTATCGATGTGAGGCGTATACCCACACGCTCATCAATCAGCAACTCTTCTCGTGACAGAATTGCTGGTTCAAAAAACGGATCCAGCAACAGCGCACGGGCATAGGATTTCACCGCTTGATCTGGATTTCTGCCTAGCTGTTCAATTTTGCCCTTTCCATACCATCCAAGCACATTGTTTGGATGCACTGTAAGCAGTTCGTCAATGAAGGCAACCGCATTGGTGAAATCGCCAGATTGTATGTAGGCCTGTATAAGATTGGTGAGAACAACTTCAGACAAAGGAGCCCTTGCATAGGCTTGCTCTGCATAGAACAAGGATTCTTCAATGCGATCATCCTCTGCGTAATACCTGCTTGCCAATAGCAAGACGAGAACATCATCTGAATGTCGTTCCAGCAATCGTGTAATGTAATCAGCTGCATCACTCCCCTGATCATGATAGAGAGCAATATAGGTCAAGGACAGCAATGCTGACATGTTATACGAATCTAGTTCTAAAATTGATTGATAGATGGTACTTGCACGATCATACCGTCCTTCAGCATAGAAAATATCTGCCTGAGACAACAAAAGATTTGCATTTGATGGATTATCTGGGAGCACTGCACGCAGCAATGTTGCTGCTGCATCAAAATCATGCTGCTGAATCCGCAACCGTATCTCCAAAATCTTGTAGGGAAGATAATTTCTCCGCAATCGAAGCGCTTCTTGATTTGCTCGAACAGCCTCTGCATAGTTTCCCATTCGGAAATAGGTCAAAGCCAATCCATGATACGCATCGTCATAGCGTGGATTTTGTTCTAATGCACGCAAAAACAATTCAAGTGCTTGCAAATTGGCATCATCATCCTCAAAGGCTCCATCCAGGATTGCCCATCCCTGCTCAACAAACTGACTTGCCTGTGCAACAAGCATCGAAGGCAGCAAAACAAGGGCTAGAACGACGTAGATCCACCTGCATGCAATGTATTTCTTTTTCATATTTAGATGTTACTTTGAACAAGTTTAATCTTTTTTATACTTCTTCCATCCATCTCTTGCACGATAAAATCAGTCTCGCCATAATTCACTTTTTCAAAACGGACCGGAATCTTGTCAAACAGTTCAAATACAAATCCTCCGAGCGTATCCACCGCATTTGTGGGTAACTGCAAGGACAATCGTTCATTCAACTCTTCGATGCTAACTCGCGCATCGCAAAGATAACTCTGTTCGCCCAATTTCATGATTTCATCAACCTCATGATCGTATTCATCCTGGATCTCTCCGACGATTTCTTCAATAATATCCTCCAGACAGATGATGCCAGAGGTTCCACCGTATTCATCAACGCTAATAGCGATATGTACGCGTCGTTTCTGCATCTCTCGAAGGAGTGAATCAAGTTTTTTCGATTCAGGAACAAAATACGGTGGGCGCAACACCTTTTCCCAATCAACCGCTTGTCTTTCATTCCCGATGGAGTACAATAAATCTTTTATATAAAGCACTCCCAAAATATTGTCTACATTGTCTCTGTAAACCGGAAAACGCGAATGTCCTGATTCCTGTGCCTTCTGAAGGATGTCTTGCAGTTTTTCTTCGTATTCCATGAAGACAACATCAACGCGCGGCAACATAACTTCCTTTGCATGGGTTTGTGCAAGCCCATGAATTCCTTCAATCATCTTTTTCACATGAGGATGCGTTTGTTTTTCTCTGTTCTTTTTTTTACGAAATAAATCAATGAATTTCATTATGACCTTTTTTATTATACCTACCTAGTACTGATTCTTGCATTCTATACATAGTTGATTTTTCTTCCTCGGGGTGTACCATTCCATATAAATGGAGTATTCCATGAACAACGCATCGGCGTATCTCTTGGGATAACTCTGCAGATGCATCGTATTTGCGTATACCACTCGGCGAAATAATTATCTCACCGGCGATATCTCTGTTGTCAGTATCATTTGTGTATACAAAACTTAGTACATCGGTATTCTCCATAGTGAATCTATATGTTTTATTGAGTTCTTGCATGAGGAGTTTCGAGACAAAAACCACTGAAATCTGCGCTGCCCGAACCACAAGAGATCGCAACGTATAGGCCGCAAGATCGGCAATATCCTGCTCGCTGGCAGGGAGTGGTTCATCTTGGGCCGAAATTTCGATTGAATAGTTAGTCTGCATCATATACTTGAAGCACTTTTTGCACAAACTTGCTGCGGACACAATCACGAATGGTAAATCGCGTACATGAAACAGAATCAATATGTTCTAGTTTCAAAACCAATCGCTCCAAAGGCATCGCATCCTGAATAGTTCTATCTGATTGTTGTGGATCACCTATAACTACTAATTGTGTGGATAGACCGATGCGTGTCAAGAGCATTTTCATCTGTGCATCTGTTGCATTCTGCGCTTCGTCAAGGATAACAAGGCTGTTTTGTATATCTCTGCCACGCATATAGGCAAGCGGTACGAGTTCGATGCGTTCATCTTCAATGAAGCGTTGCATGCTTGCTTTTTCAGCCAACATTTTCAATATATCAAAAAATGGCCGCATATAAGGCGATATTTTTTCTTGGACGTCGCCAGGAAGATATCCCAAGGATTCCCCAGTCTCCACAACAGGGCGCGTATAAATCAATCGTTGAATCGTACGCGTTTGAAGAAATTTTAATCCCTGTGCAATCGACAAATAGGTCTTGCCTGTTCCGGCGGGTCCAATACCAAAAATCACCGTTTTGTTACGAATATGCTCCAAAAATTCTTTTTGACGCTCCGTTTTTGGTTGAATCTTCACATTATTTGAAAAAACAATTTCCATCTTTTTTAAGTTTACATCATCTGATCCAGTTATCAACAAGGAATGGATCGTTGTTTTTGAAATTTCAGTGCCCGCTGCGGCAATTTGAAACAAGCTATTGCACAGGTCTTTGAATTTTTCTTGCGATGCAAGATCTTCTGTCTCAAGGCGAATATCTTCATTTGAAATCCGCACCGGTGCCTTGAATTCTTTTTCTATAATTTTTAGATGTTCATCATAGGGGCCACAAATAGCATGGAGTATATGTTTAATATCAGGTACTGCTACTACTGAATGATCGCGCAACTATTTCCTCTTTCTATAATAGTGCTCATTATTTAACTATAGGTCAATCACTAGTAAACAAGCGTGAATACTTCATCTTCATATCTTCCTTCAGTTCTCAGGATATCAAGGAAACTCCACGTAACACTAAACGAAAACACATTATCCCATCTGTATACGCTCACATTGTTTTGGGTAAAGATCTTTGGGTTGCCATTATACCCAAACGATAGCTTCCAATCACGATAGGTGCGCGTGACTCGCAGAGAGACTCCTTGAATCTTAAACTGTCCTTGCTGCAGACTTGCCTGATCGAATATGTTCAATGAATTTCCAAGATCAGTGAAGAAACTCTGGTGATTGATGCCAAGCATGGTTGCATATGTTTCGTTGTATATGTGTAATGCAGTGTTTTGCACACTCATGGAGAGTGATATGCTCAAGGCCTGGTATATCGCAAATGACAGATTCAAATTCAATGAGAAATACGAGTCAGTAAAGATGTTGTAATTCATATTCAATGTTGAATTTAAAGACCCAGAAACCGTGATTCTATTTTTCCAAAACGGTTTAGGGGAATATGCAATACGCAACGTGTGCACGCTTGATTCTACAATCAGTGAGGTGTTCGTTGACGGATTCCAAGAACTTGTCGATATATCATATGTTTGCCTATAGGTATCTCTTACGTAGACCGTGTTGGTAAAAGACAAAATATTCTTAAACAAAGATATTGAAATCGAGGTTCCTGAATAATCAAGAACCTTGTCAGGATCATCGACAATGAATTGAAACGACTGATTTGCAGTTATCTTATGATCTCCATCAGCAAAATCAAATCCGGCAGATATTCCAAGTTGCAGAGGATCGTATACAACAGTACGAGTCAGGTCTCTAATCTGGATCGATGCGTTCACAGAGACTGGTCCAGCATCTATTGAGAGTGATGGAGACAGGTTGATCTCGTCACTTGGTGGAAGAGTAATGCTGAGTGAGTAATTTTGAAGGATTCCAAGTGCGGTAAGACGGACATTCATCCGAAGTGAGTGCTGCGTAACAAATTCATTAGACCATTCAAACACACGTGTAGATATAGAAGAAATTAGCTGAGTAGGGGTCACTGTATATTCAAATTTTTCATCGTACAAGAGCATATGTATCGAATGGATAATGCTGCTTGAACCCAGTTGTGGGAATTGTTTTAGTGGATACACGGCGGTTAGGCTGTTGTACTGAACATCAAAATCATTCTTTTCAAAAAGATCCTCGGTGACCGCAATTCTCTCAGCCGTTGTTCCGTTTTGCTCATCGAAAGACACCAACTGATTATCGCGCAATGTCAGAAAGATGTCTCCTGAATGGGTGACCATGGCATTGAAAAAGGTCATGTCATAGTTAACACTCAACTGCGCATACAAAGAATATGATTGATATAGGAAAAGCTTTGCAAAATCTATGTCAGATGCTCGGAGCCAGTCGTCTACATTGGTAACTGAATTAAATTCAAAATTCGGATTGAAGGAATACGAAAGATAGAACGTAAACGGATCAAAATACGGCGTAGTATAGTTTTTTTGCAAAAGTGGGGGATGCTGTTGTCCCATGCTATCTGAACTTTCATCAGATTCGTTTGCATCATCTTCCCATGGCGTGTGCAAAGATCCAGCTTCAATAGGGCGTTGTCCATGCAATGATTCTAAATCTGGTGATCCCCTTGCTTTGGTGTAATATGAAGGAAAAGGATAGGAAAACAAAGTTCCTGAAATGCTCCCTTGAATGATTGGAGCGATCAATTCCAATGGCGCATAAAATGACTGATCAACACCCCGTGTGATCGTAGCAGCGTTGAGTATTCCTGAAATATCACTGGCCTGCTTGTTTTTTGCTCCCGAAATAAAGAGTATTTCAAAATTTCTCAAATTTATCGAAGCCAATTGATTAACGATATCCCATACTTCAGCTGCCTTTCCAGTAAAGGGCAATCTATTAAAATTATACGATGTGCGAATGCTCCACTCTGTCCGTGATCGCGAGCTAATACTTTCCAATGGAGTTTGACGCCCCAGTGCAAAATCCCAAGAGAATACCTCAGATCGATTAAGGAATTCAGTGCCTATGGTTGTGTCGCTGTATAACTCAAACAGCACATCGAATCGAAGGTTGAAGAGGGTGATGTTTGCCGCTAAATCTACCATAAAGCGAAATGGGATTTCAAGATTAAAGAGGTTTCCAGAATCCCAATGATCCTGCATGACTCCGTTATAGGGAATGAGATTTGTATAGGCCCCAATCCCAGGAGAAAACAGGGTGCGGGTGAATGCATAGTAGTTATCTATAGACAAAGAATCTATCGCAGCATAGGTCATTCGTCCATCTTCAGATTCTATAGAAGCAAGGTTGTGGAATGTCCCAGTAAGCCCAAGAAAAATTCCTCGACGAGCATATCCATCGAGATAAAATTTTAACAACCAATTACGTTCTTCTGCTATTTCACGAATGGATTGCTTTTTTGGGTCAGTTTCTCCAGAGGTTTTTTTCTTTGGGCGCAAAAACAACCCATCGATTTCCCGATCAGTTTTTGATGTTGCATCAATCTGCAACAATGAAAACGTTGCTCCCGATTCCTCTGAAGGATTTCCAAACAGATAGGTCGTTGTTTGGATATAAGGGCCATAGGCGCTGTGAATACCAAGTACCGGACGAAAAAACAAACGATCTCCTGGTTGAAAATAGAATGGAAACCAGATCAAGGGAACATGTCCTACACGAACCACTGGATTAAGTACCGCCCATTCATCGCTGGCAAGCAGCCAGAGTTTTTTAACATGTATGGAAAAATATCCCTCTTCAAGATTGGAACCCGTTGTTATGTCCACATCAGAAAAGGTCACTGCATTGCGAGAAGAACGAACAACAGTATCACCGTAAAACACCATCGTAACCGCTTTTCCATCAATCGTCTGATCGATTTCTGAAATTCCATCAATAAACACACCTTCCCAGCTGTCAATATTGATTGTGATTGTGTCACCTTCAAAAACTTCAGGGCCATCACTGTTGGGTCGTTGTAGTTCATACCGAACCGAGCCCGTTGCCGTCATATAGCGAGAATTTTTATTCAACAACAATGAATCTGCAGCAATAGAATGCCGCTGCTTGGTGGTATTATCGATAAGGGTGAGAATAATCCCTCCCGATAGGCGAATATAATCATCATCAATTTCTTCAATCGCAAAGGTCGCCACGTTTTCGGCAGTATCAATGACAACTTCTATGCCCTCATTGCTCTCGCTGTCTTCTATAGGTGGGTCTAATTTGTAATATTCATAGAGTCGAGCCTGCATTTGTGCCTTTGATCCACGAGCTTCTAACCCTACGTCTCGCAACAAGAAAAACAATTCTTCATAGCTGGCGTGTTGAATGATTAACTGCGTTGCCCGTGAACGCCGTTTAAGGTTTTTCAAATCTGGCGCATCTGTTTCAGTGGCCGAGGCATCGTCGGCATCAACAGTATCTTGGACAGGCAGACCAGCACTCTCTTCTTTTGGTTCTGCTTCTTGATTGAGAATAGGATCAACTTCTGTGATGACATCTAGATCCTCTGTCTCAGTTTGAATTAGTTCTTCTGTGGTCGTTTGTGCAGGAAGCACTGCGCTAAACAGAAATATAAAAGCAACAACTATCGATTTGAATTGAAATTTATACATGTATAAAACGACCGGTACTCGATTCTGGATGACCTGCGATTTCAGAAGGAGTTCCTGTAGCAACCACATAGCCGCCACGATCTCCCCCATCCGGACCGAGATCAATGATATGATCAGCACTGCAGATAACATCGATGTTGTGTTCGATGATGACCACCGTATTACCTGTATCAACAAGCCTGTGAATAAGCAACAACAATTTGCGAATATCATCAAAATGCAAACCTGTTGTTGGTTCATCCATAACGTACAGGGTATTGCCACTCGCTCGTTTGGAAAGTTCCAAAGACAGCTTTACCCGCTGAGCTTCACCTCCTGACAAGGTGAGTGCAGATTGTCCAAGTTTTATATATCCAAGACCAACATCCTGTAGGGTTTTGAGTTTACCTACTATGTGTTGTTGCGCTTTAAAATGATCAGCTGCTTCATCAACAGTCATTTCTAATATTTCGTTTATATTCTTCCCGCGATACTGTATTTCAAGCGTCTCCTGAGTAAAGCGTTTTCCCTTGCAGACTGAGCATTGTACAAAGACATCTGGCAAAAACTGCATATCAATCTTGATAACACCGGAGCCCTGACAGTTCTCACACCGCCCCCCCTTAACATTAAATGAAAATCGTCCGGCAAGATAACCTCGCGCCTTTGCTTCTGGCAATTGCGCATAAAGGTCGCGTATTTTTTGAAACAACCCGATATAGGTAGCAGGATTGGATCGAGGCGTGCGTCCAATTGGACTCTGGTTGATCTGCAACACCTTGTCTATATGTTCAACCCCTTCTAACGAATCGTATACCGGAGAGGGCATCACTATGTTTTCTTTCAATTCCTTTAACGCAGTCAACAAGACACCATTTACAAGACTTGATTTTCCTGACCCCGAAACCCCCGAAACTATTGTCAATGTCCCCAGCGGGAAGTTCACATCAACTGATCGCAGATTGTTCAAACGCGCCCCGCGAATAGTTAAATATCGTCCATTCCCTTCTCGAACTGCACGCTTCTCGTGTACTTTTTTCTTCTTTGAAAGGTATTGTCCAGTGAGACTCTTTTCGTTCGTACGAACTTCCGGCACTGTTCCTGCAGCAGTGATTTGACCGCCATGGACACCCGCAGCAGGTCCAAGATCAACCAGATAATCTGCATCTGACAACATCTGCTCATCGTGTTCTACGACCAAAACCGTATTTCCCAAATCGCGCAAATGTTTCAAGGTGTGAATCAGTCGAGCATTATCTCGTTGATGTAGGCCAATAGTTGGTTCATCAAGAACGTAGAGAACACCCACCAAGGATGACCCCAGTTGCGATGCCAACCGAATGCGCTGTGCCTCACCCCCTGACAAGGTTGCAGCACTCCGCGACAAACTAAGATAGTTTAATCCAACATCATTCAAAAACATAAGTCGTGATCGAATCTCTTTGAGTATTTCCTCAGCAATCTGCATATCAAAATCATTCAATTCCAACGTAGAAAAAAACTGTAATGCATCAACCACCGATAGTGCGCTTATTTCAGTGATATTCTTTTCAGCAATCCGAACACAACGAGCTTCTTTTCGCAAGCGCTCACCCTTGCAGTCGCTACACACATGCTCTTTCATAAAACCATTCAACCACCGGCGAACTCCCTCAGAGGTCGTCTGCTGATAGCGCTTTTTCAAATCCGCAAACACACCGCCAAACACTGCTTCATAGCGATAATGATATTTTGTATCCTCACCCTCCTGAATGAACGTAACAGTATCAGGATGCCCATAAAACACTATAGTATATTCTTCTTTTGTCCATTGAGATAGTGGAGTATTTAGATTAATGCCAAAATGTCGAGATAAAGCATCAAATTTGTATCGATTCCATGAAGATTTTGGATTATAAGGCTTCAACGCTCCCTCATTAAACGACAAGGCATCATCCGCAATGATAAGGCGCTCGTCAAATTCAGTAATAACCCCAAGTCCATGACAGGTGGGACAGGCTCCATAGGGACTGTTAAAGGAAAACAAGGCAGGTGTAAACTTCGGAAGGCTCATATCCTGGTCTGAGAACGCATATTCCTGCGAAAACCTATGAATGATTTCATCTTCATCTCGCAATTCGTAAACCTGCACAAAACCATTTGAAAGCTCCAAGGCTGTTTCTACCGCTTCTACAATCCTGGTTCTTTTGGTAACATCTATTTTTATTCGATCAACTTGTATGAAAATTTCATGTTTTTTGTTTTTTTCAAGCTGTATATCCTCTGAGAGTGCAAGGCGTTCGCCATCAACTCGCGCATGGGTAAATCCACTTTTGCGTGCGCTCTCAAAAATCTTTTCGTGTTGCCCCTTCTTCCCCTGCACAACCGGAGCATAAAAAACACAGCGCGCTTCAGCAAGATTGAGCACTGCTGCCACAATCTCATCCACTGTCTGTTTTTCTAGTTTATTCCCCGTCACTGGATCATAGGGAACACCAATGCGGGCAAACAACAACCGCAGATAATCGGTAATTTCTGTGATAGTCCCCACCGTTGAGCGAGGATTGTGGTTCGTGCTTTTTTGTTCAATCGATATTGCGGGCGATAAGCCCTCTATGCTGTCAACCTTTGGTTTTTCGAGGCGCCCTAAAAATTGGCGAACATAGGCAGATAAGGATTCAACAAATCGTCGTTGTCCCTCAGCAAATATTGTATCAAAAGCAAGGGAGGATTTACCTGAGCCACTCGGACCAGAAAAAACGATCAACTGATTACGCGGCAATTCTATTGAGATATTCTTTAAATTATGTTGACGTGCCCCACGAATAGACAGCTTTTTCATAGATTAATATGCAGCAGGAAAACGTGGCACCAATTCTTCAAGTAAGGGGCGTCTCATTCTTTCAAGGTATAGCGATGCTTGCGTAGACCACCTACCGGCAATCTCATTTTGTGCGATACGATTGAGAATATCAATCCCTGATTGCGACGAAGGATCATACTGTGAAATGGATAGAGCTAAATAATAGAGAATCGCGAATAGATCAACTGTCTTTGCGATTTCAGCATCTACATCGTATTTGGTGTTGAGCTGCACAACCTGTTCCAATGACTCATATTGAAAATCTGGTTCATGCAGTTTTATGTTTTCTATAAACAATGAAATACCCTGCACATAGGCGACAAGCAATGCATCAATGGCGGTATCTCGCCCATTTGCAACCAAATATGCCCCCAATTCACGAGATGCATAGAATCCAGCAGTCATCGAAAGTCGAAACAAGAGTCCCAAGCGGTCTATTCCTCCGCGCAGCAAAACATTCCTTGCGGTAGTCGCAGTCCAATTTGAATACTCCTCTTGCTGTTGCCTGTCAACATCAACGATCTCACGTAATTGATTTTCGTAGTGGAGATAGTTTTCCTCGGTCCAATGAACGCTTGCAAGACGGTATTGCACTAGGTATACATCGGAAGGCGCATACAAAGAATGTGCTTGACTCAAGGCCTGCAGATAATACCGTTTGGCAATGCTGAGGTTTTGTTCAGCTTCGTAGACGAGTCCAATAGAAAAATCGGCATCGGCATTCAAAGTGTTCAAATCGCGCGCAGTTCGAAAATGATTTAAAGCAATACCAAATTCCTGCTGACGTAATGCTTGCCTTCCTTTTTCAAGATGCAACCATGCGGGGTCTGACCCAAAAACGGATGCAGCCCCAACTAATACTGTGAAGAAAACAACAGTGATTTTCACTACATTGCGTTTACTATGTTCAAAAGAAACACCATAACAAAGAGCGCTACTGATTCTACGAGGCCAAGCACCAACAGATAGTTTGCAAATCCTTTTCCGGTTTCTGCAAATGAATCAGAGGCTGCTGCTGCTGCCCTTCCTTGAAACAGAGCTGATGCTCCAATTGCAATGCCTCCTAAGACGCCTATTGCAAACAAGGCAGGTAATGCATCGGTGTTGCTAATCGCTGCAAACATCGCATTCATGACTATAAGTCCATAAATTGTCTGTGTAAGCGGTGCGCCGACAAAGGCAATCAACAAGAATGGTGCAGGCTTATTCTGAAGGAAGCATTTTCTCCAGGCTCCAATCGCTCCGAGCCCCGCGGCTCCCGATCCTATTGCAGAACCTGCAGCAGAAAATGCCAATGCTGCAATTGCTCCAAAGTATGCTAATAATTCCATATATTCTCCTTACGTTCTTATCCCTTCAACGGGCTAGATTTCAATGGTCTATACATAATGCCATTCCACTCCATTCCAAGATGGCGAGAAAATTCAAGCATATTTAAACGTACTCCATGTACAACAACTGATAATGCAGTCATTCCGATGTTTAGGCCATGTCCAAACATCAGAACAACAATCGCCACAATGGATAGCACAAGACTGGGCGATGTTCCTGCAATTGATTCTGCCATTTCAGCAAAGCTACGCGCAACCGCCAAGCTTGCAAGTCCAACTGCATATAGCCTGATATACGAAATGATATCTGAAAACATGCCGATTGCATCAAGTACGATGGTGTGTATCGAGGAAATTCCTTTGAATATCCCTATAAAGAATTTTCCATCTTGAGCGCCAAAAAGCAGTATAAAACCCAGGCCAGTGAACACCAAGGGCCAGGTAAACGGCGGAATGGGGAATAACGTAGCATCGATCACAACCGAAAGCACCAGGTAATACAGGCCAAGCAACAATGCAATCCATCCACATTCACCAAAAAATTGCAATCGCGGTCCTCGAAGGAGTGCTCGCATTGCTCGCCACAGATGCGCTATACAGATATGCAGCGTTCCAATGGTCATACATAACAGGGAAATTTGAACATTGTTGTTTGGATGGTCAACCCACAAATAGGGAAGTACCAAATCGTTCAAAAACGGTATCTCAAGAAAGACCGGATCTCCAAACCAGGATCCACTGAGCGCCCCCCAACTAAGTGCTCCTAGACTCAGCAAAAAAAACAAAGCATGCGCATAGCGGTTTTTGCGCAGTATCAATGCGCGAACAAGCGTGATCACTGCAATTCCAAGAAAGAGTGTCGCATACCCAGCATCGGAAACGATCATGGCAAAAAACAAGGTGAAAAACAAGAGGAATATTGTGCGAATATCAAATTCCTTGTATCCAGGAATGGTGCCAAACACATCAAAGATTGGTTGTGCTGTATTTGCAATGATATTTTTCTTCAGTTTTGTTGGAACAGGATCTTCTTCGTTGATTTCTTGGTAATATAATCCTATCGCCTGTTTTTTTGCAAGTTTGTCGACTGCTGCTGCATTTCGAACCGGCACAAATCCAGTTATCCACTCAAGTGCCTCATCTTCGTGACAGGCTTCGCGCGCCTGCATGGAATGAAGCATCTGTTCAAGATGGTGCAGATAGGTTGCCACACAAGACGCAGCATTTGTATCTTTTGCAATTGCTTTACGTAAAATAGCAAGCTGCTTGTCATGCTCTTTGATGGATGTCTGCACCTCTGAAAGTCTTGCCTGCGGCAATTGAACAGGGCGAATCTCTTCTGGCAGAGCCGCTCCCTTCGCTGCGATTACGCAAACACGATTTTGCTTGCCTCTTTGGATAATCCAACACCGCGAGCCAGCGAACAAAGACAATTGCTTTTTCAACACGACATAGAACTGCACGTCAAAGCCATGCTCAGATAAATCAGTTACCAAAGAACAATCAAAATTGCCCCACCCTTTGAGTTGGTCTACAATTGCTTTTTGCTTTTCTATTTCTTGTTCGTGTTGGTGTATCTGTGCAAACATTTCTTTTGCATATGCAGTACCTTGTTCTATTTCAGAAAGAGGACGTGAAAAATCAAGTTTTGCTTTTGGTAAAACGGTTTTCATCTGTTTGAATTCTGCAATCTGCGTAAGGACGGCATCGCCCGATGCTCGACTTCCTGAATCCAATGGAATATGCAAAACACCCGCATCTGCAATGTGTTGTAAAGCAGCTTCCATATCACCTCGCTTGGTGATAAACGTGACCTTTTGCATCTTCTCAATCATGCTGATGCTCCAACTAGTTTTCGTTTTGCAATTTTTCCGCGCACAACCGATGCAGTCTGCTGATCTCCCAAGAAGATGCGAATCTTTCGAATATGTTCCTTTGTTTTTGGAATCAGTATCTGCTCAAACAAGTTAATACGTTGAATTGTCACCCGCAACTCTTCTTGCAGGCGGTGAATGTTATCTTCCAAAACGGCAATATGTGTTCGCAATCGCAGATTTTCTTTGACTGCATCCATTCCCTTTTCAAGCCAGAACGGCGTTTCCAAGACCTCATAGGGTTTTATTGCAAACTGAATATCTTTAAATAGGACTATATCGATTCCAGCGATGTTGTCTTCACCAAGGCTCAGTTCTTCAACAGAAAGATGGTCTTCAAAAGAAAATGAATCAGCAAAAACGGCAACCCACGTTTCAATTTCATCGGTTATTCTCTGTAGCTGCTGTGTAACTTTTTGTTGTTGCGTCCGCATCGTATTGATAACCAATTGCAGTTGCTGTTGTTTGAGTTTCAGCGTGGGAAGATACCGCTGATAGCGTTTTAATGCATCGCTTTGTGCTTTGAGTTCTGTTTTTGTTAACTTAGCGCTTGCCACTGGTGTTATGTATCCGTTTTAGGCCAATATTTCTCAATGAGGGAACTGCGTAACCCAGTCTCATCAGAAACAAAACATTCAGCAAGAATCGCCCATCCTGTATCTAATGCCTCGTGTAAAGAAAGGTTCACCGATAAAGACATCAAACGTTCTTCAAACAAGGTTCCATATCGTATCAATTTTTCATCCCAGGCACTCATTTTGAATCCCATGGATCGTTTTTCAACACTGCTTTTGTAATCTGCATACAGACGAATCATGCCATCCATGATATCCCGATGATCATCTCGAGTATCTTTGTTTACCATTTGTTTCAGGCGCGAAAGCGAGCCAAATGGTTCAATGCGTCTATTCTTGAGGTAGTATTGCCCCTCGGTGATATATCCAGTATTGTCCGGAACGGGATGGGTGACATCATCGCCCGGCATCGTCGTTACTCCAAGAATAGTCACCGAACCAGCCCCTTCAAAATCCACCGCACGTTCATAACGCGCCGCAAGTTGACTATACAAGTCGCCGGGATACCCGCGATTTGATGGAACCTGCTCTTGCGTGATGGCAATTTCTTTCAGACGATCAGCAAAGTTGGTCATATCAGTTAACAGCACCAAGATTCGTTTTCCTTGGAGTGCAAATCGCTCTGCAACAGACAGGCACATATCAGGAACAACGAGTCCCTCCACGATTGGATCACTCGCCGTATGAATGAAACAAATTGAACGCGGCAAGGCGCCTCCTTCGTCTAACTCCTGTTTCAAAAATAAATAATCGTCGTATTTTATCCCAATGCCGCCAAGAATGATGATATCAACCTCTGCCTGCAAGGCGATGCGCGCAAGCAATTCGTTGTAAGGCTCACCTGAACTAGAAAATATTGGCAGCTTTTGTGACTCGACCAAGGTGTTGAATACATCGATCATTGGAATACCGGTTTGTACCATGTTCGTGGGTATGATACGTTTCACAGGGTTCACCGGTGGGTTTGCGATTTCAATCATGTTCTCTTCGAGCAAGGGGCCCTTGTCTCGCGGACGACCACCTCCATCGAAGATCCTTCCAATCAGCTTATCAGAAAAAGAAACTTGCACTCCTCTGCCTAGAAAGCGCACACGATCTCCTGTCGAAATCCCCCTGCCTCCCATGAAGACTTGGAGAAGGACGATCCCTTCTTTTATACGGATAACCTCTGCAAGGCTTTTTCCAAAGCGAGTTTCTATTTCCGCTATCTCTCGATATTGCACATCGCTTGCACGAACTGAGATAACGCTTCCATTAATTGATTCAATCTTTGTATAAATTTTATTCATCGTTAATTCACTTTTTGTTGCACTTCAGTGAGCAATGCTCGAATGACCTTTTCTTTTTCTTTAAAGGCAGCAGATTGCCACTCACTCACATTCAAATCAAGAAAGAGTTGGCGTAGGCGGTTAAAAAACTTCCGCGCTTCTTCTTTTTGTTGAAGATCAAATGCTCCTTGCAAAATAGTCACAATCAAATCAAGTCCAAACTGTTGTCGTTCCTTACTCACCGATTGATCAACAGGATCAAATGCATTTTGTTGCAAGAAAACCGCATCAACAAATTCTGATTTTAGATATACCAAATAATCATCGATGCTCGTTCCTTCCTCACCGATAACCTTCATCATTTCGGCAACTTCATTCCCTCGAGAAAGATAGCTTCGCAAGAGCTCACGCGTTTCAGTCTCAACAAAGGAAGGATATCGACTCCAACTTTCAAGTGGATGTATTGATGGATAGCGACGCGCTTCAGCACGTGCTCGAGAAAGTCCATGAAATGCGCCCACAACCTTCAGGGTCGATTGCGTTACTGGTTCTTCAAAATTACCACCGGCGGGGCTCACAGTCCCTCCGATTGTTACCGATCCACGACTTCCATCTCTCAGCTGAATGACTCCCGCGCGCTCATAAAAAGCAGCGATAACCGATTCCAAATATGCAGGAAAGGATTCCTCACCAGGAATTTCTTCCAAGCGGCCCGACATCTCCCGCATCGCCTGTGCCCATCGCGAAGTGCTGTCAGCCAACAACAATACATCAAGTCCCATCTGTCGATAATATTCAGCAATCGTGACTCCGGTATACACCGACGCCTCACGTGCTGCAACAGGCATGGAGCTTGTATTACAGATGATCACTGTGCGTTCCATAAGGGAACGGCCTGTTTTAGGATCGATAATCTCAGGAAATTCTCGCAAAACTTCGACAACTTCCCCTGCTCGCTCACCACATGCCGCAATAACAACGATATCCACATCCGCATTCCGACTGGTGATATGTTGCAAAACGGTTTTTCCCGCCCCAAACGGCCCTGGTATACAATAGGTTCCCCCGCGTGCAATCGGCAAAAAACTGTCTATAATACGAACCTTTGTGACCAATGGTTCATCTGGCCGCAGGCGTTCTTCTGCAACCATGATTGGTCGCTTCACCGGCCATCGAAATACCATGGTTAGTTTGTGTAGTTTTCCTGTCGTGTCTTCAATCTCTGCAATCGTATCATCGATGGTATACTGCCCTGCAGGTTTAACCATACGAATGTGTCCAGAAAGATAAAACGGAACCATGACCTTATGGGTGAGCATGCCTTCTGGAACAGTTGCGATAGTGTCCCCACCTTCCACACGATCACCTTTTTTGGCAACCGGGGTAAAATCCCATTTTTTCTTATGAGAGAGCGGCGCAGGGTTCACTCCCCGCGGCAGAAAAAATCCTGCCTGTTCAGAAACAACGGTCAGAGGAGTTTGCAATCCGTCATAGATCATCCCCAACAATCCTGGTCCAAGCTCAACATTCAAAAGCTCGCCTGAAAATTCAACCGCATCGCCAACCTTCAATCCGTTGGTGCTTTCAAAAACCTGCATCTCCACGCGATCATCATTGATCCGGATAACCTCTGATTTGAGGGAAACATCGCCAGTTTTGATGAATGCTATCTCATTCAACGAGACTACCCCATTCACCTGTGCCTGCACGAGATTTCCGTTTATTCCTCTTACCGTCCCTTTCGACATCATAGCTCCTTGTACATAAATTATAGCAACGCTTCCATGGTCACTTTTTCAGCAAATAGCTCTTTTTTTGCTTCAAACAATCCAGTCTGCACCGCATTAAACTGCTTCCACCCTGCCACCTTTGAATACATCTCAAACCGCTCTACCAATACGACCCGAATCGCATATGCAATGAGATTTTCAATCGTATAGGCATATCCTTGTTCGAGCTCTGTCAACCCACGCTCCATGGAAAGCAAAATTTCAGATTCTTTATCCATCGCATTTGGAATTTGCGTCACTGCCTCTGCACTGTGCATCGCAAACCCATCTCTCAGATTTCTCGATACAGTTTCCTCTTGAAATTTGAAAGGAATTTTTCTGTGAAAAACCAGAGCAGAGCGAAATGAGCGATTATACGCAACCCAGCGATTCAAAAAATCACAATCGATGTCAGGAAATTCGACATAGGGAAAGGCATTCTCTACAAATAACAAGGTGGAGCTCAGCTGCGGCAGATGGTCTCCAATAAACGAGAGTAATGCTCCCTTTCCTAAAGGAAGCCCCTTTCCTAATTGTAATGCTGGTAATGCCGCATATACGTAAAAATACGTCACCCTATAAATCCCCTATAATCGACTTAAGATAGGGATTAACCAAGGCTATAAATTCATTTTTGATGTGATCATAGGAGTAATCAATAAGAAGGTCGTCCGCAGTGTATGCAATTTGAAACCCTCCAATTAACTGATCATCACTACTCGTCGGTACATCAACACGAATGCTGCTTTGCAAGGCCTTTTTGAGTGAATCAACAAAGGCAGTCTTTGTTCCCTTCGGCAGCACAACTGATATATTTTTTTCTGTTTTTATATTTTGCGAAACTGCGTCAACAATTAGCTTTTTTAGGGCGTCTCCTGTGAGGGCATCAGCAACTTTTGCGTCGATGATCCGATCCAGAATATCCTTTAACTGACGCTCAAATGCGAGAATGAGATCCCGAGCAGCATTTTGTAACGATTGCCTGCTTGATGCTTCACGTTGTTGAATGTCTTCAGCAGCCCGTTCTTGCATAGCCCGAGCCTCTGTTTTGGCACGAGTCAGAATTCCTTCAGCCTCTTTGCGTGCAGCTTCAAGCATCTCTGCAGATTCCGCTGTAACCTTTGCTATACCATCTTCCTTGATCTTTGTAAGTAATTCTTGAAGTTGAATATCCACTCAGTTCTCCTTGCTGAACTATAGCAATAATGGGGTCCTCTTTCAACTAGAGAAACGACGGTATTGTCATAGTTTTATGAAAAATTTGTCATTATTTGGCTTCACCTTGATTAAATGAAGTCCTCTTAATTATTAAACAGGATATTGAGTATTCTTTCTAGGCATCACGAAAAGCGCCACAACTCACTCGCGTTATTCCAGACGGACGGTCCACGAAAAATCATCACTTCCAATGGTAGCAAGATCAGACTCTAACCAAGCAGTATTATCAACGATCTTTCCTTTGTTGAGATATGAAACTGTCTGATCTGATTGTATGACAAATTCGATACTGCTCTCGGCATAGAGCAAGTGTATCATCTCGAGGATAAAACTGCTGTCCTCAACATATGGTTGCTCAAAACTGCTTCTTCCGTCTGCAGCCGAAAATTGAACCGTTTCTGCTAACTCTTTCCGGTTGATTGTATAGATAGTATTCTTCCCTCGAGTTTCATGAACAAGCTCAAATCCAACATCATACAAAAGTGTATTTAGCGACTCGATTGTATCAAAGGCAATGAAATACTCCTTTGTAGTGTCACCGCTTGTTATCTTATTGGTTCTCTTATGCACGACTGAAAGTCCACTATAGACCTCTTCGATAAGCTGATCAGAACCTTCTTGAAACAACGGCAGGAATTCTGTCGTAGTAGTTGCCAAAAACCCGTACTGCTCAAGTTCATTAGTGTTATATGAGACAACGATTGCAAGCAGTCCAGAACTAGGCGTTTCAAAGCGCACCCCCATCTGAACTTTCCGACACCCAAACAACAAGAGCAGGAGCAATATCCCAAATAAAAAACGTATTTTTTTCATTCTATTCTATGTGTCGTCACTTCTGTGCAGAATCTATGTATTTATTCGCCATTCAATTGATCAACTGGGCAATGGTTGCTCCATGACTTCCTTCGTGCAATTCACCAAAACGAAAATGAGTCACCCTTCGATTTTCTCGCAAAAATTCTTGCACTGCTTGTCGCAGAGATCCAGTTCCCATGCCATGGATAATGCATATTTCAGCATATCCTTGTTCGAGTGATTCCAATACAAAACGTTCTAAGCCTAGCAATGCTTCAACAACGCGTTCACCACGTAGATCAATCGTATTACGTCCCATGTTCCTATCACTAGAATCATTAACGCGAGCATTATCCTCTGTCGATTTTTGATCCCTTTTCTGGAAACGAGGAACTGGGGCCTTTCCTGATCTGTTCGATACTTGTGCGCGTCGTATCTCACGAATCTGAGCAAAAGGAATGCGCATTCGCTTTCCGGAGGCAGTAACCTCAACATAGTTGCGATTTTCTACAATTTTCTCAACACATACCGGAGTTGTAATAAGCGATGTAGAGATAAAATCACCCTCTTTGAGTTGATCAAGTGGAATGATCGTCTTTTGCTCCGCAACAGAAGCATTCTTTTTTTCTGAAAGATCACGTTCAAGCTGTGCGAGATCAGATCGCATCTGCTTTATCTCTTTTTCCGCTTGCTTTTTATCGACTTCAGAGGCATGATCAGCATCTTCGATGTCCTTTTTGATTGTGGAAATACTCGATTCTGTTTTTTGTTTTATTTTCTTTAATTCAGTTCGTACAGTTGTTAACTCATTTTGCAAAGATATTTCAAGAGACAGAGTCTGATCTTGCAGTTTCTTCTCTTCTTTTTGAATACGTTGGGTTTCTGCTTCAAAAAACGCTCGTTGCTCAGCAAGCGCAGCTTTCTCGCGTATATACGAAGTATACGATCGATACCCTTCGTCTGCTTCCAAGATGGATTTCGCACGATGAATTATATCTGCATCCATTCCAAATCGTTCGGCAATCTCCAAGGCATTACTCAACCCAATCGCATCATAGGCTATACTATAATAGTTCTTATTATGGATCTGCGTGCATTGCAGCGAAGCACAGCGTATCTGTGGGTGCGTATCAGCGAAGAGCTTGCACTGATGGATATGGCTGCTAAAAGCAACCCATTGTTCAGTATCGATGAGCCGTTCAAGCAAGGCAGTGATAATTGCAGCCCCCTCAGCAGGATCAGTCTCAGATCCAAACTCGTCAAGGATGATCAACTCATTTTTTTTCTGCGAATGGCATATATCGACGATTCGTTCAATTCTTCCCGTAAACGAGGAATGCGCATCTTGAATCGATTGTTCATCCCCGATAACGCAATGGATCCCGGTGCAAAGCGGCATTTGTGAATCTGCCTCAACAGGGAGCGGAATACCTTGATGTGCCATCAGCACCAAAACCGCCAATGTCTTCATGGTGATGCTCTTGCCGCCGCCATTCATACCACTGAGAAATAACATTCGTCGACCCTTATCGAGTGCGATATGGATGGGGCAAAAATCCATCAAAAGTAATGGGTGGCGTGCACCGTGCAAGAGAAAATTATCTCCATCAGGAACAAGAACCGATCCGCCAATCTCAACTCCATAACTTGCCTTTGCACACAATCGATCAATGTACGTACAAGAATCCTCAGCCAAGAAAAATGCATCCGCATGCTCCGCTATGGTTTGCGATGCGATTGAGCAAAGCTCGTCAATGCGTTCTTCAATGTGTTTCAACTCACCTTGCACTGCGTTGTTGAACCCGATCAAGCGTTCATCTTCAACATAATGCGTTGCCTGAGAATCGGAACTATCGGTGAGGATTGTCTGTTGTTCAAGTCTTGCACCACTGGCAAGCGCAAACGTCAATCGATTATTTCGCAAGGCCGGTTCCTGACTGCGAAACAAAGCAGTCTGTTTTCCAATTTCACGTTTTGTATACGCATAGCGTTGTTTCTTGAGCCCCTGCATTCGTTGCCTATACGATTGCAATTGCGCATCCTTGCTTGCATCCACCCCCTCTTCAGTAAAGGGGACAAGCGCCTTGTTAATTTCAGAAGACAGTCTTGATTGCGCCAGGGCATGGCATTCTGCAGTATGTTCAAGCAGCCCCTGCACCCTTTGATAAAACTGCATCCACGTTTTAATGTCGTACAGGGCTGCAGGACGTAATCTTCGTCCTTTTTTTGCTGCAGTGATGCTCTCTGTGATGCCTCCAAGACGTCGTGGCGTTGAGGGCAACACCACCTCATGGAACATAAGGTCCTGTATATAACTCGCATGACGATCCAATTCAGAAGGGAGAATATCCTCATCCAAAAATGAATCGTATCCCCTTTCGGTTCTGCAATGGAGCCGCACAAGGTCCAAAACCTTGGTATATTCCAGCACCTGCTTGCTGTTATTCGTTGCCTTATCACGCATATCCATGTCACTCAGCACCGATCAGCTCATAATCCCGTGTCCATTTTTCGTTTCTCATACCATGCGGTCGATTGTTCACTGCGACGCCATTCTTCGATCAAGTTTTTGTAGATACGATAGCGAAACTGAAAATAGACATTATCCTGAGCGAACTCCCTTACCTTACACCCTGGTTCTGCAAGATGTGAACAGGTTCTAAACTTACACCCGGTGCTCAAGGCAACAAATTCCCGAAATCCATGGATGATTGCTTCGAGTGGAAATGCATACAGATGCACATGCTCCATTCCTGGTGTGTCGATCAAGTTATAGGAATCCGCACGATACAATGTTGCAGTGCTCGTCGTATGTCGTCCATCAAAGGCGCGATCCTCCCTGGTTTTCGCCCTCGCTCCAGGAACTACCGCATTCAAGAGGGTTGATTTTCCCACCCCTGAAGGGCCAAATATCGCAATCGTCTGATCCCGAAAAAGCCCTTCAAGTTCCTTGCTCATATACTGATCCCACAATGAACAAAGACAAACCGGATATCCTAATGCTGCAAGCAGGCAAAAATAACGTAATCGTGGAGGAAGTCGGTCAAATTGTGCACCCAATCGTTCCTCAAGCAGGGTAAAAAATGTATAGAGTCGTTGCACTTGGTCCGATGCAGCATCGTCCTCATCATCATAGGGATAGTATTCATTTCGCAAAATCTCTATGGATTGAATATTCGATGCAAGCAGTTCCAGGTCTGCCTTGCTGCAGAGATCAGCCTTGTTGCAGACGACAAACACCGGTATCTGCATATATTCCCCCACCACTATGCACCGAGTCACAAATGTCATGTCGCACAGTTGATCATCGAATGAAATGATAGAAGCAATTGCATCTATATTCGCACAATGTACTTGTGGTTTTCCAATATGAGGAAGCCATCGCATAAAGGAGTTCTTTCTTGCATAGCGATGACTAATCTGTGCAGATTCAGTCAATTCAACACGATCACCAACAACAATTTGATTGTTCTTTTCTATGTGTGATAGTTTTTTGCCCTTGATTGTGCAGTTTTTAACAAGGACTTGGTGTTCACAATCAAACACATCCACCTTGGATGAACTTCGTCGGCAGACAATTCCTGTCATCGTGTTGTCAACATCATGTTCCCTTTCCACTCCAAAGAAAAAACCTTGGCGATTGCCGCCCATTTTTGTTGTGGTTCATCATTGGTGGTATACAAAACCGCCTTTTGATTTTCATGAACACCACCTTCATCCTGGGAAGGTTCAGATGGTTCTATGGATTCAAAGAGAGATTGCGCTCTTTGCACGACTCCTTCTGTCGCATCGAGATGACCAAGCTGCGGAAGGTATCGCTTAAACACAGGAATGACATGAAAGAAATGGGTGCAACCATGCACCAGGGTTTGAATACCCATCGCTCGGATACTATTTGCAAGTTCTTCAATGGTTCGACAGACGGTGGGATGATCCCATTGAGGAGCGAAATCTTCTATATCGGCAATCAACTGAGTTGCCGGAATCGTAACCATTTGATGGCGAGATGAAAACAGTTGATGTAGTTTTTTTGCATAACCATGAAACGATGTCGTCTCAGATGCAAGCAAACCAAACCGCGTATTCCTCGCATAGCGTTCAAGCATCTTTATTGGCGGGACAGTACCAACAAATGTGACCTCAGGAAATTTTTTTCGCATCGCTTCAATGGCAATAATTGTTGCAGTATTGCAGGCAATGATAATGCGCCTTGTTGCAAAAGTGCGTATACAATGCGTTATCAACTGCTCAAGATGCTCAAGCAATTCCTCGGGGATTTGGACTCCATAAGGGAATCCAGCAGTATCAGCGACATAGACAACAGAATCATGGACATTGTCAATGAAAGACTCTGCGAGCGAAAGTCCCCCAACGCCTGAGTCTATAATAACGATAGGTTCTGTTTGAGACCTGTTTTCAGCTATATCCATAGTAATAATATACTACACATTATGAGATATTATCTGTAGTTTTTGTAAAGTTGTTTGAAAATTATCCGGGAGCGGAGCAACAACGTCATACCTTTCTGTTGAATGATAGCGCGGTACTCTTAGCCTATACGCATGAAGATGTAATGTCGCATCAGCAAAGACAGCATCACTTCGCGCATATTTTGCATCACCAAGGATTGGACAACCTATGTATTTCATGTGCACGCGTAATTGATGTGTTCGCCCCGTTTTTGGAAAAAGAGCAACATAACTGTATATCTTCTTGTTGTACTCCCCACCGTTCAGACAACGCATCGTAGTAATCGCCCACTTTCCACGTTCATGATCGACGATAAACTGCGTCTTTCTGCGCACATCTCGCTTGATATAGGTTTCGATGGATTGCTCTGCAATCTTTGGCCTTCCTTTAACAACAGCGCGATACTCCTTTTCCACTGTTCGCTGTGCAAAGGCATCTGACAACCACGCATGCACCCCTTCATGCTTTGCGACGACGATGACACCACTGGTATCTGCATCCAATCGATGCACAATTCCCAACCGTTCGTGATCTGCACCTGCTCCCCAATCTTCGTCAACAAGATACGAAGCACAGGCATTCGCCAATGTTCCCCTTCTATTTCCCTTGCCGGGGTGCACAACCATCCCTGCTGCCTTGTTTACAAACAAAACATCATCATCTTCATAGAGAACATCCAAAGGAATATCCTCCGGAGAAAACACATAAGGCTTTTCCTGCAAAAGACGCACGCATATATGGTCTCCCTCCTTCACCAAGGTTGATATCTTGGCAGGATGGTTATTAACAAGGATTTCTTTGCACTGTCGCTTAAACAAAGATCGCGTTGCACAATGTCCTGCGTGGACGACATAGGTATCAATGCGCATCCTTTCTTGTTCTGGCAGCACAACTTTTTCTTCAATGTACTGAGTACACACTGTATTCATTTCCCGCATAGCGCACAGATTTTTTGAATATACAACGACACTGCGAATGGTTAATTATAGTGCATCACTTTTCATCCATACAAGATCCCTGGTGATGGAATGGCATCCATACGCCCGCAACCTCCATTGCACAAAGAACTCCGCGGAACTACTATATAAATATCTAATAAAAAAAGAAAAAGATGGTAAAAATCATCAAGGAGTAGCAATGAAAATTCACTATTTAGAGATTGTTTCGCATGATGCGGATGCAGTGTGCAAAGCATATGAGATAGCTCATTCCATCAGTTTTAGCGAACCAGATGAATTTCTCGGCGGGGCGAGAACATGCACCTTATCCGATGGTTCAATCGTCGGAATAAGAGGGCCACTGCGAGATACTGAGGAGCCCGTGGTTCGTCCTTATTGGCTCGTAGATGACATTGAGCAAGCCGTAGCAAACATAGAGGCTGAGGGCGCAAAAATAGCCATGCCACCAATGGAAATTCCGAAGAAAGGGAAATTTGCAATCTATATTCTTGGATCTAATGATCATGGGTTGTGGCAGCTTTAAGCTTGCCCCGGGAAGCAAAGAGAATTCTGAGAAATTACTATATAAATATCTAATAAAAAGAGGGGAAAATGCTAAAAAAATCGACATATCTGCTCATTGGTGTAGTACTTAGTAGTATTGTGCTTGGAGGTGCGGCACAATTTTCACCGCAGTCATCAGTCGAGCCTGAATTTTCTGTATCAACTCAATATATACAATTCGCTAGTAATGCTGAACCTATCGCTACAGAGGCTGATTTCCAAAAAATGCGAGATAACCTTGATGGAAATTTTATTCTCACAAATGACATACAGCTGCAAGAAGAATTCGTCCCCATAGGAGATGAAAACAATTCTTTTACAGGAATTTTTGAAGGAAACGACAAATCCATCAGCAATCTAAGAATACAAAGACAAACTGAAGACTATGTGGGCTTCTTTGGACAGATAGGGGGAGAAGGAATAGTACGTAATTTTAGCTTTGAACTTGCACCGGGAACCAAAGAGAATCCTAGCATTCACGGAGAAGATTTCACAGGAGCTCTCGCGGGAAAAAGTGAAGGAATCATAGAAGATGTTCATGTTTTGGGAGGCTATGTGAGAGGGGGCGAAAGGGTTGGTGGACTGATAGGAAATACTTTTGGCGGCAGTATCACCGCTAGCTATGCAACAGGAGATGTTTCAGGGAATAACCACATCGGTGGATTAATAGGGTTCAACGATGATGATAGCCGCATATTCAAGAGCGCTGCAACAGGAAATGTGTCAGGAGACGATTATGTTGGTGGCTTGATAGGCCATAATTCTTATGGAGACATCACCATGAGCTACACAACAGGAGATGTTTCGGGGATTAACAATACTGGTGGGTTGGTGGGCAATACTCTCACTAGCAGTATTATTACCAGTTCTGCAACAGGAGATGTATTAGGGGAGGAAAACGTTGGTGGATTAGTTGGATATGGGGCTTCAAGCAACAGAATCACCGATAGTCATGCGTTAGGAAACGTGTCGGGAATGGATAATGTTGGCGGATTAGTAGGGTATAAAGATAGTAGCACCATCAGCACGAGCTATGCCGCCGGAGCTGTAACGGGAATCGAAAACGTAGGTGGATTAGTAGGTTATGCTGCCCATAGTAACATCACTGATAATTATGCAACGGGAAATGTGGCAGGAGAGTTTCGAGTTGGTGGATTAGTGGGACGCAGTTTTCGTGGTAACATCACTGCTAGTTATGCCGGAGGAGAAGTGTCTGGAGAAGATCGTGTCGGTGGATTGGTAGGGGACAATTATTCTGCGAATTCCATAACAAAGTGTTATTTTGGGGTGAATCTCACTGAACAAAGACAAGGAGTTGGCGGCGGAGAATTTAATACCAAAGAAGTTACTCCCTATTATACAACAGAGAACACGGTGCGAACTGATCATTCTATGCGTGCATCAGTTATTACGCAAAGTGATTTCCATGATTGGGATTTCGCAGAAGTTTGGATGTGGGTGGGCGATGGTCAATGGCCTGAATTTATATCTAGGGAAAATTCTATAGTAAATAATACACCTACTACTAATCCTGAGACAGAATTCATCATACTACACACTGAAGCAGATTTTCGAAACATTGAAGATGATTTAGATGCAAACTATTTTCTTGCAAATGATATATCTCTGACAGGAAATTTTGAACCACTAGGTGACAAAGATGCTCCCTTCACAGGAATTTTTGAGGGAAACAACAAAACCATCAGCAATCTAAAGATAATGAAGCAAGGTGAAACCCATGTTGGATTGTTTAGAAGCATAGGAAGAGAGGGAACAGTATATGATCTTAGCCTTGAGCTTGCTCCGGGAACCAAAGAGAATCCCAGCATCCACGGAGAGGATTTCGTAGGAGCGCTTGCAGGAAAAAGCAACGGTAAGATAGAAAATGTTCGTGTTTTGGGAGGCTATGTAAGAGGGAATAGATATGTTGGTGGATTAATAGGGGTATATGATTACGGCAACATCATCAGTAGCTATACAACCGGAGCTGTAACAGGAGGCGAAAACGTTGGTGGATTATTAGGATATAATTCTTCTGGCAGAATCATCACCAGCTATGCAACTGGAACTGTAACAGGAAACGAAAACGTTGGTGGATTACTAGGACTTAATTCTTCTGGCAGAATTACCACCAGCTATGCAACTGGAGCTGTAACAGGAGACGAAAACGTTGGTGGATTACTAGGACTTAATTCTTCTGGCAGAATTACCACCAGCTATGCAACTGGAGCTGTAACAGGAGGCGAAAACGTTGGCGGATTATTGGGTTTTAGTCTCTTTAGCAGCATTACCACCAACTATGCAACCGGAACTGTAACAGGAGGCGAAAACGTTGGTGGATTGGTTGGAAGTGTATTTTCTGGCAGTAAAATCACTAATAGTTATGTAGTAGGAACAGTGGCAGGAAAGTATCACGTCGGTGGGCTGGTGGGATACAATGTTGGCAAAATCATCACCAGCTATACAAAAGGAAATATAACAGGAGATGAAAACGTTGGTGGATTGGTAGGTTCTAATTCCTATCATGGCAGCATCACTAATAGCTATGCAGTAAGAACAGTAAAAGGAAGATATTACACCGGTGGGCTAGTAGGAAACAATAGTGGCAAGATCACCGCTAGTTATGCAACAGGTGCAGTATCAGGAAATAGCTATATCGGTGGATTAGTAGGATACAGTGAAGATAACAGCCTGATAAGAGGTTATTTTGACGTGAATCTTACGGGACAAAGACGAGGAGTTGGTGGTGGAACGTTTGATATTCAGGGAATCATCCGCTACTACACAATAGATGGCCTTGTACGGGTGAAAAATGATGCAACTGCAGCAATTATCATGAGGAGAGATTTTCGTCAACGGGATTCTACAACTTCATGGAAATGGGAGGAAGATGGCCACTGGCCACTTCTCGCCTGGCAAGAAGGCGATTAATTAATAGAATATTTTGGAATTACCCCTCCCCTATCGCAGCAGCCTCACATTCGTGTGGGCTGTTGTACACTCTGAAGATTCGACCGCAATACTTACAATTTATCTCCCAATGCCAGAGAATCCATAATTCCTGCAACCTCCATTGCAGAAAGAATTCTGGGGAACTACTATATAAATATCTAATAAAAAGAGGAAAAAGATGCTAAAAAAATCGATATATCTGCTTATTGGGATGGTGCTTAGCGGTATTGTGCTTGGAGGTGCGGCACAATTTTCACCGCGGTCATCAGTCGAATCTGAATTTTCTGTATCAACTCAATATATACAATTGGCTAGTAATGCTGAACCTATCGCTACAGAGGCTGACTTCCAAAAGATGCAAAATAACCTTGATGGAAATTTTATTCTCACAAATGACATACAACTGCAAGAAGAATTCGTCCCCATAGGAGATGAAAACAATTCTTTTACAGGAATTTTTGAGGGAAACGACAAAACCATCAGCAATCTAGCGATACGATGGCATGATGAAGACGATGTGGGCTTTTTTGGACAGATAGGTAAGAGTGGAGTGGTTCGCAATCTTAGTCTTGAGCTTGCACCAGGAACTGAACACAATCCTAGCATTCACGGAAAAGACTTCGTGGGAGCCCTCGCGGGAAAAAATGCAGGTAAGGTAGAAAACGTTCATGTCTTGGATGGGTATGTGAAGGGGATTGATTCCGTTGGCGGATTGGTAGGGCACAATAGAACTGGAGACATCACTGCAAGCTCTGCAACAGAAGATGTATCAGGGAATACCTATGTCGGCGGATTGGTAGGCTCCAATGAAAATGGTCGTATTAGCGAGAGTTCTGCAACAGGAAATGTGTCAGGAAAACTCACTGTCGGTGGATTGGTGGGCTTCAATGAAAATGGTCATATTATCGAGAGTTCTGCAACAGGAAATGTATCAGGAAAACTCACTGCTGGTGGATTGGTAGGAGTCATGACCCATAGTAGCATCACCACAAGCCATGCAATCGGAAATGTAATAGGAGATAAAGATGTTGGTGGATTGGTAGGAGTCATGACCCATAGTAGCATCACCACAGGCCATGCAATGGGAGATGTAACAGGAGATAAAGATGTTGGTGGATTGGTGGGGTCGCTAGATAATAGCAGCATCACCACAAGCTATGCAACGGGAACAATCATTGGCACAAGAGATGATACTGGCGGATTGGTAGGATCTACAAACCGTGGTAGCATCACCGCAAGCTATGCAATGGGAGATGTGAGAGGAGATCATCAGGTTGGTGGATTGGTAGGAAAAAATGATGATAGTAGCATCACTACAAGCTATGCAACAGGAAATGTGTTAGGAAAAGAGTTTGTTGGTGGACTGACCGGATGGAATAGGATGGCTCACATTACCGAAAGCTTTGCGACAGGAGCAGTCTCAGGGAATAGAGATGTTGGTGGATTAGTAGGGCGGAACTGGAATGGCAGCATTGCCAACAGTACTGCGACAGGAGCAGTCTCAGGGAATAGAGATGTTGGTGGATTAGTGGGAAACAATAAAGATAGCAGCATCACTACAAGCTATGCCGTAGGGAATGTGTCAGGAAAAAAAACCGTTGGTGGATTAGTAGGGCAGAACTGGAATAGCAGCATTGCCAACAGTACTGCGGCAGGATCAGTCTTAGGGGAGCAAGATATTGGTGGATTAGTGGGAAATAATAAAGATAGCAGCATCACTACAAGCTATGCCGTAGGGACTGTGTCAGGAAAGAAAACCGTTGGTGGATTAGTAGGATACAATGATTCTGCGGATTCCATAACAAGGTCCTATTTTGATGTGAATCTTACTGGGCAAAGACAAGGAATTGGCGATGGAACCAATGGAAAAATCATTCCCTACTACACAATAGATGGAGTCGCGCGTGTGAAAAACGATGCGGGCGCAACAATCCTCAGACAGAGAGATTTCCGTCGATGGAACTTTACAGAAGTTTGGAAATGGAAGGAAGATGGTCAATGGCCAATTTTTACCTGGCAAGAGACGAGTAATCAGTAGAATATTTTAGAATACTACCCTCCCCTATCGCAGCAGCCTCACATTCGTGTGGGGCTGTTGTGATATATCTATAGACTACTGCAGTACAGTCGCCATTCCCTATCTCTGAGTACGGATAAAGAAATTTTACAGATTTCTCTGTACCCATTGTCTGCACAGAGCATATTTACTAAATTATACTATAAATTCACCAGGGGGAAAAATGCTGAAAAAACCATTATTTATCTTAGTTAGTATCGCACTTAGCGGTATCATTATTGGGTGTGTAGATCAATTTTTGTCTCGTTCAGAGGTCAAATCTAATCTGTCTGTCTACACACGAAATCTAGAATTAGATACTAATAGATTCGTACCTATCGCTACAGAGGCTGATTTTCAAAAAATACGTGATAATCTTGATGGGAATTTCATCTTAGCAAACGATATAACGTTGCAAGAAAATTTTATTCCTATTGGAGGCGAGGATACGCCTTTCACAGGAATTTTTGAGGGAAGTGGACGAACAATCAGTAATCTCAAGATTTTAAAATCTGTCTATGCGGGGCTATTTGGAAAGATAGGCAGAGATGGGACAGCACGTAATCTCACCCTTATCCTTGCACCAGGAACTGAAAGGGCTCCTAGTATAGAGGGACCTAATTATTCTAATTATGTAGGGGCACTCGCAGGGTGGAATGATGGTACCGTAGAAGGAGTTCGTGTCCTTGGAGGATCGATAAAGGGAGAGCTAGCCGTTGGTGGATTGGTGGGAAATAACACAGGAACTATCGAAAGAAGTTATACAACTATTTCTTCAATAAGCGGAGAGTATGGTATTGGTGGTTTAGTAGGAAATAATAGCGGTACGATCCTGGATACCTATGCAACGGGAGATGTAACCGGAAGTTGGTTTGCAGGTGGCCTAATCGGAAATAATGAAGATGAAGGCTCTGTTGAACGTAGTTATGCGATTGGAGCAGTATCGAATGCTGCTTCTAATGTCGGATTAGTAGGTAATGGCGGATTAGCAGGTAATGGCGGATTAGCAGGAATTAATGATGGAAGAATATCGCTTAGTTATTTTGATGCAGTACTCACAACTCAGACTAGTGGATCTGGTAATATTTCTTCAGGAATCACTTCCTATTATACACAGGAATCTGCTGTTGACAATACTGTATATGAAGAAGTCGATTATGCAGTACCGATATATGAAGAACCCGATTTTACAACGCCGATTACAATCGATAGTTTTGTTGATTGGAATTTCACAGAGATCTGGAAATGGGAGAGTGATGGACAATGGCCCACCTTAAACCTAGGAAACACATCAGATTCAAATAACATAACTGTTACATCAGATTCAGATAACATAATTGTTCTGGATGGAAGACAGTATAACCTTATATACACCGAAGAAGACCTTCGTCGTGTTCAAAATGATTTAGATGCAAATTATTTTCTTGCAAATGATATACTGCTCACGAGAAATTTTGAATCTCTAGGAAATACCACCCCCTTTACCGGAATTTTTGAAGGAGGTGGACGAACAATCAGTAATCTCAAGATTCCAAGGTCAAGATATGCAGGATTATTTGGAAAGATAGGAACAGGAGGAGAAGTAAACAATCTTACTCTTGAACTTCCAATCACAACTTCTGGGCGAGACATTGCGATAGAAGGAAGTATGGCAGGAGCATTAGCAGGGGTAAATTACGGAAAGCTCCAAAAGATCTCAGTGGAGGGTTCTCGTGTATTAATCATTGGATCGGTAATGGTAGGTGGGATAGTTGGAGAAAACCATGGGGAGATTAGAAGTAGTTACGCCATAGTAAATACCAGAGGAGAAGGAAACGCACTCGTTACCGGTGGATTGGTAGGAGCAAATTATGGCAGTATAACTAATAGCTATGCACGTAGCCATAGTTACGAAGAATATTCTGGAACTGCCTATATGGGTGGGTTAATTGGATACAATAATGGAACTGTTTCACAGAGTTATGCAAGCAGCGATTTGGAAGGTGCCTTCAAAGTTGGCGGTTTAGTTGGAAAAAACGATAGTGATGGAATTATATCGAGAAGTTATTCTTCTGAGCGAAGAAATCAACCTGTGATACATCAGAACAAAGGAGCTTCACACATAGTAAACACTTATCACTCCGCCTCAAATGGTCTCGTATATGTTTCTGCGAATTCTAATGCAGCTCCGATTCGCTTGGAAGATTTTCATGAATGGGACTTCGATTCTGATGATGCTGCATGGCACTGGGTTGGTGATGGAGAATGGCCTGAACTGCTGCACAAAGGAGATTCTATCCTAAACAATATTGTATATTCTGGGTTTAGGCAATTTATCACTGTACGCAATGAAAAGGACCTTCGTAATGTCCAAAATGATCTAAGTGCAAATTATATTCTTGTAGATAATATATTTCTCACAATAAATTTTGAACCACTAGGTGACAAAGACGCTCCCTTCACAGGAATTTTTGAGGGAAACGACAAAACCATCAGCAATCTAAAGATAATGAAGCAAGGTGAAAACCATGTTGGATTGTTTAGAAGCATAGGAAGAGAGGGAACAGTACATGATCTTAGCCTTGAGCTTGCTCCGGGAACCAAAGAGAATCCCAGCATCCACGGAGAAGATTTCGTAGGAGCACTTGCAGGAAAAAGCAACGGTAAGATAGAAAATGTTCGTGTTTTGGGAGGCTATGTAAGAGGGAATAGATATGTTGGTGGGTTAGTGGGGTATTCATATAAGAGCCAAATCATCGAGAGTTATGCAACAGTAAATCTTGTAGGCGATATCCTTGTTGGTGGGTTGGTGGGAGATTCCGAGTTTGGAGGCCTCATCAGCAAAAGCTATGCTACTGGAAATGTGACAGGAAATGCCCTTCTTGGTGGATTGGTAGGATTTTCAGGTGAGAATGGCAATATCTTCAGAAGCTATGCTACTGGAAATGTGATAGGAAATGAGATTCTTGGTGGATTGGTGGGAGAACTAGCGTATAATAGCCATATTGTCATAAGCTATGCGATTGGAAACGTAATGGGAAATAGACAGGTTGGTGGTTTGGTAGGGCAGATCCATCCTTATAGCAGAATAGAAAAGTCTTATTTTGATGCAAACCTTGCTGGACAGACACAAGGAGTCGGTGAGCATGATTTCTCTGCTCATTTAGAAATCACCCCTTATTTTACAATAGATGATGTTGTGTATGTAGAAAACAATGCAGCTGCAGCAGTTGTCACACAGGAGAATTTCTCTGGATGGGATTTCACAGAGGTTTGGAAATGGAAGGAAGATGGGCACTGGCCAATTTTTACCTGGCAAGAGACGAGTAATCAGTAGAATATTTTAGAATACTACCCTCCCCTATCGCAGCAGCCTCACACTCGTGTGGGGCTGTTGTGTATATCACCAATTGGATTAGCGTAATATAGATATCCACCTTAATAAATTTAAAAGATACATAAGATATATTTGCGTTTTTCTATAGAATACTTTCTTTTTGTGTAGTATACTTAGTATAAGTTATTTTTAATAAGGAGAAAAAATGCTAAAAAAATCATTATTTATCTTAGTTAGTATCGCATTTAGCGGTATTATTATTGGGTGTGGGTCTCAATTTTTGTCTTATTCAGAGATCGCATCTTCTACGTCTGTCCATACTCGCGGGGTACAGTCAGATATCAGTGATTATCTGCCTATCGCTACAGAGGCTGATTTTGAAAAGATGCGCAATAATCTCGATAAAAATTTTATTCTTATGAATGATATAACATTACAACAAGAATTTACTCCTATCGGAAATACAGACGCTCCTTTCACAGGAATTTTTAATGGAAACAACAAGAGTGTCAGCGGGGTAAAGATAAAAAGACAAAATGAAGACAATATAGGATTCTTTAGTTACATAGGATTTGGTGGAAAAGTACATAACTTGAAACTCATCCTTGCAAATGGAAATGCAACCGATCCTAGTATTCACGGGAGATCTCAAGTAGGCGCACTTGTGGGAAAAAATAAAGGTAATATCAATTATGTTGGTGCTGTGGGAGGATACGTGAAGGGCACTAGATATACCGGTGGCTTGGTGGGATACGTTTACACAGCTTATGGTGGCACCATCACAAATAGCTATAGAATAGGAACTGTGGAAGGAACCATAAGTGTTGGTGGCTTAGTTGGCTACAATTTTAACAGAATCATGGCTAGTTATGTGGCAGGAACTGTGGAAGGACAAGAAAATGTTGGAGGAATAGTTGGCTTCAATATGGGGCCGATCGCCAACAGCTATGCAATAGGAAAAGTTACAGGAAGCGATAAGTTCGTTGGTGGATTGGTGGGAACAAATTATGGTAATATCATTACTAGCTATGCAACCACATCTGTGTCAGGAAAACAGGTTGCTGGTGGATTGGTAGGACTCATTTCTCATATTCAGACCCCCATAGAACATAGTTATTTTGATGCAACGCTTACTGGACAAGCGGAGGGAATCGGTCATAGCGGTAGTAGAGGTTCTAATAACAAAAAAGATGAGGTAACTTATCCCTACTTTACAATAGATCAAATTGTTCATGTGCGAAATAATGCAAACGCAGAATACATCAGAAAAATAGATTTCGTTCACTGGGATTTTAATAAGGTTTGGCGATGGTCAGGCGATGGTCAATGGCCAACACTCGTCTGGCAAAATGACAAGTAATCAGTAGATTGCTTTAGGACATTTTCCTCCCCTATCGCAGCAGCCTCACATTCGTGTGGGGCTGTTGTGTATATCACCAATTGGATTACTATAACAGAGTTACTATCCGCATTATTTGTGAGGGTGGCGTATTTTTCACACTAGATTCTGATCGAAAGAAAATCGCATGATGTGCTTTTCTGCAGGCTGCCTAATTTGCGCTGAGTTATTCAGAATTATCACTATTTTTTGAACGGCGCACGAGGTGGATGATCATGTCGGTAATCGCAACGATCCCGGCGCCAGCAAGCCCCATTCCGATGAGAATTTCTTGCTCTTGTTGACTATAAGGAACATGGTTTGCGTTGAACAATTCAGGAATATATCCAGATTGAAATGAATTTGCCGCAACGCTGTTATCGATTAAGCGATATGTATCAAGAATGATGGCAGAAAAAAACATCGCAACGGGAAAAGCCCCGATGAAAACAGCTTCAAATCTGGCAAGATCGCGCACCCATAGAGGGAATTCATCTGATGTATAGGGTTCGGGAGTATACTGACGTGGCGTGATTCGTGATGCATGCGTATCAAATCCTTCATTAAAAACCTCACTGGGTATGGGGTTTATCTTTTCAAATGGGCTTGTCAACATCTGCGCAAAAAGCCCCGCTCCTACACAGCATCCAAACACACATATTCCAAAAAATTTTATATATCTATCCATCTGCAAACAGTTTCCTCCCAATACGCACCATGGTACTCCCCTCTCCAATCGCTTCTACAAAATCCCCGCTCATGCCCATTGAACAATATTCAATGACAGTTGTTCCATAGGTATTCTGTAGCTGAACAAAACACGTGTACAACCGCTTGAATTCACTGCGTAGTTGATCACGATTATTAGTATGACTTGCTATTCCCATAACTCCTTTCACAGATAAATGCTGATCTTCTTGGCAAAATTTTGCCGCAGCATACAACATATTCTCATCGGCAAATCCAACAGGTTTAGTTGAATCTAAGTTCAGTTGAAGACAGAGATTCATCTCTTTGTTAGATCGTTGAGCAGCTTGCGCAATTCGCTTGCAATTATCCAAGGAATCAACCGATTGAATGCAATCAAACAACTGAACTATTTTTGTAATTTTATTTGTTTGGATTGGCCCAAGAAAATGAAGCAAGATCGCATCCCGAAAGGAAGACTGCACATATTTTCGCTGCGCCTCTTGGAGACGATTTTCTCCAAAATGGATAAATCCCGCATCATAGAGGTCTTGAATCGCCTCAATCGGACGATTTTTTCCTACCGCAACGCATGTCACTGATCTAGGATCCTTCCCGTGCTGTGCGCAAGCTTGTTTGAATTCTTGAAGAAATTGAATATGAGGTTTTGTTTTCTGATTCATCTTGTCATAACCCTCACAGCATTTTAGTATGACGTATTATGAATAATCGTTCTACTGCTACATGGAAAGTAAAAGTTGGTCTTGCAGAAATGCTCAAAGGTGGGGTCATTATGGATGTTACAACCGCAGAGGAAGCCAAAATCGCGGCGGATGCAGGTGCTCAGGCAGTGATGGCTCTCGAGCGTGTTCCTGCAGATATTCGCGCACACGGTGGTGTTGCTCGGATGAGTGATCCAAAAATTATCGAGGAAATCAAGTCAGCCGTTTCGATTCCTGTTATGGCAAAATGCCGCATTGGCCATTTTGTTGAAGCGGCAGTACTCCAATCACTTGGAATTGATTTTATCGATGAAAGCGAAGTGCTCACCCCTGCTGACGATGCAAATCATGTTGATAAGCATTCCTTCAAAACGCCTTTTGTTTGTGGGTGCAGAAACCTTGGCGAAGCATTACGCCGCATTGCAGAAGGTGCAGCAATGATTCGCACAAAAGGAGAAGCCGGTACTGGTGATATTGTAGAAGCAGTACGCCACATGCGAACGCTTACTCAAGAAATTGGCTATATCTCATCGCTGCGGAGTGACGCAATAGCAACGGCAGCAAAAGAGCTTGGAGTTCCAATTACGATATTGCAGGATACCGCAAAAAAGAAGCGATTGCCAGTGCCGAATTTTTCCGCTGGTGGTATCGCAACTCCTGCAGATGCAGCATTGATGATGCAACTCGGTGCAGAAGCAGTCTTCGTTGGTTCTGGAATTTTTAAATCCGCAAATCCAGAAAAGCGAGCTCGTGCAATTGTTCAAGCAACGGCCGCATATGACGACCCAGATAGTATCGCTCGATACTCATTCGATCTTGGTGAACCCATGCCAAGCATTCAGTCAGAATCATTGGAGGAAGACAAAAGACTTGCCGTACGCGGGCAGTAAAACCATTGGCATTCTTGCATTACAGGGAGGATTCTCTCTCCATGCACGATGTGTACAAAGGGTTGGAGCAAAAGCAGTACTCATCCGGACTCCCCAAGAATTTCATGGCATTGATGGGCTTATCGTTCCCGGTGGAGAGAGCACCACGATGCACCTGCTTATGGAGCAAAACGGTCTTTTTTCACTGATTCAACAGGCGTTGCTCCAGCAAGATCTCCCCTATTTTGGCACTTGTGCCGGATTAATCCTTGCTGCAAAACATATTCAAAACGATTGTGAAGACTATCACAACGACAGAGGGTTCGGCTATGTAGATATGCTCGTCAAACGTAACGCCTATGGAAGACAGAATGATAGTTTTGAAGCAAAACTATCCGTCCCAACACTCGCAACGACAATTCAAGCGACATTCATTCGTGCTCCTCAAGTGCTGACCTATGATGATTCGGTGAAAGTATTGGCAAGATACGAGGATTTCCCAGTGCTTCTTCAGTACAAACGTTCGCTTTTTGCAACCTTTCATCCAGAACTCAGCAACACAACCGCCATCCATCGATACTGGATAAACCAGCTATAACGTACGAGATATTCTTTACAACGTTTTATGCGTTCACGCCTTACGCATCTGTATCCATTCCAAAATCACCAATAATAGGTCAGAAAGTTCAGAATGTGCTTGCGTAAGAAGCGCAACCTGAGCATCAGCAAGACTGCATAGTTGTTGCGATATCTTCTGTATCTCTTGGGCAATTCTATCGGTATACATGGCCTGCGTTGTAGTTTCACCCCTTTGGATGGCGAGCTGCACTGCCTGCCACTCCGATATTCCATACAATTCCTTGTGCAGCACAGCTACGAGGTTAGGCTTTCCCTGAAACAAATCAGAGGCAAGTGGTTTTCCCAACACCGCTTCTTCTCCGCAAAAATCAAGAACATCATCTTGCAACTGGTATAACAACCCTGCAGCATGACCAAATTCACGAAGAATCTGATTCTCTTGTGGTGACAATCCAGCACAAATGCCAGCAAGCACCAATGGCAATGCCAACGTATACTCTGCGGTTTTATATCGATGGAGTTTCTCTACCTCGTGAATCCCTATCGTGCTAAAGGCATGCGTAGCGCGAATGTCCAATATCTGCCCAAAGGCAACAGAAAAATAACAAATGTCAAACTCACGCGCGAGTGCAGTGACAGATTCCAGAGGAAACCTTGCAAAAGAGGTGTGCACTTGTTCATAGGCGAGCATGATAAGCGCTATACCAACACAAGAAGCAATGCTTTGTGCATCGTGGTCGCCGTATTCTTGATTCTGAATCCTACGCATGGATATATGAAACGCAGGAAGCCCTCTGCGAAGTTCATCTTCATCCATGATATCATCAAAGATCAACAACGAAGCCTGCATTAACTCTAAGGCCGATGCAACACGATAGATGTCCTCATTTTCGTCCATGCCTAACTTGTTACATACAGAGAGAAACAGGCAAGATCGAAACATTTTTCCTCGAGTGAGAAATTCATGCATTTTTTCTATAATTTCATCAGATTTTGTTTCTTGTATAACATTTTTTTTCTGAACAGAGTCTATAATATTGTCTATATTTTCAGCTACAACATCTCTAAACCTAAATAATTGACTAATTGACATAATTCAGCTCCCAACGGACAATCAAATCAGCATCATTTTACCTATTGTTGGCAAAATATCGCTGAGCAAATGCTATACTATACCGTTCCTCCAAAAATCTATCCTCAAAATCACTATAACTTCACAGTACCATACTTTTTAACAGCTAATCCAGAGGAAATAGTTATTCTTTTTTCTGACTACTTGCGGCATCTTCTGATATATGTCATACTATGCTTAAGGAATAGTTATGGATAAAAAAACTGGTGCAGAAATCATTGTTGATATGATTCACAAACATAATATTGAATATGTATTTGGTCTTCCCGGAGGGGCTGCAATCCCTATTTTTGATGCTATTGTTGATTCTCCGATCCAATACATCCTCACCCGGCACGAACAAGGTGCTGTGTTTATTGCCGATGGGTATGCGCGTACGACTGGGAAACCGGCTGTTGTCTTGGTTACTTCAGGACCTGGTGCGACGAATACAATCACGGGGCTACTCACCGCACAAATGGATTCAATCCCGATGGTTGTTATTTGTGGACAGCAAACAACCTGGAATCTTGGGCTTGATGCGTTTCAGGAAGCAGATGTTTCTGGCATCTCCTATCCTGTTGTAAAGCATTCATATCTTGTTAAAAAGACTGAAGATCTTCCCCATGTGCTCCAGGAGGCATTCTACATCTGTCAGAGCGGTCGTCCTGGTCCTGTGTTGATCGATGTTCCAAAAGATGTTTCTGCAGGCACCGCGATTCCAAATTACGATACGACGATTGACATCCCAGGATATGAACCAACTCCATCTATTGATACTGATCGCATCAATGAGGCTGCTGTTGCATTAGAAAAAGCCGCTCGACCAATTATTCTTGCGGGACATGGAGCGATTCTTGCTGGTGCCCATAAGGCCCTGACGTATCTCGCTGAAAAAATGCAAATTCCCGTGGTTAACACCCTTCTTGGAAAGGGAGCATTTCCTGAAACCCATGATCTTTCGCTGGGGATGTTGGGTATGCATGGCACTGCCTATGCAAACCTTGCAATAAAAAACGCTGACCTTATCCTCTCTGTTGGATCTCGATGGGATGACCGCATCGTTAGCGATCCGACTAAGTTCAATCAGATCGCCAAGCGTATTCACATCGATATCGATGCCTCTGAATTCAACAAGACACTTGAAATGGATATCACGATTCACGGCGATGCTGCAGAAATTGTTGAGCGTCTTGCAAGCATAGTGCAACAAAAACAACCTTCTGCTTGGAAGACTCAAGTTTCTCAATGGAGAAAAAAATATCCGTTGCGCTACAAAAAATCTGGATTACGAACAGAGCGGATTATCGAAGAATTCTATCTGCAAACACGAGGTGATGCCATCGTCGCGACCGATGTTGGACAACATCAAATGTGGGCAGCGCAGTATTTCAAGACAGCAGAACCCAATACCTGGCTTTCCAGCGGCGGTGCTGGATCGATGGGATATGGATTTCCAGCAGCAATTGGAGCACAGTTTGCAAGAAAGGATAAAACAGTTATTGCAATCGTTGGGGATGGTGGATTTCAAATGACCTTGTATGAATTGGCGACCATTGCGATTCACAAATTGCCTGTGAAAATATTGATCATCAACAACAAATACTATGGAATGGTCCGTCAATGGCAGAGCCTTTTTTATGAAAACCGCCTTTCCGGCGTTGACCTCGTGGGGAATCCTGATTTCGTCAAACTCGCTGAGAGTTATGGTGTTCGTGGATTTAGAATCAAAAAACATACGAAGTTAAAACAAACAATTGCAGATATTCTTGCCTATGATGGGCCATGTGTCGTTGATGCACTCGTCGACAGAGAAGAGAATGTCTTTCCTATGATTCCATCTGGAGCTTCCTACGACGAGATGCTCATAGAGGCCCCGAAAACGAAATTAGAAAAACCAAAAGGGAGTACGTAAAATGAGTCCTATTGAACAACAACATACTATCGTATTACATGTGAGAAACCGCCCGGGAACATTGATTCGTATCGCGTTGGTTTTTTCACGACGAGGATACAATATTGAAAGCCTTGTCGTCTCACCTACACAGAATCGTAGTTTTTCTATCATGACTATCGTAATTACAGGTAATCCAGAGGGACTGAACAATATTCTGAAGCAACTAAACAAGCTGATTGACGTTGTGCACGCAAGTGATAGAACAAATCAAGATGTGATCACTCGAGAATTATCCTTGATCAAGATTCGATATACCGAAAAAACTCGCCTGCATATCTTAAGTATTGCAAGTGCATTTCAATGTGATATACTGGATATTGATAAAGAGAGTATTATTATTGAAGCTCATGGTAGTGCAGATACCATTGAACGGTTGAAGCGAGTACTTGAGGAGTTCAATATTATCGAGGCAATCAGCACCGGGAATGTATTAATTTCTCGAAGTGCAGAACCAACAAGCTAATTGAATAGCTCATTCTTGAGGGACTAATGACAGAAAATCTTCTTAACAAAGTCTGGAATCTACACAAAGTAGCAACACTGCCATCGGGGCAAGACCAATTGCTTATTGGGTTACATCTAATCCATGAAGTAACTTCACCGCAGGCATTTCAAATGATTAAGGAACGAGACTTATCGGTGCTCTACCCCTATCGAACCTTCGCAACAGTCGATCATATCGTTCCAACAAAGGACCAATATGTTCGTCCCTATGCCGACATACAGGCTGAAGCGATGACAAAGGCTCTTGAGCAAAACACAAGAGAATACGGCATTGAATTTTTTTCTGTCGACACCGATTATCAAGGAATCGTACACATCATCGGACCCGAACTTGGGCTAACACAACCAGGCATGACAATCGCCTGTGGAGACAGCCACACATCAACACACGGCGCATTTGGTGCTATCGCCTTTGGAGTAGGCACTACACAAATTAGAGACATCCTCGCAACACAGTGCATCGCATTGAGTCGTCCAAAGGTTCGGCGAATCCAAGTAAACGGGCACCTCAACCCCTATGTCTATGCAAAAGACATCATCTTAAAGATAATTTCTGACCTCACTGTGAAAGGCGGCATTGGATATGCCTATGAATATGCAGGGTCTGCTATTGAGAGCCTATCCATGGAAGGCCGCATGACCATCTGTAATATGAGTATTGAAGGTGGCGCACGGGTTGGTTATGTCAGCCCTGATGAGAAAACCTTTGACTATTTGCGAAATAGAACCTATGGCCCATCTGAAGATGTCTTTGATGATGCGCTTGATTATTGGAAGTCAATCCGCAGTGCAGACGACGCATCATACGATGATCAGTATGAAATTGATGGAACGGCACTTGAACCGCGAGTCACTTGGGGAATCAACCCTGGGCAGGGAATCGCCATATCTGAGACCATCCCAAAAATAAAAGACCTCGATCCACATGAGCGCGAAGTTGCAAAACTTGCTTTGAAACACATGGATTTCAACGAGGGAGAACCAATGGCTGGGAAGAAAATTGATGTTGCGTTCATTGGCTCTTGCACAAATAGTCGCATCACAGACCTCCGGGAAGCTGCAAAAATTGTCGAAGGCAAAAAGAGAGCCCCACATGTGCACGCTATCGTGGTGCCTGGGTCAAAGCAGGTTGCAAAGCAGGCAGTCGCTGAGGGCTTAGACCAAATTTTTAGCGATGCTGGATTTGAATGGCGTGGTGCAGGATGCTCCATGTGTCTTGCCATGAACCCCGACAAACTCCAAGGAAGGCAACTCTGTGCGAGTAGCTCAAACAGAAATTTTATTGGAAGACAGGGATCAAAAACAGGACGAACCGTTCTTATGAGCCCCGCCATGGTTGCAGCTGCCGCAGTTAGTGGTGAAATTATCGACGTAAGGACATTTGCTCATGGTTAAAATTACAAAAATAGTCAGTCGCGGTATCCCTGTTCGCGGAAACGATATCGACACCGATCAAATTATCCCCGCTCGATATTTGCGGGTTATCACCTTTGCAGGTATAGGAAAATATGCATTTCAAGATGTTCGATTTGACGATGCAGGCAATGAAATGGATCATCCATTCAATTCTCCGCGTTTCAAGGGAGCCCAAATTTTGGTCGTAAACGACAATTTTGGGTGTGGATCATCGCGTGAACATGCGCCTCAATCGCTGAAAGATTACGGAATTGCCGCGATCATTGGTGAATCCTTTGCAGAAATATTTGCAGGAAATTGCACAAGCATCGGCATTCCCACTGCAACGCTGTCTATTGATGTTATACAAACGGTGCAGTCAACCATTGAGGCATATCCTGAAACCGAGTTATCACTAGATATCGCAACTGCAACTTTGAAAGTTGGTGATCAATCCTATGCCTGCACAATAAAAAAAGCTATTCAATCAGCCCTAACAACAGGGATATGGGATATAACCGGTGCATTGCTTTCAAACAAGGATGCTATTGAAAAAACAGTAAAGCATCTCCCCTATCTTGCATTTTCAAAAACAAACCACTAGAGGTGATCTATGCAGTATAATTTTAGCGGAAAGAATACATTTAGTAAGGCGATGACCGCAGGGCGGGCACGTACTGGAAACCGTGCGATGCTTCGTGCTGTGGGCATGAAGGATGCGGATTTTTCAAAACCGCTGCTTGGCATTGCAAGTGCAGCAAGCGATGTTGGTCCGTGTAACATGCATCTTGATGTTCTTGCAGGTCTTGCAAAAAAGAAAATTAGACAAGATGCTCATTGCTATCCAATGACTTTTCACACATTCGTGGTAACCGACGGAGAAGCAATGGGACATGAGGGGATGAAGGCATCCTTGATATCTCGCGAAACAATAGCAGACATCATCGAGTTGGCAACTCATGGACATCAGCTTGACGCATTACTTGGATTTGGTGGATGTGACAAAAGCATTCCCGGCACCTTACTTGGTCTTCGTAGAATGAATCGTCCTTCTGTATTCATCTATGGAGGAACGATCAGCCCAGGAAATTACAAAGGCAAGGCCATTGACTTGGTAAATGCCTTTGAAGCAGTGGGAAAACACAGCATTGGTCAAATGAGTGCTGAAGAAGTTCATGCAATTGAATGTGCTGCTTGTCCGGGCGCAGGGGCATGTGGAGGGATGTATACCGCAAACACCATGGCATGTGCAACCGAAGCACTCGGATTGTGTGTTCCAGGCTGTGCCTCAGTACCTGCTGTCTCAGAACATCGAAACGACGTTGTGCTACGTAGCGTAGAGGCATTATATGAATGCATCGACAAGAATATCACGTTTAGCACCATACTTACCAAAAAATCCTTTGAAAATGCGATTCGAGTATCCCTTGCATTAGGAGGATCAACCAATGCAGTGCTCCATTTGCTTGCATTAGCACATGAGGCAGAAGTTCCCTTAGACATTTCTGAATTCAATCATTTTTTCAAAACCACACCAGTGCTTGTGGACATGAAACCCTCAGGTCAATATCTCATGCAGCATCTGCATGAAGAAGGCGGACTGCAAATCATCATGAAAATGCTTCTAGATGAAGGGTTATTACATGGTGATGCATTAACTGTCACCGGCAAAACAATTGCAGAAAACTATGCAGACATTTCCCCACGCAATCCATCCTCTTCGGTTGTCTATTCCTTGGCAAAACCAAAACAATCGGTTGGATCTTTTTGTATATTACAGGGGAATCTCGCCCCAGAGGCAGCGGTATTAAAAATGTCCGGACGAAATAAGATCGTACATAAGGGGCCGGCTAGGGTCTTCAACTGTGAAGAAGATGCACTCACAGCCATCCTTTCGGGAGCTATCAAAAAAAGAGATGTTGTTGTTATCCGCTATGAGGGACCAAAGGGTGGCCCCGGTATGCGCGAAATGCTCTCTCCCACTTCGGCGATCGTTGGCGCTGGGCTCATTCAAGATGTTGCATTGGTGACAGATGGTCGATTTTCAGGCGGAAGTTTTGGAATGGTAGTGGGCCATGTTGCCCCCGAAGCACAAGTAGGCGGTCCTATTGCCCTTGTCAACGATGGTGATATCATAACACTCGACAGCACCACGCAGGAGCTTTCAGTTGAGGTGAGTGAAAAAGAATTATTTGAGAGAAGAAAAAACTGGCGTGCACCTCAATCAAAATACACAAAAGGTGCATTGTATAAATATGCCCAACTGGTAAACTCTGCTGGAAAAGGCGCTGTTACGTCCTAGTTTTTGAGATCAAAATCGCTAACCTTCCCCTTAAGGGAAAATGTTTGACTAGAAGTATTACTGCTGCCAGGCTAGAATTGGCCACAGCCCAGCTTCTGGCATATCCCAGATATTCTCAGGTCCATCGTTATCACGTCCAATGAAATCCCACCGATCAAAATCGTCCATAGTGACCTTCGTAGTATCGCTTATATTGTCTTTATTTCTATATACAAAATCACCGACGGTGTGAAAAGGCCTGGAAGACTCTGTTGTTCCCTGATCATCAGAAACGATTTGACCCTGATCTGACAATGTCGCATCAAAATAACTGTCCCGAAGAGTTCCATTATTAAAACCCACCAACCCACCAGCACCACTTCCTTCCACTTTTCCAATCGAGTAACTTCTTTCAATCTTACCATTCTGGTTAAATCCTACCAATCCACCAACAGCACCGTTCGCTTTGACCGCCCCAGTTGCATAGCTATCTTTGATATTAAAGTCAGCAAAGTCAGTACTGTTCTCCCCTACCAACCCACCAACATTAATCCCTATTCCCTCCACAATAGCTGTTGCATAACTTCTTTCAATGCTACCTCCCTGGTGGTTAAGCCCTACCAATCCACCAACAGTATCCTCACTTCCCCGCACATATCCTCCCTTAATCCCAACTTCTTCGATGGTTCCTATATTATTTCCTGCCAATGCTCCCATATTGGTCTTTCCCTCTATGCTAGGGTTAGCTATGCTACCCATCGCGAGAGCAAGGATGAGATTATGCACCTTTCCACCCGCCCCTATCTGTCCAAAAAAGCCTACATTATCCTCTCCTTGTTTTAGTATTCTTACACCACTGATGGTTTTGCCCCCTCCGTCAAAATCACCTGTGAAAGGGGTACCACTATAATCACTAGAAGTTTGATTTTGGGCACGAACATGTGGCGCGATCGGTTCAAAATTTCTAATGAGCTTAATATCATTCACAAGGATGTAGTTCTCTCCAAGGTTTTTTCGTACATAGGCAAAATTCTGCTCTCCAAAGATGGGAATAACGTCCGGTGAAATATTGGAAACTCGAGTCAGCTTGATCGTACGAGATTTTTCAATGTTCTGATTTTTTGTTGTGAATGTGACTGGATTTGTAAAATCAAAGGGAGTTCGTGTAACTCTGGAAGCATATTCTATTGGAGGATTTGTAGGATCGGAGACAATAAGCACTACTCCTGCTGGCACATCAATAGTAACTTCTATCTGCGTGATGTCTGTACCATCAGGAATAACAGCCTCAATCGTAACATCATCGGGTCCGTCAAGGTTTAGATTAATCGAAAATTCGTCGTCTCCTGTGTAATGTGACGTTGTGAAAGGACCAATTGAAAAACCTCGAATGGAGGGATCCACAGGAGGTAGGGGAGGAAGTCCGGGGTCCACACAAGCACCGACAAGAACCGCACCCAACACAAGCAATAATATTTTATACTTCGGCAGAGCATCCCTTGCTATTTGAAAGCAAGAAATAGTTTTCTTAATAGAACTATTCACCATCTTTTCACTCCAGTCTGTAAACTTTCTTTCTCTATTTCACAGCTCGCTGAGAGATAAGCGATTCGATCACTGTTGCATCTGCTAATGTTGATATATCACCGAGTCCATCGATATCATTTGAGGCTATCTTCCGAAGAATCCTGCGCATGATCTTTCCAGAACGCGTCTTCGGCAAAGAGGATGTCCATTGAATTTGGTTAGGTATGGCAAATCCCCCAATCTCTTTCCGAACCTGTTCTTGCAGTTCTTCTTTGAGTGTTTCAGTTGCATCCACCTCGTCACAGAGTGTCACATAGGCATAAATGTCCTGTCCTTTTATCTCATGGGGATATCCCACGACTGCTGCCTCTGCAACAGCATGATGCAGAACAAGTGCGCTCTCTACTTCAGCGGTTCCTATTCGATGCCCAGATACATTGATGACATCATCGACACGACCAGTGATCCAATAAAATCCATCCTCGTCACGACGACCTCCATCTCCCGTAAAATAATATCCTGGATAGGTTTTAAAATACGTGTCAATAAAACGTTGATGATCCCCATAGACCGTGCGCATCTGTCCTGGCCAAGAGCGTGTTAACACGAGATTACCACTCGTTGCTCCTTCCAAGATATCACCCTTGTCATTTACAAGTGCAGGAAGATTGCCGAAAAAAGGAAAAGAAGCAGATCCAGGTTTCATGTCACCGGTTCCAGGAATCGAAGTAATCATGACCCCTCCTGTCTCTGTCTGCCACCACGTATCAATGATTGGACAACGTTCTTCTCCTACTACACGATAATACCATTCCCAGGCCTCTGGGTTGATTGGTTCACCCACAGTGCCCAAAACGCGCAACGACGAGCGTGACGTTGCACTAACAAATGCATCACCTCTGGCGATAAGCGCACGAATAGCGGTCGGAGCAGTATAGAAAAGGCTCACCTGGTGGCGGTCTACAACCTGCCAGAACCGTGAAGGATCGGGATATGCCGGAGTTCCTTCAAACATAAGCACCGTTGCGCCATTGCACAGCGGTCCATAGACAATATACGAATGTCCAGTAATCCATCCCACATCAGCAGTGCACCAATAGATGTCATCCTCACGGTAGTCAAAGACATATTTAAATGTCGTGGCTGCATACACAAGATAGCCACCCGAAGTGTGCAAAACCCCCTTCGGTTGCCCGGTTGATCCAGAGGTATAGAGAATAAATAGCGGATCCTCAGCCTCCATCTCCCTTGCCGAATTGTCGCTGTCTACCTTTGCCATTTCTTCATGATACCAGCGGTCCCTGCCCGCAACCCATGTAATGTCCTGCGCACAATGATGCACCACCAGAACATTCTCTATGGATGGAGTATGCTCACAGGCCTTGTCAGCATTTTCTTTCAAGAGAATGAACCGACCACCTCGTTCACATTGATCAGATGTGATCAGCAATTTGCATTGCGAGTCATTGATACGCCCTGCCAATGCCTCTGGTGAAAAACCTCCAAAAACTACCGAATGAATAGCACCGATGCGCGTACAGGCAAGCATAGTTATCGCCGCCTCAGGAATCATTGGAAGATAGATACAAACCCGGTCACCCTTGTCTACTCCCAGATTTCGCAATACGTTGGCGCATTTACACACCTCTGTATACAGTTCGCGATAACTCAAATATCGAGGGGCATCTTTCGGATCGTCGGGTTCCCAGATAATAGCGGTCTTATCACCTCTGCTGGCAAGATGTCTGTCAAGACAGTTTGCACTCACATTCAGCGTCGCACCATCATACCAACGGATATTCGCAGTATGGAAATCCCAAGATTGCACAGTATGCCATTTCTTGATCCAGCTTACAGATTTCTCTGCCTGTGCAGCCCAAAATTCGTCGGAATGCTCAATGGAGTATTCGTATAGTTTCTTGTACTCCTGTGCATCAATATTCCACGCTTGTTGTGGCATGTGGTATATTTGTTCATGGTTCATAAAACAACCCTACCTTATAAAAAGACACCTATAGTATAGTATAGGTGTCCCGTAATAGCAAATTTCCGCATCAAAACATGATAGCTAACTACTTAACAGCATGCACAAGAGGTTTCGCAAGATTCTTGTTCGTGATACGATTCTGCATCAGCAACTGTATGATAGGTCTCCCATGTGAGGCCAGTAGGATCTTCGACCCAGGCCTTGGATGATTGTGCATAGCAGCACACCACATCATCTTCACCGTGGAAGGCAATATCCGCCTCCGTGAAACGTTCTCGCATCGCCGCAAGTGCTGCAGCATCCGGCAACTGCACACCAAGGTGTCGTAAGCCAGAAGACTCTCCGCGTGCAGAGATAGCAAAGTTTACCTGAGGATCATCAAGCATCCATTTTGCATAATCCGGTTTTTTCTTGCTTGGCTCTACACCAAATAATGCTGAATAAAATCGTATGGATTCTTCAATATCTTCAACTGAAATGTGTATATGTAAATGTTTCATTATATACTCCTTTATACTGTAGACTTCTCCTGTGCATTATGCACAGAAACTTGAGTTGTTTTTCTCTGACAACACTGCTCAACCAGATACTGAATAAGCGCCTCTGTTTGTGCAAATTGTGCAGAGTACATATTATTGCGTCCCCTTTTGTGCACCACCACAAGACCCGCATGACAAAGATGAGAAAGATGAAATGAAAGCGTGTTGTGCGGAATAGCAAGTTCTGCACTGATGTCCCCGGCTGCGAGACCTGTGGGACCTGCTTCCACAAGAAGCCTAAATGTCTTAAGCCGCGTCTCTTGCGCAAGGGCTGCAAAGGACTGTACTGCAGTTTTTATGTCCATGTGTCTAGCCTAATGGACGGATAGAAAAGCGTCAAGGATTTTCGACGTATTTTCTTGCAAATTTTTACAAATTTTTGCGCCTTACGAGTATTTCAAAAATTATTTGTTTTTAATGGCTTCGTATACAGCCATTTTTTGATCTCAGAAAGAAACGAGTACAATATTGTTTACTGTATTAAAAATACAGCCTTGCACAACTCTTGGTGATCATGCCTATTTCTTTTGAATGAGAATCTCTACAAAGCAGAGACATCAGATATGAGGAAGGGTGCGGATTTCAGTTTTAGTTTCACATCACCTGGGATTTTCTCATATCCCTTACCGATGCAATCTTTTTTGGACCCTCTTATCTTGGCTGTTGCAGCGGAGTTTTAAACCAGAAAGCAAGCTTAACGACTTAATCGCATATCATTGGGACGTATCTTCGATCTATTTGAAAATGTTTGCATTGCATCACTGGTGTTAGCATACCCAAAGCAGCTGATTTTGTTTCTTGGATGAAGATCCTATTTACCGCTATAAAATACAACACGGTGGTGCCGCTCCTTACTAGGCTAATAATCAACTTGGTGAGAAGCGGAGTTAACAAATTTCAAAACAATGGTATTTCAAAAAGTCTAATACATAAAATCAAGGAGAGCAGTTGCAATACTTTCCATTATGCTTTCTATTTTATTTTTTAGTATCGCATCGGTTATTCCCAATCCTGCTTGATAGGTTCCAGTATCCCCTTCGCCTGGTTTATAGTATTTCATATCAAGCATACCCGCCCACATAAATTCTATAGTAATTCTCACCTCATCATTTCGCAAATTTCGTGTATCAAGCAATACTCGGTAGATGCCACCAACAAGGGGCTGAACCGTCAAGACATTCCCCACCAACATCTCTATTCCGGTGTCAACTAGGTAATGATTTGTTATATGCGCCCATTCTAAACTTCCCGTCTCGGAGGAAGCATTTATAAGCTTTCTTTGCGCATCCTTATAGATATCGATAAAATACAAAAGCTCTTTTTCTGAGGCTTTTCCGGGAATAATTATTGAAGTGGGAGTTAGATTTGTTTCTATCTTTGTTATTTTATCAGAAGGAGGGGTTTCTACTCCTTCTATTGCTGAAGATTCTTCTCCTATTGCTAGAAAACCTCCTCCTACTGGAAACGATGTTGTTACACAGCTACAAAAAACCACTAAAAATATACCTGCTATGGTTGTTTTGCTTTTTAGATGAGTCATACCTACCTCCTAACAAATCCATCGACAGGATATACTACGTAGTATGCTTCAGTCAACAAAATGACAGATATATCTAATAAATACTATACATAAATGAAGGTTGCATATAGTTGTGTATTGTAAAAATACGAATTAGAGATTAATTCTTTTTAGAGCTAGTTCCACAACCGCTGCAAAAACACCATAGACCTTGATAGCTAGAATATTCTCGAAAGGGTGTTGTATTAGTTTTTGGTATTTGGAACCCTAGTAAAGCGTAGACTTCCCGTTTCTGATTCCAACAAAAGCTCTTTTTTGTTGATAATTGTATAGCTATGGATCTGCTCAAAAAGCGAGAGAAGGCGTGGCGCAAAAGAACCTGAACGCCATGCAGCTTTTGTCATCACCATTGGAGACGTAAGAGCGATGAATTCCTCCAATGCACGATATCCTGAGGATCCCCTGTTTGTCTCCAAAGCAAGGTATACATTTTTTTCATCAAAACGAATGCTGTAATCGCTTGGATTTTTGGGGTACACCCTTTTTTGGGCATAGGTCATGGACACCAGTTGCCAACTGCCCAACAATTCCTGTGCATTGGAAGCAGCCCCGGATGAAGTTTTCGCAGGAATAGAGATACATCCAGTAACAAAAAGCATTCCTAACAACAAAAGAAACAAAACACCAGATCTGTACGTATGCATAAATTTCCGATTCATGGTCACCTCTCTTCATGCATACTAGCAATCGCCCCGGGAGTATGCAAGAGTGGATTCAAGGAATTGCAGTGCCGATGTCCACTAATCTAATAGTCAAAATGGGAATCAAAAATTTGTATGTACTACACAGGTATACCGTACTATACTTGCAGTATTGTGTTCTTTGGATAAAAATAACATATGAGCATGCAGAAAATAGTTCCTTATTTGTGGTTCGGCACGCAGGCACAAGAAGCGGCCTCATTCTACGTGGAAGCCTTTGGAGATGGCTCACGTATCAATGCTGTCACAACAGTACAAGACACCCCAGGAGGTGATTGTAGAACTGTGTCATTTGAGCTGAGAGGATTCAGCTTCAATGCTATCAATGCAGGACCTGTCTTTACCTTAAATCCATCTATCTCATTTATTCTCAACTTTGACCCTTCACAGGATCCACAGGCAAGAGAAAATCTTGATGCACTCTGGGATCGATTGTCACCCGACGGTATTATTCGCATGCCCCTCGACAGCTATCCTTTTAGTAAACGCTATGGTTGGATAGAAGACAAATATGGTGTCTCATGGCAATTGTTCATGCCAGATCCCAAAGGAGATCATCGCCCCTTCATCATTCCTTCACTGCTTTTCACCGGATCGGTATGTGGACGAGCCAAGGAAGCAAGGGATTTCTATCTTTCAGTATTTGCACATACAAAAGCAGGGCAACTCATCCCCTATGGCAAGAATCAGGAACCTGATAAAGAAGGAACAACAATGTTCACTGATTTTATGCTTGAAAATCAATGGTTTACCGCAACGGACAGCGCATATGATCATACATTTGCATTCAATGAGGCCCTTTCGTTCATGGTCAACTGCAACAATCAAGAAGAAATAGATCATTATTGGAAGGCTCTTTCAGCTGATCCTCAAGCTGAACAATGCGGATGGCTCAAGGACAAGTTTGGCATCTCATGGCAGGTGGCACCAAAAATTTTGGACGAAATGCTTTCAAAAGGCAGTGATGCTCAACGTTACCGAGTAACGCAAGCATTTCTCTCCATGAAAAAGTTTGACATCGCTACCCTACAACGTGCTTACAACGAATAACAACGCATTGTTTTAATCATCACAACTATACATCGTTCTTTTTTAACAACAATAGAAGCTAAAAAATATTGACAATACTATGTATAGCATGTAATACATAGTATTATGAGGAACCATATTCTTTTCTTAGGAGCAGCATTATTGCTGACTGTTTTTTTATTCGCAAGCTGTGGAGATCCCCCAATCAATTACCATAGTGAAGCACGGCGATTAGGACTGGAAATAGAAGACTTGGGTGTTGTAACTGCAGGTACTCCCGAGGGAGATAGACACGCTGCACTTCTCACAGAATTGACGAATCTCTATACAATGGCAATCGATTCTAATAATCTTGATGAATTCAAACGCGGTCTTAGTGATGCTTTACCTGCTGGTATACAAGTGGATAATTACATAGAGGGCTTAAAATGTCATCTACCTGAATCTTCTTGCTAATGACCTAAAAATCTACAAACATAATGGATCCTGCACCGTTACTTTCATACCGATGCAGGATTTTATTTTTATCCAGCCCTAACCATTTCGCTATCCATCCCAATAACTTATTAAAAACCTAACTACTAAATTCACACCTCCGGCTGCTATGCACCGTACTTCTCCATGAAAAAGTTTGACATCGCTACTCTACAGCGCGCCTACGACGAATAACAACGCATTTTTTTAATCATTACAACTCAGTGCGGTTTTCCTATGCATTAGTAAAGAATAAGGAGAATATAAAAGATTATAGTCAATGCTAAATATATTATGTATACTCACTACATGAAAAAATACTTACTTTACTCTGCGGCAACACTTCTGGTAATGCTATTATTTGCAAGCTGTGGAGATCAATCCATCTCTAGCAAAGCTGCTAGCTTGGTAGCTAAGGCAGAGGCGGCAGGTGGTGTAGAGAGACTTAAAGCTATACTAGTAGCTAGAGGTGTTTTGCCGAATGATTCAGGAACTAGTGTTGACACAAATCCAACCAGTGGTAACACGACTATCACCGATGACGAGTTTCTTGCCCTCATTGACGAATTCCAGCAACTTTATAATAGTGTTAGTGGACTCGATGTCCTCGAGCTCCTTAATGGTGTTCGTAGTGTGATATCTGAGACCGAAGCCCTTAAATATCTAAGTTACCTAGGCTATCTAGAACAACTAGATTAATACGGGTCTATTCTAACCAGCAGAATGCCCCAGGCGAACTCTGATAAAAACAAGAAAAGCAAAATCCACCTTCGGTTTTTAGATATCCTTGTATTGTTTCTGCAATAATACAGATTGTCATTCGAGATCTAGAGCGCATCGATGATCCAGCAAAGGTTGCAATACAGGTTTCACATTCTCTGATTTTTATACATGTTTTCTTTTTCGTGTATAGCTGTTTTAGTTGCCACGCCTATTATATTTTCGTACAGAATTAATAAAAGCAGAAAAAGTATGGTCAATACAATATATTTTGTATATACTTATATACATGAAAAACAATATATCTTTTCTAGTAGGAACGCTCCTACTTTTATTAGTAATTGCAGGCTGCAAAAATTCTGGGGAAGAGTCACATTTCTATACAGATTCTCTCAGGATAGCAACGGAACTTAAGGCAGCACTTGGCGGACCCCTTAGTTCAACGGATCAAATAAATAATCCTTCACAGGAAGTAATGGATCTCTTCGATGAGTTGGTCGCCTTGTACAGACAAGCATTTGCCTCCTATGAGGACGGATTTAGTGGACATGTGGATGCAATGCGAAACGGTATTATTTCCGCTAAGGCTGGTAATTTAACAGCGTACAAAACTTATATAGAAGATAACTATCAGGGCGTCGACCTACTTCCTATTTTACCAGCTCCGGGGCGCTGAGTTATCTCTTAAGTCGAGGATATGCGATAAATAACTGCCTCTGCACCGATTCAGAGGCAGTTATTTCTATCCAGGCTGTATTCATTTCGCTATCCATCCCAACAACTTATTAAAAACCTAACCACAAAATCCATACCTCCAGGTTGGTATACATCTATGATCTACCGTAGACTTGATTTCATCGCCCATCAACTATACATCGTGCCCTTTCAACGACAATAGAAGCTAAAAAATATTGACAATACTATGTATAGTATGTATACGTATTATTATGAGGAACCATATTCTTTTCTTAGGAGCAGCATTATTGCTGGCTGTTTTTTTATTCGCAAGCTGCGAATTATTACTAAATCCAATAGATTATTCTGGTGAGACTCGGAGATTAGCTCAGGAAATAGGAAACTTGGGTACTCCAACTCCAGGGACTCCTCAGGGAGATAGACACGATGCACTTCTCACAGAGTTAGCAGAGCTCTATGACCTAGCACGTAATTCTGGTGATATTGCTGAGTTTTATAATGCTATTATGCTTAGCGGGATCCTACCTGCTGGTATGACAGTAGATGCTTTTATATTGAGTTTAGAGCCCTACCTATCTCAAAGCAATTCAATGGATCCGGCTACCCCAGGAAATTCTGATGGTGGATCTTCAGGGAGTGGCACAAATTATTACAACGAGGCTCGGAGGTTGCTGCAGGCATTAATAGACTCAGGTATTTCGAATTCTGGTCCGGAGCAGCAACAAATTTTTAGAGAATTGACAGAGCTCTATGGGATGGCAATTGATTCCAATAATTCCAATGAATTCATTAATGGGATTAGAAGCCTCAGCAGTTCTCTACCTGTTGATATAACAGCAGATGCTCTCATACTGGGTTTATTGCCTCACGTATATTATAATAAAACCCATGAGCTAGCACAGGAATTACTAAATTTAGGTAATGTATCCGATACTAATGCAGAATATCAACAGATTCTTAGAGAGTTAACAGAGCTCTATACGAGAATGAAAGACGATAGTGATATTGCCCCTTTCATCGCTGCCCTAGGAGATGTTCTTGCAAATGAAGGAATTACTGTCATTCGACAAATTATACCTGATACTGGTGAGGCAGATGATGTCGTCCGAGAGTTACAAGACTACCTATCGAACGCCTAAGAAAACAAAGCGTTTAGCAAACATTATGGCCCCTACCCCGTTGCGTTACAACGATGTGGGGGCTTATTTCTATCTAGGGTGCACAGCCTACCTCTAGTCAAATAAACAATTTAGAACATAAAATTACTTTATCTTTGTTTAGTTATGCTATATACTATATTGCCGCCTGAGTTTTATTTTGCACGTTGAAGGAGATCATTCTTTGCGTGCTTGGGAAGACTCCCCCGAGGAGTCATCAGTATTACACAAAGGAGTGTTCTATGAGTCTTATGAGTAGAGTAGCGCATTCTACCGCGCTAGATCTAACCCATCTTGATGTTCAGTTTCCGTTTCGTGAGAGATATGGAAATTACATCAACGGAGAATTTGTTTCACCAAAATCTGGGGAGTATTTCGAGAACCCCTCACCCATCACTGGAGAAATCATCTGTGAAATGGCTAGGTCAAATGCAGATGATGTCGACGCTGCTCTGGATGCAGCCCATGCGGCCTTTCCATCCTGGAGCAAAACTTCGCTTACAGAGCGTTCAAATATCTTGTTGGGCATCGCTAACATCATGGAAAAAAACCTTCACTTGCTCGCAGCCAGCGACAGCATAGACAACGGCAAACCAATCCGCGAAACCATCAATGCAGATATGACACTTGCAATTGATCATTTCCGATATTTCGCCGGTTGTATTCGCGCAGAAGAAGGCAGTATATCAGAACTGAATGCACAGACCTATGCCTATCATTTTAAAGAGCCGCTTGGCGTCGTGGGACAGATCATCCCCTGGAATTTTCCGCTGCTTATGGCAACGTGGAAGCTCGCCCCAGCCCTCGCTGCAGGCAATTGTGTGGTGCTCAAACCGGCTGAGCAAACGCCAGCATCTATCATGGTGTTGTTGGAACTCATCGGTGATCTGCTACCGCCCGGAGTCTTGAACGTGGTGAGTGGATATGGCCTTGAAGCAGGAAAACCTCTTGCCGCCTCAAAACGTGTTGCAAAGATTGCCTTTACTGGTGAAACCACCACAGGGCGACTTATTATGCAATATGCTGCACAGAATATCATCCCGGTTACACTGGAATTGGGCGGAAAGTCGCCAAATATATTCTTTGAAAATGTGTTTTCAGAGGATGATGCCTATTTTGACAAATGCTTAGAGGGGTTTACTATGTTTGCCTTAAATCAGGGCGAGGTGTGCACCTGTCCAAGCCGGGCACTCATTCAAGAATCCATCTACGATACCTTTATGGAGCGAGCACTGAATCGTGTTGCTGCCATCAGGCAGGACAATCCACTCCTTATGGATACTGCCATTGGAGCGCAGGTCTCTACTGAGCAGATGGAAAAGATTAAATCGTATCTCAAACTGGGGCGCGACGAGGGTGGAGAAGTGCTTGCCGGCGGCGATGTTGCTATGCTAAACAATGGTCTAGAACATGGATACTATATTCAACCTACAGTGTTTCGGGGGCATAACAAAATGCGTATTTTCCAAGAAGAGATTTTTGGCCCTGTTGTATCGGTGACAACCTTCAAAGATGAGGCCGAAGCATTGGAGATAGCAAATGATACCCTCTATGGCCTTGGTGCTGGTGTGTGGACCAGAGATGGCAACCAGGCATTTCGCATGGGACGCGAAATTCAAGCAGGAAGGATATGGGTCAATTGCTATCATGATTATGCAGCACATGCCGCCTTTGGTGGGTATAAGCAATCAGGTATTGGCAGAGAGACGCACAAAATGATGCTTGATCACTATCGACAAACGAAGAATGTGCTTGTTTCCTATAGCCCAAATGCTCTAGGATTTTTTTAAGGAATTTTGTACGTTGTGTGCTATTCAGCATGCAACGTACCTTTGTGAGAAAGTGTTATGGATAAAACTATAAAAGTAATCGCAACTCCGGCTGCGAGGGATTTACTTAGAGAGCTCAAAGAAAACTATGGGAGTGATCTGCTTTTCCATCAATCTGGTGGCTGCTGTGACGGAAGTTCTCCGATGTGCTTCCAGACAAATGATTATCAAATTGGAACCAATGATGTGCAGCTTGGTGAGATAGACCAAGTCCCTTTCTATATCAATGAAGATCAATACGCAGCATGGCAACATACCACGCTCATCATTGATGCCATCCCAGGGATTGGGGGCATGTTTTCTTTGGACAACGGAACCGGCAGACGTTTTCTTACGCGATCTGAAGTTTGCAAGATTTAGCCTTTCAACAAAAATTACGAGACTCAAATCGCCTACAGAGCAAAATAAGTTGAGGAACACCTTGCAAGAAGAATTCTTGCCTATGCCCCAAAATTTGTATGGAAGGTATCACCGCTGTCTGATGTTCTTTTTCCAGAAAAGTATCACCCCTACCTTTTGTCTCAAACCCGCCTGTAGCAGCCACCGCATTAGTCCTTGATTTTAACAACGACCTTTCCCTTGTGCTTTGCCGCACCAAAATGCTTGATTGCTTTTACGATGTCTGCAAACGCAAATACATCAGATATATGAGGTTTGAAAACTCCCTTGCAATAGAGATCGTTGATGTATTCCAAGCCTTGGTTAGGTTTCAATGCGAGCACAGCCACCCTTTTTTTGGCCGGATTTTTAAATATCAGTTGTGCGAGAGCTGCTCGGAGCAGTTTTCCAGTGCTTCCTCCTACCGTTACGTATCTTCCCTTCGGACGTAAAGATCTGAGATATCGTGTGATCGGACGATTGGTTTTCGCATCCAAGATCAAATCATACCTCCCTTTTACTTGAGTGAAATCAATTTGTGTATAATCAACCACCTCGCTGAACCCTGCATCCACCATAACAGTTACTTTTTCTCCATGATCCACTCCTACCACGTCCTGCAGTCCAAGATTTCGTGCAATTTGCACTGCTATTGTGCCGACTCCTCCACCTGCACCGTTGATGAGTAATTTTTCACCTGGTTGCAACTTGCCCACATCGAGAAGTCCTTGCAATGCGAGTGCTGCCGCATGAGGTATGCTCGCAGCCTCAACAAAATCCATTTTTTCTGGCTTAGACGTAAGCATTGTTTCAGGCACACAGACATATTCGGCAAACCCGCCAAAACCACATTCGGACAGATCAGCATATACCGCATCCCCTACTGAAAAGCGAGATATCTCAGAACCCAGTTCTTCAATTCTTCCTGACACATCCACACCAGGAATACGCACCTTGGGCTTCCGCATACCACAGAACAAGCGAATATAGAAAGGCTTTCCTCTAATCAATCCCCAATCCCAATCGTTCACCGCTGCAGCATGGATACGCAAGAGAACTTCGTTAGCTTGCGGGCTTGGTTTCGGAACAGGCTCAATTGCAAGCTGATCTAGGGCATCATATTCTTTCAGCACCAAAGCATTCATATAGGACAAAATATTTCTCCTTTCACAGAGCCTCCATAGGTCAATTAGAATAAAGAGATACCAATCAGCATATTCCAGTTCTGCGATAACCGTTTTCGTATGTTAGCATGTTTTGCCAATCTTATAAAATTCGAAAATCTTTGTTGTACAGCGCCAGAATTCCTCCTCTCAAAAATTTCAAAAATTCATTAGATCGCAGAATGTTCTAGAAGGGATTGAAATCATTTGACACAACCATCGTTAATTGTCAGAGTGCAAAAGATATGAAAACATACATCACTCACAGTGTGTTTTTTGTGATTCTCGCCTATGCTGTATTTCCCCTTGCTGCACAAGAACCTTCTATCTATACAGAAAAAGAAGAAAATGAATATCTATTTTATGCAGACAACCACCTGCCCGTGGAGGTATGGATATCACTTTCCTTTCCACAATTAGTAAACATGGAAGCCTCTGTGCCCTTGCCCTATGCGGTCTCACTGCAGCCAAATGAGACACGAAAATATCTCTTTAAAGTATCCATTCAAGCGAGCACACGATCCTCACGCTATCAACTCACCACACGATTTGCCATAGGAAATCCCCTCACCGCAACACACGACGAACAGCATGTCTATTACTTTCCATTCAAGCACGGGGAAAAATTCAAACTCAGTCAGGGCTATCATGGCACGTTTTCGCATTCAGGAACAAATGCTTATGCGGTGGATTTTGAAATGGATGAAGGCACTGAAATACATGCAGCGAGAGATGGCATCGTCGCAGCGATAAAAGAAGATTCTCGCATCGGTGGACGAGGGTTTCAATATGGTGGCCATGAAAACTATATTTTGATTCTCCACGAGGATGGAAGCATCGGAAGCTACGTCCATCTCCGCTATGGTGGCGCCATTGTAGAACTGGGAGACGACGTGTATGCTGGGCAGATCATCGGTCATTCTGGCAATACCGGACTGAGCACCGGGCCTCATCTGCATTTTTCGGTGGATATGCCACAAATGAATGGCAGCATGCAGTCCATCCCTGCTCGCTTTCTCTATCATGATGGAACTGCTATCTCTCCAGAGGAGGGAGGCTATTATTACGGTTTTCACCCTGGCAAAGAGGCCTTCCCGGTTATTTTTGGTACGGACCTTCGTGCAGAAGACTTCGCGGATCACCGCATCAGCATCGCAGAATCAAAAAAGATAGAAATCACCACAGATACATTAGACGACACAAGCATCATATACATTCAAAATGGTACCACGGTAGCAAAAACCATCATCCTTTCTGCGCGATTGCGAGGCATGCAATCTTCGCATCCTTTGCCGATCACCCTAGAGATTCCTCCATTAACTGAAGTATTTGCAACCCTGCTGCGCACTATTCCTGGAGCACAACGCGCCTCATATCAGTTGAACATCTCTACACGTCAAACAAAACAGTAATCTAACTACTCCTCATCCCCTGTTATCCCGTGAAACAACACATATCCTTTGAATTACCTCTCTTTTCAAATCCGCATATGTATAGTATACTAGGTCACTTTTTTTAGGAGGTTCATATGGAACACAAAATAAAACACTGGTATATCCTTTTAATCGTTGGGATTATCTTTCTTTTCTTAGGAATTTATACACTGGTTACACCAGAGAGCGCTTTTACTACATTAGCCATCATTTTTAGTCTTGCATTTTTGATAGCAGGAGTTGTAGAAATGGTATTTGCCATCACCAACAAGAAGACTTTGGAGACCTGGGGAAAGACCCTCACCATGGGACTTATAACCTTCCTCATCGGTCTTCTCCTTGTATTAAATCCAGATGTCTCTAAAGCAGTATTAGCTATTTATATAGGTATCGCTATACTAATTCGCTCTATCTCTGCTTTTGCATATGCATTAAGTTCGAGAGGTAATGCCTCAAATCGATTCTGGCTTGGTTTTGGGGGAATACTCGGAATCATTGCTTCGTTCTTCCTCTTATTGAACCCTGCCCTTCTAGGATTAGGTATCGTTCTTTTAACCGGCATCGCATTTATCATCGGTGGCCTGTTCAGCGTCATCCAATCGCTGAGATTTCGCTCAATGAAAAGATCTACAACTTAGTTTTTACGCACAAACTTCCAAGGGGATATGACCTCTTGGAAGTTTTAGGTTTTCTTGATCTTCTCTTCGCACGAACAATACCGTTTGCAGTGACCCAACCGAACATCTCAATTTACCTCACCTACAGTTGGATGCCAAATTTTTCTAAGACATAAACTGCAAGCAGACAAAAAGGAAAGTCACTGTGGATAAGCCCATATCACGCGGAAAAACAATTACCACGTATCTCGTAGACGGAAATCCGCGAGGAATAAAACTGGCATTCATCTCTAATCGTATCTGTAGCTGCATGGTTTTCCCTCGAAGCCATCTTTCCCAGGCAATAGAACGAGATGAACTTAAACAGCCAAGTTTTTATATGCTATTGGGAGAGGACCAAACTGTCTACATAGGAGAAACAGAAAACCCTTCTCAACGTATCAAGGATCATCATTATAAAAAAGATTTTTGGAATGAAGCCATCGTATTTCACGCGAGGGATCAGTCGATTACTAAGGCGGATGTGCAATTTCTAGAATATCTTGCCATAAAGCAGGCGCGACAAGCGAGGTTGTTCACCCTTGAAGAAAACAAACATATTCCGACAAAGCCTACTCTTCCAGAACATCAAGAAGATTCTACGTCAGAATTTTTCGAAGATATTACTATGTTGAGTTCATTTCTTGGCTATGCTGTTTTTGATATTCCAAGTTATTCCAAAAAACATATTTTTTATTGCAACAGTGGACAAGGTACAGATGCCAAAGCAGTGTTCGCAGAAAAAAATATCCGAGTCATTGCCGGCTCTCGGTTACGAAAGATTCCCGTCCCATCCTATCGTTTTGGAGAAATTCGAAAAGGCATCCTTTCCACAGCGGCTGAGGAACACGAAAGTTACTATGAACTCATCAAGGACATAGAATTTCCCACACCAAGTGCAGCTTCAACATTCTGTCTAGGCCGCCCATCGAATGGTTGGACCGATTGGAAGAATAAGGAAGGCAAATCTCTTGATGAACTTATGCGAATCCATGATTAAACACGAATTATTGCAACAATACATTATCATGAGGAGCCATCATGACAGCGATCACACACCAATTATCAAGGTAGCATCATGACATCTCACATATTCATATGATCTGCAACACGAATCGATGATACGATACTCCTATACTCCCTTCGCCTAAAGTGAATAGGCTCGTATACAAAAAGCATCAGCACATCCTCGGATCTGCTCTCTCCGTAGTTTTGATACTACTAAAATTAACGACTCTATCTCCGTAAAGTAGGCCACTCCCCTGTTTGCATCCGCCACGTTTTATGAAAATCCCAATCCAAGAAATGAGAATTTCCCTGTATTCTTTCGCCGCGACCAGAGGCTCCTGTGTATACTTTTCGATCTGAAGTGTCGTCATTCGTGTAATAAGCTCTAAGCACACTTAGAACAGAGCTGCCCGTACTTCCAACTCCGTTTGATCTCCCAGTTAAAAAAGCATCAAAATAGCTTGCTGTTATGCTACCACTCTCTTGCAGTCCCACAAAACCGCCAACCGCAGCACTAGTTCCGGTAATATTTCCCGTTGCATAGCTTGTTTCTATGCTACCGTTCCAGAGACCTGCTAGACCACCAACTTCATCAGAGCCTTCGACAGCTCCCGTTGCATAGCTTGATATTATTCTATTAGACTCACTAACTCCCCACCCCACTAATCCGCCAATTCTGTTTCCCATTCCCTTAACATTCCCTGTTGCATAGCTTGTTTTTATAAGACTAATGGAGAATCCTATCAGACCACCAACATTATCATCACCCTCAACATTTCCTATCGCATGACTTGCTTTTACGCTACTAATAGAGAATCCTATCAAACCACCTACGTTATTAGAGTTTTCACCTTTAACCTTTCCCGTCGCATAGCTTGTTTTTATACTACCAATAGAGTACCCCACTAGCCCCCCAACGTTACGAATGCCTTTGCCATCAACGTCTCCCGTCGCATGGCTTGTTTCTATACCTCCGCTCTGACGGCCCACCAATCCCCCAACGTTATCATCACCCTCAACATTTCCCGTTGCATGGCTATTTCTTATTCTGACATTCTTCTCTTGAAAACCCACTAGCCCTCCAACGTTATTATCACCTTCAACATTTCCCGTTGCATGGCTATTTCTTATTCTGACATTCTTCCCTTGAAAACCCACTAGCCCTCCAACGTTATTATCACCTTCAACAGATCCTGTTGCATAGCTTGTTTCTATATTACCATATTGTTGAAGGCCAACCAGCCCACCAATCGCAGCACTAGTTCCAGTAACATCTCCCATTGCATAGCTTGTTTCTATATTACCATATTGTTGAAGACCAACCAGACCGCCAACTCCACCAGCACCAGTAACATCTCCTGTTGCATAGCTTGTTTTTATACTACCCCCATATTGACCACCTACCAGGCCGCCAACCTCAGCACCAGTTCCTGTGACATCTCCCGTTGCATAGCTTCTTTCTATAATAGATTTTAAGGAATAACTGTAGCCAACCAACCCCCCGACTACTCCAGTTCCAGTAACAGTACTAGTAGTATAGCTTGATTTTATGGTACCGCTTTCAAAAAGGCCTACCAATCCACCAGCTATCACATCATTTGCTTTAACATATCCAATCTCAACATCAACATTCTGAATACTTCCTTTACTTAACCCTGCAAGCGTACCTACAACTTTTGCTCCTACTATACTGGGATTGTTGTCCGGATCGTTTGCATCTCCCGGTGCAAGGATAAGCCTCAGGTTATGAACTCTGCCTCCCGATCCTATAGCCCCAAAGAATCCTATATAACTTTGATCTGCTTTTTTTATCTCCAAATTGCCGATGGTTTTACCGTTTCCGTCAAGAACACCAGTAAAAGGATCTCCTTGATAACCAGGTGCTTCTTGGTCTCTATCCGGTGCTATCGGATTGAACTCACCGCTCAGTATGATATCCTGCATGAGTACATATTTCCCCTGAAGATTATTCCGTATATTCTGAAGATCTGCCTCATCATAAATCTCCACAGGGGGAGGAGGCGGATCTTTGTCGGGAGTAGTAGGAGTACTGGAAGGGGGCACTCCCCCGATGGGACTTACATTAGTACAACCAATCACTATAATATTGAGCAATACTATTAAATACTTCTTCATAAAATTGATGCCTACCTTAGCTTGTTAGTTATAGTATAAGCAATCCTATTAAGAACACCAATCCCTACCTAGATGAGAGATGAGATTTTTCGAAATGATTGAGTACGTGCAATAAAGAAACCCCACTAAGGTAGTCGTATTAACTTTGTACAAACCCGAGACTAAATTGTGTAAACTAATTACAAACATACAACCAGTATGAATCGAACATCATGGCGAGGATCGCATATCAATTTCTATGCTACCTCCTAATGGATTAGAATCTCTCATCGACAATCGTTCACTCGTAACCCTCAGGATAGAGAACAATGCGTATATATTCATCTGTATTGAGATAGTCACGTGCCACACGACTGAGATTTTCTGCGGTGATAGTTGCTAATCGCTCTTCATACCGAAGAATTTCACGAAAATCAATCCCATGTATGTGATAGGAATACAAAACGTTTGTCCACCAACTGTTATCTTGCAGTCCTTCCTCAACTTGTTGACGGTGTTGCTCGCGTATTTTCTGAATATCATCGTCATCATCGCTTATTGCAAAGAGTTTTTGTATCTCCACAATAGTTGCTTGGGTGAGCGTATCAACATTCTCAGGTGCACAGGGAAAACTAATGAGCCCATACGAATAACTATAGGGCCACCGCACCAATCCACTCGCTGCATAAATGCTGTAGACACCACTTTGTTCTTCCCTAAGAGTTTCAACAAGGCGTATATCAAGGAGTTTTCCTAATTTATCGAGTAAAAAGGCATCTTCTCTGTCATATGGGTGTTCATCGGTGAGGTATAGAAAAACCCGGCTTGCCGCTTCTGTTCCTTTCTGTAATATCTTTTCAGCTCCGCCATCAGGTGCCCGAATTCCAATATCTCGCCACTGCTCAGAAATATCTGTTGTTGGCAGGCTTCCAAGATACTGCTCACACAGCGTTATCATGGTTGCAATATCAAAACTTCCCGTGAAAAAGAATACGAAATCACCGGCATTGTCAAATCGTTCTGTATATATATCCAAGACCGTAGCATGCTCCACTGACTCGATATCTTCAAGAGAAGGAATACCTCTGCTTCGTAAATGATTTTGATCGAGAACCCGCGTGAGTTGATCTTGAAAATAATACTGTGGGTCAACCAAAATATTTCTGATCCGTTCAGTTTCGCGATTCATCACCGAGAGAAATGCTGTCTCATCCCTTCTTGGTTCGGTGAAATGAAGATAAAGCAACTGCATCATCTCCTCCAGGTCGTCTGAACTTGCGCTTCCCTCAAATCCCTCTGTAAGCTCGTTGATGAACACATCCAAGGAGACAGATTTGCCCGCCAGAATTTTTTCTAGTTCTATCGCCGAAAATGATCCAATACCACTTTGATTCATGACAGGTGCTGCATACCGCGCAGAAAAAAACGCATCATCAGAACTAAGAGAATGTCCACCTAGGCTATAGGCAAACAAGACGATCTCATCGTTCTTGAATTCTGTCGGTTTTAGTATAACGCGTACTCCATTTGACAGAGTCAACTCAGTAATATTCAATTCCTCTATATTTGTAACTGACGCAGTACTCCCTGAAGGAGGTCTCGAACCTAACAGCTCAGATGCTACTTGCTCATCCTCGTAGGCAGCGAGTTCACTATGCACAACCACTTGTATTAGTTCTTGCACATCTTGTTTGCTTGGAATCTCTACGTCTTCTTTCTCTGGGGCAGTAATCACAATAACCCTGTTTTGTTCGCTAAACCATGGCTCGGCAAGTGCCTGGATTTCATCAAGTGAGATTGTCGGTAGTACCTCTTGTAAAAAACGAAACTCGAACTCTATTCCTGGAATCGCCTCTCCTTCCAAAAAATGGCGCACATATTCATCCGCATATCCTGCAGACTCACTGAAATCACGTTCCTTGTATGCATTTTCATAGGCCTGCAGAAGCACTCGCTTATATCGTTCGTATTCACCGGGTGTAAAACCATGATCCTGTACACGCTTTCCCTCCTCAAGCAAGGCACGAAACGCTGAAAGAATATCGGTTTCCTTGGCCCGTACAAAACCACGAAAGGCATGTTTGTTGCGTACAAAGGCATCTCCACTGCTCACTCCTGCAAACAAAAATGGTGGATCTGCTAACTGAGACAGTTCAGAAAGGCGTTCATTAAGCATCCCAGCAAAAAGCAAGTAGACGATTTTCCTGCGATAGTCAGACAACGTGTTGAACGGTTCGGGATCGAGTTTACGAATATTCCATATGTTGACCACAGCCGCCTCGGGATCACTCACGATTGCGATCTCTGTCTCTTCATGATCAGGCACAGGAAATGCCTCTCGATTACGTATAACATCCCTATTCTGTATACCAGAAAAATGTTTTTTGACAGCAGCTTCCATCTCATCGACGTCTATATCTCCAACGATGATCAAAGCCATAATATCCGGTCTATACCAATCCTCATAAAACCGACGAAGGCTATCATGGGCGAATCCTTCAATACTCGCTTGCGTTCCTATGGGTAATCGCTGTGCATAACGTGAATCTTTCAAGAGCACCGGAAGCCATTGATCCAACATTCTGCGATTAGCGTCTTGTCCGCTCCGCCATTCCTCCAGAACAACGCCACGCTCTCTCTCTATTTCATCTGCGCTCAGGCTCAGCCCCGTTGCCCAATCTCTGAGGATTAAAAATGCCTGTTCAAGAATCTCTGGAGAATCAGATGCAATAGGGAGTTTATAGACTGTCTCATCAAAGGAAGTATAGGCATTCACATGGGCGCCAAATTCCACACCTACCGATTGCACATAATCAAGCAGCTCATTTTTTTCAAAATGTTCAGAACCGTTAAAGGCCATATGTTCTGTAAAATGGGCAAGCCCTCGTTGATCATCATCTTCAAGCAGGGAACCAGCATTCACCGCAAGGCGAAATTCAACCTTATCTTCCGGGCGCTGATTGTAGCGAATATAATACTGAAACCCATTCCCCAACTCTCCTATGCGGACTTTCGCATCTATTGGAAGCGGCTGATCAAGATCAGTGAAATCACCCTCTTGCGCATGAGCAACTAAGGCAAAAAAAATCGGTAGATAGAATGTTATTTTTTTTATTTTTTGCATATTTCCCCTCTTCTTGTAAACAACGAGACATCCTTAGCATTACAGATTCTTGCCAAGATAGATAGTGGGAAGTATACTATTTTCTATTGGACAGCTTTCGCCATATCCTCCAGATACCATTTAGTATGGAAATCGCTGAAGTCTTCCATTTGTTTCTCCATCACTGCAAGTATGCCACCAGTCCATGTCGAGTATGCAGCTTCTCCATCCATAGTCAGAAGGTTCTCAGGAAGAGTACGCATCGTGTATATAGGATTCTGTGCCTCATATTCCTCACCTAGTGTTTTAAAATACGGTCCATCTAGAATGAACTTAGAAACTCCTCGATAGGCAAGTTCCACATGTGTGAAATCCTTGTCTTTTAAAGCCTCAGCACTTTGCAACAAGACCCTAAACATGTCTACAGGGGCCTTATCTTCTGGAACGGTCTGCAAATCAAATACTAATATGTCGGATGTTATTAAATTCTTTGATCGGAAACGAACTTCTATTCCCTGGTTTCTCTCATCAGCAGCTATGGCTGCTTTTGCTTCTTGAAATGAGGGAATTATACACCCTACTCCTACCAAACATATGGCAAAAATTAAAATTGTTTTTTTCATTTTTTCCTCCTTAAAAATATGCCCTTTATGGTTTTACCATCAAAAATTATATGAACCCTTGAATACCCAAAAATGAATGCCACCTCTGCAGAGTATTCATCAAAACAATGATATAGACCAGGGCAATTCAAGCAGTAGCATCTATTAAAAGATCGCAAAAGGCCATCACTGGCAGCTTCTACGATCTACGTGTAACATTCCGAAAACCATTGCTCCTGCCATAAGCAAATGGATTTATGAAAACCAAGTAACTCTGTACGTGGGAAACCGTAATAAAAGTGGTAAAATTTTATTGTATCTCTTTAAAAGTCATCGCTCACAAGATCACGGATAGCTGCTTCATAGTCAACAAAGAATTCCTCATACGTACGTTTGAGTGCCTCTTGTTGCAGCAAAACTTGACCATCAGTCCACCCAACAAATCCAGAAAAAGTCTCATTCGTAACAACAATGCCAAAGCCATTTTTCTGGCCTACCCTGACTTGTTGAGGAAGCAATGTAACTCTTACTTTGCCGTCTCGGATCGTAAAATTGTAGTTTATCAATACCTTTGAATCCATGGTTATATCAGAAAAGACAGTCGTATAGAAATCTCCGATTATTTTCCCCTTCTCTTTATCAAGAAATTCATTTGCCTCACGGGAATCCCTAATATAACTCGCCAGAAATTCACCCGTTGCTGTAAACATCGTATCTTGATCTATTCCTTCAAATTCAATCACCCGTTCTGCTGACGAATCAAATGGAATTACAGTCATACAAGAAGATACCAATACAATTATTGCAAGTGACACCACAAACAATGATAAAGCCTTTTTCATAAAGCCTCCTTACCAAAAAAGTATATATCTACACCTGTGAATACAGTTTGTAAACAAGATGTACATAATTTATATGTATCATAATACTAAAATTGCTGAGATTTAGTCTACTAGAATAGCGACATATATTTAAAATCTATCCTGTGCATACAGAACCACCGCTATTTAGAAAGACAAAAGAGATGCAGTTAATGTTCAGAGCGGCCCACATCCTTTTGGGCAGAAAATTCTGTGATACACCTATGAATCGCTCAGTGTTGCCATTGCAGCGTTGGCCAAGTTCCAATGCCATTCCAATGCCAAACAGTTGTGAAATCAAATCCTGCAAACTCAGTCTGTGTTACTAAACTTTCTGAACCTGGCGCATACATAAGACCCATGCCCGAAACAAAAGTATATTCTCTGACATTGATAACTGTCATCCCCGCTGGATTAGAAGCAACTACATCATTCACTGATGTTTGGGAGAGATAATACCCGTTGATGACTTCTCCCCCGGTTCCTTCGATATACCCTATCAATACACCAGTCGCAACATTATTTTTTGGCACTGTTACCGTTGAATAATTGTTTTGCATCGATACATACCCATCGAACTTTCCTATAAATCCTCCTATCTCTGAAGAATGATACTCATTAACGATTTTTCCTGTTGTATAATTATCCCTCACGATGGTGGTGATGAGGGAATTTCCTGTAATATGCCCGACTAACCCGCCAATTGCTAAAATAGCTAGTGATGATTGTTCCCGGGAGGATATTGTTATATCTACAACAGTATAACTCTCCGAGATCATCGCGGTATCTACATATCCCACAAGCCCGCCAGCATTATCGCCCCTTACAGTCATTGTTCCTGCGGCAGAACTTCTCATGATTTTTCCTCTATTAGCCAACTGACCAATCATTCCACCGATGTTTTCGGAGCGGCCTTCGATATGCATATCTCGTATATGTACATTGCTAATCTCAGAATGATCATGTACGTATCCAGCAAGCACCCCGGAATTACCGTTTCCTATAACCGATGCATCCTCAAGTATAAGATTTTGTACTCGTACAGGATTTTCTTGACTTCTCCCCCAGAGAGTGCCGAAAAGCCCTAGAAGACTTCTATTAGGTTGATTAATGGTGAGTCCTCGTATGGTTTTGTTATTCCCTTCGAATACACCAAAAAAGGGAGTATCATGTGTTCCAAGCGGATTAAATTCACTCCCTGAAAGATCAATATCAGCTCTCAAGCGATAGCTTCCCCCAAGATCATTTGCAACCGCTTCTAATTCTGCTTTTGTATAGATATCAGTGTAATCCAACCCCTCATCGATAAGTCCAGAATCCTTAAGTCCATCTTCTGCACTCGGGGTAATATTGCTACAAGATACAATATACATCGCAGAAAACAATAAGAAAACTATCCTTTGTGATGTGTGTAGTTTCATACTATACCTCCAAATAATCGCAACCCTTGTGATCTATGCCGGAATTGCCTAATAATATTGTCAAACTATTGCTGCTAGCAAAAAAATATTTCACAGCACACCTGCTTCTTTCACATTGCAGCGATAGTGAATATTGGAGATTTTGGCCACAGCAATACTAGAATCATGCATTTATTGTTGCCACTGTAAGGCGGGCCATTTCCCATTTCCATCCCATCGCCAAATATTTGTAAAATCAAAGCCTACAAAATCATTCTGTGTTACGGCCCTATCAGCACCGTTACGTAATTCATTCGATCTAAACGCATACCCTTCCACAGAAGTGATGGATACATGCGATCCTTCCAAACCTATCGCGGTAAGCGTCATATCATCAAGGTAATAACAGGATCTAAGAGTGAAAAGTTCACGGGTGGATTTTCCCATACCTGCCCCGATGAGATGTCCATTTTCAGGAAGATTTGGCACGGTTGTTCTTGAATAGCTATTTACTATAGATATTTTACCCTGCACACGTCCTACAAGCCCTCCTGAGCTTGTCGTTGCAGAATTGATGGTGCCAATTGCATAAGAGTCGCTGATGATTACCGTATCTGATATAATTGATCCTACTAATCCACCAGCTACCGCACCATTGTTTCTTAGACTAATAGTCATAGAAGAATAACTTTCTAACAATTCTCCCTCTATCATTGATCCTATGATTCCGCCGGCAAAATACGGTGCGCTAATACTCCCAGAAGAAGAACTCTGTTTCAAACTTGCTTCTACACCACTCATAAATCCAACAATTCCACCGGATTGTGCATCCCCAGCACGAATGTCTACATTTTGTGCATGTATATTTCTTATCGTGCTATAAGATTGAATGCTCCCAGCAAGCGCACCGAGTAGTTCATATCCTTTTATTGTAGCATTTTCCAAAGTAAGATTTTGGATTCTTGCAGGGTTTTGTGTATTATCCCCCTGAACTATTGCAAAAAGTCCAAGATATTTGTTGACATTTGCGTTGATTTCTTCCTTGGTAATCGTAAGCCCACGGATGGTCTTGTTATTTCCTTCAAAAATCCCTCTGAACGGAGCTGCAATACTGCCCAATGGGGTGAATTCATTTCCAGAAAGATCAATATCATTTTTGAGCCGATAGATTCCTGTGGGATCATTGGCCACTGCTTCCAAGTCAGCTCGCGTATAGATATCTATATAGGCAAATCCTTCATCGACATCAGGAATGTTAGGATTAGTAGCTCCACCATTCCCAAAAAATGTTTCATTTGCCTTCAAAATGATAGCACCACAGGCAACACACAACACTGTAACGAATACGAAGAGCACCCCATAAGGAGCACACTTCTTTAAAATACGCGACATCCTCTTCCAGAAGAAGATCTTCTCAGAAGCCATGAATTATTGTTGCCACTGCAGCGTTGGCCATTTTCCATCTTCATCCAATCGCCAAACATCGGTGAAATCAAACCCTACAAAATCATTCTGTGTCACTGGAGTTCCATTCTTTAGAATATTTTCTAATTCAAGTGTATACTCTGCAAAATTAGTAATGACAATATCACCAGCTTCCAGACTATCTTCTTGTCCTATCAATGAGATATACTCTCCGCCGGCATACTGTCTGCGAAAGTAAGCATTTTCAACACTTGTTTTGAATCCGAGTCCAGAAAGTTGCATGTGAACCCTTCCAATAAGGCCACCCATTACGTCTGATGCACTTAGTATATACAATGCTGCGTAATTATTTGAAATATCTGCATTGTGAATTACATATCCTATTAACCCACCGATTACTCCATATTGGGTCCTAGCCCGGACAGTTCCTATTGCATAGTTATTTTCTACTAGTATCGTAGTAGATTCTCCCTTCATATAACCAACCAATCCACCAACATACCCCACCAGCGCAGTACTAGTCGTTCCACTAGATTCTATCGTGATTTCTACGTCTGCATAATTCTCTCTCAGCTCTACCCCTTCAAAAATAATTCCTACGATCCCCCCGACGTAGACCCCATTGAGACTAAAGCGCCCAGAACTAGAACTCCTGCTAATCGTTATATACCTAGATCCTCCCAAAAGCCCCCCTGTAAATCCATCACTAGTAAAATCAATCCCTTTTACGTGGACATTTGTTATACTACCCCTTTCAGCACTACTTGGTACTGTCCCTGCTACTGCCCCTATATATCGATATCCTGTTATTGATATATTTTCAATTGTAAGATTTTGTATCTTTACACTTTTTTCAATAGCAGCAAAAAGCCCCAGATTCTGATTTTCACTTCCACTTCCATTTTGTCTATTGATGGTAATCCCACGAAGAGTTTTGTTATTTCCTTCAAATACACCAGAAAAGGGTGTATCAGGACTTCCAATCGGAGTAAACTCACTTTCTGACAGATCTATATCATTCTTAAGTCGATAGATTCCGGTAAGATCATTGGCAACTGCTTCCAAGTCAGCCCGGGTGTAGATATCTATATAATCAAACCCCTCATCAATATCAGATTTGCCGGGATCAATAGGTGTTCTACCGCCAGAAGAAATCATATCGTCACAAGCTGTAAGCAAGAATGCACCAAGCAGAAAAAAGATTAATATAGTATATGTATACTGTTTCATTTATACCTCTCTACGATACGTATATCGTAAATACATATTAACTTTAATAAGTCTATTAAGTCTAGTTGCTGTATTGCGTATGTGCGTATCGGCACAGTGATATATCTTGCGAATTAGCGGGATGGTTTGTTCAATTTTTGCCAGGTATCTCGTAACCCAACGATGCTGTTAAAAATTAAGATATTTTTGGAGGCGACTGTATCCTGTCTATAGTATCCTTTTCTTAAAAATTGATAATATTTCGAAGTATCTTTTGCCTCGTCATAGATAGCCGGTTCTGCAAATGCATGGACAATCTTCAATGAATCAGGATTAACCGATTCCAAAAAGCGATCTGAAACGCTGGGATTTTCTTCCGTAAACAACGGCGCATATTCATGAATATGAATCACTCGTGCGGTCTTTTTTGCAACCCAATGAAGTGTTCCGCGTATCTTTTGTCCCTTGCTATCACCACCTCGCGTTGCAGGATCGACAGTGCAAAAAACTCGAGTCACTTGCCCTTGTGCATCAGATTCATAATCATGACAGTTCACACAATAGGCAAATTTCAATCGAACCGATGCCCCTGGACTCAATCGAAAATATTTCTTTGGGGGATCAACCATAAAATCATCACGCTCAATGTATAGTTGTTTAGAAAAAGAAATATTCCTTGATCCATCATCCTTACGTTCTGGATTATTTTCCACGGTGAAGACATCCTCAAAATCGTCATCAAGATTGGTGATAACAAGTTCAATTGGATCAAAAACCACCATTCTACGCTGAGCAGCCTCGTTGAGATGTTCTCTGATAGCGTGCTCCATCCGTCGTATATCAATGAGGCTCTCTGTTTTTGTCAATCCTACGCTATCAACAAAAGCAAGCAAGGCCTGGGAAGGATAGCCTCTTCTTCTCAATCCAGCGAGTGTGGGCATTCGTGGATCATCCCATCCTGAAACAATTTCTTCCGAAATCAGAAGGTTCAACCGTCGTTTGCTCATAATCATCGTGCTTACATGGAGTTTTGCAAACTCTATTTGTCGAGGTTTATGCGGGCATTCACAGTGTTCAACAATCCAATCATACAAGGGGCGATGATTTTCAAATTCCAAGGTACACAGAGAATGGGTGATCTGTTCAATTGCATCTGAAAGGCTGTGTGCAAAATCGTATAATGGATAGATACACCATACATTGCCGGTGCGTGGATGCTCGATGTATCGAATACGATAGAGGAGTGGATCACGCAGATTGATGTTGTCTGCCTTCATATCAATTTTCGCACGAAGAACAAGGCTGCCCTCTGGGTGCTCCCCGGCGCGCATCTGGGCAAACAATTCAAGATTTTCTTCAACAGCCCTGTTGCGCCACGGACTTTCAACGCCATGCTCTGTTGGCGTTCCACGTGTTTTTCGTATCTCTTCAAAGGATAATGCATCAACATAGGCAAAGCCCTTTTTGATCAATAATACCGCATAGGCATGAAATTGCTCAAAATAGTCAGATGCATATTTTATTTCATCATTCCAAGAATAGCCTAACCACCGAATGTCCTCACAGATTGCATCGATGTATTCCTGTTCCTCTTTTTCGGGGTTGGTATCATCCATGCGCAGATTGCAAGCACCGTTAAATTCCTGTGCAAGCGAAAAATTAAGATGAATCGCCTTTACATGTCCAAGGTGGAGATACCCATTTGGTTCAGGAGGAAATCGGGTTTGCACATGCGTCAATCCATTTTCGAGGTCTTGTTGCACAATAGAGCGAATAAAATTGTCAGTCATAATTACGTTGGTGGAGCGTTCAGTCCAAGTAACTGTGCGTGCGGTTTCATAGCCTCCAATGTCTCAAGCATGATGTCATCAAGCTCCACCTGCAGCATTGTCGCTCCTTTTTTGATGATGTCTCGATTAGCACCAGCTGCAAATGACACAGATTTCCATTTCTTTTTCATCGATGAAAGTTTCAAATCATAAAGCGCACGAGAAGGTCGAACGAGTGCACAGGCGATGATAAATCCCGATAATTCATCAATCGTATACAGCACCTTTTCAAGATAATCCACTGGTTCCACCTCTGTTACAATCCCCCACCCATGACTCATAATTGCATGGATAATCTGTTCGTCGTATCCCTCAGCCATGAGTATTTCTTTAGTTTTTTGACAATGTTCATCAGGATATTTTTCCCAGTCGAGATCATGCAATACTCCAATAATCCCCCATCGTTCTTCATCCTCTTCTGTTTTTCGAGCAAAATATTGCATGATCACTGAAACAGCATTTGAATGGACGCGCAGCTGTGGGCTGCTGACATAGAGGTGCAATAGCTTTCGTGCATCTTCCAACGTTTTCACCATAGGTTAGTATACACAAGGAATTCGGCAGTGTGAATTAATAGGTTCTATATCGATTTGCATAGCAATTGAGTACCAATGCTATAGCACTGAGGATCATGAGCAAGGCTGATCCTCCATAGGATAGAAAAAAGAGCGGAATTCCAATAATGGGGAGTAAACCCAAAGTAACCCCGATGTTGATAGTGAAGTGCAAGATAATCAACACTGCAATACCGGTGCACAACAACGATTGAAATGGTTTATGTGATATGATGGTTGCAATTTTTATAATGCGAAATATGACAATACCATACACCGCAAAAAGTATCACAACGCCAACAAACCCCCACTCCTCTGCAAAAATAGAAAAAATAAAATCGGTATTCTGTTCGGGAATAAAACGAGAATGGCTTTGCGTACCTTGCATATACCCCGTTCCTGCAAAGCCTCCTGCTCCGATTGCAGTAAGTGATTGAATAATATGCCATCCAGTGCCCTGAGGATCCTGGTATGGATCGAGAAACACGACAAGCCGCGCCAATTGATATTCTTGAAGGACATGCGCCCCGGTGAACACAATGCCAACTGTAAACAACATTATCGCAAATAGATATGCTACCCAATAGAATGCTTTAATACGAAAATAATAGTAACTAAGATATGCAACACCAATAACAATGCTCAAAGAAGCTAGAACGATAAAAAAACGGGCATATTCAGTTATGATAAAAAATATCGACGGAAGATAATCACGGGTGTCTTGATTCCAAGAATACAGAATAAGCAGGGCTGTCGAACAGAGTAGAACGCTAAGAACAGCGGAAACATGTTTCACCTGCGCACCTGCAACATAGAGCATAATAATAGTGAGGAAGGGAAATACTATTGCTGTGCCAAGATCAGGTTGCATGAGGATAAATCCCATCGGAATCAAGGATAGCGCAAATAGTTTCGCAAATGTTCCTAGTTTGCGAATATTCTCCCGCTCACGTGCACAGCGCGAAGCAAGAAGAATTATCAATGCTAATTTGGCAAATTCTGAAAACTGCAAGCCAGTAGAGCCAATACCGAGCCAAGACTTCGAACCATTAACTTCTTTTCCAAAAAGAAGTGTTATGCCAAGCATAAATATCACGAACAGATAAAAAATAACCGTAAATCGTTCGAGAAAGTCTATGTTCATTACGTAAATGATTGCAACAATCACCAGGCTTATTAAAACCCAGAGTAATTGCCGCATGAACATGGTGGTGTTCAGTTCTTCGTTGACAACATATCCACTTGAATAGATAAATAAGCAGCCAAAAACAACCAATGCTGTAACCGCCAAGGCAAGAAAAAAATCAAAGAAATAACGTGAGTTTTTTGATCCTAGGGAAGATACCATAATCCCCCTATATCACGTAGCTGTGCAACCGTTTCTTCAAGGTCGGTATCAGCAAAAATGCCATGAAATATAAAATTGGCAGCCTTTGGAGCCCACCAATCCCATTCATTGGTGCTGTCGATCATAACAACAACCACTACCTGGCGCTCGTTTTCTGAAGGGTTATGGGGAGCATAAGCAGCAAACCATGAAGTAAACCCCTCAACTGTGCTGCCAACCTGACCAGTGCCAGTCTTTCCCGCAATCGATACAATGTCCGTGGTCATAACCGTTTTTACCGTTCCGTTTACAACAACCTGTCGCATCATATTTCGAAGCAGACCCCAATGATCCGCAGAGATACTATCCGATTCTGGAAGTGCAACCAAGGCATGTTCTTCAAGCACTTCATTAGAATTGTTATCTCGTATTTCTTTCAACAGATGTGGTTGATAGGCCTTGCCTCCATTCATGATTCGAGTAATCAACATTGCAAGCTGCATAGGAGTAGCGGTCAAATAGCCCTGTCCAATCGACATGTTTACCGTATCCCCTCCCTGCCAGACTTCGTCGAGGTATTGTTCCTTCCATTGAGATGTAGGAACCAGGCCTGATTCTTCACCAATAAGATCAATACCGGTTTTTGCACCAAACCCAAGTTCCAATGCCACTTTTGCAAGAGCATCCCCTGTTAGGTGTCGATTCGCCATCGTATAGAAATAGACATTGCAGGAATTGGCAAGGGCAGTGAAAAGATTTTCCCCCTTATGCCCAGGTTCATACCAACAATGAAATAACCGATTACCGAGACGATAATTGCCATCACAAAAAACAGAATCGTATGGAGAGAATCCATCTTGTTGCAACAAGGCAAGACTCGTAACGATCTTAAACGTAGACGCTGGTGCAACGGCCGTTTGGACGGCACGATTCAAAAACGGAGCTCGAGAATCATTTTCAAATTGTGCAAACGCGTTTTTCGTTGATCTATCAAGCAATACATTTGAATCATACGAAGGATAGGAAACCATCGCCAAGACTTCGCTCGTCTTGGGATCAAGCACAACAACCGCACCCATGCGATCACCGAGTGCATCTTCTGCTAATCGTTGGATATCCACATCAATAGTAAGATATATGTCGTTTCCTGTAACAGCATTGTCTACACTGCCAAAATTTTCAATGAGCCGACCGGTTGCATCCACCCTTCCTCTTACTTGCCCATCTGCTCCACGAAGAATAGATTCATAGATTGCTTCAACACCAAGTTTGCCCACATCTGATGTCTGTACATATCCCTCATTGACTCGAACTTGATATTCTGTCGATGAGATACTCCCTACATGTCCAACCACATGGGTAAACGAGTTCACCACTGGGTAATCTCGCTCAAGTTGGGGATACCATTGGATAGATTGTGGATTATCGATTTGCTCCACCAATTGAAATAGAAGATCATGGCTAACTCGATCAACAATCGGAACCAATGCGAAGCTGCCACTCTTTTTTTGCAGCGTTGCTTCAATTTGATCCCATTGGTCTGGAAAAAGTGAACTGAGCAGTGCGAGTTGCTTCTCTGTCTGTAAGGCTGGTACAACTGCAATCTGAAAAAAAAGTTGAGAAGTTGCTAAGAGCGCTCCATTGCGGTCATATATATTGCCCCGTTTTGCCGGTATGATTCTATCAGTGGTGATCAACTGCTGTGCATTTTCACGGTGTGAGAACCCTCTGATGATTTGGATATAGAATGTATACCCAAAATAGCTAAGTATCTGAATGGCTATGAGTAGTTTTATTATAAAAAATCGGTGAGATATTCTGGCATTACTCATCATGAACTCCTCGAACTAAACGAATGATATATGCAATAATGCAGAGAAGAATGATGCACAGTATGCTGCCCAATACTGAAAACAATTCTTCCCAACTAAACAACGGAATTCTGTAGGAAAACAAGCGTAAAAATCCTGCACTAACGACAATATAAACCAATTTACTCATAATTCCGACTGAAAACAGTACAAACATATTGAGTAATGAATAATGATAAGCTGATTCTCTAAAGCGGATCATGAAAAAAGTAACAGTGGTATACCATAGTGTGGAGAGACCTAGAGGCGTGAGTGAAACCGCATCAAGATAGAGCGCAGCGATAAACCCTCCTATCAGGAGATACCACGTTGCATGATTGCGCAAATAAAACACCACGGCTATCAATACAATATCAATGTATATGCCATCTAGAATCGGAATAATGAAAATCGATTGCACTACCGCACATACAAGCAGAAATCCTATGACAATTAATGCATAAAGAGCTCTCATTCTTGGATCACCAATACGTAGTCCAGCGATGAATACTGCACATAGGGCTGTATGGAGAGTCGCAAAGAAAGGGTTTGTTTATCTTCTCGAATTTGGGTCACCTGTCCGATGGGTATCCCCGGAATTAAGGTAACGCTTTCACTGGCAGAGACAACAATGGTGCCAACAGAAACAATGTTCCGAGCCTGTGCATCAACGTATCGCATGACGAGCTCCTTTCCTGTTCCTGATATTAACCCTATATAGTTTCCATCCAATGTGCGTGCAGTGACGTGTGATGCTTGACTTGTCAACGGCAGTACTTGTGCGCTTGTTTCGCCTACGGATAAAATTCGCCCAAGCAGCACAAGGCGATCTTGTGTCGAGGCTATCACCGTGTCGTCACGTTTGATACGTTTATCTTCCCCGATATCAATGGTGAATTGTGCGTGGGGGGTGGCAGGATTGAATGCCTTAACTCTCGCTACCGCGGTAGTATAATCTATCTTTTGCGTATACTCCAACAACGCACGCAATGTTTCATTGTCTTTTCGAAAACGTTGGTTCTGCGTGATTTCAAATTGTAATTCTGCAATACGTCCTTGGAGCATGCGTTCGTTTTTTTCATTAGCTGCCTCAAGTGTTGGAAATTGTATAAAGGCAACAACATAATCAGTCACCGCTATTCCAAATGTTTGGAGCGGAGAGAAGAAAGAAAATAGCTGCCTATTGAACGAATGGAATCGTATTGAAAAAAAAAGCAGTAGGCAAGAGCATACAACCCCTATGACAAAAAAAATCAATACTGATTTATTCGTTTCCTCATAACTCATTACAGTTAACTTATCGAGGAACTGTTTTTTTCAATTTTAAAGAAAAGACTTGTTCCAATAACAACACAGTTCGCTGGATCTTCTGCACGAATAGTTGGAACTCCTGTTTCACGTGAAATAAGCGTATCTAGTCCCTTCAAAAGACATCCGCCTCCCGTGAGGACAATACCACGTTCCATGATATCTGCAGCGAGCTCTGGCGGTGTCTGTCCCAGGGTTCTCTTTATTTCATCAATAATAGCAGTAAGCGGTTCTTGGAGTGCGTCTCGCACCTCCACGCTGTCAATTTCTAATCGTCGCGGCAATCCTGTGATCGCATCAGTCCCTTTAATCTCCATACGTTCAATCACCGGATCTGCAACGGCATTACCAATTGTTCGTTTCATCTCTTCTGCAGTAACCTCTCCAATAACTAAATTATGCAAAGTACGTACATGTTTGACAATCGATTCATCAAATTCATCACCGCCGATACGGATGGCATTGGTGACAACCATTCCACCCAGGCTGATAACGGAAATTTCACTGGTGCCTCCGCCTATATCACAAATCATATGCCCGGCCGGTTCGAATATTGGAATTTGCGCACCAATCGCTGCAGCAAGTGATTCTTCAATGACTTTGACCTCTCTAGCGCCAGCCTTTTCAGCACTCTCAACAACAGCACGTCGTTCTACATCGGTGATACAGGATGGAACCCCGATAACCATGCGCGGTTTCACAAATATCTTTCGCTTCAAAACCTTGCCAATAAAATAGCGAATCATCTTTTCAGTTGTTTCAAGATCCGCAATAACTCCATCGCGAAGAGGTCGAATAGCAATAATATCGTTTGGTGTTTTCCACAACATTTTTTTTGCCTCTTCCCCAACAGCAACAACCCGTTTGGTACCCTTCTCTAGAGCCACAACAGATGGCTCATTAATAACTATTCCCCGTCCACGCACGTACACCAATGTATTACATGTTCCAAGATCTATTCCTATATCCGTTGAAAAATTTTGAAATAATGACCGCAATTTCATCCTACCTAGTCTTTTTCTTATTGTATCGTTTGCTATTGGAAATAGAAATACGTATACACGTACTCATACACAGTTTTCGGTCGTTGTACAAGTGTTCGCACATATTTAATGGTATGATCAACAGTAACACTCCTATAACGCCACTTTAAGTTTATTAATAACCTCGCGGTTATGTGGTTCCAATCGCAAGACTTCTCTCCAATAATAGCGTGCAGCTTCAAGGTCGTCAGAGGCCCCATGTGTATCACCAAGCAGGTGCAAAACTTCGGTATCAACAGGATTGCTGTCAAGCAATGTGTGCAGAATCTTCGTAGCCTCTGAAAAGTCAGAGGTCTCATAATAAATTCTTGCAAGTTGGACACTGGCCAATCGCTTAATCATCAAATCCATAGTATTTGCGCTGAGCAGCGAAAAAATCTCTGTTGCCTGCTCAAAATTATTCTCTAGCATAGAAGCACGCCCGGTGGCATAGATATAGATATCTCCTTCTCCATTCGCTCGCTTAGCCAATTGCGCAAGTTTATCTCCTTGCTCAGTCACATCGTACAATGTGATCAAATATTCATCGATGTCTTCACTTTGATAGTTACGTTCATAAGATGCCTCCAGATATTCCAAGCTGCGATTGTAATGTTGCAGATAGAAATACGCCTTACCCAACATATAGGCATGTTCTCCTGAAATGTTTTTCTTGTTAAGAAGCATCAGGCGTCGTAATGTCACAATCGATTCTTCTATCAGAAACTCCTTTTCAGTTTCATCAGGATGCCAATATCCAAGCATCAACGCTGCATACCCATAAAACTGCAATGCAGCCTTATTAAAAGGGTCTTGTTCAAGTATTTCTTTTGCGGCAGCATACAGTTCTTCAAAATTCTCAGTATTCCACAGGGATACCAACTCTTGCGTCGTATTAAACAATTGAAAAGAAAACAACCCTCTCCTTGAAAATATAGACAACCCTAGTATGCAGATTAAAAGGAATATTCCAAAAAATAATACTATCCATTTGGTTTTTCTTTGTTTCATAGTTTCTAATCAAGAAAAAGGCGGAACATAAGCCGGATTCTGTTTTACTATCATCTATCTAGTAGCATAGTCTCCTATGCCATCATGCGCTCTACCCGCAAATTGCACGAGCAATGCTTTGCTATCTGAGCTTGCTTCTGACAAGGTTTACAGTACACGGTGTTACCACAGTGTAAGTGCGCTCTTACCACACTATTTCACCCTTACCTTACGGCGGTATATTTTCTGTTGCACTTTCTCGAGTGTTACCACTGCCGGATGTTATCCGGTGTCATGCCCTACGAAGCCCGGACTTTCCTCTCCCTGTTTGATCATTAAACCCCTAGGGAGCGATAGTTGTTCCACCTTACATTATTCTTCATAATCTCCTTCAAATGAATAATCATCATCGCTGTTTTCCACTTTTGCAGTATCATCTAGCGAATCCTCCGGCAAATCAGAATCGTCATCCATCTCGTTGTCTTTATCATCTAGTTCAGTCTCAGCCGCAACTTCAACCTCATTGTCCTCATCTTCATCATCTGCTGAAGCAACTGGTTCACCATCCACATAATCATCATCGACGTCAGCATCCATTTCCAAATCGCTTTCTTCAAAGGTAAATTCTTCTTCAAAATTAAATATATCCGCAAGGATCCCTGCTTCATCGCTGCTTTCATCATCAACTTCAGATTCCGTAGAAAAATACAGAATTGTGGAACAATAGGGACAAAATCGGATTGTATCAGTATCTCGAACATCGTTAACAAATTGATTAGGAAGTATCATATTGCAACTTGTACAGATATTTCTCTTTAAGGGCAAGATTCCCTTTCCTCCCTTTGAACGAATAATTCTCTCGAATTTGAAAATCAATTCTGCATCCAAATCCTTGGTGATATCTGAACCTTGGGATGAAATTTCTTCAAGGCGGCCCACTTGCTCTTCTTGTAATTTCTCAACTGATTGCTTCGTTTTTTCAAGCTCAACTTTTTGTTCTTCGATTAATTCCTTTTCTGAAGAAATCTGTCTATCAAGCTCTTTTCGCTTTTCCTCCGTAGTCAAAATCTCTTTCCGGAGTCCCTTCTCTTTTTCACTAATGGCATGAATCTCTTTATCTAGAGCTTCATATTCTCGTTGGGTGCTGATCTCACTGATCTGTTGTTCAAGGCGTACTAGTTCTTCTTCAGTTTCAGAAAGCGAAAAGCGTAAATTTTTTATTGTTTCGTCAATTGTTTCTTTCTGTTCAAGTTTTTCAACATTGCTTTGTTGCAGACGATGGAGAATAGTCTCTTTTTGCTCGAGTACTCGAGGAGACTCCTTCATTTCTTGCTCAATTGAAATACGTTCAACCAATATCTCCTGCAGCTTACGCATCTTTTCTATTGTGTTTTGCATGTGTTCCTATATTTCCTCTTTTGTTTCAAGATAATCTTTAATTTTTGTAGATTTTCCAGGATGACGCAATCGACGAAGCGCCTTTGCTTCAATCTGGCGTATTCGCTCTCTTGTCACATTAAATTGTAATCCTACTTCTTCAAGAGTTAAAGCATATCCACTATCGAGTCCAAATCGTTTTCGGATAACATCTCGCTCTCGCTCTGGCAAAGATGCAAGAACCTCTTTTATCTGCGATTGCAACATCGTGAACTCTGCTGTCTGCATAGGGCTTTCAACATCCTTATCCTCAATAAATTCACCTAAGAAAGAATCATCATCTTCGCCAACCGAAGATTCAAGCGAAACCGGCTCTTTCGCAACATTCTTGACCGCCTTTATTCTGCTTGCACTCCATCCCAGTCGCTCTGCGAGCTCTTCATCGGTAGCTTCACGACCAAATTGTTGCATCAGCTGACGGGCCTCTCGCATAAGTTTGTTGATCTGCTCAATCATATGTACCGGAACCCGGATTGTTCTTGCCTGATCCGAAATCGAGCGGGTGATTGCCTGTCGAATCCACCACGTAGCATAAGTAGAAAACTTAAACCCCTTCATGTATTCAAATTTTTCAACCGCTTTTATCAATCCGATATTTCCCTCTTGGATTAGGTCAAAAAAGTGCAATCCCCTATTCGTGTGTTTTTTCGCAATACTAACAACCAATCGAAGATTTGCTTGAATTAATTTATCCTTCGCATCCTGCAGCATTTCTTTTCCAACCTGCAATTCTCGCACATGTTCAAGCAATGCATCTTCACTGAGACCAAAAAAGAAACATATCTCGCGCCTTCCTCGCTCATTTATTTGTAGCGTGCTGATCTTTTCTTTTATATTCACATGACTCATGTTCAGTCGTGTTTCCAATTCTTCTCGATGAGTAACACTTGCAAGTTGGCGGCCGAGCTCTCGCACATCCTGCATGGTTTTAATCCGAAGTTGCGTGAACAAGAGATCGCGCTCTTGTTGAATTCGAGCCAAAAAATTTGTCACATCAAGAAAAATATCAGCATAATGCTGTAATTCATCAGACGAAATATCGTACTGCTTTAATTTTTCAAGAAGGGCATGTTTCTGTGCTTCAACAGAATCAATTTCTAACGCACTAACCCCTTGGACATGATGTTCCAAAGCCTCTTCGTAGTATTGTTGAAATTCAGTTGCCAATTCTCGGACCGTGTCTCGAAGGATCTTTTGCGCCTGTCGAATTTCGGTCCTTGTTTTTGCATTCTTGCCCTTTTTGGGAACAACCAATTGCATCTGGCCGATCCTTGCATGCTCAACCTTTTTCGCTAATTCCTGAACATTGTACATAATAGCAACAGAATTGATTATTATAGCGCGGATCATCTGTTCACCATCACGCATTTGTTTTGACAACTGCACCTCTTGTTCAGCAGTGAGGAGCTTCTCTTTCCCAATTTCACTCAAATATAATCGTATTGGATCGTCAGAAAATGATTCTTTGTGCATAATTCCTACTTATTTTGTGTAATATTATCAACTTTCTTGTTTAACATCGTTATTTCATCAGCAATCACATGTTCAGTCTCAATATCATAGTCCTCAATAAGGCTTCTTCTTCTACGTTTAAATCGCTTCTTTTGCTTCTGCTGGATACTATCTTCGATTATCTTCATTCCAAGTGCAAAATCAGAGGCATGGAATATCGATTCAAGTATTCGCTGTTTTATTCCTTCATCATCAATAGCAGCTTGCACCAATGTCGAAAATTCGTGCGTATTTTTCTCTATCGTTCTGAACACGTCTTCCATGATATAAAATAACTTCTTATCACCTTCTCGCTCATAATCATCAACATTAACATCTTCTCGCAACCGCGAAAAATAATGCCAATTTGTTGCAGCAAGCACAAGCTCTGCTGAAATTTGTTGACGAATATGTCCCTGCTGTTTTTTTAACTGCGACGGTATTTTCTTATTGTACAAATATTGCCTATAATCATATTCAACGTCTTCTTGCTTCCTATGTATATAATCAGCAAATTTCACCAAACACTCTGATTGTTTTACTTCAGATTGTAATTGACTAATAAATGGAAATATATTGCTGTAGATCGCACCCATATTATTATTAAATTTTTTTACAGTGTATGCAAGTATCAAGACAAAGATATCTCCTTCTTGATCAAGTATTTTCCGGAAGGCATCGCTTCCCTGCGTCTGTACTAGTTCAGCAGGATCCACATTTTCTGGCATGAGAACGCCACGGATGGTAATTTCCAACTCAATAGCAATATTTGCCACCCGAATCGCCGCACGCAACCCTGCCTCATCTGCATCAAAGAGTAGCACAATCGTATCAGTATACACCAACAACAACTGCAGAGCTTCTCGCCCTAATGCCGTTCCTAAAGGAGCAATTACGTTTGTGATTCCTGCTTGATGACACGCGATAACATCAAAATAGCCTTCGACAAGGTATACCTTCTTTGTTGTCTTGATTGCCTCAACTGCATGGTTGAGCCCATAATAAAATCGCTTTTTCTTAAACACGATTGTTTCAGGTGAATGCAGGTATTTTGGGCCACGATCACCCAAGAGGCGTCCACCGAATCCCAGATATTCATGTTGCTGATTGATCAAGGGGAACATAATCCTATGACGAAAAAAAGCACCCTTATACCGACCAATGATCCCCGCCTTTTTCAAAAAATCCTCAGAATATCCCTTTGCCTTGAGAAAACCAACCATCCATTGCGGATCACGCGGAGCATATCCAATCTCAAACAACTGAATGCTCGCCTCAGTAATCCCACGGTTGTGCAGATAAGCCCGAGCCTTTTCAGATTCCGGATGATGATAGAGAAGATACTGCAAGGTTTTGGATAGGCGCTTGTGCAATGTTATATAGGAATTGTACGTATCGTATTCGTTTTTTTCTTTTTCAGAAGTCTGAATTCGGTATTTCTTTGCTAAAAACTGAACCGCCTCTTTGAAGTCTAGCTTTTCCGCCTCCATGACAAAGGAGATGACATCTCCACCGGTTTTAGTGCTAAAACAGTAATATACTCCTTTTTCTGGAGAAACAAAAAAAGATGGAGTTTTTTCTTGCGTAAATGGACTAAGCCCCTTGTACTCGGTGCCACTCTGTGTGAGCTGAACGTATTGCTGCACAACATCAAGAATCGATACCTGCCTACGAATTGCTGCTGCCAATGAAGAATGCATCAAGACTCTTGCTTTAAATAAAGTAATTGCGCTGCTGCAAGGTGCGCCTCATATCGTTTTGAAAAAACATGTGCACCAGAGCCTGAAGCCTCAACTACAAAGAACAGATAATCTGTCTCAGCAGGAAAAAAACTAGCGTGCAATGCGACCTTGCTCGGAGAAGAAATTGGTTTTGGCGGCAATCCAGGATGTACATAGGTGTTGAACAAAGATTCACGCTCTAGATCAGAAAAGAACAATCGCGATGGATGCGTTTTTCTTTCCTCTTCAGTGATAATATAGACAACTGTCGCACAGGATTGCAGCGGTATGCCTTGCTCGATACGGTTGTAAAAAACTGATGAAATAAGCGGTGCCTCATCTGCAATACGATATTCTCGCTCGATAATACTTGCCATAACGACCCTTTGATAGAATTCACCTGAACTCATCGTCGTGCTATCTACACCGAGTTCTTCAAGGATACGAAAAAACTCATCAACCATCGTGCGTGCAATATCCTGCATGCTTGCATTCACTGAAAAGAAATACGTATCAGGAAACAAAAATCCCTGCAAAGAAGTGGCTGTGATTCCATATGATGATAACAAGGTTGTATTCGTTGCAAAATTCTCAAATGCCTGCGCATCTACAAGTCCGGCAGCTTCGAGATGCGCTCCTATCTGACGAATAGAGGACCCTTCAGGAATAAAAACTGATGTTAGGACTTCCGATGCACTGAGAAGTTGATCATGAAATCTAATAACACTCTGTCCTCGCTCCAACCGAAAGGTACCCGCTTGAATGCTTCCATCGGTATTGCGCAATCGCGTATACAACAAAAACAAATCAGCTGAACGAATCAGGTTCTCTTCTTCCAATCGTTGTGCTACGCTTTGCAGCGGTTCGTTAGGTGCAATAGCAAACGTTATCCGGTTTTCAGCATCTGTTGGCACTACATAGGGCTGATAGAGCAATATCCAAACAGTTGTCCCAATTGAGATGCCAACCACTCCGATGCAAATGCTCAAGCAAAGAAATATTTTTTTCAAAGACAGTTCTCTCTTTATATATCAAATGCAATCTCTAAAGAAACGATTTATCGCTCCAATAGTATAAATTCTACTCGACGGTTCTTCCATCTATTTTGTTTATCGGTATGTGGCACCAAGGGCTCACTTCCGCCAAGGCCGTCTGCTTCAATTCTGTTGAGCCTGATACCACGAGCATCCAACTCATTCATAACCGCCACAGCCCGCGCAGTAGACAGCGGCAATAGTTCTTCAACTTCTTCGCGCTCAGTTCCGGTAATGTTAACCGCATGCCCCTCTACCTTTATTCGATACGATGCGTATTTCTTAAAAATCGTCACCAATCGATCAAGAACCGCGTTGTTTTTTCTCCCTTGTGCAGTACTATCCAAGACCAATACTGACGAGTTTGGCTCAAAATTAATTGCAGAAATTTGAATACGAAGGGTGTCCCCATCCCTAATGACAAGAACATCCACTGGAATGATGCCTTCAATACTTGCTGTATTGTTAAGCGCATCAGAAATCGTGAACAAATAAGGATAGTCTTCTGCAGAGACAACTATGCTTCCATCAAGACCTCTTCCATCCCATTGCAATTGCTCAGTTGGAGATCCCACACCTGAAAAGACTTGAAAAAGATCATCGTTTCGGTCAAAAATCGAGAAATTCCATTCCGCAATCGGGCTTATATCTTCTACGTCAATGCCCATAAACAATGTGTCATCTACACCATCATTGTCAGGAGAAACCGGCACCGGATGCACATCAAGAGCGACACGAGGTGCGCTAACATCAATGCGAAATGGTCGTGATTCAACCATTGGCTGTGGCCCGTGATCATAGAGTGCAGAAAATTCTGCCGTAAACACGCCCTCAACCAGGGTCCCTGCATCATTCTTTCCATCCCAACGATACGTAATCGCCTGAGAATACGCATCACCGGTGAGTTCTTTTATGTTCTTTCCAGCTTCATCGTGTATCGATAGTTTCCACTGCTCTAATCCTGCATTTGAAGAAATAGTGATCTCAATTGGAATATCGTCTTCAAAGCCATCATCATTTGGTGAGGCTTGATCAGATTCCACGACAAGAAATGCAATCGGGTTTGTTGTCCTAATACGGACAGCGTCAAAAATCTCTTCAGTTGTATTTCCAGCAGCATCGGTGCTCGTAATGCGAATTGAATACTCGCCATCAGGAATACTGTTTCCTTCAGAATCTTTCCCGTTCCACACACGGTCATCAAGAGCAGCATCACTGATGTGCTCTGTGTACACAACATCAGTTGCATCGCGTACCTCGAACAACCACTCTCGTTCGCGGCTCGATTGCATAAAAACAGGAATGCTGTCTTTCACTCCATCACCATCGGGTGAAAAAACACTATACAACAAGCTAGCCTGCAGTTCCGGTGCCATGGTATCGAGAGTAAAAGGCACACTTGCAGCCTCAGCGCGGTTGCCATTGGGTAATTGCACAGCTAATCGCGCGATGTATTCAGTGTTGTCAGCAAGTTGATTGTTTTGATTGCTCCCATCCCAACGAAACGACGTTGGTAATCGCCTGTTCCCCTCTTCTACAGAGACAAGGGTTCCATCCGTTGTTCGTATGGCAAATTCATAAGAAACAGTTTCATCACTGAAATTCGTCAATGTGGTGAATAACCGAATAGTATCCTGCACACCATCACCATTTGGTGAAAAGGACAAAAACTCCGGAGAGACAATAATATCTGATTCAGTCGTATCCACCTGGACTGCAACATGCGAAATCTCAGTTGAGTTTCCTGCGCGATCAGTCGTATACACATGTAATCGATACTGCCCATCTGGGACTATCCTTCCCTCCACATTTCGCGCATCCCAAGTTAACTGTGATGGCAATGTTCCTCGCCATTCCTCTGTCAACACTGCTTCATTGTCTTCGTTGCGTATTTCAGTAAACCATAGCTGTTCAGTGCTTCCGGTTACCATTGCAATAAACGTATCCTGCACGCCATCACCATTCGGCGAAATCACTGTGGTGTCTGACTGAGCAGTAACCTCTGGGCGAACAGTATCAATTTGAAAGGGAGGTGAAATCACCTCAGGCTGGTTTCCAAATACATAAAACAATTGAAGTGAAGCAAAATAGCTTCCATCCGCAAGGGCAGCACCGGTTGTCGAATTTCCATCAAAGGTAATCTGAGAAGGAACATCATCTCCTTCAATCTCGTATACCGGTTCTAGGCTTGCACTATCAGAAACCATAAAACGCCAATTGTTGATTCCTCTGGGGTTTCCAATAATTGGTAAGATAGTCAAAACATCTTGCACGCCATCATCATTTGGTGAAAACGCAGCATGTGAAATGCGAAGGCTTAGCGGTGTCTCATCGGTTTGTACAATGATATTTTCTATAGTCTGCATGCGTTCATTACCGGCTTCATCACGACCAACCAATTCATATTGGTATATGCCATCGGGAACGAGTTCCCCATCTGTCTTGAGTCCATCCCAAACAAATTCACTCGGTGGTGATGCATTGTTCCACTCAAATGCATTTTGCTCATTTCCATTTGCATCAAGAATGCGCCCATTCCAATACATTTCAGTGCTTCCCACTTGTGAAAAAGCAACTGTATCCAAATTGCCATCTCCATTGGGCGAAAAGACGCGCGAACTTGTTAGTTCTACTGCCAGTTCTGGGGTTGTGCTATCTATATAAATTTCTCCAGCATCGAGCACACTGTTGTTTTTGTTTTTGTCATAAGCATGTATCTCCAAGGAATAGGTCCCATCCGCTGCAATCGTTCCACCATCAGTTCTTCCATCCCAACTAATAACCTTTGGAACACTAATGCCTTGATCTGCCTCGAACAAGCGCTTGAAAAATCCTGCAATCTCAGTGGAATCCAATCGATCCCTAGTATTCTGTATGGTTTTCACCGTTTCGCCACTTTGATCTTTAATCGCAATCATATAGGAATCAAGAATACTCTCATCATCTATTGCAAAATCAAAAGAAAGAATATCTTGAACACCATCGTTGTTTGGTGAGACGTTTCGAGATTTTTGACTGAGCTCATATGAGATAATTGGCCCCTGCCTATCAATCGCCCCAAAGGCAATCACAGCATCGCCCCCTGCTACCCAAATAGAGTCTACTGTTGGAAACACCGATGCTGAAGTGATCAATTCAGCTCCTTTATCAATGTTCTTCTCAGATTTACGGGAAAGATTTACTTTCTGAAGCGGGAAGTGTACTGAAATATTAAAGGAAGGAATGTAGGAATTTCGGCTGCGCTGGTCATCTATCAGCCCCAAAAGGTCAAGCTGCCACGAACTCGAAATTTCTACGATTTGAAATATATCAGCAGTCAGACCTATGTCCCATCGCAAGTTTTGAAATCCAGGCACCTCCACATTGCTTCGCAGCGCAAAAAAGAACGCATCGGTTTCAATCAATCCGGCCTCCACCCCAAAAGCAAGTGAAAACGGTGCAGGAAAAGCTCCCTCTGATCCAATAGGCTGCATCCACTTTCCTAGGTTACGCAGAGCGCCACCTATCCGCACATAGGGAATTTGTACAAATTCAAACGTATAGGTCGCCCCAATATCGAGTGCCAACATCCAATCGTCCATACCGTTCTTTTGCAGGTATCCACCCGAAAGTCCAAAGCCAAAATGAAACTGATCCGTTATCGCTTTTGAAAAACTGGTATGTATCGTTCCTCCAATCCCGTACGACAGTGTTTGGAAATCCGAGGTTATGAAATGTGCAGAGCTCGTAAAGTTACCTATCTTTGTGGGGATTCCAACCCCTAAGGTGGCGATATGGCCATGGTATCCATCTTCGGAGATCATTCCACTATAATTTACGCCGAGGTGAATACGTTGCATTCCGGCATTCAACGCAGGGTTGCTGAGATGTGAATAGGGATAAGAAAGTGCAACTGGCGAAGCACTCGTTCCCTGTAATTCTGACGCTAACAGTTTGTAATAATCGTCCAGCCCATTGCTCGCAGGAACATATTTTTGGGCAAAAACACCCGTGACAATTAAACTAAGTAATATTATATATATTTTTTTTCGATACATCTGCTGCCTCACATTCTTATCGTATAGATTTTTACGTATCTATCTTAATATACGATATTCGTTCTGGATAGAGAAGTAATACAGAGTATGTAGTACAAATGGGAATTCGTACTTCTTATAACTGAAATTCACATCCCTCCATTGCTAAATAGATACTTAATTTTGTGTTGCCAAGACTTTTTGCATACCATCGTGCAGATTGCAGATTGAGATGGAGTCGCTGATCATCGTATCGGGGTTCGTGGTGGAATAGAAACAGAACATCTACTCCCCAGGTATGTGCAAACTCAACACCATGGGTAAACGAAGAATGTCCCCAATTGTATTTCTCAATCGCTTCTCCCAACGTATAGGGCGTGTCCAAGACCATCGTCTGCATCCCTTTGAAAAACGACGTGTTGACATCACTCATCTGATAATCTTCTGGAAGCAATTCTGTGTCGGTGATATAGCCAAAAACCCTATCTCCTTCTTCTATCCGGTATCCATACGATTCCCCAGGATGATTCAGTTTTCGCCATCGTATTTTCGTTCCATAGAGTTCAATAGGTTCATCAGGAAGAATATGAAAATTCACATTTTGCGTCATGCGACCTTCCATTGTTATTGGAAAATAAGGATGCTTCATCTGACCACGAAGGATCTCTTCAAAATTTTTCACTGGACTATAAAAATGAAGATTCACCGTTGGATCATAGGCTGGTCCAAAAAAGGGAAATCCTTGAATATGATCATAGTGAAAGTGGGTGAAGAATATGTGGATGTCTTTGCTTTTATTTTGGCGCTTGAACCAATCATATCCCAAAGGAACAATTCCCGACCCAGCGTCCAATATAATCGTGCGCGATTCGTCGATAATTACTTCTAAGCAAGGGGTATTCCCACCGACTGTTCCATACAACCATTCTGGCAATGACGTAAGGAATTTTATTTTTGATTCATTGCTCTCAATGTCTGCAGGAAGTATTCTGTTGACCACTGAGACAATTTTCTGTCGGATAACTTCAGGTTGGATTGCAACGGGGCTCGACCCACGCCCTCCCCAAAAACGTAGTTTCAAATTTCCCCCACACCAGTACTGCAAAATTGGGGAGTATAGGATTCGAACCTATGAAGGCTGAGCCAACAGATTTACAGTCTGCTCCCTTTGACCGCTCGGGAAACTCCCCATTATGTCATCCTATCTGATAATAGATCACAAGGTCAACATGCAGCCATCTGTCGGATTTGAACCGACGACCCCGAGATTACAAATCACGTGCTCTACCTCTGAGCTAAGATGGCAATCTTTCTTTGAGACTATGGATAAATTATTGAATGGTCAAGTGTTCACTTGTAACAAAGAAAAAATATCAGTGTATCGCAATAGATGGGGAAGTTTTTGCGCGTTCATCCCAAAAAGGCTAAGCACGCTAACATCATCTTCTGTAATCGCAATGGTATGCTCGAATTGTGCAGAAGGTCGTTTATCGTGGCTCCGATACGATATCGTGTTATCATCACGAACGGATTTTGCGGTTCCAAACGTTACAATGGGCTCAACCGTAAAGACCATTCCGGGTTTGGCAACAGTGTTTGCTAATCTCCCATTATTTTTGTAGTGATATATTTTTGGGTCCTCATGCAGACGTTTCCCCACCCCATGCCCACTGAATTCCTTATACACCTGCATACCATAGAAATGTGCATCGTTATCAATGGTTCCACCGATACAATTTAATGGTTTTCCAATCTGGATTGATCGTATCGCATTTGCCGTTATGAGCCAAGCATTGTCTATAAGACTCTGAATCATTGGGTCAATTGTTGGGATGGCAAATGTCCACGCTGCATCGGCAATCCATCCATTTACCTGGAGTGAAATGTCAATTGTGACAAGGTCACCCGAGCGAAAAACAATATCCTGCGCCAGACCATGGGCAATGACATCGTTAACGCATACACAAAATGGCTGAGGAAATCCATCGGGGATGCAAAAGCTTCCTCCACGTACTTCTACAAATTTTCGCACCTTGCTTATCAATTCAGTTTGCAACAACCCCGGTCCGAGAATCTCATGCACATAGGCAAATGCGCGTTGAATAAGCATAGCACTACGTTTTATTTGCTGTTGCTCGATTTTGTTGTATAGGCGAATCATAGTTATCGGTCAGGACGTAATTGTGCGGCTCCATGCAAATAAACATGGCGTTTAAAAAAGTGGAGTTCTTTATGTACTGTAATCAGCACTCGAACAGTACGCGGCAACATCCCGTGAATTGTCGGCTCAAGTGTTGAAAACAAGGGCGTTGAAGAAAACCCTATGCTGCGCAAGGCTGTCGCCGGGTTACAGGCATGGAGGTCATCGGTCACAGAAAAAATGATGTGCACGAGATCTGATTCTTCAAGGTTGTTTTCAGTGAGGATAGCGGAGATCAACTCGCATACTTTTTCCTTCATCTCAGATTCTGAATCAGTTCTTAGCTGTGTTGCTCCTCGTATGCTGAACATCTATTATCCTATGCTGAACGTTAAGAAAAATTGAGATTGAAAGAGCGCAAAGAGCGCAAAGACAAAAAAAAGTGTTACACTGGTGACTCGAATAGAGCGGAGTGCTCGTCGTTTCCTAAAGACAATTGCTAATACACCATAATGGATTGTACATACAATACAGAGTAGTGCGAAAAATTCGGTACATTGTGCAATTAATTGGAGTACCTCTACAGACAATGCATTTCTACGTGCCAGCGAAAAATATCCGGAAGAGAGGAGCCCTAATCCTCCAAAATATAATACTCCACGATAACAATATACAACACTCATTGGAGAAATCATATTATAAATACTATAACACGTATGGATTCTTATCTACGCATAAGAATGGGTAAGAATTTCTATAGCGTGAAAATTCATTTCGTCGAATACAATATAATAAGCTGAATCACTGATAATGCTCACATGTGAAGTGATTGTTCTATTACTAAGACTCATTGTAGATGCAGCAAGTTCTTGAAATGGCCAATGCAGCCCTTCGGTGCTGAAAGTTGCTGATTGAAATGTACAATTAAAAATTGAAATCTGCGTCTCTAACGGCGCTGTAAACGTAAACGTTCCCACACAAAAGAGCATGCATGATGCATCAGTGATCCAAACCACTGGTCGTTTGCTGCTTTGAAATTGGAGGAAAAGCGAAAAAAAATGATCCAATCGTCCACCGCTTCCGCCGATGAGTCCTATTTTTTTGCCATATGTTTTCAGTGCATAGGATAAAGCAAGCTCGGTGTCAGTATGATCCTTATCTCGTGGATAGCGGTACTGAGGTATCTTAAGCGATGCGATGTATGCTTCATTTTGAATCGAATCCATGTCGCCAACAAGGGCCACACAGTTCAACTGAAGATCCAAGGCAGTGTGGATACCTCCATCTGCTGCAATACAGGGTGTTTCAGGTGGAATGTAGGGGAGGGAAATCGGTGCATTGAGCGGGGTTGCAACAAGAGCATCAAGCATAAGCATGACGCAGTGTATCATCTGATGCATGCGTCCAACAATGAACATAATCTTCTACATAAAATGCTAAAGCATCTGCAAAGCACACCGAAAGTAAAGAGACTACTCTTGTAGTAAGACAGGATGTCAGTAACAAATATCAAGGAGGATTGATATGATTATTACTCATAATATGAGTGCTATGTTTGCTCATCGGCAAGAAAAATTTAACAATATTGCTGTTGACAAAAGTCTGGAGAAACTCTCCTCAGGGTATCGAATTACGCGGGCAAGCGACGATGCATCGGGACTCGCTGTATCAGAAAAAATGCGTGCGCAAATTCGAGGACTCATGCAAGCTGAGCGCAATGCCGCTGACGGAATTTCACTTATTCAAACTGCAGAAGGATATCTTCAAGAAACGCAAGATGTACTTCATAGAATTCGAGAACTTGCCGTACAGTCTTCAAACGGGATCTATACCGCAGAAGATCGCTTGATGATTCAAGTTGAGGTATCTCAGTTAGTAGATGAAGTAAACCGTATTGCTTCACACGCACAATTCAATGGTATGAATTTGTTGACGGGGCGATTTGCACGTGATGTAGGCACCAATGCCGTCACTGCAAGTATGTGGTTCCATATTGGAGCCAACATGGATCAACGAGAGCGTGCATTTATTGGAACAATGACTGCACAAAGTCTTGGTCTTCAACAGGCAAATGGATTCCCCCATTCGGCAACATTCATTTCATTGTCAACACCAGATGCAGCGAATGCGGTAATTGGTATGGTAGACAGTGCGCTCAAAGTTGTCAGCCAACAACGAGCAGACCTAGGTGCATATCAAAACCGTCTTGAACTCGCAAGGCAGGGACTCAGCGTTGGTGCTGAAAACCTACAAGCCGCAGAGTCACGAATCCGCGATGTTGATATGGCGCGAGAGGTAACGATTTATACCAAAAATCAAATTTTATTGCAGTCATCAACTGCAATGCTTGCGCAAGCAAACCAGAAAGCACAAACAGTTCTTTCACTTCTACAGTAGTAGGTTTTGGGCGCATAGTAATACTATGCGTCCTCTTCTCTATTTTATATATGTTCGATGAGCAAAAAAATCATCTCAGAACTACACGCAAACATTCCACAGCTATTATTTGAAATCCATGCAAAATTAAAGAAAGAAGGATTTCAGTCGTATATCGTTGGCGGTGCTGTCCGTGATTTGCTGCTCAATCGACCAATTCTTGATTGGGACATGAACACCGATGCACAACCACAGCAACTGCTACGTATATTTCCACGTGCAATCCCAACCGGCATAGAGCATGGAACTCTAACCATTGTAAAACAAAATCAAACATGTGAATTGACAAGTTTTCGTATCGACGGTGAGTATAGCGATAACCGAAGGCCAGACTCTGTCAGCTATAACGCAACGCTCATCAATGACCTTTCACGAAGGGATTTCACCATAAACGCAATGGTATATGACTTTGAAGATCGCTGTATCATCGACCCTTTCGAGGGACAATTGGCAATCAAAACAAGAGAAATTCGGTGTGTGGGAAACCCCAAAAAACGCATCGGTGAAGATTATCTGCGCATACTCCGAGCCTTGCGTTTTGCCAGTCAGCTTGCATTTCATATTGAAGAGAAATTGTTTGATTGCATTATCCACTATGCACCGAATATAAAAACAATAGCTAGGGAACGAATCACAACAGAAATGAAAAAACTTATTTCTACTGTTTCGGTCTCATATGCGATGGAATACCTCGCACGTTCAAATATTCTTGTGTCGGTTTTTGACGACAATCTATTCCACCTGACTCCAGCAACAGCGAATGCTCTTGGAGAAGCGCTCTCCTACTCTTGGCAAAAAGCTTCCAACGAAGTCCTCCAATGGGCGGTATTGTTTTCCATGATATACGCATGTGCGGATCGATTGTATCCGCGATATCTGCATAGCAATCTGCAACACCTTGCACGCTCACTAAAAAAACTCCGCTTGTCCAACCGAGAGAGCAAAAATATTCGTTCACTGATTCATGCAGTCCATTTTCTACCGCGGCACACCTGGACAGATAGTCAGCTACGTCACTACCTTGCCTATGCGAAAGTCGATGTGACTGAACATCTTATTGTCTTGTTACATTGCTGTCATGCTGCATTTCATCGCGTAGAACAGCGATTACACAGCCTTGTCCACACCTATATTCCGTTTTCACATCTGGCAGTGAATGGATCTATGCTCATTACCCAGGCTAAGTGCAAAGAAGGAAGAGCCATTGGACTCCTTTTGAGAAAGCTTCACCGTATTGTCTTAGCACATCCAGAAAAAAACACCGCTGAACAGTTATTGAGTATTGCGCGTTCGCTTCTTCGTTGACGAACCCCGTTTTTCGGAAGAAAACCGCGTATAGGCTAACCGTGCAGCAGCCTGTTCAGCTTCTTTCTTCGTTTTTCCCTTTCCTTCGCCGTATACTTCGCCATTGATTTTCACATGAACGCTAAACACTTGGTTATGGATAGGTCCGCTTCGCTTGACGATCGCATAGGCTGGGCTTTTATGAAGATAATGCTGCACCGTATACTGAAGTATCGATTTATAATCTTTTCGCTGTTTGCCATCCTGAACATCTTGAATAACCGATTCAAACCATCGAAGCAATGCTTTCTTCGCATGTTTAAATCCTCTATCAACATAATACGCACCAATAACCGCTTCCATGGCATCTGCAAGAATCGCTCGCTTTTTTCGACCCCCACTTTGATCCTCACTAGGACTAATAAGAAGAAAGCTTCCCAGTTCCAATTGTTTTGCTATTTTCATGAGAGAAGGTTTGGACACGATATGAGATCGCAATTGTGTGAGAACTCCTTCCTGTGCATCAGGAAAGAGATACATCAGACTGTCTGAAATGGCAAGATCCAGGACAGCATCGCCTAAAAATTCAAGCTTTTCGTTACTAACACCATTTCCCAACTCATTTGCATACGAGCGATGAGTTAAGGCTGTGTTAAGCAAGGCAATATTTCGGAAACGTACACCGAGACTCTTTTGAAATTCTGCTAACGTTGTGGCCCGTAGCTTTGATTGAACGGGCACAACTTCTTTGTGGATTTTGTAGTTCAGGGTTTATTGTGTCTTTAAAAAATCTAAAACATCTTGAACAGTTTCAAATTCACTAACTTTTTCATCAGGAAGAGAAATGCCAAGCTCTTCTTCAATTGCATACACAAGCTCATAGGTATCCAAACTGTCCGCTCCAAGATCCTGTCTAAAAGACGCTGACGGAACAACCTTTGTTTCGTCAATTTCAAGTTTCTCTGCTATAAGTTTCTTTAGTTTATCAAAATTTGCATCCATATATTAGTCTCCTTTATCTACTACCTTAATTTAATTTTTCAAGTTCTTCTGGTTCAAATATTTGCTTTCCTCTATAAAATCCCGATTTGAGATCGACTCGGTGTCGAAGCACGTAAGCTCCGGATTCCTTCGATTGAACAAGCGAAGGCGCCTGTAACACATAGTTTGCTGCATGCTTCCTGCGCGTGCGTGATTTTGAGGATTTCTTCTTCTGTACCGCCATAATGAAGTATGGCACAAGCAATCGAAAATTGTCAAGAACGCTAGTTTTTAAATTTTTCTTGCACCGTTCGCACTATTCGCTCTCGGATCGATTCTGGAACCATACGGGAAACATCACCGCCAAGTTTTATCAAATCAATAATGGTGGAAGAACGAATCAAACTAACATGCATTTCAGTTGGCAGAAACACCGTGTCAATCTCAGGAGCTAAGCGTTTGTTAAGCTGTCCTAATTCAAACTCATAGGTGAAATCATTCATCGATCGCACGCCTCTGACTATGACATTTGCTTGGATATGCCGTGCAAAATCAACAATAAGTTTGCTCCATTGAGCAACGGTAATATTTACTTGTCCTGCTGTTAGCGCGCGTAACATCTCAAGACGTTCATCAGGAGAGAAAAAATACTCCTTGTGTGGATTTGTCGCCACAACAATATGTACATAATCAAATATGCTCGATGCTCGATGAATAAGGTTTACATGACCATTTGTTGGCGGATCAAAGGAACCGGGGAGTATTACTTTCATGCCTTTTCGACTGCATTGTTTTCATTTGTCTTTGATTTTATCTTTCGCTTCATCTTCTTCCCCTTCCTCCCATCTTCATCAAAAATAATATGTGTTAACAAATCGGCAATACCATTCATCGCTTGCTCTTGATACTGTACATCGTTGATGACGGTTTTTAGAAACTCAAGCTTTTTTATATCAGTATTTCTCGCTATTCTGCCCATCTATAAATGCACTCTCTATGTGGAGGAAACGAAATGGACTGGGTCGAATAAAAATCACATCGAAGCGAATATCTGAAAAATTCTCTAGAGTATGCTCTGCAAGAAAATATTCTGCTGTCTTTATGATCTTTTTTTGTTTTCCTATGGTAATACTTCTTTGTAGTTCGTGCACAGAGAAGACCATCCATGTCTTTACCTCAAAAAATACAAGCGAATCCGTTCGCAGGTCTGTACCTATTATATCGACCTCCCCATGAGGCGACTTAAAGTTCTTTTTTAGTACTGTATAGTTATTATTAGCTTCAAGCAGGCAAGTCGCAATGGATTCTCCATAATGTCCCATTGCATTCATGTGCTATTTGTTTCGAACGATTTTTTCTTTTACTTTTGTAGCCTTGCCAACACGTTCACGAATATAGTAAAGCTTTGATCGTCGGATCTTGCCTCTTCGGACAATCTCAATGTTCTGCAGTCTTGGAGAATGCACTGGAAATATACGCTCAACCCCAACTCGAAAAGAAATTTTCCGAACAGTCACTGTTTTGCGGACACCAGAATTATTTTTGGCAATAACCAAGCCCTCAAATGCCTGAACACGTTCAGAACTACCTTCAACAATGCGAAAATGTACCTTTATAGTATCCCCAATACGAAAATCTGGGATGGTATCTTTTATCTGTTCTTTTTCGATTAACTCGACAACGTTCATGCGATCTCCAAAGCTGATTGTAGCAAAGTTCCCTTGTTCATGCAACAGATTACGAAAATACATCCGGGCGATATATCTTTGATTTTCTGTTTCGATTAGCGATCTTCCATTTCTGTATCATCTTGTGATTTCCCGAAGTCAGCGTCTCAGGAACACGAAGATTTCGTATAATCGCCGGACGCGTATACTGATCCTGCTCTAGCTTCCCAATACTAAAACTCTCCTCTTGAGTAGATTCTTCCTTCAAAGCTCCCGTGTGCAAGCGAAGAAAAGCATCAATTACAACCAGACTTGCAAGTTCACCAGAGCTAAGCACGTAGTCACCAATACTCAAAACATCACAGGTATAGAGTTGCTTTATGCGCGCATCAATACCTTCATAATGCCCTGCAAGAATGGTGATATTCGATTGACGAGCATAATATTTTGCATCAGCATGGGTAAACAACCGCCCATCAGGGCTTGGTATGATCAACGTATTTGGTTTTTCTGGGAGCGCATCCAAGGCGCGCAAAATGGGGCCGGTCATCATGAGCATCCCCGCACCACCCCCAAAAGGCTTATCATCACAGTGACGGTGCACCCCCGAAGCATATTCTCGTATGTCTATGAGCTCAAGTTCAATATCTCTGTCCGCAATAATGCGATTTGGCATAGATACCGAACAGTACTGCGCAATTATCTGTGGAAACAACGATAATACTGTTATCTTCATGTGAATAGTTCATGATCCCTCAGCACAACCCGATCCTCTGTGATTGATTCAATAAAAACATCCTGCAGAGGAATCATGAGCGATTCTCCCGATTGCTTTTCTATTTCTAAACAGTCATACGCCCCTAAATCGTACACTGCACGAACAACACCATATGCCTCGTGTGCACGATACACCACACATCCCAGAAGATCACGAATATACACCTCACCCGTCCGTAATTGCGCTGCTTGATCTCGCAAGACCAGAATACGCGCATTGACGAGTTTTTTCGCTTCTTCAGGAGAGTCAACCCCTACTAATCGTAAGGTATACCCATTCTGTTTTTTCTCCCATGACAAAACCTGGTATTCCCGAGCATCATTTGAGGCAGATAGCTGTAAGCACACTGTAGTGAGCGAGATGAGATGATCGTATTCACCGGATACGCTATGCACTCGTAGCGCACCGTGAATACCTACCGGTTTGCCAATTGTTGCGGTGAAGAAGTATTCGTCCTCAGTCGAGGATTTCAAGTGTGGCCCGCTTGCCTGCCTTATAGGAGATTGCATTTAAGATGCTTCGAATAGCACGAGCAATCCTCCCTCCCTGTCCAATAATTTTACCTATATCTTGAGATGCAACACGAAGTTCAAACATAGTGGTTTTCTCACCTTCAATAACGGTTACAATAACACTATCTGGGTCAGAAACAATTGCACGCGCAATATCCTCAATGAGCTGTTTTTCCATCATACCTCCAATTCTATTGATTCAGGTGTAGAATTATATTTTAATAGCTGCTTTACGGTATCCGTTGGCTGTGCGCCTTGCTTGATCCAATAATTGTACTTCTTCATATCAATTTTTACTTTTTCTTCACTTGGATTTACCGGTTGATAAATTCCCAATGAATCTAATACTCGCCCCTGTCTCGGAGCGGTTATCGGACATACTACCACCCTGTAGGCAGGGATACGCTTCGCCCCAAATCGCTTAAGTCTGATTTTTACCATGGCTTATTATACTGAAGTTTATAAAATAGTAAAAGTACTTATCTTTTTTTGAGTACTTTTTTCATCTGATTTTTTGTCTGTTCGAACTGTTTTAACAGTCTTCTCATCTCAAAGAGGGATCTTCCCGCCCCTTTCGCTATCCGTTTCTGTCGAGAATGGCTAATAATGAGGGGATTTTCTCGTTCCGAAGGAGTCATGGAAAGAATCAATGCTTCTTGATGTTTAATGACCTCATCGTTGACCTCTGAAGGGTTGCGAATTTGTTCACGGAATTCTTGTGGCAACATGTTCATAATCGATTCCATGGATCCAATCTTACGCATTGATGCAAATTGATCTAATAGATCATTAAACGTGAACTGCGATTTTTTAATTTTTTTCTGCAGTGCATACGCTTCTTTCTCGTCTACCACTTTACGTGCTCGTTCAACAAGTTCGACCACATCCCCCATTCCAAGAATTCTTCCTGCAAGGCGATCAGGGTGGAATACCTCGAATTGATCCACTTTTTCACCAGTTCCAAGAAAAAGAATGGGTTTTTTTGTGATCTCCGTAATACTGAGTGCAGCACCACCCCGGCTATCAGCATCACATTTCGAAAGGATGATTCCCGAAAGAGGAACTGTCTCATTGAGTGATTTAGCAAGGTCTGCTGCTGATTGCCCCATCGTTGCATCAGCGACCAAGAGGGCATGTTGCGGGTTTGTCAGTTGATGGATTTTCTTTAGTTCTTCTAGCAAATCATCTGCAAGGCTATGTCGTCCTGCAGTATCAACAATACACACTTCGTCTGCAGTTTTTTTGAACGCCTTGATTCCTTGTTTCACGGTGTCTATTGCACCATTACCCTGGGTGAATACCGAGAAATTATGCTGCTTTCCCAGATATGCTAATTGTTCAACCGCCGCAGGGCGGGTCTTGTCTGCCGCAATAACCGTAATCGTCTTCCCCTGTTCTTGCAGATATGCTGCTAGTTTTGCAACGGTGGTTGTTTTTCCACTGCCTTGGAGTCCGGTCATAAGAATGACGGCGTGACGATGAATTGAAAATTCATGATGTTCCGAACCAAGGATCTTAGTTAATGCATCGTGCAAGATTTTCACAAACTCTTGCGAGGGGGTGACTCCCTTGGTGATCTGTTTTCCTTCTGCCGCCTCCAAACTTCGATTAACAAAACGGCGCACTACGCGGACATTAACATCTGCATCAAGGAGTGATCGTCGAATTTCACCAACAATGGTTTCTAATTCTTCACCGGAAAGAATTGGTTTCCCCTTAATCTGGGCAACAATTTTTCCAAAGGACCGTGAAATTGATTCAAGCATGATTATCTGATTTGAATAAAATTCCTTTCAATGTATTCTCTGCGTCGTACCGCATCTAGATAATGATCGCTCAATGGAAATTGTGATTGTACTAACCTATAAAAAACCACCGCACGTTCGACATCCTGTTCGGCAGAAAACAATTCATAGGCTTGTCCAAGATAAAAATAAGTCTTATCACGATGTTCCGTATCATGCACCAAAAGAGATCGAAGTATAGTTAAACTTTCTGCAATTGATCCATTTGCAATATCGTTTGCAATCCGAGTATACAAGACATCTGCATCGTTTTGCGTGAGAGTAGTGCCTTCATCAAGGTGATCGATGATCTGTTCATAAGGTGATAGCTCATAGGATAACGCTGTGAGAGTATCTATCTGAGTAAAGCTATTAGTCGTTTCAGTCACTATTAGAGATGATTGTTCACTGGAAAGAATTCCTTCAACTATGGTTACCTGCACTGTATGAAAAAATGCGCTTCCACTCGAAAGATCATATCGTTCAAATGCCAAATTAACGATTCCCGTTTCTTGCGCAAGAAAGAAAAAAACTGTGTTCTCCGCCTGAGGGATAGATCGCAACAACTGCACCGGTATACCCGTTGAAGAAACAAAAATCCATCCCGTATCTTGGATAACAACAGAAAATTCTTGGTTCACTGCTGCAACTAGAAGCTCCGATGTCACCCGCTCTTCTACTGATCGCTCCTGCAGATTTCCTGGAGGGGTGACAACGCGAGGATCCTCCAAACGCGTAGAAGGTTGATCTGTTGCATTAGCCGGTGGAGTTTCTTCAACTGATAACAAAGGAACTTCTTCCTGCACTGCTTCTTCTGATTCAAGGATAACATCCTCAACAGTCACGGCATCGCTTTCTTCCACCCCTTCTCCATCTTCTTCCGCATCATCTAAAATTACGATATCTATTGGTGTTTTCTCTTGGTTTGATACTATGGCACGATTTATATCATCTTTTTGCTTCATCATGTCATCTTGTATAGTTGCATCGTCTTGAGGGATTGGGGTATCTTCCAGCTCCACTGCATCGAATTGAGGAAGTTGCAGCGCTTCAATTTCAGGCAGTTCCACTACATCTAAATCTGATGGATGTTGGGCGAAGGTCTCGACAAGCACGTCTTCCTCTGGCATCGGTTCCTCCGACAGTACCTCTTCCTGCATCACTTCCTCTGAAACATCAGGAGGAAGTTCTTCTTCTGATTGCAGGTCATCCGTCTTGGATAGATCCAAAAAATAAACCTCTGGATCTAGCATTGGGTCAGTGCTGACACATGCAATGCTAGCACCAAATAGCAAACCAACAAAAACGTATTGTATCGAGTTAAGGACTAGCTTTTTATGTATTCGCATACAATGCCTCATTCAACTGAACTGAAACAAGTTTAGAAACCCCGGGCTCTTCCATTGTAACACCAACGAGCGCATCCATCGCTGCCATTGTTTGAATATTGTGAGTGATGATAATAAACTGCGTCCGATCAGTATATCGATACAGCAGCTGTAAGAATCGACCTATGTTCCGCTCATCAAGCATGGCATCTACTTCATCAAGAATACAAAACGGTGATGGCTGCACCAAATAGGTTGCAAAAAGCAACGCAATAGCCGCAAGAGTACGCTCACCACCAGAAAGTTGTATAATATCATGCGGTTTTTTTCCTGGCGGCTTAGCAAGTATGTGTATACCCTTATCAATATCTGTTTCGTCACAAAACTGAATATGTGCTTCTCCTCCTTGAAATAAGGTTTGAAACACCGTGTTAAACTCTTTGTCTATTTTTTCAATTGATGTTCGGAGCTGGGTCGCTGCACGTTCATAGAGTGTTGTATAGAGCATCTGCAAGTCGCTCAATGACTCAGAAATATCTGTATGATGCTGCTCTAATTCTTGAAGTTTCTCAGTTATTTCATTTTTCTCATCAATAGCAAGAAAATTAAGCTTGCCAACTGCATGAACTTCCCTCTTTAGCAATTGCCGACGATCCGTAAGAACCTTTGAATCTTCTTTCAACAAAGGATCAGTTTTCTGTACTGGAGGAATATCTTGACTGTCTAGCTGTGTGATGCGTTCAGATAATCGAGCCATCGAAAGCTCATTTTTCTGAATTTTTCTTTCAATAGTTATCTGTTCATCGGCCGCCCGTTCACGTTTTTTTCTCGCAAGAACAATCTTCTCCTTGTGTTGAGATAATTCTTTCTTGAGCAGCTTCATGTCAGCTTGTAATTTCACTAGATCTGAAGAACTCGTTTTTGTAGTCTGTGTTGTTCGCAACTGCTGCAATTGATCAGTTATCGTTTGGCATTCTCGTTCAAGATTTCGCAAGTGTTGACGAGTATTTTCTAGCATCTCAATACGTTCTTGCATTCCTGCCTGGAGCATATTTTCAATACGCTTGCTCTGCTGCACAGTATTTGATCCAGTTGCAATCTCTTTCGTACAATCAATATACTGTTGCTGCATCTCTTCCAATGCAGATTGCAATTCGTTATTCTTTTGTTTGCACAGGGATTCTTCCCTCGCAATCTTATCAAGATCAGTATCAATCAAGGTCTTTGCTTCAATATACAGCACCAGGGGCTGCAAAGTCGTATTTGTTTCAGCAAATGTCTCCTTCATAGTTGCGTACGTAGTCGAAAGCAATTTATGTTGTTCAGCAGCGTCTATTTTTTGATTACGTATAGCATCCGCACACTCATCCAAACTGTTTTTTATACGCTGCAATGCGTCCTTCTGTTTTTTAATATGCTGCACATCAATAGAATGAGCAATTGTGTTTACCAGCTGTTGAAAGGCCTCCGATTGCCGAGTATGTAATTGCCGTGTTTGCTGCTGCATATCTATCAATGTAGTTTTACAAGCCTTCACAGCCTTTTGGAGTTCAGCCTTTCTCTCTTCAATTTCAGCATATCGTTTTTGTTGGGCTTGAAGGTGCATTTGCGCCTTCTTATACTGCTCTTGGATTTCATCCAAACGTTCTTTATCAGTCGCTTGTTGTTCTTCTTGTTTTGCAAATTGTTGTTGCAGTTTTTTACAACCTTCTATCTTTTGAGAAAGCAGGCGTTCATTCCTTTGCAGTTCTTGTTGCATGAACGCATGCCTTTGGCGTTCTGATTCATGAATCGATTGCGCTTGAATATACTGCTTTTCCATCTCAGCATAGCGTCGTTCCAATTTCTGGATGCGATCATGTTCTTGTTCGTCATTGGATTCTTGTGCATGCAAAGTCGTTTTCAGCGCATCGTATCGAGCTCGCAAATGTTGTGTTTGTTCTTCAAGTGTTTGATAATTCTTTTTATCGATATCCTTGTTGATATGATGGATGACTGCATCCAAGCGTCGCAGCTCCTGCTCCATCCTCTGAAAACGCTCTAATTCTTCTGCTTGAAGCTCACGAGTGGTCTTTAATTCACGTTGTTCGTTTATCTGAGCCTCTAGAATTTTTTCTTTCTCTGTTGCTGTTTTTAAATTTTGTTCAATTTCACGCCTACGATTGCGCAAAGCAGAAATTCCCGCAGCCTCGTCGAAATACTGCACACGCTGCTCGGGGCGCAAGGAAAGCAGATAATCAATTTTCCCCTGCTCTAGAATTGAATATTCAGTGAGTCCAACGCCGGAATCAAGAAACAAAGAGCGAAGATCTCGAAGCCTCACAACCTTATTGTTCAGTTTATACGTCGTTTCTCCATCTCGATAAACAATTCGTCGAATAGTAACCGATTTATCTTCAACAGGAAGGATTCCCTCGCTATTGTCGAAATTGATGCTGACATCTGCAAGTTGCAAGGGAGAACGCTTTGTGGTTCCATTGAAAATAACCTCAGACATTTTCTGAACACGAACACTCTTTGTTGATTGATCCCCCAGAACCCATTTAATAGCATCTACAATATTGCTCTTGCCGCATCCATTTGGACCCACAATTGCAATACGATTATGCGGAAACTCAAACAAGCATTTATCTGCAAATGTTTTGAATCCAAATATCTGAATAGCATCTAATCTCATGACATATCTATGGCGTATCCACTCATAACAACTACAAGTATGATATACATGGTATGGTATATTGCGGAATAGATGAAGTAGGTCGCGGCCCACTCGCCGGACCAGTCACAGCTGTCGCCGTAGTTCTTCCAAATCGACCATTACCGCCGATCAAAGATTCAAAATCACTGAGTGCAATCAAAAGAAAGACAATTGTCTATGCCCTGCGAAGTGCTGGCGTAGTATGGGGATCTGGTTGGGTTTCACCTAAAAAAATTGATGCAATAAATATACGTAGAGCAACATTGCTTGCCATGCAGCGCGCCTATACTCAACTCTCTCAGAAACTTATGACAAGCAACAAGCCACAACCTGACTATGCGCTCATTGACGGAAACGATCCGCCAGAGCTTCCCGTTCCATGCATTACTGTTGTAAAAGGCGACACCGTCGTGCCTGAGATCCAAGCCGCATCAATTCTGGCAAAACATGCCAGAGACAGCATTATGAATGAATTTGCCGTTAAGTTTCCGTTATATCTTTTTGAAAAAAATAAAGGATATCCTACTCAGATGCATCGTCGGAAGATTCAATCTTACGGATTGACTCCCATTCACCGTCAGACATTTCGGGTATCCCCTTCTCCTTCAAAAACACCATAACATCTTCGATTGCTTTTTCAAGTGCACCAATGTCTTCTTCAAAAAACACCACCTGAAAGCGCTCGAAATAGCTATGCCCTTCCTGAGGCTTGCTTTCAACAAGTGAAAGAAATACATCGCCTCTCCTGTTCTTTTTTACGTTAAAAAAATATGTCCTGCTTTTATTTGCTGCAGTAAAGCGAACTGAAAAAAGTTCCCCTCTAGCTCCCATAATTCCCCCAATATTCCTTTAGCGACCGACCGGGATCGAACCGGCATCATCAGCTTGGAAGGCTGAGATAATAGCCATTATATGACGGTCGCGTAGTAGCATACTATACACTATGTTAAAAATTTTTGCAAGAACATACAAAACAATACATCTTCTACTTGACCGCACAAAAATGTTTTTGCACAATAGCGAATAGCCGGAGTGGTGGAATTGGTAGACACGGAGGACTTAAAATCCTTTGACCTTATACGTCGTGCGGGTTCAAGTCCCGCCTTCGGCAGCCACAACTCTCCAAGGCTCAGCAATTAGCAGAAGATTTGTGAGATGCTATGACTATGGCACCGTGGGAGATACCCAAAGTATCTGTAATTGCGTAGGGATAATAATCACTAAGATAATAAAACTTAAGTTTATTCTAAAATGTCCAATATATAAATGAGGTATAGATGAGCGTTCTTTCGTACTACTTTGCAATGAGTATTGATGGGTATATTGCTGCCGCAAATGGGGAATTAGACTGGTTAGACACCTATGCCAGTGAAGAATCATTCAAAGATAGTCCGTATGCATATCACACATATTACAAGACCGTTAACTCGCTCATTATGGGGAGAAAAACATACGAAGCCATAAAATCAATGGGTAGTTATCCCTATCCCGAAAAACACGGTTACGTTGTTTCTAGTGATATTCATCTGAAACTTGAAGAGCCACAACTTTCTGTTTTGCATCCAAATGATTTGCTGATGCTCAATTCTGAAAAAGAACACTTTACTGGCCGCATGTGGTTGGTTGGCGGTGGAATTCTTGCAAGCACGTTGATGGAATTAAACCTTATTGATGAACTTATCATCACCGTCCTTCCTTGTACATTGGGGTCAGGAATACGCTGGATCGGCCCAAACTCCAATAATACCGAGTGGTTATTGCATGATAATGTAGATTTAGGAGATATTATGCAGTCTCAATACATAAAATTATACAAATAGATATATATATAATACTAAAGAACTTAACACGTCTCTAAAAATGTTTTATAATTTATTGAACGGAAGGAGTAAGTTGAGATTATGAATCGTCTAACTGTACAGCAATACGCTGAACGTGAAGCAATATCGCGCCAAGCTGCTTATGAGCGCTTGCGTAAGTTGAGGAAATATCATCCGGAGCACACTACTCTTGTTGTGAAAGATGAAAAATATAGCATTGCAGAGGAAGCTATACCAATTCTTGCAGCGGTTCAGCGTGCTTCAATTGCCCGAAGAGGAAGAAAAATTAAATCGCTATAGTAGCGAGTAGTTCAAGTTTCATTGTGCAAAGCTGCACGGGATAGCTTAGCAATTAAATCAGCTAGCAAGAGGTGTAGTGTGCGCAAAAGTAGATCAATGACGCACGTGAACAAGAGAGATATCTCTGTTACGGGTACTTGGTCAGCTCGTCGAAACAGGAATTGATTCCTAAAGGCACATAAGATATACGTATGTCTAGGCAGAAGTTTGTCGCAACACCTACTGTGTTGTGGGATTTTTGTCGGCTTCTGCAATGATCTGCGAGACACGTTCGAGCACTTTGTTTTTATTAAGTGGTTTTAAAATGTATCCACGCGCACCGATAAGCAAGGATTTTTTAACTAATGCTTCAGTGCCCAAGGAACTAATCATAATCACTATAGCATGTGGATCTATCTGGAGAATTTTCTCAAGAGCAGTAATACCATCCATAACCGGCATCGTAATATCCAAGGTAACGAATTTTACGTGGGGATGGTACTGTGTATAGCTTTCGACTGCTTCTTGTCCATTCGAGGCAGTGTTTGCAATACTATACCCTTGTGCTACAAAAATTTGAGACAATTGCTGCAGAATAAATGCAGAATCATCTGCAATAATAATCTGATCTTTTGATATCAATGTTTCTTCACTCATAATTATTGGAGACTCCCTTCACGAACAGCAATATGCAATTCAATAAACCCTATATTAAGGGTAAGTGGAACATATAAATGCGGGGAAGCATGTGCTTCAACAACCGAATTACCAACACCGAATACCAACGTGGGTGGATTCAAATTTATATTAAAACCAAGGCGACTTAATTTTGTGATTGATCGTCCAGTAATCATGTTTGCCATTTCAGTAATGCTTGCCTTTCCGAGGTCATCAAGTACCGAAATCGCATCCATCTCTATGTTTTCTAACATACGCGAAGCAATCTTTATTGCAGTTTCTTCTGACATAATCATAATTAACCTGCCCTCTAGATCTCCTGAGAACTGAATAATGATTGCTGCTCCTTTGCAATCGATATCTCCAGAATGAAGATTTAACTTTCCACGAGAAAGATTGAGATTCAAAACTTCTTTCAACACATTGCAAGAAGCTTCAATAAATGGGTTTAAATAAATTGCTCTCACTGTATTCAATTTCGGCATTTAATCAACTCTTATCCATGATTTTCATTACAGTGCAAGAGAATAGACACAACATAATTCTGCGGATGCATAATCAATAGAGGTTGCTCGGGTGACTCTGCCTGTTGCACAATATCTATAATTGACGGCGTTGTTTGCAGGTTATCAGCACTGTATGCCGAAGAATAATCGTATTCTTTTAATCGGATAGTTCCTATAACTTCATCAACGAGCATGCCAATACTATACTTTTCAAACTGAATAACAATAATATACCTGGTACCAAAAGCCTCATTCTGTACATTTGTAGTTTTATCTTCTTGTTTTGAGTCAGAACAAGGTATATCACCATTACCTGAAACAACCTGTAATTCTATATTCCAAACCGGGATTGGTCGTCCGTGTACCAAGGCAATCCCTTCAACATGAGGAACCTGCACTGGGAGTTTGGACAATTCTGTAGACATATAGGTCTCCACCACAAGCGACACAGGAAATCCTATCCGCATCGATTGCAACCGACACTCAAGTATCGTTTGATGAAGTAATTCTTGCCTCAATCCTTCTGGAAGGTTATTTAGTTCTGGAATCATGTTTTCTGAAACATGCGCCCCAGGAAGAGACTTTTGAAAGAAAAGCTCCTTTGCATTGAGCACAAAGCAAACATTCCCTCTATTCGTTATGGTAAGCGCCTGAATGCACGTCCTGACTGGAAACAAAGCCGGAAACACTGAAACAGTATGGAGGCCAATCAATCGATTTACACAAAATGTTGTACTCTGTATATCATCAGATTTAACGGAGATTGCAATATTTTTATCTGTTTCAAGGCATTCAGCACCGACTAAGGCTTGCAATTTTGGAAAACAAGTATCTGTCTCAGCATCGCAGTATTCTATTTTTTCAACATGAAATGCAGGAATGGCAAAATAGCATTCGTTATCTAAAACAATGTAATCAGTATGCAGATTCAAACTAATTGGAATGACCATTGTAAACGTAGTAAACGTATTCTTTTCATATGAAACCGAAACAACGCCGCCAAATCCCTGCACTCCCTCCTGTAATGCACTTAATCCAACTCCTAGTCCAGAAAATTCTGTATGTTTTTTACTGGTTGAAAACTTAGGAAGAAATATTAAATTTGCTATCTCTTCGTCAGAATATTCCTTTCCCTCTTCCAACAAGCCAAGTTCAACACCTTTTTTCATTATTTTTGGAATATTCAGTCCGCCCCCATCGTCAGTTATAGAGATCTTCACCACCTTTGAGGATTGTTCCGCACGGATGGTGATTGTAGCCTCTTCTGGCTTGTTTAGTTTTTTACGTACAGGTGTTGTTTCAATGCCATGATCAAGCGAATTTCGAATACAATGTGAAAGCAATGCTGCCACGGAACGAACCAATTGTCTATCAATAGAGATATCTTGATCTTCATAGACATATTTAACTTTCTTATTCAGTTGCTTTGCCACTGTGTAGATATATGATCTGAACCCTTTGAAAACAGACGCCAAGTCGATCATCTGCTCGTTTACCAATGCCTGTTTCAGTCGTGATAGAAAAAACAAATTTTGATGCATTATATGTGATTGTTCAAATATATTGTTGTATATATCGGTCTTAATTTTCTTTAGGAGTTCACTGTAAAACGTATTCTGAGTGACCAATTCTCGAGAAAATCCCTCAGCATTTCTAAAAGAAAATCCATCCTCGACGATACCTAACTGCGAGGCCATATCCTGCATAACAGCATTTTGATTGTCTACAGCATGGTGAAGAGTATAAAGGTTCTGTTCAAATTGAATAAAATCATCAAGGAGCACAGAAATATTATGCCTATCCTCTATCTGCAGAGTTGAATCAGGGAGTGATATTTTCGACGATTCAGACAAAGAAGTTTTTGATTGTGCACCTGTTTTAGGCTTTTTCTGCGTTTTTGGTTTTTGTTCTGTATGTTCGGTATCCTGTTTTTGTTCCCTAATGCCTATAATGCAATCTTTGCTCTGCATGCAGATAGTCAATTGTGCAGGTGGTATTAGCTGCGGCATATCGACTTCAACAAGATATCCATCCTCAGCAACGGATGATCGACAATCTCTATATTCAATATCACGCTGAGAAAAAACTTCAAGAACTTCAATTTCAGCGAGGTACTGTGAAGCAATTGAGTGAACAACTCGACACACATAGGTATACACCGGTTCTCTGTCTTCAGAATATTCTTCTTGTCCTATACGACTAATGTCGGTTTCCGCCAAAATAGTATGGATCTCACGAACAGCATCAAGAAGTTCTTCAAATTTTTTGGTGGATGGCATTCTATTATTAGATGGATCATATTGTAAGGCTATCGTTTTTAAATTCTTTTCTTGTTCATGAAGAATTTGCATGACATCCCGTAGTCCACAACTCGCTGCAACCCCCTTAATGGTATGTAGGTATCCCAACAGCTCATCAAGATAGGGATCTAATTCACCATATAGAATATGTTCAAAAACATCAGATTCAACTTTCTGGAGGTTATCGTATATTTCTGTAATGCCGTCTTTAACCTGTCTAGAGTCTAGTATCTCCATTAAGTATAATAATACTACATTTTCCTTATTGTGCAAACCCTATCTAACTTTGAAAATCACACCGAATGGATTGGAATGACAATAAAAAAAGGAGCCCATCACTGAGCTCCTCTATCAAATTCCATGTATTAGCTGGTGTCAGCTAACTACTTGATCTTTATTCTATACCCTCTAAATCTTGCACAACATGTTTCTTTATGCGCTCGATATAGCGGAGTATTTCAAGCTTTCCAATTCCTTGTAATTCTGTTACTCTGTCTTGTTCAGCTCGTTCACGCAAAATTCCCCACACCTGTTCATTGTTGATATTCTCTTCAAACTGCTCGCGAGCCTTGTCATAGGTTGCTTTTATATCTTTAACATAGCCAATGAAGTCTCCACCAACTTGCGTACCATTGCGATATATACGCATGCCAAGCAGGCGAACAAAGGGAAGTGATATAGGATAGAGCGGGCGTACTCGAAGATCACGCTTTTTCACATCATCGATGTAATTCGGGTTATCCCATGTAAGTTCATCCCATCCTTCAAACTCCATATTCCCTAATGATATTTCCTGTTCAACACCATCGGTATCTTCAATAAGCACTGAAAGCTTGTGAGGATAGTTCAGACCGTATACTGAAACTGAAAGCGAACGCAGCAATCCAACATTTTTCACCACGCCAAGAGAATCAAACTTTCTTCCCGCACCTTCTTCTTCTGCTGGAATGATAAGTGAACCATCTGGCTGTAATTCGTCGCGGTCTGCATGCGCAAGAATCTCGAATGGTGGCCGAATTGTAATATATGCATTATAGGGTTCAGTAGGAAACGATGTACGAATACCCAATACTGTATCTCCAGGATACAGCGGAGAATTCTGATTCACTACTGCGGGCCTTACATAACTTACTGCATCTGCAAACCGAGAGTCTGCTGACGAATTGAGTTTGACAACCCATTCATCCAATGCCAACGACGTCTTCATCTCTCGTTTTTGTTCATCTGTGTAATTAGTACCTGCCAAAAACGAATAATCAAGAATTGTTCGCTCGTGTAGCGTAGGATCATCCGCAGGATAATCAGGTAAAAGTAACGAAAAGTCAATTAAAAGTGCATCCTCTGCATGGACAAATGCAACCATTACAAAAAATACACATAGAAAACATAGCAATTTTTTCATATTCTCTCTCCTTGAGAAGTCATCTTATTCATACTATCGGTCTCTTGGTGTCTTAAAATTTAATTGTTCACAAAACTTGTTTGCATACTCATAAATTCATTGCCCTCTAGCAGAAAACGAACAGTAAAGCCTATCAAATAGGTGCGTTTTAGTCCACGAACAAGTAATTGCTGGAGGTGTTCAAATTCTTCTGTTGAAATGTCTTTCTTGAGTATGGCACTTGAAAAATCAATAAGCACGGTATCATCAAATACAATAACTGCTTTTACCTCGTCACTAGCAACCACTGGATCAAGCACCCCATGATAAAACGATCCTAAAAAATACTCGTGCACATAGGTGGACACTTCATTATGCAAAGAATCATCGCGTTTTATCCGGTGGCGCTCCAACAAAAGATTGGAGCTAGAATCAATATACAAAAAATCTGCAAAGCGATACGAAAAATCCTTGGCGTACAATCCAATACTCACACCGATAAGCGCTACTAAGACAATAAAAAACCAATATTCCTTTTTTATACGAATCTTCATGGCAAGCCTTCAATATTTATTACATATGATTCAATGCCTGAATACAATGCCTCAGCAAGTATTTTTTGATAATCCGGGTTGTTAAGATTAAATCGTTCTTGCGAATGAGAAATAAATCCAAGTTCGACAAGTATTGCCGGCATTTTGGTATTACGTACGACGTACCAAGCTTCTTCACGTAGTCCTCTGTTCTTGCTGATATGCCCGATACGTGTATCCATGTGATTCAGAATGTTCTGCGCGAAAAGGACACTTTCTATGCTTACTTCTTCATCCTTGAGCCTGCTAAGAATTCCTGCAGTATCCTCTTCGAGATCAAACAGTATTTGCTCAGGAACAAGATTATCTCTTTCGATCTCTGGCGGAAGATACCACACTTCGAACCCCTGTGCCTCTTTATTCAACGATGCGTTTACGTGGATTGAGATAAACAACATTGATTCTCCATTTCCAAGCTCAATATCATTGGCAAGCTCCGTTCGTTCTTCAAGAGATACATAGGTATCGGTGTTGCGAGAAATATACACTGCTTTGTCAGGAAATCGAAATCGCAACATCTCCTGCAATATTAACCCTACTGAGAGAACAATATCCTTCTCATTCAAAACACGTCCGTCAGACAGTCTTCCGCTTGCTCCTGGATCTTGCCCTCCATGCCCTGGGTCAATAAAAATCGCTTTTACAAATGAAA